>CBDAMQ010000001.1:0-10792 GCA_965197275.1 Acidobacteriota bacterium
GCCCTCGTCGCGGCCGGCGCCAGCGGTCAGCTGGTCACCGATGAACGCATCGAAGCGTTCGACCATGGCCTCGGTGCGGCCGATCGGCGTGCCAGCGGGTAGCTCGAGCTCGACCGTCCGAGTCGGCGGTCGGGCAAGGCGTCGAACTGCACCTCGACGCCGACGCCGCGTGCGACGCGCCCGATGAGGTTTTCGGGGATCGCCACCCGCACTTCGGGCCGCGAGCCCGAGGTGAGCATCGCGACCGCGGCGCCCGGATTGACGTTCTCGTTGTCGTTCACGTTGACCGCCGCGATGGCGCCTGCAATCGACGCTCTCAAGGTGGCGTAGTCGAGTCGCTGCGCAGCCATCTCCAGCTGCTTCTGCGCCGAGTCGACCGACGCGGCCGCGGATTCCGCCTGGGCGCGGGCGGCGTCGTACTCGTTCTGCGAGGCGTTGTTGTTCTCGTAGAGCTCGCGGGCGCGCTCGAAGTCAGCTTCGGCGTTGCGTCGGCTCGCCTGCATCTGGTCCAGCGCCGCCTGCGCACCCTCGAGCTCCAGCCGCAGATCGGTGGGGTCAAGCTCGGCGATCACCTGTCCGGCACCCACTCGGTCGCCGACATCGACCGCCACCCGCGTAATCGTTCCGCCGACGCGGAAGCTGAGTTGCGATTCGATGCTGGCGATGGCGACGCCCGAGAAGATGCGCTCACGCGCCGCTCCTGCCGCCGCAACGGTCTCTGACCGCACCGGGCGGAGTACAGGCTCAGCCGGCGGCGCCTCTGCAGCGCAGCCTGCCACACACAGGCCGAGCACTATCAGGAGCTTTGGTCTCATCGATCGGACTCCGTTCTCTGGGCGTTGAAATCGGCCAGACGCCGTAGGAAATCACGCGCCTCGACATCGCTGGCAAACAGGTTAAACCGGGCCACGGAGCGCTCCACGTTCACCAGATCGAGCAGGTAGTCGTAGACCGCCGTTGCGGCTCCGAGGTCAGAAACCAGGGCAGCGTTCTGCGCATCGAGCAAGTCGATGATGTCCGCTACACCCTGCGCGTAGGCGTCCTGCACGAGCTCGAAGTTGCGCCGTGCCGCGACGGCGGCGACGCGGGTAAGCTCGAGGGCAGCGAATGACGCCCGGGTGGCATGCATGGCCGACCGCGTTCGTTGCTCGATGCGTTCGGCGGTGGCGCGACGCTCAATGCTGAGTTGTTCCAGGTCGTGTAGGGCGCGTTGGCGCTCGCTGACGCGAAAACCGCCGGTCATCAGCGGCAGGCTCGCCGACAGTCCGACGCTCCAGCTATTGTTCCCCGGCGCCGGGAAACTGAACGGCAGCTCGACTGCACTGGACGACGGATCGCCGGCGCCTCCCCTGCCAAGGATCTGGGAAAGCTGCCCCGACAGTGCGATCGTCGGCGCCCAGAGGGCGCGCCGGGTACCCGTGAGGACCCGCTGCTGGGCAGCAATGAACGCGTCGAGTTGTCGCAGCTCGGGCGATGCGCGCAGGGCCTCCTGCGCCATGAAGTCTCGCAGCACCGCGAAGCCGCCCTGGTTGTCGAGATAGGGCTCGAGCTCGGCGCGAAACGCTGCCCAGGCGTCGCTTTCGAGCGGATCGGCGGCGATGCCCTCATCGACGGTGCGGAACGGCTCCTCCAGCGGCCGATTGAGGACGCGATTGAGGGCGATCTCGGCCTGGTTGCGCAGCGCGCTAGCGTCGATTACCTCGCTACGCTCGGTCGCCAGTTGACTCTCCCAGCGGAACACCTCGGCCGGGTTGGCCGTGCCGATGCTCTGACGCACGCGCGCCAGGTCGAGGTTGGTGCGCGTCAGCGACAGGTTCTGCTTGAGGACGTTCTCGCCGATCTTGGCCCGCAGGATGTCGAGGAACGCCGCTGCCGCTTCGGCGATGACGTCGAGTCGGAGCTGCTCGCGTTGATGCTCCAGGGCCTGCTGGCTGTGCTCCTTTGCGGTGATCTGCGTGCGCAGCTCGTCCGACCAAATCAGCTGCGTCAATCCGAGCCCGGCGGTGAAGGTGCGCTCGCGCTGGCTCCCGAAGCTCGCCTCGGCGCGATCGGCGTCGATCTGTACGCCGGTGAGCGAGACGTCAAGCTGCGGCAACAGGCCGGACCTCACGCCACGAACCTGCTGCATGCCCGCCGCCACCGCGCGATCGAAGGCAGCCAGGTCGAGGTTGACCTCCAGCGCCTCGCGAACTGCCTGCAACAGCGAGACCTCGCGCGCCACATCGAGGCGCTCCTCGTACAGGACGGTGGCCTCGGTGAGCAATGCGAACGAGGGCGAGAAGCCGATTGCACGCGCCGTTGCCATGTTGAACGTCAGGTCGCTGTTCAGCGCCAGGTCGATCGATAGCCCGCTGGCGTTTTCGCCCAGAAGGATTCGCTGGATGTTGATCGCCACCCGGCGGCCGACGCGCTCGAAGTCCGACTCCGGGGCGGCCCCGAGCATCAGGCCGCGCTCCACGTCGGGGCGTCCGAACACGGCGTAGCTCGGCAGCTTGCGTGCAATCAGGCCGGCCGCAAGGTTGGCGAACGCTGCGTCCGAGAGGTAGCCCATGAAGCCGACCACCACCGCGTCGATGTCTGCCGGAATCGACGCCACGGTAGCGTCGATGTCGCCCGTCACCGGAACGACGCGGAGATCGTAGGCGCCCTCTTCCGCTGCCCGGCGAACGTGCTCCTGCAACTCCGGCAGGCCCTCCACCAGGCGTTCGTCGATGAGCAGGACGATGCGGTTGTATCCGGTGATCCGGCGCAGCTCGAACAGGTCGCGAGCGGTATTCCAGGGCGGAATCAGGTAGTTGAGGTTGTCGATGCCGCTGACACGGATCGTGCGGCCGTCGGGCCGTCGGCTGGCGCGTGGATGAAACCCCTGCAGTTCCTGGTCGATGACGAAGGGCGCGATGACTGGCTTGGGGGGGTCCTCACGGCGCGCCAGCTCGCTGGTGGCGAGCACTCCCATCGTCAGCACGATGTCGACGTCCGGGTCGGCCAGCAAACGGTCGAGGGCGGCGACGGCCGCGGGAGCACTCCAGTTACCGTCCAGCGTCTTTTCGTCAGGGAAACGGATGTCGAACTCCCGCCGGTTCAGCGCCACGATCTCACTGCGCACGAGCCGGGAGATGTCCTCGGTGCCGGTCGGGCCGTCGAGCACCACGCCGATGTTCACCACCGGCGGCGCCTGGCCGCTGGCCGCCGTCGGCTGAAGTACCGCGATTACAGCTGCCGCCACCAGTGCGATGGCGACGCGCAGCGTTTGACGGTGATCCGATGAGCGCACCTGGATCGATCTCTCCTTCCTCGCGTCGCAGGGCGCGCCTGGCTTGCAAACCCACGGGCTTCGGCCCCGGCTTCGGACCAGCAAGGATCGCCGATACGCCCTGCTACCGCTAGCCTCGCTCCGTTACCCGCGCAGTTTCGGCGAATTCTCGAAACCCTTCCAGCATAGTGTGCGTTACATAGTATGTGTGCCGGAATCAGAGGCACTCGAAGCCGCCGTCGAGGCAGGGAGATTCATGCGAATAGGACGCGAGTTGATGCGCGGCGCCGGTCCGGTGGCGGTGCTTTCACTCCTGGAGCAACGCGAGCGCTACGGATACGAGCTCGTCGAGGCGCTCGAAGCGCGCACCGACGGTGTCCTCGCCATGGGGCAATCGACGCTCTATCCGCTGCTGTACAACCTCGAGGCCAAGAAGTTGGTGGTGGGCCGCTGGAAGACCGCCACGTCGGGCCGCCGCCGCAAGTACTACCGGCTGACGGCTGCCGGCCGCAAGCGGCTACAGGCGCACCGGGCGCAGTGGCAGCAGCTGGTGCAGGCAATGCAGGGGCTCGGTTTGCTCGACTCGGCCGACGAGCGCTGAGACACGCCAATACCGCGACACCGGATAGCAGGACGTTCCGAGACTGAGACGCAGGGGATCACGAGGAAGACGATGCGAGACGGAATGGACGACGTGCGGCGCCTGCTGGGGTTATCCAGCCTGCCGGAGCCCGCACGGGCGCGGGTGTGCAATGCGGTTTCACGGCCTGGCCTGCGCCCGGTCGAGCGTGTCGACGTGGCGCGTGAGCTGATCGCTCACTTCGAGGACGGTCTGTCGTCCGGCCGTGACGTCGGCGAGCTGCTGGAGGACTTCGGCAGTGACCGCGTTGCCGCCGACCTCATCCGGCGCGCCAAGCGTGCCGGCCGCCGAGCGCGTGCGGTCGATGAGCGCACCGGCCGTTCCGGCGACGCCATCGTCTACGTGTTGGCGCGTGATTTGCGCTATGCGTGCCGCCGCTTGCTCCAGAGCCCGGGTTTCACGCTCACGGCGATCCTCTCGCTGGCCCTCGGCATCGGCGCCAACACGGCGATCTTCAGCGTCGTGAATCTGCTGCTGCTGCAGCAGCTGCCGGTAAATCGCCCCGATGAGCTGGTGGAGATCTACGAGTCGAGCGCCGACACGCCGCACGGCGTCTTCTCGATTCCCGACTACTTCGACTTTCGCGACCGCACCACCGATGTCTTCAAGATCATTGCCGGTACTCGGGTGACGCTGGGAGCGATGGACGTCGACGGGACGGCGGAGAATCTGATGATCGAGGCCGTCACCGGAACTTACTTCCCGTTGCTGGAGCTCACGCCAACGGCCGGTCGACTGCTGGGGCCGGAGGACGACGTGAGCCGCGGCAGCCATCCCGTCGTCGTGCTGGATCACGGGTTCTGGCAGCGGCGCCACGGCGGCGACCCGGGCATCGTCGGTAACGACGTGGTGGTAAGCGGCATTCCGCTGACAGTGATCGGAATTGCGCCCGAGGCGCATCTGGGAATGATCCGAGGCCTACGGCCGGATCTGTACGTATCGGTCCAGATGATCGGCGCCATCCAGGGAAGCGACTTCAACGAGCTGGAGGCGCGCGGCAACCACTCGTTCTTCGTTCGCGCCCGCCTCGCGGATGGCGTCAGCTTGGAGCAGGCGACCCAGGCGGCCCGGGCCGTCGAGGTCGACCTGCGCCAGCTGTACCCGGATTGGTGGCGAGCCGACAACGAGTTCATGCTCATGCCGACCGCAGACGTGGTGCTGTTCCCGGCGTTCGACGGCGCCCTCAGCGCCGGCGCCTGGCTCCTGCTTGCGGTGGTCGGCATGGTGTTGTTGATGGCGTGCGCCAACCTCGCCGGGTTCCTTCTCGCCCGCGCCGTGGATCGGCGCAAGGAAATCTCGGTACGGCTGGCCCTCGGAGCAACGCGCGGCAAGCTGATCGGCCAGCTGCTGAGCGAGACGGTATTGCTGTCGAGTGTCGGCGGGGCCGCGGGTCTGGGCCTCGCCTGGTGGATGCTGCGGGCACTGGCAGCTGCCGACATCCCCTTTGCGATTCCTCTGACGTTCGACTTCGCCATCGACACCCGCGTAATGCTCTTTGCGGTGCTGACGTCGGTGCTTGCGGGTGTCCTGTTCGGGCTCGCCCCGGCACTGCGGGCCACCGGCTATGGCATTGCCGCGACCCTTCGTAACGAAAGCGCCGGCGCCGGCCACGGCGGGCGCCTACGGCTACGCAACGCGCTGGTCGTCGGGCAGGTTGCCGTGTCGGTAGTGCTGCTGGTGGCGGCCGGGCTACTGGTGCGGAGCGTGGGTGCGATGTACACCATCGACCCCGGATTCGGCAGTGAGCCGACGGCGATCGTGTCGGCGAATGTGCCGGCGAATCGCTACGACGACGCCGAGCGTGCAGTGTTGATCGACGAGCTGTTGGATCGGTTTGCGGCCCTGCCGTCTGTCGAAGCCGCGGGACTCACCACCAACCTGTACCTGAACCTGACCAACACGAGTACCAACGGGGTAGCGGTCGACGGCGTGGCACCACCGCCTGGGCGTGACTTCCTGGCGGTTGATTGGGCAGCGGTCGATTCGGGCTTCTTCATCACCGTCGGCATACCGATTGTCGAAGGGAGGAACTTCGACGACTCGGACACCGCCGAGGCCCGGCCGGTGGCGATCGTCAGCCGGGAGTTCGTGGCGCGGTTCTACTCCGATGGGCAGCCGCTCGGCCGCACCTTCAACGATGACAACGGCATCGTCTACGAGATCGTCGGTGTGACTGCCGACACCAAGGTGCGCACTATCAGCGAGACCACGCGCCCCTACTTGTACGTGCCGTACTCGCAGGCCAATCGTCAGTTCGTGACCTTCGTCGGCCGGACCTCTCAGGACGCCGAAGCGACTGCGGCCGCG
Source organism: Acidobacteriota bacterium (assembly GCA_965197275.1). Lineage (GTDB taxonomy): Bacteria > Acidobacteriota > UBA890 > UBA890 > WLXD01 > DASCOT01. Next base: position 6,201 of record CBDAMQ010000001.1, read on the forward strand.
ATGCTGCGCAGCCTGCGCGAGCGCGCTCCCGACCTGATGGTGTCGGAGACCAAGACGATGGCCGACCACCTCGACGTCGTCCGTTTCCCGGCTCGCATGGCCGCGATCACGGTCGGTGCCTTCGCCGTGCTGGCGCTGGCGCTGGCGGCCGTCGGCCTCTTCGGGCTTGTGAGCTACGCGCAGGCGCAGCGGGCTCGTGAGGTCGGCATCCGGATGGCGCTCGGCGCCGAATCAAGCTCCGTGGTCGGTCTCCTCTTGCGCGGCGGCCTCAAGCTGGTGGCCATCGGCGCCGCCATCGGGCTGCTCGGCGCGGTAGGTGTTTCGAGGCTGCTAGGTAGCCTGCTGGTCGGCATCGAGACCCTCGACCCGCTGACCTTCATCGGCATGCCGCTGGTGTTGCTCGCCACCGCCTTCGTGGCGTCGTGGCTACCGGCGAGGCGCGCCAGTCGCGTCGACCCGGTAGTGGCGCTGCGTACCGAGTGACGCTTCCGCCACCTCGGTGAGCCCGCCCCAGGGCCCGGAGGCGCTGGATTCCGAGCGCCGACCGTATAATTGACTTGAAACAATTATGCCGAGCGCGTCGTAGAGATTTGTAAGAGCGCCACCAGAGACTTATTCGATGCCCGCACCAGCCTCCAACTCGGACACCAGGTCGCTGTCGCAACGCGATTTCCTCATCCTCTTCCAGCTGCTCGATGGCGAGTGCCACGGCTACGGGCTGCGCAAGGCGATTGCCGAGCGAACCGACGGCGTGCTCACGCTGGATCCGGCCAACCTGTACCGGGCGCTACAACAGTTCATCGACGCGGGGCTGGTGCGCGACGCCGGGCGGCGCCGGGCGCCGGACTCCGGCCGGATGCGGCGCTACTACGAGATCACCTCCTCCGGGCGCACGGCGGCGGCCGCCGCGGCGGAGCGGATGCGCGAGCTGGTAAACGCTGCTGAGGCCAAGCGGCTCATTCCACGATCGGCGTCGGGCAGTGACTGAGCGAGCTCCGGGATCCCCGTCGCCATCGATAGCCCGCCCGGAGATCGATCCCTCGGAGCCAACGATGCGCCCGCTCAGGCTAACGGGCGCCGTGGTGGCTGCCTACGGCCTGCTTGCGCTGACGCTGCCACGCCGGCTCCGACGACTGCGGCGTACCGAGATGGTGGAGCTGTTCCAGGAGGTGTGGCTGGAGGAGTCGCGGGCGCGCGGTACTTTCGCCGGGCTCCGCTTCATGTTCGGGGCCGCGCTGCGACTGCTGGGTACCTCGTGGCAGGCCCGATTCGGTCGGGACGACCGTGGTCCGGTGTCGCCAGGCAGAGGCGGGCGGCGCACTGCCGGCTGGTTGCAGGACATCCTGTACGGCCTCCGCATGATCCGCCATCGGCCGGGGTTTGCCACGACGGTGATCGTGACCCTGGCGGTGGCGATCGGGGTGAACAGCACGATCTTCTCGATGGTGCGGTTCATGATCTTCGTGCCGATTCCGTTCGAGGAGCCGGCCGGGCTCGTGGTTCTGCGCGGCCGCAATCTGGAGCTCAACCGGCTGCGTGCCGGATTGTCGCTGCTCGATACGACGGATCTCGCAGACGCCGCGCGCAACCTGGAGGGGGTCGCTCCCTTCGTCTCCGGACGCTTTGCGCTCACCGGCCTGAGGGACCCGGTTCGGGTAGCCGGGATGCAGGTCGGAGTCGACTATTTTCGCGTCACCGGCGTGCGCGCCGTCATCGGGCGATCCTTTTCGCAGCGCGAAGCCGAGCTGGGTGAAGCCGTTGTGCTGCTGAGCCATGGTGCCTGGCAGCGACGTTTCGGCGCCAACCCCGACATCCTTCAGCGCAGCATCCAGCTCGACGGGGTCGAGCACCGGGTCATCGGCGTGGTGATGCCCGAGATGGAGTTCGGCAGCCTCCGCGTCGTCGAGGTGTGGACGCCGGTCGTCAGGGATCCGTCGGCAGCGCGCGATCAACGCACCTTCTCCGTCATTGCCCGGCTGGCCGAGCACAGCACGCAGGAAGCGGCTCAAGCTGAGGTGACTAGCATCGCTGCCCGCCTCGCGGCACGTCATCCGGAGACCAACGCCGGCTGGGACGTCGAGGTCTTCAGCTTGCGCCAATCGTTGCTGGGCGAGAACGCTGCGCGGGTACTGGCCATCTTGACCCTGGCGGTGGGCTTCGTACTCGCGATCGCCTGCGTCAATGTCGCCAACCTGTTGCTTGCGCGGTCGGCGGGCCGTCGCCGTGAGCTAGCGGTGCGCCAGGCGCTGGGCGCCAGCCGCCTCCGCTTGATGCGCCAGCTGTTGACCGAGAGCGTCTTGCTGGCGGTTGCCGCCAGTGTGCTTGGCCTCGGGCTGACCCGTGTCCTGTTCGCGTCCCTGGTCGCCGCGACCCGCAGCCGGCTGCCGTTCTTCACCGAGCTGTCGATCGACCCGGCGGTGGTGCTGTTCGCCCTCGGCCTGGCGCTGATTACGCCGATCGCGTTCGCAGTGCTGCCGGCCATCCGCGGTACCGGCGCCGATCTTCACGGCGGCCTAAAGGACGGAGGTGGCGGACGCACTGTGGGCCGACAACGGCGTTCGAGCCGCATGCTCGTGGCCTCGCAGATGGCGCTGGCGCTGATCCTCCTCGTGGTGGCCAGCATGGCATCGCAGTCGATCATCAAGCTCACCGCGATGGAGCTCGGGTTCGACTCCGAAAGCACGCTCACCCTGGTGCTGGAACCCGGACCCGCCGCCGAGCCCCTCACCGATGTGACGACGCTGCGGGAAGTGGAAGGCGCGTTGCTGGCATTGCCAACGGTCGCAGCCGTCGGCATCACCAGCCACCTGCCGATCGTCGGCGCCGAGCCGGATCGAAGCCTGCAGATCGAGGGGGTCGATGAGGTGGCGCCCGAGGAACGACTGCGTGTCGCGACGGTGTTCGTGACCCCACGGTTCTTCGAGGCCTCCAGGATTCCGCTCCGGAGTGGGCAACTGTTCACCACCGGCGAAGACGCCGCTCCAGCAGTCCTGATCAGCGAGAGGGCGCGCGAGAGTTTCTGGGTGCAGCGCGATCCTCTCGGTACTCGCGTTCGCCTGGGTCAGGACCCCAGATGGCACGAGGTGGTTGGCGTCGTCGGCGATGTGCGCAACCCCGATGCCGACCAGCCGCCGGAGCCGCACGTCTATATGCCGCTGGCGGAGGCTCCGGTGCTGCGGGTCGCGTTGATGATCCGCACCGCCGCGGAGCCGGAGCGGTCGGTGGGCGCGGTGCGCACCGAGCTGTCGCGCATCCTCCCGGGAGTGCCTGTCGAGGACGTGCGCACCATGAACGAGGTGCTGTACGACGACTTCGCCAGCGACTACGCCATCATCGGGCTGGTCACCCTGTTCGCGCTCACGGCGCTGGCGCTGGCGGTTGCGGGAACCTACGGCGTCATCGCCTACACCGTGTCGCGACGGTTGCCCGAGATCGGCGTGCGCATGGCGCTCGGCGCTCACGCTGGCGAGGTGGTGCGCATGGTGCTGCGTCAGGGGCTCGCGCCGGTGGCGGCGGGCACCGTCATCGGATGGGCCGCCGGATACGGGCTGTCGCGCCTCATGGCGGGAATGCTCTACGGCTTGCGTCCCCTCGACCCGATCACCTTCCTGGGAATGCCGCTGGCGCTTCTGCTGGCCGCTGTGCTGGCATGCTCCATCCCGGCGCGACGCGCGGCACGAGTGGATCCGGTCGATTCGTTGCGTACCGACTGATTGGGTTCCGGTCGAGGTCGGTCAATTTCTTTCCACTCAGTAACTTAGAGCGATACCACCGTTGCGATTCGACGCGTTCTAAGCAAGGATGGCGGCCTCGTGCCGGCGCGCTCGAGGCGTGGTCCGGCGCAGCGAGTGCTAGCGAGGAGGCCTGCCATGCCGAGCGCGCGGATCAAGCACCCCTACTATCCGATCATCTATGTGCGCGGTTACGCCGGCAGCGACGGCGAGGTCGAGGACACTGTCGCCGACCCCTATATGGGGTTCAATCTCGGCGCCACCAAGATCCGCCAGTCGTGGATCGGCAAGATCGAGCGCCACTTCTTCGAGTCGCCGCTGGTGCGGCTGATGAAGGACTTCGAGTACCGCGACGTCTACTCCAACGGCAGCTTCATGCCGATCACGGCCAAGCTGCCGGAACGGCCGATCGTCATCTATCGCTACTACGAGCCCGCCTCGGCGAGCCTCGGTAGCGGCGAGCGCGGCGAGATCGAGGAGTTCGCCGACGGGCTCGGCGAGCTGATCCTCGATCTGCGCGATCGACTGTGCCGCAACGCCACCGCCAGGGCGAAGTTCCGCGTCTATCTGGTAGCGCACTCGATGGGCGGGCTGATCTGCCGCTGCTTCCTGCAGAAACAGGGCAGCGCCGAGGCGACCGCGTTGGTGGACAAGGTCTACACCTACGCCACACCGCACAACGGCATCGACTTGCAAGTGATCGAGAACGTGCCGGGTTTCTTCACCCGCAACAACATCGACAACTTCAACCGCAAGCGTATGAAGCAGTACCTGGGCCTGCCCGGCAACCATCCGCCCGACAACGTCACGACGCTCAACGGCAAGTTCGACCCGTCGCGCTTCTTCTGCCTGGTCGGCACC
>CBDAMQ010000002.1:0-17909 GCA_965197275.1 Acidobacteriota bacterium
TGCGGACAATATGAAGTCTGCCTGCCAGGACGCCGCGGTCGTCTACCACCTGGCGGGGTTGACCCGCGCGACCGACTACGACGCGTTTGCCCGCGTCAACGTCGAGGGTGCGCGGCAGGCGGCGCTGGCGGCCCGAACCGGGGACGCGTTCTTCCTGCTGGTATCGAGCCAGGCGGCAGCGGGCGCCGGCACACCGACGCGGCCACGCAAAGAGAGCGACGAGCCGGCGCCTCTGAGCCTGTACGGCAAGAGCAAGCTGGCCGGCGAAAGAGCCGTGGTGGAGATCGAGGGGCTGCGGTACGCGATCGTTCGACCGCCCGGGGTCTATGGACCTCGCGATCGTGACTTCCTGGCGCTCTTCCGCGGTGGCAAGCGCGGTTTCTGCCCCCTGCTCGGCGATCCCGAGAGCGCCTACACGTTCATCCACGTAGCCGATCTAGTGGCCGGGCTGCGGGCCGTGGGTGACAGCGGGATTGCCGGTGTCGGTGCGGTGATGGGAGAGATGTTCTTCGTCGGCCACGCCGACCCCGTACGGCAGGTCGATTTCGCCCGTTTGCTGTCGGCGACCTACGAGCGCCGCGTGCGCACGGTATCCGTGCCCGGGTGGCTGCTGCAGGCCCTGGCGGCGGTCGGCGAGTTCAGCGGTCGCGTTACCGGCCGCCCGGCGCTGCTGAACCGAGATCGCCTGTGCGAGCTCAGCGCTCCGGGACTGGTCTGCGACGCTACCAAGATTGCCCGCGCCATTGGGCACGTGGCGCGCATCGATGCCGCGCGCGGGTTCGCTGACACCGCCGAGTGGTACCGCCAGGCGAACTGGCTCTGAAGACCGGGCACGATTCCGCGGTCGGATCGGCCCTCGCGCCGCCGAATCAGACCATCGGATGGAGCCCCCGCCCCTCCGCCTCAGCCCGTGGGGTCGAGCTCGAGCGACGCTGTGATCTCGATTTGCGGGTGCAGGCTGCGATACACCGGGCAGGCGCCGGCGTGGACGTCGAGCACGCGATCAATCACGGCGCGATCGGCATCCGCCTCGACGGTGAGGTGATACTCGACGTGGATCCGACGGATCACCAGCGTGCCGCCGTCCGCCTCGATCTCGCCGACGGTGCTCGATCGCAGCTTCCCGTCGCTTGCCGCTATGCCTCGCTTCTCCAGCGCACCGCCGAAGGTACCCGTCATTCAGCCGGCGGCGGCGGCAACGATGTAGTCGAGCGTCGTGCTGACCGGGTCGAAGTTATCCATCGAGACGCCATAGTGCGCCGCGATGGCTCCATGCACGCCGAAATCCACCGATTCGCCCCCCGGCATGGTTGCCGTACGCAGCGGACCGCGGTTGCGGGTCAGCGCGATCTCCGATCGATAAACGACGTCTCCCATGGATCTCTCCGGCGTCGGGGTGCGGGACCTCCGTTGCGCATCGAGTCTACGACGCCGGCCGATGACGGTGGCCATCGTGAATCATTCGTCGCTACCCATTTCGCCGCCGAGTCGGCCATCGGGCCGCGCGTGGCGTGACCGCCGGTCGAACGTGCATCGGACGCTAGGCCAGGCCGAAGTTCATCGCGCCTGCCCCTTCTGCTGAGAAATTCTGAAACTCCGGCGGGGCTCCCCCCGTTATTACTACAGAAACCGATATAGCAGTTCCTGTACGAGAACACTTCCGAACGACCACAGCCTCCTGAAGGTACCCCCGTGACTCCCACCGGTCCGGATCCAAGGATCCGCATCACCCCGGCGTTCTTCTTCCTGCTGTTGACCCTGGTGGACGGCGAACGGCATGGCTACTCCATGGCCAAGGAAGTCGCCGAGCGCTCCGACGGCAGCGTCGATCTCGGACCGGGCTCGCTCTACTGGTCGCTGGGTCGTCTTGCCGACGGCGGACTGATCGAGGAGTCGAGTGGCCCCGACGACGGAGCGCATGGCCGTCGGCGTTACTATCGACTCACCGATCTCGGCCGTTCGACGCTCGAGCGCGAGGCCGAGACCCTGTCCAAGGTCCTGAGCTTCGCGCGGACCAAGCGGGTCATCTAGTGCCTCGCGACCGCGACCCGGCGTCGCGGCCACCACTCCTCGCTCGCGCGCTGCTGGCACTCTACCCGCGTCGCTTCCGCCGCCGCTACGGCGACGACGTGCTCGAGGCCATGAGCGCCCGCCGCGACGATCTATATCGCGACGGCCCGAGCCCGGGCCGGCTCGCAGCGGTTTTGCTGCGTGATACGGCGTTTGCGTTACCCCGTGCCTGGCTGACGTACGGTCCTCGCACGCGACAACGAATTCACTCCCCGTCCGAGGAAACCCCCGTGATGAGCAATCTGTTCGCCGATCTGAGAACCGCCTTCCGCCGCTTGGTGCACAAGCCCGGGCTCGCTGCCATTGCGGTCCTGGCAGTGGGGCTAGGAATCGGCCTGACCACGGCGATGTTCAGCATCGTCAACGGCGTCATGCTCAAGGGCCTGCCGTTCGACGAACCGCAAGAGCTCGTAGCGCTGAGTCGTGTGAATCTGGCAGAGGGCCCGAGTCGCCTGGTGGGCCGGATCCACGACTATCGCGACCTCGTGGAGCGCCAGTCTTCCCTCGACGAGCTCGCCGTGATGGAGATCGTGCCGGCCAACGTCAGTCCTCCTGGGCAGGATCCGGAATTCCTCACCGCGGCCTCGGTAACGGCCAACATGTTCCCGCTGCTGGGAGTGACGGCGGAGCGCGGCCGGACGTTCTCGGCGGACGAGGAGGCGGCCGGCGGCCCCGCGGTTGCGGTCATCGGCCACCGTTTCTGGCAAGACCGTCTGGAGGGCAACGAAGACGTTGTTGGCAGCACGCTACGTTTGAACGGGACGACCACGACGGTGATCGGCGTCATGCCCGAGGGCTTCGAGTTTCCGTTCACCCAGCAGCTGTGGTTGCCGTTGCAGATCGACATCGACGCGCTCGGACGGAGCGACGGCCCGAACATGTTCATGGTCGGCCGTCTGTCCGACGGGGTCACCATGGCTCAGGCGCAGGGCGATCTCGATCGCATCATGCGCGCTCTCGGAGAGGAGTATCCGGAGACCAACGAGGGCATGACCATGATCATGGGTCTGTTCGTGCGCGAGCTCATCGGGTACCAGATCACGCCATTCCTCTTCACCATGCTCGGCGCCGTGTCGCTGGTTCTGGTCATTGCCTGCGCCAACGTCGCCAACTTGCTGCTGGCGCGTGCCAGCTTGCGGAGCAAGGAGGTGGCGGTCTGCAGCGCACTAGGCGCCAGTCGCGCGCGGGTGTTCGGACAGCTGCTGGTCGAAGCAGCGATGATCGCCAGCCTCGGGGCGATGGTGGGCATCGGGCTGGCGAAGGTTGGGGTCGATCTGTTCAACCAGACTCTCGCGGCGCTGCCGGGTGGGCCGCCGTTCTGGTTCGACATCGGCATCGACCCCGACGTGCTCGTGTTCGTCGTTGGCTTGACGCTTGCCGCCAGCCTTCTGTCCGGGGTCCTACCTGCTGCGCAGGCCTCCGGCGCCGACATGAACGAGGTTCTCAAGGACGCCACTCGGGGCGGCTCGAGCCTCCGCATCGGCAAGCTCAGCCGCAGCCTCGTGGTGGTGGAGGTCGCCTTCTCGTGCGCGTTGCTCGTAGCTGCCGGATTGATGGTGCGCAGCGTGACGAACCTCGCCAACGTCGACTATGCCTTCGAGCCCGACGGGCTGCTCATCGCCCAGGTGGCGCTGCCGTCGGCCGACTACACCCGATGCGGTGAGCCACCGACAATTCTCTCAGGAGTTGGCTGACAGGCTGCGGGTGATTCCTGGCGCTGAAGCGGCGTCGATCGGCACCGACCTGCCGGTGATCGGGTTCGACAACGGACGCTATGCGGTCGAGGGACAGACCTACCAGGCCGACCGCGACTACCCGAGCGCTCGCATCGGCGCCATCGATCCTGGCTATTTCGACAGCCTGGAAGCTCCGATCCTTGAAGGTCGCGCGTTCACACCAGCCGATAATGCCGACGGGATGACGGTGGCCATCGTGAATCAGGCGTTCGTAGCCACCCATTTCGCGGCCGAGTCGGTCATCGGGCAGCGGGTGGCGATCCGCGGTGTCGTCACCGCCGGTCAGACGGCGCGCAACGACGACATCTGGTGCACGATCGTCGGCGTGGTGCCGGACCTGTATCTTGATTCTCAGATCTTCATCTTCAACGACGAGACGATCTACACTCCGTTCGCCCAGCGACCCGCATCGGCAGCCAGCTTGATCGTCCGCGCCAGCGGCGACCCGCTCGAGCTGGGCGACGGGGTTCGCGCCGCCGTATCCTCTATCGATGCGGATTTGCCGGTCTCGGGCATGAATACGCTCTCCTCCGCAATCGACAACACGCAACAGTTCCTGCGCATCTTCGGCACCATGTTCACCATCTTCGGCGCCGCCGCGCTTTTCCTCGCCACCGTCGGCCGCTACGGTGTGCTGGCGTTCTCGGTGAGCCAGCGAACCCACGAGGTAGGACTTCGCGTCGCGCTCGGTGCTGCCCCCGGCGACGTGCTGCGGCTGGTGATGCGGCAAGGAATGCGGCAGCTGGCGGTGGGGACGGTCCTGGGACTGGTGTTGGCGGTGGGGCTCGGGCGATTGATGTCGTTCGTGCTGTTCCAGGTGCAGCCGGCCGATCCGGTGGTGTTCGGCGGGATCGTTGTCATCCTGACGGCGACGGGATTGTTGGCCAGCTACCTGCCGGCGCGGCGCGCAACGAGGGTCGATCCGCTGGTGGCAATGCGGTCGGAGTAGGTCCGAGGGTAGGCCGTAAGCGCTGGTGAGCGTGCGTAGGCGCTCATGAGCGCGCACTCCGGGTGCGCTCGGATGTTGGCGAGATCGGGGTCGGGGTCAGTGCGCTCTCCGCGCCCCGCACGTTGGATGTGGCCGCGTCTGCCGATACGCTTCAGACCAGATGATGATCGTTAGGTCACCGCAACCAGAACGCTCGCCGCCGGAAAGCCGCGCCTGTTGTTTGAGACATCGTTTGTGGCCCGCTCGTCGAATCCCACCGGGTGACTGCGGTGGATAGGCGCGCGTTGCTCAAGACCGGTGGCCTGGCAGCGCTCGGTCTCGGCGTGGGTGGGTGCGCGGGGCGCGCGGCGAGACCCAACGAGCTGTCGAGGCTCAGAGTCCACCTCGCACCTGTCGAAGCCTCCTGGGATCGGGTCATCCGCACCACGGTCGGCTTGCGTCCGCACCGGCCCTCCGGGTTCGTGCTCAGGGCTCAGAAGCTCGACGCCAAGACCGTCATCCACAACTACGGTCACTGCGGAGCCGGCCACTCGCTCGGTTGGGGTACGGGCGAGTTAGCGGCCGAGATCGCGATGCAGCACGGTGACCGGCACGCAGCGGTCGTCGGCTGCGGCACCGTTGGGTTGACCACGGCGCGGCAGCTGCAGCGGCGCGGCTTCAACGTGACCATCTACGCCGAATCGGTACCTCCGGACACGACCTCCAACAAGGCTCTGGCCGTCTTCTCGCCGACGTCCGGTCTGGTTGCCAGGGAGCAGCGCACGCCAGAATGGGATGCGCAGTTCCGGCGCGCAGCGGAGATCGCGTACGAGCAACTGCAGCTGCTGGTGGGCGCAGGCTACGGAGTCTCGTGGATCGACAACTACCGGATGCCGAGCGAGCCGCCCGCCGTGCCGGAGGAAGGAGCTCTCTCGCCGCTGCTGCCCGCAGCCTTGCGGACGGGCGAGATGGTGCTGCAGCCCGGTCAGCACCCGTTTCCGTCCAGGTACGCCGCCCACACCCCGTTGCTCCTGATCGAGCCCGCGATCTACCTGGAGGCGCTGGTGCGCGACGTTGTCCTGTTCGGCGGTCGCCTAGTGATTCGCCAGTTCGCGACGTCGGGAGATCTGCTGTCGTTGCCCGAGTCGCTCATCGTCAACTGCACCGGGCTCGGAGCGCGAGAGCTCTTCAAGGACGACGACCTGATCCCGGTGAAGGGTCAGCTCACCATGCTCGTCCCTCAGCCCGAGGTCGACTTCGCGACCACCGGTGGCGTGCCCGGCAGCCCCACCGCGCGCGGCGGGTTCATCCACATGGCGCCGCGCAGCGACGGCATCGCGCTCGGTGGCACGGCCGAACGGGGCGTCTGGAATCTCGAGCCAAACGACGAGGCACGACGTCGGATCGTCGAGAGCCACATCGAGCTGTTCCAGGCGATGCGAGCGCCGAACTCTATGTAATCCTACGGCGTTCCTCCTCGCCTGCCACGGTTCTGCCGGCGCGGCGAGCGACGAGGGTCGATACCGCTGATGGCGATTCGGTCAGAGTACGGTGGGAGGCCGTGAGCGCAGGTGAGTGTCCGTAGGCGCTCATATGCGCGCACTCCGGATGCACTCGGGTCGTTGGGGGGCGGCTGCGTCGCGACCTGGATCAGACGGGGTCCAGCGTACTCTCTCGGTTCCTGACGTTGGATCTCAGTCGCGCTGGCGATAGGCTTCAGGCGCTCATCCGTCCTGGTTCCCGAGTGCCGTGGACCCCGGCACCCAACTAGGCGACTACGTGATCCTTCCCTGCCTTGGTGCAGGCGATATGGGCGAGGTTACGCATAGAGCTGAGGAGGGTGGAGGCGCGAGATGTTTCATATGCTGAGCTGCTTCAATCTCAAGCCAGAGTTTTCTATCGACGAGTTCCAGCGGTCACTAGCCGAGTTCTCGACTCAGCTCGAGGCGGTCGAGCTTGTTCGTCACACCGGTCCGATCGGACGTCGCCAAAGACACCCCATAATGGACACCGATGGGGAGCGCGATCACGAGTATTTCTTCGTCATGTCGTTTCGAGACCGCGCCCAGTGTGACCGGGCTGTAGAGCACATCCGTCTCTGCAGCGAGCCGAGTGAAACGATCCACAAAGCTGTCTACTCAAAGGTCAAGGACGAGATCTTCATCTGCTGGGAAGATCTCTGACGGGTAGCTGTCCGACCTAGGAAGGACAAGGAAACCGAGTCGCGATGCAACTAGCACTAGGGATTGGCCTCGTCGTGTTCTTCACCGTCATGGTGGGGATCTCGTTGTGGGCCAGCAAGCGAATCCACACGGGCGAGGACTACATCGTCGCTGGTCGTAGCCTGTCGGGCATCATGACGACGGCCACGATCATGGCCACCTGGTACGCCGCGGAGACCATTCTCGTCACCGCAGACACGGTACGAACCGACGGCCTTCAGATCACGGTCCTGGAGCCCATCGGCATCGGGTTCTGTCTGATCCTGGCCGGCTGGCTCTTTGCCCGGCCCCTGTGGGAAACGCAGCTCCTGACGCTCGCTGATGTCATCGGCGCGCGGTTCGGAACCATCGCGGAGAAGCTGCAGGCGTTCGTGTCGATTAGCTACATCGGTTGGGTCGCGGTCCAGTTGCTGGGGCTCGCCGGCGTGCTCAACGTCTTTTTCGACCTGCCGATCTCGACCGGCGTCATCCTGATCACAACAGTGCTGACCCTGTACACGCTGGTCGGCGGCATGTGGTCGGTCGCGATGACCGATATCGTGCAGCTGGGCCTGCTGCTGGTCGGGATTGTCATCCTCACGTTCCGTGTTCTTGCGGAGCTCGGTGGTGGTCCGTTCTCCGGTGCTGTCGCATTGTTCGATCAGCTCGACGCCGAACTGCTCGTCTGGGTTCCCACCGGTTCGTTCGAGGAGATGCAAACCTGGGTCGGCTTGATCTTCATTGGCGTGTTCGCCAACGTCGCGACGCAGGATCTCGCACAACGGATGTTCGCGGCGCGGTCTTCGAGAACTGCCGCACGCGCTACCGTCGCAGCCGGGATTCTGTACATCTTCTTCGGCGCGTTCCCGGTGCTCCTCGGGCTTGCCGGCAACTTGCTACTCGATGAGTCCGTCGTTCAGGGCGTCATCCCGGCGCTGGCGGAGCAGCTGTTTTCGCCGACCCTGTCGGTCATCTTCGCGCTGACCCTCACCGCCGCGGTCACTTCCAGCGTCGACAGCGGGCTCCTGGCACCGGCCAGCGTCATCGCGCGAAACATCGCCGGCCCGTTTCTCAAGGACCGCATCAGCCTCATCACTCTGACCCGAATCTCCGTCGTGGTCATCGCAGTGACCAGCGCCTGGCTGGCGCTGTCGGGCACCCGCGCCTTCGAGCTTATACAGGGCAGCTACGCCGCCACGCTTCCGTCATTCATCGTGCTGTGGGCGGCGCTGTACCACGAAGACGCACGCAAGATCCCCGGTACGCTGACGCTGGCCGCCGGCATCGGGCTGTGGCTCTATGAGATCATCCGCAACATCGTCTCGGGAGGCACGGAAACGGAAGTGCTGTCGCCCGGTTTCCCGGTGATCTTGCTGGTGCTGTGCTTCCTGGTCTACTGGACCTCGCATTGGGTGGTCCGAGGGCTCGAGACGGAGGGCTAGCCGGCGGATGAACAGATTTTCGCTGCCGCACTGTGTCGCGAGTCGTTCGCCGAGTACTCTTCGATCATGAATCAATACTCGCTTTCTCCGCATCCCAAGGCGCTCGCGCTGACGGCGGCGTGCCTTTGCCTGACGAGCGTCGCCGTCGTTAGTCCGCATGCTGAGGCCCGGCACCCGCTGCTGCGCGAGCCGCTGCAGTCCGAGCAAGCCCCGACGTTCCGTTCCGCCGTCAACCGTGTGCGTGTCGACGCCATCGTGTCCGACGGCGACGGCAGCTTCATCGACAACCTGACGCCGGAGGATTTCCGCCTGCTCGAGGACGGGGTCGAGCAGCAGATTACCAGCCTTCAGCTGGTCAGCGCGGAGAGTGGACGGGTCACGAGCGTGGGCCCCCGTGGCTCGAGTGGGTCGGCTCCCGAGATGCGCAGCGCTGCCACGCTCGGGGCGATCGTCTACTTCGTCGATCAGCCGAGCCTCGATCAGGAGGATCATCCACAGCTGACGGAGGCGTTCGGCGATCTGTTCGAGGGAGAGGGGGATCTGGCAATCCCGCACAGCGTGTTCATACTCGGCGACGGCGGCGCGCTGAGCCAGCTGGCACCGTTGACGACCGATCGAGATGCGCTGAGGAACGCTGCTCGCCTGGTGGCCGACGCTGGGCCGTCGAGCTACTCGATTTTCGATCGCATGAGCCGCGAGTACGCCCCCGTGATGAAGGGCGGCCTGGATGTACTGAACGGCGCCGGGAGCTCGCCGAACAAAATTCGCGACTACGTTCGGAGTGTGGAAGCAAAAGCGAGGGCTGATGGCGAGCTAATGCGGCAGCGCGTCGGGTACACGTTGCGTCAGCTCACCGAGCTCACCCATGCCCTTTCGCTCATGGAGGGCCGGACAGCCCTGGTGTGGATCTCGTCGGGCGCCATGGTGACCGAAAGCGGACCCTTTGGCGCCTTCGTCGAGGCAGTGCGAGAGGCCATCGCCGCGGATCTGGGCGGCGGCTCGAACCTCGCCTGGTCATCGCCCGACCAGAGGGTGATCGACGAGCAGGCCACTCTGATCGAGGCCGCCAACAGCGGCAACGTCAGCATCTACATCGTCGACCCCCGACCGACCGGGTCGCTCGGCTCGCTGGGCAGCCGGGCAGCGGTCGGAGACAACCAGGTGGCCAGGGCGCTGCGTCGAAACGTGCGCCCGGCGTACGCCGGGCTGACGGCTCCACTGGCGGAGGTAGCGGCCAGCACGGGAGGCCGATCGTTTATCGGCTGGTCCGATCTCGACCGCGCCTTCCAGGAGCAGTACGTCGACTCGACGCAGTTCTACGTGGTCTCATACGAGCCGCCGGAGCCTCGCGAGGACGGTGAGTACCACGAGATCCGGGTCCAGGTCGACGTTCCTGGCGCCGACGTGCGTGCGCGCCCGGGGTACCGGGAGCTGCCGGCCACGGTACGGATCAAACGCGAGGTCACGGCCGCACTGTCGTTTCCGGGACTGGTGGCGGGTCGACCGGTGCCGGCGCAGGCGTTCCATCGATTCGCCTCAGACGGCTCTTCGAGCATCTACCTGGTCATCGGGTTGCCGGGACAGGAGGAATCGGTGCTCGGCAGCTGGGCGCCCGCCTTCGGGACTGTCAGCGCGCAAGCGGGGATGGACGAGCAGGCGATTCAACGACTCGGGATCTCGCGCTTCCAGGTGCACGCTGTCGCCTTCAGTAGCGCCGGCGAACTCGGCGGGGAGTTCCATACGACTGTGGCACTTGCGGCCGCGGCCGGAACGCAGTCCACAGCGAACCCGGCAGGATTCTCTAACTACGTGAAGGAAATACAGGTGGACCCGGGCGTCTATGACGTGCGCATGCTCGTCAGCGAGGAAGCCGGCGATCGCATCGGCACCGCCAGGCGGCAGGTCGAGGTGCCGTCGAGCCAGGATGGCTGGCTCATGGCCGATCCTATGCTCGTTGCCGTGGACCCCGAAACCAGGGAGCTCCGGCCCCTGCTAACTTCGGCCGCTCGTGCCGGCCTGCAGCTCGCCACGAGCGTGCAGGTCAGTGGTGCGGCAAGCCCGCAGCTCGTGCTCACGCTTCGTCGCGAGGGGATCGACGCGCCCATCCTAGAAGGTTCGCCAACGGCCCTGCCGCCCGTATATCCGGGAGTCCACGGGGGTACTCTGCCGTTGCCGCCTCTGGACCCGGGTCAGTACCTGGTCGAGCTGAAGATCGTTGATTTAGCAGCGCAACAACAGGCGGTGCGCCTGTTACCCCTGCGGGTGACGGAGACCGGGTGACGGAGACCGGGCGCCCACCCGGTTATCCGCCTAGCACGTCAGGACGCCGTTGTCGAGCTCCGGCCACCACGACCGGTCGCCGACACTGAAAGACACACCCTCGTTCAACTGGTAGGTCGTTGGATCTATCCCCATCTGACGATACCCTTCCCGCGCTAGCCCACCCCTCTTTGGTAGCGCGATGGAAGGGAGCATCCGATGAAGCGTCGAAACCTCTTGGAATCCGCCGCTACACGCGTGGGTTGGCGGCGTCGGGGAATCTGTATCGTAGGGGTCGTCGGCATAGGCACCCTTTCGGCCCTCGGATCGCCATCGCCAGCTGAGTCCTCGATGTCGACCCCCGGCGAGGCCAGCCTCGGGTCGCCCCGAGCTCTGCACCGCGCCGTGGGAGTCGGGGACTGGCCCTTGTTCGCCGGCGTGCTGGGGCGGGTCGATGCCAACCGACTTGTGCGCATGCGCGACGGCGTCGGGCTCGACACGACGACCTTGTTCCCAAAGAACGGTACCAGCGAGCTGCCGACGATCCTCTGGCGCACGCCCTACAGCATCGCTTGGCGACAAACATCAGAGTCGACCGCCCGGCTACTGCGCCCATTTCTCGAGCGTGGCTACGCCGTCATCTTCCAGAATGAGCGTGGCACTTTCTGGTCGGAGGGTACGCAGAAGTTCCTGGCCGGTGCCCGCCACGACGGCTACGACACCGTCGACTGGATCTCGAGCCAGCCCTGGTCCAACGGCAAGGTCGGCGCTATCGGCTGCTCGTCGAGCGCCGAGCACCAGCTGGGCCTGTCAGCGATGAACCACCCCGCGTTTGCGGCCGCGATCGCGCAGGCGCCAGGTGCAGGAATCGGGGTCGCCGGCCCCTACCACGAGCAGGGGCACTTCTATCGCGGCGGTGCCGTTCAGCTGTTGTGGCCCATGTGGTACTGGACCAACGGTCAAAAGCTGCGCCCGGAGTTCCCCGCCGATGTTTCACAGGCCGAGCGAACCCGCCTTGCCCGTGCCTTTCCACTGGATTCGCGATTGCCGCCCCCGGCGGACATCGGAGAGTTGTTGTCGTGGCTCCCGATCAAGGACATCCTCCGTCGTGTCGACGCGCCCGTCACCGACTTCGATGACTTCGTCCAGCGCACCCCCGGCGATCCGCGCTGGAAGGAGACCGACTTCGGCGGCGATGGAGACCGCTTTGGCACACCCATGCTCTGGATGTTCTCCTGGTACGACGTCGGGGTTGCTCCGAACATCGCGCTCTACAACCACGCCCGCGACAACGGCTGGACCGACGCGGCGGGCCAGAATCAGTACATGCTCATCAGCCCGGTGGAGCACTGTGCCTTCGGCCGCGAGACCGAGCACACGATCGTCGGCGAGCGCGATGTCGGCGACGCGCGCTTCCACTATGACTCGCTCTTCGTTGACTGGTTCGATTACTGGCTGAAGGGAGTCGACAACAGCGTCACCGCGCGTCCGCGCGTACAGGCCTACGTGATGGGCGGCGACGAGTGGGTGTCGAGCGACGAGTTTCCCCGTGCTGGCACGCGTCGGCAGACCTACTACTTGCACAGCGACGGAGCGGCCAGCCGCGGCTTCGAGGACGGCCGGTTGACGATCGATCGGCCGATCGGCGAAGAGCCCGTCGACGAGTACCTCTACGATCCCGCCAACCCCACGCCATCGGTCGGCGGCTCCGTCTGCTGTACCGGCGAACTGCTCCAACCGGGGGCGTTCGACCAGCGGGCGCTCGAGACTCGCAACGACGTCTTGGTGTACACGCCGCCGCCGCTCGCGGAGAGCGTCGAGGTGACCGGCTTCGTAGACGTGGTGCTCTACGTGTCGTCTGATGCGCGCGACACCGACTTCACCGCCAAGCTCATCGATGTCTATCCTGACGGCACGGCGTACAACCTGGTCGACAGTATCCAGCGAGCTCGTTACCGCGAAGGCTATGACCAGACGGTTCTGATGACTGAAGGTGAGGTCTACGAGCTGCACGTCGGCCCAATGGCCACCAGCAACCGGTTTGCCGCCGGACACCGGATCCGCCTCGAGATCTCCAGCAGCAACTTCCCGCACTTCGAGCGCAACCTGAACACCGGGGGCAACAACTACGACGAATCGGAGGGAATCGTGGCGCTGAATCGCATTCACCACTCGGCCGAGCATCCATCCCACGTTGTGTTGCCAATCGCGCCCGCGGGCGTCGAGGGGCGCTGAGATGAGAGCTCCAACGATCAGAACGTTTGCCCTGACCGTACTCATTGGACTTTCGTTGATTCTGGGGGGAGGCGAACTTCGGGGACAAGCCGCTACAGACACGGGGCTTCTGACTCGGCCGGGTCAGGGGGTGGTGATTCGTGGCGGCTGGTTGTTCGACGGCGTTGCGGATACGCGCGTACCGAACGAGGGGCTACTCATCCGGGGAGGGAAGTTCCTCGACGTCGACGGTGGCCTCGGCAGCTACGAGATCCAGGATGCGCTCGTCGTCGAACTGGACGATGAGGAGACGATCATGCCGGGCATGTTCGATCTTCATGCCCATCACCGGGTCGGATCCGGCGTGGCAGACACCGAGGAAACCCGATGGATCCCCATGCTGCATCTTGCGAACGGGGTGACGTCGACGTTCCCTGCGGGCGAGCTCGATCCTGAAGCCATGATAGAGGCTCGCCGCCGGATCGAATCCGGCGAGCAGATCGGGGCGCGGATCTTCAACTCGGGACCCTACTTCGGCAACGCGCGCAATCAGTGTCCAGGAATCCGAACCTACCGGGACAGCTGTCCGCACTGGCCCGCTGACATGACGGACGAGCAGATCCGTGATCGGGTCGACGCCTGGGCGATCCGTGGGATCAAGAGCATCAAGGCCAAGCAGGCGAGCCCTCGCGAGCTCGGGATCATCATCGACCAGGCCCACCGGCATGGGATTACGGTGACCGCACATCTGCACAACTACGCAGGTCGCGGCACCGACGTCAGCGTGCGTGACGCAATCCTCATGGGTATCGATCGTGTGGAGCACTCATTCGTCGACCAGCCGCTGATTCTGGCCGGACAGGTGGCGCCCGGAACATCGGAGTTCGACGAGTGGATACGTCTCTTTGTCGATCACGACGTCTACTTCAACGGCACCAACTGGCTGTACGCCCGGGCCGTGATCGAAGCCGACCCCGACGTCGACTCCAGCGAGCTGGCTGAGGTCGATACGGATCGATTCCTCACGCCCCATGCACGAAGCTTGCGATCGGGGCGCGGGTCCAGGGGTGGCGCTGACCGCCAGCCCACCGAACAGGAGCGGGAGTGGAACCGGATCAACGGCACCGTCGGGTACACGGCGGTCTTCCGCAACAAGGCTCCGGGGTTGCTGCGGCTCTATGAGCTGGGCGGCGGACACCTCATCACCACGGGGACGGACACCTGGCACGACAACAGCATCCATCACGAGCTGTTCGCCCTCGCGTATGTCGGTCTCCCGCTGCATGCGGTGCTGAAGGCCGCGACGATAAACGGGGCCAGCGCCCTGGGTGTCAGTGATGGGCTCGGAACGATCGAGGCGGGCAAGATCGCAGACCTCTATGTCCTGCGAGGCAATCCCCTCGACGACATCCTCGCCACTCGCTACGGTCATCTGGTGATGAAGGCGGGACAGCTCTACGACGTGGAGGCTCTTATCCGGGCAGCGGAGGGGAAACTAGGCCCGACCGGGCCGTGAAGGATTGGGGGGAGAGGGGATCATGAGAGTTCCCGCAGCTACGCTATCGATCCTCTTTGCCGTCGGGTTCGGCTGTGCCGCGGACGATTCCGGAGATTCCCCGGACGAAACGCTCCTGCGAGCCGTCCAGGACGAAACGGCCGGAACGATTGCCATCTTTCGTGGCGATGCCGATGACCCGATTCTGACGCAGAACGCCGGTCCGGCGCATCGACCGTTCTTGCATCCGATCGTCGCCCCCGATGGCAATGGCAACGTCACCGAGTACAGCCCGGGGCACCACCCCCATCAGACGGGCCTGTACTGGGGATTCACCAGGGTGAACGGTGAGGCCGTTCCCGAGGAGACGCTGACGCGCTGGTTCTATGACCCCGACAAGCCGGAAGACATCGCCACAGCCATCGGACGTGACTTCTTCCACAATCCGGGAGCCGACTACTGGCGGCTGAAGTCGGCGTCCGTCGTTGTCGCTTCCGGAGAAGAGGTCAAGTGGCAGACGGTCTACGACATGCTGGACGGTGCCGGCGCCGCCATCATGACCGAAACGCAGAACTGGACGATGAGTCTTTCCGGAGACCGATACGTTCTCGATCTCGATTGGGTCGGTGAGGCGCTCACCGACATCACGATCAACGAGTTCGATTATGGCGGCATGTTCTTGCGCATGCCGTGGCGAGAGGGCATTCGCGGCGACGCCGTCAACGCGGCGCGCCAACGCAACGCGCAGGCCGAGGGCCAGCGGGCGATGTGGGTGGATGTCGGGATGCAGGTCGAAGGGCGCGACGACCTGGCGCACGTGGCGATCTTCGACCATCCGACCAACGCGGGCTTCCCGCAGGCCTTTCGAGTCGATGGCCAGCTCGGTGTCGGCCCGGTGCGCGCGCGCCAAGGCGACTGGCATATCGCCGAGGGCGCCAGCGAGTCGGTCCGTCATCGGCTGATCATCTACACCGGTGAGCTCAACGATCTCGAATTGACCGAGGAATGGCAGGAGTACTCCGGCTCCTACTACACGGCGGCGTTGTGGGGGCTCGCACAGGAGGAAGGACTCAAGGAGAAGTTCCTGACGGCCGACGAGGCCGCCGAGAGCATGACGCTGCTGGACGGATTCCAGGTCAATGCCTGGGCTTCGGAGCCCATGATCACCCAGCCGATGGCCTTCGCCTGGGACGATCGCGGTCGCATGTGGATCGCTGAGAACCGCGACTACGAAACCCGCGCGACCGGCTTTTCGAATTCGGGCGATAGCCGCATCCTGATCCTGGAAGACACCGATCGCGACGGTACGGCCGACAGCAGGAAGGTCTTTGCGGAGGGCGTCGCCTTCCCGTCGGCTCTGGCCGTGGGGTTCGACGGAGTCTTCGTCGGCGCGCCCCCGAACCTGCTGTTCCTGCCGGATCGTGACGGCGACGATCGTGCCGAGATGGACGACCTGGAGGTCCTGCTCACGGGTTGGGGCATTCGCGATCGCCACGAGACGATCAACAGCTTCCACTGGGGGCCGGATGGCTGGCTGTACGGCCTCGAGGGCTTTGCAACCCCTTCGAAGATCAGAAAGCCGAACGGGGACGGGCGTCTCTACGGCCACAAGGAGCCCTTTCCCGAGGACCTCCTGGAGGCCGACGGCGTCGACATCAATGGCGGCGTGTGGAGGTACCACCCGACCAAGCGGCGCTTCGAGGTCGTGGGGCACGGGTTCAGCAACCCCTGGGGCATCGACTACGACGCCAAGGGCCAGCTGTTCATCAGCGCCTGCGTGATCCCTCACGCTTTCCACGTCGTTCCCGGCGGCATCTATCACCGCCAGGGCGGCCAGCACTTCAACCCCTATGTCTACGGTGACATCCGCACCATCGTCGACCATCGGCATCGGTCCGCACATGGGGGAGCCCGGGTCTATCTGTCGGATGCCTTCCCGGAGGAACACCACGGCCGCCTCTTCATGGCGAACATTCACGAGCATGCGGTGCTCACTGACCTGCTCGAGCCAAGGGGGTCGAGCTTCGTGGCCCAACACGGCGACGAGTTCCTGCTCGCCAACAACGCCCAGTGGATCGGCTTCAGCATGGAGATCGGACCGGCGGGCGATGTGTACGTGCTGGACTGGCACGACGGCGATATCTGCGGCAACTCCGTGCTACACAAGGACACCGGGCGGATCTTCCGGGTGACGCCGACCAACTCGCGCGCCGAGGATTGGCCGGGTCGCTACAGCGACCTCAAGACCATGGCCAGCGCGGAGCTGGTCGAACTTCAGCTCTCCAAGAGCGCCTGGCATGCTCGCCGGGCGCGCGTCATCCTGCAGGGCCGCGCCGCCAAGGGTGAGCTGGACGCGTCGGTGCACGATCGGCTGGGCACGATCTTCGCGTCGAATCCGGACCCGGATCTGCGCCTGCGCGCGATGTGGGCCCTTCACATCACCGGCGGGCTTACGGCGGAAGAGCTGACCAACGCCCTCGAAGACGGAGATCCACACATTCGCGCCTGGGCGATCCAGATGCTCAGCGAGGACTACTCACCACCGGCCGCTGCCGTCGCGACGTTCGCCCGGATGGCGGAGCACGATGACTCGGCGGTCGTCCGGTTGTACCTGGCTGCCGCCCTGCAACGGCTGAAGCAGGCCGACCGCTGGCAGATCGCTGCGCCGTTGATGGCGCGCGCCGAAGACGCCGACGATCACAACATTCCGAAGATGATCTGGTTCGCCATCGAGCCGCTGGTGGCAGAGAATCCCGCTCGGGCGCTCGAGCTCGCGAAGCGTAGCGAGATCCCCATGCTGGTTGAGCACATTGCCCGCCGAGCCGTGGATGCAGACGAGCTGGAAACGCTCGTGACGTCGCTGGAGAGCCCATCGGATGCCCGGCTGGGCCTGCTGAAGGGAATGCGAGCCGGTCTCGAAGGCCAGTTCGACGTCGCAGCGCCGGCCAACTGGGAAGCGGTCTACGCCGTGCTGGGGGAGGATCGGGAGACAGCCGACCTAGCGCTGGATGTGTCACAGCAGTTCGGCGGTATCGAAGCGGCTCAGCGGTTCATGGCGACTCTAGGAGACCACGACGCCGGGGCCGATGCCCGGCGTGACGCGCTCAACGGCCTCGCCGGACAGCGACGACAGGAGCTTGTCGCTGAGATCCCCGGCCTGCTGGACGAGCCGGAGCTGCGCATTGCCGCAATCAGAGCGGTTGCCGCCTTCGACGATCGGAATCTGGGCGGACTGCTAATGCAGCGCTACGACACCTTCGACACCGCCGAGAAGCTCGCTGCGGTACAGACGCTGTCATCGCGCAGCAACTATGGCCGACTGCTGATGGACGCCCTCGAGAACGAGACCATCCCGAAGCGCGACGTCCCGGCGTACTCTGCCCGGCAGCTCCACCGCGTCGTCGGTAGCGGCTTCCTCGAGGTCTGGGGGCCGATCACCAGGGCCTCCAGCGACAAAACTGCGGCAATGGCCAAGTACGCGACGCTTCTGGATGAGGACGCTATTGCCGCCGCGAATGTCAACAGGGGCAGAGCGACGTACGATCGTCTGTGCGCGGTCTGCCA
>CBDAMQ010000003.1:0-59469 GCA_965197275.1 Acidobacteriota bacterium
CAATTGGTCTAGCGCTGCCAAGAAATCGGCGCGCCGGCGAACGGTGTTCTCCGCAGTGAGGGCACGTCGCCTTTGCAATCCTCGTTGTACGAGCGGCAGCGAGAGGCGCACGAGCAGGCGTCCCGCAGGCCCCAGACCGCGCTGGAAAACGGTTCTGAGCGCGGTTGGATACTGCGTAAGGTGGAAATACAGATAGCGGGCGATATTGGGAGCGCACTGCTGGTCACAGAAATCCTCGATCTCGGCTGCCCGTACAGCCTGCTCAGCATCGTGCGGAAAGAGTGACGGATCGGGACGGATCCGATCGAGGTAGTGGAGGATATCGGTCGAGTCTTTGATCACTACTTTGGTATCGGAATCCACCAGGACCGGCACCGTCGAGGTGCCTGCTACGCGCTTGACCGTGAGCAGATGGGCGCCGGGGACCAGGAGCCGCGAGCGGTATGGCAATCCCTTGTA
This sequence comes from Acidobacteriota bacterium, assembly GCA_965197275.1. Taxonomy (GTDB): domain Bacteria; phylum Acidobacteriota; class UBA890; order UBA890; family WLXD01; genus DASCOT01. The sequence goes on from CBDAMQ010000003.1 coordinate 460, forward strand.
ATCGAGAGCCCAGCGCACCTTCTCGCTAAAGTGCGATACGTACAAATGGTACAGCGTTAGCACGTGTCGACCTCATTGGTGTGGTGATGACCTATCGTAGCGGCTCGGCTCGATCGTGCCACGCGACAACGGGGTGGAGCATGCGTTTCCGCGTCAAGGTGAACCCGGGCTCCAAGTCAGAAGGCGTGCGAATGCTCGAAGAAGGCTTCTATCAGGTGCGAACTCGAGCTCCGGCACGAGGGGGCCAAGCTAATCGGCGTGTGCTCGAGCTTCTCGCGAGCGAGCTCGGATGCCAGGTCGACCGTCTGCGCATCGTCGCCGGAGCCACCGGTTCACTCAAGCATGTGGAGCTGATTCGAACCCGGTAGCGGACGCGCGTCACACGAGGACCGGTCCATTCGCCATGCGGCGGGCCAGCACCAGACCCCAGGGACCCCAGAGTACATACGCCATGCGTACCGGCGCCGCCCCCGCAGGCACCGCGAGAGTCAGGTGCGCCCCGACCGCGGCCAACGCCAGGATGGCGCAGAAACTCGACAGGTAGCCGAACGCGCGTCCGGATGTCGGCGCATCGCCCTCCGCGGGAGGCGCGGCGCTCAACACATGCCATCCGATCATCGCCCACCAAGCGCCAACGGCCAGAACCGCCATCACCTCGCTCAGCAGCATCGGCCAGTCGGCGAGATCGGCCAGCAGGCCGGCGGCCGAGACAAGAAACCCGGCGGCGCCCAGAAGCGCCCATGAACGCAGCCGTCTGGAACGGCGCGGCAACGCTGGCCGGGCGCCGAGGCCTACCGACGCGGCGGCCAATGCCAGACCGGCCACCGCGAAGCCCCAGCCGACCAGTAGCCCGGAGCTCCCTGTCAGATGAAAGAAAAGCACCACCGTAGCGGCAACTGCAGCGACACCACCGAAGAGCGCGGCTCGTGCGGCGGGAAGCCGCCAGCCGGCGCCATTGTCGCTGGCGGCCTGAGAATCACCACCCGCGCTATCTGTCGAGCCTTCGTCGTTGGGTTCCATCGGTCACCGGTTCAGGGAGCCGGGATCGTTCAAAGGGTAGCAGCTCGATGCGGCTCGGCGGGCGGGAGCGCGTCAGCCGAGTTTCAGCCGGCCGTTCGGGGCCGTCGGCGCAGGGCACTCAAGCAAGCAACACGAACGCCGCGGCGGAAGCGGCCACCTGGATGGTGAAGTTGTCGAGGCCATGGTTGCTCACCGCCTCGACGAGCGCGCCGAAAACGCCGCAGGCAATCCCGGCCGTCAGCGCCGAGCTGCCCGACAGGCCGAACAGGTACAGTCCGATCGTGGCGGCGAACGCGCCCCCCAAACAGACTGCGAGCGAGCCCTCGAGAGTTCGGTGCGCCCGAACGCCGCCGATCGACGGCACGCGGTAGCCGTGCTTTCCCCATCGGGACCCCACGGGCTCACCGAGTGCATCGCCCCAGCCACAGACTAGATAGCCGACGAAGGCAAACTGCGGGAAGAACAGGTTGCTGGCCAGCCCACCAGCAGCGGTCGTGGCCAACGGCACCAGGATGAACAATGATCGACGTGGCCTATCGGTATCGCGCGCCATCGCCTCGTACACCGGATACCCGTCGCCACGCCACACCGCGTAGAGGACTATCGCGGCGACCAGGCTGCCGAACAAAGACACTGCCGGCAAGCCCCAGGCGAGCTGGACCAGGCCGGCCACCGTGAAGATCGAGAAATGGAAGATCTTCCGCGTGTACGACACCCGTACGCCGCGTGAGCTTCGCAGCCAGCCGGCGAACCAGGCCGCTGCTCCGCCGTAAGCCAGAAACGCGGGCGCCAGGGTAATGAACATCCACGGCGCCGGCAGGGCGGCAAGTATGAAGCTCCACCCGCGGGCCACCACGTCGGTAGCCACTACATACCTCCAGCGGCTTCGGCCGGCGTCGGCTCTTGGAGCACGTTGAGCTGGCCGCTGAATCGGCGCTCGATGCGCCGCTGCACGGCGCCCAGGCCGGGGCCGTAGACGTACCATGGGCCGCCGCTAGCTAGCGTATCGAACAACGTCGGTGAGTCGGGTGCCACCGAGCGCCATTCGAGCATCGCTTCGCTCACGGCAACATCACGATCCCCTTCCACCTCCGGTCGGCGCGGGTCGCCGACGAACAGAATTGCGCGAATCCCGCGCGCCCCCAGGTACGCCCCGAACTCGACACGGGTCGGCCGAGGACCCAACACCACGTTGGCGCCCACCACTCGCGCCCGACCGGCGAGCAACGGCTTATCGAAACTGGAGGGTGAGACCGACGCAAGACCGGTGTGGTATGCAAGCCGGAACGACTCACTCACGAACCCTTCCGATCGAAACGCGTGCACCAGTACCGGCCGCGGTAGCCGGCGGACGCGATCGACGGCCTCGAGCACTGCCCTCGAGTCGAGGTTTTGCCAAGGCAGCGGCATGAGTGTGTAGGGCATCGAATAGGACGTCATGATCTCACGCTCCTTCTCGATCCACTCCGAGTCGTCGCGCTCGTCGGGATCCAGCAGCGAGACGACATGCTCGAACGTTCCGTCCACGATGGTGTTGAAGAACTCCTCGTCGGTGGGATACGGAGTCAGATAAACGTCCCGATCCACCTGGTGGATAGCGCCGCGCTCGAACGCGGACATCGTAAAGTCTGGCCGCTCGCGATCACCACGGACATCGGCTACGCGCTCGGCGCCGTAGGAGCGCTCGATCATCTGCCGCACAACGCCGACGCGGTCCTTGCCGAGATAGCAATGGACGTAGAAACGGCCGCCGGTCTCATCGACCAGCGCCCGGATAGTGGCCAGGGACTCGGTATTGGCGGCGACCCACGGAAGCATCGGGGCGTGTACCAGCTCGCCGCCGAATTCGGCGGCGAGCTTCCGCTCCTTTTCCAGAAGCGTAGGCTCGAAGGGAACGACGGCCGGATGCAACAAAGTGACCACGCCTGCATACCCCTCGTCCACGAGTCGCTGAAACCGCGCGCGATCCGGATACGGGCCGAAGGTGAAACGCGCCACGGAAGTGACCTCGGTGGTCTGCATGCTCATCATCACGGCCGGCGTCATCCAAAGCCAAACGCAGCCCGCCGCGACCGCCCAAGCAATCACTGGCACTCCGAATCGGACGTGCGGCCGTTCGGTATCGACGACCCAGCGAGACAGCTTCCAACTGATCCAGCCCGAGAATGCGACGTAAGTAACAATGACAGCCAGGACGGCGATCTTCTCGAAGCCTTCGCCCCAGCCAGCGTCGCGGACGTAGGTCGTCAGCCATCGCACCGGCCCGAGCAACGTGAATGTGCCGGCTGCGAAACCAACCGCCAGCCACAGCGCCGCAAAGAGACCGGCCAGCTTCGCCGATACTTGACCAACTATCGGTAGGTTCATCACGCGGCCTCAGAACCTGCGGGCGAGGCTGGCCGAGAAGCTGAACCAGTTGCGCTCGCGCGCGTGGGTCAACTCTTCCCAGCTATAGCCACCGCCGAACTTGACGATCGTGTAGTCGCCCAGCGCCTTGGAGTAGACGGCGCTGACCTTGCGGGAGTTCAGCCGCTCCAGATCGAAGACGCTGATGACATCGGTCGGCGACGATCCGAACCCGCTGGTCAAGCCGAGGTAGCTATCCCGGTTGCCGAAGTACCGCCGCACCGTGAGCGCGTACGAGCGCGATGCACTCACGTCCTTGGGCGTGATGTACGGCCGCAACGAGATCCACCAGCTACCGATGTACTTGGCCACTGTGCCGGTATAGATCGTCACCTGCGAGCTTTCGAACTCGAGCCGGCGAAACCCCGCCGACAGCTCGATGCCGTGGGCCAGATTGGCATACAACTCGCCAGCGTACCGGTGCCGTGGATACAGCGAGTCCTCCGAGTAGCCGTAGTTCACATAGGCGTACATGCCGTCGATCAGGCGCGGGTACCCTTCGATCTCGAACTGCTGTGCCTTCTTGCGGAAGCGCTCCGACCAGTTCGCGCGCAGGATGACCGAACCGAGTGGCGTCCGGCGATTAAGGGACACCGAGAATCCGTGCCAGGGGTTCGATAGGGTGTCGGCATCGGTGTACCCGTATCCGATGGCGAACTTGTTAACCGACCGCTTCAGCCGGATGCTGGAATGCAGCTGCGCGCCGCGCTCGTGCCCGGGGTTGCGATCCAACAACCGATCTACGGTCACCGATGCACCGGCGAGATCGCCCAACTTCCGTTGTGCGGTGGCCTTCTTGTACAGGAAGTCCTCGTGATTCGGATCTCTAGCCAGCCCCTCGTCGACATACCCGAGCGCGCGATCGGGGTGATCGGACCACAGCTCGACGTCGATCAGCGCGTTCCGTGCATCCGAGTAACCCGGCTTGGCTCGAACAACGACCAGGAGCTCCTTGCGCGCCTCGTCGTGACGTCCGTCCCAGGCGTATAGGCGTCCCAGCAAGATGCGCGCGTCCCAGTTGCGCGGAGACTCCTCGAGAACCTCGATGAGAATCGCGCGCCGCCTCCCGCTCACCGGAGAATGCGAGCTCGCGGGCCTGGTCGAAGCGGCTTTGCGCCGCCAGTGCAACGGAGCCCAACGACAGGAAGACGAGCGAGAGCGTCAGCAAACGGGCGGCCGAGCGGCGTCGGTCGATCCCCGCCAGACGTAGCGATCTGTGCGCGAACATTTCAACCTCCTTACAACCATTGGCTATCGGCACGAGCTCACACCCGGCCGGGGATTCGTATCTGTTCGGGGTCGACCTCGACGTCCTCCGGATCGGTGGGGCTCCAGGGGGCCTGTCGTTCCATCTCGCCCCATTTCTGGCGGCTTCCGAGCAACCACTGAAACGTGCCGATCAGGCGAAAGACCGACATCATCTGGCGGAACCCGAGGTTCTCGAAGAGCGCAGCAACGAACAGCCGGAGCGCATGCCCTGCTCGTGCGTAGACCTTGAAGGAGAGCTCCTCCAGGACCAGGCCCATGACCGACAACAGCGTGCCGAAGCCGACGGCGACCAGCAGGAAAATCGCCATCACCTGCAGATCGACCCAGCCGAATGCCAGCCCGACGATCATGTAGGCGTAGCCGGCAACCTCGACGATGGGCGAGGCCCACTCGACGATCACCATGGACGGCATGCCGACCCAACCCACCAGGCCGCCGTTGCGATGGAAAATCAGTCCGCGGTGCTGCCACAGACTCTCCGACAGGCCGCGCTGCCATCTCGCGCGCTGGTGGCGGAGCGTTCGCAGATCCGCGGGAACCTCCGTCCAGCAGATCGGTTCTGGCACGAACGTGATGCGGTACGGCTGCTCCAAGCGCCGTAGGTGGTGGTGCATCCGCACCGTCAACTCCATGTCCTCGCCGATCGTTCCGCGGCTGTATCCACCAACCTCGACCACGGTGGCGCGATGGAACAGGCCGAACGCCCCCGAGACCACGAGCAGCGAGTTGATCTGCGCCCAGCCCATCCGTCCAAACAGGAAGGCGCGCAAGTATTCGACGATCTGAAGCAGCGGAAGGATCCCCGAGGGCAGGCCTGTCGAAACGACACAGCCGTCCTCGACCTTGCAGCCGTTAGCAATGCGGACAGTGCCGCCGACGGCGACCGTCTTGGAGTCCTCGATGAACGGCAGCACGACGCGGCGGAGACTCTGACGCTCGAGGAACGAGTCGGCGTCGATGCTGCAGAAGAGTGGAAAGCGGGACGAGTTGATGGCGGCGTTGAGCGCATCGGCCTTGCCGCCGTTTTCCTTGTCGATGACGCGGAGGTTGTCGTTGATGCGCGACCTGTAGATCTGGCGAATGGGCTCGGTGCCGAGTTGCTCGCGGTACACCTCGGGGGTGGGCTCGAGGTCGAACTCCTCCATGAGCACTTCCATCGTCGCGTCGAGGGAGCCGTCGTTCACCACGACGATCTCGATCTCCGGGTACTCGAGCTGTAGCAGTGAGTAGACCGTCGTAACGATGGTCTGTTCCTCGTTGAACGCCGGCACCGCCAGGCTGATGGGCGGCTCGAGTCCGGTGTAGCTGACCGAGAATCGCTCCAGCGCGGTCTCCTCGAGATGACTGAAAACGCGCAACACCGCCAGGTAGTTCAGCACCAGGTAGAAGAGATGCGTGAATATGAAATAGATGAGGAAGAACCACTCCATCGGCCGGATGGTGTCGAACACACTCATGCCGCCACTCCTGTTTCGGCGATCACTTCGGTGAGGATGTCTCGCGCGTAGGCGTCGCTCTCAACGGCGCGAATATCGCGCAGCCGATCGCCGTTCATCGTCGGCAGCTTGGCGAGAGCCTGCGCGGCCCGAACGCGGATCCAGTACTCCTTGTGGCGCAGCATGCGTGTGAGATCGTCGATATCAGCCTCGCCGCCGAGCTTCCCGATTCCGGCCACCGCATGGAGCTGGACTAGCCAGTTGGTGTCCTCCAGATAGGCCCGCAGCACTCGCAGGCTTTCGGGGTGCGCCAACTTGGAGAGCTGATAAAGGCACGTGACCGTGATCTGCTGATCGGTGCAGTGCAGCAAGATGTGCTTGATCGTCTGCATGGCGACCGCCTCGTCAGCCGTATCCAGGTAGATGATCAGCAGAGGCTGGTACGCCTCGGCGGCCGACATTGCGGCCTCCGCGAGCGGCTCGGAAACTACTTCCGGGCCGGCCTCTCGCAGCATCGCGATGACCCGCCCCGGTGGCCAATCCGAACGCGAGGCGAGCACCGGCAGCATCTCGCGCATCGACTCACGCGGGCTGATGCGCAGCAGCGCGTGGGCGGCAGCCAGAGACAGATAGGGGTTGGGGCTACTAACCAGTGGGCGCAGCAGCCGGCGTGATTCTCGGTCGCGCAAATTGCCGAGCACCTGGATGGCGATCAGTTTCTGGCGCACGCTGTCACCGCGTAATCTCCGCTTGGCGTGGATATCGATGCCCGAGAGACGCGCCAGACGATTGAGGTTGTCCTTGCAATCGCCCCGCAGGAACTCATGGAAGTAGGCCCATTGCGGCAATACCTCGGGCGCCTCGGCACGGGTCAGCGACGGAGCCCGGGTGGGCTCCTGCACCAGCGCGCGCGTCATCTGCGCACGCCACCGCTGCGACACCTTGTCGCGCCACAATCGGCGGCGCGTGTGCAAGAAACGAATGGCCAGAATCACTCCGAGCAACCCGAGCGTCAGCACCGCGACAGCAATCGCGGTGATAACGGCGAGCACCACGACGAACGAGGACACGCCGGTCATCGGGCCCTCCGGACTATGCGGGGAGACCGCATCTCAGGCCACCTGCTCATTCGTGAGCCCTCGGCTGGCCAGCAGCCCCCGAACCCGGGCCACGAGCTCGCGTGGGCGAAAGGGCTTCGTCATGTAGTCATTGGCCCCAGCGCTCAGGGCGTTGACGACGTCCTGCTCGGAGCCCTTCCCCGACAGCATGATCACGTGGACGCCGCACCACGAGGGCTCGTCACGGATCGCGCGCATGACCTGGAAGCCACTGACGAATGGCATCATCACATCGAGCAAGACCACATCCGGTGGGGGCTCGGACTCGACGCGTCGAACAGCCTCGCGTCCATCGCTGACCAGATCGACCTGGAATCCCTCGCGGCTGAGCAGAAACTCCAGGACGTAAGCCATGTCGACGTCGTCCTCGGCTACCATCACGCGGGTGATCCGACGTGCGGTCGCAGGCTGTTCTCCAGGCGTCATCTCTAGCGCACTCGTCCTGAGTGATAATCACCTCAACATATGAATACGTCACAACAGATGTTAAAAACGCTTATCTAATGTCGAAAAGATAATAATCATCACTATCCATTTTTATTAATCAGAATTAATTACTATTGATCATCATAAGCTAAAAGAGGCCGACTATGGACGCCGATCTCAGCCCCTTGCTCGAATTCGCCGTGAAGATGGCCGAGCAGGCCGGCAAGAAGACGTTGCGCTACTTCGGAGCGAGCGTGAAGGCGGAGTTGAAGGCGGACCTGACGCCCGTAACGCAGGCCGATCGCGACGCCGAGAAACTCTGCCGTCAGCTGCTGGAACAGCACTTCCCCGACGATGGCATCGTTGGTGAGGAGTTCGGAACTGCCCGCGGCGAAGCACGGCGCCGCTGGATCATCGACCCGATCGACGGCACCAAGAACTTCATCCGGGGCGTACCGCTTTATGGGGTGCTGATTGCACTCGAGGACGAAGGCCGGCCGGTAGTCGGCGTGGCGCACTTCCCGGCTTTGTCGGAGACGGTCGCGGCGGCCCACGGTAGCGGCTGCTGGTGGAACGGCAGCCGCGCCCTGGTGTCACCTGTCGATGCACTGGGCGAGGCGCTGGTGCTGGCCACCGACGCCGAGGCGCTAACCAGTGCCGGTCACGCCGCGCAGTGGGACAAGCTGGCCAGCAGGGCCGCAATGGCACGAACATGGGGCGACTGCTATGGGCATGCTCTGGTCGCTACCGGTCGTGCCGAGGCGATGCTCGATCCGGTGCTGGCGCTATGGGACTCCGCTGCCTTGTTTCCGATCGTCGAGGAGGCCGGAGGCGTGTTTACCGACTGGGCAGGACGCAGGGTGCACGACGGTAAGTCCGGCATCGCCACCAACGCTGCGCTGGCGGCCGAGATCCGGGTGGTCCTAGGTGCCTGCGACTCCACCGCCGCGGGTCGCGGCAGTAGTTGCCGGCCCGACCCGATGGCACAATAGGCGGCCATGGACCAAGAGCTCGAGGAACTGGTACGCCCACGAATTGAAGACAGTTACCTGCGCATCCTCGTGGTCGAAGAAGATCCGGGGCTTCGTTCGCTGGTTGTGTCCACACTCGCCCAATTCGGGTTCGGGTGCCAGGAGGCGATCGATGCCGGTGATGCGCTCCGCATCCTACGTGAGGCTGCGGCCGGCCGCGACGATAGTCCCTTGCAGCCGGAGGGCGGCCCGCTGACGCCAATCGGCGGCCGCTACGCCAGCCTGGCATGCGAATTCGGCTTGGTGATCTGTGACGTCAGGATGCCCGACCGAGACGGCCTGTGGTTTCTGGATCAGGTGCTCACCACCTACCCCGACGTCTCGGTAATCATGCTGACGTCGGTGGACCGGAGCCGCCTGGCGGTGGAGTGCCTACGCCGAGGCGCCACCGACTACCTGGTCAAGCCGGTAGACATGGACGATCTGCTGATATCGGTGCACCAGGGCCTCGAGCGACGACGGCTGGTAATCGAGAATCAGCTCTACCAGACGAAGCTTGAACGGATGGTGCAGGATCGAACCATCGAGCTGCGGCGCGCCCTGGAGAAGCTGCGCGACAGTTACAACGAGACCCTCACGGCGCTCGCCGCGGCCCTGGACGCGCGCGAGCAGGAGACCGCGAACCACTCGGTGCGTGTTTCCGAGGGCTGCACGCGACTGCTCCGTCGGCTAGGAGTCGACGACGACGAAACGCTGCAGGTCATCGAGGCAGGTGCGCTGCTGCACGATATCGGCAAGATCGGCATTCCTGATTCGATTCTGCTCAAAGACGGCCCGCTGGACCGACGCGAACGCGCCATTATGAAGCGTCATCCACAGATCGGCTACGACATGCTGCGTGGCATCCGGTTCCTCGATCCCTCGCTGGAGCTCGTTCTCTATCACCAGGAACGCTATGACGGTAGCGGCTATCCACACGGCCTGGCCGGCGAGCACATCCCGCTTTCGGCGCGCGCGTTCGCGGTGGTGGATGCATGGGATGCGATGACCAACACGCGCCCGTACCGTCAGGCGATGACCGCGAAGCTGGCGGCTGAAGAGCTCCGCTCGTGCGCCAGCACCCATTTCGATCCGGTTGTCGTCGAGGCGTTTCTCGACATGAAACGCATCGAGGGGGCGCTCATCTGAGCCCGCCGACCAAGCGCGCGACGCGTAGAGAGCTGTTCGCCTGGTGCACCTTCGACTTCGCGAACTCCGGCTACACGACTGTCATCATCACGGCCGTCTACAACGTCTACTTCGTCACCGTGGTGGCGGAGAATCGACCGGCGGCGACGCTCGCATGGACGGCTGCCCTGTCGGTGTCCTACCTGCTGGTGCTGGTCAGCGCACCGGTGCTCGGTGCCATCGCCGACTACTCGGCGTCCAGGAAGCGGCTGCTGGTATGGACCACCAGCCTCTGCGTCCTGGCCACGGCGGCGCTAGCCGCTACGGGGCCGGGTGACGTCTGGCTTGCCGCCGGTCTGATCATCGTGTCGAACACCTTCTATGCAGCGGGCGAGAACCTGATCGCCGCCTTCCTGCCCGAGCTGGCTCCCCCGGAGGACGTAGGGAAACTGTCTGGATTCGGCTGGGCCTGGGGTTACATCGGGGGCCTGGTAGCGCTGGCGCTGTGCCTGATCTATCTACGCTACGCGGTCGCTGGTGGCGCTCCCGAGGCCGAGGTGGTGCCCTACACCGCGCTGATCGTCGCTGGCGTCTTCGGGCTGGCGGTGTTGCCATCGTTCCTGTGGCTTCGCGAGCCGCGAGATCGCGGCCAGCTGGGAAGCGCCGCAGACTACGTACGGGTCGGATTCGCGCGCGTCGGAAGCACGCTCCGGGAAGCGCGTCGATTCGGCGATCTGTTTCGCCTGCTGCTCTGCATCGGCGCCTACAGCGCCGGGGTGACGGTGGTGAGCACCGTCGCCGGGGTCTATGCGCAGCAGGTCCTCCGGCTGACTCAAGTCGAGACCATGTCGCTGCTGGTGGTCGTCAACCTGAGCGCCGCCGCTGGCGCCTTCGCCTTCGGCTTCGTACAGGACCGGTTCGGGTCCAAGCAGACCATCGCCGCCACTCTCGTGCTGTGGAGCGCGACCACGCTGGGCGCAGCGTTCATCGAAACCCGCATGCACCTGTTCCTCATCGGCAACATGGCTGGAATCGCGATCGGGTCGAGCCAGTCGGCCGGCCGTGCCATGGTGGCGTTGTTCACACCTCCCGCCAAGGCAGCAGAGTTCTTCGGGCTGTGGGGAATGGCGGTAAAGGCAGCGTCGATCGTCGGCCCGTTGACCTACGGGATCACCAACTACGTCACCGCATCGCATCGCATTGCGGTCGCTATCACGACGGTCTTCTTCGTCGCCGGCCTGGCTCTGCTCTGGAGCATCGACGAGGATCGCGGTCGGCAGGTAGCCCGTGCCTACCCTGACGGGTGAGGCGGCCCGGCAGCAATGACGCGATTTCGACCGCCCGACTTGGCTTGGTACATCGCCTCATCGGCGCGCTTGAGTAGATCTTCCGCGATCGATTCGTCGTAGCGCGATGGCGACGACAGCGTCGCCACGCCAACCGAGATCGTCACGGAAAGGTCGTTGCCATCGAATCGGATGCGCTCCGCCTCGACCTCGGAACGAAGCTTCTCCGCCAGGAACCGAGCGCCTTCTGCTCCGGTGTTGGGCAACAGGATGGCAAACTCCTCGCCGCCGAACCTCGCCGGAAGGTCAGTGGCGCGAACGGTCTGCGACAGGCCGCGGGCCACGAGGCGCAGGACCTCGTCACCAGCAGCGTGACCGAAGCGATCGTTGACCGTCTTGAAGCGATCGAGGTCGAGTACCAGTAGCGACAGGTGCTGGTCGGTGGCAACGCGCGTCAGCTTGCGTAGCTCACGTTCCAGGCTGTCAAGGAAGAAACGGCGGTTGGGTAGGCCCGTGAGCTCATCGGTGGTGGCCATCCGCTCGAGCTGCGCGTTCTTCTCCACCAACTCGCGGGTGCGCGCGTCGACCATGCGGCGGAGTCGGCGCCGATCATCCTCGACATGCCGTAGCCTGCCCCTGAACAGGACACCGATAGCTGCCAGAGCTACTAGAGCCAGCGCGATGCGGAACCATCTCGTCTCCCAGATCTCGGGACGCACCACGAAGCGCACCCTGGCGGGGTCATGGCTCCACAAGCCGCTCTCGTTGATCGCCTGTAGCTCGAATGTGTAGTCACCCGCAGGCAGGTCTACGAACGCCACCCGTCGCTCCTCGGTCGGACGTGACCAGGTCTCCGATCGTCCGATCAGGCGGTACTGGAAGCGGGTACTCGATTCATCTCGATAGGACAGCGCGCTGTATGCGATGGTGACGTCGTTGCGCTCCGGGGCCAGATCCGCAAGGGTCGACTCGTTCGCCGGCTCACCGTCCACCAGGACACTCCGAATCACGGCCGCCGGCGCCACTGTGGCAGCGATGCGGACGCCGGGATGGAACACCGTCAGCCCCGCCGGTGTGCCGAACCAGAGGCGACCATCTTCGCCCTCGACAGCGGCACCCGGATTGCCGGCGGCGGCGGTCAGGCCATCTCCCAGATCGTAGTGCGACACTCCGCGTGCTGGATCCCAACGATCGAGCCCGCGATTGGTGTACATCCAAACCCGGCCCTGACGGTCGACTACGATCTGGTTCACGAAATCACTGGCCAGCCCATTGCCATCGCGCGTGAGTGCCGACGTGCTGCCGTCGGGAAGGAACCGCACTGCACCGTGGCCGTTCGTCGCCGCCCACACACTTCCGTCAGGGGCCGGAGCCAACGACCAGACCGGTGACCGCTGCCACTCTTCGTCCCTGTCGGGGCGCACGAAGCCGCCATCGACCTGGACCCAGACACCTCGATCGCGAGTGCCGACCCACAAGCGCCCCTGACTGTCGTTCACGAGGGCGGTAACTGGTGCGTCGGCGAGCCGCTGACCGGCAGGCGCCGGAGCGATGCGATCGCCGCTGACGCGATGCAATCCGCTCTCCGTGCCCACCCATACGGCACCGCCGTGACGTCGGAGCGCGCGCACCGCCGGACCACGAACCAGGCGCGGGTCGCGTCCACGAGGCGCCCGCAACAAGCCACGCGTCGTCCCCACGAGCAATTCGTCCGCGGTGGCCACCAGCGCCGTGATCTGGCCGGCGGCGGCAGCATTGATTTCCAGCTCGAGGCTCGGCGCCCGGCTCCCACGCAGCGAAACGATTCCTCCCCGGGTCGCAGCCCAGACCGTACCGCTGGGGTCGGTATCGAGCGCCACGATGAAGTTCCCCGGCAGGCCGTGGGCGGTTGTGTAGGTGGCAAAGCTCGAGGCGACGAGCTTGGCGGCGCCGCCGTCGGTCCCGAACCAGACGTTGCCCTCGTGATCCACCAGCACGGCGTTGACACGGTCATCACCGATTCCGGCGGCGGCATCGAGCACCTCGATCGCCGGCAATCGGGCGTGGATGGCGCCGCGATCGGTGCCGAACCACAGGCCGCCGTCCGGAGATCGTGTAGCGCCGATGACGTGCCTACTCTGGGCCTCGGCCAGGGGGTCGAGGCGACTGCCAACCAGCCGGTACAGGCCGCGATCGGTTCCCACCCATAGCGTGCCGCCGTCGTCGACGATGAGCACCGTGACCGCCGTACCCGCAGGCAGGCCGACGTCTTCCCGTCGCAGCTGCTCGCGGTGCAACCGATACAGGCCGCCGGCCCCACCGACCCACGTTCGGGACGAATGATCCACCGCTACGGCCGAGCAGCAACCCGGCGGAACCGCAGACTCCGGCACCGCGCGGCGTGCTCCCTCAGGGGTGGTCACAACCAATCCGCGGGCGGTCGCAAACCAGAGCTCGCCGCCGGGATCCGGATAGATTGCCCGGACGACTGCGCCGTCGAGTCCGTCGCCGAGCATGACGCGCACGGTGCCGCTTTCGACTACCCCGACCCCGCCTTCACTGGCGGCGAAAACGATGCTGCCATCGGCCGCCTCCACCAGAGCCACAATCGTGCTACCGATCAGCCCTCCGGCGGCGGTGAATCGGGTGAACTCGGAGCCGTCGTAGCGTGCCAGGCCGCCGCTCGTCCCGAACCAGAGATACCCCTGGCGGTCCTGCAGGATGCTGTGGACCCGGCTCGCCGGCAGCCCGTTGGTCACTGTGTAGCGCGTGAAGTTGAGCTGCTGCGCCGCAGCGGTGGCCGACAAGAGGCATGCCCAGGCGATCAACGCCAGCCGCACCGCTACGAGCACGCGCCGGGCGCGATAGCAAGTTCGTAGTTGCGGCAGGCAAGGCACCGTCGTAGTCATCGGCTTCAGAGTGCCGTCCATGAATTACCAATACTGACTAATAATAGTCATCTAAAAGCATAACTGATTCAAGACAATCATTAATATCGTTACCTTTTCATATCAGATCATCAATAACTATAGATAGTTAGCGTCTTCGCGACCGCGGGCAAGGTTGTGCCACCACCTCGCGTCGGCACGCCTGCGGTCGTCCGCTTCGGTAGAATCATTGAACAGGTGGCTGACCCAGGCGCCTGACGACCACCCGGCGAGGCCCCATGCAGAGTCCGCAGCTACTAGCTCCGCACGAGCTTCAGCGCATCATCGAGACCGCGCTTCCGAGTTCCACCGTGCAGGTCACTGACCTGACGGGCACGCGCGATCACTACCGAGTCGAGGTGGTTGCGGAACAATTCGAGGGCAAGACGCGTTTGCAGCAACATCAGATGATCTACAAGGCGGTCGGAGAGCACATGACACAGGCCGTCCACGCCTTGCAGATCCGCACGAGAACTCCCTAGGAGCAGCATCTCAATGAGCGAAGAACTCCGCGGTCAGATCGATGCCGCAGTAAGCAGCAGCCCGGTTCATCTCTTCATGAAGGGCACGCCCGACTGGCCACAATGTGGCTTCTCGAAGGCGTCGTGCGATGTGTTCCGCGCCTTGGGCGTGGAGTTCACGGCGACCAACGTGCTCGAGAACCTCGATGCGTATCGCTCAGCCCTGGGCGAGATCACGCAGTGGCCGACGATTCCGCAAATCTTCGTGAATGGCGAGTTCATCGGCGGCTGCGACATCCTGATCGAGATGTACCACCAGGGCGAGTTGCAAAAGCTCCTGGGCGCAGAGACCCCGGTAGCTCAGGAAGCCGAGTAACGCCGCCGCCATAACGTCCGCCTCGGACCCATCGAGCCAGCCGTGAACTTGTTTCATTTACTGGCCGCCTTCGTGCGCGCCCTCGGCCGCGCGGCCCACAAGTTCTGGTTCAACAACGGGTTCAACGACTGCGCCGCAATCTCCTACTACGCGTTGCTGTCGATCGTGCCGCTGGTCGGTCTCGTCATCGGCGTCCTCAGCCTGTTCGTCGGGGTGACCTCGGAGGAGATCGAACAGATTCTTCGCGACGGAGGCTGGATCGCCCCTGAGTTTGGCCCCGTAATCAACGCCGCTGTGGGCGAGTTGCTTCGCCATGGGACCAGCATCGGGCTGGTGTCATTGGTAACGACCGTGTGGTTCGCGAGCCTGGTGTTCGGGTCCATCCAGACCGCGTTCGACCGTATCTTCCAGACCTTTCATCCGCCGCTGTGGGGGCTGATGAAACCACGCCTGGTAGCTCTTGCTGCCGCCGTCCTGCTGATGCTGAGCTTCGTGTTCAACATCCTGATGACGGTGGTACGAAGCATCGAGGCACCACTCGCCGCCCGGGTGATGGACTTCGTCGAGCGCTCGGCGTTCCTGAACTTCGCCAGCTCCTTCGTACTCGACATACTGATCTTCATGCTCATCCTTTACACGCTGCCCCCGAGAAGGTTGCACGACTGGCGAATGGTCTTTCCGGCGGCTCTGGTCGGCGCGGTGGGGTGGCGCCTGGCGCGCGCCGGGTTCGGTATCTACCTGAGCTACACCACCGCCAGCCTGACCTTCAGCGGCTCGGCGGGGGCAGCGGTTATCTTCATGCTGTGGATCTACTACGCGGCCCTCGTGCTGCTCTACAGCGCGGAGCTGTTGGTGGCGCTCGATCACGCGCGACGCGACAGCCAGCTCGATTAGCCCGGGGCAAGTCAGGGTTCGTCAGGCTCAGCGTTCGAGCTCGAGAACTGCTGGCTTCCAGGCCATCGGGTCCGACGCCACATCGTGTGCCGGGCTCACGACCTCGAGCCGATGCGGGACGAATCGCAGCAGCACAAAGTCGTCGCCGCGGCTGCCGTCGACATAGAACTCGTGCCACTCGGTTTTCCATCGTCTAGCCTTCTCGGCGTCATCGACAATGGCGCGTGCGTGCCCGATCAGCGTGACGTAGGCGCCGCCCGCTGCGTCGAGGTAGTAAAGCGTCGCACGGGAGTCGTTGGCCAGTTCCTTGATCTTGCGCGTCGACACGTTGCTGGCCATCCAAACGGTAAAGTCATCATCAGATGGAAAGGGATCCATCGTTCGCGCCTGCGGTGTGCCGTCAGCGTCGAGGGTAATTAGGGCGCAGTACCGTGCGGCTGCCATCACAGCGCGTGCGGCCGCGACAATTCGGGCGCGCTCTGGCTCGGGGTGCTGCATACCGTGTCCTGTTGTTCGGTTCGACCAAGCCCTTCGCGTGGCCACGGGATCCGCCGCCGCCGTCGACCCTACCAGGGCCAACACCGCCGCCACCCGCCCCAGCGCCCGCGTCACTCGGCTCCACCCGGCACCGCTCGCACCTCGTCGATCGCAGCGAGAATGTCCTCGAGCGCCATACGCATGCGCTCGGCGTGCGCCCTCAACGGCAGCACGCAAATGCGTATCACGAATCGGCCATCCAGTCGGGTGTCGGTGAGGAAGATGCGGCGGCGGGCATTGATGCGCCCGATCAGACGCTGGTTGAGGCGGTCCAGCTTCTCCTCGGACAACCCCGGTAGCTTTAGGCGCCAGGCGAGGATGGTCAGCTGGGGCTCGGCCACGATCTCGACGCCGTCGATCTCTCGCAGGCGCGCCGTTATCCAGTCCGTGAGCTCGAACTTCTCCTGTAGCGCGTCACGGTACGGCCCGATGCCGTGACGCTTCAACGGCAGCCACACCTTGAGGCCGCGGAACTCGCGAGAGAGCTCCGGCGAGATCTCGCAGAAATCGACCAGATCGCGTTCGTCCTGGAGCGGCGGCAAATAGTCGGCGACGGCCGAATGCGCCCGGCGTAGCGCCTCGCCGTCGCGCACCAGCAAGCTGCCGACGCCGTACGGCACGAACAGGCTCTTGTGCGGGTCCAATACGACTGAATCAGCGCGATCGAGACCACGCATCACGCGACTACCGCGATCGGTAAGCGCGAAGAATCCTCCGTAGGACGCATCGACGTGTAACCACAGACGCTCCGCCGCGCACAGGTCGGCAAGCTCATCGAGCGGATCCACCGCACCCGAGTTCGTGGTTCCGGCGCTGGCCACCACCAGGAAAGGTATGCGGCCGGCGTCTCGGTCTGCCCGAACCGCGGCCAATACCGTGTCGGCCCTCAATCGGTACAGCTCGTCCGACGGCAGCGAACGGACCGACTCGGCGGGGAAACCGGCCATCAACGCCGCCTTGACTACCGAATGGTGCACCTGGTCCGAGGCATAGATCGTGCCGCTCAGGAAGCTCTGTGGCAGGCGCTCGCGTCGCGCCGTTACCACCCCCGTGAGGTTGGCCAGCGATCCACCGCTGGTAAGGAAGCCACTCGACTCCGGCGGGTAGCCGATGATCTCGGCGAACCACTCGACCACATTGGCCTCCAACTTCGCCATCACGGGCCCAGCCGCGAAGACACCCATGTAGCGGTTGACCGAATCGTTGATGAACGAGGCGAGGGCCGACTCGAAGACGGCGTTGCCGTTGACGTAAGCGAAGTAGCCCGGCGACGCGGTGTTCAACGAACGCGGAATCACATCGTCGAACAACAGGTCGAGCAACTCGTCGAACGGCGCACCCTGTTGTGGAAGGGGTTCGTCGAGCGTGCGGGCGAACTCGATGGCGCCATCCGTGTTCGATGCCGGCTGCTCGGCGAGCGACAGCACATGCGGCAGGACTCGGGCCACCGTGGCTTCGATGAGCGCACGCATCTCGGCTTCGTCAGGCTCCAGCGGCCAGGAGCGCCCCTGCTCCGGCGTATCCGGCGCCGCACCGCGAGTCTCGTCGTGTACTTCGGACACCGCTCCCGTCCACAAAAACGGCCGCCGAACCGCCGGCGGCCTCAACCCGAACCGTGAGAGTCGGATGCTACCAGATCTGTACGCTCCCGTTGGGGACTCGCGCGGTGGTCTCGAACTGGCCGCGGTCCGCCGCGACGCCATGGCCCGGCGTATCGACGTCGATGCTCCCCTTTCTTCCCTTTTCCGAAGAGCCGCATGTCGTCGGAAAACTGCCTCGGATGCGGTTTCTTAACCGAAGGGGGGCATCAGGAGCCCAGGTCGATTCTGGTCGTGAGCTGATTGCGCGCTTGCGCCGGCGTCGTTGGGCTCCGAGCCGACCCTGGCTGTCGGTGCAGGCGATGGCTACTCCCCGCTTTCGGAGGCTCACGTTGAGCGGGATTCGGTTGAGTGTTGCGATCGGGCTTCAAGCGGTCGCGGTATTGATGCTTGCCGTTGTGCTGACAGGTGAATTCGCACCCTCGCTGCTCCGATCTCGCGTCTGGCTCGTCGGAATGGCGCTGCTAACGGTGATCGTGGTAACCCCGCTCGCGGCCGTGCTCGGATTCCGGTATGGGGCCCGCATGACGATCCGGCGGATGGTCAGTCTGTACCTGGGTCATCACGCCCCTGGAGCTCCTGGAGAGCCTGCTCAGGGGTCAACCCCACCGACCACGACAGCGCCCGGTCCAGTGGAGAGTCATCCGATGCCAGGTAAGCCAGGGCCTGCTTAAGCTGCTCGAGTGTCAATTCGCCGCCCACCAAACGAATGAGCTGAGCCCCGAGCACGCGGCGCTCCAGAGGACCGGGATCGAGCGAGAGCTCTGTCGCCAGAGCCTGTATCACCCGCAACGAGGGGATCGCCTGGCCGTTTTCGATGCGCGACAAGTATGAGGCGCTCCGATCGACGCGTCGAGCCAGCTCCGCCTGATCCATACTCACCGCCCGCCTACCGGCAATCACAAGGGTCCCCAGTTCGGCGAGTAGCGCGCGGTCGTTCACAAAGCTGGCCGCTGGTCCTCGACGATATTCCCGATCCCGCAACAGCACGGCTGCGACAGCCGCACCCGAGCATGCTCTATCGGAGGCGAAATGCAACTCTTTGTCGTAAAGTTTCGTGCTTGCGCAAGTACGTAATACCCTGTTATGCCTATTAAAGGACAGCAACGGACATCAAACATCTATGGGAGGGCCGACACGCGATTCATGACAGGAACGGAGCTCTCGGGGTTCACGGCGGGTGTCGTGGCCTTTATCGGCTCGGCGTGGCTCTGGAGCCAGCCGATTGCTTCCGTATCCCCTACGCCCGCCACCCTGCAGCATCTCGTCGCGGCAAACCGGGTCGAAGCGACGAAACGGTGCCGGTTGCTGGTCGCTCGAGCGCTCGAGTCGCGCGGCAGGCTGCTCTTCCCCCTCCCACTCGACTCGATGGACCCGTCTTTGGGGAGCGGCTACACGCTCAGGGGCCGCGCCCTTGGCGAGAGCATGACCGGCGATCCGGTCGAGCTTGCCTACACATGTACCGTCGACGCCGCAGCGCGCCATCCGGTGGAGCTGGAGAACGTCGAACACTCCTTCTAGGAGCGATCGTCGCCGTTACATGCTGCGGACTCGCGCGGAGCTCAGGAGGCCATCCAATGCGTACCCAATGGCATCTGGAAACCCGTCGGGGGTATCCCGGGTATCACGCCCGCTTTGCCGTCATTCTGTGCCGTGAAGGTGACACGCGGGAGCTGACCGGCGAGACCCTGAACGTCTCGCGCGGCGGCGCCCTCCTCCTCCTTTCGTCGCCGATCGAGATTGGCGCGCGCTATTTCATTCACTTCGTCGACGAAACCAACGCCCTCGATGACGGCGCGCATCAATGCGAGAGCTGCGGTCACCGGTCGCCTCCACCGGCCGCGCCCAGCCAAGCGTTGTGGGCACGCGCGCTCAGACAAGGCGCAGGTGTCGGGGGCTTCGCGGCGGCGTTCGAGTTCGAGACTCTGCTGGAAGTTCTCGAGCCCGCGGCTTGAGATCGCCAGAACAATGGACATCGCCCTATGGACTTCTCTGAGCCTCGTCGGGCTGCTACCTGGCCATAGTCCCCATGTTGAAACTGTGGGACCTCGGCTCGGGGCGTGTTTGATACGCTTGGAATCCCAGGCGACGCCGATCTTGCGAGATCGTATGTGCGGACGTTTTACCCTTCGGACCCCGGCCAACATCATCAGGGATGTGTTCGGCTTGCAGCCGTTGCCCGGACTCCTGCCCCGATACAACATCGCGCCATCGCAGCCGGTCGCGGTGGTCCGGGTCGCTGCCGGGGAACATCACCTGCAGATGATCCGATGGGGACTCATTCCCTGGTGGGCCAAGGATGTGACGATCGGCAACCGCATGATCAACGCACGGGCCGAGACCGTGGCCACCAAGCCCGCTTTCCGGGAACCGTTCGAGCAGCGGCGCTGCCTGATTCCCGCCGACGGCTTCTACGAGTGGCAGCGTCTGGGCAACGGACGTAAGCAACCGTTCCACCTCGAGCTCACCAGCGGCGATCCGTTCGCCTTCGCCGGCGTCTGGGATCGCTGGCGTGACCGCTCCAGCGGCGACACGACGGAGTCCTGTGCACTCATCACTACCGAGGCGAACTCGACGGTGGCACCGATCCACGACCGGATGCCGGTCATGCTCAGACCACCCGAATTTTCTGCCTGGCTCGATCCGGCGGCCAACCCGGAGCCGTTGCGAGAGCTACTGCGCCCGATAGCGGCCGAGCAACTCCGCGCCACCGCCGTCAGCGCCCTCGTGAACCGTCCCGAGAACGACGACCCGTTCTGCCTGGATCCAGTCGTGGCGCCGCGGCGACAGCCCACTCTGTTCGACTGAACGGACACCGACGACACCGCCGAGAACGCCGCTGGCCGCACCCGACCACCGTACTGCGCGCGCACGGGATTCGGGATTGTCCCGGCAATCCGTGGTTGCCTATTGTGCGGGCTGTCGCCGTCTGATCCCGGAGCCGTTCATGACCGCAGCTCGTCCGAGCATCTATACAACCTGTCCCGAGCTCGACCGCGACCAACCGCGGTCAGTCGCCGAGCGCGTGATCGAGATCGCACGCTGGTGTGAGGCTCGCGGCCACACCGGCATGCTGATCCGGTCGAACAATCGGCTCGCCGACCCCTGGGCGATCGCCCAACTCCTTCTGCACGAGACCGAGTCGCTACGCCCGGTGGTCACAGTGCAGCCGCTCTACATGCACCCCTACACCGTGGCCAAGAAAGTTGCGACGCTGGCCAACGTCTACGGTCGCGCCCCGGACCTGTACTTCGTCGCCGGCGGCTCGAACACCGATCTTCTGTCGCTCGACGACCGGGCGGGACATGACGACCGTTATCGCCGCGTGACCGAGTACGCCGAAATGATCAACGCTCTGTTGACGTCGCCTCGACCAATCACCCATGTCGGCGAGTCCTACCGGGTGTACAAACCCGCGACGCTGGCTCCGCTGACCGAGGACCAGAGGCCGCAGCTCTTCATCGCGGCAAGCAGCAGCGCGGGGCGACGGGCGGCCGCCGAGCTCGGAGCGCGGTCGGTGTCGTCACTCGGCTTCGGCGACGGAGCCGAGTGTCTGTTCCTGGGGCTGGTAGTGAGAGCCACCGAGGACGAGGCATGGGACGTTGCGCGGGCGCGGTTCAGGGCCGATGCTGCCGGACGGCTGGCACACCGGCTCGACATGGCCTGGAACGACTCTCGTTGGAACGAGCGCCTGAGCCGTCTCGCCGACTCGGACACTCCGAACCGGGAGAACCTGTGGCTCGAGCCGTTCGAGAATCGGCAATCACGCAGCGCCTATCTCGTTGGCGACGCGCGTCAAACGGCACGTCACCTCCAGGAGGCCCTCGGAGCCGGAGCGCGAAGCTTCTTTCTCGAGCCACCCGACTGCAGTGCTGACATCGAACAGGCCACTGACGCGCTCGAGCGCGCCTGGACGCGCTTTCAATCACCGCTCACCCTGAGCGCCTAGGCCCCGGCAACGGCGCGAATCGGGCGCCGCGGGCTCGGGCAGTGGTGCAGGCCAGTTGTGCCGATCTACTCCGTCGAGCGGACCCGACCTGGCGTTGCTTGACAACCCTCGACACGGGACCTTACGTTGCTCCGCGACTCGATGGGGATGCTACGAATGAGCTCTCGCAACTGTGCGGGCGGCACGATAACTCCGGTTTACCGATGCGCTGGCCGGCAAGCCCGGCTCGCCTGCCTGTTTATCGGCGTGGTGCTCGGCGGGACCACCGTCTCCGCTCAGCAGCCGCAGCTGCCGGTGCAGGCTTCAAGCACCGGCACGCTGCACGCCACGCTCGAGGGAGCATGGTCTGCCAACGCTGCCGGTAATCACGCCGAGGTGATCGACAGCGTCTCGCGGCTGCTGCAATCTGAAGAGCCGACACCCGTACGCGCCGAGGCCCTGCTGCTGCGGGCGCTCGCCCGCTATCGACGCGACGAGCTCGGGGAGGCCGCAGACGACTTGCAGGCAGCACTGCTGGCGTCGCCTACTTTGCAGACGGCCCTGGCGCTCGACTACCGGTCCGGCAGCGGGCTCGCGACCACCTCGGCAGCAGCCAACTGGCCCGGCGACTTCGCCGCCTGGTGCCGCGTGACGATCGCCGAAGCCGCAGCTGCGGTGAGTATCGACCTGCCTGAAGTTTCGCTCGAGGATCTCGATCTGGGGAGCGAGGTACTAGAAGTGGCTGCACACTTCATCGTCGACATCGAGATCGTCCGCATCCCGGTCATCGTGCTCGACTTCGACGGCTCCTTCATGTCCGGCCTCGATGCCGACAGCTTCCAGGTGCGCGAGGGAGGGGCACTGCCGCAAGCGGTGACCTACATGATCTCGGAGCGCGACGCCACCAGTGTCGGCATCCTGGTGGACTCCAGCAGCGCCATGGCCGAATACGAGGTGGAGGCGCGCTTCGCGGTTTCTCGGCTCATCGAGACGCTGGCGATCGAGGACGAGATCTTCCTCATCCAGTTCGCCGACGAAGCGAAGTTCCTCAGCCCGTCATCGCTGGACCGCGGGCTCCTGGCGGCGGCAATGCAAAACTACACCGTCGGCGGCGGTCGGGCCCTGTACGACGCCATCGCCCTCGGCCTGATCCAGATGCGGGAGGCGACCTTCGACAAGAAGGCGTTGATCGTGCTGTCGCTGGGCGATGACGACGGCAGCGAGACCACCGAAGCCGACGTGCGGCTGGCGGCCCAGCGGGAGGGCGTTTCGATACACGGCGTCGTCCTTCGCAACGGTGCGCCACGATGGCGTCCGGGTGTCGCGGCGGAGGCCGCAGCAGCCGACGACAACACAGCCGATCGAGCTCCGACGACGTTCCTGCAGCAGTTGGTTCACCACACAGGGGGGTTGGTGGCGTTGCGACCGCAGGTCGAGGATCGCTTCGGCGGTCTGGGTGGCTGGTTGCGCGGTGCCAGCGCCGATATCACCGACTACGTGAACAATCAGTACCTCATCCTGCACGAGTCGCCGGACCCGCCGCCGCGTGGACAGTGGAAACAGCTCACCGTTGAGGTACGCCCTTTACACGAGCGCGTGCGCTCGCGCAGCGGCTACGTGCGATAAGTTCTCGACCCATGGCTTCTTCCCCTTGGGGCGCATGGGAGATTACCGTCGCGACCTCGGACGCCCGCGGGGCGCCGCGCCGGCTGCAGCAGCCGCTGGTGCTCGGCGGCGCTGGTGTCGTGCCTCTGGCCCACCCGACGGTGGCCGCCGAGCACGCGCGCATCGTCCCGCGCGGCGACGGGTTCTGGCTAGAGGACTTGGGCACCGATCACGGCTCGTTCGTGAACGAGCGCCGGATCAGCAGGCACGCACTCAAGCGCGGCGACTGGATACACCTTGGGGAGTGTCCGATGCAGATCGCCGTGGTCGAGTGCAGCGATTGGATACGCCTGACGCTCGAGGACGCGGACGTCCTGCTGGCACGCGCCGCACTGCCGATAGCAGCCGACAACGACGAACTGCACGCTGGAGCCCTGATGGCCGGTATCGCGTTTGGCGATCGCGGCGCAGCGCGGCAGCTCAAGTGGGCCGGTGTCATCGCGCTGCTGGCACACTTCGCCATGTTCGCCGCCCTGCTGCCGGCGGCGGCCGGCCCGGATCTGTTTGATCTGGAGGAGGAAGCGGTCGTAATCCGACGCTACCAGCCCCCGGAACCGCCGAAACCCCAACGGGTCGTGCGCCGACGAACGGTGCCGCGCATTCCCATCCCGGACCCGACCCCAGACATCCCCGAGCTGGTCATGGACGAAGAGCCGCCGGAGTTCGACGATCTGGAGGAGGTCGACACCGACTTCACCGACTTGCCGCTAGCCGGTTTCGGCCCGCCCCCAGGGCCGGCAGCGGTCGAGATGACCGCGGAGGGGTTGGTACCACCCGGACTGCTGGAGCGTGTGGATCCGGAGTATGACCGCACTCGAGCCCGGCGTGGCATTCAAGGAAGGACCGATATCGAGATCATCATCGACGAGGCGGGGGCAGTGATCTTTTCCCGCCTGATCAACAGCACCACCGATGAGGAGCTCGACCGCGCCGCGCTGGAAGCGATCCGCCAGTGGCGCTTCAGCGCCGCGACGCTCGATGGGAAGGAGGTTCGCGTCCGCGCCGTCGTGACGATCAACTTCCGGATCTACTAGCCATCGACGCCGAAACGGTCGGCAGGTGCAGCAGCGGGCGGACGCTAGCAGGCCGTGGTGGAAGTGTGGCGGGCCTGGTTGCGACGAGTTGGGGCCAGATGCAAGGCGGCCTGACGCAGGCGATGCCCTAGTCATCGTCGAGAAGGGCCAACGCCGCAGATGGCCCCAAATCGCCGCAACCCTGTGGGCCGCCACACTTCCACCACGGCCTGCTAGCCGCGCGCCTCGATGGCCTCGGTTAGCCGGCTGAGGCCCTGCTTGGTGAGCATGCGCGCTGTCATGTCGAGCAGCCGCTGGCCGAGTCCGGCAAGCCGGCCGCCGACCTGCACATCGAGGTCATACTCGAGCATCGTGCCGTCTCCGTCGTCGTGCAGCCGAATGCCCCCACTTCCCTCGACGAATCCCGGTCCACCACGCCCTTCCATCCGCATCGAGTACGAGTCCGGCGGGCACAGATCGTCGAGCTTGACGCGACCCTCGAAGCTGCCCTGAACCGGTCCCACCCCGAGCGCCAGCGCACCGGCGAACTCGTTGTCCCCTACCCGCTCCAGACCACGGAAGCCCGGCAGCGTGCCGGCGAGAACCTCCGGATCCAACAGTGATTCCCAGACGATCTGGCGGGGGGCGGCGATTTTCTGTCGGCCAGCCACTTTCATGACGCGCCATTCTACGTCCTCCCGGTTCCAGTAGACTGCGCCACGCGAGGGAGGCTGGCTTGAGCAAGGTCGCATACAGCATCGACGAACGCCCGGCCCGCTGGTGGGAGACGGTCCTGTACGGGTGGCAACACACGCTCGTCGATATCTCGCCATTCGTCTTGCCGCTGGCGGTGGCGGCGGCGATCGGAATGGAAGATGGCGCCAGCGCGGCGCTGATCAACTACTCACTGGTCGCCATGGGTGTGGCGACGCTGATTCAGACCACCTTCGGCAACCGACTGCCGATCGTACAGGGGCCGTCGGCCACGCTGACGGGCACGCTGGCCCCGGTGGGAGCACAGCTCGGGCCGGCCGCGATGTGGGGTGCGGCTTTTGTCGGCGCAGCGGTCGAGGCGCTCATCGGTGGCACGCGCACGCTGGGCAGGCTCCGGCGTCTCTTTCCGCCTGTGGTCTCGGGTGTGGTCGTGGTGACCATCGGACTATCGCTCGGGCACCTGGCGGTAGGAGTCAGCGTCGGGGACGGCAGCGCTGGGAACCTCGGGTTCGCGGCGGTGACCATCCTGCTGGTGATCATTCTGCAGGTGGGCGGTCGCAGCGTCGCCGGCGGGCTGATCTCTCGGGCCGCGATCTTCGTCACGATCTGGGTGGTGGGGCTCGGTGGCGGCAGCCTGCTCGGTCGGGTCGACTGGGACCTGGTGGCAACCAAGTCCTGGTTCGAGATTCCCAGAGCGTTTCCCTACGGTGGACCCGGATTCGGATGGGAGTTCGGCGCCGCGGCGATCGTGGCCGTGCTGGCGGGCTACTTCGGTTCGATGGTCGAGTCCATCGGCGACTACGTGGCTACCTGCTCGGTGGTGGACGAGCCGCTCACCCAACGCCATATCGATCGTGGGATCGCCGCGGAGGGCGTCGGGTGTCTGCTGGCACTTTCGGTAGGCGGCCTGCCGTGCACCAGCTATACGCAGAACATCGGCATTATTCGAGCCACCGGCGTCGGCAGTCGCTTCGTTGTTCGCGTCGCTGCTGTCGTGCTGCTGCTGCTGTACGGGCTGTGCCCGAAGTTCGGTGCTCTGCTGATGGCCTTGCCGCGGCCGGTGCTCGGTGGCGTGTTCGTGATCGTCTGCGGGCTGATCGCGACCACCGGGATCGCCATGCTGGCGGGCGCCAGTGAGGATGACGGGGCAGCGCTGATCGCCGGCATCACGCTGGTGGTGGCGCTCGGGTTGCCGACCTACACGCAGTCGGCGCTCGGTCCCGCCTGGCTCGAGTCGCTACCGCAGCTACCGCGGCTGCTGGTAACCAACCCGGTCGTGCTGTCGGTTCTGCTGGCGGTTACCCTCAACGCCGGGCTGGGCGTGTTCAGGGAAGGCGCAGATCGACAGCGCTACAGCTGACGGCATACCCCAGGGCGCGCTTGGTCACCGGAAACACGCGCGCCGCTGCCATTCCCAGTGCCAGCTCGACGAGCCCGGCCTCACCGTACAGTTCGCGGAGCCGCTCTCGATGTGGCCCCTCTGACCCCGTGGCGGCGAGCACCGCCTGGGCAAACGCGTAGGCTTCCCGCGCCTCATCCGGGAGGCTGGCGACCCGACCCTCGAGCGTTGCCCGCACGACGTCGCCCGGCACACCATCCTCGAGCGCGAGATTCACCTCGATCTGGACGCATGTTCCGCAATCCTCACGCTGCGTCGCTACCAATCGCGCCACCCAGTAGGGCACGGGCGGAAGCCGCTTCCGGTGCTCGGCCATGGGGGTGAACATGCCGAACTTGAGCGCCGCCGGCACCGAAGCACGAATGATGTGGCGGATGTACTCGAGCGAGGCGCCGAGCTTGCGCTCCTGGCGGGCGACACCGTGCAGCATGAGCCGCCGGATCATGCTTCCAGGATGGGCGGAACACCGACCGGCCGTACGGCTTGCACCGCGGCGGCAGCCGACAGCGCGTGCCCTTCGCCGCCAGGGCCGGCGACGATCTGTAAGCCCACAGGCAAACCGCTGGCGTCCAGACCTGCCGGCACCGAGGCAACCGGGAGACCCGCGAGACTCAGCAGGAACGTCGGTGCGATCCAGTCGATATAGGTCTCCATCGGCTTGCCGGCGATGGACTCCGGATAGTTCTGGTCGACGGGGAACGGAGGTATGGCCATCGTCGGCGTCAGCAGATGGTCAAAGTGCCGGAACAACTGGCGGAACTGCTCCCAGACGCGGCCGCGGACCTGCTCTGCAGCAGCGAAGTCCAGCGCCGTTGTACCGAGACCGGCCTCGACGTTGCCACGCAAGTTGTCACCGAACCCGTCGCGGCGGTCGAGGCGCGCGAACTGCTGCGCCACCATCCAATACCCGCGCAGCGCTAGGAACGCCGAACGGGCGTAGGAGAGGTCGAACTCGATCTCCTCCACATTGGCGCCGGCAGCAACTAGCGCGTCGATCGCCTCACGGCATACGCGCTCCACCTCCGGATCGATTCCGATCGCTGCGATATCGGCGCAGTAGGCCAGCCGCATCCCTTTGACCGGGCGGTTGCTGACCAAGTCGACGAAGTCGCGGTAATCGATCGACTCGCCGACCGGAGCGAACGGGCTCGGCCCCGCCACCGCCTGCAGCGCCAGCGCCAGATCCTCGGCGGTGCGCGCCATGAGCCCGGTCGCCTGCATCGTGTCCCAGGGGTAACCGCTCGGCCAGGTCGGAACCAGCCCCGGCGTCGGGCGGATTCCGACGACGCCGCAGAACGAAGCCGGGATACGCAACGAGCCGCCCAGATCCGTGCCCTCGGCGATATCGATCATGCCGGTCGCCAGCGCCGCTGCTCCGCCACCGGTCGATCCACCGGCCGACAGGTCTGGATTCCACGGGTTGCGTGTCGCTCCGAAGACATCGTTGAAGGTGTTGCCGCCGGCGGCGAACTCAGGGGTGTTGGTCTTGCCGAGGATGATGGCTCCGGCGTCGCGCAGCCGTTGCACCACGACCGCATCGACATCAGCGACGTTGTCGGCGTACAGGCGGCTGCCGTACGTGTGGCGCAAACCCCGCACCGGAGTGACGTCCTTGATGCCAACCGGCAGGCCGCACAGCGGGCCGGCTTCCTCACCGTTCTGAAGCCGCGCCTCGAGGTCGCGCGCCTGATCCATCGCGGTGTCCGAGAGCGTCACCACGGCGTTCAGCGTCGGGCTGTGGGCTTCCACGCGGCGCAACGCGTCGGCAATCACCTCGACCGGAGACTGCTCACCCGCGGCGACCCGTCGAACGATCTCGCTCGCGCTCGACAACAGCTGTCCGTCAGCGCTCATCCCGGTCCTCCCCGAACCCGGTGACTACTCCTCGACAAACGCCACGACGCGGCAGAATGCCGCCTCGCCGCCGCGGAACTTCCACGGGAAGCACCCCAGCGTCAGGCGGCGGTCGTGTAGCTCCGGGTTATTGATGTCACCGCCCAGATTCTCGATGTGCATGCAATTGGAGGGGAACAGGGCGTTGTGCGTCAGCTGATAATCGGAATCGGGAAACAGCTCGGCTACACTTTCGGGCCCGCCGAACTTGTCCTCGCAGGCCTTCCGCACGCGGTCGCAGTGATTGAACATCCCCTTGCCCAGGAAACGTCCGATGGGAAGGTTCATCGGGTGGTCGGTGGACACCGCATCCAGACCCCAGATATGGATCTTCTTGTCCAGCAACCAGGGAACGAGGTCGGGATGGGCGCCCGGATGACGATGAATGTACTTCTCCTCGTCGGGCTCGGACCCGAACTGAGCGTACTTCTCCCAGCCCGTATGTAACAGCAGCATGTCGCCCTCGTGCACCTCGACGTGCGACTCGATCATCTCTGGCGTGTAGACGTCGAACTCATCGAGCTCGTCGGCAAGGTTGACGATCACCCCGGGTCCGTACAGCCAGTCCATCGGGATCTCATCGATCGTCATCCCGCCGGTGACGAAGTGTCTCGGCGCGTCCAGGTGGGTCCCCATGTGGTTGGAGGTCTGGATGTACTGCGCGTTCACGCCGTGCTCGGACTTTCGCTTGATGTACTTGACCTCGAACGGCGGGTAATACGGCCAGAAGGAGACCTCCTGGTTGAGTGGCTGAGAGAGGTCGTAGGGCTTCATCGTGTCTCCGGTTTCGTTGCGTCGGGCGAGGATCGTAACAGGAGCTATCGGTGATCGTCGGGCTGCGGTGCGCCCTCGTGCGATCCAGGCTTCGGCCGCATCAGCGCCCAGTAGACAGCGAAGCTCACGGCCGTGGCGGAAAACCAGGCGCTGGCGAAGAGGAATGATGCCGCCGGAATCAGCTTGCCAAGCAGCGCCGTGCCGACACCGGCACCCAAAGCGACCATGGCGCGGCTGTTGACACCGTTACCGTATGTATACTCGCCGCGCTCGGCATACAGGTCCTCAATGCGAAGGCGTAGCCGTCGGACCAGGACATAGTCGCAGGCGATCACACCACCCACGGCGCCCAGCAGGCCGGAGTAGCTGATGAGCCACCCCTGGTACTGATCGAGCAGCTGCCACGGCATGCTGACCACCGCCAGCAACCCGGCGATCAGGCCACCGGTGCGAAAGCTGATCCGGCGTGGTGCCAGCGCCGAGAAGCTGTTCGCCGGCGCCACGACGTTGGCAGCGATGTTGGTGCTCAGCGTGGCGAGCATCAGGACAGCCATCGCCAGCAGGCCGAGCAGCGGGCTGTCGTACTCGCTCGTCAGCCGTGCCAGCAGGTCGACCGGATTCCAGATCGCCTCGCCGTACAGGATCACCGTGGCACTGGTCACCGCCACCCCGATGAAGGCGAACAGCGGCATCGTGGTCAACAACCCAATGGCCTGCCCCGAGATCTGGTCGCGCTGGCTGCGGGCGTAACGCGTGAAGTCGGGGATGTTCAGCGACAGGGTGGCCCAGTAGCCCACCATTGCGGTAAGCCACGGCATGAAGAAGCCGAACAGCCAGCGCATCGGTGGCAGCGCCTCGGCATCTGCCACCAGGGTGTCTGAGCGCGCCAGGATTTAGCCGATCCCACCGACACGAACCGCCGCCCAGTAAAGCAGCGCCAGACCGACGACGATCAGGAACGGTGCAGTGACCGTCTCCAGCCAGCGAATCGACTCCGTCCCGGCATAGACGAAGTACATGTTCAGGGCCCAGAAGAGCAGGAACGAGACGTAGGCGGGGGCTCCGTATCCCATGAACACGAAACCACCACCCAGCTGCGCCCACCCGTTCCACAGAATCGTCAGGATGGCGTTGATCGCGGTGCCGCCGATCCACGTCTGGATGCCGAACCAGCCACAGGCGACCACGGCTCGCAGCAGCGACGGTACGTGCGCGCCGCGCACCCCGAAGGCAGCGCGGGCGAAAGCGGGAACCGGGATGCCATAGCGGGTTCCGGCGTGCCCGTTGAGTGCGAGCGGCACGAGCACGATGGCGTTGCCGAGCAGGATGGTAAACAAGGCCAGACGCCATCCCATGCCGGCCTGCACCATGCTGGAGGCGAGCATGTAGGTGGGAATGCACACGCTCATCCCGACCCACAGCGCCGCCAGATTCCAACGACTCCAGGTGCGGGCCGACAACGGCGTCGGCGCGATGTCGGCGTTCAGCAGCTCAGAAGCAGGCAACGGCGCGGCCAGCTCGACCGGTGGCTCATCAAGCAGCGATCGCCACCGACTCATGCCAACTCCGGGCCTTGGCGAGCACGCTCACCGGCACGCAGCACGACCCTCCGCACCATGACGCCCGCCAGGTGGCGCCGAAACTCGACGCTGGCGTGCAGGTCGGCAGGGGGATCGATATCGGATTCGGCCGCCAGCGCGGCGGCCGTGGCAACGCGATCCTCCGACAACTCTTCGCCGACCAGCGCCTCGGCCGCACGCACCGCCAGCACCGGACCCTCGCCGACAGACAGCAGGCCGATGCGCGCGTCGGTGCAGCGGCCGGCCTCGTCCAGCGTCACCGCAGCGGCCACGCCGACCAGCGCGTAGTCGCCGTGCCGCCTGGCGACCTCGTCGAAGGCCCACCCCGTCCCGGGCGCGGGAACTGGCAGGCTGACCTCCGTGAGAACCTCGCCCGGCTCCAACGCGGTGGTCAACAGGCCGAAGAAGAAGTCGCTCGCCGCGATAGTGCGCTCGCCTCCATCGCGGCTGCGCGCACGAAGCTCGGCACCGAGCACGAGCGACACTGCCGGCAGCTCGCCGGCCGGGTCCGCATGCGCGATGCTGCCGCCGAATGTGCCGCGATTGCGGATCTGCGGGTGAGCGATATGCGGCATCGTCTGGTGTACCAGCGGCGCCCGTTCCGCGACCAGCGGATGTCTCTCGACCACAGCCTGGCGCGTCATAGCGCCGATCCGTAATCCACCGTCGTCGGCCGCTTCGATATACGCAAGCTCGCTGAGCCGGTTCAAATCGACAAGGATCGTCGGCTGTGCCAACCGGAAGTTCATCGCTGGGATAAGGCTCTGGCCCCCGGCCAACACCTTCGCCTCCCAGGGATCCTCGGCGAGGATCTCCAGCGCCTCGTCGAGCGTGTCCGGTGCGTGATAACGGAAGGCCGCAGGCTTCACTGTGCCCCCTCGGCCCACGCTGCGATCGACTTCCGCGCGCTTCCTGGCCGGGTCGTCATGACGCGCCACCGCGGGCGTCGCGCACCAGCTCGAAGAGTCGATTGGGGCTGAGCGGGATCTCACGGATCTCGAGCTCGCGGATCCCGAGAGCGTCCTCGACCGCCTGGGCGAACGCCGCCGCGGTGGGAATACAGCCGGCTTCTCCGGCACCCTTGACGCCCAGCGGCGTCTCTGCGGCGGGCGTCTCGAAATGGTCGATTCGTACCCGGGGCACATCCGTGGCGGTCGGAAGCAGGTAGTCCATGAACGACGCGTTCAGCAGTTGGCCGTTGTCATCCACGACTAGCTGCTCGTAGAAGGCGTTGCCGATTCCCTGTGCCACTCCGCCCTGGATCTGCCCATCCAGAATCATCGGGTTGATGACGCGGCCGCAGTCGTGGACCACCACGTAGTCGATTACGTCGACGGTGAACGTCTCCGGGTCGACCTCCACTCGCATGGCGTGGACGCCGCTCGCTGTGGCGCCTCGGCTGGGGCCGAAATAAGCCGTCGCTTCGAGGCCAGGCTCGGTACCGGGGGCGACGGCGCCACGAAGCGGATTCGAGGCCGACGCCAGCTCGCCCAAGAAGATTTGGCGCTCCGGGTCACCGTCGACGCGCACCTCGCTATTGCCCAGCACCAGCTCCTCTTCCGCGGCATCCAGCAGCTCGCTCGCGAGCCGCAGAATCTTGGCGCGCACCTGGCTGGCTGACGCGTGGCAGGCGTTGCCGGCGACCACCGCCCCACGGCTGGCGAAGGTACCGGTGCCCCAGTTGAACTCTCGTGTATCGCCGGTCACCACACTGACGTCGGCGACCGCGACGCCGACCTGGTCGGCGACGATCTGTGCCAGCGAGGTGTGGTGCCCCTGCCCCTGGGTACCCACGCCGGTGGCCACGTGCACCTTGCCGCTGGGCTCGACCGACACGCGCGCCCCTTCGTACGGACCGATACCGGTTCCCTCGACGTAGGACACGATGCCGATGCCGACATGCCGACCGGCTTCGCGGAGACGTTGACGCTCTCCGTCCTCGAACTCGCGGTAGCCAATCATCTCGACGGCTCGCTCGAGCGCCGGCTGGTAGTTGCCGCTGTCATAGGTCAGCGACGAAAAATCCTGATAAACGATCCCGTGGTCGTGTGGAAAGTCGTCCGGCTGCAGGTAGTTGCGCCGCCGTATCTCTACCCGGTCCATGTCCAGCTCGGCAGCAGCGATATCGAGCAGGCGCTCCATCACGAAGACGCCGTGCTGACGGCCGGCACCACGCACCGGGGTAACGATCGGTCTGTTGGTGAACACGACCCGGAACTCGGAGTGGTAGTTAGGCACGTCGTAACACCCGAGCAAGGTGCACTGACTGTTGATCGGGATGGTCAGCCCGTACGGGTCGTAGGCGCCCGTGTCATGCACGAACTCATCGCGCACACCGAGAATTCGCCCGTCGGAGCTCAGCGCCATCTCTGCCTCGTGAACCTGGGCGCGCTCCTGGGTGGTGGCGAAGAAGTTCTCGCTACGATCCTCGATCCATTTCACCGGACGACCGAGCTGCATCGATATCCAGGGGACGAGCACCTCCTCCGGGTAGAACATCATGATCTTCGGACCGAAGGGCCCCGCCGATGAACGGCGCCACCACGTCGACCTCGCGCTCCGCCAGGCCCAGCAACGACGCGAGCCCGTTGCGGATCGGAATCGGCGCCTGGGTGGTGTCCCAGATCAGCATCTTGCCGGCGCGCGGGTCCCAGCTTGCCACCACACCGCGATTCTCGATGGCGGCGGCAGCGCCACGGTCGTAGTCGAAGCGACGCTGAATCAGCAGATCGGCAGACTCGCGAACGGCGGCGTAGTCGCCCTTGGTCTGTACACAGTGTGCCGCCAAGTTCGAGCCTAGATCCTCGTGCACGATCGCCGGCACGCCGCGCAAGGAGGCCTCGAGATCGACCACCGCCGGTAGCGGGTCGAAGTCGACGGCAATGTCCGCCAGTGCATCTTCCGCCAGGTAGCGACTCTCGGCCACCACCACGGCAATCGGCTCGCCCGCATGCAGCACCTTGTCGCGCGCCAGCGGCACCTGGGTGCGCTCGTTGAACACCAACCCTTCGATCGGCGGTGGTCCCACAAGCAGCGGTCCGTGCTGCCAGTAGTCTCCGAGGTCGGCAGCGGCGTAGGCGGCGACCACCCCCGACCGCTCCCGCGCACGCGACAGATCCACCCCGTTGAGGCGAGCGTGGGCGTAGTCGCTGCGCACAAACGCGACGTGCAGCATGCCGGGCAGGTCGACGTCGTCGATGAACTGCGCCGTACCCTTCAGCAGGGTGGCGTCCTCGTTGCGCGGCAACCGCTGCCCGAAGAACCGGCCGCTCATGCCTCGGGCTCCTCGTCAGGATGAATGCGGCGTGCAGCCAAGACCACCGCGTCGACGATGTGCTGGTATCCAGTGCAGCGACACAAGTTTCCTGACATCGCCTCCCGGATCGCCTCCTCGGAGGGTTGCGCCTGGCCTTCGACAAACGGCACCAACGTCATCAGAAAGCCGGGGGTGCAGAACCCGCACTGAAGCGCATGCGTGTCCGCGGAATGCCTCCTGCAGCGGATGCAGCTCCTCGGCTTCGCCGGGTGCCAGCGCCTCTACGGTGCGGATGTCGAGGCCGTGAGCCTGGATTGCGAACATCAGACACGAACGCACTGGCGCGCCGTCGAGCAGTACCGTGCAGGCACCGCAGACGCCGTGCTCGCAACCGACGTGGGTACCGGTAAGCCCCAAGTCTGCGCGGATGAAGTCAGACAGGAGCAGCCGCGGCTCAACCGTGCCCGCCCACCTCGCGGCCGTTTACCAGCAGCTGGATGTCCGCCTTGTCGGGACCGGATTCGGCTTCGCTCATCGGCGCTTACGATGCAGTCGGATGGAGAACGTCATCGGAAACGCACGGTTGTCGGGTTTCCCTCTCGGCGGGTGTAGCGGGCCGGATCGAGGATACACCGACCGGTACCGCCAGCTGTCCTGATCCGCCGCGCAGGACTCGTGGGTCCTAGCGACCACCCGGTGACGGCGAATACGGGTCCGGTGTGCCAAGCGGGATCGGCGGCTCCTCTCGCAGGCTCATCTGATGCTCGACGACTCGTTCCATCACCGCCGGCATGACCCAGAAGCCGTCATCGCCGCCAAAATGCACGAGGTCGTATTGCTCCTTGGGGTCTCGCAACAGATTGTAGAGCCTCGGCATCCCGGGGCTGACGATCGGCGATCGCATCGTTGCCTGCTCCATGAAGTGGATCTTCCAGTTCCCCCACTTGTAGGCCATCAGGTTGTCGCCGTTGTAAACGGGGAATCCATCGCGCGCTGAATGGTCCGCCGTGCCCGTCAGGAAATCGAGCTGGTCGACTCCGTCGATGACTCGGTCGGCCGGTGGAGACGCACCTGCGGCCCGCGCCAGCGTGGGCATGAGATCCGTGATGTGCATGATCTCGTTGTGAACCTGACCCGGAGCGATCTTCGCCGGCCAGCGAATCAGGAAGGGCGTCCGCAATGACCCCTCTAGCGCGGTGAAATAGGTGCCGCGCCACGGCCCGGCGGTCCCGTTGTGCGGGAATATCTCCTCGGGGCCGTTCTCGCTCATCCAGATCACGATGGTGTTGTCACGGATCCCGAGAGCGTCGATCGCCTCCAGCACCGTACCGGCACGCGCATCGACCTCCGTCAGCACGTCGGCGAAGTTGCCGTTTCCCGTGCTCCCGTCGAACTCCGGATGCGGCAGCGTAGGCACATGCACCTGCGTATACGGCACGTAGGCGAAGAACGGATTGTTCGCACGGGCGTTTCGGCCCATGAAGTCGACCACACGAGCCGTGAGCTCAGCGTCGATCTCCCGGCGCGCAGGGACGTC
This sequence comes from Acidobacteriota bacterium, assembly GCA_965197275.1. Taxonomy (GTDB): domain Bacteria; phylum Acidobacteriota; class UBA890; order UBA890; family WLXD01; genus DASCOT01. The sequence continues at coordinate 36,090 of CBDAMQ010000003.1, forward strand.
GTACTGTTTCACTCGACGAGGTGTCTGCCCGCGCTGATTTTCCAGGATGAACGGCGGCGCGACCTCGCTCGGGTCGTATTGAAATCCGGTCGGATACAGCGACTCGTCGGTGGTGTTGGGAATCCCGTACCACTCGTCGAAGCCCTGGTCGGTGGGGAACCTCCCGGCGGTGTCGCCCAGGTGCCACTTGCCGTACATACCCGTGGCGTAGCCCTGCTCCGAGAGAACCTCGGGGAGCGTTATCTCCCATTGGGTCATGCCGTAGAGCATGCCCCAGACTACTTTCGTCGTTCCGGATCGAATCGGATGACGGCCGGTCATCAGCGCCGAGCGACTCGGTGTGCACTGAGACTCGACGTTGAAGTTCAGGAAGCGCATCCCCTCAGCCGCAAGCTGGTCCAGTCGGGGAGTCTCGGCGCCGCGGAGAACCCCGCCTCCATAGACTCCGATCTCGCCCCAACCGAGGTTGTCCATCACCATCAGAACAAAGTTCGGTTTCGGCTGAGCCGGGACCGCGTTCGGCGCCATCACCACGAGAATGGCGAGCGCGGCCAAGATGGATCCAGGCAGGCGGTAGGTTTCCATTCCTTGTCTCTCCCTCGTGGCGGCCGAGTTACTGACTATCGGATTGTCGACGGCGTTGAGTGACCAGCTCTCGCGCGAACACCAGTATGCCGCAAGTACGATCGGCTCTCGCCTCGACCTGTCGCAGGTTCGAACCACCTCATCGCCGGCCGGTGAGTACTTCGGTCAGCGGCTCGCCCGACGCGCTGGAGGGCGACTTCGTGCCGATGAGCGCGGCCAGCGTGGGCGCGATGTCGCTGGGGGCATTGGCGGCGCGCTGGGTCGGATCGATCTCCGTGTCCGAGTCCACGCCGGCGCCGACCGTGACCAGACGGTAGCGGTCGTCCTCGATGTTGTACGCAAGGCGACCCCTCTCCCGATCGAACCAGACGTTCCCCACCATTCGGTGATCCGCTGGGTTGGCACCCGTAGCGAGGGTAGCGTGGCCGACGATGGTCTCGGTGTTCGCGTGCCGGTAGTGAGCGTTGGCGAAATGGAGACCGTTCTCCAGCAGGTATCGGAATCCCCCTTCTCCGAAACGCTGCGCGAAGCGCCCTGGCATCTCACCCCTGAGCTGGTCGACGGTGATCTGCAGGATCAGACGGATCTCCTGCGGCGCGGAGGCGCGCTCCTAGGGGGCGGACGGTCGACATCCGACGAGAGGGAGCAGCAAGCCAACCATCACTGGGAGCAGAACCGCTGCAGCGATTGGCCTCGAAGACTCGCGCATATCAGTCTTCCGACCTCGGCGTGGCTTCCGACCAGACCAGGCCACGGAGCCAATCGAGAACGGCGGCTGTCATGGCGCGTGTCTCCGCTCAGCTCCGGATGAGATCCGCGAGGCTAGCACGCACAGCGGGACCTCAACCGGACGGAAGGTTCATGACCCGCCCGGTCGCGGCGTCACTTGCTTCCGCTGCTGCTCTCGAGCGCCTCCATCACCTGATCAAGACTGAACGACGCCGCTTCCATTCGCGGCGGGTAGTCTCTGAAGGTCGCCAGGAAATTGCCGAAGTACGCCTGGGCGGGGACCATCAGGTAGACGCGATCGATTACCCAATCCCAATACGTGTTCGACGTCTGCATTCCTCGCTCGTACGGATCGCGGCGCAGGTTGACAATCAGGGGAAACCGCAGCGGAACGAACGGCTCCTGCCAGACGAGCAGGGTCTCCTCGACCCTCTGCTCCATGAAGATGAGCTTCCAGTCGTCGTAGCGAAGCGCTGTTAGATCACCGTCATCGGAGAAGTAGAAGACCTCGTGACGGGCCGACTCGTCGGTCTCGCCGGTGAGAAGGGGCAACTGGTTGTATCCGTCGAGGTGGACCGTGTAAGTCTTACCTGCGGCTTCATACCCGGTGAGGAGCTTCTCTTTCACGTCAGGCTCGCCGGCCATTGCGGCGAAGGTCGGCATCCAATCCATGTGATGGAAGATCCCGTTGGTGACAGAACCGGCTTCGATGTGTCCTGGCCAGCGGACGAACGCAGGCACCCTCATGGCGCCTTCCCAGTTGGTGTTCTTCTCACTTCGGAAGGGCGTCATCCCACCGTCCGGCCAGGTATTCATGTGAACGCCGTTGTCGGACGAATAGAAGACGAGCGTATTGTCGGCGATTCCCAGCTCGTCGAGCAGGTCGAGGAACAGGCCGATGTGCATGTCGTGTTCGACCATGCCGTCTGAGTACTCATCTTGCCCGGAGATGCCGCGCAATTCTTCCTTGACGTGGGTGCGGAAGTGCATGCGCGTGCCGTTCCACCAACAGAACCAGGGCTTGCCAGCGGCGTTCTGTTCGCGGATCCACTCGAGCGCGCGGGCACTGGTCTCGTCGTCCACGGTCTCCATGCGCTTCTTGGTCAGAGGACCCGTGTCCTCGATCCGCTGCGTGCCGTCCGCGTTGGCCCATGAGTGGATCACACCGCGCGGACCGAACGTCTCGCGGAAGCTCCGTCCATCGGCCATCACCATATCGCCCGGGTAGTCCTCGTTCTCCGGCTCCTCTTCAGCGTTAAGGTGGTACAGGTTGCCAAAAAACTCGTCGAAGCCATGCGCCGTTGGCAGGTGTTGGTCCTGATCGCCGAGATGATTCTTGCCGAACTGTCCCGTCGCGTAGCCGAGCTGTTTGAGGAGGCGCGCGATGGTGGGATCGTCGGGGTGACTCCCAAGCTCAGCACCCGGGAGACCGACCTTGCTGAGGCCACTTCGAAAGACGCTCTGGCCGAGAATGAAGGACGCTCGACCAGCCGTACAAGACTGCTCGGCATAGTAGTCGGTGAAGCGCATGCCTTCATTGGCGATGCGGTCGATGTTGGGCGTGTGGTATCCCATCAGGCCGTGCGTGTTGGCGCTGATGTTGGTGTTACCGACGTCGTCGCCCCAGACCACCAGGATGTTGGGTTGCTCCTGAGCCATCACTGGCGCGGAAACCACGACGGTCAGTACGGCAACCATCGTCATCGTAAATCGGCCTCTCATGTGCTCCCCTCAAGCAAGTGTGCACGGCACGATCCTGCCGAGCGCAGAATTCCAGCCTGTCACAACCGCTGACTATATAAGTAGGCCGGCGATTCGCTCCGCTTGGAGCGACTGGACCAGTCGTCGGGCGATCAACATGGACGCTGTGTGTTGCCTCGGGTCAGCGGCGGCGGAGGAGGCCGCCTCCACGCCGGCTGAGGCCTCCGGAGCCACGACTTCGGAAATCACTGAGCCGCTGGTTTCCGACGGAGCGGGACTGTCGGTTGCGATTCAGGTCTCCGAATACGTCGCCGCGGCTGACGTTCCGGTTGCTGAGCTCTCCGCGGGCACCCTGGAGTCGATCGCGCGCCTCGGGCGACAGGTTGGCGCCGGTCGGACCAGACGTGTTGTTCCAACCGCTTTCGCCGCGCTGCTGCCATTGGTCGCCCTGGCGCCGGTAGACGTTGCCGTCACGGCCGACATAGACGTCTCCGCCAGCCGTGCGGACAGCACCGAAGCCACCCTGTCCACCACGACCGGCGATCCCGGCGGCGCCGGTAGAGGTGCGAACGCCGGCGAGATTGCCCTGCGCCGTACCGATGCTTCCGGTACGCGCCCAGTCGTCGCCGCGCGTCACCACCGAGCTACCCCATCGACCGTACGGATTGGCGCCCTGCACCGTTCCACCCCAGGCACCGGTGCGAGGATTGTACGCGGTGGCCGCCGCCGCGGTCCCGCCTGGCCCCCAGGCAACCGCGCCGCGTGCGTATGTGCCGGTCGTCGGGTTGTACGCCGCGCCACGACCGAAGCCGCCGTAGGGGCCGTAGTACGAAACGCCCCGGCCGTACATCCCCGTGGTGCGGTTGTACCAGGCGCCGACGCCGTAGCTGTAGGCGTACGGGTAGTAGTAGGGGTAAGCATACGGATAGAACGGGTCATACCAGACCCACGGATCGTAGTAGTAACCCGTCCCGTAGTACGGATAGCCGCCCCACCAGTACCAGCCCATGTAGCCGGCAGTGAATCCGAAGGTCACGTGTGACCTGACCCCCAATAGTCGGGCCAGTTTGAGAGTTAGGATTTGAGACTCTCAGGATGGCTCGGGAAGGGGGAGAAATGGCCCGGAAGCGGTACACGGTAGAGCAGATCATCGCCAAGCTCAGGGAGGCAGAGATCGAGCTGGCGCAAGGAGCCAAGAGGCCGGAGGCGTGCCGGAAGCTGGGCATCAGCGAGAACACGTACTACCGGTGGCGTAAGGAGTACGGCGGCCTGAGGGTGGATCAGGCGCGGCGGCTCAAGGAGCTGGAGCGAGAGAACGGGCGACTCAAGAAGCTGCTGGCGGAGACGATGCTCGACAACGCCATCCTCAAAGAGGTGTCGTCGGGAAACTTCTAAGCCCGGCGCGTCGACGTCGGGCGGTGCACCAGGCACAGCGGCTAGGTGTGTCCGAGAGGCGAGCCTGCAGAGTGCTGGGCCAGGTACGTTCCACGCAGCAGTATCGGCCCAAGGTGCCGCAGGAGGAGAAGGCACTGGTGGAGCGGATGACCCAGCTGGCGACGCAGTACGGGCGCTATGGGTACCGGCGGATCACGGCGCTGTTGGTGCGTGAGGGGTGGCGAGTGAATCACAAGAGGGTCGAACGGTTATGGCGTCGTGAGGGGCTGAAGGTACCGAAAAAGCAGGCCAAGCGCGGACGCTGGTGGCTCAATGATGGATCGTGCGTGCGGCTGCGGCCGGAGAGGAAAGATCACGTCTGGGCCTATGACTTCGTGCACGAACGAACTCACGACGGGCGAGCGTTTCGTCTACTGACAATCGTGGATGAGTACACCAGAGAGTGCTTGGCAATCGATGTAGCACGCAGGCTCAACTCCGAGAACGTGCTGGAGCGACTCGCTGAGCTGTTCGTGAACCGGGGTGTTGCCGATCACATCCGCTCCGACAACGGACCGGAGTTCACTTCTCGGGCGGTGCGTGAATGGCTCGAGCGAATCGGTGTGAAGACGCTGTTCATTGAGCCCGGCTCGCCTTGGGAAAACGGCTACGTGGAGAGCTTCAACGGCAAGCTACGAGACGAGCTGCTGAACGGCGAGATCTTCTACACGCTCAAAGAGGCGGAAAGCTTGGTGCAACGCTGGCGGCGCGAATACAACCAGGTGCGACCCCATAGCTCATTGGGTTATCAGCCGCCTGCGCCGGAAGCGACGTTGTTGCAGCCGGCTGCGCTTCGCTTCGCCGGCTCCAACAATCTCTTGTCAGCACCGATTCTATGAGTTACGAAGTGGCCCAAACACTTGGGGCAGGTCAATGCTGCTCCTCCGGCATCGGGCTGGTCACGCGGCCGCGCGACAACTCGAGGATGCCGCGAAGACGCCCCTTGCCGACCTCTAGACGGCCGGCGAAGTCGCTCGACAGCTCGGTGTCGGTGATGTGGAGCTCGTGGCCGGCAATCGTGGCCTGACCGTCGATGTTCGACAGCCAGAGATACGGCACGACCCGGACGTAGAAGTCAGGATTGCCACGCTCTTGAGCGTCCGCCGCCGACCCCACCAGGACGCTTCCGCAGATCGCTGCGCAGACCACTATCGGTCGCATTCTCGATTTCCCACCCTCACGAGCCGCAGGCCGGCTCCTGACCCCGAATCAGAGGCTACGCAGCCCCCTGGCCGAAGTCAAAGCGCCAGGCCGCGCGGGGCGGCGCCAAGACGTTCGTCCCAGCATCGGTGCTCGCCGCTTGTCAGAAGTTGAATCGCGCTCCGAAGAACGGCCCACTCATGGCCATGTCCCATACGAAGCGCTCCGCTCCCTCGCCGGTCTTGTAGTTGATGTCGAGGTGACGATAGCCGAGACCGAGATCCACGCTGGGCGACAGCTCATAGCTCAACGTCCCGACCATTTGCCAGGCCAGATCCGACGAGATTCCGAAACCGCCGACGTCACCTCGTACGGTCAGCGACCAGCGATCCCCCAGCGACCCGGTCGTGCGCAGCCCGACGAACGGATCGACCCAGCCCTGCGCCGGCTCCGCCTCGAAACCAAAGGGACCTGAGAACCCGAGTGTGTCCTGCACGTTCAAGTACCGGACCCCGATGAGGCCTTCGACGTTACGGGAGAGCAGGCCGGTGGCGGCGAATTCCATGAGATAGAACCGCGAATCGAGCTCGGCGATGTCGCCAGCGACACCCAGGTTCAAGTACACCAGGTCAAACAGGAACCCGACGCGATCACCGGTGGCTTCCGCGTGCACGATGGCGGCGAAATCGGTGTTGTCGAGTATGTCGCCGAATCCGATATCGACAGGTGCAGTCAGGCCGCGGGCGCCAACTGTCCCCTGCAGGCCAGCGCCCCAGATATAGGGCGCGACCGAGAACTTCGTTTGTGCCTCCGCCTGGCCGGAGAACGCCATGGCCACCGGCAAGCCGAGGATCATCGCCGTGCGGATCGTGCTTCTCATCATCACTCCTGCAGTCCGAGACGGTCGGCGACGAGACGATACGCCACGTAGTACTTGAAGATGTTGCTCACATACTGCACCGGCTCACGACCCACCTCGCGCGCCGCGATTAGCTCGACGTGGCGAAACCACTGGCTCGGATCGAGCCCGGCTTCCTCGGCCTGTCGCCGCAATCGAGAAACTCGCGCCGGCCCGGCGTTGTAGGCGGCAAAGGCGAACATGGTCTGGTTCATGGCGTCGATGCCAGAATCGTCGAAGTAACGGTCGCGTACGAAACGCAAGTACTTCACGCCAGCGTGGATGTTGTTCTCGATTTCCTCGATGTCGGGAATGCCGACGTTCGGGTCGCTCGCGGTACTGGGCAGAAGCTGCATGACGCCAACCGCACCGGCACTGCTGCGAACGCTCTGATCGAGCTTCGACTCCTGGTAACCCTGGGCCGCAACCATCAACCAGTCGAACTCGTACATGCCGCCGAACTGCTGGAAGAGGTCTATGAGCGAGCGAAATCGCTCCATGCTGTCGAGTGTGAGCGCGTTCGCCACCCAGTCGGTATTGCGCAGGTAGCGATTGAGGACGATGTTGCCCATCAGCGTTCCGCGCCTGTGTGTGCGCACGAACTCGTTAATCGCGGCCTTCAGCTGCGGGCTGTCCTTACGGAAGGCCCAGCCGATGCGCCCGTCGCTGGCAACAGCCAGGTCATCGCGTGGTGTGATGTCGTCGAAGACCTGTCCCCAGAACTCGGCCTTGTGGCTGTCGACCACCACCATCGGCAGCAGACCGGCGTTGACCATCTCGAGCAGGTCCTCGTCCTCGAAGTGCTCGGCGGCGGGCACCAGTTCGATGGGTTCGAGCTGCCGGCCCGAGAGACGTTCGTTCAAACGCTGCAGCGAGTTGAAGTAGCTGCTCGACTCCCTGACGTGAATCTGCTGACCAGCCAGATCCTCAAATCCCCGCAGCGGTGGCGCCCCCGGTCCCGTTACGACCAGCTCGGATACTCCGGTGAACAGCGGATCCGAGAAATCGACTCGTTCCAGGCGCTCCGGCGTGATCGTGAGGTTGGCTGCTGCAATGTCGCCGAGACCCTCCACCAGTGCCGGAAGGAGCCGATCACGCGTCACGGGGATGATGACGACGTGGACTCGAAGCGTGCCGGACCCGAGACCCTTGTTGACCTCGTCCTCGAACATCCGCACCAGCTCGTACGTCGCGCCCTTCTGCTCCGGACCGTCGAGAAAGTAGATGCCCTTGCCGAAGACGGTGAGGACGCGAATGACCCGGCGCTCAGCCATGGCGTCGAAGTCACCGCGCCACTCCCGCTCCAGCACCTCGAGCTCGGGAGGTAGTCCCTGCTGCGCAGGAGTCAGCAGCTGAATCTCCGGAGCCGAGGCTTGCGACACCGTCGACGAAGCCCCGCTTGCTACTGGTCCGTCGGCGCTCGACAGGCCAGCGCCTGCCTCCTGGCTAGGCTGCGACGAGCATGCGAGCACCAGCACGGACAACAAACACATGGTGGCGCCTCGCTGTCGGGCGCCGACGTACGATCTCTCGAGCGACTCGCTCATGACTCCACCCCCGCTCGCTCTCCCCGTATAAGACAATGGTACGCGTATCGGATTCGGTCGGTCTGCGACTTCGTCAGAAGGACCAGCCGATCGACGCCGAGACGCCGAAGTCGTTTTCCTTCGCACCCACCAGCTGCGGATCGCTGTCGAAGGTGTCGAAGATGTTAAGGCCGATGAACAGGTCGTTCACCACCTCGCGTCGGATGCTGGTCTCGAACTCCAATCGCACGCGCCCTCGCGTGCTCAGGCTGGGCAGAACCAGCAACTGTGTGGTGATGTCGGTCTCCTGATCGCCGAAGACAAAGCGACGGAACCGAAAGCCGGCCACTGCCTCCGCTTGCGTGGTTGTCTCCGCACCAATGAACCGCTCGCGTGTTGCCCCCCCACCGAGCCAGACAGCAAGCATCGTCCGGTTGGATTGGATCACCGAGTAGCCCGCACCTCCCATCAGCAGAGCTCGCAGGCCGAGACCGAGATCCTCGTTACTCTGCCCTTGCGCCAGCGCGACGCCGAACCACCGGCGCCCCAAGCTCCGCATGAGCACGAACGTGCCCTGATTGCGGCTCGTGCTGGCGTCCTCCTGGCTCTGGCGAAAGGAGCTGCCGTCGACGCTCAACTGTAGGCCGGGAGCGCGGTACTCCAACCGTGCGCCCAGCGTGACCTGCAGGGCGTCGCTGGCCTGGGCAAAGCTGACACCGGCATCGAAGGAGCCGTCCAAACGATTCCAGAAGCTCTCACCGATGGGAACGATGCGAACGATATCCTCCAATGCAACGTCGCGGCTGCCGGCGCCCTCGACCACCTGCAGGAATCCCGCCGACGCCCCCGCTCGCAGCTCACCGTAGTACTTCTCGCCGGTGCGCAGCTCGATCTCCAGCGTCTTGTCGCTGCGGACCTCGACCACGTGTTCCCATTGGATGGACAGCGTGCTTGCGGCGTCGGTGGACAGCTCCAAACGCGCCAGCTCCAGGAGCTTGATCTCGCCGGTGATCGTGTCGCCGTTGTCGAGCACGATCACATCGGTCTTCTGCGCCCATGCCGGCAGCGCCAAGAGGCACAGCGAGACGGCGCAGCCGGTGATACGCGCGAACGCCAGTTTGCGCTGCTGGCGGGGGCGGGCCCTACTGGGCAGTGATGTTGCTCTCACCGCTGGGATGGTAGCGTTCCCGCTGCCATGATGCGTCCCCTTTCGAGAGCCCTCGGGCGATCGCTCCTGCACCCCGCCCTGCTGGCGATTGCGACGCTCGTCGCATGGCCCGGAGTGGTTGTCGCCCAGTCGGCCGATGACTGCCGCGTTCCCCCCGGCTCCGAGACCACGCCGCCGAACGCCGCCGGCGTGTCCACGGAGGTCCGGGTAGGCGTGTATCTGGTCGACGTCTCGCGAATCGCCAATGCCGACCAGGCGGCGACCGTCGACTTCACCGTCCGTTTGACATGGAATGACTCACGTCTGGCCCCTACGGAGGAACGAACCTGTCGTTTCCCGCTGGGAGCAGTGTGGAATCCTCGCGTCATGATCGTGAACGACCGCAGCTTGCAGGGACGTCTGGATCAGGTCGTCGAGGTCGATGCTACGGGACGGGTCCGCTACGTCCAGCGTTTTCGCGGCGCTGTTGCCACTCCGCTGGACCTGCGCGAGTTCCCGTTCGATCAGCAGGAGCTGGGTATCGAGCTGGTGGCCACGCGAGCCGACCCGATCGAAATCGTCGTCGACCAGTCGCTTCAGGGGCGGACGGAACAGTTCACGATTTCGGACTGGTCCGTCGGCGCCAGCACCGCTCAGCGGGGCACACGCGCGATCGGCCCAAACAGCCGCCTCGCCGCGCTGCGCTTCTCTGTCACCGCCGAGCGCGACCCGACGTTCTTCCTGTGGCGGATCGTACTGCCCCTTTGCCTCATCGTGTGCATGTCGTGGAGCGTGTTCTGGATCGATCCCACCGTGCTTCCGGCGCAGATGGGGGTGTCGACATCATCTGTACTCACCCTGATCGCCTTCTACCTGGCGGTTGGCAACATGCTGCCTCGGATTCCTTATCTGACAAGGCTCGACCGATTTCTCGTGGGTGCCACGCTGCTGGTGTTCTTGGCGTTCGCCGAGGCGGTGATCACGACCACCCTCAACCGTCATGGCCGCACCGAGCTTTCGGCACGCATCGACCGCTGGTCGAGGGTGGCGTTTCCGATGGTCTTCGCGACAATCGTCGTGCTCTGGGTGTGGCCGTGACTGGCGCGGACCTTGACTGGCGCTTTCGTCGCGCTCGTCGACGCGCCCGATAGTCCGGCCGCACCGTCCATCAACATGATCAATCGCCAGGTGTGTGGTATCTAATCTGATCTCCCAGACAAACCTCCCGGTCCCACCAACCTCCCGGCCCCACCAAACAGAGAAAGTCGATGACCGATCACCGTTCTGGACAGATCAGCCGCAGCCGCGTGTTCCTCTCCGTCTCACTGGTAGTGCTGTCTCTAGTCGTCCCGAGCGGATCGACAATCAGCGCGCAGGAGATGGAGGAGGAACGTTTCTCGGCCTTCGCCACCCACGTCGGCACCGGACCGAGCGGCGCCACGAGCTTGCGAATCAACATTACCCGGTGGACGACCGACGCGGAGCGCGATCATCTGCTCAGCGTGTTGGTGAACGAGGGTCACGAGGCTGCCGCCGAGGCTCTCCGCGACCACGAGCAGACGGGCTACGTCCGATTCCCGAGCATCCGCACCCGGTTCCCGACCACGCGCCTGTACTATGCGCGCCAGTTTCGTCAGGGCAACACGCGCATCATCCGTTTGGCCACCGACCGCCCCATCGGCTTCCTGGAGACCATGTCCGGACGAAGGTCGCTCGACTACGATCTGAGCATCATCGAGCTGCGGCTGAACGAAAACGGTGAAGGCGAAGGGGCCTTGGCGGTGGGTGTGGAGATCGCCGTCGACCGCGAGAGCAACCGTCTCGTCATCGAGAGCTGGTCGAGCGCCCCGGTGCGCCTGAGCGAGGTGCGCAAGACCAACTGATCATGCCAACCAGCTATGCCGTCGCCTCGCGAGCACGGAAGAAGATCGCGTAGAGCGTCGGCACCACCAGCATGGTCAGCACGGTAGCGAAACCGAGCCCGAAGGCGATGGTAACGGCCATCGCCACGAAGAACGCATCGGCGAACAGCGGCGCCATGCCGAGGATCGTGGTGGCAGCCGCCATCCCGACCGGCCGCAGACGGCCGGTGGCCGAGTCGAGGATGGCGTTGAGGGTGTCCTTACCTTCGCGGATCTCGAGGTCGATCTGGTCGATCAGGACGATGGCGTTCTTGATCAGCATGCCCGAGAGGCTAAGGAAGCCGAGCAGCGCCATGAAACCGAAGGGCTGGTCGGTTACCAGCAGCCCGGCAGTGACTCCGATCAGCGCCAGCGGCACACACAGCCAGATGATCAGCGGTTGCCGGATGGCGTTGAACAGCGTGATCACGGTCAGCACCATGAGGCCGAGGAACAAGGGCAGGCTCCCGGCGAGGGCCCGCCTGCGCTTCACCGCTACTCTTGTACTCGCCCCACCACTCGAGCTCGTAGCCGAACGGCATCTCGATCGCGTCGGCCTGAGCACGAATGCTGTTGAAGAGCACGTTGGCGTTGCCGCGGCGCGGATCAGCGATCACGGTGATCGTGCGCTTACGGTCCTGGCGCACGATGATGTCGTCCTCGAACGCCGTATCGAAACGCGACACGACCTGGCGCAACGGAATGAACCGCGCCCCGGCCGGGCTCCAGATCTGCAGGTTGTTGGCCGAAGCGATGTCGCTGCGCTCGGCCTCCGAGGCCCGCGCCACGATCGGCAGCAGATCGTCGCCCTCCCGGTACACGCCGACCCGGGCGCCCTCGAAAGCCTGCAGCAGCAGAGCAGATACGGCCTGGCGCGTGATGCCTGCGGCGTTGGCCGCTTCTTCCGCCAGCACCGGCCGCACCACCTTGACGCGCTCGCGCCAGTCGATGCGGATGCCGAAAGCATCCGGCTCCGCGAGCATGATGGCCTCTACGCGACCGGCCAGCTGCCGCAGAACATCGGCGTCGGCGCCGCTGATGCGCGCCTGGATCTTCCCGGGCTCGCCGGGTCCGAGCATGAACCGACGCACCGTAGGCACGCTGTGGGGGTACTCCGTCTCGACATGGGTTTGGATCTGTTCCATCAGCGCGTTGAGGGTACGGTAGTCGTCCACCTCGACGAGGAACTGGGCGTAGGCGCTGTTGCTCTTCTCGGGGATATAGGTCAGCAGGAACCGCAGCGCGCCCTTGCCGACGATCGATGCGACGTGGTTCACGCCGTCGAGACCCTGGATGTACTGCTCGATCTGCACCGCGTCGCGCGCCGTCTCCTCTATATGGGTCCCCTGCGGCAGGTAGTAGTCGACCATGAACTGTGGACGCGTGGAGTCGGGGAAGAAGCTCTGCTCGATGCGTCCGAAGCCCCACAGCGAGGCCGCGAAGATTGCCAGCGTGATGGTCACGGTTACCCAGCGGAACCGAATCGCGCCCCTGAGTCCGCCACGAAAGACACGGTAAAACCCGCCGCCGTACGGATCGGCCGCGTCGCCCGGATCGCCGGCGGGTGCTTTCAAGAACATCACCCCCAGCAGGGGGGTGACCGTGACTGCCGTCACCCAGCTCAGCCCCAGCGATATGGAGATCACCTGGAACAGGGAGCGGCAGTACTCGCCGGTGCTGTCCTGCGAGGTGCCGATGGCAGCAAAAGCCAGAATGGCGACCAGCGTGGCGCCGAGCAGCGGCCAGGAGGTCTTCTCCACGACGTCGACCGCCGCCTCTTCCGGCTTGCGGCCCTGCTGTAGGCCGATGAGCATGCCGTCGACGACGACGATGGCATTGTCGACCAGCATCCCCAGCGCGATGATCAACGCCCCCAGCGATATCCGCTCGAGGCTGATCTGCTGCGCCGCCATCACGATGAAGCTGCCGCTGATGGTGACCACGAGAATGAAGCCGATCAGCAGCCCGCTGCGAACGCCCATGAAGAACAGCAGCACCACGACAACGATCGCCACTGCCTGCAGCAGGCTGGAGACGAAGCTATCGATGGCGACTGTGACCGAGGCTGACTACAGGGCGATGACACCGAACTCCAGGCCAAGCGGAGTCTGGGCCATGAGCTCCTGAACGCGCGAGTTCAGCGCCTCGCCCATGGTGACGACGTTGCCCCCGGGAGCCGTGGATACGCCGAGCCCGATCGCCGCGGCGCCATCGAAACGCAGCATGTCGCCACGGGGCTCGGCATAGCCGCGACGTACCCGAGCGACATCCCGGAGCAGGAACTGACGATCCGACCCCGGAGGCCGCAACCGTAGCTTCTCGATGTCCTCGATGGACTGGAACAAGCCGGTTGGTCGCAACGGAATCAGGTCGGGGCCGACGCGCACACGACCAGCCGACTCGACCAGATTGCGCTCGTTCAGCTCGCCGATCAGGAACGACGGCGGCACCCCCAACTGCGACATTCGATCCCGATCGAGCTCGACATAGATCACCTCGGGACGCACGCCGAACAGCTCGACCTTGGCAACGTCGTCGACCAGCAACAGCTCGCGTCGCAGCAGCTCGCCGTAGTCCTCGAGCTCGGCCGCAGAGAAGCCCTCGCCGTAGATGGCGACGAACACGCCGTAGACGTCGCCGTAGTCGTCGACGACGATCGACGGGCCAGCGCCGGGTGGCAAGCTGCGCTGCGCATCGCCGACTTTGCGCCGCAACTCGTCCCAAACCTGAGGCAAGGTGGCCTGATCGTAGCGATCCTGGATGCTCACGGTGACCGTCGACAGACCCGGGATCGAGCGCGATTCGATCTCGTCGAGCTGACCGAGCTTCTGCACCGCCATCTCGATCTCGTCGGTGACCTCGAGCTCAACCTCCTCGGCGGTCGCACCCGGATACGGCGTCACCACGAGCGCGTCCTTGATGGTGAACTCGGGGTCCTCCAGGCGGCCGAGGCCCTGGTAGGAGCTCAGCCCCATGAACAGCATCACGACCGTCAGAACGAGGGTCGTCGTGCGGTTCTCGAGGGCAATCGTGGCGAAGTTCATCGCCTACTCGAGCGCGCCGGTCGTAGCTTCGCAGTCGGCCTGTCGATCAACGTCCTCATCCGTCCATGCGGCGCACCTGCATGCCGTTCCGCAAGTTGTGCACGCCGCTCACGGCGACCAGGTCGCCGCTCTCGAGCCCGCTGTCGATCTCGATCTCCGATCCCGTCATCTCACCAAGCACCACCGGTGCCCGGCTCACCGTCAGCGCCGAGCGGTCGATGCGCCAGACGAACGCGTTACCCGATTCATCCGATACCACCGCGACAGCCGGGATCAGATGACGCTCCTCCCCCTCGGTCGCTCGCCGAACTACGACCTTCGCGGTCATGCCGGGAAGCACCGTCGCGTCGCTCGGTGGATCAAATGACAGCGTTACCTGGAAGGTGCCGGTAGCCGGGTCGGCACTGCTGGAGAACTCCCTGAAGCGCGCCGGGAACGCCCGACCCGGAAGTGAGCTGACCACGACTGAAGGAGCCAGCTCCGCGTTGCGCTGCGCCGGGGACACCCCGGGGCGGATCACCGCGTCGGTCTCGGGGATGTTGAACACGACCTCCAGCCGTGAAGAGTCCTGCAGAATCAGGACCGGCTGGCGAGCCGTGGCGCTCTGGAACTCCTCCACCAACCGGCTGGCGATACGGCCGGCAAACGGCGCGCGTAGCACCGTGTCGTCCACCGCCTTTTGCGCCGTGCGCAGCTGCGCCTCTGCCACCTCGAGCTGACGCCGTTGCACCTCGAGCTCCTGAAGCGAGGCGGCGTCGGCCGCGTAGAGCTCCTGGAAGCGGTCGTACGTGGCACGGGCAACGTTGCGATCGGCGAGCGCGGCGTCGCGACGGGCCTCGGAGTCGCGCGCGTCGACTCGCGCAAGCACGGCGCCGCGGCTGACGTACTGTCCCTCGCTAACCGGGAGATCGATGATTGGACCCGATACCTGGAAGGCTATTGCCGCATCCTGATCTGCGGCAATGCTCCCGGAGTACTCCACGATGGCGGCTCCCTGACCGGCACCGAACTCGATCATCTTCACCGGCCGAACCACGGGCTCTGCCTCGACCGGAGGCTCCTCGGCACAACTCGCCAGCGCTGCAAGCGCAAGCATGGCCAAGGCGACCCGCGCCGCACCGTGTCGGCTACGGCTCATGAAGGCATCAACGCTCGAGCTGCTCATCGTCTTTCCCTCGGACATGGCAATTCGTCGATTTCGGATGACATCAGTTTGGTTTCCGTGAGGGCGTGGCCTGGCGGAAGAACTCCTCGACACGATCGAGCAGCCCGTCAAGCTCTCCCGGAGTTCGGAAGAAGTCGAACCGGGCAATCGCGCGCTCGAACTGCATGAGGTCGATGAGGAAATCGTACGTCGCATTGGCGACGTCTTCCTCGGACAGAAGAGCGATGTTCTGGGCATCGAGAAGATCCAGGATCGTCGCTCCACCACTCTGATAGGCATCGAGTGCCAGCTCGTAGTTCTCGCGTGCCGCCTCGGCAGCGGCGCGAGCCAAATCGATTCCTGCGAGTGAGGCCTGCATCTGATCCAAGGCGGTTCGGGAGCGCTGCTCGATCCGTTCCGCTACTGCCCGACGCTCGAGTTGCAAGCGCTCCAGCTCCAGGCGTGCACCGCGGCGCTCGGCCCCTTTCGCACCGCCCTCGTAGGCAGCAAACGCGACGTTGAATCCCACGAACCAGTTGACGCTGTCGGCGCTCGGCAAAGTAAACCCCAGGCTTGCAACTCCCGGCAGTCGTCCTTTCGAACCGGCGCCACCGTTGCTGATCCCTTTTGTCAACCCTGCCAACAGGCCGAAGTCGGGCAACCAGAAATCTCTCTCGGCGCCCCGTAGGGCGCGCTCCTGGGCAGCGGTCAGGGCATCGATCGTGCGCAGCTCGGGAGCGGCCTCCAGAGCTTCACGAGCCATGAAGGATTGGAAGGTAGCGAAACTCCACGGGTCGTCGATATGAGCGTAGAGTCGCTCCTGACCGCTGATGAAGTCCGGGTCACCGATCTCGACGTCGGCGGCGCTCAGGGCATCGCCTTGTGGACGATTCAGCAGCCGGTTCAGGGTGGTGGAAGCGACGCGACGCAGCGCCATGGCGTCGATCACCGCCCGCCGATTCTGGGCGATCTGGTTTTCCCAGCGCAGGATCTCGGCCCGCGAAGCGATGCCAACGGAAACCCGCACGCGGGCCAGCTCGAGATTCGTCCGCGTGAGGCTGAGGTTGTTGCGCTGCACTCGCTCGAGCGTCTCTGCGCGGAGGATACCGAGATACGCTGCGGCGGCCTCGCCGGCGATATCCAGACGCAGGGTCGCCCGGTCGTGGATCCGGGCCTCCTGCAGCGATCCCTGGATGTCGATGTTCGCCCACACAGGGTCCGAATACAGCAGCTGCGTGACCGTCGCCGACCCGGTGAGCGTGCGCTGGGGGGAGAGACCGAAGCTGGCTTCGGCTCGGTCAGCATCGATCATGACACCATCGAGGCCGAGGTCAACGCGCGGGCGGCGACGCGAGCGCGCCAGGGCGACTTCCTGCTCACCAACGGCCAGAGCCCGGTCCTGCACTCGCAGATCGAGATTCGCTTCCACCGCCGCCGACACTGCGGTCGCCAGCGTGAGCTCCTGCTCGGCGGGTTCGCCGACGTCATCGAACAGCTCGGCTTCGGTGAGCACCGCCCACGTCGGACGAACACCGATGGCCCGCGCCGTCCGCATGTTGATGCTCAACCGAATCTGCGGCGGCAGCGCCACCGGCAGCTCGGCAGCTTCCCTTCCGAGCAGAATCTGCTGCACGTTGAGCGCCGCGCGGCGGGCAAGACGGCGGGCAAATGAGCTCGGGGTGCGGCCGGCCAGCACGCCTGCCTGTACCTCAGCCAGGTGAAGCTCGGCAACCGTCGAGCGCTCAATCCGTCCACCAGCCGGGCGAACTCCTCGGCCGAGAACTGCGGCTGAGGGAGCAGGTACACCGCCTCGATATCGCCGTCGAGGGCCGCCAGGGCATCTTCGATCGAGCGGCCGACGGGAACCAGCCTGGGATCGAGGCCCTGCTCGGTGAGGACAGCCGAGGTCCGATCGAGCGCGTCGCCAAGCGCAGCTGCAAACGACTCCTCGATCAGTAGGGCGACACTTCGAAACTCCACCACTTCGCGATACGCGGCGATGTCGACGGTGTTCTGCACGTACAGATAGTTGAAGTTGTGAACCCCGGAGCCGAGTCCCTCACTGGGCAGGCCCTGGACGACGGCATCGACTACCAGCGGCGCCACCACCGGCTTGGGCAGGTCGGGCCGCTGTGCGGCGAGTTGCGACGCGGCAAGCCCGATGGTGAGCACGAGATCGACCTCGGGGTCCGCAAGTAGGCGCTCAAGCTCCGCTTCGATCCCCGCGACCGTCCAATCGCCGGCGAGCCACTTGTCGTCCGGGAAGCTGGCCTCGAAGTCGAGGGCCAGCACCTCGCTCATCTCGGCGCGGAGGAGCTCGAATACGTCGGCGGCGCGCAGGTACGGCCCGTCGGCCAGAACTCCGATGGTGACCGTCGGGCGCGCTTCTTGCGGTAGGCCAGCCTCCTGGGATGCCGTATCCGCCGCGTCACCCGCCGAGGCTTGCACGGCGCCGAAACACAGCAGCACGCTCAGAAGCAGAGGAAGGCTGGGCACGCGGCTGGTTGACCTCATGCGTGCTCCAAGATCTAGCGGTGCGACGAGGAGGGCAGCGGGAAGGCCCGGAGCTTAACCGATGCCCCGTTGCCATGCACCGTTGCGGCGCTCCCTCACTCCTGCGAGCGCGCCCCGGTTCCGGTGTGGCTACGCAGTCCCTCTCGATCTGCTTCCAATCCACCTGCCGACGCTTGCCACCTCCGTTCGAGTACCCTGACCGAGGCATGGCGGGACAGCTATCGAGTCGCTCCATCGCTGGCGGAGCACGCGTAGAGACGAACGAGTGCTAGGGCCGCAGGAGGCAGCATGCAATTGAGGCGGATCGAGGGCTCCCAGTACGCTGGATTGTTCACGTTATTGGTGTCGCTCCTGTTCGTCTATCCGTACCTGGGCGCGGCGGACCCGCAACGCGTTCTCGCCTCGCTGCTACTGGCTGCCATTCCCGCCGCCGCCGTATGGTCGTTGCTGGAACGCGGCAGGGCGCTGTGGATTGGAGTCGGCCTCGGGGTGCCGGCCACGGTCGCGATCCTTCAGCAAGCAGCAGGTCTCGACCTTGTTTCGCCGCTGGTCGGCCGGATTTTCCCGCTTGCGTTCTTCGCCTATGCCACGGCTGCGATCATCTACCACGTGATCACCGCACCACGAATCGACCGTGACGTCATTCTCGGCGGCATCTGCGGCTATCTAATGCTCGGCTACACCTGGGGTATTGCCTACTCGGTCATGTACATGACCGACGCTACCGCGTTCACGGGCTCCACGACCGGCGGCACACTCGAATCCGACGAGCTGATGTACTTCAGCTTTGTCACCCTCACCACGCTCGGTTACGGCGACCTCACCCCGGCGAATTCGGCGGCGCGATCGCTGGCTATGCTCGAGTCCACCGCCGGGACGCTCTATCTGGCGGTGTTGATCTCGCGGCTGGTGGGGAGCTACCGATCCCTCGAGGCGAGCGCGCGGCGCGGTACGGACGGTGACTGAGATGAGCCGGACGCCATCTCCGGGACGCCCACCGGCCACCGTAGTCCCGCTGAGCTCGCCAGCGGCGCCGGCAGCGGCGCTGCTGAGCGCGCTGGCACTCTCCGCTGCTTCGGTACTCGCCGCCCTCGGTTCAGTCGACCCCAACGACCGGCGGGTCGACGACGTAGAGGCGCGCTTCGAACGCATACCCACTCACGGCGCGCCGATTCGGGCGCGATCCAACGGCCGCATTCCCCCACCGTGGTACACGGCCAGCTTGAAGAACCGGCTCGGGTTCCGGAATCACTTCCAGAGCGTTGTGCGGGTGCCGAACAGCAACTATCTCGTCCTGTCCGGAGGCAACCAGGGCGAGCCCATGTCGCGCCTTTTCGTCGTACACCTGGCGTCCCGCGAAGGTCAGTCACCATTGGGATTCCTTGCGCCATACGGCGGTCCGCCACCTCCCGAGGACCGGATCGTAAGCACGGTGCCGCTCGATTCCGGCATGTGGCACGCCGGCGGCCTGAGCCTGGTGAACGGCGTGCTGGCAGTGCCGATCTACGGTGGCAATCCGCTGCACGGAAAGGTGTTGTTCTTCGATCTGACGGACCCGGAGCGCCCCGAGCAACTAGCCGTCGACATCGATCGCCCGGGCCGAAAAGCCTATGCGGTTGCCATGACCCGGCTCCCCGACGGCCGGCACCTTGTCGCCGTCCTCAGCGATCGCGACGGTCTGCCCCGACGAATGGACTTCTATCGATCGCGCTCCAGCGACCTCGCACGGGGCTTCGACCCGAACCCGGTGACCTGGCGTGCCGAGCAGGTCAAGGCAACCAATGGTCAAGATGCTAATTTCGGTGACTTTCAGAACCTCAACTTCATCACCCAGACCGACGACCAACTGTTCTTGATCGGGCTGCACAACACGGCGCCGAGTATCGATCCCCTCCCCGGCCGCGACTACGCCGATCTTTACCGCGTCGAGCTCGCAGGCTCAGTAACACCGGCGGACGGGTCCGCAGATGCGCCGGTGATCACGAAGATCGCCAACAAGCATCTTCGCTGCGAGGACGGCGGCTGCAACCTGGACGCTGGCGGGAGCGTGTACATCGACGATTCGGAGGCTCTGATCGTTTACGCGACCGCCTACTGGCTCGACCACGGCATTCTCAAGATGACGGAGTTCTCGGCGGCTGCACCACTGCCGGGACGCTAACGTCGGCGTGGGGATCCGGCTGCCCATACCACGTCTTGCAGCCCCGCAGCTCGGCTTCGGCGGTGCCCTGGTTGCGTTTCTGCTCGGGGCCGTCTTGTTCACTGCCCCGAACAGCGCCATCGGACAGACGACAGAGCCGCCATCGAGTGCCGAAGCCACCACACAGCTCGAAATCGAGCCCGGCTCGCGCATCAGCGAAATCCGCGTTCTCGGGGCACGCCGCACCAAGGAATACATCATCCTCCGGGAGCTGGTGTCAGAGGTCGGGGACCTCTACCGGCCCGAGCTGCTCGAGGACGGCCGCGCGCGTCTCGATCGCCTCGACATCTTCTCGAGCATCGAGCTCACAGCCACGGCGGGCGACGCAGGTGTCGTGCTCCAGGTCGAGGTCCAGGAAACGTTCCCGTGGCTGCCCAGCGTCAGCGTCTCCATCACCGACGACAACGGTGTCGCGTTCGGTCCCCAGGTGAAGAACAACAACTTTCTGGGGCGCAATATCTTCCTGGCGGGTCGACTTCAGTTCGGTGGCGTGACGAACACCGAAGCGCAGATAAACAACCCGTGGTTCGCCGGCAACCATCTGTCCTACAAGTTGCAGCTGGCGCACCGGGAACGCGAGAGCCCCAACGTGGGCTTCTTCGAGACCTCCAACGAGGCCAATCTGGAGTTGCAGTCATGGCTGGGCCGCACCGGCCGCATCGGCGGCCGGTTCAACCTGCTGGACGTCGGCAGCGATATCGATGGCGTCACCCTGGATCGGAACAGACAGGATCAGGTCGTTGAGCTCGCCGGGTTCGTCGGCATCGACAGCCGCGATCTGGTCTCGGACACCGGCACCGGCTGGTGGAACGAGCTCGAGATCCGGCGCTCCGGCGTGTTCTCCGCCGGAGACTCCAATCACTGGCAGCTCACTCTGGATGCCCGACGGTACTTCAGCCTCGCCGACCGGCACACCGTGGCGCTTTTTTCGATGGGGCGACTACGCAGCGGAGATGTTGGCTCGGAGGTGGCCCCGTGGCAGCTCTTCTACATCGGCGGCACCAACAGCGTGCGCGGCTGGCAAAGCGGCTCGCGGAGTGGCAAGAACGAGTGGATCAGCACGCTCGAGTACCGGTTCACCTTTCTCGAGCCCCGCCCTATCCGGCTGCCCTTCAACATCGACTACCGCGGCGGACTGCACGTGGCCGCCTTCGTGGACGTCGGTGTTGCCTGGTCCAAGAAGCACGAGCTCGGGTGGAAAAACACCATCGCCGGCTATGGGCTGGGGCTGCGGGTCCTTGTCCCGATCGTCGGCATGATTCGACTCGACCTGGGGCTGGGGGGCGAGCCGGGGGGGCAGCTGCAGCTCCACTTCGGCGCCGCCGAAAAACCCGTCGCGACCCGTATGCGCCTGCGCTAGCCCGCGGTACCCGCAGCCTGGATGTGGGCAGACAGCCGCGCCGTCCCAGTGCAACCCGCCGTTGTGACTTTCATCGGGAACCTGGCGCGGAAACGCCCGTAGTCTACAATGTGAACGCTCGCGTCTACATTATAGACTTGGTATGCGAGGCAATCCGATCGCTGGAGGGTCGACCGCTTTGGGGAAGAGCTACATCGGTGAGTTCGAGCAGATGCTGCTGCTGGCGATCCTGCGCAAGGGTGATGATGCCTACGCGCTGGAGATCCGCCGCGAGCTGCAGGATCGGGCCGGCCGGCGGGTCAGCCGCGGTGCCTTCTACACCACGCTCGACCGCATGCAGGCCAAGGGCTATCTGAGCTGGACGACGCGTCCGATCAGCGACGCTCGCGGGGGTCGCCCGCAGCGACATTTCGAGATCACCGAAGAAGGTCTCGCGCAGCTGCGGCGAGCGCACCAGGCGTTGACCAACCTCTGGGACGGACTCGACCGGTACCTGGCCCGCCCGTGAGCCACTCACCGAGCCCACCGCGCGCCGCGGAGCAGCTGCTCGAAGCGACCCTTCCCCCGGGAGAGGTGGGTAGCAGCATCATCGGCGACCTGCATCAGGAATATCTGGAGCGCGCCGCTCACAGCGGCCGGCTCCGGCTCGCTACCTGGTATTGGCTCCAGGCGTTGGCGCTGGCCTGGCGCTACTCCCTCCGCGTCTCACCCCACGGAATCCCCCTCGACGACAAGGAACCGGAACCGATGACCTCGCTGATAGCGGACATGCGCTACGGCATACGGATGCTCGCGAAAACGCCCCTGGTGTCGGTGATCGCGATCCTCACGATCGCCATGGGTATCGCCCTCACCGTTCACACATTCAGCATCGTCTACGGCAGCGTCATGCTCGGCCTGCCGCTACCGGACGACGAGCGCCTGATGCTGGTGCAACAGAACGACACCGAAGCAGGGTTCACCGGCATGTCGCTGGGGATCCACGACTACCTTGACTACCGCGAACAGAGCGACTCGTTCGAGGACCTCGGTGCGTTTCAGTGGGCTACGGTGAACCTGGCGGGAGACGATCAGCCGCCCGAGCGCTACCTCGGGGCGTTCGTATCGGCCAACGCGCTGTCGCTACTCGGCGTACCCCCGATGCTTGGTCGTACGTTCGTCGCTGGCGAGGACGCGGCCGATGCGGACCCCGCGATCGTGATCGGCTACGACGTCTGGCGGAACCGGTTCGGCGGCGACCCGAACGTCGTCGGGCGCACACTGCGAATCAACGGCGAGACGGGCACCGTTCTCGGTGTGATGCCTCAGGGATTCCGTTTCCCGTTCGATCAAGAGGTCTGGGTGCCGCATCGCACCGATGTCGATCAGGAAACGGATCGCGGCGGCGGACGCTTCGAGACCTTCGGTCGTCTGCGACCCGACGTCAGCGTCGACGCGGCCGCTGCGGAGATCGAGGCGATCACCGAGCGCATCAGATCCGGATTCCCGGAAGAGATGGCCGGGATCGAATCCAACATCATGTTGTTCGAGCACCGTTACATGCCGCCGCAGATCACGGCGGCCGTCTGGGTGCAGCTGGCGGCGGTGTTCGGCGTGTTGCTGATCGCCTACGCCAACGTCGCCAACTTGCTGTTGGCGCGGGCTGCAATCCGCGGCCGTGAGGTGGCGATTCGTTCCGCTCTCGGAGCTAGTCGCGCGCGCGTGATCCGCCAGCTGTTGCTCGAGGCCGTGCTCCTGGGCACCATCGGAGGTGCCATCGGGTTGGTGAGCGCCAAGATCGGCGTCGACCGGTTCGCCGTAGCCATGGCCGACATCCAGAAGCCCTATTGGATCAACTGGGAGGTCGATACGACGGTCGTCGTCTTCTCGATCGGGGTGACGCTGCTGGCCGCGATACTCGCCGGAACACTACCGGCGCTACGAGCCTCCGGGCGCGGAGTCGGCGCCATCCTGCAAGACGAGAGCCGCGGCACCAGCCTGCGGATGGGGCGCCTGAGCTCCGTATTGGTGATCGGCGAGGTCGCGATCTCCGTGGCGCTGCTGATCACCGCGGGCCT
>CBDAMQ010000004.1:0-76449 GCA_965197275.1 Acidobacteriota bacterium
CCCACCAACGAGCGCACGCAGCTCGCCGCGGGCTCCGGTATTGAGCAACTCGAACCCGAATACGCCGGCGACCACATCCACGGCGTAGAGAAAGTAAAGCCCGAGCACGATATGGCCGATTGCGACAACCGCCAGCAGCGGCTTGAGCCACTTCATGTCCCCTCCAAGTATGCGGCAATGTCGAGAGTGTAGCTGGTCGCCGAGCTCACCTGCCGGAGGACAACCCCAACTCCGAGATCTCGCGACGACGAACGCGCCGCGCCCTTCCTTCCCAGCACAGCGCAGCCGCGTAGCCGCCGTGAAGCTCGGGAATCGCAAAGCGCCACCGGTCGGGCACATCGCCCGGGTAGTCGGTGGCCAGTAAACGAGGCGGCTTGCGCACCAGGTCGAGACCGAAAGCGCCCGACGGGAAGGTGAGCCCGGTCCCGATCGCTTTCAGATAGGACTCCTTGAGGGTCCAGACACGGTAAAAGCCTTCGGCGCGATCCGGCCCCGGCAAGGCGCATAGCCAGCGATCCTCAGCCTGTGAGAAGAAGCGACGCGACAGGCGGCGAAAAGGCCGGCGTGGACGGCAATGTTCGACGTCGACCCCCACTCTGCCGCTGGCGGCGATCGCGACAACGGCGCGGCGACCAGAATGCGACAGGTTGAACGCTGGCCCGCTCCGCAGCAGCCGCGGTTTGCCGTGGGCACCATAGTCAAGACGCACGGCGCTGGCGTGGACATCGAGATGCTCGCCGAGGATGCGGCGCAGCATCGACCGGCCAACGAGGAACTCGAGGCGCTTCGACTCCGAGCGCATTCGCTGGAACCGTGCCCGTTCGACTCTATCCAGAGTCTCGGGAGCCGCCAGACTCCCGTCGATTGCGAACGACCACACGTCGATCGTCTGCGCAGCGCGACCCATCACACGTCGATCGTCTGCGGTGCGCGACCCATCACACGTCGACCACGGTCCGCTAGCGTGGACAACACGCGCAGGCACGGCCGCGGAACGCATCCCAGCCCTCACGCACGATGATCGGCGCCATCGCCAGTGCCGCCAGCGGATCGGCCCACCACCAACCGAAGAGGGCGTTCAGCAGCAGACCGCCGAGGAGGATGGCCGACAGGTAGGTGCAGAGCATCGTCTGGTTGGCCTCCAGGTGCAGCGCGCTGCTGGACATCGCCAACGCCACCTTGCGCTTGGCGCGCGCCAACAGCGGCATGACCAACACCGAGCCTGCGGCAACGCCGATGCCGAGCAAGCTCTCGGCGGGAGCCTGGCGCAACCACAGCATCCGCAGCGCTTCGTAGGCCACGTAGATCGCGAGCACCAGAAAGCTCCCCCCGATGAGCCGCAGCGAGACCCTCTCGCTGTGTGCGCGGCGGGCCGGGTCGGCGTCGGAGTACAGACGCCAGAGCGCAACGGCAGCCGCGCACAGCTCGATGGTGCTGTCGGCGCCGAAGCCCACGAGAGCGACGGAGCCGGCCATGGCCGCCGCCGCCAGCGCCAGCCCGGCCTCGAGCGTGTTGTACGTCAGCGTGGCCCAGCTCAGCCACAGCCCGCGTCGCACCAACGCGCGACGCTCCAGAACGAGCTCCATCATGTCTGGATTCTATCTGCCCCCGGGCCAGCGCTCGGTCCGCCGTGCGTAGCCGCCCGCCGAGAAAGGGCCGCAGGTCAACTGTGACGGTAGCGTCTCATCCGCTTGCGGCGTTTCGGTCATCGCTGATCCAGAACACCGAGAACCACGTGGGACGGGTGCATAGCCGACCGATAAATCGACTGCGTGGCAACCTGATAGTCCTCCGGCCGGGCGTGATAGATGTCGACGAACCTCTGCGGGTTCCTATCGTAGGCCGGGAACCAGGAACTCTGCACCTGCACCATAATGCGATGCCCCGCCTTGAAGGTGTGGTATCGATCCCGCAAGTCGATGTCGATCGGCGTGACCT
This sequence comes from Acidobacteriota bacterium, assembly GCA_965197275.1. Taxonomy (GTDB): domain Bacteria; phylum Acidobacteriota; class UBA890; order UBA890; family WLXD01; genus DASCOT01. Next base: position 1,939 of record CBDAMQ010000004.1, read on the forward strand.
GATCCGGCACCATCGGTTCCGGTCGCGCCAGGCTGTTGCGATATCGGCCGCGCATGACCTCTCCGGCGAGATGCATCTGGTAACCGCCCATGCGGACATCGCAGCTGGCGCTGTCCGGCGCGTCGCTGGGATACACGTCGATGAGCTTGACGATCCAGTCGGAATCCGTACCGGTGGTCGACACGAACATGTTGGCCCGGATCGGGCCGGCGATTGTGAGGTCCTCGGCCAGCGTCTCCGACTCGTATACGAGCACGTCGGGCCGCGTCGAGGCGAACCGTTGGTCCTCGACTTTCCACAGATGGCCCAGGGTGGTGCGCAGCTCGGTGGAGAACGGCACCGGTCGATTCGGGTCGCTGATATAGCGGTCGGCCCCTTCCTCGTCGTCCGGCGCGTCGAACGAGAGGCGTCCACCGGGCCTCAGATACAGCGCCCGCGGCTCGATTCCGGCTGGGGGCCAAGCTGCGTGCCGTCGCCACTCGTTGGCCCCGGTGACGAACACTACCGCCTCCGCCGCATCCCACTCGCCTACGCCACGCAGATGGTGCTCGAAGAACGGTAGCTGCACCTGTTGCTGGAACGCGTGCGAGGTCTTGGAGCCGAACTCGACGCAGCCGAGAACATCGCCGTCCATGCTGCGCCAGCCGCCATGTAACCAGGGTCCGACCGCGAGCGTATTCTCGATCCCCGGATTGCCGGTCTCGATCGCACGGTACGTGGCCATCGGACCGTAGAAGTCCTCGGTATCGAACCAGCCGGCAACGTTGAGCACCGGCACCTTGATGTCGCGCAGGTCGCCAAGGACGTTCTGCCGCTGCCAGTATTCGTCGTAGTCAGGATGCCGCATGAAGTCGCGCCACGCCGGAACGTCGCCGCCGAAAAACGCCTCGTCGATGTTGGCTGCCGATCCGTAACGCAGGAAGAACTCGTACCCCCAGGGAGTGCCGTAGTCGAACGCCTGCGGCCGCTGGTCCGTGGGACCGTCGCGCCGACGCGCGTTGCCGGCCAGCCACGAGAACGCATACATGATGCGGAAGGCCCCGTTGTGGTGCCAATCGTCGCCGATGAACATGTCCGCAGGCGGCGCCTGCGGAGAGGCGGCGCGCAACGCCGGATGATGTTCAACCAGGCCCAGTACGGTTTGCCAGCCTGGGTAGGAGATGCCCCACTGGCCGACGCGGCCGTTGTGCCCGTCGAGGTTTGCCAGCAACCACTCGATGGCATCGTAGTTGTCGGTGCTCTCATCGGTGTCGCGGGGACCACGCGGTCGCTGCGCCAGCGGCCGGATGACCTCGAACTCGCCCTCTGAGCGGAACTTGCCGCGCACGTCCTGGAACGCGAACAGGTAGCCGGCGCGATCGAACTCCGGCGACGGACCGAGCGAGGCGCGGTAGGCGTCGGGGCCGTATGGTCCGGCAGAATACGGGGTCCTGAAAAGGAGCATCGGGATCTTCCGGGAGGTGTCCCGAGGGGCGTAAACAGCGGTATACAGCCGCGTCCCGTCGCGCATCGGAACCATGAGCTCGGTCTTGGAGTAGTTCTGTCGAACCCACTCCGAATGCAACTGCTCCTGGGCCTCGGCGCCGGAGATCCCACGCGTGAGTACCATCGGCACGAGAGCTACGGAGGCAATGATCAGCGACAGGCGTTTTCGGTAGCGCAACATGGGCCATCCTCTCCGGAGCCGGGAACGGTCATAGAACGAAAGAACGGACCGTCACGGCGCACCAAGTCCCCACCAGGCAGGGCACCCACCAGGCAGGGATCGCTATGCTATCCTTCTCGTTCTCGCCGGTCTGCTGACGCTCCTTGTCTGTGAGCGCCCGGGTCGTAGCGGAAACTCGAACTACTTCAGAGATCATAGCCATGGCCAGAAGGTGTGCGATCACGGGTAAGGGTCCACGCTCGGGTAACAACGTCTCGCATGCGAACAACCGCACTAAGCGGTGGTTCCGACCGAACCTGGCGACCAAACGCGTTTGGATCCCCGAGCTCGAGCGATTCGTCCGCCTGAAGCTGTCGACGACAGCTCTCAAGAGCATCGATCGCGACGGTTTAATGCGCTACCTGAAGAAGAACGGCCTCAAGTTGAAGGACGTGACCTGACGCGGACGCGTCTGCCTCGAACGCCGTTCGCCAGATTCGCTCCAGTTGCCGAGTTCGCACTGCGCCCTCAGTGCACCGGTTTGTACGACGCACATCGCCTGCAGACGGCGCGACCGTTCCTGTCCGCCGCTGTCTCGGTTTCCGCCCCGCTGCAGTTGAACGGGCGCCGGTTGGTGTTGCAGCGTTGCGGTGGAACATCACCCACCAGTGGATCGACTCCTGTATGCGCATTGCTCACCCCGGTCGCACGGGTCTGGCCACCGGCCTCGGGATCGCGATCTTCGCTCTGACCGTCGCCGGCGCCCTCAGCGCCGCTCCGCAGATCACGAACCGGGCCCAGCTGGTGCGCGCGCTGATCAACCTCGACGCTCAGGCGCTCGATGGCAGCACGTGGACATACGACCGTATCCGCGGGCGCATAACACTGGTCGACTTCTGGGCAACCTGGTGCGCCCCTTGCTTGCGAGAGCTGCCGCATCTGAAACGGGCGCGGTCGACCTACGGAGACAACTTCCGCGTGCTCGGAATCAGCCTCGACCGCATGGCGCGACGCGACCTCGCCAGCTGGCTCCGCCGCCACAGCGTTCAGTGGCCACAGATTCATGCCAGCGGCGGCTACGAGGACGCCCTATCGCTGGACTTCGGAATCGACCGGCTGCCGACAAATCTCCTGCTCGATAGACACGGCCGCGTGCGGGCGTTGAACGTCCGCGGCGACGATCTGTTCGTCCACGTCGACGCGCTCCTAGCCGAAGACAAGCGCTCCGAATAGATAGAAAACCGGCGCAGTCTTGCTCCCCTCGGGTCAATCTCGTTACGACGCGTTGAGAGCCGAGTGGCCCGGTTACGGCCAGAGCCAGCCGAAGGTCCCGGCGGTCACGAGCGCATAAAGCAGCCCGTCGAACGTGTGCTTGAGCGTCGTGTTCCACGGCCGCTTGAACCAGATCGATTGCTGCCACAACGCCACCGCGTAGCACATGAAAGCAGCCGCCCCGGCAACGCGGAAGACCGCCAGGTACTCGGTCCCGGCACCCACGGTGCGGCCGGCCATGTAGGCAACGAACACGCCGACGACCAGGCAGTAAACGAACCACTGCACCAGGCTCTGGCCCATGGCGATCGGTCCGGGCGGCAGCACTCGGACGAAGGCAACCGGCCCTTGTTCGAACTTCGCCTGCATCTCGGGCGAGCTCATGTCGCCCGGTTCGTCGGCGCACGGCATGATGTAATCGCCCGGCGGCGCATCCATGGCGGTGAAGGTCGCTCGGGCGGCCTCCTCATCGGGAAGCTTGCCGAAGTCGCCACGATGGTAGGTCATCATCATGTGGATGACCGAGCTGACCACGAACACCAGCACTGCCGAAACGACGATTGGCAGCCACAACGACATGATAGCGACCATCGCAACCTCCTGACGCGAGCAGAAGCGCGCCGACATGGACGGGGGGAGTCGACCTCGCGACTCTAGCGATATCGTCAGCGGCCCTCAACCGGAGCGCCGAGACCGGTCGCGATCACGACAGAGCCGGCGCCGTCGTGACTCCTCGTTAGCTGTCGATCGCCACGTGCCCACGCTGGGCGGAAACACGGGCGAGCCACGACTCGACGTTGGGATGTTGACTCAGCTCGATACCTGCCTCATCGGCGACATGCGTGTAGGCGTACAGGGCAACATCAGCCACCGTGTAAGTGGCGGCTGCCACGTACTCGGATTCGGCCAGGCGGCGATCCATGACGCGCAGCGCCTTGTGTCCGAGCTTTTGCTTCTGCGCGATGACCTCGACATGGCTCTCCGGATCATCGCTGTAGTGCAGGAGGAACCGTGCCACCGCAACGTTGGGCTCGTGGTCGTACTGCTCGAAGAACATCCATTGCAGCACGCGGGCACGCTCGAAGCGGGTGTCGGGAAGGTACGGGGTGCCCTCCGCGAGGTACCAGATTATGGCGTTCGACTCGCCCAGGAATCGACCGTCTTCGAGGCGCAGGACGGGGATGCGCAGGGCGGGGTTCTTGTCGCCGAAGAGCTCCTCCCGATTGCTGCGATCGGTAACGCTCACCGGAATGCGCTCGTACGGTAGATCGAGATGAGCGAGCATCAGACGAACCTTGTAGGCGTTGCCCGACGCCGGGTTGTCATACAGCTGCAGCATCCTCAACTCTCCTGTGGAGTGTCGGTGGCAGCGCCCCTCGCGGATCAGGTAGGCGCCGACCCCTCTCCGAATAGCGCGTCCAGCCGCCCCCCCATGGCCTCGGCAATCGGCGCGGTGTGCTCCAGACGTGCCAGGAAGATCTTGATCACCGCCGCCATCGGCGCGGCCAGGAACATTCCCACGACGCCCCAGAGCGTTCCCCATAGCACCAGCGACATCAGCGTCACTACAGGGTGAAGGTCGAGCGACTCGCCATAGATCTTGGGCTCGATGAAGTTGCCCATCGTTATCTGGATCGCCCCGGGCAAAGCGATCGCCAGCACCGCCGACGCGGTCGAGATCTCCGGCTGCACGAGGACAACCGGCAGCGGCAGCAAGGTCGCGACCACCGAGCCGACGCTGGGGATGAAATTGAGCAAGAAGACCAGCAGGCCGAACATGAGGGCGAACGGGATGCCGAGCAGTTGCAGCACCGTGCCGACCGAGAACGCCGTGGCCAGCGAGATGAGGAACTTCACACCGACGTAGCGTTTGACGCGCTCTTCGATCTCTGCCAGCACGGCGCTCGTCGGCGCCTGCCCGCTGCGCCCGATCAGCAGGAAGATCACGAAGACGACGACCAGAAACCCGTTGGAGAGAATATCGATCAGCGCGTTGCCGGTACCGAGGAGCGCGGCGCCGACCTGGCTGGGCATCTGCCCGAGCAGGTACGACTCGTCGATCCCGAGCTGTTCGAGCGGCAGGCGGTCCAGCGCATTGGAGATCACCACCCCAATCTGTTGCTGGTAGAGGGCCACATTCCCCACCAGCCGGGTTACCGACACCGACACGATGATCCCCACCAGCGTCAACAACAACACCGAGAAGATGACCGCGCTGGCCACCGCCAGCGGCAGGGGCAGCCGCAACGTTCTCGTCTGCACGTCGACGAGCGGCATCATCGCGACGGTAACGAACACCGCCAGGACGAACGGCACCAGAACCGGGCGCAACCAGTAGAGCACTACCCCGATGGCGATCGCCGTCAGGACGATCAGACAGATCGTTCGGATCTGGCTCTCTCGATCCTGTGGGCTCATGAGCTGGCGCCGAACGTTAGCTGGCCGTGGTGGGAGTTTGGCGGGCCACCGTGGCGATTCTACCAGGGCTCTACTGGGCGGGCGGCAGGCCTTCTATTGCTGGACGTTGACGGTGAAAATCTGTCGCCTGCTGATAAGCGTGTGCCATCAACAGTGTTTCCGAATCGCGGTACAGGTTGCCGATGAAGGAGATGCTGACCGGTGTTCCGTCCTCCTCGAAGCCGTTCGGCACCACCACACAAGGATGGCCTGTGAGGTTGGTTGCGCCGACCACGCCCTTGCGGAAGGACGGCGTCACCACCAGGTCGAAATCGCGCATCGCTTCAGAGAACTGCTGCATGTACAGGGTCCGGGCGCGGTTTGCCTGGATGTACTCGACCGCCGGTATCAACCGTGCGGTGCGAAACGAGTTCGGCCACGAGCGCGGTGTTTGCCGCGTAAGCTCATCGTCCCGCCCGCTGCGCGTGAGCTCATCGAACGCTGCCGCGGCCTCGGCCATGAGCACGAAACCTATGGCCTCGATCGGGAAGTCGGGCATCCGCATGGGCTCCATATGGATGTCGAGATCCTCTCGGATGACCCGCAGGGTCTCGAGATCGAAGGCACGGCTCGTATAGTCCTCGTCCTCTTCGAACGCCGCCTCCAGATACCCGACCCGGAGACCGCGCGGGTCACGGTACGCATCCCATGAAAAGGGCAAGTCGCGGGCGCTGGGATCAATGCCGTCGGCGCCATGGATCGCGGCGAAGACCAGAGCACAGTCCTCGACGCTGCGACACATCGGACCAATCTTGTCCATGCTCCACGACAGCGCCATGGCGCCGGCGCGGCTGACGCGACCGAACGTCGGTCGGAAACCCGATACGCCGTTGCGCGTGCTCGGCGACACGATGCTGCCGCGCGTCTCGGTGCCGATGCCGAATCCGACGCAACCGGCGGCCGTGGCCGAGCCAGAACCGGCTGACGACCCGCTGGCGCCCTCCTCCTGATTCCACGGGTTGCGGGTACGACCGCCGAACCAATAGTCCCCCATTGCCAGGGCTCCCATCGTCAGCTTGGCGACCAAGACGGCGCCAGCCTCGTCGAGGCGACGTACCACCGTGGCGTCTTCGGCTATCACCTGATCGCGATACGGCGCCGCCCCCCAGGTGGTCGGGTATCCCTTCACCGCCAGCAGATCCTTGGCTCCCCATGGGATCCCGTGCAGCGGGCCGCGCTGGTTTCCGGCCGCGATCTCACGATCGGCAACTCGCGCTTGCCGGCGAGCGCGCTCCGCGGTGCGATTTATCGTGAACAGAAGCGCCGGCTCGTAATGCTCGAGACGCCGCAAATAGAGCTCCGTCAGCTCACCCGAGCTCACCTTACGGCTGCGCAGCAGGCGCGCCAGCCGCGTGATCGGCAGGAACGCCAGATCGTCGTCATCGGCGGGCCGCGCCACTCGCTGCCAGCGCGTGGCGCGGAGGCGGTTCGGGCCGTGGGGCGGTACGGCGTCGACGCCCGGCATGTCGGGGTCGAAGCCGACGGCTGGTGGTACGGTGTTGGGAATCTCGATGCCGCGCAGTGCGCGGTACGACTCGAGGTAGCGCCCGAGTCCAGAACGCATCATCTCGCGCTCGTCCGGCGTCAGCTCCAGGCCGGCGATCTGCTCCGCGCCCTCGATCATGGCCGCCGTGATCGGCGACTCGGGTTCGTCCTGCATCACCTCCCAAATCGCCGCCGGTAGCCGGGTGCCGGCGAAAGCAGTGCCAGCGAACAAGCCTACGAAGTGTCTGCGATCGAACATCTGTTGCCACTCCCGGTCAGGTGATCTCGCGAAGCTGGCGGCCCGGCGTCAGCCAGACCGAGGCCGCAAACACCGCGGCCGAGGCTATCAGACCGACGAAGTTCGGATTCCAAAGCCCGGTGGTCGGAATCTGGACGATGTACCGCATCGTAACGAAGACTCCCACCCCGGCGATGATGGCGGCGATCGCATCGCGGCTGCGTGCCCTTGCCCAGTACACCCCTCCGACGATGGGAACGAACAGGCTCATCGACAGCAGCGAGTAAAAGATGGTGATCGACTCGATCACCGAGCCCAGCGCGATCGCCAGCAGCGTCGCCAGGATCCCGCCGACGGCGGCGCCGGCGCGTGCCACCCTCAGCACACGACGTTCGCCCGCCTGCGGATCCAGGAAGCGGCGATAGAGATCCTCCGACAGCGACGTCGAAAGCATGAAGAGCACCGCATCCGCCGAGCTCACTTCGGCAGAAAAGACAGCTGCAAGCCCGAGTGTACCGATCATCAGCGGCAACCCGACAGTAAGCACCACAGGCAAAGCAAGGTTGATCGAGTTGTCGATGAGCGTCGCATCGTGCACACGCGCCACCATCCCGAGAATGGGCGGCACAGCCGCAAATACCAGTAGCGCCAACGCGCTGGCGCCAACGCCAACCCGAACGGTGCGTTCGCTGCGCGCTCCGTACACTTTCTGCAGCAGCCCGGGTGACACCATGAACGAGGGAATCAACAACGCCATGTAGTGCCAGCCGGACGCGCCACCCTGCGCCCAGCTGAAAAAGTCCGAGTTGCCCACCGGCGCAGCTGCGACAATCGCCGGCCACCCACCTGCGGCAGCCATCGCGATCGGCAGCGCCAGCGCAAAGCCGGACAGCAAGACCACCAGCTGCACCATGTTTACCCAGGCAGAGGTCACCAGACCGCCGGCGGTGAAGTAGGCGGTCACCAGCAGGCCCCCGAGCACACAGCCGACGGCGGCCGGAACGTCGGCAACGGCATGGAGCACGAACGCAACCGCCACCAGCTGCGCCGAGAGCGCCGTAAGGCTCGCGAGCCAGAGGAGGGCCGCGGTGACGAAGCGCACGCTGGCCCCGTAACGCCACTCGAGATAGTCGCCTACCGTCCGTAGGTCGTGCTCGCGTGCGTGGCGCCAGATCCTGGGACCGAGGGAGCAGGACATCAGCAGCGTGCCCAGGCCCGCCGAACCGACCCACCACCAGGCGCTCAAGCCATCCCGGTACCCGAGGCTGGCGGCCCCCATGGTCGTGCCGGCGCCAATGTTCGCCGCCAGGATAGTCGCGAAAAGGAGCAACGGCCCGAGCTCGCGTCCGGCAACAAAGAACTGTCGCGCGCTATCGACCCGGCGGCCGACCAACACTCCGACGCCGATCAATGCGGCCGAGTAGCCGATCAGAAGCAGCAGTTGGGCGCTCACGCTGTTTCCTCGAGACGAACCGGCGGCCGGGGCGGCGGTCTTCGCGTCGCCGGCAGGCCGTTATCGCGCCAAGCGTACTCCGCAGATCCAACCGGTGTCGGGCGTTGGGCGCTAGCAGGCCGTGGTGAGGAAGGCGTTGTTAGCTAGTAGGACAGCTGCGCGCTCTTGTCGGCGTAGTGGTTCCAACCGAACGCCTGCTTGATTGCCAGCACGTAGTCGAACCCCCGTTGTGTGCGCGGGGAGAGCGTGCGGTTGAACTGTGACGGCATGACCGCATGCCCCTCCCACTCCTCGTTCCATGAGCCGACGCTGACGACCGGCACCGCTTGGTTCAACCGGGGTCCCCCGAAGGCGGGCAGCATGTAGTTGACGGAATGGAACGCCAGCATTTCTTGTAGGAACTTGCCGTAGTCTCTGCGGTTGGCGTGCAGCGTCGGGACGTTGCGCTTCGAGAAGCCGGCCGCCAAGCTCGGCACGACGATCAGCGGCCTTTCGGTGAACCGGCTGCGATGCTCGAGCGCCCCTTCATAGGTGTTGAGCAGGACTTCCTTCACTTGGTCGACGTAGCGGCCGCGGAGATTCTGTCCGCCGCGCCGAATGAACTCACCGCTGCTGGCGAGGTGGTAATTGAAGACGCCGTCGAAGTTGGCACTACGCCGACGGCGGCCTTCATCGAAGCGATCCGTTTCGGCGAACGTCGTTTCCTCGCCGATGACGAACGGTGGCTCGCCGTAGATTTTCTCGAACGTCTTGATGGCGTTCTCCATTGCCTCGTCGACGCGGTCGTACTGCGGTCCCGTGCCGTCGACGTTGGTTCCCCAGGTGTGACTGGCGTAGACAAACACCACCGGCCGGCCGTCGATGGAAAAGACGCGCGCTTTGCTCTCGTCGCGTACGGCGCGGAAGGTCCGCGCCATGCCGCGAAAGTGGTCGATGAGCCGGTTACGAGTACGTGCGTTCTGGAAGTTGGCGCGGCGGCCAAGTGGAATCCGCAGGCTGATTAGGCTCTCGTACAGCAGCGCGACATGACGGGTGCGGCCGTTGGGCGCGCTCATATAACCAAGCTGGAGGTTGTTGTTCAGGTTGCCGTCGGCCGACGGGTCAGCCCAGCTCAGAGCGTCGACGGTAATACCAAACTCGTTCTTCAGATCGTTGAACATCACCTCGGTGGCGGGATCCCGAGAGCTATAGCCGCCGCCCTTGAACCACACGTGGTGCTGCTTCGGCTCACGAGAAGGGTGGTTGAACCAGCCGTAGTGCCAGTTGACCGTGACCGGGCGCGGACGACGATCGTTGGGGTTGTTCCGCAGGTGATCCGCGGTGCGGGAAATTGCCGCCGCATCTTGTGCGTCAACGCGCCCGCGGCCGAAGACATCGGCGCGGTGGTCGTAGCCGGTGCGGGCCACAACTTCGAGCCCCCGACGGCCATCGCGTGCCAGCCGCGCGATCTCGACGTCGGCCGGCCCGACGGCACCGTTGCCAGTGATGTCGGCGACGAACGGCGACAACAGCTCCGGTTCGGCCGCCTCGACATCAGCGACGAGCGCATCGCCGAGCGACCAGCCCAGAGCGGCGACGGTGGCCACGGCGCCACCGCGGCTCAAGAATCGGCGTCGCGAAAGCTCATCGACCCGCTCGACTGAGCGGCACTGGGCTGGCTTGTCGGGGTCACGCACGAGCGGCTCCTGTTCCCCAGAGGCTAGGCAAGCAGACGCTCCGGCTGCAATGACCATCGCTGTAGCCGATTCAGCGGATGGACAGACGCGGCAGCGAACGTCCACCGCTGAGCCGACGGGCCCACGCTGGTGAATCACGGATCCGTCTCACTCACCCTCGTGGAGCATGACGACGCACCATCGTCCGGAGCGCCGGGGTGCCCACCGAGGAGGTTCTCGATCGGCTACGCCGGGCGTCCGACCCACCTGATGGACTGGCTGCCTTAAACGTCGGCCCGGTAGTCGAGCTGTTGAAACCGATGGTCGCCGACCTCGAGGCCCAGCTGGCGCTGCGCGACACCCACCGTCGCATCGCCCGTACTCTGGAAAACCAGCCGACAATCGCTTTGGCGCGCCATCCCGCCGTCGTCGACTTTACGGCCTGGACAGAGCTCCGCGAGCTCGGCGACGGGCCACCCCGGCAGCTGGATCTTCGACTCCGAGCCGCGAGTCCCTGGCGTGACGCAGAGCGCGAGGAGCGCATCCGAGTCAGCGATTTCGACGACTTGGATGCCCTGGCAACGGCCACCGCAGAGGCGGTGGCCAAGCTGTCCGCGTGGATCGTGCAGCAGCACGCTGATCGCTAGCGCGGAGATCTCCGAGTGGTGCCGTAGCGGCTAGTTAGCCGCGCCACCACCCCGCAGGCGTCGGATCAGCGACGCCCACAGGCCGATCTCGCCGGCCACGCCGACGGTACCGAAGGCAACGAACAGCGCTCCTGCGCCCGCTGCGGCGGCGACACCGTAGCCGATCACCGCCATTGCCGCGAAGATTAGCAGCCTCGCCCGTCTACCCAGCTGTTTCATCGAGCACCTGCCTGACACCGTCCGCGATGAACTCAGGGGCGTCGTCCGGACGGAACGTGTAGCGCACCAGCCCCTCACCATCGATGAGGTAAGTGTACGTCGAATGACCAAGAACCGGTTCTTCGTTCGGCTCGGAGGCAACCTCGTATTGTCCTGCATAGGCAGCCACCACCGCGTCGATCTCGTCGACCGTTCCCGTCAGCCCGATCGCGCGAACTCCGAAGTAGCCCAGATACTCGCCGAGGCGCTCGGGCTCGTCTCGCTCCGGATCGATGCTGATAAACAGCGTCACCACTCGGGCCGCACGATCACCCAGGCGTTCGGATACCTGCGCCAGCAAAGACAGCGTCGTCGGACAGAAATCCGGACAATGCGTGTAGCCGAAGAACAGCAGAAACACCTCGCCGCGGTGGGCGGCAAGATCGAATGCTGACCCGTCGTGGGCCTGGAGAACAAAGTCGCCGCCGATACCGAAGTTTTGCAGAACCGGCGCATGCGGTTCTTGCGCCGCCGGCGCGACCGGATCGTCGCCAGCGACGGTGGGCGGGCCTCCTTCCCGTGTCGAAGCCCAGAACAGCGCCCCGACAAGTAGGATCGAGGCAAGGCCGAGCAGACGGAGGAATCGCTGCAATTCAGTTCACCGGACCGCGGGGAAGTACTGGCACGCTCACTCGGCGCGCCGTACGGCTTTCGAAGTACAGCGTCATCTCGACCACGTCGCCAGCGACCAGCGGCGCCCTCAGACCGTTCAACATCAGGTGCAAGCCCCCGGGTGTTAGCTCCACACGCCCGCCATCATCGAATTCGACGCGGTCCAGCGATTCCATCGCGGTTACCCCGTCTTGATCGCGCGTCGCATGCACCCGCGTCCGAGCACCTTTGGCCTCGACCTGGATCAGCGCGTCGGACAATTCTGCGCTCGAGACCAGCGTCATGTAGCCGGCCGTTACATTGGTCCCCGGTGGCGTTTCGGCCACCCACGCGTCTACGACATCGACTAGCGGGGACTCGGGCCGCTGGAGCGAAACCACGAAGCTGGCCAGTTGTCGGAGCTGCTCCGCCGTCAGATGCGAGAAGGCCGGCATCGCGCCGCCATCTTCGCTGAAACCCGCAGCGATCGACTCGGCAACGGCATCCACATCGATGCCTACCTTGTATGCCTCCGGATCGCGGTAGTCTCGCGGCGGGGGATCCATGTACGCGGCATTGGGGCCACGGCCGCTACCGTCGGTACCGTGGCAGTTTGCGCAGCCGTTGTTGTCGTAGATTGCGCGGCCTGCGGCAACATCGGCAGCGAGCAGGGCGGCCGGGTCGGGGCCAGGGGGCGCAGTACGATCTCCGCAACCCGCGACGAGGACCGACAGCGCCAGCGCCGAGGTCATGGTGCAGCAGACCTTGGTCATCTCGCCAATCATGTCAGACGCTCGCCTCTGACGCCTGGCCGCGCCATCGCCGCACCAGCGTCTGCATCGCGATCGCCAACGGAATGGCGACAAACGACAGCACGACCAGGCTTGCAAGCGGCAGCACGATCAGCGTCGTCAGCGCATTGGCAGGATAGGAAGCTGGCGGCGCACCCTCCATCGCCGCCAGCATCCGCCCGGTACCGATGACAATCCCGGGTACTGCGATGAGTGCCTGGATCGCCAGGTTTTGAACCCCGATTCGCCCGCTGAGCTCGCCCGAGCTCGCCACCCCCGAGCGCGTCGCGGCGAGCATCCATCCCAGACACCAAAGGCCCAGGATAGTCAGCCAGGTCTCGAGCGCCCCGGGCCATCTCCCGGGAGGTAGCAGAAAGCGCAGCACCGCCACCGCCGCGACCAGGCCTATGAAGCCCCGCTCGCTGCGAAACAGCGCGCGCATGTTCGTCAATGTCGGCCTCCTGAAGTCGGCGGGGCCAGTCTCTCCGGAAGACGACCCCGGTGTCTCCGTCAGGTCATCCGGTACCGGCGGCAGCAGAATCCTATCGCGCCCCGAAGCCGCCGACATCGACTACGATGCGTGCATGGGCACCTGGGAGCGGGTCGGCGCGTTGACGGTCGCCATCGACGGCTACGAGCTCCGCGGCCACGTCAGCGACTGGCGTCGAACGACCATGGTCCGACTCTTCGGCGACGGCCACGAAGGCTGCGGCGAGGATCCGAATTACGAGCCCGCCGAGCAGGAGGCCTTTCAGGACGCCGGGGCGGCGCTGCCGCTGAGTGGGCGACGAACGCTCGGTGAGCTGTCCTCGCTGCTCGACACGCTTCCCGTCTTTCCCACGCCACCGGCTTACCCGGGCACCGAGCACTACCGCCGTTGGGCCTTCGAGAGCGCGGCGCTCGACCTGGCGCTTCACCAGTCGGGAGTCAGCCTGGGCCAGTATCTGGAGCTCAGCGTACAGCCGTTGACCTTCGTGGCGTCGCTGCATTTGGATTCGCCCGACAAGATGCCGCGCCTGCGCGCCCTGCTGACGGCGCAGCCCGGGCTGGAGCTGAAGCTCGATGCTACCAACGCCTGGACCGACGGCCTCATCGACGAATTGGCCAGCACAGGGGCGGTGCGTGTGGTCGATTTCAAGGGCGCGTACAGTGGCACACCCGTCGATCAGGCCGCCGACCCTGAGCTCTATCTCCGAGTCCTGGAGGGACTGCCGAGCGACGTGCTGATCGAGGATCCGCATAGCGAGCCGGCGATCGAGGCGTTGCTCGAGCCGCACCGTGATCGGGTCACCTGGGATGCTCCGATTCACTCACTCGACGACATCCGATCCCTGCGCCACCGACCACGGGTCATCAACTTCAAGCCGTCGCGCTTCGGGACCTTGCAGCGCCTGTTGGATGCCTACGATTTCTGCCGCGACTGCGACATCGACATATACGGCGGTGGCCAATTCGAGCTCGGGATCGGTCGTCACCAGGTGCAATACCTGGCGGCTTTGTATCACCCGGATGCGCCCAACGACGTGGCGCCGGCGGCATACAACATCAGCGATTCGTTCGACGATTTGCCCGGCAGTCCGCTGGCGCTGCAACCGGCCGCGACCGGATTTCAACTCGACTGAGGCAGCACGCGCCGCAACGGAAGGCTGACATGCTGACGCCGCCCTATCCGGCTCAACCGTTCCAACCTGGCCGGCGGCGCCTTCGGGCGCTGGCGACACTGGCCGCTCTGACGATCGTCGCCTGTGGGAATTCTCTTTACGTCCGGGCCGGATTCGACTCCATCACCGAGGCGGCAACACCAGCCTGGCAGCTCCTGCTCATTGGCGATGGCGGCACCGACAACCGTGCCCGAACCGCCGTTCTCGCGGCGGCGAGCGACTACGTGGAGTCGGCTCCGGAGCGCACGACGATCGTTTGGTTGGGGGACAACCTGTACAACCGTGGCCTTCCCGCCGACGACGAGACCGATGCGGCGTCGGTCGTCGAGCGCCAGCGCGGAGAGCGTGTTCTCCGCGCACAGATGGACCTCGCCACCGCCGGCGCTCGAGCGTACTTCGTCCCCGGCAATCACGATTGGGATCACTCGGGGCAGCGCGGGTTGGCCAGAGTACGCGCCGCGGACCGCTTCATCGCCACCGGGGACGCGTCGCGGCAAGCGCCGGGTAAAGGGTGCCCCGGCCCGGTCTGGGTCGACTTGCCTGCCGCGAGCGTCGATACGCCGGCTGTTCGCGTGCTGCTCTTCGACACGGAGTGGCTGCTGACCACCAAGCACACGCGGGGTTGGGCGGGATGCTCATGGGGTCTCCTCGGGGCGGGCACCGAGTACGCCGGTGTCGACGCCGATCCCGCCCAGGTGTACCAGCGGTTGACGGAGGGACTGCGAGAGGCAGAGGAGCGTGGGCTTCTCGCAGTGGTCGCCGGCCATCATCCGATTTACACAGCGGGGTCGCATGGCGGCTTCTTCCCGGCCGACGAGTGGATCTTCTCGCCGCGCATGCTAAAGAAATGGGCCTGGATTCCGATCCCGGCCCTCGGACCCCTGCTGCGCAGGATCGGGGGCGCCACCAGGGGGCAAGACCTCTGGGCCGGCGCCAACAAGGAGATGGTGAGCAACCTGCAGGCCACCTTCGCGGGCTACCCGCCGCTGCTATACGCCGCCGGACACGAGCACGACCTCCAAGTGTTCCGTGACCGGGGCACCCTACCGACCACCTACGTAGTCAGCGGCAGCGCTTCCAAATCGACGCCTACCTCGCGGCGCGACAACACGCTCTTCAAGAGCCGCGACCACGGCTTCATGGTGCTGGAGGCGTCCGGTAGCGGTACCCGAGGCGATGGTGCCCGACTCCGAGTGGTGGCGGTGGACGAGGAAACCGGTCGGCGACGGGTACCCTTCTGCGCCGATCTCGTTCGCGGCCGCCCCGCCATTGCCTGCGACTGATCCTGACTACGTTGATGGGCGCCGGAGCACTAGCGGCCTGTAGCAGGCGACCAGCTATCGCGAGGCGTAAACCAAGAACACTCCGGTGAACATCGCCAGCGAGCCGTAGAGTCGCGTCACAAGGCTTCCTTGTCGCTGTCCGAAACGCGCCAGCGCCGCCAGCCGCGACGCGTTCAACAAGGCCAGCCCGGCGCCGAGCGCCATCGCGGCTCCGAGCACGCGGGCCAACGTCGGCAGGCGGGTTCCACCACCGGCGATCAACAGGACGATCCCCGCCACGAGCTTCGCGACAGCCACGGCCCGCAGCCACCCACCTTCCTCGATCTGACGAATCGCCTCGGTCACCCGCAACGGCGAGCGCATCGCAATGATGCCGATCATCGCGATGACGATGCCGATCAGTTGCACGAGCACGTTCAACACCGGCGTCACGTCCCGATGACCCGTAGCTCGCGCGGGAACGACGTGAGGCTGACGGGTCCGTTGTCGGTGACCCAGATGTCGTCTTCGATGCGGACTCCGCCCCACCCCTCCATATAGAGGCCAGGTTCGACGGTGATCACCGTTCCAGCTCCGAGCGGTTCATGATTGCCCTCCATCACGGACGGAGGCTCGTGGATGTCCACTCCCAGTCCATGGCCGGTGCGGTGCTTGAAATAGCCATCGAACTCGGCCGCTTGCAGGGGGGCGGCAGCGGCCATATGGACATCGTGCGCGGTAGTACCGGCACTGGCGCGCGCGCAACCGGCCGCGTTGCCAGTCCGCACCGCCTCGTAGACGGCACGTTGCCGGTCGTCCGGCTCGGCGCCAACCACGAAGGTGCGCGTGATATCGCTGTGGTAGCCGGCGTAGCTGGTACCGAAATCGATCAGCAGAAAATCACCGGCTTCTAAGGGTCGCTCGTCGGGTGTGCCGTGTGGCAGAGCGCTCTTGGGGCCACCCAGAACGATAGGTCCGAACGAAATACCCTCGCCTCCCTTGCCGAGCATCCAGCTGATGAGCTCGGCAGCCACCTGCTTTTCGGTCATACCGACGGCTACCTGCTGAACCGTGTCCTCGAGCGCCGCTTCGCAGATCTCGGCCGCGGTGCGTATACGCGCCGCCTCGTCGGCGTCCTTGAACTGCCGCAGCGAGTTGACGGCCGCGTCGGCCGAGACCAGATCCGCTCCCGGCAAATGTCGTTGGAGCACCGAAAGCTCCATGAAACGGAAGCCCAGTGGTTCGATGGCCACGGTCTTGGCGTCGGCGAAGCGCGCGCAGGCGGCGGCGGCGGCCTCGTGAGGTCCGTCCTTGTCGTCCCACAGCCACACCTGCGGCACGCCCGGGACCGAGCTGACCCAGTTGTTCTCCTCGAGCAACGGTACGATGGCGCCCGGCTCGCCTTCAGCGGGCACCAAGAGCAAGAACAGGCGCTCGTGTGAGTCGAACGCATGGCCGGTGAAGTAGGTCATGCTCGGCCCTGGATTGAGCGCGATCAGGTCGGCACCAGCGGCGCCAATCGCCTGTTGCAGGGCCGCGATGCGGTCGCTCATGCTCTCCTCCGGTCGGTTCGCGCGAACCGGCGACGGGTCGGATGCGCGCGATCATATCGCACCGCCATCCAGTAGGATGAGCAGCCTGCAACCGCCTCGCTGAGGAGTGCTCCGATGCTCACCCGTGCCAGCGTTGCTCCGCTGCTTCTCGCTGTTTCCGTGGCCACCGTATCGTCCTGTGCCTCGCAAGAGGCCACAGATAGCAGCAGCGCCGACGACCCCGCGCCCGCCAGCGCCGCGACGTCCGCGCCCACACGCAAGAAGGTCCTGTTGATCGGCATCGATGGAATCCGCGTCGACATGCTCGCGCAGGCGGATACGCCCAACCTCGACGCGCTGGTCGACGCAGGTGCGTTCTCGGCCAACGCCCGCACCCGGCCGATCACCGTCAGCGGTCCGGGCTGGTCGAGCATGCTGACCGGTGTGTGGATGGAGAAGCACAGGGTCGAGAGCAACGATTTCACGGGCAACAACTACGCCCAGTACCCAGACTTCTTGACCCGCGTCGAGCAGGTACGCCCGGAGCTCAACACTTACGCCGTGATCCACTGGCCGGCGATGGGAACGACGGCCGATGGTGGCCCGATGATCAGCCGAGTCGTGGACGTGCTCGTGAACATCAACGGCGACGCCATCGGCTACGCGATCGCGGACGCCGAGGTGATATCGATCGCCAGCCACTATCTCCGCGTCGGGGATCCGGACGTCAGTTTCGTATATATGACCAACACCGACAGCGTGGCGCACGAGACGGACTCGTTTTCGGCGGAGTACCGTGCCGCCGTAGAGCTGGCCGATCGTCGAGTGGGCGAGCTGGTCGCAGCTGTGAAGGCGCGCCCCACCTACACCCAGGAAGACTGGCTGATCCTTTCCAGCACCGACCATGGGCGCGCTGACGACGGTAGCCACGGCGAGAGCTCGATCGAGGAGCTGACCATCTACTACCTGGCTAGCGGCCCCGCTGCCGATCCCGAGTCGTTGACCGCGATGCCCCACATCGTCGACATCGCACCGACCGCGCTGGCGCACCTGGGTATCGAGATCGTGCCGGAGTGGGACCTGGACGGGCGCGTCAACGGGCTTCGATAAGCCGGCGCGCCTGAGAGCTCGGCAACAACGACAAAACGCCGCCGAGCGCCGTCAGATGGCTTTGATCGTCGGGTATGTCGGATCCCAGATCCACGCGGCCACCGCAGCCGAGATTCCCCCCTCAGGAAGGTCGGCAACCCCGTCGTCGACTGCCGCCTGTGCCACTTCGTCGGCGATCTTGTGGCTCACCTGCCGCAGCTGGCTCACCGGGGGATACAACGCCCCAGCCGCCAAGTCGGCGGCGGTCACTTGGGCGGCCAACGAGGTAGCAGCAGCAGCGAACATCGAATCGGTGATCGCGCGTGCTCCCACTGCCAACGCTCCGAGGCCGACCCCCGGGAAGATATAAACGTTGTTGCCCTGCGACACCTGGGCCAGGCGATCGTCGAGCTGCACGGGTGGGAACGGGCTCCCGGTCGCCACCAGCGCGCGCCCCGAAGTCCAGTTGAAGATGTCCTCGGGGGTCGCCTCGCTCTTCTCCGTGGGGTTCGAAAACGGGAAGATCGCCGGGCGCTCGACGTTGTCAGCCATTTTGCGAACGATCGGCTTGGTGAACGCGCCCGGCTGACCTGTGGTGCCGATCAACACCGTCGGCCGGTATAGCTCGACGACGCGCTCCAGCCCCGGTGGCGGGTCGTCGGCAAATCCGTGCCTGGCGGTAATGGAGGCCGGCCAGGCGAAGGCGCGCTTGTGCTCGTCGAGTCCCGGACGCGAGTCGACCAGCAGGCCGCCGCTGTCGAGCATCGCGACCCTGCTGATCAGCTCTTCGCCCTCTAGACCCTCATGGGCGAACGCATCGCGCAACAGACCCGCAATCCCTGCACCGGCAGCACCGGCGCCGAGAATGGCCACGCGTTGCTCCCGCAGCGGCGTACCGGTAGCGCGACTTGCCGCCAGAATGCCAGCCAGGGCGATCGCGGCAGTTCCCTGAATGTCGTCGTTGAACGAGGGGAGCACATCGCGGTAGCGGTGCAACAAACCGAACGCATTGGCTTTCTTGAAATCCTCCCACTGGAGGATGGCGTTGGGATAGCATTCGCACACCGCGTGCACGAACTCGTCGACGAGCTCTTCGTACAGCTGACCTCGTAGCCGCGAGTGGCGCCAGCCGAGATACTTCGGATCGTCGAGCAGCGCCGCGTTGTCCGTGCCCACATCAAGGCTCACCGGCAACGTCTGCGTCGGATGCAGCCCGGCGGCGGCAGTGTAGAGGGCCAGCTTGCCGATCGGTATCGACATGCCGCCGGCACCGAGGTCGCCGAGCCCGAGGATCCGCTCGTTGTCGGTGACTACGATCAACCGGATATCAGCCTTGATCTGGCCCAGCACGTCGACGATCCGGCCGCGGTGCTCGGGGGTGATCCACCGTCCTCGACCGCGACGGAAGATATGGCTGAAGTTACGGCTGGCGGAGCCTACCGTCGGCGTGTAAACGATCGGCATCAACTCCTCGAGCCGATCCAACATGAGCCTGAAGAACAGGGTCTCGTTGCGATCCTGTAGGTCGGCGAGCTCAACGTACTTACCGAGCGGATGCTCGGTGTGCTTGAGCGAATCCACCTCGCGCCTCAGCTGCTCGTCGATATTCACCAGCCCGGGCGGAAGCAGGCCTTCGAGGCGAAGCTCGGCACGCTCGCGCGGCGTGAAGGCCGAGCCCTTGTTGATCAGTGGATCGCGCAGCACGTCGCGCCCGCGCTTGGCCACTTCGGCAGTAACGGTGCCGTCTTGATTCCTTACGAAACGTGAATGCACAAACCCTCTGCCCGTCGTAGCGATTCAAGGCTCGCCAGCATTATTCGAGTGTATCGGCGGGGCGCTGGAAGGACACGGCCTGGTAGTGTCTCGATCTGCTTCCTATCGCCGAGCCGCCGGCCGGCGACCGCCCATCCTAGCCGACGTCGCGCGAGCCTGGTCGATGCGCCGGATCCTCCTGTTCAGCACCTCGACTTTGCACGGGACGCCATACATGCAGTATGCGATCCCCTATATGCGTCGATTTCTCGACGACGTCGACTCCATCCTGTTCATCCCCTACGCGCGTCCGAGCGGAATCACGCACGATCGGTACACCGGGCTGTTCCGTAACCACATGCAAGACCATGGCTACGAGGTCACCGGCATCCATGAAACACCCGACCCCGCCGAGGCAATTGAAAAGGCGACGACGCTGTTCGTCGGCGGGGGCAACACGTTCGTGCTCCTGCGCGCGCTTTACGATCATGATCTCGTTGG
The DNA here is from genome assembly GCA_965197275.1 of Acidobacteriota bacterium. Taxonomy (GTDB): domain Bacteria; phylum Acidobacteriota; class UBA890; order UBA890; family WLXD01; genus DASCOT01. The sequence continues at coordinate 22,228 of CBDAMQ010000004.1, forward strand.
CCCGGTGCGCCGCCGGGTCGAAAACGGCCTGCCGTACATAGGCAGCAGCGCTGGATCGAACGTCGCCGGCCTCACCCTGGGCACGACGAACGACATGCCGATCGCGTTTCCGCCGTCGTTCGACGCACTGGCGTTGGTGCCATTCAACATCAACCCGCACTATCTCGACCCCGACCCGGAATCCACCCACATGGGAGAGACCCGCCCGACCCGCATCAAGGAGTTTCACATGTTCAACTCCCAGCCGGTCGTTGGATTACGCGAGGGCGCGCTGCTGGAGATCGCCGGTGACTCCATGCAGCTGAAGGGGGCCACCGGTGGGCGGCTCTTTCGGCCTCAGAGCGAGGCTGAAGAGCTCGAGGCAGGCGCCCAGCTCGACCACTTGCTGCAGACCGAGGCGGGCACCACGGATGCCAACTAGCGCCGTTCGCCGACAAGTCACCATCATCGCCCGTCGATTTGATAGGATTGGGTGGAAACACGCCTGAACATGCCACCGGTTGAGCCTGCGCAGGGGCGCGTGAGCTCGCTGGTGCGCCGCCCCGGACCTGTTGAGGAGTTTCCTCCCATGTCGCGTTCGCTGCGTCCCATTCTGCTCTGTCTGTGTGTAGTCATGGTGGCTTCAGCCACCGTCAACGCTGGCCCCGTCCGCAAGCTGGCCAAGTACAGGCCCGACATTTCCGTGTCCGAGGTCAAGACCCTCGTCAAAGAGGACGTCGCCCGGTTCGATGAGTTCAAGGGCGAGAACTTCTACGAGGGTGGCGCCGAGGTTCCGGCACAGAACGTCATCCTCGACGGTGGCAAAAAGGTCACCGAGCGCTACCTGGTGTCGCTTCGAAACAACGGCACCAAATCCGACTCGGTGCGACTGAAGATGGACATCCCCTCCGCGGTAACGACGGTCGAAGCACGCTCGGGCGCCGACTTGTTCGAGGCAACGATCTACGCCGCGACGCGGAAGGCAGCCAAGGTGTTCCGGGGCGAGGACATCACAGCTGAATTCAGCGGTAACGGCGCCATCGTCGACTTGGCGTCGGGCGATCGTTCCTATTACTGGGTCGAGATCTCCGGATTCAAGGGCTTCCGCAAGGACGACTACGTCGCGATACCGATACGAGCCCGCTCCCTGAACGGGTCCAGGGGCGCAATAGCAGTGAGCAATGACCCCTTCAACACGGTCCTACCCGCCATCGAGGACTACTTCTTCATCACCTTCGGGGCAGCCGGCGTGATCCTGATTCCCGGCGGTGGTGGTGGCGGCAGCGGTGAGGACGCCATCAACCACAAGACCGTCACGTGGCCTGGTCCGATGAACGTCGGCCCGTGGAAGATCACGTCCACGGTGACCGTCACCCTGGGCAAGTACCAGGTGTGCGTCCCCCACACCAAGAACACCTCGTGGCCAACCGGCTTCGAGCCCGGCGGTGGCGTGAACGTCAACGGTAATATCTGGGCCATCGCGAACATCGGCGGAACGTGGTATGCCGGCATCATCGAGTGGCTCACACCGGGCCTTATCTGCCAGTCGCTCGGATCCGGTGGCGCTACGACCGTCCTGCAGGCAATGGCCACCCACTGGTTCTTCTCGCCTCTGAAGGGCCACGTCCCGAAGTCGGGCGACACGCTCTACATCTTCGTCAGCGCTGTGGCCTGGCCGGGCCACGTACCGCCGATCGTGTTCGAGCGCACGCAGATCGTGAAGGTGATCGTCCAGTAGACATCTGCCGCCGTCGCCCTCGATCTGACAGGCCTGACTGAAAAACTGCGCCAGGAGGACGGCCTGGCGTGTGTTCTTGACTACCGGGGCGGACCCAGGGTGACGCCGGGCTCGCCCTCGGTCGTAGTACCCAAGCAGAGCGTGACGCGGGGCTCGCCCTCGATCGTAGTACCCAAGCAGCAGGCTGCCGGGTACCCCGCCGCGACCAGCTCTCGGATCGCGGCGTCAACAGAGTCTTCGGGGACACTGGCAAGCAGCCCACCCGCCGTCTGTGGATCGAACAGCAGGGCGAACACCGGCCGATCGGCGCCGAGCTCCGCATTGACCACCGCGCGGCGTGAGCGCAGATTTTGCGGATGGAGGGACGAGGTGATACCGCGTTCGACTACCGCGATCGCGCCGTCGTATGCCGGCACCGCTTCGAGATCGATCTCGGCGCCGACTCCGGAGGCACCCAGGATCTCCAGCAGATGACCCAGAACACCGAAGCCCGTGACATCGGTCATCGCCGATGCGCCGTGCCGACGCAAGATCGCTGCACCGCTCCGGTTCGAGATCGACATCGACGCCAGCGCCGACTCGATCCAACGTCCCTTGGCGCGCTGGCGCATATGAGCCGCGAGGAGCACGCCGGTACCGATCGGCTTGGTGAGCACGAGAACGTTGCCGGGGCGCGCGCCGCTCTTGGTCGACAGTGCACCAGGTTGGGCGAACCCACTGATGGCGAAGCCCATCGCCAGGGTTGATCCCTCGCTCGTATGTCCTCCGACCAGCACGGCGCCGGACTCATCGAGAGCCTCCAGGGCACCCGCCATCAGCTGCACCAGATCCTCCTCCATGATCGCCTCGGCGGCGTAGGGGACCGTTGCCAGCGCCAACGCCGAGTGCGGCTCGGCGCCCATGGCGTGCAGATCGCTCAGCGCGTGCACCGCGGCGATGCGGCCGAACACGAACGGGTCGTCGACGAAGGCAGTGAACTGATCGACGGTCTGCACCAGCACCTTGCCCACGGGCACGCGTATCACCGCAGCGTCGTCGGGGTCGTCGAGACCGATCAGCACATCCGGATTCGAAGTCCTCGGCAGCCTGGCCAGGGCACGCTCCAGCACGTCGCTGCCGACCTTCGACCCGCATCCGGCACAGTGCATTGTCGCGGTCGACAGTGTCCGCACCGCATCGATGTCGACACCCTGTGCCGGTTCGGTATCCGACGGCATCTCGGGCAGGTCGTTGTACTGGGTCATGAAACGTCGATCGATCCAGTCCTTCCAGCGCCACACCCACCGACCCTCGAGGCTCCACGATGATCGCGACGCCACGGCGTACTGATCGCCGGTGCTGACCAGGCTCAGAAACTGTCGCTGTGGACGGAACGGCTTCAAGGCCTCATCGCGCAGCCGTCGACGCAGGTTCTGCACCAGTGGCGGTCCTTGACGAACCGCGAAGACCCCGGCCTTGGGGCGTGGATACCCCACCACCGCTGCCACATCACCGCTGGCGAACACATCCGGGTCGTTGGTTGACTGCAGTGTGTCTTCGACCCGGATGAAGCCATCCGCATCGACCTCCAGGCCACCCTCGCCGGGCCACCGCTGTGCGCCGGCCGTGGTCACCCAGAGCACCTCATCGACGTCGGTGGCATCGCCGCGGTCGAAGATCAGCCGCGTACGGCCGCGATTCTCTACCCGCACGACTTCACGATCGGGTTGCACGACGACGCCGCGCTCGGCCATGACGCGCCGGAACTTCCGCCGCACGCGCCGGTTGTGGGACGGCAGGATCTCGTCGTCGCGCGTGTACAGCCTGTATTCGAGGTGTTCGTCGGTGCGGCCAACCGCGAGCAGCTCGCGGCGTAGTCGGTGCTGAACCGCAAGCAGGATTTCGACACCTCCCGCCCCGCCTCCGACAACCGCCACCACGGTGCGGTCCGTCGTGGCCAGGACACGTTCCTTCATTCGAGCCCATTTGCGAGCGAAACCGTCGATCGGTTTGACCGGAACCACGGCCCCCTCGGCACCCTCGACGCCCCGCATCAACGGTGCCGATCCGATATCAATCGACAGCACGTCGTATGCCACCGGCGGCCGACCGCGACACACGAGGCGCTTGCTGGCGCGATCGATGCCGACAACCTCGTCGTGGAGAAAGCGAGCCGCAGCGAAGCGCGATAGCGGCCCCAGGTCGATATGAGCTTCGTCGAATCCGTAGTGGCCAGCGATCAAACCGGGCAACATTCCGGAATAGGGAGCGTGCGTGTCGCGGCAGATGAGCGTTACCCGCACCCCGGGCTCGGGACGCATGCCGAGTCGTTTGAGCACCGTCACGTGGCTGTGCCCGCCACCCACCAGGACCAGATCCTGCTGGACCGGAGAGACTTCCTGTTGCATCGACACGCCCGGTCAGTCGGTACCGGTGTCGTGCGGGGCAGCCACGCAATAGGCGCCGTCATGAAAAAGCAGCGCGGTACCTTCTCGCCGGTCGAGCGCCTCGATCTCGCCGACGAAGATCACATGGTCACCACCATCGTACTGCTGGGCATTGCGACACTCGAAGGTCGCCAGACTGCTGGGTATCAGCGGCGCGCCGCCGGCACCCTCGACGCACTGGAGGTCATCGAACTTGCCTGATTCACGGCTAGCAAAGGTGTTCGATAACTCCACCTGGTCGGTGCTGAGCACGCTGACGGCAAAGTGTGTCGCGCTCTCGAACACCGGCAGCGTCCCCGATTTGCGGTCGAGGCTCCACAACACCAGAGGCGGGTCGAGCGAAACCGCGTTGAAGCTACTCACGGTGACTCCGACATAGACGCCGTCGTCACTCTTGGCGGTGACGATCGTCACACCGGTGGCAAAGCGGCCGAGCGCGCCGCGGAGCTCGCGTTGGTCGAATGCTGATTCAGACATCTGCAGGCTTCCTTTTCGTCCGATTCCTAGCGTGCAGCCAGCGGTCCGTCAGGTAGCGCTAGCGGTACGAGATCGGCGCGCGAGATGACGAAATCCGTCGGACCGAGGGCGTACGAGCTCACCTCATAGGCGTCGAACCGAAAGGCGAGCCCGGACTCTACCACCGCCCAGTTGTCGTTCAGGGTGAAACGGTTGTCCTCGAACCAGAACGCCGCCTCGAGCGACTCGTCGGGCGCCAGCCCGTGTGCGGCACGGAAGACGATCTCCCCGAGCCGTGTCAACTCGGCCTGGTAACCCTCGACGAGCAGATCCGGGAGCCCGAGCGTTCGCCCGCTTGCCTTGTCGACCACCCACTGCGTCCGCGCGGTGTTGGGGTGCGCGCCGCCGAGGTAGCTGTACTCGTCGAATCGGAAGCTGACGATGTGGTCGTCCGCGTAGATGACCTCGACGCTACGATCGAGCGCCCAGGAGGTCTCGAAGTCGGGGAACTCCTGGCGAAACGTCGCATACTCCTCCAGCAGACGATCGCCGAGCGCATTGAGCGAGGCGCCCACGTCGCCGTCGAAGAAGTCGGCGCGCAGGCGTGCCTGGATAGTGGCTTTGATGAGCTCCGCGGCTTCATCAGCAAGGCCGACCACGAGCGGGTACCGGAACCTCGCGTAGGTACACGGCGGCTCCGGCTCAGGAGCGTCCGGAGTGCAGCCGTCGACACTGCGAACCACAGTCCGAGTCTCTGCAGCGGTCTCGTGCCAGCCAGGTTGTTGCGTGGCGGGCGGCCCGCTGAGACCCAGGCAGAGCGCCGCCCCGATCACCAACAGCGCTGATCCGTTCCGCATCATGACCTCCCGAGCCGCCGCGACGCCGCCGCCAAGACTCCGACAGACTTGCCGTCGGCTCCAATCAGGGGTTTCAATTGTCCCATGCTTAACTGGTCGCGACGACGTTTGCTCGGCAGTCTGGGAGCCATCGCTGCTCCGGCGACATTCGGATTCGGTGACGGTCTTCTGGGACGGTCGCTGACAAGATCACCACGACCGGGGAGCGAACCGCTGAGCCCCGTCGCGCATGCGCCGGCAGGCCTGGTGGGGCTCCCTGACGCCGCCCGCGAGCGGCGTGGATTCTCGTCGCTCGAGATGGAGCTGCGATACGGCAGCCCCGACGTTCAGCGGCGTATCCTCTCGTCCCAGCCCCTGGATCGCTCCGTCGGTGCGTTTCCGTGGGCGGAGTTCGGGCGCCTGCTGAACCTGCGGTTCAGCGATCTGAGCCGTCATTTCATCTTCGAGTACTACCCCTGGTACGACAACAATCCCTTCCGACACTGGCAACAGTGGAGTCGAGTCCCGCCGCACGACCTGGCCGCCACCAGCGTTCCCAAGCTGGGCGCCTACAGCTCGCGCGATACCGCGGTGATCGAGCGCCACGCCCGCTGGATCAAGGAGGTCGGGGCAGGCGCGGTGAATCTGAGCTGGTGGGGGACCGGCAGCTTCTCGGGACAGTCGGCCCATACAGTCATGGACGTGCTAGCTGATCACGACATCAAGGTCATGTTCCATATCGAGCCCTACCGGGCGGATCGCGCCTACCGCTATCTGGATGACATCACCTATCTGATCAAGGAGTACGGGGACCGCCGGGGTTGGGACGCGTTTCTTCTCCTACGCGATGCGAGCGGCAAGGTCGGCCCGGTCTTCAAGTCCTTCCGCACGATCGTTGCCCAGCAGGTAACCGACTGCCACGGCGTCGTGCTCAATGTACCGGACCATACGCCCGACGAAGTATGGAACCAGCAGACCGATGCTGTCCGCGAGCGCTTCGCGCAAGACTTCGACCAAGTGACGATGTTGGCCGATTCGCTCAACATGAACCGCACGCGGAAGGCCGGGTTCGACGGCATCGCCGTTTACAACAACTTCCTCGACCCATCGACCTGGCAAGGACACTCCGAGCGTGCCAACAGCGACGGCCTGGTGTACTCGTTCAATACGAACCCCGGGTTCGACAGCATCGCCCGCCGCGAGATTCCGCAAGGCTCGTGCTACGTCCCCAACCCGTTCCATCCGCCGGCCGAGGTGAACTGGAGCGAGACCACCGAGCGCGAGCGCGCCCGACGGCTGTCTCAGCGGCAGATACGACGCACGCTCAGCACCTCGATCCTGGTGCAGAGCAACCCGTTGCATACCAACGCTCAGCGCGGCTTCTTTCTCGTTTTCCTCAATTCGTTCAACGAGTGGCACGAAGGACACGCCTTCGAGCCGGCGAAGAATCACGCGCAGCTCAGTGACGCCGAGCTGCCGTCCGGTTACCACAACGCGCGGCGCGGTAGCTATCGGCTCAAGACTCTCGGTCGCTACCTTCGTCGTCTGCTCAACGCCTGAGGGGCGGGGCCGCTTCCCACCATGGCAATCAGCGTCTTCGACCTGTTCCAGGTCGGTATCGGGCCGTCGAGCTCGCACACCGTCGGACCCATGCGGGCGGCGCGCACGTTCGCCGTCGGGTTGCGCGAGGCCGGCGTGCTCAACAACACCGCTTCGATCGGCGTTGAGCTCTACGGGTCGTTGGCGGCCACCGGCAAGGGGCATGGAACCGACCGGGCGATCCTGCTCGGACTCGAGGGCGATCTTCCCGAGACCGTTGACGTCGGTACCCTCGACGCGCGGATCGAGGCGATTCGTGACACCGGCCGGCTGTGGCTCCTCGGAGAGCATCCGTTGCCGTTGCGCCCCGACGAGCACCTGCTGTTCCGACGGCGGGAGTCGCTACCGGATCATCCGAACGGCATGCGGTTCACGGCTTTCGACCGCGCCGGTGGCGAGCTACAGACGCGCGTCTTCTACTCCGTCGGTGGTGGCTTCGTGGTACGCGGGGATGCCGCCGCAACGGAGCGTTCCGTAGATGGCTCCGTTCCACTGCCTCACGACTTCCGAAGCGGCGCCGATTTGCTGGCGTGCTGCGCCAAACACGACCTGTCGGTGAGTCAGCTGATGATGGAGAACGAGCGCGTCTGGCGCCCCGAAGAGGAGATTCGCTCGGGTCTCCTAGAGCTGTGGGAGACGATGAACGCGTGCATCGAGCGCGGCTGCCGCGCCGAGGGCGTGCTTCCGGGCGGGCTCGACGTACCCCGCCGCGCACCGGGGTGGTATCGCGACCTCCACTCGCGCAGTGACGATGACACCGACCCTCTGAGACTGCTTGATTGGGTCAGCCTCTGGGCCGTCGCCGTGAACGAGGAGAACGCCGCGGGGGCTAGAGTGGTCACCGCGCCCACGAACGGGGCGGCCGGCATCATCCCTGCTGTGCTGCGCTACTACCTGCAGTTTGTTCCGGGCGCCGGCGACGACTGCGTGGTCAGCTTTTTGCTCACCGCCGGGGCGATCGGCATCCTCTACAAGGAGAACGCCTCGATCTCCGGCGCGGAAGTCGGCTGCCAGGGAGAGGTCGGTTCGGCGTGCTCGATGGCGGCCGGCGCCCTGGCGGAGGTGCTCGGCGGATCGCCGAGCCAGGTCGAGAACGCGGCCGAGATCGGGATGGAGCACAACCTCGGACTTACCTGCGACCCGATCGGCGGTCTGGTTCAGATTCCGTGCATCGAGCGCAATGCGATGGGGGCGGTGAAGGCGATCAACGCCGCCCGCATGAGCCTGCGCGCGACGGCCAGCACTTCGTCTCGCTGGACAAAGTGATCAAGACCATGCGGGATACGGGCGCCGACATGAAGACGAAGTACAAGGAGACGGCACGCGGCGGCCTGGCGATCAACGTGATCGAGGTGCCGGTGAGTGTTATCGAGTGCTGAACGCAGCAAGGGCTGCCGCTACTACGACCTCCCCGGCTTCCTGGGTGAAATGGCCGGCGTCATCGAGCACCAGCGGCTCCGGCGCACCGCGCACCATCTTCGCCAGCGCACGCATGGCCGGCACTCCTAGCACCGGATCCTGCGCCCCGACGGCCAGGAAGGTCTGCCCTGACCACTGGCGAGACAACCACGCGCGCGCGCGTCGGGACAGCTCCGCACCCGGGTCGTCCGGCGCCGTCGGCACGATCGCCGGGAAGGTACGCACGCCGGCACGGAAACGATGGTCGGGGAACGGCGCCTCGTAGGCGGCAAGCTCTTCAGTCGTCAGCTCCGGACAAGCACGGCGCATGAGCGACGCGATGCTGAAGTCCGGGCTGTCGCGCACATGGTCCCGCCAGCTGATGAAACCCGGTGACAAAGCGACATCACCGGTGCCGAGGAAGGTGTTCATGATCAAAAGGCGGGCGAACCGCTCCGGCATCTCCTGCGGCAGTGTGAGGCCGAGTAACCCACCCCAGTCCTGGCAGACGAGGGTAATGTTGGTGAGCTGCCGTTGGGTGATGAGCTCCAGCAGCGAGCGGCGGTGGAAGTCGAACGTATAGACGGCGTCGTCGACCGGTTTGTCGGAGCGTCCGAACCCGAAAAAATCGGGCGCCACCACGCGACCACCGGCTGCAAGCAGCGGCGACATCATCTTGCGGTACAGGAAGCTCCATGTGGGCTCGCCATGCAGACAAAGGTAGACATGCTCGGCGCAGGCGGGCCCTTCGTCGACCAGATGCATACGCAGGCCTTCGAACCCCGGCAGATCATCGACGTAGTTCGGTGGATAGTCGAAGTCGGGCACGACGATGAACCGTTCTTCGGGGGTGCGCAGTGCTTCGATCATTGGCGCCTCGCCAGGTTCGACATCTGGGTCGGCGACAATCATAACCAGGCACCGTGGAGCGCCGTCGGACAGGCCGTGGAGTCGGACCTCCCTCCTCCCGACACCGGTGGAGTACGGACTCCCGATGGCTCGGTTGAGACACTGACACCGATGTGGCTTACTCGCTGTGTCGGCGAGAGGCCGACACGGGAAGCGGGTGAGAATCCCGCGCTGCCCCGCAACTGTGAACGGGGACGAAAGCCGCCCGAAGCCTGAGAGATGGCGCGTGGTTGTGAACCACGCGGCCGGGCTCAGGCCCGAACGTCACTGGGCTCACGCCTGGGAAGGTGGCGGCGAGTAGGACGATCCGTGAGCCAGGAGACCGCAATCAACCACTCGGTTGTCCCTCGGAGGAGGGTTTGTCATGCGCACCGCGCTGCGACTCCTGGTCGCGATCGTTTCCGTCTTGTCTCTTCTCACCCCTGCACTGGCACAGCAAGTTGCCGCGCGCCAGCAACCCGACTCGACGCAGGCGGACGAACCGCGCGTCGGCCAGGACGCGTTCCGCGTTGACGAGCGCGTCCTCGTCACCGCCAACCGCATCGAGGAGGAGCTGAGCGCGATCGGCAGCAGCGTTACCGTCGTCACGGCCGCAGAGATACGCTCCAGCGGCGCCACCTGGCTCATGGACGTGTTAGCGCGGGTTCCCGGAATCACGGTGGCCCGTAGCGGCGGTCCGGGCTCCACCACCACGGTGTTCACCCGCGGCACGAACTCCAATCACACGCTCGTGCTGTTCAATGGGCTGAAGGCCAACAGCCCCACCACCGGGGCCTACGACTGGGCCTACCTGCCGGCATCGCGGATCGAACGCATCGAGATCGTTCGCGGCCCGCAGAGCACTTTGTACGGATCGCAGGCGGTGGGCGGCGTCATCAACGTGATTACCCGCCGCAGCGGCGACGCTCCCGTTCTCGATCTAACGCTGGAGGGTGGAGCTTTCGGAACCATGCGCGCCAACATCGGCCTCGCCGGCGAAACCGAATCGAGCTGGTTTTCGATCGGCCTCGACACCTTCAACAGCGACAACCTCTCCACCGCAGATTCTCGCAACGGCAACGATGAGCGTGACCGCTTCCGCAACACGGCAATCGACGCCCGTGGCGGCGGGCGTTTCGACGGCGGCCTCACCCTCGAAGGTTTCCTCACCCACTTCGACGGCTCGACGCGTTTCGATCAGTTCGACTTCCAGGCCGGACCGGTCGACGACCCCAACGCGCTACAGGACGCGCAGGAGACTTATGGCGGGATCGTGATGGGCTACGACCGGGGTGTGTATACCGCCAAGCTGACCATCTCCGCCACGCAGCAGGGCATCGGCACTTCGAACCCTGACGGCTTCACCGTGTCCTCGTCCATCGACGCTTCGATCCGCGAGATCGATTTCCAGAGCGATCTTCGATTCGACAACGACAACACTACGGTGGTGGGGTTCGAGCATCGTCGTGAAACGGCAACCATCGAGAGCCGGTCGAGCTTCGGTGCCAACGGCTTCGACGAATCCAGCGACGTTACCGGCCTGTACGCGCAACATCGATGGTCATGGCGCGATCGGCTGCACGTAGCCGCAGGACTGCGTTACGAGGATCATGGTCGTTTCGGTGACCAGACCACCTATCGCCTCACCGCGGCGTACAACGGTGCGTCCGGACTGCGACTCCACGGTTCGGTGGGCAGCGGCTTCCGCGCCCCCAACTTCAACGAGCTCTACTTCCCCGGATTCGGCAATCCCGATCTCGGACCCGAGTCGAGCAACGGATGGGACATAGGAGCCGGCGGAACGTTCGTGGGTGGACTCCTCAGTGTCGACGCCACCTGGTTCCGTAACCGGCTCGACGAGCTCATTGAGTTCGCGTTCCCCGCCGGCTTCGTCAACCTCGGGGCGGCCACCACGCAGGGCCTGGAGCTGACCACAAGCCTGCAACCCCATCGTCGCGTGCGCCTCGACGCCAACTACACCTACAACGACGCCAAGACCGCCGGCGGCGATCAGCTCCTCCGTCGACCGGTACACGAGGCGGCTGTCATGTTGCGCCTCCGCCCCGGCGCGATCCTGAGCTGGTTTACTGAGCTGCGCTTCAAGGGCGCTCGGAATGACTTCGGAACGGTCGACTCCGTGCGATTGGACGGCTACACGGTGTGAAACGCCGCGGCGCAGTGGCAGGTGGCCGCCGGCACCGAGCTGATCGGTCGCTTCGACAACATCGCAGACCGGCATTACCAGGAGGTCTGGGGTTTCGGCACACCCGGGCGCAGCGCCTACGTCGGACTGCGTTTCTCGCTCAGCGACTGGTAGTTCGGTCGCAGCGGCCGCGGCGACCGGGCGGGATCAGGCGACCAGCTCACGGCCGTCGTTCGCCAGCACGCGATCCAGCTCGGCACTCGAGAGCGGCCAATGCTCGCGTGTCGATCGGAGATATTCCGCGCCGTTGTCGCTCCCCCACAGGACGGTGCCGAGCCCCCAAGTGCGTAGCTGCTCAGCCAGCCGTCCGCGGCCGGCGGCCGCAGCGTGCAAACTCCGCTGTGCCTTGCCGTTGTCGGCGTCGGTGAGGGTCGCCGACAGCTCGATATGCGCCTGCCTCGGAAGCCCGCCCTGGTCGCGCAACTCGGTGAACGCGTCGAGTAGCTCGGCGACCTGCTCGTCGTAGCCTCCGGCCCCACAAAGGTGAGCAAGGCACGTCGGCGGGCCGCCCGCCGCGGCGAGCAACTCGGCGAAACGCCGCGCGTCGTCGCGCCCGAAACCTTCGTCCTCGCCGTTGAGCACGTGAACCAGCAACGGCAGCTGACGCGTCCCGGCGTATTCCAGGACGCCGCTCAGTCGGCGGCGCTGGACCGCATCTCGAAGGCTCAGATTCGAATTCCAGAAGTGCATCTTCAGCCCACGTACTCCGAGATCCTCGACGCAGCGAGCCAGCTCGTCGACCGCGTAGTCACGCTTGGGGTTGAGGCTGCAGAAGGGCACCAGCGCCGGCTCATGCGAACACTGCGCAACGGTGAAGTCGTTCTCGGCCCGGACGCCGTCGAGCTCTCCTGGGGCGCCGCCCCAGGGATCGAACGCGGGCTGGAAATCGGAGGCGAAGCGATAGGCACTCGAGAGCACGAAGGCGCGATCGGCACCGACAGAGGCGAGGCGCTCGAGAAGCTCATCGCGTCCCATCGCCACACCTTCGGCCTCGGGCGGCAACCAATCCGCCAAGGCGGCGCTGGTGGCGTGTAGATGCGCATCCAAGGATGGCGTTGTGGGCGCGGCGGCACGCCGACAACCAGCGAGCAAGAAGCATGCGGCGATTCCCGCCGTCCGCAAGAAGCGGCGGCGATCGAAGCGGTCTCGGTTTGAAACCGGTGCTGCCGCCGCGTGCGCCGGTGCCCCTCCGTGCGGGTGCTTCATCCCTCCAGGCTAGCGCGGCTCCAGGGCGGTCAACAACACCACCAGGGCGCCGGTGCCACCGTTGGCGCGCGAGGTACCGACGACCACCGTCTCGCCGATGTGGATGCCGAAGGACGAGCCCAGCAGATGGCGCGCGTCACCGAGAAGCGCCTGCGGAATCTCGCCGGTTTGACCGCCCCCCATGCCGGTGTAGTGGATCGGCCGGTGCGACAGCTCGAAGTGCTCGATCATCAAGCCTTCGACCCCTTGGGGGTCACCATGGAAACGCATCTCGACCTGGAAGGAACCCATCGTCCCGAGGCTCGTGCTGGCGTACGAGGCAGTGCGCAACCATCCGGAGTCGATGAGCTCGTAGCCGCTGTACGGCAACACCGAGAGCACGTCGTCCATTGCCTCGCGCGCACCGTCGGGAAGCTCGGGCATCGCCCCGTTATCGCTTGCCGACAGCAGGATGACGCGAAACTCCTGGGTCGGGGGCGGCACGTCGCGAGCGCCAAGTAGCTCAGCGAGCTTCCCATGCGCGGCTTCATCGCCGTGCAGGGCGAATTGACTGTCGCTGATGGCCTCCACGTGGCAGCGCTCGTCGACTCGCCGACCAAGATTCTCGTCGCCGTCCGCTTCACAGACCTGGAATGCCAGCAGCATGCCGGTCTCGCCGCTGATGAACCGTGTCTGATAGATGCGCATGGTTCCTGCTCGCCCCTGCGCGAGGGCTTCGGCGGGCCCGGCCAGCGCGACGAGGCCCAGGATCAGGCTGCAGACCCAGCCCGTCGAGGTCGATGCGCGTCGGACTGCGTGGAGGAAGCCCGAGGGGCGGCGATCACAGCGGCAGAATGTCGAGATCATCGGTGTTCTCCTTGGTCGTAATATCCGAACCGGCGACTCACCGCCGTGTCTCGGTGGGTTCAAAGTCGGGATCGAGCGTCCAGATGATCCGCGTTCCCTGCGGCGCGGTGAAGCGAAGGGCGCGCGCCGGTCGCGGCGGAATCTCGTCGAGTACCGGCGGGAGTGCGGGTGCGGCGACTGTCAGGGTCGCATTGTGCGACGCGGGGACCGCCGAACGGACACTCCGTCGAGCAGCAGTCCCCGGAGCAGCAGTCCCCGGAGCTGCCGTCCCCGGAGCTGCCGTCCCCGGAGCTGCCAGCCGAGATGTGGCGGTCGGCGCCGCGTTCTGAGGGTCGGCCACTGCCGCGGTCAGAGGTCGAGGATCATTGTCGACTGCGGATGGCACCAAAACAGCGACGTCCGGAACGGGTTCGACCTCAGGCGCCGTGGGTAACTGCAACCAGCTGGCAAGCCACAGGGTCGACAACACCCCCATCACCGCCAGGCCGGCGCGCATGGTTGTCAGCCCCAGAAACGGGGGCCCGGCCACCTCTCGCATGCGAGCGCGGATCCGTTGGCGTTCGGCGCCCGAGAGCTCTTGTCCTTGATACGGATCGCCGCGGCGCAGCAGGTGGCTGATCTCATCGCGGCGATCGCGCATGGTGGTCATCTGACACCCTCCTCAGAGCTCAACAGTCGGCGTAGTTGTCGACGCGCGGCGCTCAGGTGCCACCGTACGGTCGGCTCGCGCAGGCCGAGCAATCGACCAGTGGCCGCAGTATCGAGTCCTTCGAGCTCGCGCAAGACCACGACGGCACGTCGGCGCGGCGGTAATTGGGCCAGCGCCCAGCGAACTGTTGCGCGGGCCACGACGCGTGATTCGGGCGACGAGTCCTCCGACGGCCTGGGAATCTGGTCGCGGTGCGTGCGACGCACCCGCAGGCGGCGCCAGCGGTCGCGGCAAAGATTGACCAGAACCCGCACCAGCCAGGGTTCGGCGGAGTCGCCCGCGGGCACACGCTCTGGCGCCCCGGGCAGCACGCAGGAAGCTCTCCTGAACCAGGTCGAGCGCGTCCTCGGGGTCGGCGACCATACGCAGCGCGATGGCGTACAGGCGCTGATGGTGCAGCTCGAACAAGGTCGCGAGCCTATCCGCCGCTGCCTGATCGGCGCCGGACTCTACCTCGCGGGTTTGCAACGTCAGTATCGTTTCCACACTTATATCTACGCGCGACGCCGGACAACCGTTGGATCGAAAATATCGAGCACCCTCGTCGAACGTCTGATGAAACTCCACCTCCGGGCCACCGCTTGCCAATCGATCACGGCATCTCGCCGGCCAGGATCGCGCCCAGCACAGCGGCATCGATGTTGCCGCCGGATACGATGCACACGATCCTGCCGCTGCCCGCCCGGCCGGCGATGGCCGCCGCCACCGACGCTGCACCGGCACCTTCGGCGACGATCGCCCGCTGCCGCGCCAGCAGGCGGATAGCGGCGGCGATCTCCTCGAGGCTTGATTGCAGGGATCCTTGGAGCAAAGGCCGAGCACGGTCCCACATCGGTCTGAACACGTGCGGCCCACCGATGCCGTCTACGAAGCTACGTTGATGGTCGATCTCCACCGGCCTGCCGGCGGCGACGGAGGCGGCCAGCGGGGCTGCCGTGCTCACCTCGGCGGCGTAGAGCCGAGCCTGCGGGAGCAGCTGGCGGAGCACGGCGCCCACACCACAGAAGAGCCCGCCGCCGCCATACGGGATGACCACGGCGTCGACTTCCGGCAGATCCTCGACGATCTCCAGGGCGATCGTGGCGTTGCCGGCCATGACGGCGTCGTCGTCGAAAGCGTGCACAAAGGTGCCGTGCATCCCGGGATGTCGGCGCCTGGCGAAGATCCGAAACCAGTCGAGATACGGCACCTCCACGAAGTCTGCACCTAACCCACGGATGGCTGCCAGCTTCGCCTCGGGCGCCCCATCGGGCACGATCACCGTACATTCCACGCCTAGATGCCGCGCGCACCACGCCACACCCTGGGCCATGTTGCCGGCGCTTGCCGTCCACACGCCGTGCTGCAGCTCGGAGGGCTCGATCGACAGCATCGCGTTGGCGGCGCCGCGGAGCTTGAACGAGCGAATCGGCTGCAGGTTCTCGAGCTTCAGCCAGATCTCGGTGGGGCCGGCGTCGGCATCAAGCCGCACGAGCGGCGTTCGCACCGCGATGCCATCAAGACGCTGGCGCGCACGGTCGGCAGCGGAGAGTCTGACTGGGTGCACACTATTCGCGGCCACGCCTGGATCCTATACCCGGGCCAGCAAGAACCCCTGGCGGATGAGCGCCGGGAAGACCCTACTCGGTCGAGGGTCTCGCGACAGATGGTGCCGACAAATCTACAAGGGGGGCCTTGAGACGCGACGATCGCAGCACCGCGCCGGTCTCGGGATCGGCTCCCGTATCGGTCAATTGGACCGCCAGCAGACGACCCGTTCCGGCGAAGGGAGTCCAGGCAGAGCGTGGGAGCCTCACGGAGATTTCGTAGCTCCGCCGCGCTTCGAATGTCGACCAAGCCCGCGGTTGAATGCTCTGCCGCCCGCCGGTCCGTAGATAGACACGCTCGCCGCTGACCGGATCGATGATGAATACGTAGGCGTCTAACGTGACTTGCCCGCGCACGCGCCCGTGATATGTCACTTCGAGCTCGTCCCGCGCCGGCAGCTGGCGCATTGACCACTGAGAGATCCGCTTGCGAAACGAAGCTTCCGCCACGTAGATCTGGGCGTTGCCGTTGAGCTCGGGGCGATAATCCGACCACGCGACAAGCGCCCGGCGTTGACGCACGGCCAACCCCTGGTAGTCGCCGTACTGGAAGGCGCCCCGGGCCCGACCCGACGCCGAGGACATGCGAACCGAGGGCTCCCAGGAAACACCTCCGTCGGTCGAACGACTCAAGTAGACATCGGTGGCATAGCGGTTCGGGTCATTGCGCGTGTCCTTGTACGCCACGTAGAGCGTGCCATCACGCGGGTCGGCTTTCATCCATTGGTGGTACTGGTCCGAAGCACCGAGCTCTTCCTCATGAACGGTCACCGGAGTCGACCACGTTGCGCCGCGGTCCACCGAGCGCGCGAAGTAGACATTCGCCGAGCAAGGTGTCGAGGGCTCGCAGGCATCGCTGCACTCTGCCGGCGCCCCTTGGGGGGCATCGGACCAGCTTATGTAGACGGTCCCTCGCCGCGCCGAGTCAGACCGATCGACGCTGAGCGCTGCGTGCACGAGCGACATCCGTGAACAGTGCGAGGGTGTCGAGGTGTACCAGCCGGCGCGTAGACCGGTCGGACCCGTCAGTGCGATCCAGGTCGCGCCACCATCGTCGGAGCGCCAAACGCGTAGGGTTCTCTGGGCAGCCTCGTTGGCAGCGAGGTAGACGGTACCGTCGGCACCCACCACCAGGTCGAGGCCGCTGATGACCGCATCATCGATGCGGCGCGGGGCGGAAAAACTCCCGCCGCCGTTCGTTGAACGTGAGACGTACACGCCGCCAGGGGGCCATTTCCAAGCCACATACACGCGGTCCGCGTAGGGACTGGCCGTATTGTCATCGGCGCGGAGGATGACCTTGTCGTCGCGGTCACGGTTGGCGCTGATCCGCTGCGCCGGTGCCCAGGAACGCCCGCCATCGAATGATCGAGTGACCTCGATGCCGAGGGGTACGTTCCCAGTCGCCACGGGGATATGCGCCAGGTGCCCAACGCCTCGAGAGTCGAAAGCAACCATCGGATCGGCATGGAATGAGGCGCCGTCTCCCCGCGGCAGCGAGTGACTCGACCAGGTTCGGCCGCGATCTCCCGAGACCATCACCAGAATCCCGGCGTTGGAGAGATCCATCGATGCGGCGATAACACGCGTCGGCAGAGTGGGGTCGATCGCGATCGAAACCTCTCCCTGAATACCCTCCGGACGCGAGGCGCTGACGTCCGGCGATACGACGTAGTTTGGCCACGCAAGCGTTGCCGGCGGCGGTCGCCGGACCGTCGAAGATCGCGCCGGCGGCTCTCCGTGTGTAGCTCGGGAGGTCTCGACGGTGCGGTTGGCCGAGAACCGGCAGTGTCGACCAGAGTGCGACCAAGACTACGCCGCACGACATTCTCCGGCGCCTTCGAACAGAGCGTCGTTTGAGCATAGCAAGCTCCCCGGGAAGCGGCCTCGCTACGATCGTTTGCCGGACGCGTCAGCCGACGATCCCCAGTGGGGGATACTGCTTCCACCTCCCGCGGGTGAAATCGGGAATCGGTATCGGCGCACTGCCGGCGGCCACCGAGCGCTCGCTGATCTCGGATACAGCGCTCCAGGCGACCGAATCGTACACGTCGATGTCGTAAGGGATTCCCTCACGCAAGCACTGGATGAGCCGCCAGTCCTCCACGAAGTCCATGCCGCCGTGGCCGGCACCACTCGACTCCTGACGCAATCGACGCCACAGTGGATGCTCGAACTCCTCGTAGTACGCCTCTGCGTCCTCCCAGGAGTGCCCCTCCGAGCGCCCCTCGATGTGAACCCGGTCGGGGTAACCCTGGAATATCCCACGGGTGCCCTGCAGCATGTTGATGCGGCTGTAGGGCCGCGGCAGGTTGGTGTCGTGCACTACCTTGATCGTCTTGCCGTTGGCGGTCTTGATCAGGCTGGTGTTGACATCGCCCAGCGTGAAGGTCTCGTCGCGCTTGGGATGGCCGGGGTCGTAGTGCTCCCGGGCCCAGTCCTGCAGCCCGCGCGACGGGCCGCTCATCGATACCAGGTACTCGAACCTGTCACCGCGGTTGATGTTCATGCACTGGGACACCGGTCCCAAGCCATGAGTCGGATATAGGTTGCCGTCGCGGATCATGGCGTGGGCGCGACGCCACATGCCCTCGCCCTCATCGGCGAACTTGATGTCGCGCAGATCGTGCAGATAGCCGCACTCAGCGTGAAGGATCTCGCCGAGGAGGCCCTTGCGCACCAGGTTCAGCACCATCATCTCGACGCGGCCGTAACAGACGTTCTCCATCATGATGCAGTGGCGGGCATGCCGCTCGGCTGATTCGACGAGCCGCCAGCACTCCTCGACGGTGACCGCGATCGGCACTTCCGCAGCGGCGTGCTTGCCGGCCTCCATCGCCGCCAGACAAACAGGGACGTGCCAACGCCATGGCGTCGCCGTATAGACTAGATCGAGATCGGCGGCCTCGCACAACCGGCGAAAATCCTCTTCCCCCCGGGTGTACAGCGTCGGCGGCGGGTGACCGGCGGCCTCAACGAGCTTTGCGGCGCGCTCGGCGTTCGAGACGTCGATGTCGCATACGGCGGCGACGCGACAGCCCTCGACCCGGGTCAAGTTCCGTATGTGAGCTGTTCCCATGCCGCCCACGCCGACGAACCCGATGCGTACTTCCTCGATCGGCGGTGCCGCCCGACGATCGGAGGGGGCCGCGCCCATCGCCTTGCCGCGATCAACGACCTCCGCGCCCGACCAAGTAGGGATCTGATAGGTCTTGGTGCTTATCTGCGCATGCGCGGCGTTGGGCAACGCGGTACCGCCGATGAGTGCCGCACCCATACCGGCAGCCCCCATCCTGACCACGTCGCGCCGGCTGAGGCCGGGCTGCGCTGGAGAATCGAGCTTATTGTCTTGATGGTCGTTCATGGGTTCGTCCGTCCCAGGTTCGCCGTGCAGATGCCCGCAGCATAGCAACTCGAAGTCCCGACGTCTCTGGACACACTGCGACGATGCACCTGACCGCTAGCCAACACCAGGCAACCGGGCTAGTGGCCTGTAACAGATGATCGTTGCCTATCGTGGTGGCGAAATGGGCCCGGATGCCAGGCGGTCCGACGAGACAATGTTTGCCCATTATCGAGGAGGAGCAACGCCGCAGGCGGGCCCAGTTCGCCGCCATCCTGTGGACAGATGGGCAGTTGCGGGCAATATCAGCGTTGCGGCTCCTCGACGATGTCCCTAGCATCGACTGCGTCGCCGCGCCTTGATCTCACCCGCAAGTCCCATCTGCGATAGGCAACGATCATCTGTTACAGGCCACTAGTGTGCCGGGCGGCCCGCCGCGATCGGCTCCGGGCCGCGAAACGAACCGCCCGAGGAGGTCACGGCGTTGCGAGGCTCGAGCCGGACCCGCATATTCGTCGGTGACGTGCATGGCTGCGCCGACGAGCTTCAGGATCTTCTGGAGGCGCTTGGCTACGATCCGAGGCAGCATGCCCTCCATTTCGTGGGCGACCTCGTCAACCGTGGGCCGAAATCGTTGCAGACGCTCCGCGACGTGATCCGGCTCGGCGCCGACTGCGTTCTGGGAAACCACGAGCTGCACCTGCTGGCGCGAGCCGTCGGCCACCGCGGGCCGGCTCCCCTGGACACGCTCGACGAGCTCCTCGCCGCACCCGACCACGAAGTACTGCTGGACTGGGTACGCTCCCGACCGCTGCTGCGATTGTGGCCGGACGTCGTACTGGTTCACGCTGGCCTGCCGTCGTCGTGGAATGATCTCGAAGCTGAAGCGGCGCGTGTCAACGGGCTCGTGACGGCGGACGCACTCTCCGAACACCCAGACGTCAGGTTCCTGGTCGCGGCACGCCGCTGCGACGCCCACGGCCAGATGATTCACGGCGCCGCAGGTATCCCCTGGTACGACCTCTATGAACGGGGTCGCACCGTGGTCTTTGGACACTGGGCGGAGCGTGGTCTGGTGAACACTGAACGGCTGCGCGGCCTCGACACCGGCTGCGTGTGGGGCGGGCGCCTCACCGCCTGGATCGCCGAAAGCGACGAGTTTGTCTCCGTCCCGGCAAGAACGCAGTATCAGGAGCCATGAGCAGCGCCGACCTTGAGCAAGGGATCGTACCCACGCCGGACGGGGCGGGCCTGTGCGTTTATCGCGTCGGCTCGGGAGATCAGGCGGTGATCGTCCCCAACGCCATCTACATGCTCGAGCACTTTGCGTATCTTGCCCGCGAGCTCACCGTGGTGTCCTTCGACCTGCGCAATCGCGGCCGTTCAACACCTGTACGTGATCGCGCCATGCTGCATCGAGGCATTCACCACGACGTCGAGGATATCGAGACGGTACGGCAGTTTTTCGAGCTCGAGCGTCCGCACCTCATTGGCCATTCCTACCTGGGGCTGGTAGTCATCCTGTACGCGATTTCTCACCCACAGAACTGCGGACGTATCGTCCAGATCGGACCGCCGAGCCCCCAGCACGGCGCCACCTACCCACCCGAGTGGAACGCCCCAGACCTGGAGAAGATCGCCGGCTCTGAAGCAGCGCGCGAGCTGCAGAAGCTGCGCGAGGAAGGGATGCCCGCCACCGATCCGGTGGGATTCTGTCATCGATGGTGGGACTTCATGCGCCAGGTGTACGTCGCGATCCCCGGCGCCGAAACGTCCCTCGGGAGTCACTACTGTGCGTTCGAGAACGAGTGGCCAGTGAATATGGAGGCACACATGTCGCAGAACATCCTCCTCAGTATTTCGCGCCTCGAGCTGCGCCAGAACGACATCGATCAGGTGCAGGCACCAGTGCTGACCGTACATGGTCGACGCGATCGCAACTCGCCGTATGGAGCGGGGCGCGACTGGGCCGTGCAGCTCAATGAGGCGCGGCTACTGACGGTGGATGGCGCGGCGCACTTCCCGTTTCTGGAGCGCCCGGACCTGGTCGGCCCGGCAGTGCGGGAGTTTCTTCACGGCAGCTGGCCGGCAGAGGCGGAGGCGATCGATACGTCGGACGGCTTCGATTCGGGCAACGGCCCGTGAGGACGACCGCCGTGGCACGCCGGGTAGTCGACATCGACTGGGATACCTGGCAGGCGGTTGACCGCGCAACGTTGCTGTTCGTCGTCCGCGACGACCACATCCTGCTCATCCGTAAGAAACGAGGGCTAGGCGCCGGAAAGATCAACGGGCCCGGTGGTCGCGTCGAAGCTGGGGAGACCTGGCGGCAAGCGGCGATTCGCGAGGTGGTCGAAGAAGTGTGCGTGGTCCCAGATGGCGTTTGTGACGCGGGCGAGCTGCGTTTTCAGTTTGTCGACGGCTACTCGATCCACGTGCGCGTTTTCCGCGCCGACGGATACCAAGGTGACCCGCAGAAGACGAGCGAGGCGACGCCGCTCTGGTTCCCGGTCGACTCCATCCCCTACGCCGAGATGTGGGAGGACGACCTCCTGTGGCTACCGTTGCTGCTGCAACGCAAGCGCTTCAGCGGGCGGTTCGTTTTCGCCGGCGACGCGCTGATTGATCACCAACTCCAAACAATCGAGGAATAGTCATGGACTGGGTGGCCGACCCGAACGTGCTGATCTCGCTGCTGACCCTGATCGTCCTCGAGATCGTGCTGGGGGTGGACAACATCATCTTCATAGCCATCCTGACGGAAAAGCTGCCGGAGTCGAAGCGACCCACCGCGCGTCTGTTGGGTCTCGGAGCCGCGATGGTGATGCGCGTCGCCCTGCTGTTCGCCATCACCACGATCATGCGCCTGACGACGCCGCTGCTGATAGTAATGGGGCGTGGACTCAGCGGCCGCGATCTGATTTTGATCGCCGGTGGTCTTTTCCTGCTCGCCAAAGCCACCTTCGAGATCCACGACAAGCTAGAGGGGAAAGAGGGGCACGCCGAGCCCGGCGCCGGAGCCAGCTTCATGGCGGTGATTGCGCAGATCATGATGCTCGATATCGTGTTCTCGCTCGATTCCGTTATCACGGCGGTCGGGATGGCGGACGAGATCTGGGTCATGGTGGTGGCGGTGATCGTGGCCGTCGGCGTCATGATGGCGACCGCGGGTCCGATCGCGGATTTCGTCGAGCGCCATCCGACTGTGAAGATGCTGGCGCTCGCCTTTCTCCTGCTGATCGGCATGTCGCTGGTGGCCGAAGGGGTCGGGCAACATATCCCGAAGGGTTACATCTACTTTGCGATGGGGTTCTCGATATTCGTCGAGATGCTCAACCTCAGTCGCTCCGCCCGAACGTCGTCCCCGATCCAGCTGCGGCAGCGCTACTCCGACAGCGACTAGCATCTGTTACAGGCACTAGTGGCTCCGGCCAGCTGCTGGCCAGAAGCCGGAGTGGATACGCAGCCCGTCGTCTTCCATGACCGGTCCGATCACCTCGATGGTCCACCCGGCGGCCTCCCCCACATCGCGCAGCGACAAGCCACGATAGGGCTCGCCAACAATCTTGGTCATCGACCGCGCGCCGACGCCGTACACCACCCGGGGCACGCCGGCCCAGTAGATCGCACCGGCACACATCAAGCACGGCTCGGTGCTGGTGTAGAGCGTGGCCTCGGTGAGCCCCTCAGGGCCGAGCGCTCCCCAGGCTGCTCGAATTAGCTCGATCTCCGCGTGGCGGGTGCCGTCGTTGCCGGTGTTCACCTGGTTGCAGGCTTCGAGCACGACCTCATCGGCACGCACGAGCAACGCTCCGAATGGGTGATTCCCCGACTCGACGGCTTCCTCTGCGAGCTCGTAGCAGCGCTGTACGAAGGCGCCATCGCGAAGCGTCGCTGCCGGGTCGTTCATGCCCAGGACCCGACGCCGCTCCCGGTGCTCCTGCTTGTTAGCAGGATGATGCTCGCTGGAGCATCAACCACCGTCGCAAACACTACTCGCCGCGTGCATAGACGACCGCCTGCTCTTCGACTCGATTGCCGCTCGACGTGTCGATTATGCGCGACCACAGCCGCGCGGCACCGGGGCGCACGATCGTCGGTACTCGGGCGCGTATGAGAACGCTGGTGGCGTTCGTCGCCTGGTCGTGGGCACTACCGAGAACGGAGACATCGCGCAGCGGGTATACATCGCCTTCGAGAATGCCTTCCTCGATCTCTAGAACCACCCCGGCGGTAACCTCATCGGTGGCCTGGTCGCGGGACACGTCGAACGCCGTCACGAGCAATAGAAAGGACTCTCCCAGGACGAGCTCGGGAGCCGCCACCGGAACCAATCGACGGCCAGCAAAGTCAAACGGGTCGAAGCCCGGATCTGCTTCCGGCAGTGGGGGCGCGTCGGAGTCTGAGACCACGAGGGGCCGCACCAGGGTCAGCTCGTCGGTGTCCTCCGGGGCATAGAAGCGGCGCGTGATGCTGCTCAATCGACCCACTTCGGTCTCGCGCAGGAGCACGCGGAGCCGGCGATCTCCGGGAGGCACATCGACGAAATCCGCGTAACGGAAATTCTGCCCGACCATTGGACCGCGGGCGCGCATCCCGGCGACGTCCACCGCAACACGGCGCCGGAAGGAGTCGTGCGCGACCCCCTCGTCGTCGAGAGTGAAGGCCCCAATCTCGAGCTGCAGGCTGTCGTCGCCACGTTCGTTGGCCAACCGATCGAGCTCCTCGCCGCCGATCTGCAGCACCAGAGCAGCCCGGGTGGTATCGGCATCGGTCGGGAACGCGACCACCTGGACACGGAAATCGATCTCACGCCGATCGACGTCGTCGTTCATGAACTCGGCGAGCTGCAGCTGCCGCTGCATCTCGTTCATCTCGCGGTACTCCGGTGGAGGCGCCAGTCGAGTCGGTGCCGACACCAGATGGGCTCCCGGCCGGGCGACCTCGATCCTGAGTTCGACCACATCCGGGTCAGCGGCCTCCTTGCGGTACGCGAGCATGTAGAAAGCGGCCGTCTTGGTCTCGATCTCTGCAAGCGCCACCGACAGGTCGTTCATGTTCCAGTTGGCGCTGCCATCGGTGCCTTCCACGAGCACGTTCAACGATTGGTGCCCCGTCCGTAACGACGCAAGCGCCGACCCGCCGTTCGTAGTGGCGGCGCTCCGCATCCGAGAGGCATCGTGAACCCCGGCGTCGCGCAGACCCGACGGGTCCACAGCGTGGATCACTGCGTCCGCGGCACGGAACTGCTCGATCAGCTCGGTCATGTTCTTGCGGATCTCCGAGCTACCGTAAAGCGCTTCCGGATCGTCGGCGGCGAAGCCCATGGGGCTGGCGGCGCGCGCCTCGGCAGCAGCACCGAGCTGGCCCAAGCTCTGGCCGGTGATAGCGCGATCGTCGAATCCGCGCGAGAACAGCACGACGTGCTTGCGCCCTTCGATGGCTTGCATCATCTCGCCGAAGCTGCGCATCTGCGCCGTATAGTTCGACACCGTGGCAACGTACTCGCGATACTCCATCGCATCGAGCTGCTCGAGCGCACCGCCGCCACCCGCCGGGCCGGCGGCAAGCTCTGCGAGGGCCTGCGTTACGGCCTCCTCGTTGGGTATCCCGCCGGTCGTCTGGTCGGTGGCACTGGCAAGACCCAGCGTGCCGATCGATCGGCGCGCCTGCTCGTGGTTGCTTGTAAACGGCGTCAGCAGCTGGATACCGAACCGTGTCGCCGTCGCTACCGCCAGCAGATCCTCGCGATGGACCCGCTCCGTGACGAAGCCGAGCGCAGCTCGACGCGCCTCGAGGATGCCGCGCCGGGTGGTGAAATTGAGATCGAAGAAGATCAGAAAGTGACGTCGCGCCGCCACCGGCCGCGGCGCGGCGTCGACGGAAGCAACAGCCGCCGGCCCCGTCTCCGGTCTGAGATCCACCTCATAGGTAATCTCTACTGGCCGTATCTCGCCGTCCACGAAGAGGCGGAAATCCTCAGCGGCGAGACCGGACACGAAGTTGCCGTCGTCGCCCTCGACGTTCACCTGTAGCTGGACGAGCTCCACCGTCGTGGTGAATTGCGGACGTTGCTGCGGGGCGCCGGCGACCAGGGCCGGGACGACGAGAATCGCCATCGCAGCAACGGACGGTCTGACCACCCGCCCGAGGCGCGAGACGGAAAGCCGAGTACGACGCACCGCAGCCTCCTGGACCCGTGCGGACGAGGGGGAGGGCGACCGGTGGTCGCCACGTCTCATATTATACGGGTACGACTAGCGGCGCCTGTCTGACAGTCGGCGGTCGACGGACAGTCGTCCCGGCCCCAGAATCACCACACTGCTCATGATGATCAGGAACAGCAGCGCCCTCTCCGGATCACCCGATGCTTGCAGTTCCTCGGCAGAGGGCGAGGCCAAGCCGAGCCAGGCGGCAAATCGCATGAGCGAGCGGTGGCGCAGGAATGACGCCGTGAACATGGCCACTGCCGCAAGCGAAGCGCTGAGGCGCGTGTACAGTCCCAACGCGACGCACAAGCCGCCGACGAACTCGGTCAGCCCGAGGGCCCAAGCGAAAACCACGGGCAGTGGGAATCCCAGCCCGCCGACCATGTTGACAAGCCAGTCGGCCTGCCCCGTGGTGAGCGCGTAGAACTTGGTCCACCCATGCGCGAACGCCAGCAAGAGACCCGCCATGCGCAGCAGTAGCACGGCGTAATCCGACAGTCGTGTGCGGTCCATAGGCTCATGGTAGCTTAGGCACCCGGATCTCGGAGGATGCTCATGATCGACCAGGAGTTGCTCGATATCCTGGCTTGCCCGGAAGACAAGACGCCGTTGCGGCTCGCTGACGAGAGCGAGCTGGCGAAGCTCAACGAACAGGTCACCGCCGGCACGTTGACCAACCGCGGCGGAGACCTCGTGGAAGAGCCTGTCGAGGCGGGTCTGATCCGCGAGGACGGTCGCTACCTCTACGCTATTCGCGACGATATTCCGATCATGCTCATCGACGAGGCAATCCCGCTGTCGCCGAGCGAAGGATAGTTCCATGGGAACTGCGCCGCTGCAGGAGCTCCACCCACTGGAAATTCGCGAGCTACGCTTCAAATTGCAGCAGCAGATCTCCAGCCTCGAGGAGGGCGCCAACTCCAGCGACCTCGACCTGCAGGTCACGGACCTTCAGGAAGTCTGCCCGCACGCCCATCCAGAGGAATCGGAAGAGAAGGGTTGGCGCTGCCGCGATTGTGACTTGAACCGGCCGCCCGAACCCATCGTCGAGCCCGAAACGGCAGAGGCGGAAGAGCCCGAGCCCAGCGCCGAGCGCGCGGTGGCAGAGCCGGAGCCAGCAGGTACCCCGGCCTGAAACGCGTCAACCCTGGGAGCTCCGACAGACGAAACGCAGATCGCACAATTCGGCGGCGCGGGCAGTGTAAAATTTCGGTTCGCTGCGAGTTGCCCGTGGCGCCCGTTGCAACGATCGCCTGCTGCCCGCAACCGTGCAGCTGAAGACCCACCACTCGAGGCAGACCCATGGCCAAGGCCGGTAACCGCGTGCAGGTGAAGCTCAAGAGCACCGAGAGCCCGCACAAGTACTACACGACGAAGAACAAGCGAAACACGACCGAGCGCCTCGAGCTCAGGAAATACGATCCCGTCGTGCGCCGGCACGTGAACTATAAGGAAGAGAAGTAGCGACACGCCTCGGAACGCACGACAACGGCAGGCGGTTCCGATGAAGTTCAACACGCCGCCATCCGAGATCTCGTTCCCGCGCATCGAGGAAGAGGTTCTCGAGCGCTGGGCGCAGCGGCGCATCTTCGAGCGCTCGATCGAGCAGCGCGACCCGGCGCGCTCCTACTCCTTCTACGATGGCCCGCCGTTCGCCACCGGGCTACCGCACTACGGTCATCTGCTCGTTGGCACGATCAAGGATGTCGTGGCCCGCTACCAGACCATGCGCGGTCACCGCGTGGAACGCCGCTTCGGCTGGGATTGCCACGGGTTGCCGGTGGAGTTCGAGGTCGAGAAACAGCTCGGCCTGAAAGGGCGCGCCGACATTGAGCAATACGGCATCGGCAAGTTCAACGAGACCTGCCGATCGATCGTGCTGCGCTATACCGATGAGTGGCGCCAGACGGTTACCCGTTTCGGGCGCTGGGTAGACTTCGACAACGACTACAAGACCATGGACCTGTCGTTCATGGAGAGCGTTTGGAGCGTCTTCAAGACACTCTGGGACCGCGACCTGATCTACGAGGGCTACCGCGTCGTCCCCTACTCCTGGCGCATCGGCGCGCCGTTGTCCAACTTCGAGGCCAACCTCAACTACAAAGAGATCCAGGACCCTTCGATCACGGTGAAGTTCCGTGCTGACGATGGCCTGGTTCTACTGGCCTGGACGACCACACCCTGGACGCTGCCGGCAAATCTGGGGCTGGCGGTCGATCCCGATGCCGAATACGCCATCGTCGAGGAGCTCGACGACAACGGCGAGCCGCGAGGCGAGCAGATGGTGTTGCATGCCGAACGCCTCCCGGCCTACTGGCCGAACGATGAGGGAATTCGGCGGGTTGGCACGATGGCGGGCTCGGAGCTGGCGACAAAGAGCTACGAGCCGCTGTTTCCGTTCTTCGCCGAGCGTAAGGCGGAGGGCGCCTTCCGGGTGCTGCCGGCGGCGTTCGTAACCGCCGAGAGCGGCACCGGCATCGTGCATACCGCACCGGCGTTCGGTGAGGACGATTTCGCTCTCGGTCGCGAGTTCGGCATCGAGCCCGCCGATCCGGTGGACGGGGACGGCTGCTTCACGGAGCAGGCGCCGCCCTATGCGGGCCAGATGGTGAAGGACGCTAACAAGCAGATCATCGCCGACCTCAAGGCGGCCGGGAAGATCCTGCGTCACGATACCTACGTCCACAGCTATCCGTTCTGTTACCGCTCCGACACGCCGCTGATCTACAAGACGATCAGCGCCTGGTACGTGCGCGTGGAGGCCTTCAAGGACGAGCTGATCGCCGCCAACCAGCAGATTCGGTGGGTGCCGGAACATCTCAAGGACGGCCGCTTCGGCAAGTGGCTCGAGGGGGCTCGCGACTGGAACATCTCGCGCAACCGCTACTGGGGAAACCCGCTCCCGATCTGGCGCAACGAGGAAACCGGCGAGGCTGTCTGTATCGGCTCGCGCGATGAGCTCCAGCAGCTGTCCGGCGTTTCCATCGACGACCTCCACAAGCACATCGTCGACGACGTGGTGATCCCCTCGCCCAGCGGCCTGGGCGAGCTGCGCCGGGTTCCCGAGGTGCTCGACTGCTGGTTCGAGTCCGGGTCGATGCCATACGGCCAGGCGCACTACCCGTTCGACGACAAGGAGGCCTTCGAGGCCGGCTACCCGGCCGACTTCATCTGCGAGGCGCTCGACCAGACTCGCGGCTGGTTCTACACCCTGCTGGTGCTGTCGACCGCGCTGTTCGACAAGCCCGCCTTCAGGAACGTCGTCGTCAGCGGCCTGGTGCTGGCCGAAGACGGCCGCAAGATGTCCAAAAGCCTGAAGAACTACCCGGAGCCCACCGAGCTGGTCGACGAGTTCGGTGCCGATGCCATCCGCATCTATTTGCTGGATTCGCCGGTGCTGCGCGGCGAGGAAACGCGGTTCTCGCCCAACGGCGTACGCGAAATGGTCCGCCGGGTTCTGTTGCCATGGTGGAACAGCGTTTGCTTCCTGCAGACCTATGCGGCGGTCGACGGATGGGATCCGGAAACCGACGCCTGGACAACGGAGCCGACGCATGAACTGGACGTGTGGATCGGCGCCAAGCTCGAAGAGCTCAAGGCTCAGGTCGAGGGCGAGATGGCTGCCTATCGGCTGTACCGCGTCGTCGATCCGCTGCTGGCGTTCCTGGACGATCTCACCAACTGGTACATCCGCCGCTCACGGCGTCGTTTCTGGAAGTCGGAGTCAGACGACGACAAGCGCAGCGCGTACACCACCCTGTATGGGGTGCTGCTCGAGTTCTCCGAGCTCATGGCGCCCTTCACGCCGTTCATGGCCGACTACGTGTACGAGATGTTGCGCGCCACGCCGGACACGCTCGCCACCGACAGCGTTCACCTGCGGGACGTTCCCCGACGGCGAGAGCTGTCAACGAATGAGCAGGAGGTCGAAGGACGGATCGATCTCACCCGTGTCGTGTGTGAGATGGGCCGCAGCCTGCGGGCTCAGGCGAAGATTCGCAATCGCCAGCCGCTGCGGGCCATCCGAGTCGGCACGACAAGCCATCGTGAGGCCGAGTGGCTGCAAGCCAGCAACGAGGTCATCCTCGACGAGCTCAACATCAAGGGACTCGAGGTCATCGAAGATCCCACCCAGGTGGCGCGACCCGAGGTGGTCGCTAACATGCGCCAGCTCGGGTCGCGGCTCGGCGCCGAGGCCAAAAAGGTGGCCGCAGCACTGCGCGATCTGGACGCAGCAACGGCGCGGAGCCTGGCGTTCGGCGAATCGGTACTCGTCGCTGGCGTCGAGCTGTGCGCCGACGACGTCCAGGTCCGCATGCACCCGACCGACGAAGGATCGCTGGTCGCCGCGCAGGGTCATCTGGTAGTCGGGCTGGACCCACATATCGACGACGAGCTGCGCGCCGAGGGCATGGCCCGCGACCTCGTCAATCGCATCCAGCGGATGCGCAAGGAGCTCGATCTGCCGGTCGAGGCGCGGATCGAGGTCGGCCTGCAGGACGCCGCAGCAGAGATCCTTGCCGCGGTGGAGGCAAACCGCGGCATCGTCGAAGGAGAAACGCTCAGCAAGATCTGCGACGGTGGGCTGGCCTCCGCGGAGATCAGCAGGGAGCACGACCTCGACGGTCTTGCGGTAACCGTCGAGATCAGCCGCGTCGATTAGGCCAGCGCCCTAGCGAAGCTCGGCAACTTCATTCGGAGAAGGACTGGTGCCGGCTCCGTGTGCGTAGAGGCTGATCTCTGGCTCGTCAGCCGACAGCTCGAACTTGCCCTCGAACGCGAATCCCAGCTTCTCGAGCAGTCGAATCGACCGTTCGTTATCGGGCGACGTGATGGCCAGGACGCGCTCGAGCCGCAGAACCTCGGCAGCGTGCGTCATGACCCCGGTGGACGCCTCTACCGCATAGCCGCACGACCAGTATCGCGGCAGAAAGGCGAAACCGAGATCGGGATCATCGAGCTCGTCACGCCGCAGCACTCCGGCAATCCCGATGGCCGTATCGTCGGTCTTCAGGACTACCGCATTCAGACCGAAGCCGTGGCGCGCGTAGCTGTCGACAGGACCGTCCCGAACATAGCGACGAGCATCGGCCGCGGAGCGGACACCGCGATCGCCGATGTATCGGAGGAACGACGGCTCGTTCAACAGCTCGAGAATGAAGTCCGCGTCTGTCTCCGGCGACAGCCGCCGCAGCACCAATCGCTCGGTCTCGACGACGACAGCGTCACTCAAGGGCACCGTCCCCCAGAGGCACCGTCCCCCAACGACGATTCTCTACCCACGCGTCCATCTCACCGTGAACGTAGCCCAATTGGCCGTACAACGTCCGTCGGCCGGTAGGCGCTCGTAGCACGACGTCTGTTCTTCGTATCGCTGGATGTGTATCGTGATGTGTATGCGTACCAACATAGACCTTGATGATGAACTGGTCGCCGAGGCCCAGGAGCTGACGGGCATCAACACGAAGCGCGGTGTGGTGCACGAGGCCCTGCGCGTGCTGATCGCATCGCGGAAACGACTTCCGTTGTCGGATCTCGTCGGCAAGGTGCGATTTGCACCGGGATACGACTACAAGGGCGCGCGGCGCTGAATGTCGCGGGCAGGACCCCGACCGTAGTCGTCATCGATACCTCGGTGCTGATCGCCTACGTGACGGATGAACGTCGCTCAGCTGTCGCCGCCATGCAACGGCTGGAATCCCACGGGACGCCGTACTGGATCCCAGAGCTCTGCTGTCAGGAGCTCCTGCAGGGGGCGCTCGACGAATCCGAGTGGCAGCTCCTCGAGTTGTACCTCACGACCCAGAACATACTTACCGCGCGGCGTGTCTGGAACACGCACCGGGATGCCGCCCGCATCTACTTCGATTGCCGCCGGGCAGGCATCACCATCGGGTCGACCGTCGACTGCATCGTCGCGCAGCAAGTGCTGGATGCGGACGGTGTCTTGCTCCACGACGACGCCGACTTCGAGCGCATCCAGAAGGTGCGACCGTTGAGAACGCTCGACGTCTGAAAGCGACATCGTCGAGGTCGCGACCGCTATCGCACCGAAGGTGGAGTAAAACATCTTTTACAGAATTAGTCAAATAAATTTGACATCATCAGCCGTATCTAATATTTTTGACGTTCTGACAAAAATATTTTACATCCACAGGGAGCTGCAAGCCGATGAACGCGTCCTTCGAAGAGCGCATCGTCTGGCTCACGTTGCTGGGCCTCATCTTGACTTTTACCGTCTACTTCTTCCTCGCCGCCCGGATGCTATCGGCCGGAGTCACACTGGTGCTTGCGTACGCGCCGTTGTTTGCGGTCGTAGTGATAGCGCTCGTGCTGATCATGACCGCCGGCGCAATCATCGCCACAATCGGCAGTCGTCCGCACGAGCGCGACGAGCGCGACCGGCTGATCGAATGGCGCTCCGAGAGCAACTCCGGATGGATTCTCGCCACTGGCGTGATTGCCGCGCTCTTTGGTCTGACGGTTTCGGTGGGCAACGTGTGGATCGCCCACGTGTTGCTGGGATCGCTTCTGCTGTCGGAGATCGTCAAGGCCATCATGCAGCTGGTTTACTACCGGCGCGGCGTGTAGTCGTGGTCAAGACGCGCGTTCGCAACCGCATCGGTGAGCTCCGATTCCAGCACCGGAAGATGACCCAGCAGGAGCTGGCGGATCAGATCGGCGTCACGCGACAAACGGTAAACGCGATCGAGGGCAACAAGTACTCGCCCTCGCTCGAGGTCGCGTTCCGCATTGCCGAGGTGTTCAACGCTCCGCTCGAGGAGATCTTCCAGTACGGTCCGTCGGCGGATTGATCGTGGGGCGGCGCCTAGCAGGCCGTGGTGAAAGTGTGGTGGGTCTGGCGACAGGGTTTTGCGAGGCGCAGGCCAGGAGAGAGGAGGAGGCGATGGTTACCCCATCGTTGACGACAAACGACGCAGCATCCGCGCGCAACCCCCAGTCGCCCGAAGGGTTACACCACACTTTCACCACGGCCTGCTAGACGCCGCTTTCGCAGAACGCCTTCACAGCATCCATGTCCTTGGCGACTGCCGTGGCAACCCTTCCCCTGATGAGCGGAACGATAAACCTCGCCACCAACTTGTAGGGTCGACAGTCCATTTCCACGGTCAGCTCGGTGCCACCGTCATCCGGCCGCACGGTGAACAGCGTGTCCCACACCGTGCCGCCGGCATCGGCGATCATGCGCACGCGATCGTTCTCGACGTATTCCGCCACTTCGAGCTCGGTCGTATTTTCCCTGCCGTTCATGAGCCGCGTCTCGCGAAAGCGAGCCCCGACGCCCGATCGGATGTCAGAGAGCATCTCGAACTTGACGATGTGCGGCACCGCCTGCGAGAACTCGTCGATGTGAGCGATGGTCTTGAAGACCAGGTCGACCGGCGCCGAGATCGTCCGGCTGACCGTCAGGCTGCTCACGAGCTCAACGCCGTCGGCATCACGAACTCGTCTACCAGATACAGCACGTGCTCTGACGAGAGCAATCGGTGCTCGACGATTCCCTGGTACTCGGGCGAACTCTTCCACGCCCGCGCGTCTTCCTTCGACGGGAAGCGCAACAGCACGACGCGCGGAAACGGCGCGCTGCCTTCGAGCACTTCGGCGGGATCCTCGATTCCGAGGACCTCCCCTCCGAAGCTCATCACCGTTGCCGGGACCGCCTCCAAGTACTTGCCGAACCGTTCCGGGTCATCGATACGTCCGAGTGCGACTAGGTAGGCAGCCATCGCAGCTCTCCTTGTAGGTCGGTGTACGCCGCAAGTGTGCAGGCAGCGGGCAGAAAGACTATCCCGTCAATGTGGCAACCATCACGGCCTTGATCGTGTGCATGCGATTCTCGGCTTGGTCGAAGACGATCGACGCCGGCGACTCGAAGACCTCGTCGGTGACCTCGATTCCGTCCAGGCCGAACTTCTGGAAAACCCCCTCGCCCACCCTCGTGCCGCGATTGTGGAACGCCGGCAGGCAATGCATGAAACAGGCCTCGGCATTGCCGGCCAGACGCATCGTCTCTGCGTTCACCTGGTACGGACGCAGAAGGTCGATGCGCTCCTGCCAGACCTCGTCCGGCTCGCCCATCGACACCCAGACATCGGTGTGGACGAAGTCGACCCCGGCCACCCCCCCGGCGACGTTCTCGGTGAACGTGATCCGGGCACCGGTTTCCTCCGCGATCGCCTCGCACACGGAACGCAGTGACGCCTCGGGCCACAGACTCTCGGGTGCCACGATGCGCACGTCCATGCCCAGCTTGGCGCCAACGACGAGCAGCGAGTTGCCCATGTTGTTGCGGGCGTCACCCAGGTAGCAGTAGGCAATCTCGCCGCGCGGCTTGTCGCAATGCTCGTCCATGGTGAGCACGTCACCGAGCATCTGGGTGGGATGGAACTCGTCGGTGAGCCCGTTCCACACCGGAATGCCGGCGTGCTCGGCGAGTTCCTCGACCGTCGCTTGTTTGAAGCCGCGATACTCGATGCCGTCGTACATTCGACCCAGTACCCGCGCGGTGTCCTTCATCGACTCCTTGTGCCCGATCTGCGAGCCACTAGGGCCGAGATACGTAGTGTGCGCGCCCTGGTCGTACGCCGCCACCTCGAAGGCGCACCTCGTGCGCGTCGAGGTCTTCTCGAAGATCAGCGCGATGTTCTTCCCGGCCAGCGCATGGCGCTCGGCGCCGTCTTTCTTCGCCCCCTTGAGCGCAGCGGACAGATCGAGCAGATATCCGATCTCCTCTGGGCTGAAGTCGAGTAGCTTGACGAAGCTGCGACCGCGCAGATCGACGGTCATTCGCGCTCCTCCGACTCCCTCACCGTCGGATAATCGATGCCGAGCTGCTCGAGATAGGTGTCGAAGCGTTCCGGGTCGTAGCGCAGCTGCTCGAGCTGCGGACGATAGCGCGCCATTTTCTCGGCGTTGAGGAAGATCGGTGGCTCGGTTCCCTCGGGGATAAGCGATTCCCACTGCTCATCCTTGACGGTGACTTCACGGTGGTACTTCCAGGCCTCTTCGACCTTTTCCGGGTCGGCCAGCAGATCGATCGCGGTCATGGCGATGACCCGCGCGCCGTAGTTGGCCCCCTTGTGCGCGATCGGCGTCGCCATGGCGATGCCTGACGACCAGTGATGACCCGTGGTTCCCGGAATGTTGCCGGGATAGCGCAGTCGGATCGTCGGCAGGTTCCAGGACACCTCGGCGATGTCATCGGAGCCGCCGCCCATTCCCTGATCCGATTCCTGCAGCTCCTCGTCGCTGAGCTCGGTCGGCAGTCCCTCGATCTCGTCGCGATCCATCAGGCGCTGCACCGCGCGCGCCAGCTCCTGGTCGGCCTCGGTCCACTCCGGCAACCCGACCTCGAGAATGTTGGCGTGCATCAGCTCGGCCAGCGGCTTGCTCATGTTGGAAGGCCAGGCGGCTCCGAAGACGCGCTCGGTCACCTCCGTGCCGGTCATCATGCTCGCTGCCTCGGCCATCGTCTGGCCGAGCTCGTGCAGCTCCTTGATGCGGCCGTAGTCGAGCTCGCGGAAGTAGTACCAGACGCTCGCCTCGGACGGCACCACGTTCGGCTGATTGCCGCCGTGCGGAATCATGTAGTGGGAGCGCTGGTGCAGTCGCAGATGCTCGCGGCGGAAGTTCCAGCCGACGTTCATCAGCTCCACCGCGTCCAGGGCGCTGCGTCCGGCCCACGGGGAGCCCGCACCGTGGGCCGAGGTGCCGTGGAAGGTGAACTGCGCCGACACCAATCCCGACCCCGATATACCCCAGGCGGTGCTCATGTTGCGGCTGATGTGGGTCGACAGCATGATGTCCATGTCGGCGAACAGCCCGTCGTTGACCATGTAGGTGCGCGACGACACCAGCTCCTCGGCGACCCCGGGGATCACCTTGATCGTCCCCTGCAGCCCGTGGGCCTCCATCACCCGCTTGATGGCAATCGCGGCGACAACGTCGACCGCGCCGGCGCTGTTGTGACCCTCGCCGTGTCCCGGACCGCCCTCGATGAGCGGGTCGTGGTAGGCGACGCCGGGTTTCTGCGACGTCTCGGGCAGCCCGTCGATATCGCCCATGATGCCGATCACCGGCTTGCCCTCGCCCCAGCTGGCGACATAGCAAGTCGGCATACCGGCGCACCCCATCTGGATGTCGAAGCCCTCATCACGCAGCGTCCCGGTGATGTACGCGGCCGTCTCGTGTTCCTGAAACCCGAGCTCACCAAAGGAGAAGATCGAGTCGACCATGACCTGTGACTGCTTACGCATCGAGCCGACGATCTCGCGCGCCTCTTCTTTCAGGGCATCCGCCGAAGGCTGCTGGGCCGACGATGCATCGGCGCCCGAAAGGCACAGGGACAGCACGCCGAGGGAAGCGACGAACCGGCGGGATATATGACGAGCGTGGGCGTGGGTCATGGAGTTCCTCCGGATAAGCGGCACGGCTAGTCGTCTGGATCTGGGTCGCGGACAGTCGGGTACTCGATCCCCAGTTGCTCGAGGTAAGTGTCGAACCGCGTCGGATCGTAGCGCAGAGCGTCGAGCTGCGGACGATAGCGGGCCATCTTCTCGGCGTTCATGTGAATCGGCGGCGGCGTGCCCTCTGGAATAAGCGACTGCCACTCGTAATCCTTGGTGGTGACCTCGCGGAAGTAGGTCCACGCCTCCTCTACCCTGGCGGCGTCGGTGAGCAGGTCGATCATCGTCATGGCGATCACGCGCGCACCGTAGTTGGCACCTGCGTGGGCGATCGGTGTCGCCATGGCGATCGACGAGGACCAGTGGTGGGCGATCGCGCCGGGAATATTGCCGGGGTACCACAGGCGCACGGTCGGCACGTTCCACGACACTTCGGCGATATCGTCGGAGCCACCGCCCATGCCCTGCTCGAACGCGATCGCCTCCTCAGAGGTGATCTCCGTCGGCAGGCCGTCGACGAGCACATCGAAGAAGTCAAGCTCGCCGTCATGGGCACCGACCTCGCGCTGTACGGCACGCGCCAGCTCCTGGTCCGCCTCACTCCACTCCGGCAGCCCCACCTCGAGAATATTGGCGTGCATCAGCTCGGCCAGCGGCTTGCTGTCGTTGGGCGGCCAGGCGGCGCCGAGCACCCGCTCGGTGACCGTCGTACCGGTCATCATCGCGGCCGCCTCGGCCATGGTCTGGCCGAGCGCGTGCAGCTCCTTGATCCGGTCGTAGTCGAGCTCGCGGAAGTAGTACCAGACGCTCGCCTCGGACGGCACGACGTTCGGCTGGTTGCCACCGTGCGGGATCATGTAGTGGGAGCGCTGGTGCAATCGCAGATGCTCACGGCGGAAGTTCCAGCCGATGTTCATCAGCTCCACCGCATCCAGCGCGCTGCGTCCGGCCCACGGCGATCCAGCACCGTGCGCCGAGGTGCCGTGGAAGGTGAACTGCGTCGACACCATGCCCGAGCCCCAGGCGCCGTGCCCGACGGCGAGAGTGCTGGCGATGTGCGGCGAGATCATCACGTCCATGCCGTCGAACAATCCAGCGTTGACCATGTAGGTACGCGAGGCACCAGCTCCTCGGCGACGCCGGGAATTACCTTGATGGTGCCCGGCAGCCCGTGGGTCTCCATGACGCGCTTGACCGCGATCGCTGCGATGACATCCACCGCCGCCGCACTGTTGTGTCCCTCGCCGTGTCCGGGACCACCCTCGATGAGCGGGTCGTGGTAGGCGACGCCGGGCCTCTGCGAGGTCTCGGGCAGCCCGTCGATATCGCCCATGAGACCGATCACCGGCTCGCCCTCGCCCCAGCTGGCGATGTAGCAGGTCGGCATCCCGGCGCAGCCTGTCTCGATGTCGAAACCTTCGTCACGCAGCATGCCGGTGACCAGCTTCGCCGTCTCGTGTTCCTGAAAGCCGAGCTCGCCGAACGAGAAGATCGAATCCACTATCACCTGCGACCGCTTGCGCATCGAGCCGACGATCTCTCGCGCTTGCTCCTTCAGCGCCTCGGACGACGGCCGCTGCGCAGGAGCGGCTGATCCGGTCATGGGAGACGCCGCGAAGAGTAGCGCCAGCATCACCCTCAGGCTTGGACGATCACTACGGTGCAGACGATGACGGCTTGCAGACCCCACAAAACCTCCTGGTCGCACGAAGATCTTGACGGCGGGCGACGATTCCGGCGCTGCCGACAGCCAAGCTGTCGCCCGCTCATTCTCGTGCGCCGGCCTTCCCTGTCAAGCAGCCGTTACCGGCAAGCCCGGCGTCCATGCCCGTCCCGCAGAGCTGACGGTCCCTTTTAGTTGCGAACCGACACGCTATATCGAAGCTCCGCCTCGCCGCCCGCGGGCACCGCGACATCGAAGCGAACTGCGGCAGCAGACATGATCTGCGCATCGTGGCTGGAGCTCAGGATCGTCCAATCGCCGCCAATTCGCTCGATCACCTGTACGGTCGTCTGCCGTTCGGAGGCGTTGGTCAGCGTCACGCTCCAGTCCGATTCGCGTTCATTGTTGGCAATGCGGCGGAATCCGGTTTGCGACCGTACGGCGGTCACATCGAAAGCGCGCCCGATCGGAAGGAGCAGCTCCTGACCTGCCGGGGTGTTGGCGATCCGGGCCATGCCGAGCAGCTGCAGCCGGCCGGCGTCATCGGGCTTGTAGATTCGGACGGTTCCGGCCGGCAAGGGTCCCGCGCCAAGCTCCGTCTCGATCGACCGGGCAACACGATAGCGAACCGCCACCGTGGCCGCCTGCGGCTCGGCCTGCCGCTGGCGCGGGCTGACGCTGCTCATCAGCGCGTATTCCTTCACTACCGGCAGCGCGTCGCCTCCCATCAAGCGGATACGGCGCGATTCCCCCGGCTCGAGCGTCAGCGATTCGGCGGCGGTATAGAGATGATAATCGCCGAAAGCCTCCTCCTGCATATCCAGCGGCGCGGCCACCGCTTCGGCAGCGACCATCGCATCCATGGCGCGATACACCTGACGCCGCGGCGCGGCCACGTTGACGTCACCTGCCAGGAGCAGGATCTCCGTGTCCCCGAAGCGAGCCCCCGAGCCGTTGCTGATACTGGCGTAGCCATCGAGCCGCGCCGATCGCTCGTCGGAGGCGACCTGCATAGTGTAGGACGCCGACCAGTCGAGGCCCCCGGCGAGGTACGCCAGGCGCAACGTCTGCACCGGTTCCGCGACGTCGAGATCGACGATCACCGAGGCGCCGATGGCGCTACCCCCCTCGTAGGTCCGGTAGCCACGCACCCCCTGCAGCATGGTCCCGGGATTGAGCACGATGAGGCTCGCCTGCTCGATGCTGGTGGGCAGGCCATCGAGGCGCACGGCGTGCGCACCGGCGGGCAGCGACCGCTCGAGCTCGGCACGGACGAGTGCCAGACCCTGTGGGTAGACCGTCAAGCTGGTGCGCGGGCCGTCCTGCGTGGCACCCGGTGACGCGGCGACAAGGGCAAACAACAGGCCGAACACAGCAACCGCCCGTCTGGCAGTCTGATTCGATCGTTTCTGGGAGTTTTCCACAGCTTTCTCGCTTGGTCCGTGTGTGTCTGTTGACCCCGCCATGGCGCTTTGCTGCTGCAGGACGCCAAGTCGGTACTGTGGCACTGTAGCCGCGCGTCGGCGCGCCTTCGACTCTGAGACGCGCGACCACCGCAAACTTGCACAACCCTGCCGCCCAGGCTCGTGGATCGCGATTGCCAGGCGACGTAATCTAGGGGGCCGTTTCTCGAAACGCGCTTCTCGCCACTAACGCCCATTGCAGGAGCCGCCCATGCGCAGCAGATCCACTCTCCGCGTGACCGTGATGCTTGTCGGCATCGCCGTGATCGCCAACACCGCAGCCGCGCAAGCCCCGCCGCCCCACTTTGCGATCACCGATGTGCGGATCGTGGTGGGCGATGGCTCGGTAGTGGACGGGGGCACAATCGTCGTTCGCAACGGCCTGATCGCGGCCGTGGGTGCCGGCATCGCCGTGCCGCCCGGAGCCTGGACCATCGACGGTTCCGGTATGACCGCCTACCCCGGACTCATCGACGCGCTGTCAACCGTCGGCCTGCCGGCGGAGCTGCACGACCAGCCCGGTTCGGAACGCCGCCGCGGCCCTGGCGGGGGTAGTGGCTCCGACTACGCTCGCGGTCCCGAAGATCGCCCGGCAACCTTCACCTGGATCACCGCGGCCGACCATCTCGAGGCCGCCGACACGCGCGTCGCCGAATGGCGCGAGGCGGGCTTCACGACCGTCGTGTCAGCACCGCAGCGGGGCCTGTTCCCGGGACAGGCGTCGGTCATCGATCTCGCCGGCGAACGCCCCAACGACATGGTGGTGGCCACCCCGGTCGCTCTACCCGTGAGCTTCAACAAGGGGCGCGCGTTCGAGGGCTATCCGGGCTCCATCATGGGCATCATCGCTTACATCAAGCAGGTGTTGCTCGACGCCCAGCACTACGATCAAGCCTGGTCGACTTACGAGTCTTCGCCGGCCGGCACCGAGCGACCCGGGTACGACCGCACGCTGGAGCCCTTGCGCGCCGCGGTGCACGACGGCTGGCCGGTATTGCTGCCCGCCGACTGGGCGCGCGAGATCGAGCGCACCCTGCGCCTCGCACGCGAGGTGGGCGTCCGGCCCATCCTCTACGGAGGACGCCAGGCGTGGGCGGTAGCCGACGTGCTAGCGGCGGCCGATGTGCCGGTGCTGGTCAACCTCGACTGGCCTCAGCGGGACCCGGACGGCGATCCCGAGGCCGATGAATCGCTGCAAACGCTGCGCTACCGAGACCGCGCACCGACCACACCCGCGGCGCTCGAAGCGGCTGGGGTACGCTTCGCGTTCTACTCCGGTGACCTGCGACGCCCCACCGACATGCTCGACAACGCTCGACTGGCGGTACGCGCAGGACTGACCGCGACCGCGGCTCTGCACGCCTTTACCCTCGGCGCGGCGGAAATATTCGGGGTCGACGACCGACTGGGGAGCCTCGAGGTCGGCAAGATCGCCAACATCGCGCTGGCCGACGGCGACCTGTTCGACGCCAGCACACACGTCCGCACCGTGGTCGTCGACGGTCAGCGATTCGACAGCAACGCGGTCGACGAGACTGTCGCCGATAGCGACGAAGAGGGTGACGCCGGTGAGCGCGCCGCGGACATTGACGCCTATGAACCGGTACCGATGGTTCGCGACCGTGGGCCGGTAAGCCACCACGACGTCACCGTGGTGCAGAACGCCACCGTGATGACGGTGAGCTCCGCGGGGACTCTCGAGAACGCTTCGGTGCTCATCCGTGGCGGCCGCATCGCGGCAGTCGGAGGCGACGTCGATGTGCCACCGGGTGCTCACGTCATCGACGCCGCCGGCAAGTGGGTGATTCCGGGCATCATCGACGCCCACTCGCACATCGCCGCCGAATCGATCAACGAAGGCAGCGTCGCGGTATCGGCGATGGTCGGTATCCGGGATGTTCTCAATCCGGATCAGGTTTCCATTTACCGCGGGCTGGCCGGTGGCGTCACCAGCGCCAACGTGCTGCACGGCTCGGCGAATCCGATCGGCGGTCAGAACGCGGTCGTCAAGCTGCGCTGGGGCGCCAACGCCCAGGGGCTGATGTTCGCGGGCGCACCGGAGGGCATCAAGTTCGCCCTCGGCGAGAACACCAAGCGCGACCGCGAGCCCGATCGCTACCCGAACTCGCGTATGGGCGTCCAGGACGTCATACGTCAGTCATTCCTCGACGCGCAGGCGTATCAGGCCGAGGGGCGCCGCTACGAGCAGGCGCTGGCAGCGGGCGACGAGGGCGTCATCCCGCCGCGACGCGACCTCAAGCTCGAGCCGCTGGTCGAGATCCTCGAAGGCACGCGGTTAGTGCACGCGCATTCGTACCGCGCCGACGAGATCCTGCAGCTGTTACGTACCGCAGAGGACTTCGGCTTCCGGATCGCCACGCTGCAACACGTGCTCGAGGGCTACCGGGTGGCTGACGAGATTGCCGAGCACGGCGCCGGCGCCTCGACGTTCTCCGACTGGTGGGCGTACAAAATAGAGGCGTACGAGGCGATCCCGCACAACGCTGCGCTGATGACCGATCGGGGCGTCGTGGTGTCGATCAACTCCGACTCCGGCGAGGAGATGCGCCACCTCAACCTGGAAGCCGCCAAGACCATCAAATGGGGCGGCAATACCCGCGACGAGGCGATACGGCTGGTGACCCTCAACCCGGCGATCCAGCTCCGCATCGACGACCGCGTCGGCTCGATCGAGGTCGGCAAGGACGCCGATCTGGTGATCTACAGCGACGACCCGCTGAGCAACTACGCGGTCGTGGAGCAAACGATCATCGACGGCCAAGTGTATTTTGATCGGCAGCACGACATGCAGATGCGCGCCGCGCTGGCAGATGAGAAGGAAGCGCTGTTGAAACGCCAGATGGTTGCCGGTGAGGGCGACAGGCGGGGCAGCCGACCGACCACAACTCGAGGGCCACGCACCAGCGGTGGCGCGGGCCTCCGTCAGGAGTCACGGCAATGACGCGCTTGCCGGCAATGAAGCTACGCACGATCGGATCCACCATGGCGGCGGTCGTCTTCGTGCTCTCGGGCACGACGGCGTCGGCGCAGCAGGAAGCGTTGGTGCTGCAGGGTGGCCGAATCCACCCGATGGTGGATGAGCGCGTCATCGACAACGGCACGGTGGTCG
Organism: Acidobacteriota bacterium; assembly: GCA_965197275.1. GTDB lineage: Bacteria > Acidobacteriota > UBA890 > UBA890 > WLXD01 > DASCOT01. The sequence continues at coordinate 64,333 of CBDAMQ010000004.1, forward strand.
TTCAGAAGGGCCGCATCACCGCGGTCGGCGGTACCGATATCGCGGTTCCGGCCGGCGCCCGGGTGATCGACGTCAGCGGCAAACACGTCTTCCCCGGCTTTTTCGACGCCGTCACGAGCTTGGGCCTGACGGAGATCGGTGCCGTCGCCGTCACCTCGGACTTTCGCGAGCTCGGCGACAACAATCCGCAGCTACAGGGAGCCACTGCCGTTCATCCCGCCAGCGAGATACTGCCGGTGAGTCGCTCCAACGGCCTCACACATGCCGTCGCGGCGCCGCAGGGCGCCGGCATCGCCGGACAGGGATCGCTGATCCATCTGGACGGCTGGACGGTCGAGGAGATGCTCATCGACGCCGGCATATATATGTCGGTGCAGTGGCCCACCGTGCAGACGCGCGGCTTCGACCGGGCGACGCGGACGCGCATCAACCGCACCTACCAGGAAGCGCGGGAGCTCTACGACGAGTCGATCGCCGATCTGGAGGCACTGCTCGCCGACGCTCGTCGCTACGCCGCCGCCGACGTCGGAGACGATCCGACGCGTCGCAATCTGAAGCTCGAGGCGTTGGCTCGGGTGACCACCGGCGACATGCCGATGCTGATCAACGTCAACAGCGAACGTGGCATCCAGGGAGCGCTCGATTTCGCCGAGCGCAACGATGTTCGCGTCATCCTCGCCGGGGGACGCGACGCCTGGAAGGTCGCCGAAATGCTGACGGAGCGCGACGTCGCGGTAATTCTCGGCCCGACGCAAGCGCTACCGAGTGGAGCCGACGATCCCTACGACGCCCCGTTCACCACGCCGGCGAAGCTACATGCGGCTGGCGTTCGGTTCGCGATCTCCACATTCAACGCCTCCGCCGCACGAACGCTTCCCTATGAGGCCGCACAAGCGGTGCCGTTCGGGCTTTCGCACCACGACGCGCTGCGAGCGATCACCGTCAGTCCGGCCGAGATTCTCGGCGTCGACGACATGCTGGGGACCATCGAGGTGGGCAAGCTGGCCAACCTTCTGGTGAGCGACGGGGACCCGCTCGAAACGACGACTCAGATCGAGCACGTCGTGATCGCCGGGCTGGCTGTGGATCCGAAAGACAACAAGCACGACCGGCTGTACGAGCGCTACAGCGAACGGCCGCGCCGAACCGGCGCGCAGCAGTGAATCTCCGCATCCGGCAACCGAGAGCTCGTCATCGTTCCGCCGCGCTGCTATTCGGCGTCGTTTCTGCAGCCGGTCTGGCCGCATCGTGCGCCCCAGGGTCAGCGGGCAGCTCCGACCTCGACGGCTCGCTGGCCGACGACGGCATCGAGTTCCGCGAAGCGTGGATTCCGATGCCCGACGGCGTGCGGCTGGCGGCCGACCTCTGGATACCCGAAGGCGGCGAGCCCGACGCGACCTATCCCGTACTGCTCGAATACCTTCCCTACCGCAAGAACGAATCGCGATCGCGCAACTACTCGATGAACTCGTACTTCGTCGAGCGCGGCTACGTCGTCGCTCGCGTCGACATCCGCGGCAGCGGCGTTAGCGAAGGCAAGCTGATCGAGTACGAGTACACCGATCAGGAGCAGGAGGACGGCGAGGTGGTGATCGACTGGTTGTCGAAGCTGCCGTACTCCAACGGCAACGTCGGCATGTTCGGCATCTCCTGGGGTGGCTTCAACTCCATCCACATGGCGATGCGCAACCCGCCGGCGCTCAAGGCGATCATCGCCATCGAGGCCACCGACGATCTGTACGAGGACGACGTCCACTACATGGACGGGAACGCCCACATCGACGCCTACGAGGCCGGCCAGGATCTGGCCAACGTCGTACCGGCGGCGCCCGACTACATCATCGACGAGGAGTACTACGCCAACCGATTCGACACCAAGCCGTGGATGCTGATCTACAAGCAGCAGCAGCTGGACGGGCCGTTCTGGGACCGGGGGTCACTGAACGCGCGCTACGACTCGATCAAGATCCCGACTTTCGTCATTGGTGGTTGGTACGACGGCTACCGCGACTCCGTACCGCGCATGCTCGAGCACATGGACGCGCCGGTGAAGGCGATGGTGGGGCCGTGGGCGCACTCGCTGCCGCACAACGGCTATCCGAAGCCGCTGATGGAGTGGCGCCACGAAGCGGTGCGCTGGTACGACCAGTGGCTCAAGGGCGAGGACACCGGGATCATGGACGAGCCGGCGTTCGCGGTCTACGTACGCGACTGGTATCCACCTGACCTGTCGCTGGAGGAGATCCCGGGAACGTGGCGTTTCGAGGACGGCTTCCCGCTCGAGCGCACCGAGTACCGCGACCTGTTCCTGGGGGCGGACAACTCGCTCGGCGAGCGTGCCGCGCGTCGCGGTACCCACTCGCTCGAGTACGATCCGACGGTCGGTATGGAAGGCGGCGGACCGGTGATGTGGTGGGGCGACATCACGCCCGACCAGCAACCGATGGACGACGCCAGCCTGGTATACGACAGCGCGCCGCTCGAGGAGGGATTCGAGATCCTAGGGTTCCCGCGAGCGTTCCTTAACGCCTCGGCCGACGCGCCCCTGGCGAGCTGGGTGGTGCGACTGTCAGATATCGCCCCCGACGGCTCGGTCACCCAGGTGGCGGGAGCCGGGGTCAACGGCGCGCATCGCAACTCGTCCGAGGAACCGGAGGCTCTCGAGCCAGGTCAGGAGTACCCGCTGGAGATCGAGCTCCACTTCACCTCCTGGGTCTTCCAGCCCGGTCACCGGATTCGCGTTGCGATCACCAACGCGCAATGGCCCATGTTCTGGCCGACGCCCTACTCGATGACCACCTCGCTGCGACTCGGGGGCAGCGACGCGACGCGCCTGGTTCTCCCGGTGATCCCGCACGAGGATCGTCCGACGCCCGAGTTCCTTCCCCCGGCCGAACGAGGACCCCGGCTGCCGGGCTACGGGCGGGCAGCGACCCGGGCTGAGGACGAAGCGACGACATCCGGGTACGCCGAGGTCGAGGGTCTGGTGTACGACGAGGAAACCGGCGAGGCGACCATCGTAGCGACCAACGGCGGCGGCACCCAGTATCCCTGGGCCCAGGCTATGAACTCGCAGAAGATCACGCACTCGACGAACAGGCACGATCCGGCCGACACGTCGGTGCGCACCGAGTACTCGAGAACGATCCTCGTCGACGACCGCGAGATTCTCTTCGAGGCCGTCCTCGACTTTCACACCGACATCGAGAACTTCTACTACGTCTACACACGACGGGTGTTCGAGAACGGTGAGCTGCTACGCGAGAAGACCTGGGACGAGATCATCCCGCGCGAATTCCACTGAGACGATCTGGCGCCGAAGACGACGGGCATCCGCCCATCGGCCATGTCGCGAGCGGTCCTGCCGAGCGGTTCCTAGCGTGGCTCCGCCGGTGCCGGCATGTCGGCGGCGCTGAAGCGCGGCAATAGCTCGTCGCGCATGGCGAGCTCGTAGACCGCCGAGGCTACGACCACGGCGGCCGCCTTGACGTCGTCCTCGACGACGCGCTCGTAAGTATCGAGGTTGGTATGCCAGGTGTGGCTACCGTACTCGATCGGGTCCTGAAACAAGCCGATGCCGGGCAGGCCGGCGGCGTTGAACGAGGTCGAATCGGTGCCACCGCGGCGCCGGCTATTGGTATCGACCGCCCCCATCACTCCCAGCTCCGCCAGCGGCGCCAGGATCGCCCGCAGTATGTTGCCGGCCTCCGGCGGGCCGAACACCGAGGCGCCGCGCGGTCGCCCGGTGCCGGAATCGATGTTGAAGTAACCGCCGAACCGGTCGTAGGCGGCCGCTGGCTCCTCGAAGGTGCCGAAGTGCTGCGCGACGTACGCCTGCGAGCCGATCAGCCCCTGCTCCTCGCCGCCCCACAGGGCCACGCGGATCGTGCGGCGTGGCTCCACGTCGAGGGCAGCCAGAATCCGCGCCGCCTCCAGCATGATGGAGCAACCGGTGGCGTTGTCGGTGGCCCCGGTCGCCGAATGCCACGAATCCAGATGTCCGCCGAGCATCACCACCTCGTCGGGCGTCGCGGTGCCGCGGATCTCGGCGATGGCGTTGTACGACGTGGCGCCCTCCGGATACCAGCGATTGACGATCTGCACTTCCAGCTGCACCTCGTCGCCGTCGGCGACCAGGCGCGAGATACGGCCGTAGTCCTCGTTGCGCATCACCAGCGTCGGGACTGCCTTGTCGGCGTCGTAGGTGCGGTTGCTGAAGGCGCGGATCTGGCCGTGCCGGCGACCGGCATCGTTGATGCGGACGGCGGCGCCGTTGTCGACCAGGAACTCGTCGACGCGGGCGCTGACCTCGCGTTCCGACAGGGCGCCTTCGGGGAGCGCGGGCGTTTCGCGCCGGCGGAAGCGCCGCCTCTCCTCCGGCGGGAGCTCGGGGTTGACGAAACGCGCAATCTCCTCGTCGGATCGCCGCTTGGGTTGCGGATCGAAATCCACTCCGAGCAGCGCTGCGGCGCCCACCAGCACGATGTGGCCGCGCACCTGATGCGCGTAATTCGCCAGATGGGCATCGAGCTGCTCGACGGTCGGGTTGCCCTCGGCGGTCGGCGCGATGTGCACCACGCTGGTCCGTACAGTGCCCTTAGTGCTCGGCGTCCACGCCAGCACCTCGGCAACAAGCGTGTCCTGCGCCGGCGACACCAGGTACACCGAGTGCCGTTCCGTCGCCCATCCCGGGCGACCGAAGTCGAACGGCTCAAGATGACCGTTAGTCATGCCCCAGGACACCATCTGTCGCACCGCCCACTCGCCGGCCAAACGCAGATTCGGTGACCCCGTCAGCCGTGGACCGTAGCGATCGGTGAGGAAATGTAGCGTGCGCATGATTTGCGAGCGATCCATCCCCTCGGCCAGGATCCGCGCCTGCATGGCGTCGTCGGCGGCAAGGGACACGGTTCCAGCGGGCGATACGACGAGGGCGGTCAGCAGACCGGCAACGACGACGGCGGGCTTGCGCATGGGTCTCACGAATTCGGGGGATCGGGCGGGCTCATCGCACTGTATCCGCAGCGCTCGGCAGGCGACAGCTTCACCGCCAGACGGGTGGTGAAACGGGCTTACCGGGCGACCCATCCGGGACCCCGGATCACCCGTCCGGGCATGGCGTCCGTGTGCTCACCGTGATCGAGCACCAGCTCGCCGTTCACCAGCAGGTGCACGACGCCCTCGGCAAGCTGGTGTGGTTGCTCGAACGTCGCCAGATCGCGGATGGTCTCCGGATCGAACACCACGACGTCCGCCTTGTTGCCAACGACCAGAGTACCGCGGTCGGCCAGTCCGAGCTGCGCCGCCGGCAGGCCGGTCATCTTGTGGATCGCCTCGGCCAACGACAGCAGCCCGCGCTCGCGCACGTAGCGCGACAGCACCCGCGGAAAGGTGCCGTACGAGCGCGGGTGCGGATGCGACTGCGCCAGCTCGCCGACCGGCGCCAGCGCCGATCCGTCGCTGCCGATGCTGGTCCAGGGAAGGGTCAGAGCCTGCTCCAGGTCGGCTTCGCGAATGCCGAAGTAGATGGCTCCGGCGCGGGCGCCCGATCGTTCCGCCAGTTCGAGGATGGCATCCACCGGCGCGATGTCCATCGTGGCGGCGATCTCGGCGATCGTCATGCCTTGATAGGCGCGGTGGCCTTCGTACGGTGTGCGCGACAGCAGCACCGTCTCGGGCGTTCCGGCCGGAATCCCCTTGGCCAAATGCGCCTCCACCTCGCTGCGGATGCGGGCTCGGAGCGCAGGATCACGAAGCCGCTCGGTGAGCGCCGCTGAGCCGCCCTCGCGCGCCCAGTCCGGGATCCGGAGGTTGAGGGTCGAAGAGCTGGCGACGTAAGGATAAACATCGGCGTAGACATTCAGCCCCTCGTCGCGCGCCGCTTCGACGACTTCAACCGCCGATAGAAACGGCGACCGCTCGTGGTGCATCTTGCTCCGGGTGCCGGAGTACTTGAAGTGCAGGATGTGAACCGCCAGCCCGGCTTCGCGTCCGATCCGCACCGCCTCCTCGACGCCAGCCACCAGGTCGTCCGCCTCGTCGCGCAGGTGGCTGGTGTAGAAACCGCCGTGGACGGCGGCGACCCTGGCGAGCTCGATGAGCTCTTCGGTCGAGGCGTACCGATTCGGGATGTAAATGAGCCCGCTCGACAGCCCCACGGCGCCGTCGCGCATGGCCTGCTCGACGTGCTGCTTCATCTCCTCCAGTTGCTCTGGCGTCGCCGATACGTCGTCGAACCCGATAACCCCGGCGCGCAGCGCCCCGGAACCCACGGTGGAGAGCACGTTGACGCTGATGCCTCTGTCCTCCAGCACGGCGAAGTATTCGGCGAAGGTGGTCCACGGTTCTGACTCGGACTCGTCGTCGGGCACGGCTTCGCCGGAAGCGCTCAGCGGGGCGGTGGTGATCCGGCGGAACACCGGCGCCGCCGACCCCGACTCACCCAGGAGCTCGGTCGTGACCCCCTGCTTCACCTTCGACAGGGCGCGCCCGTCCACCAGCAGGGTGCGATCGGAATGCGAGTGCATGTCGATGAAGCCGGGCGCCACCGCAATCCCGGTCGCGTCGATCTCCTTGTCGGCGGTAGCGCCGGAAAGGTCGCCGATCGCTTGTACTAGGTCGTCGCGGATCCCGACATCCGCCCGTCGCGACGCGGCACCCGTGCCATCGAAAACGTCCCCACCACGAATCACAACGTCGAAGCGTTGGGCCGGTTCAGCGCAGGCATGGAGAACGAGTAGCGCGGAGAGCGCCATCGCCGTACGCCCGAGCCGAGGTGCCAGCTGATCGCGCGTGTCCCGGAGTGCTAGTCGATGGCGCGCAACGCAACGTGCGGGTCGATCGCGCGCTTCGATGTATCGATTCATGGTTCCGCTATCCCGGCTGATCTTGGTCGGTGGCAAAAGGAGCGTCGGCAGGTCGATTCTCTCGCACTCCCCCCGTACGCTAAACCGAACGGAGGTAGGAAAGATGCAAGCGTGCCCAAGCCACGGCCGGATCACGATCGCCACACTGCTGTGCGGCGCCGTAGCCACCTTCACAGGGTGCACACCGGATGACCGACGCGACGACGGGAGCTCCCGGCCCGAACCAGCGGTGGAGGCAACGATCGCCGGGATCCACTCGGCGATGCAAGCGGGCGAGCTGACTTCCAGACAGCTGGTCGAAGCGTATCTGGCGCGCATCAACGCCTACGACAAGCGCGGGCCAGCACTCAACGCCATCGTTCGGATGAATCCGCGGGCGCTGGAGCGGGCCGACGAGCTCGACGCCATGCTCGCCTCCGGACAGCTCGCGGGACCGCTTCACGGCATCCCGATGATCGTCAAGGACAACTACGACACCGCGGACATGCCAACCAGTGCGGGCTCGGCGGCACTCGCCGAGTCCATACCGCCCGACGATTCCTTCCAGGTTCGCCGGATTCGCGAGGCCGGCGCCATCGTGCTCGCCAAGTCCCACATGGCGGAGTGGGCGTTCTCGCCGTACCAGACCGTCGGCAGCGTGATTCCGGGTTACACGCGCAACCCCTACGCGCTCAACCGGGTTCCCGCCGGCAGCAGCGGCGGCACCGGGGCGGCGGTAGCGGCGAGCTTCGGGGTCGTCGGGCTCGGCACCGATACCGGCAACTCGATTCGCGGACCGTCGTCGCACAACCTGCTCGCCGGCATCCGATCGACCATGGGCCTGACGAGCCGCGACGGGATCGTGCCGCTGGATCTGGATCACGACATCGGAGGTCCGATGGGCCGCAGTGTGGCCGACGCCGTAGCGGTGTTCGACGTCATCGCCGGGCACGATCCCGCCGACGAGTTACCGCGAGGAGCCTGGAGAGCCGCGCCGACGGCATGCCCAGGCGCGCCGCGAGCTACCTCGAGTACCTGCGCGACGGTGCGCTCGCCGGCGCCCGCATCGGGGTGGTGCGGCAGCTGTCCGGGACCGACACCACCGACGAGGAGATCCAGCAGGTGTTCGAGCGCTCCCTGGCCGACATGCGCAACAATGGTGCCGCGACAGTCGATGTGGAGATCGTCGAGCTCGACACCATCCCGCGCGATGGGCGCTGGTGCGACCGTTTCCGTTACGACCTCGAGGCGTACCTGGCGTCGCTTGGCGAGGCAGCGCCCTATACGACGCTGGCCGAGATCATCGAATCGCGGTAGTTCCACGGGTCGGTGAGGAGCGGGCTGGAAGAGTCCCTCGGCGCCGAAGGCGACCCTGCCGACGACCCCGCGTGTCACACCGCATGGGCCAACGGCGAGCGTCTCGCCGACGGCGTCCGTCGGGTGATGGAAGCGGACTCTCTGGACGCTCTCGTCTACCCGACTTGGAGCAACCCTCCGCGACTCATCGGCGACCTGCAGACCCCGGCCGGCGACAACAGCCAGGACCTTTCACCTCACACCGGCTTTCCGGCCATCACTGTCCCCATGGGCTTCATCCGTAGCCAGCCCGATACCGCCGGGACGCGACCCTACGGAGGCCCTGGCCTGCCGGCAGGCATCACCTTCCTGTCGACGGCGTGGAACGAACCGCGACTCATCGAGCTCGCCTACTCGTACGAGCAGGCCACCAGGCACCGGCAGCCGCCGTGGACTACCCCGCCCCTGGCGCAGTAGTCAGAACCATCCCCGGGCGCGGAAGAACAGCAGCAGGCCGACACCGGTCAGGCCCATGACTCCGAGCGCCATGAAGTACCCCAGCGGCCAGGCGAGCTCGGGCATGTTCTGGAAGTTCATGCCATAGATGCCCGCGATCAGGGTCATCGGCATCATGATCGACGCGAACAACGTCAGGACCTTCATGGTCTCGTTGAGCTTCTGCCCCTGCAGCGAGCGGTACGAGTCGAGCGAGCTGTTGATCATCTCGCGCAGCCCCTCGATGGACGTCACCAGCACCTGCGCGTGGTGGTACACCTGTGCCAGTGAGCCGCGGCCGGCCTCGGTGATCACCGGGATCTTGCGGCCGGAGACGTGCATCAGTAGATCGCGCGCTGCGCTCACGACGCGCTTGTAGCGTAGCGTCCGACGCTTGAGCCGTAAGATGTCCTCGTTGATGTGCTCGGTCGATTCCTCGAAGATGCGATTGTCGATCGCTTCCGACTCGGTCTCGAGCGGCTGCAGCATGCCGACGTAGTCCTGCACGACCTGGTCGAGCACCAGGAAGAGCAGGAAGCCGATCGACTGCGCGAAGCGCACATTGCGCTCGTACACGAGATCGACCTTGGCGAGGCACGGCACCCACTCCGGCGAGTAGCTCACGAAGAACCGGTCGCTCAGGAAGAGGCTCACCTTGACGGTCGATTGCGAGGCTGGGGCCCCTTCCTGCGGCGCCAGATCCGGCATGCGGGCGCTCAACCCCAGAGTCGAATCCGGGTCGATGGTGTCGTGCTTGCGGGCCGGACTCCAGTACTCGAGCATCAGCGCTATCGAGTCAGCGTCTTCAGTGATCTGCCGCGACGTGTCGGGGTCTTGCCAGCGTCGCAGTACCCGGTCGGGTATTCCGCAGGGCCCGGCCACCGCAGAGAGCTCTTCGAGAGACGAACCGTTGAGATCGGCCCAGTACGCCATCTCCGCGTGTGGGCCGTCGCGCACGAAGGCCTCCAGCGACAGCTTGCGCGTCTCCCTTTTCTGTAGGTCGAATTCGACGATCTTGCTCATGCCGTGCGAGATGCTAACTCGATCTCGATGCGTTTGTTGATACGCCCCTTGTTCTTGTGGCCAGCGATACGGATGCGGCGCACCTCGCGCGTGTTGGCCACATGGGTTCCGCCGTCGGCCTGCAGGTCGAGCCCCACGATCTCCACCGTGCGGATCTCGGCCAGGCTTGCCGGCAGCAGGTTGACCTTCGTGCGGATCAGGTCGGGAATCTCGAAAGCCTCGGCGCGCGGCAGAATCGCGACTCTGACGTCGCGTTCGGCATCGACCTCGATGTTGAGCTTCACCTCGATCTCGGCCACCAGCTCGGTGGTCAGGGCCTCGAACTCGAAGTCGAGGCGCCCGCGTAGCGGGTGCATACTGCCGCCCGTTACCTGCGCGCCGTAGTCGCGCCACACGACACCGCACAGGATGTGGAGCGCGGTGTGGGTGCGCATGAGCTCAAATCGCCGCTGCCAATCGAGTATCCCTTGCACTGGCTCGTCTACTGGCGGCATCGCACCCTGCAGCGTGTGCACCACGTCGGCGCCAGCGCGTCCTACCTTCACCACCTCGGCTGTCTGGTCACCGAATCGCAGCGCGCCAATATCAGCGGGCTGGCCGCCACCGCCGGCGTAGAAAGCGGTGCGATCCAGCACGACGGTGCCACTCACCTCGTCGACGTCCTGCACGACGGCATCGAACTCGCGAACATAGGCGTCGAGCTGGTAGAGCTGCTCGGTCATGGGCGTCTGGTCGGCAGTCGTGGACCAAGGAATCAGGCATCGCCGGCACCGATCGTGGCGCGGTCTGGCCAGCGGAGCCACGCCAGAATGCCCGCCAGAACGATGATGATCAACGCCCCGGTGGGCGAGCCAATACCAGTGGTCGCGTGGGTATAGGCGGCCCCGACCATTACCACGGCAATCACGGCGGCACCGTATGACGCTAGGCGCGGCACCAGGACGAGCACGCCACCGAGCGTTTCCAGGACGCCGATAACTGTTACGAACCAGCTTGCGTATCCCCAGTTCGCAAAACGCCGGGCATTGTTGCCGAAGTCGAGGAACTTGTCGCTGCCGGCAAGCACAAACAAGGCTCCGAGCAGCAGCGCGAGCGCCCAGGACACGAGAGAGGGCCAACGTTCGAGCACGCTACCTCCGCCTACGGTGTTGGGCGTACTGGTATAATTATTAGTGATGTAATATAGCATTCTCTTACTGAGGATGCCACGTCAAATGCCTTTGCCACGCTTGTCCAACTTGCAGTTCATCGTCCTCGGTGCGCTGCGCGCCGGACCGCTCACAGGGCGTGACATCCGGGCGCGCCTGGCCGAATTCGGCGCCCACAAGACCGGTCCCGGGTTCTACCAGCTGATGTCGCGGCTGGAGGAGGCCGGCCACGTCAGGGGCTGGTACACGCAGGAGATCGTCGGCGGCCAGATCATCCGCGAGCGCAACTACGAGTTGCTCGGCAGTGGCGAGGCGACCTGGAACGAAAGCCGCGAGTTCCACCTCGAGGTCATCGAGCGCTTCGGCGACGTCGGCGAGGCGGCGCGTGCCTGATTCGAGAATGCCGCTCTGGCAACGGATCGGCACCCTGTTGCCCGACACGCTGCGCGAACGGGTTTTCGAACCAGCGTGCTATGAGCGCCTTCGCCGCCACCTGGAACACGGCGATGACCGCGTACCGATCAGCATGTACGCGCTCGCGGCGCTGGTGGGCGTCATCGGCCTCAACTTCCCCCGCGTGCTGTTCGACGGACGGCGTCTCAGCCGCATGGGGAAGCTGCTGGCCGGGTCCGTCGTGACCAGCGCCGCGGTCGCTTGGGTGATCGTGCTGATCCGGTACAGTTACGCGGCGGGCTGACCGCCCGAGGCTCGACCACCCCGAGGCTGGACCGCTCGAAGCTTGCAGCCCGAGCCTGACCGCCCCACTTCAGCAGCACGAGTCGCTCCTATGCCAATCGCACCCGACAAGGGAACCCGTCACGCGTCCACGTCCACCTCGACCGCCTTCGCATTCATGTCGACCGCCACGGCCGTCTCCACTCTTGTCGCCGTCGTCTGCGCGGCATCCGGCCTCGTTCCTGCACCGGCGGCCGGCCAGGCAGCCTTGATAGATCCACCTACCGGTTTCGCGCCACAACACGTCGAAGCGCAGCTGGCGTGCGAAGCGCGACTGATGGACCTGCCGCGCCCGGCACAGTTTCGCGACCACCTGGAGACCATCACGCGAGTCCCACACCCGGCAGGTTCGGCGGCGCAGCGTGACGTCGAGGACTACCTGGCGCGGGTGATGGCCGACGCCGGCCTCGACGTGGAGCGCTACCCCTACGACGTGTACCTGCCGCAGCTCACCGACGACGTCGCCGCGGAGATCGTCACCCCCGAGCACCTGCCACTGTCGAACCAGGAGCCGGAGCTGCCGGAAGACCGCTTCTCGGGCCATCCGGACTTGCTAAACGGATGGAACGCCTACT
>CBDAMQ010000005.1:0-44992 GCA_965197275.1 Acidobacteriota bacterium
CGAGCTCTCGCTGCGTGTAGTCGCCGCCCTGTGGTGGGACCGCGAACGCGGCGACGAGCAGATCGACACCATGCTCGATCTCCGTCAGGAGTTCACCGAGGGCAGAGGTGAGGGCGACGACCGTCAAGATCATGCAGGACGGGGTGATGGAGAACTTCACCGCCGCCCTGCTAGAGCCTTACCTGGGTCAGGGTGATACGCGCGGCATCCCGATGGTAGAGCCCGAGGCGCTGAACCGGGCGGTCACGAGGCTGGATGGCGAGGGCTTCCAGGTCCACTTCCACGCCATTGGCGACGCGGCGGTTCGACACACCCTCGACGCGGTGCAGGTGGCGCGGGCGCGGAACGGCAACCGCGGAAACCGCCACCATGTCTCCCACCTCGAGCTCGTCGACCCCCGCCGACATACCGCGCTTCGCGGAGCTCGACGTGGTGGCGAACTTCCAGCCGCTGTGGGCCAACGCCGACGCGTACATTACCGAGCTGACGGTCCCGTACCTGGGCCCCGATCGTAGCCGCTGGCTGTATCCGCTGCGGAGCGTCGAAACGACCGGCGCGACGCTGGCGTTCGGTAGCGACTGGAGCGTATCGACCGCAAATCCCTTCTGGCAGATCGAGACTGCGGTCACGCGGATGAGCGCTGACGGAGGCGATGATGAGCCGTTGCTGCCGGAGCAGCGCATCGGGTTGGCCAGCGCTGTGAAGGCCTTCACTGTCAACGCGGCATACGTGAACGGCATCGACGAGGAAACCGGTTCGATTGAAACCGGGAAGCTGGCCGATCTGATCGTCCTCGACCGTAATCTGTTCGAGATCGATCTGAGCGAGATCTCGGAAACGCAGGTCTTGCTGACGCTGATGGATGGACAGCCGGTTCACGGGGATCTTGCCGATCTGGCCCAATGAGCAAAGCGCCCCGCCGAGCCCGGAAGTCGGGCGGCGGGGCGCATACGCTTCGAGTTCGGCCGCGCTACGACCGGCAGCCGGCTGTGCTCAGTCGCTCGGTGGCCATTCGCCGTGCTGCGGCAGGCCGTCGGTGATCTCGAACCACGATGCCTTGTGGTCGACCATGATGTGCGCCGAGGGTGTCATGCCCGGATCGTCGGTGAGCGTTCCGGCCTCGATGAAGTGCTCGCCGTGGTAGAGATTACCGCCACAGTTGGAGCATGAAACGCGGGCGGTGTAGGGCTCTTCCTCGTACTTGTGCACGAGCTCCGCACCCTGCGTGATGCGGAAGTTCTCGGGCGAGACCATCACCACCGTGCCATGTGCGGTGCCGCTGCTGTGCTGGCACCGCGAGCAATGACAATGGACCATCAGCTGCGGATCACTGGCCTCGTACTGCACGCCTCCACAAAGGCACTTGCCTTGCATCGTGATGTCCCTCCGTCGCTGGAGCCGGGGCGTCGCCGGGTATCGTTCGGCCGATCCCGCGCCGTTTGCCCACTAACAGACTGACTGTGAAGGCCCGGACTTTACCGACGGGGATCAGGAAAGACAACCGAGCCGGTGGGATTGAAGGGGACGCGCCAAGACGCTCGGGTACGCTGGTCGCTGGCGCGGTTGACAGGTGCCGTTCGGGCCGATTGGATCTCTGCGGGAGGGTCCGATGGTAGATCGCATCAAGGCACGGCAGCTCGGCATCGACCGCAACATCACGCGGCGTGATTTCGTCAACGGCTTCGCGGTGGGCAGCGCCGGCGCCTGGGCGGCGACACGCAGCGCGCTCGCGGCGCTCGATGGGGCGAAGGCCACGGCAAAAGAGGTCGCCGCCAGCTATCCGCCGGGCCTCACTGGGTTGCGCGGTAGCCATGAGGGCTCGTTCGAGGCCGGGCATCGCCTACGTGATGGTGCCTACGCGAGCATGTCGGGCGCCGAGGACTCCGGCGAGGTCTACGACCTGGTGGTCGTCGGCGGCGGGCTTTCCGGCCTGTCTGGGGCTCACTTCTACCGCCAGGCACTCGGTGGTGACCCATCCGTACTGATCCTCGACAACCATGACGACTTCGGCGGGCACGCCAAGCGCAATGAGTTCACGCACGGGGACCGGACCTGGATCGGCTACGGCGGCACCATGAGCATCGTCTCGCCGTTCCCGTACAGCTACGCCGCCAAGGCTCTGGTACGGGATCTGGGCATCGAGGTCGAGCGCTCCAGCGAGTTCCAGGACAGCGACGTGTATGCAGGGCTGGGATCGGCGACCTTCTTTGATCGCGAGACCTTCGGCGCTGACAAGCTCGTGGTCGGTCCCGGAGACGGTTCCTGGGAGGAGTTCTTCGGCAAGGCGCCGTTCTCGGAGGGCGCGCGCCGGGATCTGGTTCGTATACACACCGCCAATCGCGACTACATGTCCGATCTGGGCCGTGTGGAGAAGCACACCCGGCTGGCGAGAACGAGCTACCAGGATTACCTGCTCGAGGTGGCAAAGGTGAGTCCCGAGGCGATCAAGTTCTTCCTCGGCCGCGGCTACCGGAACAACAAGCGGGTGGATACGCTGCCGGCGCTGGAGGCGGCCCAGGGCGGAGCGCCCGGATTCGACGGCCTCGATCTGGCGCTCGAGCCACGATGGTCAGGCAGCCGGAACTACCGCTTCCATTTCCCTGACGGCAACGCCACCATCGCCCGCCTGCTCATCAACCGGCTGGTCCCCGCCGCGCTGCCCGGCGACCACGACATGCAGTCCGTGCTGCAGGCGCCTCTCCACTACGACCGCCTCGACCAGGAAGGGGCCGCAGTGCGGATGCGCCTCGACAGCACCGTCGTGCGGGTGGAGCACGAGGGCGAGCCGGAGCACGCCGACTGGGTGCGCATTGCCTACGTGCGTGACGGCAACCTGGTGCGGGTACGGGCCCGCAACTGCCTGCTCGCCTGCTGGAATCACGTTGTTCCGTACCTCGTCCCCGACCTGCCGCAAGAGCAGAAGGACGCGCTCGGTTACGCGGTGAAGGTACCCATGATGTACACCAACGTCTTCATCAGGAACTGGCGGGCGTTCAAGGAGCTGGGCGTCTCCCGCCTCAGCTACCCGGCCATGTACCACACCTCCTGCAGGCTCGACTATCCAGTGTCTATGGGCGGCTATGAGTGCACGCAGTCGCCCGATGACCCCATCGTGTTGCACCTCGTTCGCAACCCCAACGCGCCGGGTATGCCACGCAAGGACCAGCAACGCGCCGGCATGCTCGACATGCTGACGACCCCGTTCGAAGAGATCGAGCTGCAAACTCGCGACCAGCTGACGCGCGCTCTCGGGGGCGGCGGCTTCGATCCGGCCGAGGACATCCTGGCAATCACGGCCAACCGCTGGCCGCACGGCTATGCGTATACCTATGACACGCTGGCCGACCCCGACGTCCCCGACGCTGATCGCCCCCACGTGGTCGGCCGCAAGCCCTTCGGGCAGATCGCGATCGCGAATGCCGACGCCGGGGCGGCTGCCTATACGAACGTCGCCATCGATCAGGCGGATCGAGCCGTTCAGGAGTTGATGCTGGCGAACGGGCTGAAGTAGGGGAACACGACGCCCCAACCGGGAGGGTACGAGAATGCGCCACAGTATCGCCAGGAGCGCGATCGGTGCGATCGTGGTTCTCGCAATCGCCTGCACCGAGGGGCCACCAGCACCGGAGCAGTCCGCGGCGGTGGCGCCAGCAGAGCGACGCGAGGCGCGCTACATCGAGCCCGTTCCCTGGGACAAGGAGCACATCACCAAGGTCATCGGCCTCGGCTATCCAGAGCTCGGCATGGAAATGGACGTGGCGCACTCCGAGATGCGGATGATCGAAGGCCGCAACTGCGTCGTCGGCAACATGGTCTCCTTCGGCGTGGACGACGACTACGCCTATGACATCGACGAGCCGGTCGACGTCACCCTGACCTACGCTCCCGAGCACACCACTGCCGCCGCGTTTCAGGTGATCTGGGATCGCAACGGGGGCGACGGCCACGGCAGGCAGGAGGTCGTGGTCGAGCCGGGCGCGACCTTCCGGGAGACCACGGTTACCCTGGACCGGGCGCGGCTAGCTGGCCTCGGCGCGCAGCAGACCGATTTTGCCGTCGGAGTGTCGCGCGCTGCCGTAGCTCTGTGCGACGTATCGATCGAACGCAGTGGGACTACATCGGCGGCGACGCAATTCGGCGTCGTGCGGCTCGCCGTGGAAGATGGCGCCACGGGCGCCACGATGCCGGCCAGGGTAGGCATCTACGATGAGACGGGTCGTGCGCCCCTCCCGTCCGAGAGCGCGATTCCGGTGTGGAGGTTCATCGACCAGGTGCGGCGCCACTGGTTGAATCGCCGCACCATGTGGCCCTCCGACAACCGCCAGGCGTTCTACATGGACGGTTCGTATGAAGCGCGGCTGCCGGTGGGGACCTACGAACTGGCCGCAACCCACGGGGTCGAGTACCACGCCTACCACGGCGCCTTCGAGGTCAGGGAAGGGGAGACCACGGAGGCAACGGCGTCGCTGCAGCGCTACGACGATCTGCCCAGCCGCGGCTGGTTCTCGGGCGAGTCGCACGTTCACCTGCGACGCGACCAGGTCGACGATCTGAACGCCTGGACCCAGCTAGCCGCCGAGGACGTTCACGTCGCCAACCTGGTGGAGATGGGCAACATCGGTGGCACTTACTTCACGCAGCCGGCATGGGGCGCCGAGGGCCGCTTCGCGCGCGATGGAACCGTGCTCGTTTCGGGCCAGGAGGACCCGAGAACCGGGCACCGAGGCCACACCTTGCACTGGGATATCGAACGGCCGACCCATGCCGAGCCGACCGCGTTCTACGGCTACCACGACGTGTTCGAGAAGACCCGCGCGAACGGCGGCATCACCGGCTACGCCCACCTGGGCTCGCTGTTCAACGGCGAGCGCGGCCTCGCCCTCGACATCCCGCACGGCCTCATCGACTTCATCGAGGTGCTGCAGGGCGGCAACCTGCACACCGACCTCTGGTACGACTTCCTCAACCTCGGCTATCGGATCCTCCCGGCCGCCGGGGCCGACTACCCGTACTTCGGCCCCACGTTGCCTGGCGTGGAGCGCACCTACGTGCAGCTGGACGGGCCGTTCAGCGCCGACGCCTGGTTTGAGGGTTTTCGCCAAGGGCGCACCTACGTCACCAATGGCCCTTTCCTCGAGGCCACCGTCAACGCACAGCCGATGGGGGCCGAGATGCAGGTGGAGGCGGGTACCCCACTCAACATCGTTGCAACGGCGAAGATGAATCCCGAGCTCGAACCGCTCGTGCGGCTCGAGTTAGTTGTCCTTGGCGAAGTGGCGCACACGGTGCCGGCTCCCAGCGGCGAGGACCGCGTGAGCCTCGAGACAACGCTGGTCGCGGATCGGAGCATGTGGCTCGCCGTCCGTGCCTACGGAGTGAACGCCGAACGCTGGTTCACGACAGTTGCTCACAGCGCCCCCTTCTACGTCGTTGTCGACGATCAGCCGACCTGGAAGACCGAGGCCGTTCCCGCGCTCATCGACGAGCGCCTCCAACACCTGCAGGAACTGCTCGCAACGCCCATCGACCCGATCGAGGATCTCGAAGCGTTCGAGACCGGGGATCTGCTCATCGAGCAGTGGGAGTCGCAGCTACCTCGGCTGACGGCGCGGGTTGAAGAGACTCGAGCGCTTTACGAGCAGTTACGGCAAGAACATCTGGGGGTCTCAGGTCGGTAGGGCGGCAACGGTGAGGGGGCATGCACCTTAGCGGGGGACTTGTTCCTGAGCTGGTCGAGCAGGGTAGTCTACGGCCTGCAACTCTGAGGGTTCCGTCTGCTGTGCACGCGAGCCCCGCTTAGGTGCATGCCCCCTCACCGTCGCCGCCGCGACTGTCGGAGGACTCCGATATGGCGGGGGACTGCGGTGTCTCGACCGTCGGAGGCCCTAGGGAGGAGGGATCCTAAGTGGATCCCCAGCCGAGGTCCTTGAGGGTGGCGTGCTTACGGTGTTCCGGAATCTGAGGGCGGCGTAGATCGGACGCTTTGCCGGGGAGGGAGTCGACACACTCGCTTCAGCCAGCATCGCGTGCACGGCGCCCGGAACCTATCGGACTAGACGCGCAAGCAGAAGAACTCCGTCAACGCCATGCAGTGACGTTGGCAGAAGTGAGTGTGTCGGCTCCCTCCGCTCTCGGCTAGGTGATCAGGTGCGCTCCGCCCACGGATACTGGAACTCTGGCCTGATCACGTCACCGATAAGGTCCTGAACCGCGCGGTGCGCCTGATCCATCGCCGCGTGCGTCAGGCTGGTGGCGGCGGCGTCCGAGTTGGCGACGGCAATGCGACCGAATCGCTTCCGCCCGACCACCCAGGGGACCTCGTCATAGCCCCAGTCCGGGTCGTAGAGGTCGTTGGCGCCGCCAGCGTAGCCGTGTGGCCAGCGGTTGACAGTGATTGCCGTGATGTCGCGAGCGGAGTCGAACCCGCCGCCGGCGAGGGCCCGTCCGAGCTCGTCGCGGATGCGGTACTCGAAGTACTCGAACGACGTGGCAAGCAGCTCCTCGCGACCGGCGCGGAACTGGTCCCTGGCCGAGAGGCCCGGCTGGTGGGCGGGCATGCGCTGCAGGTGAAGTGGCTGGGGGTCGTCTGGAGTCCGCGCGCAGGTGTAGTCGCCCAGACTCCGATTCATGTCCAGCATGGCGCTGCCGTGGTAGCAGCCCGGACCGTAGAAGCTGTTGATCCCCAACTCGTGGAACGCCCGCCAGTTGCGTACCACGACGTTCGTGTAAACGAGCGGCTGGCGCACCGCCATCTTCAGAGCCGCCTTTTGCTCGTCGGGAAAGTCGGGACACAGGTAGGGGATCATGGCGTTGTAGCAGGCCATGACACAGGTGGCGCCGCGCGCCCGATAGGCCTTGCCGTCGCGCACGTAGGTCACTTCGACCTCGGTGGCGGCCCGACGCTCGCCGATGTGGCGGACGTTGACCACCGTGCTGTTGAGCCGGACGCGCGCGGGGCTGCCGTCCACATCGATGGCGGCGTAGTCGACCGGCGTCGCCACCGAGTCTTCCATCGTCGTGCCCGGGAGAGCCTTGGGGATCAGCCACCTGACGATCAGGCGAGCGATCGCAGCATTGCCGTCGGGGAAGTGGATGCCCTCGCCGAAGTCGTTGCCCTCGCCGAGCCAGCTTTCAGGCGGTCGCTCGAGGCCCAGCCCATCGAAGCCCGGCAGCGAGCCCGTCCGGAACGCCCCCCACGCACTGTAGGAATCGATCCTGGCTGCACCGTTGGAGCCGCCTTCAGAGCGCCGCATGAAGAATGGCATGACGCCGGGGTCGACGTTGACGACCCTCAGAAGGTAGTCCTGGTAGCTCATCTTCCGCAGCTTGGCGATCTTCTCCTCGGTGGTCAATCCGGGCAGATAGTCCGTGTTGTCGTCGTAGGCGCGCGCGATATCGCGCTTCACGACATCAGTAAGCGGCGTATCGGCGAGGAACTGCGTCCAGGTCAGCGTGCTTCGGACCGAGCCCCAGCCGGCGGGATCGCCTACCGCCAGGTGATCTGCGCCGAACGTCTCCTCGTCGAAGAAGACACCAGCCTGCAGACCCATCTCGCGGTAGATGCCGCGATCGGCGGCCGTCGTTCTCAGGAAGCGTTGCTTGTCGATTCCGATGTCCTCCAGCAGCGCCTTGGCTTCGTGCGGGTAGCTGTTGGCCCCATGGATCATCATGGTGCCGCCGTAGCCGATGACCAGCTTGCCGTTGACCTCGAACTCGTTGCGCTTCGCGTGTCCGCCGAAATCGTCGTGGTTGTCGAGAATCAAAATGCGCGCCGCCGGGAGCGCCTTGCGAAAGAAGTACGCCGCCGACAGCCCGCTCAGCCCACCACCGACGACGATGAGGTCGTAACTCTCGCCAGTGTCCTCCGCGTTGTCCCAAGTTCTTCCGTAGCGCATCTCATGTGCTACCTCGAATGAGCCCTCGTGGCTGCCCCGCATTCCGGTGAGCCGCGGCGGGTAGTACTCGCCCGGCTGTGCAGTGGCAGTGCCCGACGCGCCTGTCGACCGCTTCGAGCCTACGGAAGCCTCTGGCGTCCCGGCGCTCACCAGGCTGCCGCCAATCGCGACGCTGGCTCCGTTGAGAAAATCCCGTCGGGTTATGTCGCGGTCCATCCCGAGCTCTCGGTCTGTCTTAGTCACGGTATGCCTCAGTTCTCGAAAGTAAGTTCATGAGCGTTACGGAGACACCACCTCAGCACGATAGCGCAGCGATTGCGAGCGGCATGTAGGCAATGAATGAAGTCATCGGTAGCCAGGAGAGCGTCGAACTCGAAGAAGTAACCGATTCGCCTGTGGCGGCGCAGAACTACGCCTGTTTCAGGAGGGTAGTACGCCGACGCACGTAGGGATGGAGCCGTGCTGGCCCTCGCAATCGACCCCGATACGGTTGCAATAAACCTTCGATTCCGGTTGAGTGCGCCTGTGTCGCCGGCTCCCCTTGGCGCGCTGGTGGCTTTCATTTTCCGTGTTTTCGCGTTGGCCGCGGAAGCGCAGATGAAAGGAGCGTCAGAATGTCCGAACGTGTCCTCGTGGCCCTGATCGTAGTCGTGGCGATCCTGGGAAGCGTCCCGGCCGTTGCCGAAGCGGTGCCGTACGGGGCACTTGCCCTCGTCGTCCTCGGTCTGGTTGCAGGCGTCATGGGCGGCGGCAGCGCCGATGTCAACGAGCGCACAGTAATCTACGTCGTGGCGGTGGCACTCCCCGGCTTCTCGAACAGTCTGGACGCCATCGCAGTCGTCGGCCCCTGGCTCAATTCAGTGCTCGACGGCGTTGCTACCGGCGTCCAGGGCATGGCCGTCGGGTTCGTGCTGATGCAGCTCAAGGCCAGGATCATGCCCGGCGCCTGATGGCGTAGCTGGCGAACTCGTGTGCCTGGCGATGGGTTAGGTAGAGGTGTGTCGACGGGCTGGAGCGGCTCGTATCGTTGAACCCATTGCATTCTGGGCGCCCTCCGAATCCAGCGAGGACTGGGCGTTGGGGGTGCGGACGTAGACGCCGCCGTATCGATCACGGAGTTCATCACAGCGGCGGCGTAGTGCGGCCAACACGGCGGCATGGGCCGGATCACCGGCGAGGTTCTCCGTTTCGAGCGGGTCGTTTACGAGGTCGTAGAGTTCCTCGCTGACGGGATCAAGCTCGAAGTAACGGGCATATTTGTAACGCTGCGCGCGCACGCCTTCGTGCTTGACGATCTGTTTGTTCTCCATCAGATGCTCGACGAAGAAGTCCGTCCGCCAGTCTTCCGGTTCCTCACCCCGGAGCAACGGCACGAGGCTTCGGCCCTGGATCGTCGCCGGGATACCCACACTGGCCAGATCAAGCAGGGTAGGCGCGATGTCGATGTTCAGCGCCATGGCAACGGGCCGAAGCCCGGCGCCAGCGGGACCGGACCGCGGATCGAAGACGAGCAGCGGAACGCGAATGGACGGTTCGTAGGGAAGCCATTTGCCCGCATAGCCCCGTTCTCCCAGGAAGTACCCGTTGTCCCCCATCAGAATGAGAAGGGTGTTGTCGGCCAGACCCTGCTGCTGTAGCACATCGTGGATTCGGCCGAGGACGGCATCGACGCCGCTGATCATACGGAAGTAGCCTTTGGTCATCCTCGCGGCCTTGGCCGGCGTATCGAATCGCCAGAACCAGCGGTAGCGGTTCATATTGATCTCAGGATCCGTAAGAAACGACGGCTGGGCATCGAAGAAGGCCGGATCGCTCAGGGGCGGGTCGGGAATCACCGTTTCCAGGTAGAGCCTGTCCATCGCCGCCGGCCAGATGTATTGGCGTTCGTCGCCGTCCTCAGCATGCGGCGCATTGAAGCTAACCGAGAGCATGAAGGGCTGTTGCGACGGATTCGCTCGCAGGAAAGCAATGGCTTCGTCGCCTGTGACATCGGTTAGATGCCGCGTGGAGCCATCGTGCTGAACCTTGAGGTACGGGTTGCTGGAGAGCGGCACGAAGGCGTCGAACATGGTATCGACCGCCCCCGGCTCGACCCGGATGCCGAATTTGCCAATGAACCCGGTGCGATAGCCGGCAGCACGCAGCAGGGTGGCATAGCTCTGGTCTGTCAGTGTGTTCGCTAGCGGCGGCGTGCCGAAAGTGAACTGATGGGTTCGCTCCACCGTGCCCGTCAGCAGGCTGGCGCGGCTGGCAGCGCAGATGGGCGTCGTCACAAAGGCGTTTTCAAAACGGACCCCTTCAGCGGCGAGCCTGTCCATGTTTGGTGTGTGCAAGAGCGGGTTGACGTTGCCCATCATGTCGAACCGCTGATCATCTGTGACCAAGAAGATGATGTTGGGCGGTGCCGCTCGCCCGGTTGTCTGCGGCGTCGGAGAAGCAGCCAGGAGAAGCAGCAGCGCCGTCAGGCCGCAGGTCGCAGCGAGGTGGCGGAGCATGACACGACGGATTGGCTGGAGCGTTAGTGCGGTCAACGGGTGTCCAGGCTCTGGAGGGCGCCACGGTGGTTCAAGGCAGCCTCGCTGCGGGATGCGGCGCGAACTCGGCGGAATAGGCGGGCAAGAAATAGCATGGGCGTCCGGCAAGGTCTAGCGACCTGTGCTACCGCGGCCTTCCCGAGCACCGGCATACGGCAGACCCTATACTCGGCCTCTTCCCGGGCACATTCGGAGCTCGGAGCCCAGCCGACGGAAAGGCTGCAGATGAAGTGTCTCTTGTCGACCGCGCCCGTACTGGCCACTGCGGTCCTCCTCCCGCTCACCGCGGGCGCCTGTTCCACTCCCGATCCCGCTGACCAGGCAGCATCCGGCGCGGCCGTCGATCCGCCGCTGATGCCGGACTGGGACGCGGAGCGCAGTGAACGGCTGGCGTTCTCGGGCGAACGGTTTCGCACACCGGAGGGGTTTCGCGTCGAGGAGGTTGCCAGCGACGAGCTCATCGGCTCGGTCGTGAATCTCACGTTCGCGTCGGATGGCCGGCCCATCGTCGCGCTCGAGCAACGAGGCCTGGCGATTCTCGACGACGACGACGGCGACGGCAGCCACGATCGAATGACGCGGCTCTCAGAAGAGATCAGCACCGCTCACGGCCTCTATGTGCTTGGGCCGCACGATCTTCTCGTTCACGCCGACGGGCCGAGTGAGGGTCCCGGGCTCTATCGCGTGAGCGGCTGGCAGGATGGCCCCTCCGAGAGCACCGTCGAGCTGCTTCAACGGTCACGCGGAGGGATCCAGGAGCACGGCCCCCACACGATCACAAGAGGTCCGGACGGGGCGATATACCTACTCTTCGGAAATCACGCCGTTCCCGACGTCGAGCCCTCGGCGCGCTCACCACTGCGCCCCCTCGAAGAGGATCAGCTCCTGCCCGTCATTCTGGATCCACGCGGTCACGCAAATACCATTCGTGCCCCGGGTGGAACCATCTGGAGAGTCGATCTCGAGTCCGACGCATGGGAGCTGTTCGCCGGCGGTCTACGCAATCCGTTCGACATGGCCTTTTCTCCCGCCGGTGGCCTGTTTGTTTACGAGGCAGACATGGAATGGGACAGGGGCCTCCCGTGGTACCGACCCACGAGAGTCCTGCACGCGATACCGGCCGGTGACTACGGGTGGAGAACGGGCTCCGGCAAGATAGCGTTCGATAGCATCGACAGCCTTCCCAGCGTCGCCGATGTTGGCCGCGGCTCGCCGGTGGGCGTGACCTTCTACCGCCACGACGCCTACCCTGCAGCGTTCGACGGCGCCCTGTTCCTCGGCGACTGGGCGCGCGGCCGCATACGCGTTCTCTTTCCTCAGCAGCATGGCGCCAGCTGGCAGGGTGAGGCCGTCGACTTCGTTCTTCGAGAGCCTCTCAATGTGACCGATCTCGCAGTGGGCCCCGACGGCCATCTCTATTTCACCATCGGCGGTCGCCAGACCACCGGTGGGCTGTTCCGAGTGGTGTACGAAGGACCCGACGGCGGCGCCCGTGGGAACATGCAAGGCGGTCAGGGGAGCCCCGTGGAGGCGGCGCTGCGCCAGCCAATGCCGCGCTCCGCCTGGGGCCGGTCAGCCATTGCTCAGCGGCGAGCAGAGGCCGGCCAGAGCTGGGGAGAAGGCCTGCGCGCAGCTGTCGAGGACGCCGGCAGATCGAGCCTGGAGAGACAGAGCGCCCTGGAGATCCTGCAGCTCTTCGGTCCGCAGCCGTCTGTTTACGATCTGCGGAGCTTCCTGGCCACGGAGGACTCCGGCGTGCGGGCGGCCGTCGTCGCTCTCCTGGGAACCCGAGCCGACCGCAGCGTCGACGCTGCACTTGCTGCCGCACTGGAAGATCCGAATGCGCGAGTTCGGCGCCGAGCGGCGGAAACGCTAGCGCGCTCCGGTGCCTTGGAGTGGGTGCAACAAGGGGACAACGAGGCCGTGCTCGCCGGCCTTGTCGGCCTTCTCAACGATGAGGATCGGTTCGTTCGGTACGCTGCGCGCGAGACGCTCGCAGGAGTGCATCCGGATCGTTGGGTTTCCAAGGTTGAGCTCGCCGCGACGCCCTCGAACGCCGCCTTCGAGGCGATGCTTGCCCTGGTCCTGCGTCCGGGCCTTCCCGATGCCGGGCTCGTCTTCGATCTTTCGCGCCTTTACGCCGAATCGCGACCGAGCGAAGCGCTGCTGGGTTCTTACTTGCGCGTGCTCGAGCTCGCCCTGGTGCGCTCCAGAGACGCCGCGGTCGACAGCGTAGAGCTCGACGAACTGGCCCAGTCCATGTTGGCCTGGTTCCCCACCCAGCGCCGCGAGCACAACCGCAAGCTCGAGCGCATCCTCGCGTACCTGGCTCCGCCGGGCGCGGTGGATGCGCTGACGGCAAGGTTGGCGGTCCGCCGGAGTCAGGAAGACGAGATCCACACCCTCTACGCCCTGCGAGCGCTCGAAGGTGACTGGAGCGAGGATCAGCGCCAGCGCGTCGTCGCCTGGTTCGACCGTGCTCGAGCATTCACCGGCGCGGCCAGCATGGTCGGTTATATCGACGCACTCTGGCAGCAGTGGCTGACGAAGCTCCCCGATGCCGGGCGCGTGGCGGCGATCGAACGCCGGCAGACCTGGTTGAATGCCGATCGGGACAGGATCGCTACCCTGGTGGCGGCCGACGAGCTCCCCGACGAGGAGGAGCGCCGGATGCTACGGCAGATGAGCTTCGATGAGCTGGCCGAATACGTCGAGTACGACGTCACGGCCTACGAGCGCTTCGACCCGGAACATGGCGAACGCGTCTTCCAGCGTGCGCGTTGCGCCGACTGCCACGTATTCGGCGATGTCGGTCGCGGTGGTGGGCCCGATCTTTCTACTGTCGTCAGTCGCTTCAGACGTCGCGAGATCCTGGAGTCGATCGTCTACCCGTCACGCGTAATCTCGGACCAGTACAGTGCCCTTCGCGTCGACCTCCGAGACGGAAGCTCGTACGTCGGCATGCACGCTGCCGAGAGCGACGCTGAGCTCATCCTGATCACCGCCACCGGCGAACGAGTAGTCCTGGACAAACAACTGGTCAGCGAGCGCGAGCCGGCCGAGGTATCGCTGATGCCGGAAGGTCTACTGGAAGCCATGAGCTTCGACGACTTGATGAGCCTGATGAGGTACCTGGAGGAAGGGTAGGGCGGCGGATTCGAGCCCCAATACGCCGTAGCCAGGGACATGCTCTGTCGCTGGATGAGCGGCGTAGTCTACGGCCTGGGACCCTGAGGTTTCCGGCCGCCGTGCACGCGGGCCTGGTTACGGCGTATTGGGGCTCGAACCCGCCGCCGCGACCGTCCGGGAGCCTCGTTTGAGTTGATCGCCACATGGCTACCGCCAGCCCTCAGAGGGCACGCCGACCGCCGTGTTCCGTATTCCGGTGGCTGCGCGGAATTGAGGCGCGACCGTGGAGGGGGTCGACACACCTCCTTCAACCAGCATCGCGTGCACGGCGCACATCACGTAGAGGCCATGACGCGCGAGCAAGGAAGTTCGGAGGGCGCCAGGCGATCACGCTGGTAGGAGGAGGTGTGTCGACTCCCTCCGCCCTCTGCAGAACGGCGACCACCTCTTGCGCACCGGAGTCCGAGGTTCAATCGCCGCTCGCGAACTGCTCCATATACCACTGGACAAATCGCGCTGGGCTCCCCTCGTGGGTGGCGTAGCGGCCAGCGCTGTAGCCACCCGACTGGATACCGAGATGATTGTTGCCGGTAAGCCAGATGTCTTCCATCGTCGTGACGTGCCACAGCGCCTTGAGTTTGTCCGGATCGTAGTCGCGCCCCTCGACCGCATCCGGATGCACCAGCCAGATGACCTCGTTGTCGGTCCGGTCATGCGCCCGCGGAGTGTATCGGGCGATCATGACGTGGTCGTCATAGCCCTGCCAGTACCCGGTCTGCCAACGGGTCGTGGCGATATCGGTCTCATGGGTCCACGCGGTCCTGGTTGGCAGGAGAGGAGCGACGGGGTTGCCGTCCATGGATCCAGTGACGAACCCCGGGTTGAGCTCACCGTCAACGTCGCCATAGCCGCCCATGCCGGACGCCCGTCGCTCGGCAGCCGCGGGGACCCACTCGTCGACCGCGGTTGCGTGGGCGGCTTTCTGCTCGTCGGTGCGCTCTTCGTCGTAGTTGTGCGCCTTCACTAAGGACCCGTGCGCTGGCCCGCAGTGATAGCACTCGATGAAGTTCTCGGTCGCGAGCTTCCAGTTTGCCTTCAACGGGTAGTACTCGCGCGCCGCAACCTTGAGCTCGTCGAAGCGGTAAATTTCGTTCAGCGCTTGCATCCGAGTCACGGTCGATTCGAATTCGGGGGGCGAATCCGATCGAGATAAATTGATGAAGATCTGGCCAGCGGCGACCCGCACATGGCAGGGGAGAAGTCCGTTGTCCGCCGGGTCGAAATCGTCCTGCATGCCATAGGCGTAGATCAGACTTCCTTCGGTGTCGTACGTCCAGGCGTGGTACGGGCAGCGGAACACAGGCGAGCTGCCCTTCTGGCCAAGCTGCTTCACTGACAGGCGTGGATCCTGCGGCATCGTATCCGCGTCGTGACGGCACAGCCGCGAGCCGCGGTGCCGGCAGACGTTGAGGAAGGCGTTGACATGGCCGGTCTGGCTACGAACCAGCAGGATGCTCTCCGAGCGCCCGAACTCGAAGACGAAGAAATCGCCCGGGCTCGGAATGCGGCTCGCTTGGTCGACGTACTGCCAGAGATGTTCCGCCAGGAAATCCTCCTCTACCGCATAGTGCTTCGGGTCCAGGTAGTACTCGGCCGGAATCGTGGTGCCTTCTTTCCAGCCGTTGGTGCCGGTGTTTTCGGACACGGTCACCGGAAGGCGTGGCCCACCCTTGCCACCGTAGCCCGGTGCTTCCGCCGGCAAGTCGGCGCCGGCAACCGCACCAGGCGAGCCGATCGTCTTCGCTGTTGATGGCCGCGGTGGTGGCGCACCGAACAGGGAGTTAGGCAAAGCGATTGCCGCGGTCCCGGCGGCGACCGAGGACCTGGCAAACGTGCGACGGCTTACGCGCGGCCCGCCGTTGACGTCGTGACTGTCCTTATCGCTCATCTACTTCGCCTCTCGGGTGTTCGAACATTGGTCGACTCGAGCTCTCGCGAACTCGCAGAGCTTCAATGAACGAAAAACGCGGGAGCCGACCGGCAGATCGGCTCTCGCGGATTCACTAGCTAACTGGCAGAAAGGTCAATCGCCGGCCTGGACGATCTCCTTCATGTACCAGTTGACGAAGCTCGACGGTCCGCCCTCGTGGGTGCCGTAGCGGCCAGCGGTGTAGGCCCCCGACTCGATGCCGGCGTGGTTGTTGTCGGTGATCCAGATGTCCTCCTGGATGGTGACGTGCCACAGGGCCTTGACGTTGTCCGGATCGTAGTCGATACCCTCGCGCGCGTCGGGATGCACCAGGCAGATGATCTCGGCATCACAGAAGTTGTGGGTGCGGGGCGTGAACCGGACGACCATGACGTGATCGTCGTAGAACTGCCAATAGCCGGTGGACTCGGCCGTGCTCGCGATGTGGGTCGAGTGGCTCCACTCGCGCCCGGGCAGCAGGGTCGAGACGCGCTTGCCGTCGATCGAGCCGGTCTCGAAGCCGGGGTTGAGCAGACCGGACATACCCCCGTAGGTCGGGGTGCCGTCCATACCGCCCCCGTCCATACCGCCCCCGTCCATGCCCTCCGCTGCATTCCGCCCGTACTCTTCTTCGGGAACCCACTCGGCGACAGCGGCAGCCTTGGCGGCCTTCTGCTCGTCGCTGAGGTCATGATCCCAGTTGTGCGTCGTCACCAGCGGTCGGTGGGCCGGACCACAGTGATAGCACTCCTTGAAGTTCTCCAGCGCCAGCTTCCAGTTGGCGTTGATCGGATAGTACTCGCGCGTCGCGATCTTCAGGTCCTTCAACCCGTACTTCGGGCCCAGGTCTCTGAGCCGGCTGACCGCCGCTTCGAAGTCCGGCGGCGTGTCGGACTTCGACAGGTTGACGAAGATCTGCTCCTCGGCGACTCGCAGGTGACACGGGATCAAACCGTTGTCCGCCGGGTCGAAATCGTCCTGCATGCCATAGGCGTAGATGAGGCTGCCCTCGGTGTCGTACGTCCAGGCGTGGTACGGGCAGCGGAACACGGGTGAGTTACCCGACTGCGCGAGCTGCTTGACCGACAGACGCGGGTCGCCCGGCTTCTCGTCGGCGTCGTGGCGGCACAGACGCGAGCCGCGGTGACGGCAGACGTTGTAGAAGCCGCGGATCTCATTGTCCTGACCGCGCACGATCAAGATGGACTCGGCGCGGCCGAACTCGAAGACGTAGAAGTCGCCCGGGTTCGGAATACGGCTCGCCTGGTCGGTGTACTGCCAGAAGTTCTCGCCGACGAACTTCTCGTCGGCTTCGAAGTGCTTCGGCTCGACGTAGTACTCGGCCGGGATCGTCAGGCCCTCCTTCCAGCCATTGACGCTGGCCTTCTTGGCGACCGGCGCGGTAAGCGGCGCTGCCCCTCGACCGCCGTAGCCGATGTTCTCGTTGCGTGCCTCGACACGAGCCGCACGACCGTAGGTGGCGGTGGTTGCGGCGGCTTTCGCCGGCGTAACGCCGAACAGCGATTTCGGAAGAGCGACGGCGGCGGTGCCCGCGGCTACGGAGGACTTAGCGAACGTGCGGCGGCTTACGCGCGGCCCGCCGTTCTTGTCGTGATCGTCCTTCTTGCTCATTCGCGCTTTCTCCTGGGCCGCTGCAGCGGTGATCGATCGGGAAGTCTCGAAGTTCGCTTCGGCGCCATTGGTGCCCGGAACCGGCACTCAGCCCACTCACGCACACGAAGAAAACCTACTCTCGTCCGTGTAGTTACTACGATTTTGGCCGTACTACAACTGAGGGAGCCCGACCTCCGCATCTTTGTCCGGCGCCACCTCTGTAGCCGTCCGAGCCTGGCTCCGTCAACGCAAAGCGCGGGAGCCGAGCAGAATCGGCTCCAGCGCTCGAGAAGCGGTCCATCAGATGATCCGTCGCTCTACCTGCGTTCCGTGCTGGCAGCCGGTCGACGTAACCTCAGGTGCGTTCCGCCCAGGGGTACTGGAACTCCGGACGAATCACATCAGTCAGCAACTCCTGAACGGCGCGATGCGCCTGCTCGAAGGCGGCCTGGGTAAGCGAGATTGCGGCAGCATCCGAGTTGGCGATGGTGATGCGACCGAAGCGTTGCCGCCCCACGACCCATGGAGCCTCGTCGTAGCCCCAGTCGGGGTCGTAGAGGTCGTTGGCGCCGCCAGCGTAGCCGTGCGGCCAGCGATTGACGGTGATCCCGGCGATGTCGCGTGCCGGGTCGAACCCGCCGTCGCCGAGCGCCCGGCCGAGTTGATCGCGGATGCTGCGCTCGAAGGTCTCGAAGGTCGTCGCCTGAAGCTCCTCGCGTCCGGCGCGAAACTGGTCCCTTGCCGACAGGCCGGGTCGAATGGGAAGGCGTTGCAGCCACAACAAGATGGGCTCATCGGGGGAGGCGGAATGGCGGTACTCCCCGACGTTAACGCCCCAGTCCAGATCAATGAACTCGTGGAACCCACCCGGGCTGTGGATGGCGCCGACACCCAGGTTGGCAAAAGCAGTCCAGTTCTCGATTGCAACCTGGGTGTAGACGTACGGCTTCCGTACCGCCAGCTTCAATGCCTCCTTCTGTGCCTCCGGAACCTCGGGACACAGGTACGGAATCATTGCGTTGTAGCAGGCCATCACGCAGCTGCTGCCGCCGACGCGCACCGCCCGCCCGTTCTGCACGTAGGTCACCGCGACCTCGTTCGATGTACGCCGCTCGCCCGCGTGGCGCGCACTCACCACCGTGCTGTTGAGACGGATCCGTACCGGATTGCCGGGCTTGTCCAGCTCGGAGTACCGGATTGGCGTGGTTACCGAGTCCTCCATCGTGGTCCCTGGCAGCGCCGCCGGAATGAGCCAACGGACCATCAGCCGCGCAATACCGGCATTGCCGTCCGGGAAGTGGATTCCCTGGAATGGGTTGTCGCCGGGAGCGGCGTTGCGAGCCGGACGTTCGAGGCCCAATCCCTGCAACCCTGGGAAGGATCCGCTGCGAAGGGCACCCCAGGCGCTGTAGGAGTCGATGCCGGCGGCCCCGTTCGGGTCACCGCGCCGCATCAGATACGGGATCACATCGGCGTGGACGCCAACGACGTCGAGGATATAGCTCTGATAGCTCATCTTTCGCAGTCGGGCGATCTTCTGGTCGCTGTTCAACTCCGGCAGATAGTCGTGGTTCTCGGTATAGAGCTGGAGGATGCCCGCCTTAGCGGGTTCGGACAGAGGTGTTTGGGCGTGGAACTGTGTCCAACGACGGTGCGCTTGGGCTCCGCGTGCCCGCCGTGGCTCGCCGACGACCAGGCGGTCTGTGCCGAAAGTCTCGCGGTCAAAGAAGACCCCGCCGCGCAGGCCCATCTCGCTGTAGATGTCGCTTGCGGAGCCACTAGGGAAGCGCTCGGCGCTCACGCCGATGTCCTCCAGTAGCTCCTTGGCCTCCGTCGGGTAGTACCCGGTGATGAACTGGGTACCGCCGTAGCCGATCAACTGCCGGTCGCCGACGGTGAACTCGACGCGTTTGGCGTGCCCACCGAAGTCGTCATGATTGTCGAGAATGAGTACCCGGGCCTCAGGGAGCGCCTTGCGGAAGTAATAGGCCGCGGCGAGGCCACTGAGCCCGGCGCCGACCACCACCAGGTTGTACAGCTCGCCCGACTCATCCGCCTCGCTCCAGGTCTTGCCGTAGCGCATCTCGTGCGCCACCTCGAAGGAACCTTCGTGGCTGCCGCGCATGCCGGTAAGCCTTGGCGGGTAATAGCTTTCCGGATCCTGTGTACGCGTCGCGTGGCGGCCCGGGGGCCGCTCGGCAGGCCCGGCCGCGGAGCCGCCAAGCGCTGCTGCCGAGCCTCCAACGGCGACGCTACTGCCGTTGAGGAAATCCCTTCGAGTGATTCGGCGGTCCATGCCCAGCTGCTTGTCGCTCTTTCTCACAGTCAAGTCCTTTCCCTCAGTTTTCGTACTGCTGCCGCTCCGTGCCGGACTTCTTCCGCCGGGATACTGGACTTCTTGGGCCAGATTGGAAACCCTGTACAGCACTCAGCGAGTTACGTTGCGCGGTCCCACCGGTTGAGGAGGTACGAGATGCGGCAGGTTCAAGGAATGGGGAAGCTCCTACTGCTCATGGTAGTGGCGGTGTTTGTCGTCGCTTGCGGCGGCAGCGAGCCAGCACCGGAGCCAGAGCCCGAAGCGGCAATGCCGACCGCTGAGGACGAAGTGCGTGAACGGATGATGGAGTTTGTCGGCGCGTATGGCTCCAACGATGTGGAGGGCTACATCGGAACGTTCGCGGCCGACGGGACGCAGTGGTGGCCGGGTCGACGGGTAACGCGCGACGAGTACCACGAGTTGTGGAGTGGCGTTGTCGGCGGCGGCGGCGGTCTGACGGAAGCCAACCTGAGCGATCTACAGATCCACACATCGCCCGGCGGTGATGGCGCGGTGGCATCGTACCTGCTCAAGGTGAAACGCATCACGGACGATCCCGAAAATGTGGACGCCACCTACCAGATGTCGGCGACGTTCTTCAAGCGCGACGACAAGTGGGAAATCATCCATTTCCACTGGAACCCAGTCGCCGCCGACTAGTAGTTCAGGGAGACGTTGATCGAGATGCGACAAGTAAAGGGACGAGTCTTGCCAGCAGCCGTTGGCGTGATGGCCATGTTTGCGGCCTCTGTGGCGATCGCGCAGGAGGCTGCCGATCTCGAGCAAGAGGTGCGCGACACGGTCGAGCAACTCACCGCCACCTACGCGGCGAACGACATCGACGGTTATTTCGCGCTCTACGCGCCGGAGCTCACCTGGTGGGGGCCGAGCGGAAGATGGGACAAAGGCTCCTACCTGGCGTACTGGACCGAGTACATCGAATCTACCGGCGGCCTTGCCTCGGCAGAGAACACCGATGTGCAGGTCGCAGTGTCGCCGAGCGGAGATATGGCGTCAGCGTCGTACGTGCTATCGGTCACACGCGCCAACCCCGGGGATGCGCCACCGGCGGTGACTTACCAGATGTCGCCGACGTTGGTGAAACGCAATGGCGGCTGGACGATCGTCCATCTCCACTTCCAGATCGTGCCCGCGCCCGAGGAGTAAACCGGAAGGTCGCTTCGGCGACCTGTTGTTGCAAGGGGGAACTGCGGTGTCCAAAGTGCAGCGGGCTATCGGCTGCGGTGTGTTGCTGGCAATTGTCGGCGGAGGGCCGATCGCCCTGCACGCGGAGGACGATCGGGCGCCGGGCGAGTGGCCGTACTTCGGCGGCGACAAGGCGTTCACGCGGTACTCTCCGCTGGAGCAGATCAACCGCGACAACGTCGCCGATCTGAAGGTAGTCTGGCGTCGCCCGGCGGTAGATCAGGCGTTTCGGGACGCCTACTCGGAGGTACGCGTACCGGGGTACTTCAGGTCGACGCCGATCATGCTCGAGGGACTGCTCTTCGCGCCCAACGGCGTCGGTCTGTTGCGAGCGCTCGACCCCGCAACCGGTGAGACGGTTTGGGAGCAGGAACCGTTCGCACCGACGGTCGGTGAAGCGCGGGGCCGGAGTCCGCGCGGCATCGACACCTGGACCGACGGGACGGATCGGCGGTTGTTCTTGGTACGCAACGGCCATCTGTACGCCCTCAACGCGCGCACGGGAGAGCCTTACGCCGATTTCGGCGTTCGGGGACGTCTCGATCTGAGCTTCGCTGAGCAGCGCGCCGGTAGCTTCCGCTGGTCCGCCGGTCCCATCGTCGTGGGCGACGTCATCGTCATCGCCGGAATCACCGGCGGCGCCGGGGACGGCGGCAACCGCAAGGAAGCGGTGCCCGAAGACGTGCGCGGTTACTCGGTCCGCACCGGCGAGCTGTTATGGACGTTCAACGTGGTTCCGAAGCCCGGGCAATTCGGCAACGACACCTGGGGCGAGGATTCCTGGAAGTCATCCGGCGATCTGGGTTCGTGGTGCTGCGTGACCGCCGACGAGGATCTCGGCTACGTGTATATCCCGCTGACCGCCCCGACCGCGGCGTACTACGGCGGGCACCGGCCGGGCGACAACCTGTACTCCAATTCTCTGGTTGTGCTCGACGCCAAGACCGGCAAGCGGGCGTGGCATTTCCAGATGGTGCATCACGATGTTTGGGAGTACGACACCGTGGGACCCGCGACGCTGGGCGAGATCACCGTCGATGGCCGGCGAATCAACGCGGTGATGCAGCCCAGCAAGACGGGCTTTCTGTACGTGTTCGACCGCGCCACAGGGGAGCCCGTGTGGCCGATCGAGGAACGCCCGGTGCCGCAGTCGGACGTCGCCGGCGAGCGCCTGTCACCGACGCAACCGTTCCCGACCAAGCCCCCGCCGTTCGACATGCAAGGCTTCTCCGAGGACGACCTGATCGACTTCACGCCAGAGCTCCGGGCACGGGCGCTCGAGCTCGTCGAGCCCTTCCTGCTAGGCCCGATGTTCACGCCGCCATCTGCGCTTGCAGAGAATTCGGACGGCAAGCAGGGCACCCTGATCAGTCCGGGCGCCTGGGGTTCGGGCAACTGGAATACCGGAGCCTTCGATCCCGAGACTGGCTTCTATTACGCCGTGTCGCACACCATGCCGAACGTCTATCCGCTGTCCAGCCCGGACGATCCGGAGGCCACGATCGACTACGAGTGGGGTGATGGGCCTGGCGTCCCGACCATCGATGGATTGCCGATCTTCAAGCCACCCTATGGCCGTATCACGGCCTACGACATGAACCGCGGCGAGCAGGTCTGGATGGCCGCCAACGGTGATGGTCCGCGTGACCATCCACTGCTCGAGGGGCTCGACGTGCCGCCTCTCGGCATGCTCGGCCGGCCTGCGCCGCTGCTGACCAAGAGCCTACTGTTCCTCGGTGAGAGCAGCGATGCCATCCTCGGTATCAGCGTCAACGGCAACAAGTTCCGGGCCTACGACAAGGCCGACGGCAACGTCGTGTGGGAGACGGAGTTGCCCGCCGGCGTTACCGGCGCGCCGATCACGTATCTGTTCGAGGGCCGGCAGTACATCGTCGTCGCTGTCGGCGGTAACGACGATCCGGCCGAGTGGGTGGCCTTCGCGCTGGACGGGACGACGGATTGACCGCGGCAACCGAGCCCCTCCGCGCCGGTTTCATCGGTGCCGGAGCAATGGCCACCTGGCAGGTGTACCCCTCGCTACACTTCGCGCCGATTCACCTGCAGGCGGTCTGTGATCGTGACGAGACACTAGCGCGTGACACGGCGGGCAAGTTCGGACCGGGGCGCTGGTACACCGACTACCGAGAGATGTGGGCAACCGAGGATCTCGAGGCGGTAATCGTGCAAATGCATCCGAAGCCGCGACAGAAGATCGTCCTGGAGGCT
Organism: Acidobacteriota bacterium; assembly: GCA_965197275.1. Lineage (GTDB taxonomy): Bacteria > Acidobacteriota > UBA890 > UBA890 > WLXD01 > DASCOT01. The sequence goes on from CBDAMQ010000005.1 coordinate 22,891, forward strand.
CTCGAGGCGGGCTATCACGTCTTCATTCCGAAGCCGCCAGCCGCTTCACTGATGGCAACCGAGGAGCTGGCGGCGGCGGCGAATCGGGCGGAGCGGACGCTGATGGTCAACTTCCAGCGACGCTTCTGCTTCGGGGTTCGAAAGGCACGCGAGATCATGGCCACGGAGTCGTTCGGTGCAATGAGCCAGTTTTCCGGCTCCTTTTGTAGCGGCATTTTCGATCCGGTCCGCGGACGCGACTACGAAGATCCGATCCACGCATACGTCCTCGATTTCACACCGCACTATCTGGATATAGCCCGGTATATCGGCGGCGAGGTGCAGCGGCTGTCACTGTTTCATCAGACGGCCGGTGAAGGCGTCGCGCTGGCCGTCGCTGTGGAGTTCGTAAGCGGTGCCGTCGGGACGCTGCAGCTGAACAGCCAGCGACTGTGGTGGCGCAACTACGACCGCATCGAGATCACCGGGCAAAGCGAGTACCTCGTTCTCGATGACCTGTGGTCGGTGAAGCACTACGGGCAGGAGCAGAACACCTTCACCGAGAACTGGAGCGACGAGCGCAGCGGCGAGCTCACTGGCGATGGCCCGTGCCTGATCGAATGGGTCAGCGCTATCCGCGAGGGTCGGGAGCCGGTGGGGAGCATCGCCGACGCCGTCGAGACCATGCGCCTGTATCAGGCAGTCTGGGACGCGGTCAGCGAAGGACGTTCGGGGGTCGTGTTCGATCGCCGGACTGCTGCTGGCTGAGCCGATGATCGCTCTCGATCGGGTGACGAAGCGGTTCGACTCGGTTGTAGCTATCGACGACCTTTCTTGCGAGTTCCGTCGAGGACAGACGCACGTCCTTCTGGGCTCCAGCGGATGCGGAAAATCGACGATTCTTCGCCTCGTACTCGGCGTGGTATCGGCCGACAGTGGCTCCGTAAGAGTCGATGGACGTCTGATGGACGCCGCCAGTAGAACCGAGATCCTCGCTGCGATGGGCTACGTCGTGCAGGAAGGGGGACTCTACCCACACCTCGACGCCCGCGGCAATGTGTCGTTGGCAGCCGAGGCTCGTGGTTGGCCGGCCGATCGAATCGCGCAGCGGATCCAGGACCTGGTGGCCCTGGTCGGGTTTGATGGGTCGATCATGCGGAAGTACCCGCACGAGCTCAGCGGTGGTCAGCGGCAGCGGGTGGGCCTCATGCGCGCCCTGATGCTGGATCCACCAATCTTGCTTCTCGACGAGCCGCTGGGGGCACTCGATCCGCTCGTACGCGACGGGCTGCAGGTGCAGCTACGAGAGATCTTTCGCGCCCTGGGCAAGACCGTGCTCCTAGTCACTCATGACATTCGCGAGGCGGCGATGCTGGGTCAAACCGTGAGCCTAATGACCGAAGGTCGCATGGTTCAGCATGGAGCGTTTCTCGACCTCGCAACGAAGCCGGCGAACGATTTCGTCCGAGCGTTCTTCCACGCTCAAAGACCTCCACCAAACATGCAAGGCATCTGAACGATGCGGCGCGACTGGTGCGGGTCCAGCGAGTCGGAGCGCAACAACGCTTCGCAGGCGTTTGCCGCAGTCGTGCTCATGGCGCTGCTGTTGACGATTGGCTGCGCTGCCGCCTCCAGTCCCGACTCGCCCGTCGTCGGCGTCGGATCGAAGTCGTTCACCGAGAGCTTCATCCTCGGCTAGCTCATCGCGCAGATCATCGAAGACGAGGGCGAGGTGGCGGTCGAACGCAAGATGGGACTGGGCGCTTCGGCGATCGCGTTCCGGGCTCTGTCGAGCGGTGAGATCGACATCTATCCCGAGTACACCGGAACGCTGACCCACGCCATCCTCCGGGACCCTGCGGTCGTGGGCGTGACGGAACTTCGTCTGCGACTGCGAGATATGGGCCTCACGCTCAGTGATCCGCTGGGATTCCAGAACACGTACGCACTGGCAATGCACCGGGATGCGGCCGATTCTCTCGGTATCGAGAATATCTCCGACCTCCGAGGGCATCCCGATTTCAGGGTCGCGTTTAGCGCCGGGTACATCGATCGTGCCGATGGATGGGCGGGCCTACAACGCCGCTACCAGCTCGAGTTCGCCGACGTCCGCGTGATCGAGCACTCGCTGAGTTACGAAGCGGTGGCGCGCGGCGAGGTAGAACTGATTGACATCTACTCCACGTACGGCAAGATCGATCGTTTCGACCTCCGCATTCTGGCCGACGATCTGGCGTTCTTCCCCGACTACGAAGCCGTGATGGTCGTGCGTGAGGACTTCATCGCCCGGCACCCTCGCAGCTGGGCGCGGCTCGAGGATCTCCTCGTAGAGGGGTTCGATGACGCCGAGATGGCACGGCTGAACGCGCGTGCAGATCTCGACGGGGAGACACTGCGCGCGGTTGCAGCCGCGTTCTTGAACGGTGGACAGCCCGGCCAGCAGAGCACCATCTCGATCAGAGATGAAATCCTCGGGCTGACGCTCGACCACGCCTACCTGGTACTGCTTTCGCTGGGCCTGGCAAGCCTCGTTAGCGTCCCGCTCGGCGTCGTCGCCGCACGCTTCCGCCGCCTCGGGCAAACTACTCTGGTATCGGTGGGGGTCCTGCAGACGATTCCGTCGCTGGCGCTGCTGTGCTTCATGATCCCGCTGTTCGGGATCGGCCGGGTGCCGTCTCTGGTGGCGTTGTTTCTGTACGCGCTGTTGCCGATTGTTCGCAGCACCTATACGGGGCTCATCAGCCTCGATCGTCAGCTACTGGAGATCGCGGAGGTGCTGGGCCTCAGCCGCTGGCAACGGATGGCCCGTGTCGAGCTGCCCCTGGCATCGGTCCACATCATGGCTGGAATCAAGACGTCGGCGGTGCTTACGGTCGGAACAGCGACGCTCGCCGCCTTCATCGGCGGCGGTGGCTACGGCACGCTCATCGTTCGAGGCTTGGCCCTGAATCACATCCCGACAATCCTCGCCGGCGCCGTGCCGGCGGCGGCCATGGCGCTGGTCATCCACGCCGGCTTCGAGCTGCTCGACCGGGTCGTGATCCCGGAGGGTCTGCGGCGAGCGCACCGCTAGGCGCGCTCAGGGACGCTCGGCGCGGCCACCGCGGCGAGTCGGGGATCGCGGCGTTCGGAAGATCATGCCCGGGATTGTCTGCTGGTCGTCGGCATCAAAATCGTCGAGTCCGATCCGTACGGCATCGACGTCGTCACGCAGACGGAGGCTCCCGAGCACGAAGTCCCAGTAGGGAAACAGCGACCCGTAGTTGGAGTCCGTCTCGGACCGCTCTCGGCTGTGATGAACGCGATGCATCGCCGGGGTAACGACGAGGAGCAGAAACCCACGGTCGATCCATTTGGGCAGCGCGACGTTGGAGTGGTGAACGAGCACCACCGGCAGGACGATCGCCTCGTAGAGCGCCAGATGCCAGATCGACATACCGATGAGCTGCATCGCTACGATCTTGGTGAAGTACGACAGGACAACCTCGACGGTGTGAAATCTCACCCCGGTGCTGGCGTCCATGTGCGGATCAGCGTGGTGCATGCGGTGGAAACGCCACAGAAACGGGATGGCGTGGTTGCCGCGGTGCCACCAGTACATCCAGAAATCGAACAGAACGATGGCCACCAGCGCGCCCAGCCACGCGGGTAGGTCGTAGGCACGCAACAGGCCATAGCCGTTCGCTGTGCCCCAGCTGTCACCGACAATCGCGACCCCGGAGAAAACAACCGACACGATGACGGAATTCAGCACGCCCATGAAGAGGTTGCGTGCGTCGTGGCGGATGCGCGCGCCGCGGCGGTCGCCGAACTGCGCATAGAACGGAACCCATGCCTCACCGAGCCACAGTGCGATCAGAACGAGACCGCCGACCAGGGTCTTGGGCTCCAAGACCTATGCCCAGGCGCAGATGGTCGTCCCGGAGCCGAGAGTCGCGCCGTCAGGTAGTGACGCCATTGCGTTTCCGAGTTGAAGGGACCGGTACGGGGCGATGGTATCCTGCGCCAACTTGAGCCGCACCGGCCGACTTGGCGAGTGGACGACGACCAAGGCGGCTCCGGAACAGCGAGGTCGATGACCACGCGCGGCGATGCGAAGCCCAGGTACGGAGGCGTCGATGCTCTTGAGTGGCGAGATTGCTGAGGGCGGGCAGCGCGCCCCTGCCCGGCCCTGCCTGCGGCGTGCTCACGTGGCGACGCTGGTGCTCCCCGTGTTGCTCGGATACGCGCAGACGCCGTACCGCGCCGCGGAAGGCAATATCGAGTTCGCCCTGACCGGTGATTCGATCATCAGTCGGCCGTTGTCGGCCTACGTCGAGCCCGAATTCACGGCGATGGTCGAAGCCATACGCGGCGCTGACCTGGCGTTTACCAACCTGGAGATCGCGCTGCAGACGGTCGACAAGCTGACGCCGATGGTCTCGGATCGGGAAAGCTACATGTTCGCCGACCCGATCATCGCCGAGGAGCTCGCCTGGGCAGGGTTCGATGCGGTCAGCCGGGCCAACAACCATGCGCTGGATTACGGCTGGGACGGCATGCGCGCCACCAGCCGAGCGTTGGACGCCGCCAGCGTGGCACACGCCGGAGTAGGGGAGAACCTTGCCCTCGCCGACGAGGCCACCTACGTGCAGACAGCCAACGGCCGTGTGGCGTTGATCTCGACTGCGTCGAGCTTCGATACGTTCCATCCGGCGCGGCCTCAGCGTCCCGACATTCGAGCCACCCCGGGACTCAACCCGATCCGCTACCAGCGCACGACCACGCTGCCAGCGGACGAATTCGAGGCACTCAAGAAGATTGCGCGCGACCTCGGTCAGAGGGTCGACGACGAAAGCACAGAGCTCGTCTTCGCCGGGGAGACGTTCGCATTGGGCGACGAGGCGGGAGTAGCGACCACCGCCGACCCGGTTGATCTCCAACGGATTCTCTCGAGCGTGGATGCCGCCCGGAGGCAGTCCGACTGGGTGATCGTCGCGACGCACACGCACGAGAGCGCCGGTCGGCGGGAGCTACCGGCTGACTTTCTGGTGCAGTACGCTCGCGCCGCGATCGACGCCGGGGCGGACGTGTTCGTGGGCACCGGGCCGCATGTGCTACGCGGCATCGAGATCTACAAGGGGCGCCCCATCTTCTACAGCCTCGGCAACTTTTTCTTCGAGAACGAGACCGTGCGATACCGCCCGTCGGCCGAGTATCGCGACGTGGATCTGCCGGCTGACAGCCGCACGGTCGACTACTACGACTACCGTCAGCAGACCCGGGCGGGCTATTTCACGCTCGACGCCTGGTTCTGGGAGTCGGTGGTGGCAATGCCGAGGTTCGAAGCTGGCGAGCTGAAAGAAATTCGCCTCCTGCCAATAACGCTGGGCTACAACACGCCCCGTTCGCGCCGTGGCCGACCGATGCTCGCCGGGCCCGCGCTGGGTCGGAAGATCATCGATGATCTTGCGCGTCTGTCCGCGCCCTACGGCACCACCGTGCGCTTCGAAGATGTTGTTGGTGTGATCACGTCGCCAGCCGACGGGTCGTGATGCGCCAGGCGGTGCTCCGAGTTCTGCCTTGGCTCGCCGTTGGCATGCTGGTTTGCGCCGGGTGTACGGAACCGGAGACGGTAACGGGCGATCGACGGCTGCAGATCGCCGTCGTTCCGAAGGGCTCAACGCATCAGTTCTGGAAGAGCATCCACGCCGGCGCCATCAAGGGTGGGGTCGAGGCCGACGTCGACGTGCTCTGGCAGGGTCCTGTGCGCGAGGACGACCGCCAGATGCAGATCCAGGTGGTGCAGAACTTCATCAGCCGTGCCGTCGACGCCGTCGTCCTGGCACCGCTCGACTCCCGGAGCCTTGTAGGACCTGTGGAAGCGGCGGTCGGACGCGACATCCCGGTGGTCATCATCGACTCGGGATTGGATTCGACGGCGCAGGCGTCGTTCATTGCCACCAACAACTATGAGGGTGGACGACTCTGCGGCCAGCGGCTGGCCGAGGTAGTCAGCGGTCGTGGCAAGGTGTTGCTGTTGCGCTTCATGGAGGGGCACGCGAGTACCACGGCTCGGGAACAGGGCTTCCTCGATGCCATTGGTGAGTTCCCGGACATCGAAGTCGTCAGCGACAACCAGCGCGCCGGGGCGACGTTGGAAACGGCACTGCAAGCCTCGCAGAATCTGCTCAACCGGTTTCCCGAAGTGGACGGGATCTTTGCCGCCAATGAGACCTCCACCCAGGGCATGTTGCGCGCCCTGCAGACTTCTGGCCGGGCAGGGATCACGCGTCTCGTCGGCTTCGACGCCAACGCGACGTTGATCGCCGCGCTCGAGGCCGGGACCATTCATGGACTGGCGGTTCAGGATCCCTTCGCGATGGGATACCTGGGCGTCAAGACGGCCGCCGCCGTCGCCCGCGGCAGCGAGCACGAGGTGTACGTCGAAACCCGCTTGATGATGATCACGGCACACAACATGGCCGAGCCGGCAGCGCGCGAGCTGCTCTCACCGGATCTGGAAACCTGGCTCGGCGAGTGATCCGGGATACGGGCTGCGAGGCGGCGTCTCAGACTCCCGGTGCCTGAGCCCCTCCTCGAGATCGACGGCATCGAGAAAGCCTTCGGGCCGGTGCGCGCCTTGCGCGGCGTCTCCGCGCGCCTCGAGCAGGGACAGGTCCTCGGGCTGATTGGCGAGAACGGCGCCGGCAAGAGCACGCTGATGAATGTCCTGACCGGCGTAGCTCAGCCGGACCGTGGCAACATGCGTCTTGCCGGGGAACGCTACGCGCCCATGTCGCCGCTGGAAGGAATGCGGGCGGGTATCGCCGCGATCCATCAGGAGCTGAGCCTGGCGCCCCATCTGAGCGTCGAGGCAAACATCACCCTCGGGCGGGAGCTGTCCCAGATCGGGATGATGCGCTCGCAGCGAGCCCGCGTACGTGAGGTCTTGGCGTTGCTCCAGCACGGAGACATCGACCCGGGCGTCCCCGTGAGTGAGCTCAGCCTGGCTCGACAGCAGACGGTCGCCAGCGGCGCGCTCGAGGAGACCGCAGACGACGAGCTCATCCGCCATATGGTGGGCCGGGAGGTCGGCGAGCTTTACCCGCAATCGCAACGCCGGCCCGGGAAGGTGCTCCTGCGGGTCGGCGATCTATCAGGCAGCGATGGGAAGCCTTCCGATGCGGACATTACGATTCGCCGCGGCGAGATCCTGGGACTCGCCGGGCTCGTCGGTGCCGGGCGAAGCGAAACGTTGCGCTCGCTGTTCGGGCTGCACCGAGCAGTGACCGGTCATCTTGTGGTCAACGGCAGATCCGAGCTGCAGGTTCGCGAGCTGACGCCAGCGCATGCCCTGGAGCAGGGCGTCGATCTACTCAGCGAGGATCGGCAACTCGAGGGGCTGGCGCTGGGGATGTCGATCTCGGCCAACGTCACGCTCTCCGCACTAGGGCGGTATCGCAAATGGGGACTGCTGGATCGGCGACGCGAAGATGACGGCGCCGCTGGCTGGGCGCGACGGCTCGGAATCAAGATGCTCGGCACGGATTCCGCGACGGCAACGTTGTCGGGCGGCAATCAACAGCGCGTGTGTCTCGCGCGCCTCCTGCATCGCGACGCGGACGTGTTGTTGATGGACGAGCCGACCAGAGGAATCGACATCGGCACCAAGGCCCGTATCTATCGCCTGATGCACGAGCTCGCCAACTCCGGGAAGGGACTCATGATGACCAGCTCCTACCTGCCGGAGCTGTTCGGAGTCTGTGACACGCTGGCGGTCGTTCACCGGGGAGCGATCTCGGCCCCGCGACCCGTCGACGGATGGACAATGGAGGAGGTGATGCGTCTCGCTACCTCCGGCGCGCCAGACCCTGGCCGGCAGGTGCGTACCGCAGGATCGGAGCCGGCTTGATGGAAACCCCGAGGGTCCGCATCGCTGCACTCGGTCCGTTCATAGGTCTTGTGGCCGTGGTGGTCTTCTTCGCCGCCATAACCCCGCCGGCGTTCCAGTCGCTGTACAACCTCAAGACGATCCTCACGCAGAGCGTGATCGTCGGTATCGCCGCGCTGGGCATGACATTCGTCATCGTCTCCAGGGGCATCGATCTGAGCGTTGGCTCGCAGATCGCGCTGGGGACCGTTGTCACCGGGCTGGTGGTGAATTCGGCCGGGCAGGGATTCGTCGGCCCCCTGCTCGGTGCTGCCGCCGGAGTGGCGGCATGCGTTGCGGTGGGTGCCCTGAGCGGCGTCCTCATCACGCGGTTCAACGTCATTCCGTTCATCGTCACGCTCGGGATGATGCAGATCGCGCGCGGCGTCGCCAAATGGCTCGCCCGCGAAGGGACGCTGACGATACCCGACAACTGGCTCAACGATCTGATGCTGGTGGATCCGCGGCCGACATGGTTGATCTTCGCCCCCGGCGTCTGGATTGCCGTGATACTCCTGGCGGCTTCGACGGTCATCCTGACGCACACCGCGTTCGGGCGTTACGTCTTCGCCATCGGCTCCAGCGAGCGCACGGCACGGCTGTGCGGCGTGCAGGTCGAACGGATGAAGGTCGGTATCTACGCGCTGTGCGGTGTCTTCACCGGCGTTGCCGCGGTCATGCAGTGTGCCTACCTCACGGTAGGCGACCCGACGTCCGCGGCCGGACTGGAGCTCGACATCATCGCCGCGGTGGTGATCGGCGGTGGGTCGCTCGGGGGTGGAGAAGGCAGCGCGGTCGGCTCAGTCGCCGGCGCTTTGATCATGGCCGTGCTGCGCAACGGCAGCAACATGCTCGGCGTACCGCACTACGTGCAGGAGATCATGATCGGCGCGGTCATCGTTGGGGCGGTGCTCGTCGACCGACAGAAGCATCGTCTCGGGCGGCGCCGGCGTGTCGGGGAAGACGATCTCGACACGGCCTAGCAACGCTCTTCAACAGCCTGCTAATCGGAGGCCACCCGTGCGTCCGTGTTGCTAGGCCTCCAGCGCGTCCAACCGTTCCTGGACCGCGTCGTGGATGCTGGTCTCCTGAATGTTCACGGTGTCAGGGTCAGGCCGATCGTCGAAGATCAACCGAACCATCTGCACGGCGGCGATCGTGGCCTCCACGAGCGCATCCTCGGCGCTCTCCTGCGCTTCCCCGGCCGGCCGTCCCGGCATGCCGCTGGCGAGCTTGAAGGTCGGAACCCAGCCGTCGTCCTGCTTCTCGGCGGTGGCCACGAAGGGCACTGTGCGGTACAGCCCCTCAGTTTGCCGTAGCTGATCGCTCATGCGTCTGACTCCTTCGTTCAGGTGTTCCCGCTCGCTTTCGTTGTGCCAGGAAGCAAACCACAAAGTTGCCCTGGCGTCATCAGGCGCCGACCCCGAGCCGCATGCCGGCCTCGATGGCATCACAGAACCGATCGAGCTCGTCGAGCGTGCTGAAGACGTTCGGTGTCACCCGGAACCCGGTGTACTCCGGGTGCTCGGTAACGTGCGTGACGATCCCGTGCTCGTCGAACAGCCACTGATTCATGGTCGTCAGATTGACGCCGGGAATGTCGAAGTTGGCGATACCGCAGGCCATCCCGGGTTTCTGGCTCGTGTTCCATCGGATGCGATCCTGTTGGCGCAAACGATCCACCCAATAGTCGCGCAGGTACAGAAGCCTGGCCTCCTTGCGCTCGGCGCCCAGCCCTTGGTGGAACGTCAGCGCGTCGCCGATACCGAGCGCGTTTGCCACCGGCCGGGTACCGATCTCCTCGAACTTGCGGATATCCTCGTTGAGCTCCGCGGGTGGTGCCGTCAGCGCCCACAGGTCCTTGATGCGGTCGCGCCGGACGTAGAGCAGACCGGTCCCGTGGGGAGCGAACAGCCAATTGTGGAGGCTGGTGGCGAAGTAGTCGCAACCGAGGTCGGAGATCTTGAAATCGAAGTGGGCGAGGCTGTGGGCGCCGTCGACCACCAGCGGCAGGCCATGCGAGTGAGCCATGTCAGCGATCTCGCGCACCGGAAGGATCTGGCCGCTCAGGTTGATCATGTGCGACATGTGGACGACCTTCGTGCGCGGCGTGATGTTGCTTTCGAACAGGCGAACGATCTCGGCCGGATCCTCGGAGGGCACCGGAATCGAGATCTGCCGCAGCACGATCCCCTCGCGAAGTGCGCGCTGCTCGTACGTCCAGATCATGCGGACATAGTCCTGGTTCGTAGTCAGGACCTCGTCGCCGGGCGCCAGATCAATGCCGCATTGGCAGATCTGTAGTCCCTCGGAGGCGCCGCGAACGATGGCGACCTCCTCCGCGTCAACGCCCCATTGGCGTGCCAGTCGTTCGCGGACGTTCTCCTCCTGGGGCTCGAGAACCTCCCACATGGTGTAGGTGGGTGTCGTATTGGAGTAGTCCAGGTAGCGCTTCATGGCTTCCTGTACCACCTTTGGAGATGGACTGACCCCGCCGCTTTGCAGGTTGATCAAGCTGTTGTCCGGGGTGAAAGCACCTCGCACCTCGAACCAGAAATCCTCGTCGTGTGCCACCTGTGCCGGCCCACCTCGCGTCGAGGCAAGCTCATTCACCACCGCCAGCGCGTGGCCGAAGTTGCTCGGAAAGGCCACGCCAGACAGTGCTGTTGCTCCAATCGGCAGCGACATGCGACCGAGAAATTGCCGTCGACTCACCATCGTCGGTCCTCCCACTCCTGCGAGATGTCACCCCTGCAACGATACGTCCTCGACGGGAACTTTCTCCAGTGGCGCGAGGTGGCGCGTCAGCTCAGACGAACCCTGGCAGCGTGGCTGCTCGAAGCGGCTACCATTGCAGCGTGTAGGTCATCTTGGCGGTCAGCGATCGATCCTCCAGCCCCGAGAACTCGCCTCCGTACGACCGGCTCTGTCGATAGACGAGATAGAAGTTATCTCCCGGACGGTAAAGGTAGCGAAGGCGGGCGAACACCGAGAAGTCCTCGTCCGAGCTGCTGTACTGCACCAGCGCGTCGGTCAGCCATCGCTCCGAGAATGACACCTCTGTGCGCAGACGCGCCAGATGGACGTTGAAGTTCCCGCCGGGAAGATCGACGACATTGAACGTGTAGCTCGGTCGCAGGCTGACGGTCTCGCTCAAGCGCAGCGTGGCGCGTGGACTCACGCGGGTGAGCAAGCCGTCGAAGAACCCTCCCGACAGTATCGAGAACCCACCGCTGAGCTTTCTGCCCGGATATGTCTGGTATCCGACGGACCACTCGATGAACTCGTAGTCGTTCGCCGGCACCACAACCCCGGGGCTGATCTCGAACGCGGCCTCCAGCCGGTCGAAGTTGGTTCGGAGTCCGACATGGAACGAGTCGCCCGACTCCATCATGAAGCGACTGAATACACCGCTCTGTCGGGCGACCCGCTGACCGGCATGGTCGATGGAGTGATCGAGGTAGACGTTGGTATCGACCTGGCGAAGCCACTCGGCATCGGGCCGGGGTTTCCAGCGGCCAGCCACCGAGCGTTTGATGATGTCGGTGCGCGGAATGAAACCGAGGTCGGTGCGGAAGTCCTCCTCGATGCTGACGATCTGCGCTTCGGCCTCCCAGAGGTCCGTCTGCCAGATAGCACGGACCTCGCCGATCCAAGAGGTGCCGTCGACCTCGTCGTCCTGTGACTGCGCCGCAAATCCGGAGAGATTGAGGTGATCGAACAGCGTGAAGTCGGCGTCAACGCCTGCCACGCGGTTGAAGTCGCCCGACGGACCTTCCACGCTGGAGAAGAAGGCTCCGACGCTGGAGCGCGCCAGAATATCCTGGCGCCAGCGCAGGGCGGTGTAGGCACGTCCGGGACCCAGAGGCGAATCGCCGGTCTGCACGTGCTGCAATCCGAGGTTGCCGCGACCCATCTTGCCGGTGAGCTTGCCGCCGAAGTCGATCGGCAGCGGCGTCCCATCGTCGGCGAGACCGATGCGCCGGGAAAAGTAGAGGCGGGAGGGCGGCGGCAGTCCGTAACGACCCTCGGTGTTGCCGAAGCTGAAGTTGTTGGCGGCCTCGAGAAAGAACTCGCGCTTCTCCGGGAAGAAGAGCGAGAAGCGGGTGAGGTTGACGCGCTGCTCGTCCACTTCGACCTGGGCGAAATCGGTGTTGTAGGTGAACTGCGACGTGAGATTCGAATTCAGCTTGATCTTCAGGTCCTCGACGCCGATGTCGGCGGTTCCCTCGGAGACCGGATCGACCCGCTGGTCGAATGAATCGAAGCCGCCGGTGATGTACGGCCGCAGGCGGAAACGCTCCGTCAGTCCGAGGTTCTCGAGTCCTTCGAGCTGTCCGGCCTGCGAGACCGCAGCGAAGGAGTAGTCCTGGCTGGAGTTGCTCCAGATGACCTCCTCGTTGGTGCGCCGGATCTCGCGTCGGAAATCCACCCCCCAGGTAGAGTTGCCCTGCGTGTAGCGCAGGATCGACCAGGGGATCGCCAGCTCCGCCTCCCAGCCTCGATCCGTGATTTGCGCCGCCGCCTCCCAGCGCTCGTCCCAGTCCTGGTTGACCTCGCGCTCGTTACGGATCGTTGCGTCGCTGCGAGTGCCCAGCGCGTTCACAGTGAACAGAAACGCGTTGCGGCGATCGTGAAACGTGTCCAATACCACGCTGACGATGTCGTCTGACCTGGAGCCGCCCCGGTCGCGACGGGAACCGGGAAGCCGGATCCGCAGGCTGTCCCGCCGCAGCTGTGTCGCACGAATGGCGTCAGGCTGGCTGTCGTGGAGCACGAAACCCACGTACAGGTACTCGTTGTCGTACAGGATGCGGGCTTCGGTAAGCTCCGAGGGGGTACCGCGTTCCTGCGGCTCGCGCTGGACGAAATCGCTGATCATGTCCGCAGCGGCCCAGGCCTCCTCGTCCAGCAAACCGTCGAGCACGATGGCCGACGATACCTTGGCGGCCCGCATGCGCTTGGCTGAAGGCGTCGCCGCCGGCGGGGCGCTACCGCTGGCCTGATCGATGTTTTCTTGTGGTCCCGAGAGTGCCGCGGCAGCGGCAAGGGGGGTCGGCGCACACACCAGAATGAGCAGCGCCAGTACGGGGCCACGGCGCGTTTCGCCGGGGTCGACGGATCCGACCTGGTCCTGACCACTCTCAAACCGCACGAGTCGCTCCGTGTTAATCACAGCGGGCACGTGATACTAACCGACCCTTACACTGAGACGATCCGTCCGGAGGTCACGAAATGGTAAGAGTCGCAACGGGCATTATCGCGCTGGCAGTACTGGCATCGGCAGGGTGCGCTCCGGCAGCTGAGCCGGCTCCCGCGGCCGCACCGGCTGGGCCATCGGAGGCCGAGGACACGGCGGCCATCCGCGAGGTTCGCCTGAACCAATTCGCGGCGTCGTTCATCGGCAGTGACGCCGATGGGTTCCTGGCGAGCGTCGCCGCAGACATGGTGATCATGCCGCCAGACGAGCCCGCGGTGAGGGGTCACGTCGAGATCCGCGCCTGGCTCGATGCCTTCTTCGCCGCGTACACGACGAATCTCGAGTACACCGACTCAGAGGTTTCGCTGGCGGGCGATACAGCGTTCGAAGCCTACGCCTTTCGCTGGACGCTGACCCCGCTCGACGGCGGCGAGCCGATCCGACAGTCCGGCAAGGGCGTGTACGTGTTTCGCCGTCAGGCAGATGGCGGCTGGAAGGTAGTGCGAGACATCTGGAACTACACCCCGGCTGAGTGACCGTCTGGACGGACTGGCGGGCAAAGGCGGTGCTTATCAAGGAGACGAGATGAAGGACAACGAAGTAAACCACCGACTCAGGGTACGGCTTCCCTTACTGATGTTGACCGCCATGTCGATGGTCGCCAGCGCCGCGGTCCCGCAGACGGCTGGCGGCATGCAGACCGGGGCGATATCGCTGCACGAGTACTATGCCCTGCGCTCGGTAGGTGGTCCGGCGGTGTCGCCGGACGGCAACTCGGTCGTCTACACGACCACCCGAGCCGACCAGGCTACAGACACAACGGCGACGACCCTCTGGATCGCCGACGTTGATGGGGGCAACTCACGACGACTCACCCACGGCGGTAGCAGTGTCTCGTCACCTGCGTTCTCGCCCAATGGGCACATGATCTCGTTCATCTCCAGCCGCGATGCGTCGGCGTGGGGTATGGACGGCGAGATGGCGGCTCGCGGTCAGGTCTACGTCATGCCGCTGGGTGGCGGAGAGGCGTTTCCCGTGAGCGAGGTTCCGGGCGGGGTTCGAAGCTACCTCTGGTCGCCGGACGGCAGTCGCCTGGCCGTCGTCTCGATGCCGCCGAAGGATGGCCCCCAGGCCAACGCCGCGGGTACCACTAACCCGATCGTCGTCACCCGCCTGAAGCACAAGTATGACGGGCTCGGGTACCTCGACGACCGCAGAACGATCATCTACGACGTTCCGGCTACGGCAGCCCTGGAGAGCGTCGGCATGCAACGGACTCCCGCGCGGGAGCTCACCGACGCGGCCTACGACAGCAGCAGCCCGTCGTTTTCACCCGACGGTAGCTGGATCGCCTTTGCGTCGAACCGGACCGTCGAGCCCGACGACAACATGAACACCGATATCTGGAAGGTAGAGGTGTCCTCTGGTCGGACCGAGCGCGTCACCGCCTATGAGGGCGGCGACAGGTCACCAACCTTCTCGCCGAACGGCGAGTGGCTGGCGTACATCAGTTCCGACCCTGAATGGTCAATGTATCCGACTCCCAGGGTCATGCTGGTGCCGACCGCGGGAGGCACGCCGCGCGATCTCTCCGGTCATTTGGATCGCCAGGCGGGGGCGCCCGTCTGGGCACCGGATTCCCGGTCCGTCTATACGACGCTCACCGACGAAGGCCACAATCCGCTGGTGCGCATCGACCTCGACGGCGAGGTAACGCGCACCGTCGAAGGCAATGTGAGGTCGGTGGTACCGACGCGAGACGGGCGGCTGGTGTTCCGTTATACGCGAAACGACCGACCCGCCGAGGTGTATTCGGCCCCAGCGGACGACGGGCCGATCCCGAACGAGGCGCTGGTGAACGTCAGCGCTGCCAACGAAGATCATGTCGCCTCACTGGATTTCAACGCCAGCGACGGCATTTGGTTCGAGAGCGGCGACGGGACCCCGATTCACGCCTGGCTGCTGAAGCCGCCCGGCTTCGACCCCGCACGCCAGTACCCGTTCATCCTGTGGATTCATGGTGGCCCGGTGGGCCAATTCACGGACGGTTTCAACCTGACGCATCAGTACCTTGCCGCGCTCGGATACGTCGTCTTGCTGGTCAACCCGCGCGGCAGCAGTGGCTACGGCGAGGAGTTCAGTCGCGCCATCTTCGCCGATTGGGGCGGACCGGACTACGAGGACGTGATGGCGGGGGTCGATGCTGTCCTCGAGCTCGGCTACGTCGACCCGGATCGCATGGGAGTCGGTGGCTACAGCTATGGCGGCATCCTTACCAACTACGTGATCGTCAAGACGGATCGCTTCAAGGGCGCCATCTCCGCCGCCGGCGACGCCGACTACTACGGCGCCTTCGGCACCGACGACTGGGGTATCTACTGGATCCACGAGTTCGGTGAGCCGTGGGACAACCTCGACCTGTACCGTCGCGTGTCGCCGAGCACATACATCAAGAACGCCGTCACCCCGACGTTGTTCATTCACGGGCGCGAGGACTATCGCGATCCGCTGACCCAATCCGAGCAGCTGTACCTGAGTCTGCGGGTGCTCGGTGTGGAGACGGCACTCATCGTGTATCCGGGACAGAGTCACGGATTCGGTGTGCCGTCGTACGAAGTCGACCGGCTGCGGCGTTACGGAATGTGGTTCGACAAGTACGTCAAAGGAGAGGCGGTCGATCCGCTCTATCAGGGCTTCTCGCAATAGCTGGCGAGAAACTCGGAGCGGTGACCATCGCGGCTCCACAAGACCGGAAAGAAGCACTCGTCCATCGACAGGTCATCGGCGCGCCTGTAGCGGCCGTAGATCGCGCTGACGTTGGTCGGGTGGAACTCGGCCGCCGACGACATGCAATGGGCGACCAGGGAGCGCCGCGCCCGCTCACCGTGGTTGGCTCCCGATCCGTGCCAGGTCTTTCCATGGTGCAGGACGCCGGAGCCGGCGGTGCATTCGATGCGAACAATCTCGGGTTCGACGCCGGCAACCGCGGCCGCCCTGCGCATGTCGAGATGATGATCCCGCGGTGCGTGAAACTGCTGGATCGGCGGCGAAAGACCCCAACGATGCGAGCCGCGCACGTACTCGATGGTGCCACCCTCGGCAGACGTGTCGTCCAGCGTCATCCAGCAGGTCGCCATCTCCTGTGGAACGATCCAGCTCTCGTAGCTGTCGTCCTGATGAAGTCCCAGGGAACCGGCTCCCGGCGGCTTCCACAGGACGTTGTCCTGATTGAGCCGTGCTCCGGGCCATCCCATGAGCTCGGCACAGGCGCGCCCGATGAAGGGATCCAGTACGACCGACGCCACCACTCGATCCGACTTCCAGCCGTTGCAGATCTGCCGGGTCAGGTGTTCGGAGTCGCGGCCGGTGCGCCAGTTCCACTCGTCCGGCTGGAGCCCGGTCTCGAACTCGCCGCTGAAGAGTGGCTCGAAACGATCCGCCGCGGCGCGAACGAGGTCGGGAGACAGCATGTCCTCGACAAGGACGAACCCGTCAGCAAGGAAGCGCTCTCGGTGCTCAGAGCTCAGGCGTAGCATCGCCTCGCCGATCGCGTCGGATGAGTCCGTCGGGCCGCGGCCTATTCCTCGTCAGGGGCGATGTTCCAGATCTCTCGGGCGATGCGCCATTCACCATCGGCGTCACGACGCACGACCATCAAATACTGGTCGTTGCCGTCGTATGTGCCGCGCGCATAGCCCCAGTCGCCGCTCACCACCACCTCGTCGTTGTGCATCGTGAAGGCGTACGGGCTGACGGGGTCATTGGCGGTGCGCATGTCGGCCGCGCCATGAATCGCCGGCCCGCCCGCTCCCATATAGATGACGTCGTCGGTGTACACCGCCATGAGCTCGTCGATGCTGCCGTTGGCGAACGCCGCGGCGAGTCCGTCCATCAGCTCGTCGATCGCCTCGCGGTCGTCCTCGACGGTTGGCGTAGGCTCTGCCTCCGGCGCTGGCGGGCTCTCAGCCGTGGTGCAGCCCAGTGCCGAGATCGTCAACGCCAGCAAGAGCGCGGTGATGCCTGGTCGCCGTCTCATTGACCGTCCTCCGGGCTACCGTCCGTGTTCCAGAACTCACGCGCGATCTTCCATGAGCCATCACCCTGTCGGGCGAGGATGTAGATCGCCTTGCCGGCGGACTCCTCGCCCACCGTCCAGGCACCGACGACGTGGGCCCAATCGCCATGCACCATCACCTCGACATAGGTTTCCGCCCACGGAATCGGACCATCGAGTGAGGCCGTTGCTCGCATGGCGTCCTTGCCCATCGCGGGCGCACTATCCGGCTGCATGAAGAACGCGTCGTCGGTGTACTGCCCGAGGAAAGCCTCGTTGTCCCCGGCACGCAGCGCGTCGCCGGTGGCGTCCATCGCCGCGATCACTGCGTCCACGTCTACGCCGCTGGTCTGTTGAGCGGCCTGGATCCCGCCGGGGACCGGTGCCAGCAGCAGGAGCGATGCCGCAAGAACGGCAGCGGGTCGGATTCTCATTCGCGATCTCCGTGAGCGTTGGTCGCTCCCACCCTGAGCCTTTTCGACACCGGGGCGAGGACGACCGTCTTTTCGATCCTGTGAGTTGTCAGGGCGATGTTGGACGCTGGCCGTAAACACCCGCGAGCACCTGGCGCACTATCGGCAGCAGGCTCATCTCGCTGTGTTCTCGGTCCTTGAAATAGCTAGCGTAGACGGCCACGTAGTCCAGATCGGGGTTTACCAGCAGGCCCTGGCCTGCCCAGCCGCCCTTGTGGAAGTCGTTGTTGTCGTACACATCCCACTGGTAAACCGTGTATCGCATGTCGGTTGGATCGAGGTCGGCGTCGCGCGCCACTCGCGCGTTCGCCAGCAACTCCGGCCGCCCACCGTTCAAGAGGACGCCGAGAAACCGATCGGATATGAGCTTGCGGTCCGTCACCACTCCGTAGCTCGGCGTGAACAGCAGCCCGAATCGGGCCAGGTCGCGCAGGCGGGCGATGACCACCTCGAGGGCGATCCCGTTGCGGGCGGCGAACATCGACGCGTCGGCCTCGGTGCCGATGTGGCGCCAGATCTCCCCGGTGAAGGCGTCCTGAAACGGCATACCGGTGACTTCCTCGACCAGCCATCGAAGCAGGAACGTGTTGACGCCGGAGTAATCGTAGCCGGTACCCTGCTCGGCCCAGAACCCGTAGTCGAAGTCGATCATCATGTCGTACGGGTTGTCGGGACTGTTCTCGGTGCGGTACGCGTCGCCCATGGAGGCTTCGAATCGGTAGTAGCACGATTCGAAGTCGACGTAGTTGTCGGAACAATCGATCCCCGATGCCATGTCGAGCAGGTTGCGCACCGTGATGCCCGCCAGCTGCGAGTCCTTCAGGTCGGATATGTACTGCTCGATCGGCAGGGCGACGTCGACCATGCCCCGATCCTCGAGAATCGACACCACCGCCGACACCAGCACCTTGGTAACCGACCAGTAGGCAGGCTTCTGGTAGTACTGCATGCGCGGGTAGGTCTCGAAGACGATCTCGCCACGGTGCAGGATCACCATGCCCATCGTCGTGGTGAGGTCGCTGCGCAGCACGTCGGCGAAGCGTTGTGGCCCGTCGGCGGTCTCGACGACGTAGTTAGCGACTCTCTCGTCGAGGCGGTAGGCGAGCTCACGGACCGGGCCGTCGCGGTAGATGTTGACGGTGGGGAAGAGCTGATGGACGTTCTTGAGGCTCCAGGCGAGCTGATCGCCGACGACGTCCCACCATGCTGTGTCGGTAGGCACGGCACGCTGCCAGCGGAGCGTTTCCGCCACCGATGAGTCGGGCTCGAAGACCGGGAGTTCTGCGTCGCTGACGACGACCCCTGCATCAGGAGCCGGCGCAGCGCATGCCGTGCAGGAGATCAGACCGACTGCTACCCACCTCCGCAGTTGCCGCGGCGTGTTCAAGGGCTGGTCTCCGCCCCGAACACTCCATCGAGCACCTGGCGCAGGACCGGCAGTGGGCTCATCTCGCTGCTCTCGCGATCCTTGAAATAGCCGGCGTACGCCGCCACGTAGTCGCGTTCCGGATTGATCAGCAGTCCCTGGCCGCCCCAGCCGCCCTTGTAAACGTCGTCGTTGTCGAAGACGACGTCCCACTGGTAGACGTTGTGGCGTACGCCGTCACGCCGGAAGTTGCCGCCGCGCGCGTTCTCGAACAGCTCCGGCCGACCGCCGTGCAGGATCAGGTCAACGTAGCGATCCGAGATGATCTTCTGTGGTGACACCGCCGCATGGCTCGGCGTGAACAGCACTCCGAAGCGCGCCACGTCGCGGACGTTCGCTACCAGACCACCAGAGGTGAGCGGGATGCCGTTGAGACCGGCGAAGATGGAGGCGTCCGCCTCGGCGCCCATGTGTCTCCAGACTTCCCGACTAAGCACCTCCTGGAACGGCATGCCGGTGATCTTCTCGACCACCCAGCTAACCAGGAACGTGTTGAGGCCCGAGTAGTTGTAGCCAACTCCCTGCTCGGCCCAAAACCCGTAGTTGTAGTTGATCAGCATGTCGTACGGGTTGTCCTCGGCGATCGTCAGCTGCAGCCCGTCGCCAAATGCCGATTCGAAGTGGTTGTAGCATGCGTCCGGCGTGGCGTAGTCGTCGGCGCAGTCGACACCAGAGGCCATATCGAGCGCATTGCGCACCGTGATGCCAGCGAGCTGCGATCCTTCGAGCTCCGGAATGTAGAACTCCACTGGCTTGCTGACGTCGACCTCCCCGCGGTCTTCGAGAATCGCCAGCACTGTCGAGGTGAACGCCTTGGTGACGGACCAGAAGATCGGCTTCTGGTAGGGCTCCATGCGCGGGTAATTCTCGAAGACGATCTCGCCGCGATGAACGATGACCATGCCCATCGTCGTGGAGTGCTCGCTGTTGAGGAAGTCGAGGTACCCCATCTGCCCGTCCGGCGTCTCGATCTGATAGCCGGCGATCTCGCCCATCGGGCGCCGGGCGAGTTGGCTCACGGGGCCGTCGCGGTAGACGTTCACTGTCGGCGCGATTTGATGGACGTTCTTGAACGCCCATGCCTGCTGCTCGCCGACAACGTCCCACCATGCAGTGCGGTCGGTGGGCAGATCGCGATGCCAGCGGAGCGTATCGGCGACGGTTGTTGCCGACTCGAACGGGTCCGGGTCGATGCTTGCAGCTGCCTCCCGGAGAGGACCGTCCGCCGGCGCGCACCCGGCGCTCACGGTGACGGCAGCCACGGCCAGGATGGCACCCAAGCGACTTGCCTGGCGGATCGACATCATTTCTCCTCCCGGCCCGACGATTCGCCGCATTTGGCGATCAGGGCGGCGGTCGACGGGTCGACGCGTCGGCACCTACGACGCCCTACTGTGGCTGGATGTGAATCTCCTTCAGGTCGGCGAACTCGGTGCCGAGCTCGTTGTCACCGGCCGGAAAGTCGTTCTTGTTGAAGATGAACGCGACGACGTCGGCGTACTCCTCACGGGTGAGCCGCCGCGACGCCGAAGGCGGCATCGTGGTGCGGATCCTCTCGTACAGGTCTCCGACCGACATCCGACCCCACTTCGACATGAAGCTCTCGCCGGCGAGCGCGGGAATCACTACACCACCCCGTAGCGTTGGTGTGTGGCAGCTTTGACAGGCGCGGCGATAGGCGGCCTCGCCGCGAGCGCTCTGCTCCACGGTATAGACGCCGTCTCCGGCGGAAGAAGGCGCGGCGGCTGCCGGCGGATCTGGCTCCGGGGCCTCGGCCGGCGTCGGCTCAGAGCGGACGTCACGCGATTCGACCTCCGGTGTGGCGGCTGGCGGAGTGGTTGCCGGAGGCTGCGACGACGCACACCCCAGGGTCCCCATGACGATCACCGCGGTAGTCAGGTAAAGGGCGTCAGTATGGAATCTCTTGCGCATGAGTTCGCTGTCCAATCTTGCTTTCTGGGAACAAATCGATCGAGGAGGCGCCGATTCAGGTGCGCTCGGCCCAAGGATACTGGAACTCCGGCCGGATCACGTCAGTCAACAGCTCCTGCACGGCGCGGTGGGCCTGGTCGAAGGCAGCGGAGGTCAGGGAAACAGCGGCGGCATCCGAGTTGGCGATCGTGATCCGTCCGAAGCGCTTGCGACCAACGACGAAGGGCGCCTCGTCGTAGCCCCACTCGGGGTCATACAGGTCGTTCGGCGCGCCGGCATACCCGTGCGGCCAGCGGTTGACGGTGATCGCCTCGATGTCGCGCGCCGGGTCGAAGCCACCGTTGGCCAGCGTCCGCCCGAGCTGGTCGCGGATGTGGCGCTCGAAGGTCTCGAACGTCGTCGCCAGCAGATCCTCGCGCCCGGCACGGAACTGATCTCTCGCCGGCAAGCCGGGCATGATCGGCACCCTCTGCATGTGGATGACCATCGGTTCTTCGGGCCCTTCGGCGCGCTTGTAGTCGCCGAGGCTGGTACCCCAGTCGAGCATGATGGACTGGTGGTAGGAGCCCGGGCTGTTGATGCTCGAGACGCCGAGCTCGTGGAACGCGGTCCAGTTGCGCACCAGAACATTGGTGTAGACGTACGGCTTGCGAACGGCGAGCTTGAGCGCCGCGCGCTGCTCGTCGGGGATCTCCGGACAGAGGTAGGGCACCACGGCGTTATAGCAGGCCATGACGCAGGCCCCCGCGCGTGCACGATACGTCTTGCCATCCTGCACGTAGGTCACCTGCACCTCGTCGGCCGAGCGCGGATCGCCGGCGTGGCGCGCGCTCACGACCGTGCTGTTGAGGCGGATGCGGACGTCGTTAGTGTCGCGATCTAGCGTGTCGTAGCGAACACGGGTGGCGACAGAGTCCTCCATCGTCGAGCCCGGCAATGCGTCGGGTATCAGCCAGCGGACCATGAGGCGCGCGACGCCGGCGTTGCCGTCCGGGAAGTGGATCCCCTCGAGCGGGTTGTCGATGCCAGCAGCGTCCAGCCAGTTGGTCGGCGGAGCTTCCAGGCCGAGTCCATCGAACCCCGGCACCCAGCCGGAGCGGAACGCACCGTAAGCGCTGATGCTGTC
>CBDAMQ010000006.1:0-66296 GCA_965197275.1 Acidobacteriota bacterium
CGCGTGGTCTCACCGGTGAGCAGGGTGTGATGATCCCGAGCGCGAACGTCCAGCATCTGATGTTACGGCAAGATGTGGTCGATGCCGTCGCTGCTGGCAGATTCAATATCTGGGCGGTCGATCACGTCGACCAAGGCATCGCTGTTCTGACCGGGATGCCGGCTGGGGAGCTCGACGAGGAAGGCGAGTGGACTCCCGATTCGATCAACGCGCGGGTCCAGGGGCGATTGCGAGCCTTCGGTAAGCAGCTCATGACTTGGGGTCGCGGCTTTC
The DNA here is from genome assembly GCA_965197275.1 of Acidobacteriota bacterium. Lineage (GTDB taxonomy): Bacteria > Acidobacteriota > UBA890 > UBA890 > WLXD01 > DASCOT01. The sequence goes on from CBDAMQ010000006.1 coordinate 274, forward strand.
AGGGCTCGACGCCGGAAATGGTGCAACCTACCGAAGCTGGAGACGAGATGCCGCTGCCTCCCAAGCCGCCGGACGGTCCGCCGGAATAAGACCAGCAGACGGACCGCCGGGGTCTATTCGCCCAATGCCGATGCGAAGATCAAGCGGGTGTCGAGTGCGACTCAGACGGCGGATTCGCACTGGCGGCGTCCTCATCGTCCCAGTCGAGGGCCATGTCTGCCAGTGAGCGTGGCGCATCGGCCGTCGGATCGGCCGTAGCTGCGTCGAGATGGTCCTTTAGACGACCGAATTCGCGAAAGGGAAGAGCTTCGGGTGGCGCAGTGGCCGGCGGGCGGCCGAGGGCTACGTCGAGGGCGCGCCGAGCCTCGTGGATGGCGTCGTCGAGGCCCTTGAGCGCAGCGTGCAAACGCAGCAACACCGGGTCATGATCGATAGTCGAGTCGCCGTTCGCCGACGCCTCGCCGATCGAAGGTGGTTGATTGGGTTCTTGCGTCATCGAGCCCTCCACAGACACCCTTCAATCGTAGGCGACCGGGAGGTTGTCGCCAAAGCAGAAACGCTGCCGGAGGAAGGACATTGAAGGAAGCGGTTTCCTAGATCGTGGCTGATCATCGGATCAACGACAGGAAGGGCGCTCGTAGTCAGCGTCTGCGCGCCGATGTGGAGCGCCTGCGCGCCGCGAGGTCGGCTGCCTACGACGAGCGCAGTCGCCTTGTCGCCGCGCTCGCCAGGCTGTTTCCATCCGGGGTCCAGCGTACCGAGATCGGTGACACGGATCGTGAATGGCATGGCTGCGTCTACATCGATTTGCCCACTGGGCAAGCATCGTGGCATTTCCAGGGGGACCAGGCGGAGTACTTTCGCGACCTGCCAACCTATGAAGCGAGTTGGGACGGTCACACCACGGCGGAGAAGTACGAGCGACTGGCCGGCGCGATGGTGACGATCACGGAGCACGCAGAGCTGCGCGCACGGCTGGCGGCGGCAGAATTCTCGCTACGCGAGCTGCTGGAACACGACGAGGTCCCAGGCGAGCCCCATGATGGGCCGCGCGACGACGCGGCTCGCGACGCGCGCCGCCGGGCGCTCGAGTACCTCGAGAGTACCGAGAATCGGAAACCAGGCCACTAGTCGTCCGTGACGATCCGCCGGGTGCCCGCCTCGCCAGTTTCGGAGATCCGGGTGACGAACTCGCGAATCTCGTCGCGCACACGACGATAGTGCTGCGGCGCCTCCTGTGGCGATGAAGCGTTGGCGGCGAGCCGGGGCGGGTCGTCGAATCTCACGTGTCTGATTTCGGTCGGTTCCGGATAGCGAGGACAGCGCGCGTTGGCGTGGTCGCAAACGGTAATGACAAGATCGAAGGCAATAGCGGAGAGCTCGTCGACGTGCTTGGAGCGCTGTGACGATATGTCGACCCCCGCCTCGCGCATGACGCGCACCGCCCGCGAGTCTAATCGTCCCACCGCGATCCCCGCGGAGTGCGGCTCGAGTGCATCGGAGTGCAGATGGCGGGCCCAGCCCTCGGCCATCTGACTACGGCACGAGTTGCCGGTGCACAGAAACAGGACCCGTTGGGTCATCCGTCGATGGCGTCTGTTCGGGCCGCCATGATGAAATCGTTCAGGTGAAGGCCGCGGATCTTGTGGGTCCACCAAGTCACCTCGACCGATCCCCATTCGGTCACCAGCCGAGGGTGATGGCTGGCCTCCTCGGCGATCGCACCGACCGCGTTCGCGAAAGCCAGGGCTTCGGCGAAGTCGCCGAAACGGTAGCGGCGGGCGAGCCGCTTGATTCCGCCGATGTCGAGGATCTCCCATTCGGGAACCTGCACGTGTAGCGCTGCTGCTTCAGCGTCTGTAACCAGTGGCGCGCCGACTCGACATGCCTCGCATACTCTGTTTCCCAGCTCACTCATGGTCTCCATCCTGTTGGTGGCCTGGATCTGACCGAATCGGAGAATGCATGGACGTCCCGAAGGATGACTACGAGCGGATAGCCGGACTGATCGACAGCGCTGCCAGCCCCGTCGGCATCGACGCCAAGAGAACTCACGTGCTGATCCTGCACAAGCTCGAGCAGATCGAAAACCGTCTCACGGCGGTGGAGTTGCGACTGGGCCAGGACGCCAGCACGGAGGGCGACAGCGCCTGAAACCTCAGGACTCAAGCGCCCGCCGCGCCAGTGGCCTGTAGCAGATGATCGTTGCCCATCTGTCCACAGGCCCATCGAAAAAACAGTGGCGAACTGGGCCCGTCTGCCCCGTTGCTCCTCCTCGATAATGGGCAAACATTGTCTCGTCGGACCGCCTGGCATCCGGGCCCATTTTGCCACCACGATAGGCAACGATCATCTGTTACAGGCCACTAGTTGCGTTCGTGGTTGTCGCGCGCCCAGCGGTCGAGGAGTTCTACCCGCCGTCGCAGGTCGCGGGTCAGGTCGCCAAGTGAGGTGATATCGGACAGCTTCATCGGCAGCGAGAAAGCGATCTCGTTGGTCTCGGGATCCATGAGCTCGAGCAGGCCCGTGAGCTCGTTCCTGCCTGCTCCGGGGCGCGTCCCTTCCCGCCGAGCGAAATCGAGATTTATGTCGCCGGCACGGTTCTCCAGTGACGCCCCGGCGGCACCGCCGAGGTCGCCCACGTTCACTACCACAACGTAGTCGGCGATCTGGCGAACGCGCACGAGCCCGAAGTTCGGCGAGTCGCGCAACGCGCGTGCCACCTGTTGCTGGATCACCGCCAGCTCTGCGCGAACCTGCATCAGCGCCGATTCCATCGACGCGTTTTGCTCCGTGACGCTGGTGTCCATCGGACCTACCAGAATGCGAGGTGCGCTGATCCTCTCCTCCAGGTCGTCCGGGGGATCGGCCACCTCCCGGAGCTGCTCGATCTCCTTGCTCATATCGCGCCCGGCTTGATGCGCCAGGATCGTCTGCTCCCAGCAAGTCTCGTAGTCGCCGATGCCGAATGAGGCGATGCCGGCCATGAAATAGACGTCGGGCACGCCGGGCTGGCGCTCGTCGGCAGCCATGAACGATTCCAGGGCGTCCTTCTCGTCGCCCATTTGCCCGTGCGCCATACCCTTCAAGAAATGTGCCGTCCAGAGCGAGGCGTCGGCGTCGATTAGCTTCTCGAGCACGTCGAGCGCGTACTCGGGCTCACCCTCGTCGATGTACTCCTGCGCGCGCTGGAGTTGCTGCTGCTGCTCTTGGGCGTCCTGCCGCCCTCCGGACGCGGACGCTGTGCCTGCCATCGCGAAGCCCGCGGCAACACTGATCCCGAGTACGCTGACTGCGGTCCAACCTCGTCTCATGGCTGTTCCTTCCGTCCTGAAGTAGTGCTACTGGCGCTTGTGGTTCTCCTGAGCCCAGGTCTCGAGCAACTCGACGCGACGACGCACGTCTCGAGCCAGGTCGCCGACATTCGTCAGGTTGGGCAACGCATAGGGCAACGAAAAGGCCACGGTGCTTGACCTCCGGTCGACCAAGTCGATCACGCCCGTGAGCTCGTTTCTTCCGGCTGGCCGCCCTTGGGCGTTGTCCCGACCCTCCGAGGCCACAATCGACGTTCCCGCGCCTCCCGGGGCCGCTGCGCCCGGGTTGAGGTCCGTGATCACTCCGTCCACGCCTCCTGCCGGCCCACCCTGGACGTCACCTGGCCGCCCGCGAAGCGTTCCGCTGGCTGCGCCGCCGTAGTCCTCGACGCTCATCACGACGACGTAGTCGGCGAGCTCCTGCAATCGCACGAGTCCGAAGTTAGGCGAGTCGCGCAGTGCGCGCTCGACTTGCTGGTGCACGACGGCCAGCTCTCCTTGGATCTGCATCAGAACCGACTCCATCGCACTGTTCTGATCGGTCACGCTGGTGTCCATCGGTCCGACCATGACCCGCGGGGCGTTGAGGCGCTCCTCGAGATCGTCCGGCGGGTCGATGACCTCCTTGAGCTGCACGATCTCCTTGCTCATGTCTTGGCCGGCCTGGTGGGCCAGGATCGTCATCTCCCAGCAGGTGTCGTAGTCGCCGACGCCGAACGCGGCGATGCCGGCCATGAGGTAGACCTCGCGCACTCCGGGCTGGCGCTCATCGGCGGCCAGAAACGCTTCCAGGGCATCGTCCTCGTCACCCTTTTGACCGTGCGCCATACCCTTCAAGTAATAGGCCACCCACAACCGGTCGTTCGCGTCGAGGATGTCCTCGATCACGTCGAGGGCGTCGTTCGGCTCACCCTGATCGATGTACTCCTGGGCGCTCTTGAGTTGTTGCTGCAGCTCTTGGACGTCCTGTTGGGCGAGCGGGCCAGCCGCAAATGCCGGGGCCGAGCTCAACGCGGACGCCACCAGGATTGTGACACCGAGAACTATAGGGATTCTCGCAATTCGTCCGATCGTCATTGCCTCTGATCTCCTGCGGGGATTCGCTGCACGCGAGTCGCACCAACTCTACGACGCACGGTCCGTCTTGGCCATGGAGGCAATCAAGACGTCCCCTGTCCGCCGGCGAAATCAGGAACGCCGCCGAGCTGCATCTCGGCCGTCGGCGGCCTGGCGTCACCAACGTGTCGCGCGATGCGCTAGATTCGGTGCGCAGAAGACTACCCCGCTACAGCTAGCATGCGAGGTCCGGCAGCCAGCATGAACTCGAAAGTAGTCGTTACCTGCGCCGTCACCGGAGCCGGAGACACCGTCGACAAGCATCCGGCCATTCCGGTAACCCCTGAGCAGATCGGCGATGCTGCGCTGGAAGCGGCCGATGCCGGCGCAGCGGTTGTCCATTGTCATGTTCGCGACCTGCAAACCGGCCGCGGAGTGCGTGATGTCGGTCTGTACCGTCAGGTCGTGGAGCGTATTCGGGCGAAGAACACGGACGTGATCATTAATCTCACCGCCGGCATGGGCGGCGATTTGATGATCGGCGACGGCGAGCGACCCCGCGAATTCGACGAGGAGCACACGGATTTGGTAGGTCCGGTCGAGCGGCTTCTACACGTCGCCGAGCTGCGACCGGAGATTTGCACCCTGGACTGCGGCTCGCTCAACTTCGGTGACACGCACTCGGTGGTTATCCAGACGCCCATCCAGTTGCGCGAGCAGGCCAAGCTGATCCGCTCGTATGGAGTCAAGCCCGAGATGGAGATCTTCGACTCCGGCAACCTGTGGTTCGCCAAACAGCTGTGCGCCGAAGGGCTGATCGATGACCCGCCGATGGTCCAGCTCTGCTTGGGGATCCCCTGGGGAGCCCCGGTAGGCACGCAGACAATGGCGTATATGGTCGGTGAGCTGCCGGTGGGCTGCGTTTGGGCCGGCTTCGGCATCGGCCGGTGGGAGATGCCGATGGTGGCTCAGGCAGTCTTGCTCGGGGGCCACGTGCGCGTGGGGCTGGAGGACAATCTGTATCTGGAGAAAGGGGTCTACGCCTCCAACGGGACCCTCACCGAGCGCGCGGTTCAGATCGTTCGCCTGATCGGGGCGCAGGTCGCAACGCCAGCCGAAGCCCGGGACATCCTGGGGCTCGCGCCCCGCCGGGACTGAGGCGATGCCGGCGGCGAGCCCGCAGATACGCACGGTCGGCATCGCCGGAGCCGGGCTGATCGGAGCCGGATGGGCTGCTCGGTTCCTGGCCCGCGGCCTCGACGTCGTGGCATACGATCCGGACGCCGCGGCAGAAAAACGACTGCGATCGAGTGTCGATAACGCGTGGCCGTCCATGCTCCAGCTCAGCGGTCGCGACCGACTCGACCGTGGCAATCTCAGCTTCACGCCCGACCTCGAGCAAATGGCCGCTCGTGCCGACTGGATTCAGGAGGCGGCTCCCGAGAGGGAAGAGCTGAAGATCGCGCTGTTCTCACAGCTCGATGCCGTGGCGCCGCCGCAGGTCGTGATTGCCTCCTCGTCGTCGGGCTTCCTGCCGACGCGACTCCAGTTGAGGTGCTCCCACCCGGATCGACTGCTGGTGGGGCACCCCTTCAATCCGGTTTACTTGCTGCCGCTCGTCGAGGTCGTGCCGGGCGAGCACACGGCACCCGCCGCCATGCAGCGCGCCACCTCCTTTTACGAGTCCATGGGGATGCATGTTCTACGCCTGAAGCGGGAGATCGACGGGTACCTCTGCGACCGGCTCCAGGAGGCCCTGTGGCGCGAGGCGCTCCACCTGATCCACAAAGACGTCGCCACCACTAGCGAGATCGACGATTCCCTGGTCTACTCTGCCGGCCTGCGGTACGCATTCATGGGGCCTTTCCTGACCTATCACCTCGCCGGTGGTGAGGGCGGGATGCGGCACTTTCTCGACCACTTCGATCCTACCGAGGAGCTTCCTTGGACCGATTTGAGCTTCCCGGAGTGGTCCGACGACATGAGTCGCCGGCTCATAGAAGGCTGCGAGGAACAGGCCGATGGCAGGTCGGTGGCAGAATGGGAGGTCAAACGGGACGCAGTGCTGGTGGACCTCATGAAGGTGCTCGAGAAGCACGGCATCGGTGCCGGGACCGTAGCCGCGCGTCGCAAGCCTTAGGGCGGGCGAGGCTCTGATGACGACGCCCCGTTTCTACATCGTCGGCAGCGCGCACGAACGCCCCGCGAGCCGCAAGACGATTTTTGCTGACGGTGACTCGGACAGCACGTTTCGGGAGGGTGTCGACTTGGAGCTCAGCCACTGGGTTCCGAACAAGACCCCGGACAAGTACAAGGCCGACACCTCGACTGGATGCTGTGTGCGGTTCGCCGAACGGCACTCTGTCGACGATTGGGACCTGGCGATCAACAACCACCTCGACGTCGACGGCGTTATGTCGATATTCACGTTGGTGTATCCGGAGCTCGTGCTGGCCGAACGGGAAACGGTCGTACAGGCGGCGGAGATAGGCGACTTCTGGGGATGGGGAGAACGGCCGGCGCAGGTTCTCTTCCAGGGCCTCACGTTGCTCATGGATCGCCTCCAATCCCGGCAGGTCGATATCCAGGAGATCTATGAGCGGTGCTTCGAACGCGCCCGCGAGCTGATGCGCGCCGGTGTCGATGATGCGCCGGAGATGCTCGAGGGTCTGGCGTCTCTGGCACGTTCACTCGATCTCGTGCGGTCGGGTGCCATAGAGCGTTCCCGCCTTCACCAGAGGTTTACCCACTTTCACCTGCCGGCAGCCGTCGTTGGCGAGAGCGTCGAGCTCGCATTGAGCGTGCCGGCGTTCAATGCCCCGCTGGGGCCGCCCGTCCCCCTGCTCCCGCAGGTACGAAACCGCCAGGACCGCGAGCGTGTCCAGCTGGTCTCGATCGAGGCCGACCAGGGCTGGTACTACGACCTCTACTACCCCGGGTACATGTGGGCCGATACCCCGCAGGCGTGGCGGGCACCAGGATTGTCGTTCAGCGGCAGCAAGAACGGCTATTACTACGGTCATGCCCCATTGGATGACGCGGTGGTGCAGCTGGCGGAGGCAGAGAGCGGTACCGGGCACTGGCGGATTACCGATGAGGTGACCCCGTTCGCCGCGCTCGCGGGGCGTGGCTTCCCGGTCGTGTTGAGCTTTCTGGACGGAGAGGATCAGCCGGCGTGCAGTCGACTTGCGCCGGCGAGTGTGGCGTCGATCCTGGCTCCGGCCTTCGACTCGTAAACCGGGCGACCCGTACCGTCCGTTTGTCCGTCTCCGGCGAGCGCCGCCGGGTGAGAGGCCCGCCGTTTGTCCGTCGCTGGCCGGTGCTGTCTTCGCGCCCGAGAATTGCCTATTACTGCCTGCGCTCCGGCTGATAGATTGACTCGCGGCGTCCCTCACGAGGGCCCACTCCGTGGGCGTCGGGGCTCCTGGAGCGACGGGCAAGCCAGTGCACTTGACGACTGCGGTAGGCGGTGCGACCCGCCCGATGCCGGGCCCGGGCTACCGTCGAATTCTCATCCTCACGACGGTCGTGTCCGCGCTTGCCAGCCCGGTCGTAGTCGCCCAGCAAGAGCGCGACGAGCAAGAGCGTCGTCGCCGGATTCCGGTCCGCCTTGTTCAGCCGAACGAGTCCGGGAACGCGGCAAGGACGGGACCGCGTCGGAACATTCCCGTGCGCATGGTCCGGCCTGGCGAAACAGTCCCTCCGATGCTGGCAGTCGCGCCGAGCACGCGTGCCGAGACGCCGGTGGTGGAATCCGAGCGCAGCGGCGCGCTTCAGCCGGCCGTCGCTGCCGCCTCGGAGCCGATGGGGTCCGAAGGTCGATTGCTGCCGACGAGCGAAGCGACCCCGTTCGCGCTTCTCGAGAGCCCCCCTCGCCGGGCGGCGTCGAGCACCGATGCCGTCGGTGTCTCTGCCGACTCTGCCGACCTGCCGATCGACGGCAAACGAGCTGCCGCGACATGGACGGACACGCCCCCGGTCCTCGACGGCCGGATTGACGATGCGGCGTGGATGCTGGCGGACGTTGTGAGCGACTTCACGCAGAAGGAGCCCGTCGTTGGCGCGACGCCGACGAAGCGCACCGAGGTGCGCATCCTGTACGACGACGACACTCTCTACATCGGCTGGATCAACTACGACGATGAGCCCGACAAGATCGTCGCCACGGAGATGCGCCGCGACGAATACCCGTCGGCGGATGATTGGGCAGTGGTCTACCTCGATACGTTTCACGACCATCGCAACGCGTTCGCCTTCGTGGTCAACGCGCTCGGCAACAAGTTCGACTTCACCCTGCGTGACGAGAGCCAGTTCAACCAGAACTGGGACGAGACCTGGGAAGCTGCGGCGAGCATCACCGAACGCGGCTGGGAAGCCGAGCTCGCCATCCCGTTTGCCGCCCTCCGGTATCCCACCGGAAGCAACGTCTGGGGCATGGAGCTTGAGCGCGAGGTGATACGCACGAAGGAGCGCATGAACTGGAACAACACCAGCCGCGACTACGACTGGCGGGCAGTCTCACAGTTCGGCAATCTCGTCGGGCTGCAGGGCCTCGCACTCACCGATCGGTTCCGTCTCAAGCCCTTCGTAACCGGCGGCTACGACTCCTTCCAGCAGCGTGACGATCCGATCTCCGACAGCAGGGGCGATATCGGGCTCGAGAGGTTTCAGGTACAGCTGACCCCCAGCCTTACCGCCAACCTGACGGTGAACACCGACTTCGCCGAGGTCGAGGCCGACACTCAGCAGGTGAACCTGACCCGTTTCTCGCTGTTCTTTCCCGAGCAGCGCGAGTTCTTTCTCGAGGCCGCCAACAGCTTCACCTTCGGCACGCTCCCACGGCGTAGCGCCGAGGGCGAGGGAGGCGGCTTTCAGCGACAGCCGCCACTGGCACTGCTGTTCTTCTCGCGTCGTATCGGTCTGGGGCCAGAGGGACAGCCTGTCCCGATTCGCTATGGCGGCAAGCTGACCGGCAAGATCGGCAGCGGCAACGTCGGCTTCGTCAATGTGCAGACGGGCGATTCGCAGTTCGGCGTCGGTGAGAACTTCGCCGCATTTCGCTGGAAGCAGCCCCTCTTCGGCCGCTCGAGTATCGGCGCGCTGGTCACCAACGTCCAGGGGCCCGACGGCCAGTACAATCGCGTTTTCGGCATCGATACTGACTTGACGCTCTTCGACCACCTGTTCGTGTCGGGGTTCGTGGCCGGCGGCCAGGACAACGACGTCGACGGCACCTCCTGGGTGGGGCAGCTCAGCGCCGGGTGGGAAACCGAAGCGTGGGGGCTCGGCGGCGATGTCACCTACGTGGCCGACGACTTCGACACCGACCTCGGCTTCGTCCTACGGCAGAACATCGTGCGTTACAGCTCGCAGGGGCGTTGGTCGATTCGCCCACGCACGCCTTTCCTGCGGCGAGTGTCGCTGGGCCCGGCGTTCGAACGAATCACCGACACCAGCGGGCGATTGGTCTCCCGGCAGGGCGGCCTGAGCACGCGGTTGGATCTGGAGTCCGGGGACATCGTCCGTTTCCGCATCAGCCGCAACTACGAGCTGCTCGACTTCGACTTCCCCATCGACGAGAACGTCTCCATCCCGGCCGGCGACTACTCTTGGACCGATGGCGAGATCACGGTGCGCAGCGCCGCGCGGCGGGCGCTGAGCGGCAACTTGACCTTCAACCTGGGCGAGTTCTATGACGGCACGCGCCTCGGCCTCGGCGGGGGGCCCAGCTTCCGGTTCAGTGACCGTTTCACCCTGAACCCCGAGTACAACTTCAATCGCATCGACCTGCCCGGCGGCAGCTTCAACACCCACTTGGTGCGGCTGCGCGCTAACCTGTCGCTGTCCGAGCGCATGCTGTTCGACTCGCTTTTGCAGCACAGTAGCGTCACCGATCAGCTCTCGGCGTTTGTGCGCTTGCGGTACATCTACCGCACCGGCGATGACTTCTATCTGGTGTATCGGCAGTCGACCGCGTTCAGCGGCCTGTTCGATCGTCTCGACGACCGCACGCTGACCGCGAAGATGACCTTCACCCTACAGCGCTGAGTTGCCGACACCGCGGCAGCGAGCCGCCGTTTCTCCTCAGGTGAGTTCGCCCAATCGCTGGCAGGCTTCGGTCAGCACGGCGTCGTCTTTGGCGTAGCAGAAGCGCAGGTAGTCCTTCGCATTGCTTCCCTGAAAGAACGCCTCGCCGGGAACCGACGCGATGCCGGTCGCATCCAGGAGGTGCATGGCGCGGGCCTTGCCATCGTCTCCCGGCAGATGAGTGGCGTCGGCGAGAACGTAGTAGGCGCCGGCGGGGATAAACGGGATGAGCCCGGCACGATCTAGGGCGTCGCAGAAACGGTCGCGCTTGGCCTCGTACTCCACCGCTAGATCCGCAAAGAACGCCTCGTCCAGTGTATTGACGCCGGCCGCGACCCCGTACTGCAGCGGCGCCGGCGCGCACACGTACACGAGATCGTTCATGTAGCCGATGATCTTCGACCAGCGTAGGGCGCTGGCGGTGTACCCGATGCGCCAGCCGGTGATGCTGAAGGTCTTCGAATAGCCGGAGATCGTGATCGTTCGATCGCGGAGCTCCGGCAACGACCCCGGGCTGATGTGCTGGGCGCCACCGTAGAGGAAGTACTCGTAGATCTCGTCGGTAACCACCAAAAGGTCGTGGCGCACGGCAAGTTCGCCGATCCACTCGAGCTCCTCTCGAGCAAACACCTTCCCGGAGGGGTTACCCGGTGTGTTTATGAGGATCATCTTGGTACGCGGCGAGATCGCCGCTTCCAAAGCGGCGCGATCGAAGCTCCAGTCTGGAGGCTGCAGCTTGACCGCAACTGAAACCGCCTCTAGCGAGTCCAGGGTGTTTACGTGGTAGCCGTAGTAGGGCTCGAAGAGGACGACCTCGTCGCCAGGATCGAGGAACGACAGGCACACGGTGTAGAAGGCCCCGGTCGAGCCCGAGGACACCACGATGTCGGTCTCTGGGTCGACGTCGATGCCATTGTAGGCGCTCAGCTTCTGCGCCAACGCCCGGCGCAGGATCTCCATGCCATCGTAGCGAGTGTAGGTGTTGAGTCCCTGCTCGAGAGCGTCGCGTACTCCCTGCAGCACCGGCTCCGGAGTCGGCGTGTCGCACGTCCCCTGCGCCAGATTGATGCCACCGACACGCTCGCACTCGATGAACATGGCGCGGATCTCCGCCTGCGTGATCGAGTCCGCTCGGCGGCTCGGGGAGAGCCTCGACGTCACGCCGGTCTCACTTCCCAAAGGGCAGATCCGGTATGGGCTCGGGGTCGGCTGCACCGGTTGTGGGAACGGTGATAGCGAGCGTGAGAGCCATCGCGCAGAGAGTCGAAAGCAGGCGTGTCGTTGATCTCATCGGGCTCCTCGTCGGAGGGCAGTCCCAGTTCGGCACGGGGGATGAGTCGAGTGCGGGGTTTCTATCATGTTGGTCCCACGTGAGTCACTGGCGGAAAACGTGTCCGGCGCGGACTCCGGGACTCCGAGCGACAATAGTCCGGCGCTCGTGCTCGGATGCTCACCCTCGGCGGACGCCGAGGCGTGGCGCTAACGTAGGGGCTGCGAGAAGGTCGGAAAGAGCGCCGCGATCGGGCGGTTGAGCCCCCCGAAGCGTACGATTACGATCAGCGCCGCATCGGAACTATGGGCGGGCACCCAGGTGAGCCGACGCCCACGGGAGAGCCGCAGATGACCGACATCGACCACCGGCTTGCTGCCCTCGAAGAGCGCATCCGCCGGCTCGAGGAGGCGCAGCGAGCAGCAGGCGCACCCGCGGCACCGACGGAGGCATCGGTCGGTGCCGCAATGCCGCCCCGACCCCGACAAGTACCGGCGAAGCCCGAATCGGCGCCGCTACCCGCCGACCCGGAACCAGCGCCGCCGGTCGCACCGCCCCGCTCCGATGAGCCCCGGCTGTCGCTAGCGACCGGAGTGCTCGGCGTCAGCGGCGCGGCGGCTTTGGTGCTCGCCGCGATGTATCTGATCCGGCTGGCGATCGATTCCGGATGGCTCACACCGGAACGGCAAGTAGGGCTGGCGGCGCTTGGCGGCCTGGGGCTCATCGGTCTGGGGCTAGCGCTGGCTGGTCGAAAACGCCGCTACGCGGCGCTGTTGCCGGGGGCCGGCGTGGTGATCCTGTTCCTGACGGTCTACGGGGCGCATGTCTTTCACGGGCTGATGGCGGCTCCCGCGGCCACCGCTGCCGTGGCCGGCATATGTGTCGCGTCGTTGTGGCTTGCACGTGTCTTCGGCACCGACATATACGCACTGTTCGCGGTGATCGGTGCCTACTCCACACCTTTCTTCCTGTCCACCAACCAGCCCGATCTGGAGGATCTACTGATCTACTTCTCCGCCTGGAGCGTGCTGTTCTGCTTGCACGCGCTGTGGGTCGGTTCGCGCATCGCCTATCTGGTGGCGATGTATCTGGCGATCGTGGGATTCGACCTGATCTGGCGCGACGCCGGGCAGCCCGATTGGTCGACCGCGGCGATCTACCAGGCATTGCAGTTCTTCATTTTCACTGCCACGGCGATGGTGTACTCGGTACGACGCAAGTCGCCGATGAGCGAAACAGAGGCAGCGCTCGGTCATATGCCGGCGCTGCTGATCTTCTATGTGCTCGAATACTCGATCCTCGATCGACACCTGGAAGCGTGGGCACCGTGGATAGCCTTCGGCAGCGTGCTGGCGCTGTTCGCGGCGCATCTCGTCGCCACGCGTGTGATGCGCCAGAGTACCGCCGCCAGTGGCGCGATCGTGGGTGCCTATGCCGTACTGGTGACATTGCATGCCGGCTACGTGGAGCTACTCCCAGGTCGGCTGGCGCCGTGGGTGGCGCTCGTGGTTGTGCTGGCGTACGCGGCACTGGGACGCACCGGCGCGGCTAACGGAGTTACTGCGCGATTGGCGCAGCTGGCGGTGTTCGCTGTCTTCGCGCTCAACTACCTGCGCGTGCTCAGCGATTTCTCCATGCGCCAGGTACCGGGGGAAGGGTGGCTGCGCCTGTTGTATCCGCTAGTGCTGTACGCCGGATACGGCCTGACGCGCCAGCAGGCCGGCCGATTCGGGTTTCGCGCGCCCCTGTTGTACGCGGCGCACGTCGCGGCGATGGCCGCCGTGGTTCGGTTCGTCGATGCGAGCTTCGTGACGTCCGTGCTCTGGGGCGCGATCGCTGTCACCAGCCTCATCGTTGCCGTCTGGCTGCGCGACACACCGCTTGGACGATCGTCGTTTCTTGTCTTTGCGGTCTCCGGCCTGAAGGTGTTGCTCTATGATTTAGCAGGTGCTCCGCCGCTGGTACGCATTGGCAGCCTGGCGGCGCTGGGCGTGAGTCTCTTCGTGGGTGGCTGGCTGTACCAGGAGCTCAGCGCGTCCTCCACTCCCCGGCAGCGAGGTCAGAGCTGAAGTTCGCGCCACCGCTCGTCAGGGTGCCTGTATGCCTTTCTCCGCGTCAGATCGTGGCGTGGCGGCTGCTGGCCTGCGTCGGCGCTTCTGTAGGGCTGCTGCTGACCCCCCCTATCGAGGCACAGACGGCGCCGGAGGACACCAAGCTCACCAGGGCGACCTTCACCGACACTCCGCCGGTCCTCGACGGCCGGGTCGACGACGCCGCCTGGGAGGCGGCCGAGGTCATCACCGACTTCGTGCAGAAGGACCCGGTTGCTGGCGCTCAGCCGTCACAGCGCACGGAGGTCAGGATTCTCTACGACGAGGACAACCTCTACTTCGGTTGGACGATGTTCGACGACCCCGAGGCCATCGTGGCGACGTCGCTGGAGCGCGACGCCTTCAAGATCGACGACGACCACGTCACCATGGTGCTCGATACGTTCCACGACCACCGCAACGCCTTCATGTTCGCGCTCAACCCACTGGGCACGAAGTTCGACTGGGCGATCACCGATGAGAGCCAGGTGAATGGCAACTGGGACGAGGCCTGGGAGACGGCCACCACGATCACCGAGGACGGCTGGGAGGCGGAAGTCGTGATCCCGTTCGCCATTCTCCGGTATCCGGCCGGGACGCACGTGTGGGGCCTGGAACTGGATCGTGGCATCGGGCGCCATCGCGAGGAGATCCACTGGAACAACGTCGGCCGCGACTACGATTGGCGGGCGATCTCCCAGTCGGGCCACCTCGCGGGACTGGAGAACCTGCAGCTGACGGACAGGTTCCGGCTCAAGCCTTTCGTTGCCGCTGCCTATGACTCACTGCAGCAGCGGGAGGTCGCAGAAACCGGCGGAACCGGCGAGATCGGCCTGGAGGTGTTCAAGGTCCGGCTGACCCCGAACCTCACCGCCGACCTCACTGCCAATACGGATTTCGCTCAGGTTGAGGTCGATGACCAACGCGTCAATCTGACGCGCTTCTCGCTGTTCTTTCCAGAGAAGCGCGAGTTCTTCCTCGAGGCCAACGAGCGCTTCACTTTCGGGACCCTGTCGCGTCGTGGTCAGGGCGGTGGTGGGGGATTCGGCCGTCAGCCCCCACTGGCGCTGCTGTTTTTCTCACGACGGATCGGCCTGGGGCCGGGCGGGGAGCCGGTCCCGATTCGCTTCGGCGGCAAGCTGACGGGGAAGATCGGTAGCGGCAGCCTGGGGTTACTCAACGTCCAGACCGGTGACTCGGAGTTCGGTGCCGGGCAAAACTACACCGCGGTGCGCTGGAAACAGGATGTTCTCGATCGCTCCAGCGTTGGCGCGCTGTTCACCAATGTCCAGGGCCGAAACGGTCAGTTCAACCGCGTCTTCGGTGCCGATGTCGACCTGACGTTCTTCGACCATCTGTTCGTGTCCGGCTTTGTTGCCGGCACGAACGACGCCGACGTCAATGGCACCCCGTGGGCCGCCCAGTTCAGCGTCGGCTGGGATACCGACAAGTGGGGCGCTTCGGGCGACGTCACCTACATCGATGACGACTTCGACAGTGATCTGGGATTCATCCGGCGCCGCGACATCGTCCACCAGAACTACCAGGCACGCTGGTCGACGCGGCCTGGCTGGACGGTGCTACGACGGACCTCGCTGACGGGGTCGCTCGAGCACATCACCGACACGTCCGGAGAGCTTGTCTCCCGCCGTGCAGCTGCCGACGTGAATCTCGAGCTCGACTCGGGCGACCGACTTGTGGTGAGCGTGCATCGCAACTTCGATCGGCTCGACGTCGCTTTCCAGATTGACGATTCGGTCGCCATCCCGATCGGGAGCTACTCGTGGACCGACGGCAGAATCACCCTGCGTACGACGGACCGGCGCTGGCTGAGCGGCAACCTGAGCCTGGATCTGGGCGACTTTTACGACGGTACGCGGGTCGGGATTGGTGGCGGCCCCGCGATTCGGTTCAGCGAGCGGTTTGGACTGCGACCGGAGTACAGCTACAACCGTGTGCGGCTACCCGGTGGCGATTTCTCGACTCACCTGGTGCGCGTGCGCGCCAACCTGCATTTCTCGGAACGCGTTCTGGTCGACTCGCTGGTGCAGCACAGCAGCGTCAGCGACCAGCTGTCGCTGTTCGCGCGGCTACGCTACATCTATCGTCCGGGCGATGACTTCTACCTGGTCTATCGGCAATCGACTGCGTACGAGGGTCTTTTCGACGGTCTCTACGACCGATCGTTGACTGCCAAGATGACGTACGCCTACGACTGGTAGCGTCGCCCTGGATGTCGTGCTGCCAGAGCGTAGCCCTCAGTCGTCTTCGTACTCGTGCTCGGCCTCGATCAGCGCGCCTTCGGCAAAGCGCTGAGGCCGAAATGCGGTGATATCCACGGTTGAGGCTTGGCCATCGAGCAGCAACTCCGACATCACCACACCGATCGCCGGCGAGATCTTGAAGCCCATGCCGCTGAATCCGGCGGCGACGTACAGGCCGGAGACCTCGGGCGTCTCGCCGAGGATCGGACGAACGTCGGGGGTGACGTCGTAGATGCCGGTGACGGCGCGCTGAATGCCGGCTTCTGCGAGTGCCGGGACCCGCTCTACAGCGCTCATTATCAGTTCCGCCAGATTCTCCTCGGGCGGGTTGTCCTGGAAATCGTTGGGGTCGACGTCGCGATCACCGTAGAAATCGCCCACCAGGGTGACGTCGCCGGCGTCGGAGCGGAAGTACGTTCGGGTGATGGAATCGATGCAGGCGCTGCCGGCCGGCTTCATCTCGGGCGTGTTCTGCAGGACAGCTACCTGGTGGTACTCGGGCGTGATGGGTAGATCGACGCCGGCGGTGTGGAGCAAGTCCGGGCTCCAGGGTCCGATCGCGGAGACGAGCACCGGTGTCTCGATGCTCCCTTGATTTGTTTTGACACCGCGGAGACGGCCGCCCTCTACGAGGAGCTCGGTGGCCACGGTATGGGGTCTGTACCCGACACCGATCTCGCGGGCGCGCGAAAGGAAGTCGCCGGCCACCACGGCGCCGTCACCGTAACCGGAGTCAGGCTCGTATGCTGCCAGGGCGACGTCTTCGACGTTCCAATCGGGCTCGATGTCGGCTAGCTCCGCTGCGCTAAGGAGCTCGACGTTGGCGCCGAGGCCGCGCTGCATCTCGACCTGCGCTCGTAGCCGTCCGATCTCTGTTGCTGGCACCAATCGTACGAACCCGACGTTGCGGAAGAGCGGCGGGCGCTCGACGATGTTCTCCCAGTTTTGGAAGATCTCCAGGCTGCGCAGCGCCAGCTCTACCTCGGCCGGGAAGCTGTAGTGCATACGGATGAGGGCCGACGATCGGCCGCTACCGCCAGCTGCAACCACGTCTCGGTCGAGGAGCACCACGCGCCCGGGCGAGCGTCGTGCGAGCTGGAAAGCAATCGATGTGCCGATGACGCCGGCGCCCAGGACAACAATATCCGCGGTGTTGGTGTCGCTCATGGCGCCTCCGGCGCAGATCGCCAAGCACTTGCTTGGCAGCGTTGTGGCCCGGCGCCGCGGTAACGCCGCCGCCGGGATGTCCACCCGCGCCACAGAGATAGAGTTCGTCGACGGGCGTTCGGTACTGTGCCCATCCGGGCACCGGGCGGATGAAGAAAAACTGATCGATACTCAGGTCACCATGGAAGATGTTGCCCTCGGTAAGTCCCTACGTCGACGTCGGTGCGCGGTCAGCCGCTAGCCCACTCCCCGCCAGAGATCCTCTACCCGGAACACCACCTCACCGTTGCCTCGGACTGTCCACGCGGTGATCGGGTTCAGGTGGTAGGAGGTGTCGGGGCGGCCCCGTACCTTAACCAATTCCGCTCCAGTAGGTTGCACGGTGCCGGTCTCGTCTACGGCGCGACTGAGGATCTGGGTCTCGGCGCCGTCCCAGTGCCACAGATGGCGGAAGCGTGTATGGGCTTTGGAAAGCACCGGCGGCTGCAGCTGCGCCGGCGCCCAGGAGCGCCCGGAGTCGGTGCTGATGTCGACGCGCTGGATCTTGCCGTTACCGCTCCAGGCAAGGCCGCGAACCTCCACCCATCCGGGCTCCAGATGATTCGGATAGGCAGGGAACGTGATGATCGAGCGCGCGCCCATCACGAAGCTGAACATCCGCGCGTTGCCGTCGGTATGGACCTCGGTATAGCGCGCCGTTTCCTCGCGGGTCATGAAGGGCGCGTCCGACACCTCGATGCGTCGTAGCCATTTGACGCTCGCGTTGCCCTCCCATCCCGGCAGCAGCAAACGCATCGGGTAGCCCTGTTCGGGACGTATTGCCTCGCCGTTCTGTGCGTACGCGATCATGGCGTCGTCCCACCCCTTGTTCATGGGCACGCTCCGGGTCATCACCGCCGCGTCGGCGCCCTCGGCGAGAAACCACGTTGCCCCCGGGTTGGCGCCGACCTCGCGGAAGATCGTCGACAGCAGCACGCCGGTCCATTCGCTCTGGCTCGTCATCCCGCAGATGTCGCCCGGGGTGTTGTCCTCACGGCCGTACCAGTAGAGGTTGCCGGCGCATTCTAGAAAACAGATTCGCGACACGGCCGGAAAGCGCCGGAGCTCATCCAGCGACAACTTCAGCGGCCGGTCGACCATGCCGTGGATCAGCAGATGGTGGCGTTCCGGGTCGATCTGCGGCACGCCGCCATGATGGCGCTCGAAGTGCAAGCCCGATGGTGTGAGCATGCCGTACAGGTCTTGCAACGGCGTGCGTGAGCCACGCGCGCTGGTGAGGATGCGCGATGGCTGCTCGAAGGGCGAGCGTTCACCGATGGCGCGTGAGTCAGCGCCGGGGCGCTTGGTGGGATCCTCCGCTGCCGACGGAATTCCGTGCGCCGGTGTCTGGATCATCCGGCCGTCCGCCGAGCGCGTCAGCACGACCCCTGCTGCTGCAGTCGCCCCGGCAAGCAACCTGCGGCGGCTGATGGCGTTGGCCCGCTCAGGCAGTCTCTTGTCACTCATGAGGGCGGAACCGATCGACGGACGGCATTACGACCCGTGGCAGAGATTCGCGGTTCATCTCGACGTCCTCGGGAACGATCTCGTTGCGGTACAGCAGGTATGCGGTGAGACCATAGACGTCGTCGTCGGACAGTGAGCCCGGAGATTCGGTCGGCATGGTGCGGCGGATGTAGTCGAACACAGTGGTGGCGTAAGGCCAGTAGCTCCCGATCGTCTTCGGCTGCGTCGGGTCCTGTGCGAACGGGAAGACATCGTTCGGCTGTCTGCCGACCAGAACGTTGTAAGGGCCCTCTACGCCAGTCGCGCCATGGCATGAGCTGCAGCGCGCCGCGTAGACGCGGGCGCCCGACGCGACGGTGCCGCTTCCGGGCGGCAAGCCTTTGCCGTCGGGGCGCACATCGATGTCCCACGCGGCGATCTCGTTTTCGCTGGGGGCGTGCCCGAATTCGAAACGCGCCGGCCAGCCATCGGTAGCGTCCTGTCCCGGTCGGGGCGTGTCTTGCTGGCCGCTGGCTCCTCCCGATTCCTGCGCTCGAGAAAAACCGTACCCGTATGCTGGAAGCGCCAGCAGGAGCGCGGTGAACACCACAAACACCGCTGTCGCGGGTGCGACAGGACGACGTAATGGCGGCCGCCGGGTCGCAGCGCAGCAGACCGCGGAGGGGGCTCGACTGCGGGGATTCGCTCGATGCATCGCCCGGCGATGATACCGTTCGCGAGCGGCCGGTGTCAGGAAACAGTGGTGCCAGAATGGGCGGCACGTAGCGGACCGAGGAGATCCCGATGGCGATACGCGCGCCGATTCCGATATTGGTTCCGTTCCTGGCTTGTTTGGCCTGCACGGCGACGCCACCGGATCCTGCCGCCTCGGCCGCCGAGCATCCTGAAGAAGTCGCCGTAGTGCCGTTGCCGGGGTTGCCCGACGGGGCCTTCTCGCGGGTGCACGAAATCGCCGATGACGTGTACGTGTACGAGCAGCTCGTCGGCCCTGGCGAGGTCGTCACCACACTCAGCATGTTTGTGGTGACGCCGGAGGGCGTGCTGGTGGCCGACGGACAGGGAAGCCCTGCAGACACGCAGCGCCTGATAGAAGAGGTCGGGAGCGTCACCGCCGAGCCGATAACCCATGTGGTGATCTGCTCGGATCATGGAGATCACACGGCCGGCAACGTGGCCTTCCCGGCCGAGGCTGTTTTCTATGCGCATCCGACCTCGTCGGCGACGCTTCAAGCACGAGCAGCCGCGCCGGACCGGCCGGCCGCCGCGGCTCCCGTCACTGTCCCGACCGCAATGGTGGCCGACCGGTTGGAGCTGCGAATTGGCGGCAAAGCGGTCGAGATCTTGTTCCTCGGTCGGGCACATACCGGTGGTGACCTGGTCGTCTATCTACCGGCGGAGAAGATCCTGTTCATGAGCGAGGCCTACTTCAACGCGGTTTTCCCGGGGATGGGCACTGCTTACCCGACCGAATGGGTGGCGATGATCGACGCCGCCATGGCCATGGAAGTGCGGGCGTACATACCGGGCCACTCGGTAGTCGGCTCGGCCGAGCTGCTGAGCCGGCAGCAGCTGGCGATGCATCGGCAGGGCGTCCAGCAAGTGATCGTCGAGGCAACGCGCCTTCACACCGCAGGGCTGACGGCGGACGAGGCAGTAGAGGCCGCCGATTTCGGCGACATGGAGGGCTGGGCCGATCGCCAGTTACAGGGGTCACGCGCCGTAGGGCGCGTATACATGGAGCTCAACGATGAGTTGTAGTGCTGAGGTATCGATGATCTGCGACCCAGCGGTCGGCGACTGTGTAGCCAGCGCGCAGTGCCGGAGCCTTGGCGGTAGTTGGCTGGTGGCGGCCGGAGTGCTCGCTTTGCTGATGCTGCCGACATCGGGGACGCTGGCACAGGAATCGACGCGACTCGACCTGACTGGTCTCGACAAGCCGGTCGAGATTCTCGTCGATCGATGGGGGATCAGCCACATCTATGCCGAGACAGAGCATGATCTGTTCTTCGCGCAGGGCTGGAACGCCGCGCGGGATCGACTGTTCCAGCTTGAGCTCTGGCGCCGGCAGGCGACCGGCACCGTGGCCGAGATCCTCGGGCCGCGCGAGATCGAACGTGATGTAGGAACACGGCTGTTCATGTTCCGCCGCGACCTGGAGCAGGAGCTGAGCCACTATCACCCCAACGGTGTGGCGATCATCGGCGCCTATGTCGACGGTATCAACGCCTACGTCAGGCAGACGCGGAGCGATCCGAGCTTGCTGCCGATCGAGTTTTCGTTGCTCGGCATCACACCCGGAATCTGGTCGCCGGAGATCGTCATCTCACGGCACCAGGGGCTCCTCGGCAACATCGGGACCGAATTGCGTACCGGCCGCCTCGTCGCCCAACTCGGCGCCGCGGTGGTGAAGGACCTCGGCACCTACGGACCGGGCGATCCAGTGCTGGAGCTTGACCCGGCCGTCGACGGTGCGGCGCTCGCCGAGGACATACTCGCCACCTACAACGCTTTCCGTCGGAGCGTGCGCTTCCGGCCCGACGACATTGTCGCCGAGCACCGCGCCGACGCCGAGTCGGTGGCGCGACTCGAGCGCGCCGCGGGAGCTTCTGCGACCGCGGTTGCCGCCGAACCGCAGCTGGACATCGGATCCAACAACTGGGTGGTCAGCGGTGCTCGCTCCGAGAGCGGTTATCCGATCATGGCGAACGATCCCCATCGGGTGCAGGCGGCCCCGTCGCTGCGCTACTGGGTGCACCTCGTGGCGCCCGGATGGAACGTCATCGGTGGCGGCGAGCCCAGCCTGCCGGGCGTCTCGATCGGCCACAACGAGCACGGCGCATGGGGGCTGACGGTCTTCAGCACCGACGCCGAAGATCTCTACGTCTACGAGACTAATCCCGCCAACCCGGACGAATATCGCTACCGCGACGAGTGGGAGTCGATGGCCGTGCTGGTAGAGGAGATCCCGGTAAAGGGGCAGGAAGCGCACCGCGCCGAGCTCAAGTACACGCGGCACGGTCCGGTGGTCTTCGAGGACCGGGCGCGCAACCTTGCCTATGCAGTGCGCGCGGGCTGGATGGAAATCGGCGGCTCACCCTACCTGGCCTCGCTGCGAATGGACCAGGCGACCACATGGGAGGAATTCGTCGAAGCCTGCAACTACTCCAACATCCCAGGCGAGAACATGGTCTGGGCCGGGCGCGATGGCACGATTGGGTGGCAGGCCGTCGGCATCGCGCCGGTGCGCCGTAATTGGAGTGGTCTCGTCCCGGTCCCCGGTGACGGCCGTTACGAATGGGACGGCTATTTACCAATCAAGGCCAAGCCGCGGGTGGTGAATCCACCGGAGGGCTATTTCGCCACCGCGAACAACGAGCTGATCCCGCGCGACTATGAGTACATGGACGCGATTGGCTTCAGCTGGTCGGATCCGTATCGGTGGCTGCGGGTCGTAGAGGTGCTGGGCGGCGGCACTCGCTTCTCGATAGCTGACATGATGCGGTTGCAAACCGACGAGCTGTCGATTCCGGCCCGGCAGCTGGTACCGACGCTCGAGGAGGTGGAAGCCAGCGATCCTCGCGTCGAGAGCGCGCGGCACTCGCTGCTGGAGTGGGACTACGTGATCGACAAACGCTCCGCATCAGCCGGTTTGTACGTGGCATGGGAAGCGCAACTGCGGCGGCACGTTCAGGGCGCGCTGGTGCCCGGTGGGGCACCGCTGAGGCTCTCGATGAAGAAAACGATCGATACGATCATGGTGCCGCCAGGGAAGCTCGGAGCTGATCCATTGCGCGTCCGCGATGGGATACTCATCGCCTCGCTCGAAGCGGCGGTCAGTGCGCTGACCCAGAAGCTGGGCCCGGATCCGGGTGACTGGACGTACGGGCAGGTCGACTACAAGCACGCGCTGCTGCGCCATCCTCTCGGCACCGCAGTGAACGAGGCAATGCGGAGACGCCTTGAGGTCGGCCCGTTGCCGCGAGGTGGCTACAGCTACACCGTCAACCAGACCAGCGGCAACGACAACCAGACTTCGGGGGCCTCGTTCCGGATCGTCATCGACACCGGGGATTGGGACCGCGGAGTGGGGATGAACACGCCGGGGCAGAGCGGCGATCCCGACTCGCCGTTCTATCGCAATCTTTTCAAGGACTGGGCGAACGATCTTTTTCATCCGGTGTTCTATTCGCGCGATAAGATCGAAGCGGCGACGGCGCTGCGGATCGAGCTGGCACCGGGCAGTTAAGCAGTCACGGTCCCCGCTGTGTTAGGGGGTCGGCAACCAAGGAGCGGAACGATGAAGCGAATCACATCCGTTGTCACGGCAGCGGGATTGGTGATGGTTGGCGCGGTCGGCGCGCTAACGGCCACAGCAATCGCGGGTGAGGATGTCGTTAGGCCGGCGGAGTTGACCGCCGCACAGATCGCCGGTGGCATCTTCGACCACCCCGATATCGTGTTGACTACGCGCGGCGATCGCACCACGCACGATTTCACCGCCCATTTGAGCAGCGACAAGAAGTTCATCAGCGGTATGTACCGCGCCACCGAAGGACATTGGACCTACGACGACGAGCCGTACGGCGTCGATGAGTTCATGTACTTCACCGAGGGAAGCGTGACGCTGACCTCGGTGGACGGCACCGTACAGGTGATCGAGGCCGGCGAATCCGCGACGATTCCAAAGGAGTGGAAGGGCACCTGGGACACCCAGGGCTACAGCAAGCTCTACGTCATCTACTCGGCCGACGGAGTCGAATAGCGAAGCCGCATCTAGGCGCCGAGCCGCTGACGAGCTTCAGCTCCCGGCGTCAGCCTTGGCTGCGTTCAGATAGATGTCGACCGTAGGATCAACGTAGGCGTCGCTGTCGAAGTCGCCGCGGTTCGATAGCAGGATGATTGTCAACCCGATCTCGGGATGGCGCGCGATATGAGTGCGGAACCCGACCCAGCTGCCGCCGTGGGAGATGCGCCGGTGGCCGCGATACTGGCCGATGACGAAGCCGAAGCCGTACCCCGTGTCGTCGCCGTTGTTGAGCTTGGCAGGAGTGAACGCCTCCTCGAGGGTGGCGGTGCTGACTAGCTGCTCTGTGTACAGGGCTTGGTCCCATTCATAGAGATCCTCGAGGGTGGAGAACATGCTGCCGGAGCCCACGATGCCGTTGAGCGCGTGTTCGTCGTTCTCCGCGTACCCGTCCCCAGCGGGATCGTAGCCGACGACGCGACGGGCGATATGGGGCCCGGTGTGATCGTGGATCAGGGAGTCGCTCATCCCGAGCGGCGCGAAGATACGCTCGCGCATGAAGTCGGCAAAAGCGATCCCGGATGCCGCCTCGACCAGCGGTGCGAGCATGTCGTAGCCCGGGTTGCTGTACGAATATCGCTCGCCCGGCGGGAACACGGGCTCGCCTTCGCTCGCCAGCTGCGCCAACGCGTCGGCGTTAGACGGCATCCCGGACGAGGTGTCGATGTCGTCGTAGTACTCCGGTAGGCCGCCCTGATGGACCAGCAGATGCCGGATCGTTATGTCCTCGCCATAGCGGCCGAGTTGCGGCAGGTGGTGTGAGATCGGGTCGTCGTAGTGCAGGTCGCCGCTCTCGGCCAGCAGCATGATTGCCATGGCGGTGAACTGCTTCGAAAAGGAACCGAGTCGAAACGTCGAATCCGGACCAATCGGGACTTGATGCTCGATCTCCGCGTAGCCATAACCGGCGCTGTGGACAACGACTCCGTCGTTGATGACCATCACCGCGACGCCGGGCTGAATGCCCTCGGTGAAGTGGGCGAACAGCTTGTCCACGTGCGCGACGAGGTCGCCGGCCGGAGTCTCGACCTCGGGTGCGGCGCGGCAAGTAACCAGCAGACACGACAGCAGAATCGCAGTCCGCGGTGCAATGCGCCGGCTGGTCGCTCTACCCATGCCGTCCACTGTTGGCACCAGCAGCTTCGATGGCGGCGTGAACCATGCGGTCCTGTTCGGCCGGATCGGACCAGCGTCGCTGGCTATCGGTCGGCAGGGAGGCGATCGGATCGAAGTAGAGGAAGGTGCCTTCCTTCACCGACGGCGCGGTGTAGACGCTGATCCCGGTCACCGGGTCGTAGTGCTCGTAGGAGTGGATGTCGCGCTTGCCACCGCCTCCCGGCGCGTCGACGACCACGGTAGGCGTGTTGAATCCGGCCGTTACGCCGCGGACGTTCTTCTCGACCGCGATGCCGGTGGCGACGCTGGTGCGCAGATCCTCGACGCCCTTCACGAGGTCGTGCATGTAGACGTAGTACGGATGCACGTTGATGTAGCTGAGCCGTTTGACCAGCCGCTGCATGGTGACGACCTTGTCGTTCACGCCTCGCTGCATGACGCTCTGGTTGCGCGACGTGATGCCACGCTTGAACAGCACGTTCATGGCATCGTGCGTAATGCCGGTGATCTCGCGGCCGGTGTTGAAATGCGTGTGCAACACCACTTCCTTACCTAGCTGGCGACCGCGTTCATGTACTGCGGTGAGCGCGTCGACCCACTCATGGTCGGTCAGCAGCTTCTGCGGTATGACCGCCGGCCCCTTGGTGGCGAATCTCATGCGGCGAATGTGGTCGATCTCGAGGAGCGCCATGCCGATGGTTCGTATCTGCTCGGCCCGTAGGTTGTACGCATCGCCGCCGGAAATGACGACGTCCTCGAGCTCCGGGCGCGAGCGCACGTACTCGAACATGCGCTCCCAGCGCTCGGCATTAACCTTGAGCTGAACCTTCTCGACCTCTTCGGTGTCGATTCCGACAGCGTAGCTTCGGGTGCAGAACCGACAGTACACCGGGCAGGTGTCGAGGGCGAGAAACAGGGCCTTGTCGGGATATCTGTGCGTCAGACCGGGTACCGGAGCGTCGGCCTGCTCGTGCAGCGAATCGAGCTCCAGTTTGGGATGGTCGGGCAATAGTCGCGAGCCGACCGGGATGAATTGGATGCGCAGCGGGTCTTCATAGGGATCCTCCCAGTCGATCAGGCTGAGCAGATAGGGCGAGACCCGCACGCTCATCGGCGAGTGCTCGAAACCGCGGCGCACGTCCTCGATGAAGGCGTCGTTCACCAGGCCGCTGATCGCGGCAAGGAGCTTCTTCGGTGTGGTGATCGAGTTCTTTGATTGCCACCGATGGTCGAGGAACACTGCTTCCGAGACGTCGCCATAGGCAGGGATCCGGTGCCAGAAATCGCCACGCAGGAGATCGCGATGACCCAACGATTGCGGATCGACCGGGTCTTTGATTTGCGGCGCGCTGACGTCCCGGTCGACGGTCTCGAGACTGCTGGACATGCTCATGATCCTTGCTTCATCAGGGTTGACGGGGCCAACTTGCGCGCCCTGCCGGCGCGCGGTCGCGTCATCGACGGGAGACGTCTGGCTGATGAAGAACGTTGAGGTTGAACCACATTCTGGATCACGGAAGGTCTGCAGCCGAGTACGAGATCGGCCGCGAGCTGTCGGTGTCCATCCGGGGCTCACCGACGGCTCATCTTCGCATCGCACCAGGCGCACCGGCAACTGCGGTGCGGTTCTCCGTCTCGGCCAGGTCGTTTTGCGGCGGCCTGGCTGCGGGAATACGATGTCGCCTGACTTGCTCCCGTGATCCAGCGATCTACCCGAGAGGGGACACCGATGGCCGAAGGTTTCCGCGTCACCTACGCGACGCTCGCCGCAGACCCGAACATGCACGCCGACTACGATCGCGGCATCGAGGAGGCCCGCGCCTGGCTGGGGCAACGGCACGCGTTCTACGTCAACGGAGAGGCCCGCGAGCGCGACGGCTGGCACACCGAGGTGTCTCCGATCGACGACCAGGTGATCATCGGCGAGTTCGCCAGGGCGACTCCCCAGGACGTGCTCGACGCCGTCGCTGCAGCCAAGGACTACGCGCCGGCGTGGGACGCCCTCGGGTATGAGAAGCGCGCCGAGATCCTCGACCGGGCCGCCGGGATCATCGAAGAGCGGCGATACATGATGTCGGCGCTCATGGCGATGGAGGTCGGGAAGAACCGTCTGGAAGCAGTTGGTGACGTGCAGGAGTCGGCCGACCTGATCCGCTGGAACACACACGCGATGATCGAGGCGAAGGGATTCCGGGTACCGATGCAGCCGCTCGGCGAGGCCGGTGACTACTACGACATCATGCGCCCCTATGGTGTGTGGGGGGTCATCAGCCCGTTCAACTTCCCGATGGCGTTGGCGGCGGGCCCGTCGTCGGCGGCGCTGGCGGCCGGCAACACGGTAGTGTTCAAGCCCGCGTCGCAGGGCGCTGCCATCGGGCACATGGTGTACGAGGCCTACCGGGATGCCGGCATGCCGCCGGGCGCGTTCCACCTGCTGTCCGGATCGGGCGAGGTCGTCGGCGACGGCATCGCGACGCACCCCGACGTCCAGGGCCTGACCTTCACGGGCTCCTACGACGTCGGCATGAAGGTCTACCGCGAGTTCGCCAGGGACTATCCGAAACCGGTGATCTGCGAGATGGGCGGCAAGAACCCGACGATCGTCACCAAGAACGCCGACCTGGACAAGGCGACCGACGGCGTGTGGCGTAGCGCCTTCGGCCTCCAGGGGCAGAAATGCTCCGCCAACTCTCGGGTGTACGTGGAGCGCGAGCTGTACGACGACTTCGTCACTCAGCTGAAGGAGAAAACCGAGGCACTGGTGGTCGGCAACCCGCTGCAGCAGGGGGTCTTCCTCGGTCCGGTAATCAACCAGGCGGCGGTAGACACTTTCACACAAGCAGCTGAAGAGGCCAGGCGAGCGGGCGAGTTGATTACCGGCGGCGAGGTGATCAAGGATGGTGACTTGGCGCGTGGCAACTTCGTTCAGCCGACGGTGGTGCATGTGCCGCGCGACTCGTGGCTGTGGAAGCGCGAGCTGTTCGTACCGTTCGTGGCCGTCGATGCGGTGGACTCGCTCGACGAGGCGTTGGAGCTGGCCAACGACACCGAGTACGGCCTCACGGCAGGTCTCTTCAGCGAAGATCAGGCCGAGATCGATCGGTTTTGCAACGAGATCGAGGCCGGCGTCATCTACATCAACCGTTCCTCAGGAGCGACCACCGGCGCCTGGCCTGGCGCCCAGCCGTTCGGCGGCTGGAAGGGCTCGGGCACCATGGGTAAGGCGGCTGGAGGTCCCTACTACGTCCTTCAATACATGCGCGAGCAATCGCGGACCGTGATCGGATGAGCAGCACCGAGCTTTCTATCGCCGACCTGGCTGCGGCCTCGGCACCGCATATTGTCGTCGAGCCCCCGGGCCCGAGGGCGCAGGCGATCGTCGAAAGGGATCGGCGCGTGACGTCGCCATCGTTGCCACGTGCCTATCCGTTCGCGCCGCGCCGCGGTAGCGGCGCGGTGATCGAGGACGTCGACGGTAATCTGTTCCTCGACCTCAACGCCGGCATCGCCGTCAATGCCACCGGTCACTCGCACCCGGCCGTGGTTGAGGCGATTCAGATGCAGGCAGCCGAATTGCTGCACTACTCGGCGTCGGATTTCTTCCTGCCGGTGTACTCCGAGGTATGTCAGCGGCTTGACGAGATCTCGCCGTTCTCTGGACCAGCGCGCGCGTTTCTCACCAACTCGGGCACCGAGGCCGTCGAGGCAGCGCTGAAGCTGGCCCGGTACGTCACCGGACGGCAGAACGTGATCGCCTTTTACGGCGCGTTTCACGGACGCTCCTACGGCGGCGTGTCGTTGACCGCATCGAAGGCGAAGTACCACCGAGGCTTCGGGCCGCTGCTTCCCGGCGTGTACCACGCACCGTACGGCGACGGTTACGGGTGGGGCCTCGATCTGGCGGATGTCGAAGGCGGGTTGGCGAGCATCAACTACATCGAGAAGGTGCTCTTCAAGCACGTCCTGGCCGCCGACGAAGTAGCGGCGATCTTCGTCGAGCCAGTGCAGGGCGAGGGTGGGTACATCGTCCCGCCCCGGGAGTTCTTCACCGAGTTGCGACGCTTGTGCGACGAGCACGGCATTCTCTTGGTGGTCGACGAGGTGCAGTCGGGCATGGGCCGTACAGGCAAGACCTGGGCCGTGGAGCATTTCGGCGTCGAGCCCGACGTGCTCCTTGCCGGCAAGGGCATCGCCAGCGGCATGCCCCTGGGCGCGATGATCGCGCGCGGTGAGCTAATGACCTGGGAGGTCGGCTCGCATGGCTCGACCTACGGTGGCTCACCGACACCCTGCGCGGCGGCGCTCGCCACCATCGATCTGATCGAGAACGGTCTCAAGCAGAATGCCGCCGAGGTCGGCACATACCTCATGGACGGTCTGCGCGAGCTGCAGGCGAAACGGGCGATGATCCGTGAAGTGCGGGGCTTTGGTCTCATGATCGGCGTCGAGCTCCCGAACCACGAGGTGATGGCACGGATAGAGCAGGAGGCGTTCAAGCGCGGCCTGCTGATGCTCGGCTGCGGTGACAACGTGATTCGCATCGCCCCGCCGCTGGTGTTCACCCGCGAACAGGTCGACCGGGGGCTCGAGGTGTTCGACGAGGTTCTCGCCACCGTCGACGGATAGGAGCGTTGCGGTGAGCAAGGTCGTCACGATGCAGGAGGCTGTGCGGCAGCTCGTGAGCGACGGCGACACCGTCGCAATCGAGGGCTTCACGCACCTGATCTGCTTTGCCGCCGGTCACGAGATCATCCGCCAGCGCAAGCGCGATCTGACGCTGGCGCGTATGACTCCTGACTTGATCTACGACCAGATGATCGGTGCCGGCGTCGCCACCAAGCTGATCTTTTCGTGGCTGGGAAACCCCGGCGTCGGTTCGCTGCACGCGGTCCGACGGCGCGTGGAAACCGGCTTCCCGGCCGCACTGGAGATCGAAGAGTACAGCCATTTCGGCATGGTCTGCCGGTATATGGCCGGCGCTTCGCGTCTGCCGTTCATGCCGCTGCGCTCGTATGAGGAGTCGGACATACCGTCGGTGAACGATCAGATCCGCTGGCTGGACGACCCTTTCGGCAGCGGCAGGATTGCTGTTGTGCCGCCGCTCAATGCCGATGTGGCCATCATCCACGCGCAGCGCGCCGACGCGGAGGGCAACGCCCAGATCTGGGGGTTGCTCGGCTGTCAAAAGGAGGCCGCGTTCGGCGCCAAACGCGTCATCCTGGTGGTCGAGGAGCTCGTCAGCGAGGACGTCGTGCGCAAGGATCCGAATCGAACGATGCTCCCCGGCATCAAGGTCGACGCCGTAGTAGTGGAGCCGTTCGGCTGCCACCCGTCGTACGTGCAGGGGCACTACGACCGCGACAACGACTTCTACGTCAAGTGGGACGCCATTGCGCGCCACCCCGACGACCTCGACGCCTGGCTCCGCGACTACGTCTACGACCTGTCGTGTCACGCTGACTACGTGGACAAGTTCGGAACGGCCTACTGGGATCGGCTGAGGCCGACCGGGCCGGCGCTATCGGGTGAGGTGGACTATGGAGAGTACGCATGAGCAGCGTCTCGCCAGACCTCGGGTTCACGCGCAAGGAAATGATGATCGTGCAGTCGGCGCGCGCGCTCGCCGGGGAGAAGATTTGCTTCGTCGGTGTGGGCATGCCGAACATCGCCGTGAACCTCGCCAAGCGCACCGGTTCGCCCGATATTCAGATGGTCTACGAGGCGGGCGTCTTCGGCGCTGCGCCGGCAAGGCTGCCGCTGTCGATCGGTGACCCGACGTTGGTTACCGGAGCGACGGCGGCCACCAGCATGTTCGAGCTCTTCGCCTATTACCTGCAAGCGGGTCTGATCGACGTCGGGTTTCTGCAGGGGGCGCAGATCGACCGATACGGCAACCTCAATACGACCACCATCGGCGACTACGAGACCCCCAAGGTCCGGCTACCGGGATCCGGGGGCGCCTGCGAGATCGCCATCAACGCGCGCCGTATCTTCATCATCATGCCGCAGAAGCGGCGCTCGTTTGTCGAGCAGCTAAGCTTCCAGACTTCGCCCGGCCACAACCCGGACCCAGTGGCGGCGCGCGCCCGGGGTTGGCTCGGATCCGGGCCGCAGGTGGTGATCACCGATCTCGGCGAATACGGGTTCGCAGAGGGTACCGGTGAGATGACGCTGCGATCGTTGCACCCCGGAGTGTCGTTGGACGAAGTCCTCGAAAACACCGGATGGGAGATGAGGGTGGCTGACGATGTTGGCGACACTGCGGCTCCGACCGCCGAGGAGCTACGTCTCATTCGCGATGAGCTCGACCGCGACGGGCTGTACTCGCGATGAGCCACATCTTCCCCCGGACGTCGGGGGCAGCGCGCACGGCCGTTGCAGCCGAGGGTGTGTGGATCACCGATGCCGAAGGCCAGCGATATCTCGACGGATGCGGTGGCGCGATCGTCGTCAACATCGGTCACGGCGTCGCGGCGGTTCGTCGGGCGATGGTCGAGCAGGCCGAGAAGATCTCCTATGTGCACGCCACGGACTTCACAACCGAGGCGATCGAAGAGCTTGGCGCGACGCTGGCACCGCTCGTTCCGATGGACGATCCGTCGGTGTATCCGGTATCGGGAGGCGGCGAGGCGATAGAAACGGCCTTCAAGATGTCGCGCTCCTTTCACCTGGCCAACGGACAGCAGGGTCGGCACAAGATCATCAGCCGCTGGGGCTCGTATCACGGCAACACCGTTGGGGCCCTCGATGCCAGCGGCCGCGCCCCGCTCCGCGCTCCCTATCTTCCGTGGCTCGATCGGGCGATCCACGTGACGCCGGTGTACGAGTACCGCTGCTCCATGTCGGCGCACCCGACCGATTGCGGCCTTGCGCATGCCGCCGAGTTGGAGCGGGTGATCGTCGAGCAAGGTCCTGACAGTGTGGCAGCGTTCGTCGCCGAGCCGATCGCCGGCGCTACCTTGGGCGCCGCGGTGCCTCCCGCTGACTACTGGCCGGCGGTCGCCGAGGTGTGTCGCCGCCACGGGGTACTGCTGATAGCCGACGAGGTGATGACCGGCTTCGGCCGCACTGGCACCTGGTTCGGAGTCGACCATTGGGGAATACGCCCGGATATCATCGCCAGCGGCAAGGGTTGTTCAGCCGGCTACTGGCCGCTGGGCCTTACGATCGCCAACGGTCAGGTAACGGAAACGCTGATGCAGGCCGGCTTCGTACACGGGTTTACCTACTCGCACCACGCCATTGGCGCTGCTGTGGGCATCGCAGTGATCGAACGGCTCATCCGCGACGACCTCGTCACACAATCGCGAATCAAGGGCGAGCGCCTCAAGACGATGCTTACGCAGACGCTAGGCGATCATCCGCGCGTCGGCGATATTCGCGGCCGCGGCCTGCTCCTTGCCCTGGAGTTGGTCGCCGATCGTGATACCAAGGAGCCGTTTCCGCGCTCAGACCGGATGGCAGAACGTGTCGTCGAGGCCTGCATACAGCGCGGGCTGATGGTCTACTCCAATACCGGGTTCGCTCGCGACGACGGTGCAGGTGATCTCATTCTCCTCGGTCCACCGTTCATCATCTCCGACGCCGAGCTGGAACAGCTGGTCGAGATCCTCAGCTCGGTTGTCGGGGACCTCGAGAGCCTGCCGCCGGCGTAGCCGGCCCGGTACTGCGCAGGAGCGTGCTGCCGCGGGTCTGTTCGGAGGTCCGGCGCGAAAGCCGCCTAAGGTGTCATTCCGAGGACGTTGTTCACATCGGGGCTCACTTCTGAGATCAATGGGGTTGTCGACACCAAAGCTCAGAAGGAGCGCCCGATGCAGTTGCATGGTAACGCCCGCACGGCCATACCTACGCCGCGAGATGGTACGCCGTGTCCTGGAGCAGGCGAAGCCTGTGAAGGATACGGCGGCAGCCCTGAGCGTGTCGGACGGTGTTCAAATGGCTGCGTCGATACCGGCGAAGGCGAGTCGGGACTGGTTGATCGGAGCAGCCGACCGCACCGGTGTCCGCATCAAAGCCGGACGGTGCGCAGGATCCAGCGGCTGCGTCGCCACAAGTTGACGGCCTGGCAGATCAGCCAGCGAGTGTGTGTGCCACGCCGCCACGGTATCGGACTGGCTGCGTCGTTCGGGAATGGGTCGGGACCTGGAGCCCAAGGTGCCGGTGCGGCGTTACGAACGCAAAGACCTGGCGAGCTGCTACACCTGGATACCAAGAAGTGGCGCGGATCACCAAGCCTGGCCACCGCATCCATGGCGACCGCTCCAAGCGTATCTATGGTGCTGGCTGGGAGTATGCCCATGTCGCCGTGGACGATCACTCGCGGGCCGCCTACACGGAAGTACTACCGGCTGAGGATCAGCACACCTGCACGGCCTTTCTCGCCCGGGCCGTGGAGATGTTCGCAACCCACGGCGTATCGATCCAACGCGTCATGACCGACAACGGCCCCGGCTACATCTCCAAGCGCTTCAATCTGCTGTGCCAGCAGCTCAACATCCGCCACATCTACACGAAGCCCTATACGCCGCGCACCAACGGCAAGGCCGAACGCTTCATCCGCACACTCAAGGAGCAGTGGGCCTACGGCACCTGCTACCGGACTTCGGCTCACCGAGCTCGCGCACTTGTCCCCTGGACGAATCGTTACAATCGTCACCGACCCCATGCTGGCATCGGCAGTCAGACGCCTATGTCCAGGCTCGAGGTGAGTCCGTGAACAACCTACTCAGAACTCACACCTAGTTCCGTTGGCCGGGGCCCACCGGTGGAAGGTGAAAGGCGCGGGGCCCTGTCGGCCGGGCCCCACCGGCACCGAGCTCGGCACCTCCGGGAGCCCCGTCCGCCCAACCTAGGCACACGGGCCTCCACAGCGATTCGCGGGTCTCCCTCCTCTCGGACCGGCGCTCATGGCCAGGACAGCCCTCTCGACAGGGCCCCGCGCCTTTCACATCACCGTCGAGGTCACATACAGGAACTCCGAGTCAGCGCCAGATCTCGGAGTCCGCAAACCGGTCGTTTCCGCGCCGTGTGTCAGCACAACTCGGCGTCCCGACTTCGATTCGCTGGACGGTCTCGAAGCTCGACGAACCTCTGAGGCTGCGATCGCAGCGTCGTCTTCTCCCCGCACCGACGATCTCCGCCGGTCGCCCGACGCTAAAGCCGCAGGGTTTCGTTGAGAGGGCTGTCCTGGCCATG
This sequence comes from Acidobacteriota bacterium, assembly GCA_965197275.1. Taxonomy (GTDB): domain Bacteria; phylum Acidobacteriota; class UBA890; order UBA890; family WLXD01; genus DASCOT01. The sequence continues at coordinate 34,143 of CBDAMQ010000006.1, forward strand.
AGCGCCGGTCCGAGAGGAGGGAGACCCGCGAATCGCGTTGTGGATACGACAGCACCGAGGTCGGGCGAACGGGGCTCCCGACCGAGGTGCCGAGCTCGGTGTCGGTTGGGCCCGGCCAACGAAACCCTGCGGCTTTAGCGTCGGAGCTCGGGGGAGTGTTTACTGCGCCCTCTCGTCGTCTTCATCTTCCGCCAATTTCGGCGGCCGTGGTCGATCGAGCCAGAGTCGGACTCCGCCGCCCCAGTGAGCTGCGCCCTTGCAATCGACGCTGTGCTCGCCCTCGTAGAGGTAATCAAGGATCGCTTTGTCCCACTGCAGCCCGGCGGTCGCAACGATGTCCATCCAGTCGCCGTAGGCGGTCTCGTCCGGTGCCTCGGTGCTGCCGTTCCAGATCGTCACACGCGGGTTGAACCCGCCCCCCTGGCCAGAGCGACCTCCCTTCAACGGCATCTGGACGTTGACCCCGTCGGTCATGTCCTGCCGGTAGATAACGGGCTCGTACTCGCCGCCGTAGCGCTGGTAGCGGTCGTAGGCGCGCTCGTTCATGGCGCGCACGTTTTCCGCCGCGTTGATGTAGCGCGTCACGTAGTCGCGGATGCTGAACGCGGCATCCTTGTGGCGCGGGAAGTCGGGATCGTCCAGATAGCCGAAGCCGGGGATGAACCAGCCGCGGTTGACGCTCCAGTTGCGTTCGGTGATGCGACCGCGGCGTACCAGCCCGGCGTACTCGGAGAACAGCTGCACCACCTCGTGCGATGGGTACCCGTGCGGGTTGAGGAAGATGTCGGGGAGCCAGGTTCGCCATAGATTCGGCCGAACCTTCGACTCCGGGTAGATGGGCATGTCTTCCCGCCCACCGTTGGTTGCATCCTGGCCGAGCGAGCCCAGGTACCCGGCGTGGAGAATGAAGTCGGGGGTGATCTCGTACAGGTCGTAGGCCAGCTGTGCGCCGTCCGGATTGGTGAACGGGTGGACGATCACGTTCACGTCCAGCAGCTTCTTCTTGAACTCGTCGTCGGTTAGCAATAGCTCGGCCAGCTTGAGCACATGACTGGTCGATGAGACTTCGTTGGCGTGCTGGCGGGCGGAGTAGACGACGGTCGGCTTGTGGGTGGTGAACTTGTAGCGCGACCAGTGACTCGCCTCGATCGGGGGCATGAGGACCATCGCCCAGATGTCCTTGCCGAGGTAGCTGCGACCGGCCCAGTACATTGTCGCCTCGGGGAACGTCGACATGCGGGCCAGGATGGCGTGCCCTTCGGGCGGCGGGATGGGTGTTTCCCACTGCACCAGTTCCTCGCCCTGATAGCTGTAGCCGCCGTCGGGCAGCAGCGCGGCGATCGCCGGGTAGGGAGCCGCGGTGCCGTTGGCGTCGAGCGTCGCGACTGTCTGGGTATCGCGGTCGATCTCCCATTCCCATGCGGCCGCCAGTCGGATCGTTCCCAATCCGTCGAAGGCGAGCTCATCGTCGTACAGGTCTCGAGCCCGAAGCTGTTCGAGATTGTCGATCATCGCCGTGGCCTGAACGGCGCTCATGACGCGGCTGTCGACCTGGTACTCGTCGGCCTGCTGGAGCAGGTCAGCACGGTGGTCGTCCTCGAAGTCCACCTTGACGCGTAAGTCAATGCTGTCGAGACCCACCTGACCGCTACGCACCGTGGCTGCCAGCGCGCTCGGTCGTTCCACGGTGACCAGCGGGACGTCACGGCGTACTTGACCGGAGGTGCCATCGGCTTCGGTGTAGTCGATCACCACGGCGGGCCGGCTGGTGGCAAACCCGGTGAGGCGAATCTTCGCCCAGCCGCCTTCGCCACTGCTGTTGGGCCGCATGATCGGAATCACACGACCGATGTGGTCGAGCTCCTCGCCGCGCGCCATACGGCCCAAGACGCGGAAGAAGAACAGAGTGGGGAAGTAGATCTCCTCGTGGAGCGAGTCGAGCGACGAGATGTACTCGTTGTCGATCCCGAGGCGATAGTCCGGCTCGCTGAGGCTCACTTCGACCGTGAGCTCGCCGAAATAGGGGGCGTCGGAGCCCCGCGGGTTGCCCTCGTGTACGTCCATGACGTGGTCGTACAGACCGCTCAGCGTCTGGCTCTGATAGTGATCCCAAAACGCTTCGATGTCGGTGACGATGCGCTCGTCGATCAACGTGTCGGCGCCGCTAGTGGCTCGGATCCAGCCGGTGCTGACGCGCACCAGCTCATAGTCGTCGAAGCGAGCGTAGTACGGCTGCAACACGTACTTGGGCTCGAATGTCCGGCGCAGCAGCTCGCCGCCGCTCGGTGAGGTCACGACGACCTCATAGGTCGGCGCGTCGAGCGGCGCCATCTCGAAGTCCACAAGCTCCGGATCGATCGACAGGTCTGCTGACATGACCTCGTCGACCGGCCAGATCTCCTTCAGCCAGCGCACCTTGCTGTACATCGCCTGCTGCGGCCATTCCTCCGGCGGGCCGGTTTCGGCAAAGTGGACTCGGATGCCGCCGATCGCCGGGTCGGCGCTGTTCGACTGGATCCGACGGAGCTCGGGGACGATTACCTCGCGCAGCCACGAGAAGCCCTGTTTGAACGCCGAGAGCACGGTAACGTTGGTGCCGCCGGAGGAGGCTCCTGCTTCGATCAACAGGTCTCGGGCCTGCTCGGCGATCCGCTGTCGGACCTCGGGCGGCTCGCTCAGCCGGGCCTCCACTTGCACCGGCCGACCTCGGCGCACCCCCGGAATCACCCGCTCACGGAACTGCGTCCAGAAGGCGTCTACCTCGGAGGGGACCTCGATCTCTTCTTCGCTGAGGACGGCGGCACTCTGCACGTCGCGATCGTCCATCAGCACCGACACGTCGGCGATGCCGAGAACCGCGAGGCGCTGGCGCACGACTGCCTCGAGCCCGGGTTCGATCTTCTCGAGCGAGACCGTTGCCTGGGCAGCCTCGATCTGTTTGCCGCGTAGCTCCTCTATCATGCGGTCGAGCTTGTAGAGGGCCGCGGCTGCCTGCCCTCCCGGGCTGCGCTGCGAAAGGAATCGCCACACCGCAAGCTCGACCTGATCCACCGTGGCGCGATCGTGTCCGCGTTGCGACAGGTGGGGGAACTGCTGCGAAAGCTGCTCGAGTGCCCGCGCCACGCCGGCGGCGTCCGCGCCGGTAACCACCACGGCGCGCTTGTCGCCAAAGGCCGCCGGGACGATCTCGATGAGGCCCTCACCGGCAGCCAGAGCCTCGATCCGTCCCGGCGCCAGCTTGCCGTCCTCGACGAGCTCGGAGATCAGTGGGTGATCGATGCCGATGGTCACCAGGGTCGGCTCGCTGCCGGCCGCATCGATCTCGTCTGCCGGACGACCGAGAGGCAGGGTGACCCCGGCCGACTCCAGCCCCAGGCGTGCGGCCAGATCGATGGTGCCGTCGACGCCAGGGCCGGCGGCGCTCAGCACCGCATCGATCCGGTCGGGGATCACGTTGTTGTCGCTGTCGCCGAGCAACCCCTCCGCCTCGAACAAGGTCGACAGATCGAGGCCATCCTTGCCACCGGAACCCGGTCGGCCGGGCGTCGGGCGTGAGGGAGCGTCGGGTTCGACGCGCGGGATCTCGACGTCGACCACGTCGGCCCCCGTGGCGGTCAATGAAAGACGCAACCGCTGGGCGCCGCCGTACGAAAGCAACTCGGATGGGTCGCCGTTATCGTCGTCGTCCGTCGCCTCGCTCTCGACGGCCCGCCGCGTCGGCACGTCCGCGAGCGCTTCGCGGGCGCGGCTCAGATCGGCGGCCGACAGGCTCACCATGACGTCGACGGAGGAAAATGATCCGTCACCGTCGGCATCGGCGTGGATCGCCGGTACGCTGACCTCCTGCACCGTGATCCCTTCACCGGCGAGATACTCCTCGACGTCGGTGGTCAGATCTGTCAGCGTGGCTCCGGTGGGTGATCCGACGTGCGGTAGCCGGCCGCCGAATGCGGCGGCGGCGGCGCGCGTACCGGCGTCGTCGGCGCCGGCGATCACCAGCCAATCGCGTCCGTCGGAGCTGGTTCGTGTCACCAGACCAGCTCCCGCGCTGAGCTCATCGAGCGCCGCTACGCTGAGCCCGGCACGCTCGACGCCGGCGCGACCAACGGCGATGCCTATGCCTCCCTCGGGCGCCTCGCGGGGCATCGGAAGGTCCATGGCCATGGTCTGGAAACCGAGGCGTGCGGCGACGTCGAGCGCCGCCGCCAGATCCGCCTCGGAGCGCTCGGCGCCAACGACAATCCCCGCAGCGACGAAGTCGACCACCTTGTCGCCATTGCGGTCCTGGAAGATCTGACCGGCCTCGAAGAGGCTCTCCAGGCCAGCCGCTGCGGCGTTTTCGCTCGCCTGTCCATCTGCCGGGGCGGGCACACCGACGGCACCCAAGCTGGCGACGAGTGCGACGAGAAGAGGCTTCCACAGGCGGCCCATCATGCGCCGTTGGATCATCATTATCTCCTGGGTTCGTCGATGTCTCGCGACTCGCTGCCGTCGGCGGAGCCGTGCTGACCGTCAGCAGATCCGAAGCCACCGCCACCCGGGCTGCGCACGCTGACGATGTCTCCTGCCTGGATCGATGCGGTGACCTTGCCTGGCAGCTCGCGCTCGCGGCCTCCGCTGATCAGCACGTTGCGGCCCGGGCGTCCAGAGTCGCCGCCTTGCAACCCGTACGGGCCTTTGACGCGGCGATCGCTGAGGATGGTGAGTTGGGCGGGGACCAGCAGCTGGATGTCACGACGTATTCCGTCGCCTCCGCGCCAGGTGCCGCTGCCTCCGGACCCGCGGCGGACCTCGTAGCGGGTGACACGGTACGGGTAGGAGTGCTCCAGAGCCTCCACCGGGGTATTCAAGCTGTTGGTCATGTGAGTGTGAGTGGCGTCCAAGCCGTCCGCGTACGGTCGTGCGCCCATCCCGCCGGCCACCGTTTCGTAGTAGGCGAACGGGGCCCCGGAAAGGTCGGTACCGCCGAGCGTCGTATTGTTCATCGTGCCGCTGCTGGCGGCCGGGATGACGTCTGGTATGGCCTGGGCGAGCGCCCCGAGCACCGTATCGACGATGCGTTGCGAGGTCTCGACGTTGCCCGCGGCCATCGCCGACGGCGCCCGGGCGTTGGCCAGGGAACCGTCCGGTGCCACGACCTCCAGCGGCACGAGGGTGCCGTGGTTCGACGGTATCGGGAACGGGACAATGGCGCGGAAGCAATAGAAGACCGCCGCCAGCGCGATGGCGTAGTTGGCGTTGATGCTGCCCTGCGCTTGTGGCGACGTGCCGGCGAAGTCGATGCGTGCGCTGTCGCCGTTGACGACGATCGTGGCGACGATGGCGAGCGGGCCGTTGCCTTGGCCGTCGTCGTCCATGCAGTCTTCGAAACGGTAGGTCCCGTCCGGGATCTGGAGGATCGCTTCGCGCGTCATGCGCTCGGCGTAGGTCATCAAGTGCCCCATGTATGCTTGCACGACGTCGAGTCCGTATTTCTCCACGATCGAAAGCAGCCGCCGGAGCCCGGTGCGATTCGAAGCGATCTGAGCCGTGAGATCACCCTCGCGCTCTCGGGGGGTACGCACGTTGGTGAGAATCAACGACATCACGTCGTCGACGATCTCGCCGCCGCGCAGCAGGTGCACCGGTGGAATGCGGATTCCCTCCTGATAGATGGAGGTAGCCAGCGGCATCGAGCCTGGGGTCATGCCGCCGACGTCAGAGTGATGTGCGCGGTTGGCGACGTAGAACGTCGGTTCGGTGCCGCCGGCGACGAAAACCGGCTCGACCAGGGTGATGTCGGGCAGATGAGTGCCACCGCGAAACGGATCGTTGACCACCACCACGTCGCCAGGACCCATCCTGGTGTCCTCGATCGCTGCCGCCACCGACAGCGGCATCGATCCCAGGTGCACCGGCATATGGTCTCCTTGGGCAACGACCCGACCGGCGCCGTCGAAAACGGCGCACGAGTAGTCGCGCCGTTCCTTGATGTTGGGCGAGAAAGAGGTGCGACAGAGCGCCACACCCATCTCCTCGGCCGCCGAGTGGAACAGGTTGCGGAAAACCTCAAGCTGTATGGGGTCGTACTCCACCGGTAGCGCGCTCATGGGGTGGTTTCCATGATCAGGTTGCGGTACCGGTCGATGCGACAGCTGGCGTCCGGAGGGACGACGGTCGTCGTGCTGTACTCCACCACCAGTGCGGGGCCGTCGAACGAGCTACCAGGCTGCAGCTGGTCACGGTCGATGAGCCGGGCCCGATGCGGTTCCCGATCGAAAACCATCTCGTGGTCTCCGAGAACAGCCACACCGAGGTCGGACTCTGTCAGCGGCTGGCTCTCCAATGTCGGCTTTTGTGTGGGTGCTACCACCCGCAGGCGGACGTTGACCACCTCTGTAGGCCGTTCCGGGTCGCTGTAGCCGTAGCGTTGCTCGTGAAGCTCGTGGAAAGTGGCCTCGAAGTCGGGCTGCATCGGCACCTCGAGCTCGTATCCCTGGCCGACGTAGCGCAGATCGACGCTGCGCTCGAACCGCAGGGTGTTGGCGTCCGTGCCGTCGAGTCCGAACTCTTCGATCGCCCGTAATTCGAGCTTGCCGAACTCGGCCTCGAGCATCTCGGGATTGACATCCGAGGCGGCGATCATCAGCGTCTGCGAGTAGTCGCGCACGATATCGGCCAGCAGCATGCCGAGCGCCGAGAGAATCCCGGCGGCGAACGGGACGACTACGCGGGGAATGCCGAGATCGCGCGCCAGCGCCGCGGCGTGCATTGCGCCGGCCCCACCGAACGAGACGAGGTTGAAGTCTCGTGGATCGAATCCGCGCTCCACAGAGATCACTCGGATCGCACCCGCCATCGTCGCATTGGCGACGCGGGTGATGCCCTCGGCGAGCTCGATGGGCGCCATGTCGACCTCCGCCGCGAGACGGTTCATCGCGGCCACCGCCGGCTCTGGGTCGAGGTGCTGACCGCCGCCGAGGAAGTGACTCGGGGCCAGTCGCCCGAGAAACAGGTTGGCGTCTGTGACCGTGATGTCGGTGCCGCCGCGCCCGTAGCAGATCGGGCCGGGTTGAGCGCCGGCGCTGCGCGGGCCTACCTTCAGAGCACCGCCGGGATCACGATAGGCGATCGAGCCTCCACCGGCGCCGACGGTGTGGATATCGATGACCGGGAGACGAATCGGGAGGCCGCCCACTGTCGACTCGGCGGTGCGTCTGGGCTCACCCTGGCAAAGGCTGACGTCGGTGCTCGTGCCCCCCATGTCGAAAGTGATGCTGTTCGGGAAGCCGGCCAGCCGGCCAATCTCCGCGCCCCCGACGACGCCGCCGGCCGGCCCTGACAGGACGGTCTGGATCGCCGACCGCCTGGCCGCCTGGAGCGAGATCGAGCCACCGTTGGATTGCATGAGCCGGATTGGCGACTCCGGCACGCGTTCGGCCAGATCGCCGAGATACCGCTGCATGATCGGGCCGACATAAGCATTGGCCACGGTTGTGCTCGTGCGCTCGTACTCGCGAAACTCCGGCACGACCTGATGTGATGCGGTGAGGAAGCCGCCGAAGCCGTCGCCCACGGCGTCCAGCACGGCGCGCTCGTGCTCCGGGTTGGCATAGGCATGCAGCAGGCAGATGGCCGCGGAGTCGTAGTCGCCTTCGCGGATGCGCTCGCAGATCGCGCTCAAGGTCGTCGGATCGACCGGATCGACGACCACGCCCTGCGGGTCCATGCGCTCGCGGACACCGAAGCGGTCGGCGGTTGCAACCAGCGGTGTGGGCTTGGTGACGCCGAGATCGTAGATCGAGGGCCGCGTTTGCCTGCCGATCTCGAGCACGTCCTCGAACCCGGCCGTTGTGATCAGTACCGTGCGGGCCCCACGCCGCTCGAGCAGTGCGTTCGTCGCCACCGTGGACCCGTGCACGATGTCGGCGCCGGCTACGCCCATGTTCTGCAGGCCGGCGAGGATCGCCGTCGCCGGGTTGTCTGGTGTTGATGGCTCTTTATGTACGCGAACCCGACCTTCATCCATGAGGACGAAGTCGGTGAACGTGCCGCCGGTGTCGATGCCAATCACGAGCGTGTTCATGATCTATTCGCTGGTCGCACCGTAGACGAGCTCTTCGATCGCACCGTGCACACGGTTGACGGTAGCGGCGGACGGCGGCGGGCTAGTGCGCGAGACCACGAGCGTCGCGAGGCCGTTCACCAGCAGGGCCCAAACACCACCGTGCAGGGACAGCGGGTGCGGCCATACGACGAGGGTGAGAAACAGCGTCACGAGGCCGAGCCCGATCCCTGCCAGCACGCCGTTGGCGGTGAACCGAACGCTGGACGGGAAGGTGACGCCCAGCACCGCCGGCAAGAGCTGTAGTGCCCCGGCGCCGGAGAGCGTCACCAAAATGACGAGGTACTCGAAGGTGTAGACGCTGAGGATGTAACCGATGATCAAGAACCCGACGATGCAAACTCGGCTCACCGTGACGTAGTGGGCCAGATCGGCATCGGCACGCACATAGCGTTGATAGATATCGCGGGTAAGAACCGCAGCGTTGGCGTGCAGGATCGAGTCGAGCGTCGACATTGCTGCTGCTGTAGCTCCAGCGAGAATCACCCCCGTGAGCCAGGCCGGCGCATATGTAAACAGCAACTCCGGGAAGATCCGGTCGGGGATGGCAATGCCCGGCATCGCCAGCGCGCCCCCGAGACCGACGAACGCGGTCGGAATGAACAGCGTGAGCAGGAAGATCGGGATGGTGGCGCCGAGCCACTTCAGCGTCCGCGCATCGACCGCGGTGTAGTAGCGGATCATGATGTGCGGCTGAAGGACGACCCCGAACGACAGCGCGATCATCATCCCGAACCACATCGGATACGTGAAGAAGTCGCGTGGCCCCGGGATCGTCAGCAGGTCGGGTCGTTGCTCCCTGACCGCGTCGAGGAGTTGCATCGGTCCGCCGAACAGTTCATACGACAGGTAGATTGCCCCGGCCCATACCGCGACGTACATCCATACTCCCTGCAAGACGTCGGTCCAGTAAACGGCCCGCAGGCCGCCCGCCATGAGGTAGGTTGCGGCCACGATGAGCAGAACTGCGGTAGCGATCTCGAACGAGATGCGGTCGCCCGACGCGGCGCTGATGATGTATCCCAGTCCCTGGGCCTGCACTTGGATGTACAGGATCGTGAAGACGACCGATACCGACGCCACCACCATACGAACCGGTTCACTCTCGTAGTAGTCCGCCAGCATGTCGGCAGGGGTGATGTAATTGAACTTCTTCCCCAGAGCCCAGATCCGCGGCCCGAGCACGTAGGTGATCGCTCCCGTCATCAGGGTCCAGGTACCGGCGACCCAGAACCCTATTCCGTGGGTGTAGAAGAACCCGCTGCTCCCCAGGAACGCGAAGGCGCTGTGGTAGGTCGCGACCATCGTCAGATAGAGCACGAAGAATCCGGCGCGGCGACCGTAGAGCAGAAAGTCCTCGAGGTTTACCTCGAGCCGTCGATTGGCAACCACACCCAGGAGCAGCGTCACTACCAAGTAGGCGCCGATCAGCGACAGTGCGACCACCCAGGGTTCCATGGCTCAGGTCCTCTGGCTCACAGCTGCCGGCGCGCTGCGTAGATGAGCACGGCCACCTTGGCGGCATAGATCACCGACAGATACGCGAACAGGAACGGGAACCCGAAGACGGTCGGCTCGATGCGGTTGGCGAGTGGCAAGAGCGGCCATTCCGCGAAAATCAGGGCCAGGAGGTAGAAAAGCACCGCGAATCGGCCGCTAGGCGTCCGTGGCAGGTAGTGCGAGCGGAACTCGCGGTATCGGCTCTGATCGCCCGTCGTGAGGCTCACTCGCGGAGTCTGCTCCTGCTGCCAAAGGCACGCTCGCCCAACGTCCCGGAGGTCGATCGCGAACGGTCGCCTCGGCGCGGTCCGAAGGCCACGGGGAGCAGTGCGATTCGACGCGGGAGATTGCCCTGCGGCAGTCTACTACCAATCTGCCCGGTGAACACGATGCAGTCGATCAGAGGTCGGCCCTGAGTGCGACACGGCGGCGTCGATGTTGAGTCATGGCCGCTTGCCTCAAACAAGGGATTGTCCTGCGTCGGTTGTGGAAACGTGCTGATCTGCTCCTGGCCAGGTTGTTTGGTGGCGCCTGGAGAGTCCTCTAGACTGCCGCCGTCAGGTGACGCCAGCGGAAGGTGCTTTCCGGCCGTCGCCGGTGGACCCAGGGCCGCATCGTTACGGGGGAACTCCGAATGGCGAGACGAAGGGGCCGGGCGCGGAATCGACGTGCCGAGACTGGCGTGCGACAGCTTCCGTGGGGCCAGGTCGCCAACCCCTATGCACCGATCGAGGTACTCAGCGAGGACCAGATCGATGCCATCCACCACGCCTCGCTCAGGTTGCTGCAGGAGGTCGGTGTCCGCGTGCTCCACGCAGAGGCGCGCAGCTTGCTTGCCGAAGCCGGAGCAGAGGTCGACGATGCCGCCCAGATGGTGCGCTTCGATGCGACGCTTCTCGAGGAGATGGTGGCGCTGGCTCCGTCGGAGTTCGTCCTCCACGCGCGCAATCCCGAGCGTCACGTAACCATCGGCGGCCGCAACGTCGTGTTCACTGCTGTGGGCGGGCCGGCGTTCTGTAGCGATCTGGACCGCGGCAGGCGCACCGGCAGCTATGCCGAGCAATGCGATTACCTGCGTCTGATCCAGAGCCTCAACATCGTTCACCAGGAGGGTGGCGGGCCGTTCGAGGCCATGGATCTACACCCGGAGACCCGACATCTCGATCTGTACCTGGCGCAGATCCGGCTGCTGGACAAGACATGGCAGCCCCAGGCGCTCGGCAAGGAGCGCGCCGAGGACGCCATCGAGATGGCGTGCATCGGGTTGGGGGTCGATCGCGACGAGCTCGCCCGACGCCCGGCGCTACAGTCGATCATCAACACCAACACGCCGCTGCAGTTCGACATCCCGATGGCCGAGGGCACCATCGCGATGGCGCGCGCCGGGCAGTCGGTCTGCATCACGCCGTTCACGCTTGCCGGGGCGATGGGGCCGGCGACGTTGGCCGGCACGATGACGCTGCAGAACGCCGAGGCGCTCATGGGGATTGCCTTCACGCAGATCGTCAACGCCGGGACCCCGGTGGTCTACGGGGCGTTCACCTCGAATGTCGACATGCGCTCGGGCTCACCGGCGTTCGGCACTCCCGAGTACACCAAGGCGGCGCACGCCAGCGGGCAACTGGCGCGTCGCTATAACGTCCCGTTTCGTTCCAGCAACACGACCGCATCGGCGACCGTCGACGAGCAGGCCGTGTACGAGAGCTCGATGTCGCTGTGGGGCGCCGTCATGGCACACGCAAATCTGGTGGAGCACGCCGCGGGATGGATCGAAGGCGGCCTCACGGCCTCGTTCGAGAAGCTCATCATCGACGCCGAGATGTTGCAGATGCTGGCGGAGTACCTGCGCCCGATCGAGGTCAGTGAGGACACACTGGCCTTTGAAGCCATACGAGATGTCGGACCCGGCGGCCATTTCTTTGGCTCGCCGCACACGATGGAGCGCTACGAAACGGCGTTCTACTCACCGATGCTGTCGGATTGGCGCAACTATGAGACCTGGGAGGAGTCCGGCTCGGTGGCCACGGGGGCACGAGCCAACGCGATCTGGAAGCAGCTGTTGCGCGACTACGAGCAGCCGCGGCTGGACCCGGCGATCGACGAGGAGCTGTGCGCCTACGTCGCCAAGCGCAAGGAAGCGCTCGGAACGCCCTGACGAGAGCATCGCCCGGGTGCGATAGAAACCCGCAACCGTTGGCGGGCCTGCTCTCGTCTTTATGTCCAGGTGACGCGGATTTGACTGTCGGAACCGACCACCGGGCGTTGCGATCCGGGATGTCGGGACCCGATTGAAGGAGGCATTCGATGAACTGGGTTTTCGGCTTCGTGCTGGGCTGGCTGGCACTGTTGATGGGAGCCAACTACCTGCGCACCCAGCAGCAAGTGCGACTGAAGGAAATGGCCCACGCGGAGCGCGTGTTGGCAATGGAGAAGGGGATTCCGCTGACGGAGCTTCCCGAGGACGAGGAGCTGGATATGCTGACTGCGGACATGGATCGATCGACTGGTAATGGCTCCAGACTGGCCTGGGTGCGCTACGGCACGCTGGCACTCGGGTTGCTACTGGTGTTCTTCGGGCTCGGCTGGTGGGTTGGGTTTTCGTCGGTCAGCGAGACTGCGTCGGAGGGTATGAACGAGCTGGCGACGCTGGGCCTCATTCCGACGTTCAGCGGCGTCGGACTGCTGTTGTTCTACTGGATGACTCGGGAAGCAAAGGTCTGATGACGGGTGTCAGATGGTGGTCAGGGTAGGTTCAACCCGTGGGAATGCCGTTGCCGCAAGCTGCTCCGATGAGGGATCGACGCCTCGTCGCCGAGTATCTGGAGACGGGTAATGATGACCTCTTCGGCGAGCTCGTCGAGCGCTACAAGGGGCGCGTGTGTCGGGTGGCGGCGGCGATCTTGGGTCCGGGCTTCGCGGCCGACGCGGAGGACGTCGCTCAGGAGGTGTTCCTCCAGGTACATCGCAGCCTGGAAGGATTCCGCGGTGACAGCGCCTTCCATACCTGGCTATTCAGCATTGCCCGGCGCAAGGCGATCGATTGTAAGCGTGGCGCTCGATTCCGCTACCCGCACCTCGAGGATGAGGGTCGGCTCGATGCCAAACGAGGCTCGATGGTCGGCGATCGAGCCGCCGCCGGCGCCGAGTTGCGCCAGCTGCTGGGACCGTCGTTGGATCGCTTACCCGACCGCTATCGAGCTGCGATACATCTGTACTACTGGATGGGGTGCTCAGTGCCGGAGACCGCGGAGCTGCTCGGCGTCCAGTCGGGTACGATCAAATCATGGTTGTATCGGGCGCGCATTATGATCCAACGTGATCTAAAAAAACGCGGAGTGCATCATGCGCCCTGATCGACCCGGCGAAGAGCGACGACAGCGGCCCGTGGATATGCTGCTGCGGGATGCGCTCGGCCCGCTACCTGAGCCGCGTGTGAAGGCGGACTTTGTCAATCGTCTCTGCCGGCGCATCGAGGCCGAAACGGGCAGCGAGCTCGAGGCTCAACGGCTGCGTCGCTCCGTACCGACCCGCCGACTTGCTCGCCAAGCGCTGCTGCATGCCTACTGGATGGCGGCGATCTTGGCGAGCGTGTTCATCGGAGCTCAGGTCGAGTGGCCACCCGCCGTGACGCCGTTCATGTGGACGGCAGTAGCGGTGCTCGCCGGTACCTGCCTGGTGCCGCTGTTGCTGATCCGGCGCTTCTCCCGTCTCCCGGACATGCTCTTGCGGCTTGTGGGTTGACGAACGCTGGTGCTCAGCGATCGGTTAGCGCCTACACACCCGGGCAGTGGTTAGCAGGGCGACTCGTCGTTCGCCCGAAGTAAGGCGTCGAGGAGCTCGGCAGCGCGTCGCGGCCCATTCTGGGCTTGCATCTTCGCGCTGGTCGACGCCAGCTGGGCGCACATCGGCTTGTCGCCCAGCAAAGTCGTCAATGCCGTCGCGAGATCGGCTTCAGTCCACTCCGAACGGTGCATTGTGAGGCCGTGGCCGGTCTCCTGGACGCGGGTGGCATTGTCGTGCCCGTCCCACACGTAGGGAAGAATGAGGGCCGGTTTGCCGAAATACAGGCACTCCGTGAAGCTGTTGTTGCCACCGTGATGGATGACGGCGTCAGCCTGCTCGATCACCGAGGGCTGCGGAAACCAGGAGGCCAGCTGAACGTTCGGCGGCGGCGTGTCGTAGCTGTCGAGATACTCGCCGACGTTGACCAGCGCCCGGTAGGGCAGCTTTGCGAGCGTTCTGATGATGCGTTCCAGTAGCGCCGTATCACCGGCGCCGAGGCTGCCGAAGCTGACGTACACCAGCGGTGCGTCGTCGTGGCTCCCGAACGCGGGAACCTCGTAGCGCTCCTCCTGCCTGACGCACCCCTCCAGGTACTGGAACCGCGCCGGATCGAGTGGCTGGCGGCGCTGAAACCGTACTGCCTCGGGGTACAGCAGCAGGTTCAGAAACGGCGAGGCTTCGAAGAACTCACCGATCGGGTAGGGGGGCTCGTCGCACTGGTGCAGAAACGCGTTGAAGCGCTCATGGATAGGGCCGGTGACCTCGTCGAATCGAGTCGAGAACCGAGCCGCGCACTCATCGTCGCCGACACGACAGCCGGACAGGTGCGGCGGGATGTTCGGATCAGGAATCTCGTTCTCGCTGCACGAGATGATCCGTACCCACGGTGCGCCAAACTGCTTGATGGCTGGAAAGAGGATCACGTTGTCGACGCAGACGAGATCGGGCTGTAGCTCTCGCAGCGCTTGCGGCAGCTCCTTCTCGGCCCAGATTGCTGTCTCGACGATCGCCTCCCAACAATCGCGCACGTAGTTGTCGATCTGATCGTAGGGTGACTTACCGAAGTTGGGGATGTGACCGTTGATGAAGTCCGACCAATAGCGGGCCATGTCCTCGGGCGCCATGGGCTCGGACATGTTGATGGGGCGCTCCTCGAAGCCGTAGCCGTCGAAAACACCGGCGAAGCCCGGGTCGCACAAGAAGACGACCCGGTGCCCACGGTCGCGACACTGCTGGGCGATGCCCACCGAGTTCAGCGCGGGTCCGAAAGCAGCCTCGGGGAAAAAAGCGATGGTCCGGCGGTCGTTCAACTTCGCCTCCCGGGCGAGCGCCGTCCTGGAAGCTCGATGCCTGGTCGGAACTGAAATCGCGGTGCGGGATGTGCCTTCGATGTGCTGCCCGCCAGGATCAGCCGCCGATGAACTTCACGTCGAAGCTGCCACCGGTGATCTGGATAGTCTCCTCGGTGTCCTCGTTCCTGCCGGTGAGCTCGAAACTGCCGCTCGCCCCGTTGCTGGTCAGCGTCTGGATGCTGAATGTACCGGCGATCGCAACGACATAAACCCCGTCTTGCGGCTGGAAAGTGACCAGCGTGTCGCCAGCGCCGCCGTCAGGCCCCGGTTGGATCTGAAAGTCGCCGACGGCAGCGTTCTCAACCTGAATCTGGACGACATTGCTGAGGCTCGTGATGACCAGCTTGTCGTCGTCCATCATCGCGATGCTGGGGTTCGTAGAGAAGCTCTTGCCGTCGAACAGTGCGCTCACCGTGCCGGCGTTCAAGGCCGCCAGCGGGTTGGGGAACTGAGCCTGAACCGCGCCCGCACCTACGAGAATGGTGCACAAAGCACCGGCGAAGATCATCGGAATGCGTTTTGGCATGATCGCGGTTTCCTGGCGAAGTGGGAGCGGTGCAGAGAACGGGAGATTAGCATCGCGGCGCCATGGGAGTTTCAATAGGGTTGTTCATTTGACAACGACCACCTGGAGAAACGCTGATGGACAAGCGGCTGAGCTTCTACATTGACGGGGAATGGACCAAACCCCTCGGTGATGCGTCGATGGCGCCGGTGATCAACCCGGCCACCGAGGAGACGATTGCCGAGATCTACCTCGGCAGTGTCGCAGATATCGATCGCGCCGTGGTGGCCGCGCGCGCTGCCTTCGACAGCTACTCGAGCACCACGGTGGCGGAACGGATCGAGCTGGCGGAGCAGATCGTTGCGGTGTTCAAGCGGCGTTACGACGAGATGGTCGATGCCATCATTGCCGAGATGGGCGCGCCCCACGACCTGTCGCACTCATCTCAGGCCGCCTGCGGTCCGGGGCACTTCGCGGCCACGATCGCGGCGCTGAAGAACCTGTCGCTGGAAGAGAAGTCCGGTCGCAGCGGCAACGTCGTACTCGAGCCTATCGGCGTGTGCGGCTTGATCATCCCGTGGAACTGGCCGATCAACCAACTGGCCTGCAAGGTGGCTCCGGCGCTGCTGGCGGGATGCACGATGGTGCTCAAGCCCAGTGAGCTGTCTCCACTGTCAGCCCACCTATTCGCCGAGTTCGCCGACGAGGCCGGTGTCCCCCCCGGCGTGTTCAACATGGTGCACGGCGAGGGCCCGGTGGTCGGCGCCCGGCTCGCCGAACACCCTGATGTCGACCTGGTGTCCCTCACCGGCTCGACGCGTGCTGGCGCGTCGGTTGCCAAGGGCGCCGCCGACAGCGTCAAGCGGGTGCTACAGGAGCTCGGTGGCAAGTCGCCCAACGTGATCTTCGAGGACGCCGACGTTGAGGGGGCGGTGCGCAAGGGGGTGTTGCACTGTTTCGAGAACACCGGGCAGTCGTGCAACGCTCCGACCCGCATGCTGGTCCACGAGAGCATCTATGCGCAGGCGGTGGAGACGGCGGTACGTGTGGGCGAGGGCGTCGAGGTCGGCGACCCTACCGAGGCCGGCTCCCACATCGGACCGCTCGTATCCGAGACCCAGTTCGACAAGGTACAGCGGCTGATCAACGTCGGGATCGACGAGGGAGCCGAGTTGGCGCTCGGTGGTCCCGGCAAGCCGGAAGGGCATGAGACGGGTTACTTCGTGAAGCCGACGATCTTCACCAGTGTCAACAACCAGATGGCCATCGCGCGGGAGGAGATCTTCGGACCCGTGCTTTGCGTGATCCCCTTCGCCGACGAGGACGAGGCGATCGAGATCGCCAACGACACGCCCTACGGTCTCGGCGCCTATGTCCATACGCAGGACTGGGAGCGCGCCCGTCGTGTCGCCCGCCGGCTCAAGGCCGGAAGCGTGTACCTCAACGGCAATGCCCAGGACTACGATTCGCCGTTTGGCGGCTACAAGCAGTCGGGTAACGGCCGTGAGTGGGGCGGTCACGGGCTCGAGGAGTTTCTCGAGAAGAAGGTGATCAACGGCTTCTACGCCGAGAAAGCGAGGTACTAGTTCATCGATCCAGGCGCCCGACCCGAGTAGCGGCCGAGATGCAGAAGGCGCCTTCCGAGGGCTGGCCGGCATCATGAAGATCGCCGACGCCAAGACTTTCGTGGTCGGTAACCCCAGGCCGGGTTTCGGCGGTCGCTATTTCGTCTTCGTCAAGCTCATCACCGACGCCGGAGTGGAGGGGATCGGCGAGGCCTATGGCGTGCCGTTCCATCCACGCGTCGCGGCGCGCATGATCGAGGACGTTTGCGCCCGTCGGGTCATCGGCCACGATCCGTTCAAGATCGAAAAGCTGTGGCGTCGGGTGTACTCCGACGGCTATAGCCAGCATGCCGATCTGGCCACCATGGGCGTGCTCAGCGCCGTCGAGATGGCCTGCTGGGACATCATCGGCAAGGAGCTCGATCGACCGGTCTACGAGTTGCTCGGCGGCCGCGTGAACGACCGGCTGCGCTCCTATACCTATCTGTATGCCGAAGACGATGATCCGGTCGACGTCTACATCGATCCGGAACTGGCCGCCGAGCGCGCGGTCGCCTACGTCGATGAGGGCTTCACGGCGATCAAGTTCGACCCCGCCGGGCCATACGGCGCCTTCGATCCACGCCAGCTGGCGCTGGCAGCGCTGGATCGCTCGGAGCTGTATGTACAACGAGTTCGCGAAGCTGTCGGCAGCCGCGCCGACCTGCTGTTCGGCACCCACGGCCAGATGACTGCCGCCAGCGCCATCCGGCTTGCCCGGCGCTTGGAAAAGTACGACCCGCTGTGGCTGGAGGAGCCGACGCCGCCGGAAAACGCGGTGGAGATGGCCGCCGTGGCGCGCGCCACCAGCATCCCGATCGCCACCGGTGAACGGCTGACGACGAAGCACGACTTTGCCCGTGTGTTACACGAGCGTGCCGCCGCCATCCTGCAGATCAATCTCGGGCGCTGCGGTGGGATCCTGGAAGCCAAGAAGATCGCCGGTATGGCGGAGGCGCACTATGCGCAGATTGCGCCGCACCTGTACGGTGGTCCGGTGGTGGGGGCCGCCAACATCCAGATCAGCACCTGCAGCCCGAATTTCCTGATCCTCGAGGGCCTGCGCACCTGGGGTGGGTTCCACGCGGAGATCTTAAAAACGCCGATCACGTGGGAGGCAGGGTTCGTGATCCCGCCGACCACGCCCGGGCTCGGTGTCGAGCTCGATGAGGCGGTGGCCGAGCGCCACCCCTACGAGGGCGACGAGTTGCACTTGGCACCTGCGGACGATCCGGTGGAGTAGCGCATGAGCTCGGAGACGGATCCTACAGGGGCGCCCGGCAAGCGCGGCGATCGGCTGTTCAAGTACGCGCAGGTGCTGATGCTGTCTTCGGCGGCGACGTTCATCTACAGCGCGCCCTACCTGCGGCAGATTTTCAAGTCACCGCTGATGGACGTGTTCCAGCTCACCGAGGCACAACTGGGAAACCTCAGCTCGACATACGGCATCGCTTGCATCCTCTGCTATCTGCCCGGCGGCTGGCTGGCTGACCGGGTGTCCCCGCGGCGACTGGTCATCACGTCGTTGCTGGCGGGCGCGGTCACGTTCGTGTGGATGGCAACAATTCCTGGCTATACCTCGCTGCTGGTCATCTACGCTGCGTGGGGCGTCATCGGCATCCTGGTTCTCTGGTCGGCGATGCTGCGGCAGGTGCGTGTGATCGGAGATGAAAGCGAGCAGGGGCGCCTCTTCGGCCTGCTGGAGGGCTCGCGAGGTCTGTTCGAGGCCGCGCTCTTCACGCTCGCGGCGCTGTTGTTCGGCTGGTTCACTGCTCAGGCGATCGGGATGTCAGCGGTATTCGGGTTGTATGCGGTGCTGTCGGCAGGGCTCGGTTTGGGGCTGCTCTGGGGCAGCCAGGGCGACGGTACGGATGGGGACGAGTCTGCGGCCATCACGCTGTCGGACGTGCTGCTCATCGTTCGCGAGCCGACCGTGTGGCTGATGTGCGTCATGCTGACGGCGGTGTTTCACTTGTTCTGGGCCATCATCGAGTTCCCGAGCTTCGGTGAGCGCGCTGGCTTCGGGATGACGGTGGCGGCGACCCTGGCCATGGGGACGGCACGAGTGTGGATGCGTCCGGTCGGCGGCGTGCTCGGAGGTATCGTTGGCGACCGGGTTACCAACGCGCGCGCGGTGCTGTGGCTGCTTGCCGTCGGCGCGGGAGTCTGCGTGTTTCTGGCGTTGATGGACACGAGTTCCGACTCCGTCTGGATCCTGTGGGCGCTCGTGCTGCCGTTCGGAATCCTGGTGTATGCGGTTCGAGGGCTGATCTGGGCCGTGCTACAGGACTGCCCGATCCCGACCTACCTCACCGGCTCGGCTATCGGCTTCATCTCGATCATGGGCTACTCCTCAGACATCTATATTCCGCAGGTGAGCAGCTACCTGATAGGGACATACGCCGACACCGCCGGCTACCAGCTGTTCTTCGCCTACGTGGCGGTGGCGGCGATGATCGGTGTCGGCGCCACCTGGCGGCTCCTGCGCCTGCGGGTGTCCTCCGAACTGGAGTGATCCTCCAGCCTCGAGTCAGGCGGATGCTCCCCGGAGCACGGTGATCTCAGCCCCGGCTTGCTCGGCTTCGGTATCGGTCAGTTCGGAGGGGAAGCCGGGAGCGCGTAGCTCGATCCCGCAGGCATCCTCCAGCCGCTTGACGATCATCGACGACCACGCACGGGGCCCGAAGCGATCGCGGCCGTCCCGGAAGATGTCAAGAATCAGCGGTGAGAGCTCCAGCGGCACGTCTTGCCGCCGCGCCAGATCGTCGAACAGGCCCATGTCCTTGAGCACCAGGTCCATCGTGAAGCCGATGTCGTAGCTGCCGTTCAAGATCACCTGGCTCTCCGTCTCGTGCACGAACGAGTTGCCGGAGGAGACGCGGATCGCTTCGAACGTGGTGCCAAGATCCACTCCGGATTGCTTGGCGACGGTGAGCGCTTCACCGAGCGCGACCAGATGCACCGAGCACAGATAGTTGGTCACCACCTTGAGGATCGATGCCGTCCCCAGTGGCCCGGTGTGCAGGATGCTGCGACCCATCGCGGTCAGGGCCGGGAGCACGTTGTCGAACGCTGCCCTGTCGCCACCCACGAGGATGGAGATGTTGCCGGTAGCGGCCCGGTGGCAGCCGCCGGATACCGGCGCATCAAGCGGACTGGCGCCGAGCTCGTAGACCCGCTCGCCGAGCCGCCGGACCTCGGCAGCGTCCGTGGTGCTCATCTCCATCCAGATCTGACCGGGCCGCATGCCAGCCAGGGCACCATCGGTGGCTTCCATCGCGTCGGCCACTGCTGAAGGCGAAGGCAGGCAAGTGATTATGGCGTCGACCGTGGCGGCGAGCTCGGCTGGCGAATCGGCACGCGCTGCACCGTGGTCGACTAGCGGCTGCTCCGCCTCGCGGTCGAGGTCACGAACGACAAAGTCGAATCCATTGCGTTGCAGGCTCGCGGCGAGCTTGCCGCCGACGTTGCCAAGGCCGATGAAGCCGATTCTCATGGTCGCGCTCCGATCCGGGGACGCCTACAGTGGGTGTCTTTCGACCTTCGTATTGTCGCAAATCGATCGGATCCGAGCCGTGAGATACAGATGAAGAGCTGGAAGATCGTCGGCGCAGTGATTCTCATCTGGGTGGCCGTGCCTGCCCCGGTCTACAGCCAAGCCGATGAGTGGATTCCGCTGTTCAACGGCAAGGACCTTAGCGGATGGACTCCCAAGATCACCGGCTGCGACCTCGGCGACAACTTCGGCGACACGTTTCGGGTCCGGGAAGGCTTGCTGCGGGTGACGTACGACGCCTACGACACGTTCGATAGTCGCGACGAACCGGGTGCTAGCGGATGACCGCGTCTTTGCCGCGCTCGTCGATCATCTTCTGGAGGTGCTCCACCAGAAGCGTTCGCCGCGCCAAGAGCCCGCCTATCTGTTGGGGGACCAGGTAGGAGTCGACCGCGGCTCGGATCTGGTCGTCGGTGACCTGTTGCAGCAGCTCCCACATCCGCGGGGCGCACCATACGAAGCCATCCACGTAGCGTAGGTCCGACCGCATTTGGAATGCGCGCGAATGATCAATCAACCACAGCTTCCAGTCGTCATCCGACAGGTAGTTGCCGGGGTTGCGGTCGTCGTTAAACATCAAGGTGTCGAAGAGACGCATCGCTTGCATCTGGCGCAACCAGTCGAGGACTACAGGCGGCCGTAGTGCGGCTTCCTGCCGCTCGGCCTCGGTGCGCGTGCCCTCCACCCAGAGCTGCACGCTTCCGGCGATGCCGTTGACCCGGCGGCAAACGGTCGGGGGCACGCTTTCGAGCTCGAAAAGACGCGCCAGCTCATAGGCAGCGCACTGGTTCTTGTAGCTGTCGAAGAATTGGCGGAACGTGCGTCCGTTGGCCCGGGCGTCGCGCGACACCTTGTCGACCTCGTGAAACGCCCCGCGGGCACTGACGCCGTCGCGCTCGAGCACCAAGCGCTTGAGCCCCGTGATGCCGACACCGAAGTCTTCGGAGGAAACGACCCTCGCGTTGCGAAGGAAGTCGTTTGCCTCGTCGTGGGTGCGAAACGGCAGTGGGCCATCGGGGCCCGGCCAGGGGCGCGCAACCTCGGCGTGGTCTTGAAATGAACCGGCCCGGGCGGGTGTGTTCGTGCCGAACGACGGCACCGATACCACCGCAAGGATGACGGCGCAGAGGACCGCAGTACGGCCTGCGGTGCCGTTTCGGGCGTTCGAGTAGGTGCTCCTGGGAGCGACCATGTGATGACGCTCCATCACAATTACGGCGCGCGGCCGTGCTGACGGTGAATCTAGAGTACGCCCTGCATCCGCTCGGCACCACAGAGGTGGCGGCGAGCCCACACTGTCGAGTGCCTCAACCAGGGTCGGTCGCTAGCATCCCGCGTGCCACCGCCAACTCCGCGGCCAGGATCGCGCCGCCGGCCGCTCCCCGGACGGTGTTGTGCGACAGGGCCACGAACTTGAAGTCGAGAACCGGGCACGGACGCAGGCGCCCCACCGAGACCGACATGCCGCGGCCGAGATCACGGTGCAGTCGCGGTTGCGGGGCGGATGGGTCGCTCAGGTACTGCAGCGGCAGAGTCGGCGCCGAAGGGAGGTCGAGCTGCTGCGGTTCCGCCCGGAACTGATCCCATGCATCCCGCACATCATCGGCCGTGGCCGGGTCGCGCAGTCGAACCGACACGCACGACGTGTGGCCGTCGATCACGGCGACGCGATTGCAGGCGGCGCTGATCGTCATCGAGGCCGGATCGATCCCATCCGGTCCGAGGATGCCGAGGATCTTGCGCGATTCGGTCTCGATCTTCTCCTCCTCGCCGTCGATGAGCGGCAGCACGTTGTCGAGCATTTGTAGGCTCGACACTCCCGGGAGCCCGGCGCCGGAGACCGCCTGCAACGTCACGACCGAGAACGCCTCGACTCCGAACGCGTCGAACAGCGGCTTCAGTGCCATCACGACGCCGATGGTCGAGCAATTGGGGTTGGTGATGATGGCGCCGGAGTGCTGTTGCCGGCCGGCAAGGTCGAGGTGCTCCGGGTTGACCTCCGGGACCAGGAGCGGCACGTCGATGTCCATTCGGTGGTTTCTGGCGTTGGACACCGTCAAGATGCCGGCGGCGGCGAAACGAGTCTCGATATCGCCGGCAACGCTCGAATCCAACGACGAGAACGCCAACGAGCAGTCGTTGCGCGGCTCGCACTGCTGCACGGTCAGTGCGGCGATCTCGGCGGGCAGGGGAGCGGACTGTACCCAGTTGGTGGCCTCGGCATAGGTCTTGCCAGCGGAGCGATCCGAGGCCATCAGCGCGCGGATGTCGAACCAGGGGTGCTCTGCCAGCAAGCGCACGAACCGCTGGCCGACGCTTCCGGTCGCGCCCAGCACGGCGACCGGGATTTTCTCGCCGAGACCAAGGTCGTTCAGTGTCTTCAAGGCGGATCTCTCTATGACGTGACGCTCGGCGACTCCACCGAGACGTCCGAGTCTCTCATTGCGTGCAGGATATCCACCAGCACTCCGGCGGCGGTCACCTCCGTGCCGGCACCCGGGCCCTGTACCACCAGCGGGGCATCACGGTAGCGCTCGGTCCAGAACGCAAACAGGTTGTCGCGATCGCGCACCGCAGCGCAGGGGTGATCCGTTGGAATCTCCTGCAGCCCGACCCTGGCGCCACTGTCATCCAGCGTCGCCAGATAGCAGAGGACTGCATCGCGTTGCGCGCACACCGCCTGCCGCTCGGCAAAATGTGCATCGAGTGTGTCCAGCCCCTCCCAGAACCCGTCCAGCGACGTCGCCGACAGGTCGGGATCGGGGAGCAGTGACTCCACCTGAACATCGGCGGGTTCCAGCGTGCGGCCGGCGACTCGTGCCAAGATCAGCAGCTTTCGGGCGACGTCCATGCCGCTGAGGTCCTCGCGGGGATCGGGCTCCGTATAACCGGCCTCGTGGGCCTGGCGGACCGCTGCGCTGAACGCCTCGCCCCGTCGCAGGCGGTCCATCAGGAAGCTCAGCGTGCCGGAGAATGTGCCCTCGACCTTCACCAGCCGATCGCCGCTGGCGACAAGATCGGTCAGCGTACGGATCACCGGTAGCCCGGCGCCCACCGTCGCCTCGTGATAGAGGCGACCCAGTTCGCTCCCCGCATCTCGGATTGCCTCCCAATCCTCGAGCGGACCGGCCAGCGGCTTCTTGTTCGCGGTTGCCACGGCGACGCCGGCGTTAAGCAGCGGTGCGTAGGTCTCGCCGATCTCGTCTGCCGCAGTGCAGTCGACGAACACCCGGCGTCCGCCCAGCCCGCAGGTCCAGTTGACGAGCTCGGTCAGATCCGTTGGCCGTTCGTCGGCCGCCTCGACCCGACCCTGGCCGGACGTCTTCATATTGCGGCTGTTGGCGATCCCCACGACCACCAGACGAGGGTCGTTGGCGGCGGTCGCTCGCAGTTGTTCCAGTAGCGCCGACCCCACGCCGCCGGTGCCGACAACGACGACTCGAGCCGTGCCACCGTCCTCGAACAGGCAGCGATGCATGGACTCTAGAGCCCGACGTTCATCGTCCCGACCGACCACCAGCGAGATGTTGAGCTCCGAGGAACCCTGCGCGATCGCGTGGATGTTCACCCCACTGGCGCCGAGCACGCTGCACAGCTTGCCGGCGATTCCCGGCGTGTGGCGCATGCCCTCTCCGACCGCCGCCAGAACCGAGAGGTCGTTTTCCACTACCAGGTCCTCGATCAGCCCGGCGCTGCGCTCCAGATGAAATTCGCGGTCGACGCGTTGATGAGCGGTCTCGATGGCGTCGGGCGCGATGGCGAAGCAGATGGAATGCTCGCTCGACGCCTGGCTGATCAGGATCACATTGATCTCTGCATCCGCGAGCGCGCCGAACAGACGACCGGCGATCCCTGGCATGCCGAACATCCCGTCGCCCTCCAGCCGCATCAGGCTGACGCGGTTGATCGACGAGATCCCACAAATAGCCCGTGGGCGTTGTGGACGATCGTTGTCGATGCGAGTGCCAGCGAAGTCCGGGTTCAGGGTGTTGCGGATCAGCAGCGGGACCGAGGCCTCGCGCGCCGGCCGGACTGTGGGTGGGTACACCACCCGGGCTCCGAAATGCGACAGCTCCATGAGCTCTTCGTAGCTCAGATGCGAGATCGGTCGGGCGCTCTCCACCAGTCGCGGATCGGCACTCAGCACCCCGTCGACGTCGGTCCAGATCTCGATGACCTCGGCGCCTACCGCTGCTCCGGCCAGCGATGCGGTCAGGTCCGAGCCACCCCTGCCCAGGGTCGAGGTCTTGCCGTCGGCAGTCGCGGCAATGAATCCGGTGAGCACGGGTACGCCAGCACTCTGACCGAGGTGGTCGCGAAGCCGCTTGGCGGTGATCTCCGGCTCGACCGCCGCGGATCCGAATCGTCGGTCGGTGACGATCAGCTGCCGCGCATCACATGCCGTCGCCACCAGACCTGAGCGCCGGAGTGCTGTGGCTACCAGCTCGACCGACAGCAGCTCGCCGGTCGAGAGGATCGAGTCGAGCGTTCTGGGGCTGCACTCTCCCACCAGTGCGACGCCGCGAAGACGGTCCCGCAGCTCGTCCAGCACCGAGGTCAGTCGCTCGCGCAGCGTGTGCGCGTCGTTGCTGTCCGCGAGGACCTGGAGAGCCTCGAGGTGCCGCGATTCGATCGCATCGCAGGTGGCGTCGAAGTCGGCGTCGTCAACAGCCAGCTCGGACGCGGCCAACAGTGCGTCGGTAGTGCCAGCCATGGCAGACACCACCACGCAGACGCGGGTCTGGCTTGCGGCCTCGGCAACGATGCGCGCCACCGCCGCAATGCGCTCGGCGCTTTGCAGCGAGGTGCCGCCGAATTTGAGGATCTTCATTCCAACAGTCCGGGTGGCGACGCCGGCTCAGTAGACGCGTCGGTACCCGCCGTCGAATACCGTGGTCCAGCTGGCGCCGCCGTCAGTGCTCTGCTCCCAATGCTGTCGAACGTGACCGCTCTCGAGAGGCGTCCAGGTGATGCGGCTCGTGCCATTGGCCGCGACCATGCGCATGCTGCCGTTTTCGATGCCACCGTTGATGTAGAGCGGCGACCCGGCTACGTCGATCCAGGTCTGATGCCATTGGCCGCTGCCGGTGTCATAGAAGTTGTAGCTCGAGCCGCGGTGCCCGGTGCTGCCGCGCCAGCTTTCGTGCAGCGCGCAGCCACCCAGGACCTTGTCGATACGGTTGCTACCGACACGCTGGCCCTGGGGACCATATACCTCCCAATCGCCGATCCAGAAATCGAACTGGCGGTGCTCCGGCGTGGAGCAGGGACTCTGCTGCTGCTGCTGAGCAGCCGCCGGTGAGCTCGGGGCTGGCATAGGCCCGCCAACGCCCTGCGGATTGGCAGGGGCGGCGGCCATCAGGACGGCAATTCCGATCGGGGCGGTGCGGCGAATCTGCATATTGCTGGTCTCGCGGGGGATTGAGGTTGTCGGCGTCTACGACGCCATGCCTTTGTCCTGCAACTCTTTCTCAGCGTCGGGTGACTTCGAAAGGGCTGTTAGGCGCATGCCCCGAAGAACCCCCGACCTCTTGCTGAACTGAATGTTGCCGTACTCCACGATCTGCACACGGTTCCCCCATGGATCGCGAAACTCCAGCCCGGACGTGGAAAGCACTTCGACATCGAGGCTCCTCAGGCGGGCGCGAACCAGCTCCATATCGTCGACGACGAGGCCGAAATGCCTCTCCTCGTCAGGCGCCCGGGCGCCACCCTCGGCAATGGCGAGGAACTGATCGCCCATGTCGAGGAATGCGATGCGATCGAATCGGTTGCGGAACTCGATATCGAAGATCTCACCGTAGAAACGCAGCGCTTCATCTAGGTTACCCACCTCCAGCGCCACGTGGTTTACGCCGACCATCCGAGCCCTTCGATCAGTGTCGTTCAAAGCCGCTTCCTTGCTCGAGTTGATGATCCACCCAGGGATTGTGTCTCAAGTGTGACGCCGGAGTCGGTTCCTACACACCCACGCCGAAGATCGGTACCGAATCGCTCTTGCCGCGAATGGGGACGTTGCCGATTGGCTGCAGATCGTGCTTGCCATCGAGCAGCGCCGCGGTAGAGCCAGAAAGCAGGATTCGGGTGCCGTGTTCTTTGTTGAGTTGCTCCAGGCGGGCCGCGAGGTTCACGGCGTCGCCGATGACGGTGTAGTTGACGCGGTCGCCAGAGCCCACGTTGCCCGCTACCACGGGTCCGGTGTTGATGCCGATCCGGCTGCGCAGCCGCACGCCGGCGAACGTCCGGTCGCGCATCGCCTCCTGCATGCCCACGGCTGCCTTGACCGCATTGGCGGCATGGTCAGGATCCTCTACCGGAACGTTGAAGGTCACCAGCATGCCGTCCCCCTGGAACTGGTTGACGATCCCGCCGTGCCGCCCGATCGGCTCGATCACCGCCGGGTAGTACTCGTTGAGCATCTGAACGACCTGGTCCGGGGGAAGGCTCTCGGCCGTGGTGGTGAAGGACTCGATGTCCGCGAATAGGATCGTGGCGGTGGTGTGCTGTGGCGCCAGGTGACCGTGGCCCTCCACGATGGCCTCGACGACTTTCTCGGGGACGTACTTGCCGAAAACGCTGCGGATCACCGCCAGCTGCTGGGCGACGTCGTCGCGGAGACGTTTCTTCTCCAGCGTCGCCCCGACGCGCGCCTTCAGCAGCGTCTTGTTGAACGGCTTGGTCAAATAGTCCTCGGCGCCGAGCTCGACGCAGCGCACTACGCTGTCGATCTCGGTCAGGGCCGAGACCATGATCACCGGCAACTCGGCGAGCCGCCCCTCGCCTCGCAAATGCTCCAGGACCTGATAGCCGTCCATCTCCGGCATCATGATGTCCAGCAGCACGAGGTCGAAGTGCCGCTCAGCAATCATCTCGACGGCTTCGCGACCGTTGCTGGCGGTACGGATGTCGGAGTACCCGAGTCGCTTCAATCGTCGGGCGAGGATATTGCGGTTGTCCTCGATGTCGTCGACCACCAGCAGCGCGGCATCTTCCTCGTTCAATTCATCTCCCCTACGTGAGGCAGGGAAGCCTATCACCGCTCCCGTGCCGTTCCGGTCGCCAGGGCGATGTGCTAGCGTCCGACCCAGCCACGGGGCTCGGTCGAGCCTGAACGCCTTCACTGGCAGGCTTATCGAGCGGCGTCTTGCTGCTCCCGCGCCGCGAGAACCAGGAGGCCGCGATGAAGTTCACCGACCGCGAACTGGGCATGGACCGTGCCATTACCCGCCGCGATTTTCTCAACGGTGCCAGTGTCGCTATCGGCAGCGCCGGAGCGATCGGTGCGGCGGCCCCGGCGAGCGCTCACGCCGCAGACGGCCCGAATGGCGGCGCGTCCGCACGACGCCCCGTGCAGATGGACGGCGAGCATTACCCGCCGGGGCTGACCGGAATGCGTGGCAGCCACGAGGGCTCGTTCGAGGTGGCGCACGAGATGCGCTACGGCAAGACCTGGGACCAGCCTGAGGACACCGGCGAGGTGTACGACCTGATCGTGGTTGGCGGCGGCCTGAGCGGCCTGGCAGCGGCGTTTTACTTCCGCAAGGCGCTGCCCGAATCGAAGGTGCTGGTGCTCGACAATCACGACGACTTCGGCGGCCACGCGAAGCGCAACGAGGTCATGGTCAACGGGCACCAGGTGATCGGCACCGGAGGCACCTCCTACATAACCGGTGCGTACACGCCCGAGGGCGAGAGTCTGCTCGAGGAGATCGGCATCGATCCCGAGCGCTTCCACAAGCTCGGCGGCGAGCGCGGCGTGCTGGCTCGCGAGTACGGCCTGCAGAACGCGGTGTTCTTCGACGAGGAGAACTTCGGCGAGGATCGACTCACGGTGGGCGTGCCGGGGCGCCGCGCCAGCGGAGCAGCGCCGCTGCCGTGGTCCGAGTTCCTGGCCAAGACGCCGCTACCGGCGAAGGCGCAGAAAGACATCGCCGATCTCTACGACAATCGGCGCGACTACATGCCGGGAGCCACCGTCGAAGAGAAGATCCGTCGGCTCAAGAAGATGAGCTACAAGGACTTCCTGCTCGACGTCGTCGGCGTGGACGACGCCGTGGTCAAGTACTTCTGGCACAGCCCGGACTCCAACGGTGTCGCCGGTATCGACACCCAAAGCGCCTGGGGTGCGTTCCGATCAGCATGGGTCCCGGGACTCGACGCGATGGGTCTCGAACGGCCAAAGCGCAACTGGCTCGAGGGAAGGGACAACCCGTGGGAGGGAATCAAGTTCCCGGACGGCAACGCCGGAATCGCGCGGCTGATCGTTCGCTGGCTGATCCCGGACTCACTTCCCGGCAGCACCATGGAGGACTCGGTCGCCACGCACGTGCGCTACGGAGAGCTCGACAAGCCGAGCAACCCGGTGCGCATCCGTCTGAGCAGCACGGTGGTCAACGCTCGGCATCGTGGCGAGCGCCGCACTGCCGGCGAGGTCGAGGTGACCTACGTTCACGCCGGTAAGGCACGCCGGGTGCGCGGCGGCACCTGCGTCATGGCCTGCTACAACGCCATGATCCCGTATCTGTGCCCTGACTTCCCGCAGGAGCAGAAGACGGCTCTGAAGTGGGCGGTGCGCAAGCCGTACGTCGAGACCAACGTCGTGCTGCGCAACTGGCGAGCGTTCCACGAGCTCGGCATCGCCCGTATCAGCTGTCCTATGGGTTACCACCAGTCCATTTCGCTCACCGACTGGGCTCCGAGCATCGGCGACTACACGCGTCCCGGAGACCCCGAGGACCCGATGATGCTGCACCTGTCTTTCGTGCCGATCGAACCGGGATTGCCCTCCAAGGACCAGTTCCGCGCCGGCCGCGAGAGGCTGCTGGCGACGACGTTCGAGACCGTCGAGCGCAACACCCGCGACCAGCTGGCCCGGGCGCTGGACGGCAGCGGGTTCGATCCGGCACGCGACATCGAGGCGATGATCTGCAACCGCTGGCCGCACGGCTACGCCGGCTCCGCGAACGATCTGTACGATCCTGAGTACGGCTACGACGAGGCACCGTGGGTCGTGGGCCGCGAGCGCTTCGGCCGCATCACGGTGGCCAACTCGGACGCCGCCGCCACCTGTCTGACGCAGGCGGCGTTCGACCAGGCGCACCGTGCCGTGCAGGAGCTGATAACTGACGTGATCCGGCTGGAGTTCCAGTATCCCTGGGCGGAGAGGACCTGATCGCGCCGGCGGGTGTCGTTGCTCGGGACCATAACCGGGACTACCTACATTCGTCACCGACGCTCACAGTTCCACGATGAGCGCACTCCCGACGCAGCAGGTTACCGGACCCAATGTTGCCGCCGTACAGGAGCCTCGCATTCGTCACCGCGCCACCACTCGGCTCGATCTCGAGTCGGTAGCGCTGCGACGGCGACTTGACGTAGATGATTCGACGAGTGCGCGTCGAAGGTGTGTCTGAGTCCTCGAGTGGCGGACCCTAGCCGGGTGAAGCTTCCGCTGCAGCGCGCAGTCCCTTCGGCAGAGCGGAGCGAGCTCTTCTGCCAAACGCGCCCCCCGGCTGGGTGATCGCGGCGATGTACGCTACTCGGCCACCGTTGACGTTGCCCGTGTCCGTTTCCAGTAGCACGGCGTAGTGGCTCTGCGGTGGCTTGAGGCCGGTGAACTCAATCGATACACCCCCTTGATCTGCATCGTACCGACCGCTGTTGGTGGCGAGCTTCCTCCTCTTGCCCTTCCGATCGACGGCCCAGATCGTCGCCTTGGCCGTCTGGAAGCTCTGTTGCGCAGGATTACCGTTGTTGTCAAGCGCTAGTGCGGTCACCGTGACGTCGAGATTGGCGGCGACCCTGCGGATCGCCCGCGCCGCCAGATCTGGATACAGGTCGGCCTCCCAGTCGGGCAACTTGCCGCCGGCGATCTTTCCCTTTGGCGCTACCCCGGACATCGTCAACGAAGCGACGTTTGTAACGCCGGAGGGCCGCTTCAGGCTCCCGAGAGCGTACGTGGGCTGCAGACGTAGGGACGTCCCGCAGAGCTTGACCTGTTGCTTTGGAGTAAACCCCAAGATGGTGTTCAGGAAGGCGCAGGCAAGGCTGAGGGTGGGCGAAGTCCCGGGCGCAAAGGTCGTCAGATTGCAGGCGCAGAGGGCTCCCGTAGCCAATCCGACCAGGAGGGTGGCAGCAACTTGGGGGCGTCCGGCCGTTCGGGATCGTGGTGGGGCGCCGACCGTGGTTGGCGCCCCGCGCATCGAGTCCCGGCAGTTGCGGATCCTGAGGCTGATCAATTGACGGCTCAAGGTCTTTGACTCGCAATAGTCGCTCTGGAGTGTAGCTGCGCTCGCGGCCACTTCACTTCCGCCACCGCTGTTCGTCGAGCCCGTCCGTTGGCGGTCTGGGGGCCGATAACAGGCGGCGCAATTCAATGCGAGCGATGCGGGCGATTCCTCCAGCCTGAGTAACGGCAGCTATGTACACCACCCGGCCCCCGTTGACGCTCCCTCTGTCCGTTTCCAGTCGTACGCGGTAGTGATTCTTCGGCGGCTTGATGCCCTCAAACAGGACAACCACCCCAGCCTCCTCTGGATCGTACGCGCCGCTCTTGGTGGCCAACTTCGTGGCGTTACCACGCGAATCGACGGTCCAAATGGTGACCTTCGCTGTCTGAAAGCTCTCCGCAGCTGCTTCTAGGTTGTTGTTGAAGACCAGCGCGGACACCGTCAGGTCGAAGTTGAGGGCTGAGTTGCGCCTGGTGCGCGCAGCGGAGTCGGGGTACAGATCGGCGTTCCAGTCGGGTAGCTTGCCGCCGGCGACCTTCCCTTTGGGCGCCACCCCGGCGATTCTGAGCGACGCAACAGCCGTCACGCCGCTGGCGGCCCTCGTCGGCCGAAAGCGCTCGTCGGTCGCCTTGCATATTCTGTTGATAGCATTGCGGCTATACGCCAGGATCTGCTCGTAGTACCAGCGGCAGAATTGCGCGAAGGCGGGCGTGTTTTGGCCGGGGGCAGTGAGCTCTGAACACCCGGTGAAAGCTCCAGTAAACGCCCCGATCGCGACGACGGCGGCGGTAAGGGAGCATCGCCCGAGCGTATGCGCACCGTACTCGCCAATCGCTCTACTTCTGGGCCCCGAACTGGATGAACGGCTGCGCTCGCCGAGCGCCATGCCAATCATCTCCGGCCCTTCTTCGATTCGTTGCCAGAGTTTCGGGGGATTGTCGCAGTTCGACGGCCCGAGCTGCCGGACCGTAGGCCGCCGGAGAGGCTCACTGAGCCATTGTAAATAAGGATTAAGTCAGCGACGCTGCCGCCAATCGTTTTGGCGCTTATTCGGAAGTAACTCCCCGGGGCCCGGAGCTTGCTGAACGCTACGGTGGCGACGCCCTCGCTTTTCTTCGGTCGATCGGATTTCGTACCGAGCTTCTTCTCGTTGCCGCTTTCGTCGACGGCGTACAGGGTGACTTGAAGCTTCCCGAACAGCTTGTTCGGCACGCCGAACTCGTCTCCCGCGGCGGACACGGCCACGTCGACATCGAATCGTTGCTTGGCGCTAGCCTCTGGGGGCACGAGGTCAGCGGAAAGCTGAGGTAGCTTGCTACCGGAGACATTGCCGCCGACCGAGTAGATCTGCATGAAGCCCGAACCCGTGCCGCGTGTGTTCCCTGCCGCGCGACTGTCCGGCATTGGCGCGGCGATGCTGAGCTGGGCCAGTGCAAGATGCATGGCCACGATCGAACCGGCTCCGATCGCTATCGCAACAACCAGTCGGCGTCCAGCCAGCATGTTCTCCCTCCTGTACAC
>CBDAMQ010000007.1:0-13703 GCA_965197275.1 Acidobacteriota bacterium
AGTATCACCTCACCGTCGAGGCGGATGCCGATCGCGCCGTGATTGATCGCGTGCTCGACGTCCACGCCGGCGCCTGCCCGGTGTATCGCAGCCTGCACCCGCAAATCGAGATCACAGCGTCGCTCGAGCTCGACCCCACGGGCTGAGGCGGAGGGGCGGGGGCTCCATCCGATGGTCTGATTCGGCGGCGCGAGGGCCGATCCGACCGCGGAATCGTGCCCGGTCTTCAGAGCCAGTTCGCCTGGCGGTACCACTCGGCGGTGTCAGCGAACCCGCGCGCGGCATCGATGCGCGCCACGTGCCCAATGGCGCGGGCAATCTTGGTAGCGTCGCAGACCAGTCCCGGAGCGCTGAGCTCGCACAGGCGATCTCGGTTCAGCAGCGCCGGGCGGCCGGTAACGCGACCGCTGAACTCGCCGACCGCCGCCAGGGCCTGCAGCAGCCACCCGGGCACGGATACCGTGCGCACGCGGCGCTCGTAGGTCGCCGACAGCAAACGGGCGAAATCGACCTGCCGTACGGGGTCGGCGTGGCCGACGAAGAACATCTCTCCCATCACCGCACCGACACCGGCAATCCCGCTGTCACCCACGGCCCGCAGCCCGGCCACTAGATCGGCTACGTGGATGAACGTGTAGGCGCTCTCGGGATCGCCGAGCAGGGGGCAGAAACCGCGCTTGCCACCGCGGAAGAGCGCCAGGAAGTCACGATCGCGAGGTCCATAGACCCCGGGCGGTCGAACGATCGCGTACCGCAGCCCCTCGATCTCCACCACGGCTCTTTCGCCGGCCAGCTTGCTCTTGCCGTACAGGCTCAGAGGCGCCGGCTCGTCGCTCTCTTTGCGTGGCCGCGTCGGTGTGCCGGCGCCCGCTGCCGCCTGGCTCGATACCAGCAGGAAGAACGCGTCCCCGGTTCGGGCCGCCAGCGCCGCCTGCCGCGCACCCTCGACGTTGACGCGGGCAAACGCGTCGTAGTCGGTCGCGCGGGTCAACCCCGCCAGGTGGTAGACGACCGCGGCGTCCTGGCAGGCAGACTTCATATTGTCCGCATCGAGCTCACACTCGACCCGTTGAACGCCGTCCGGCAGGGGGTTCGAGCTCGATGCGCGCACCACCGCGCGCACCGCCCAGTCAGAGTCGCGCAGGCTCTCACACAGGTTCCAGCCGATGAACCCGGTGCCGCCGGTAACGACCGCAACTTTGGGGTTCATCGCGCTCCCCCTCGAGTCGCGGGCGCATCCCGGCGCGCTCCAATCACGTCCCGGGCGCGATTCTGCGACGTCAGGACGATCGACGCTGGGTGGAAATCTGCGACTACAGCGACTTCTGGTAGATCCGATAGGTCTTGGAGCGCTCGCAGCCGACGAGTCGGATCGCCTTGTTGATGCCGTCGTTGTCTTCGAGCGTCCAACCACACTCGCCACCGCGCCAGCCGAGGCGCTCGACAACGCGAATCGAGTGCGCGATCAACGCCAGCTCGAGGCCCTTCTGACGGTGCTCGGCCACCACTCCCAGCAGCATGAGTCGACATCGGTCGATGATGCTGTTCCGACGCAGCAGGTGCAAGAAACCGAACGGCAGCAGCCGGCCGCCCACGCGCTTGAACACCTGATTGACGTCGGGAACCGTGAGGCAGAAGGCGATCGGCTTGCCCTCGATCTCCATGATGAGCGCCAGGTCGAAGTTGAGGATCATCTTCATGTCCTTGGCGGTGTGCAGGAACTCCTCCTCGGTCGGCGGCACGAAGCCCCAGTTGTTGGCCCACGCTTCGGAGAAGATGCGTAGGACCGTCAGCGCGTCTTGCTCGAAGTTCTTCTTGCTCAGCTGCCGGATCGTCGGCTTCGGATCCAGGCGAGCTTCGATGCGCTTCAGGATGCGTTCGGAACGCCGATTGACGCTCTTGTCGATCTCGAACCACCAGGTCCACAGGTCTTTCACCTTGCTGTACCCGGAGGACTCGACCCAACCGGGGTAGGTCGGCGGATTGTAGGGCGTCTGGATGTACGGATCGCTCTTGTATGAATCCCTGTCGAGGGTCTCTACAAGCAGGCCGGCAGGATCGTTCAGCGACGGGTTCACAGGACCCCTCAATGCGTCGCGGCCGCGCCCGGTCGCCCAGCGTTCGGCCGCTTCCAGCAGCCTCGCGGCAACGTCGCCGTCCTCGGCTTCGAGGAAGCCGAAGAACGCCAGGTTGTCGCCGTGGATCTCGTTGTGCCGTTCGTCGTCGATGGCGGCAATCCGGCCCACCAGCTCGCCGCCGCGCAGCGCCAAGTAGAGCTCCATCTCGGCATGACGAAAGAACGGGTTCTTAGCGGTGTTGAGCAGGTCCCGTTCGGCGAGAATCAGCGGCGGCACCCAGTGCGGATCTTCGGCGTACAGCCGGAAGGGCAGTTTGATGAACGCGTCGCGCTCGCGCTTGGTCGCCACCCGGCGAATCGACACCGCCGGTGAGCCTGTGGCCTCCGTCATACGTATGTGGCGCCTCCGCGAACCTTACGCGGCACTGCTGATCACGCCGCGCCGACGGCCAGCATCGGCGAACGCACTCAGTACGGTCTCGATCTCCTCACGCGTGTGGCTGGCGTTGACCGCCATGCGGATGAGCGCTTCCCCTTCGGGGACTGCAGGCGGCAGCGCCGGCAGGGCGAAGATGCCTGCGTCCCAGACGTCCTTCCACATCACCATGGCCAGATCGGCATCGCCGATGGACACCGGGACGATCGGACCCTCGGAGCCGAGCGTGTTGAACCCCAATCCGCGCAGGCCCTTGCGGAACAGCACGACGCGCTTCCACAGCCGCTCGCGATGCTCCGGCTCGCTGGCCAGAATCTCGAGCGCCTTGTGGGTGGTCGCCACCTGTGCCGGCGGCAACGCTGCGGTGAACACGAACGGACGCGCCAGGCACTTGATGTAGTCGACGATCTGGGCGTTGCCGCCGACGAATCCGCCGACCGAGGCAAACGCCTTGGAGAACGTGCCGATCACCAGGTCGACCTCGTCCTCGAGGCCGAAATGATCCGGTGTGCCGCGGCCGTTGGGACCGAGAACACCGGTGGAGTGGGCGTCGTCCACCAGGACCCTGGCGCCGTACCGCCGCGCCAGCTCGACGATTCCCGGCAAGTTGGCGATCTCGCCGCTCATCGAGAACACGCCGTCGGTGACGATCATCTTGCCCGCGTCGCGTCCGGCATCGCGCTTCAACAACGACTCGAGGTGATCCATGTCGCCGTGGCGGTACTTGCGCAGCTGGCCGTACGACAGCCGCGCCCCGTCGTACAAGCTGGCGTGGTTCTCACGGTCGAAGTACATGATGTCGCGGCGCCCGACGACAGCTGCCAGAACGCCGAGCGAGCCGAGGAAGCCGGTGCTGAACGTCAACGCCGCCTCGCGCTTCAGAAAGTCCGCCAGGTCGCGCTCGAAGGCCTCGTGGATTCCAAGCGTGCCGTTCAGGAAGCGCGAGCCGGTACAGCTTGTTCCGAACTCCCGCAGCGCCGGCAGGCCGGCGCTCTGTACGCGCTCGTCCTGGCTCAGGCCGAGGTAGTCATTGGAGCAAACCATGACCATGCGGTTGCCATCGACGGTGACCTGGTTGCCTTTCTGCGCTCGCAGCGCCTTGAAGTAGGGGAACAGCCCCACGTCGCGCAGCTCGTTGGCGCGCTGGTAGTACTTGGAGTCCGTCTTGTCGAAGATATCCACCTTCATGGTGGGAATTTCGGCTTGTGCCATTTCGGTTCGCTCGCTCGAGGAGAGCGGCGGTAGCCCGGTCACAACACACACTTCGTGCCGGGCACACCAATCAGACCCTGGCCTGTCGGACGACGTCTCAGAGCCGCGGAAGCGGAATCAAGAGTCTGTGCGGTACTCCGCGATCCGGTTCCGCAGCCGCTCAATGACATCGTCTACGGTTTCGGTCCTCAGCAGGCGGATAAAGCGGCGGTTCCAACTACGAGCCGTGTCCACGTCGTCAACGACATAATTGACGATCAGCCACCGGTCCTCGCGTAGCGTGAGCTCGTAGTCGAGGGCGATGTCTTCGCCCTCGAAGTAGGCCAGGGTATTGACCACCGCTTGCTCGCCGTCGATCTCCTCGTTCAGGTAGTCGAAGCGGTCCGCTCGATAGCGGCCCACCCCCTTTATGGAACGAATGCGTAGCAAATCACCGAAGACGGCCTTCCACTTGCCGCACGTCTCACCGTCGAGCTCGGTATCCACGCAGATCGGATCAATCGCGCCAGTCGACATCGATTCGAAGTCGGTGACGCCATTCATGACCTCGTAGACACGAGCCTCCCCCGCAGCATCGAGGGGGTCATGCTCGGCGAGAATGGCGGAAATC
The DNA here is from genome assembly GCA_965197275.1 of Acidobacteriota bacterium. Classification (GTDB taxonomy): domain Bacteria; phylum Acidobacteriota; class UBA890; order UBA890; family WLXD01; genus DASCOT01. The sequence continues at coordinate 4,336 of CBDAMQ010000007.1, forward strand.
GCCTCATTGGACGTGCGGACGGTCTCCATCGGGGTGGTGATTCTTACCGCGGCCTGGCCAACCGCTATCACGCCCAGAAGGAGCGTCAACGCCACGAGACTAGTCGAGGACGACTTGGCCATCAGCAATCCACTGTAGGTATGAAGAAAGGTCTCCGATAACAAAGGCCAACTCGGCCAAGGAGACCATCAACTCATATTCTCTCTTAACCACTTCCTGCTGTAAACGATAGTCGGCGCGGTAGGCCTTGATGAGCGGCTGCGCCTCGCCGATTCCCAGGTCGAAGTCATCACCCGCAGAGCGTAGCCAGCGGCGTGTTTCCCGGCGCGTGTCACGGGCGGAGGCCAGCAGCTCGACATTCTTCAGCACCCCCTCCAGGGCACCGGCGACGTCGAGCTCGACACTCAACTGCAACGCCTGCCGACGAGCATCGGTGGCGTTGCGCTCGATTGTCCGCCGCGCGATATCGAAGTTGTGGCGTGTGAAGTTCAGGTCCCAGCGCACGTTCAGGGCCGCCCCGGCGCGGTTGAAGTTGAACTCGTCGTAGGCGAACGGATTCTTCTGGTCGTCGCGCGCCGATGAGCGCGCGAAGCCGAAACCGCCGCCGATCAGAATCAGCGGCCAGCGGTTGCTGCGACTGAGTGCCATGCCTTCGTCGAGCGCACTTGCTGCAGCCACCAGGGCGCGCAGCTGTGGATTCCTCTGTGTCGCAGCGGCTTGCAACGCCGGGAGGGAGGCGCGGGTCAGAGCAACCTCCGGCATTCCATCGGCGTTGAGCTCGTAGCCGTTGCCGTTGTCGAAGCCCATGAGCTTGGCGAGCGTTTCGCGCAGCAACAGCTGCGTCTGGCGTGCCTCAAGGAACACGGCGTCGACGTCGTAGCGACCGGAGCGGATCTCCCAGACGTCGTTGGGGTCGATATCACCTTCATCTAGCTTCTGCTCGGCCTGCTCGACAAGCTCGTCGAACGCATCACGCATGCCGTCGGCGATATCGAACGCGCGGGCTGCCGACAACGCCCCCCAATAGGCGCGGATCACTTCCCGCGACAGTTCGTCACGCGCACGCTCCCGCTCCGATGCCTTGACGTCAACGACCCCGCGCGCCGCCGCCCGGCCGTGTCGTAGCCGTCCGAACCCGTAAACCGGGATGGCGAATCCGATCTGGCCTTTGAAGAAAGGGCCCAGATCGTTCAGATCGCTGGACGTATCGGGTGAGTTGAAGATGTCGCCCCGGGCGCCGGGAACGACGCCTGTGTAGCTGTCCAGCTGCACCTCAGGCAACGACCAGAAGCTCTGCCACTGCTGCAGATCGACCTCGGCCCGATCGACGTCGAGTCGGTGGGCCCGCATCATCGGGTTCGAGTCCACCGCACGCGCCAGGACCGCGGCTAGCCCGAGACGCGGCGGTGTTCCGGCGGCCGGTTGCGGCTCCTGGGCGCTGGCGATCGTGGCCGCCAGCAGAGCGGTCACGGCGACCAGGCTCGCGATGGCGGGTAGCTGGCGCCCGCTCGACTCGGCGCGCATGGCGTCTCCTGCGGATCTGGCTCAGGGGGAGCAATAGGTGTCGGGGCGGCGACACTAAGCCTAGCATCGCGCCGTCGCCTCGCGGCGCTCGACGCCGATGCACCGCAAGCGCAGGAAAAGCACTCGGGCTTGACGCGTAGGAGCCCTTCCTAGAGCCTTAAAAGGGTGAGCCGCGTGGTCCCAGCGCGACCGACTCCCGTCACGACCGCTAGTGGGCTTGGCCTGTCTGCAACCCGCGCCGCCGGTTGGTCGTGCGACCTGCCCGCCCAAAAAATCGGACCGTGAGCGACAAGCACCAAATCCCGGCTCGTACTGTCCGCGAGGGCACGCTCTTTTACCGTGAGATCCGCGCCGTCTGCCGCTGGTCTCATCGCTACGCGTTTCTCTGGGTGGCGCTGACCCTGGCGGTGACGGTCCCGGCGTTCATGCGCGCCCAGACGCTCGGCCTCGACTCCGACCTGACGCGGTTGCTGCCGCAGGACAGCCCAGCGGTGCAGTGGAGTCGAGACCTGGAGCCGCTAGTAGGTGACGGGGGGTATTTCAGTCTGGTCTTCGAGCGGGGTGATCCCCAATCGTTACAGCGAGCGGTTGACGGCACAGCCAGGCGATTGGAACGCCTCGACGGGATCACCGATATCAACTACCGCTACCCGACGGATTTCGTCCAGCGGTACCGCTACGGCCTGATGCCCTCGGACCAGCTCGAGACCGCCATCGAAACGATCGAGGACTGGGAGGCCGAGGTAAACCCGTTCCTCGACGATCTCGACGATTCGGCGAGCGAGGAGGAGTCTGACCTCGAGCGCATCGTGGGGCTGTACAGCGAGCTGCCCGAGTACCACCGCGACGCTGACGACACGATGTACGGGATGATCCTCAAGACGAGCGAGGGCCTGACCGACCTTGCTGGCCTGCGGGAGCTGTACCTGGAGGTCGACCGCATTGCCGGCGAGGAGTCAGACGCGACTGGCGTGACCGTCTCCATCGGCGGCTCGCTGCGCACGCGCGTGGAAGAGTTCGACGTCATCGTCTCGGATGTCACCCGCACAGGTGCGGTGGCAGCGGCGGCCATCCTGTTGACGCTGGCGATTAGCTTCAGATCGGTTCGCGTGCTGCCGGTGCTGCTGTACCCAATCGGTGCCGGCCTGACTTGGGCGTTTGCGTTAGTGCCCGATCTGGTCGGCGACCTGAACACGATCACCTCATTCCTACTAATGGTGTTATTCGGTATGGGGGTCGATTATTCCATTCACCTGGTGAAGCGCTTCCGGCACGAGATCCTGACCAATCCTCCCGACGTCGCGCTGGCCGAAACGTTCACATCGACCGGACGTTCGGTAATGACCTCGGGGCTGACAACCTCGTTCGGCCTCTTCATTCTGGCGGTATCCGATTTTCGCGGCTTCTCAGACTTCGGGCTCATCGGCGGCACCGCCATCCTGGTGGTGACGGCCTGCATGCTGCTCGTGATGCCGGCCACGCTGAGCGCCGGCTATCGCCTCGGTCTGGTTACGCCGAGCGCGCCGCGCTATCCGAGCCCGAAGCTGGCGATCCCACCGAGTTGGTCAGCCGCCCTGTTGAGCACGCTGGTGATCGTCTCGGCATATGCCTCGGCGTTCCTGCTCGAATTCGACTACGACTTCTCGAATTTCAGCGCCAACCTCGAAGAGCTGGACGCAATCCGCGACAAACAGGAGCAAGTCTATCCGATCTTCTTCGGGCCCTCCGCCATTTACGTAGCGCGCGACCTCGAAGCGCTCGACCAGATGCTGGAACTCATCGCCGATGCGAGGGGCCAGCAGGGATCGGTCATCGGCCGGGTGGCGAGCGTGCGCGACTTCGCGCCCGGAGACGGCGAGGTTCAGCTAAGACGGGCGGCCATGGACCAGATCCAGGAGATGCTCGGCCGGCGATGGGTGAATCGCATAGACGACCCCGAGCGCGTCCGAATCATCGAAGACGTACGCGGCTTCGAAATGCCGGAGACCTTGCCCAGGGTCGAGGATCTGCCGATTTCGGTGCTGCAGGACATGATCACGCGCGACGAGTCTGGCGCGTACATTCTCGGGCTCCACGCTACCGGTCCCGGCAAGGACGGCGTGACGACAATGCTCTTCGCACAAGAGCTCTACGACCTGGATCTCCCGGACGGCATCCTGGGTCCCACGGGCGACAAACCCGTGCTCGCCGAGATCCTCTGGCTGGTGACTCGCGAGGGGCCGTTGATCGTTGTCCTGACGTTCCTCGGCGTCTTCCTTCTGGTAGTGATCGACCGTCGCGACGTGAACCAGGCGGCCTGGGTTCTCGTGCCTCTGGTAGCCAGCCTGTTGCTCACGTTCGGGGCGGTGATCGCGCTCGGGTGGCGGGTGAACTTCTTCAACATGGTGGTGCTGCCGACATTGCTCGGCCTGGGCGTCGACCACGGGGTGCACTACTACCGTCGCTGGCGAGAGCTCGAGGGCGACACGGCGGCAACGCAGCTCGAGCTCTTCGAGCCCATCACGGTGGCCACGCTGACGACCATCATGGGATACGCCGGGATGGCCTTCGCACATCATCCCGGGCTGCGCTCGATCGGATTGCTGGCGGTGGTGGGATTGCTGTGTACATGGCTGACCGCGGTGGTGTTGCTCCCCGGTCTGCTCGTCTGGCATCGCGAGATCAGCGACGGTGATGAGAGTCTTCCGGACGCTGACGAGGCACTCGACGCCTAGCGCCCTGTGGCGCGCCGCCGAATGCCTGGGAGCGTGATTGCGGGCCGTACGTCCGCCGCTTACCATCACGATTCCAGGTTGGGGCGTCGTCCAATTGGCAAGACATGCGGCTCTGGACCGTAGAATCGGGGTTCGAGTCCCTGCGCCCCAACCATTCAGCCGCAGTCGAGGCAGGCCCGCGGATAGCGCGCCGGGGCCGCACAAACGCGCTTGACGGCATCCTCGTCGACTGCCCGAGCCATTCGAGATTCGCTCGCCGAGATAACGGCGGGGCTCTGCGCTCCGTTCCCAGGTGGAGTACGACATGATTCGAAGCCGCTGGCAGCTACGACTCGTTATCCTCGCCCTCACCCTCGCCCCCACGGCTCCCGTGGTGGCGCAGGATGGACAAGCGCTCGACGACGTCTACGGCAACGATATTCGCACCCACACAACCGACGAGAAGTTCCTCACGCCGATCGTCGAGGTGCTGCCTGCTTCGAGCACCGTGCCCACGCCGCTCGACTTCCATGGCTATATCGCCGGCGCCGCCGGGCACCTGACCTACGCCGCCGATGTGCACGCCTACATGCGAGCGGTGGCCGAGGCCTCGCCGCGCGTGCAGGTCTTCTCAATGGGTCAGACGGAGGAAGGCCGCGAGCGCCTTCTGGTGGTCGCCGGCAGCGACGAGTCGATGGCCAACCTCGACCGCTACCGCGAGATCACCGCGCGCCTTGCGGACCCGCGCAATCTGACCGACGAGGAGGCCGCCGAGCTCATCGGCCGCGGCAAGGCAATCTACTGGGCCACCGGCGGGCTGCACTCGCCGGAAACCGGCTCTCCGGAAATGCTCATGGAGCTCATCTACCGTTTTGCGGCCGATGAGCGCCCGATCTTCAATGAGATTCGCGACAACCTGATCTTCATGGCCACCCCGGTGGTCGAGGTTGACGGGCGTGAGCGCATGATCGACATCATGCGCTATCGCGCCGCCAACCCAGGATTGGCGGCCCCGAACCTGGTGTATTGGGGCAAGTACATTGCCCACGACAACAACCGTGACGGCATCGGGCTGGCGCTCACCCTTTCGAGGCAGTCCATCGACACCTACCTGCAATGGCATCCACAGGTGATGCACGACCTGCACGAATCGGTGCCGTTTCTATACATCATGAGCGGCCACGGCCCGTTCAACGCCTGGCTCGACCCGATCACGACCGAGGAGTGGGTCGAGATGGCGTGGAGCGAGGTGCGGCAGATGAACGAGTGGAACGTCCCCGGTGTGTGGACGTTCAACTTCTTCGACGGTTGGGCCGCCAACTACATGATCTACGCCGCCATGGGCCGCAACTCGGTAGGTCGCTTCTACGAGACCTTCGGCAACAGCGTGCCGGAGACCCAGATGCGCGAGATCGGCAACCAGTCACAGCGCGCCTGGTACCGCATGAACCCACCCACGCCGAAGGTGCTCTGGTCGCTGCGCAACAACACCAACCTGATGCAGAGCGCGCTGGTCGTCGGGCTGCACAACGTGGCGACCAACAAGGATCGCTTCCTCGAGACGTTCTACCGTAAGGGCAAACGCGCGGTCGACAAGCCACATCTCGAAGGCCCCGCCGCGTGGGTCATTCCCTCCGACGGGCCGCGGCCGCTGTTGACGCGGCGGCTGACCAACCTTCTGCGGGCGCAGACCATCGAGCTTCACGTCGCCACGGAGACGTTCGAGGTCGAGGCATCGCGGCGGCCCGACGAGAGCGAAGCCACGAAGTTTTCCGCCGGCGACGTGATCGTACGCATGGATCAGCCGTACAGCCGGCTGGCGGACATGCTGCTCGACTATCAGTACTACAACCCCAGCGATCCTCGACCGTACGACGACACTGGCTGGTCGCTCGGACCGCTGTTCAACGTCGATACCTACCGGGTGAAAGATCCGGCCGTGCTCGATGTCGGTATGGCCGCGCTGGATGCTGCAGGCGCCAGCGGCAGCGTCACCGGCACTGGATCCACCCTCTTGCTTGCGGCCACCGGCGAGCCCGAAGTCGCGACCTTCCGCTTCCGCCTGGCGGACGTGCCGATGCGCTCTGCCGAAGCCGAGCTCACCGTCGACGAGACCACCTTTGTCGCCGGCAGCGTGCTGATCGATGCCAGCGATGCCTCGATCCGCCAGCGGGTAACCGACGTGGCCACCGAGCTAGGGCTGAGCCTCACCGCTATCTCGTCGTCGCCGGACGTGGCCACCCACGACATGCCCCTGCCGCGCATCGCCCTGGCCCACACCTGGATCAACACCCAGAGCGAGGGCTGGTGGAGGTACACGCTCGACGATGCCGGCGTGCCATACGACTACATCTCGACCGACACCATCGGCGAGGTCGACGACCTGCGAAAGCGCTGGGACGTTCTCATCATGGCTCCCGGGTGGGGCAACGTCACCCGCATCGTGCAGGGTGCTCGAAGCAATCAGCCGATCCCCTGGCAGACGACGCCGGTCACTCCCAACCTCGGGCACATCGACTCCACCGACGACATGACGGCCGGCATCGGGTTCGAGGGTGTGGCCAAGATCCAGCGCTTCGTCGAGGAGGGCGGCGTGTTGATCGCCGCCACCAACTCGATCGGCTTTCTGACACAGACCGGCATCGCTCCCTACGTGCGGGTGGATTCGACGCCCTCCGACATGCAGGCACGTGGCGCCCTGTTCAACGCCGAGATCACCGACGCGCTCAGCCCCATCGCCTACGGCTACGACGAGGACACGGCGGTGTACTTCAGCAACGCCCCGTTGTTGCGCGTCGACGCTGCCCCTCCGTCCCGCCGATTCGGTGGTGGCGGCGGCAGCGGCCGCGCCTCGGGCCGCCGCGGCGACGATGTCGTTCCCGGGCACCCGCCCTACGTCGACCCGGATGCCGAAACGGACGACCCGGCAGACGGCGAGACAGCTGATGACGACGAGGATGACCCCCCCTATTTCGACGACGGACAGGATCTCGACGATCGCACCCGCCTGCTGGCCGGACATCTGGTTCCCTCGGCCGACCGCGTCCCACGCGTGGTGATGCGCTTCCACGACAGCAGCAGCGAGTTGTTGCTCTCCGGCATGCTCGGCAACGGTCGCGCCCTGGCGTCGCGACCGGCGATCATCGACGTCCCCGTTGGCGACGGTCACGCCGTTCTGTTCGCCATCAACCCGATGTGGCGCAACCAGACGCACGGACAATACGGGCTGGTGCTGAACACGCTGTTACACTTCAAGGCTCTCGACGCCGGCAGATGACCGAGGATCACCTCTATGGCACACATCACCGTATACAGCAGTCCCGGCTGAGCTCCCTGCGTTCAGGCGAGGGAGTTTCTCTCGCAGAAGGGAGTCGATTTCGACCACGTCGACATCACCACGCTCGACGACGCGTTCGGCACCTTGCGGGCGATCACCGGAGGCCCGGTCGCCACACCGACGGTGGTGATCGGCGACGAGTTTCACGTCGGCTTCGATCCCGGCTGGATCGAGGCACGGCTGCCGGAATGACCGGTAACTTTTGGGGCTTGGCGGTCAAATCATCCTGAGACGGGCTGCCGCTGCGGCGGTGGTCTGGCGCCGGGCTGACAGACCGCGCTTTGATAGAGCCAGGAGTACCGAGATGCGACGTTCCATCGCTGTTGCCGTGCTCATCCTCACCGTCACGGCAGCGACTGACGCAGGTCAGGCGGCTGCAGTGGCCGCGAGCCCGATCGACGACGACCTGTACGCTCCGTGGGCGCGAGTGCTCGCCGGCTACGTAGACGACGAGGGGCTGGTGGACTACGCCGGCCTCAAGGCAACCGGATACGCCGACCTGAAGGCCTTCATGGCGGCCATCGCCGACACCGACCCGGCGTCGTTCGCCAGCGATGCCGAGCGCATGGCGTTCTGGATCAACGCCTACAACGCGGTGGTGATGTGGCAGGTGGTGGAACGCTACCCGCTGGAGAGCGTGCGCGACGTCGGCGCCCTGTGGGGCCTGATCGGCGGGTTCTTCAAGCAAGAATACGCCGTCGCCGGGCGCCAGATGAGCGCCGACAACATCGAGCACGACACGCTGCGGGCACGGTTCGACGACGAGCGCATTCACTGGGCGCTGGTGTGCGCCGCCTTCGGCTGCCCGCGTCTGTTGAGCGAGCCGTACCGAGCCGAGACGCTCGATGCGATGCTGCGGCAGCAGTCGCACGAGTTCTTCCAGCAGCCGCGCGGTCTGCAACTGGATCGCGCCGCCAGCACCTTGTACCTGTCGAGCTACCTCGACTGGTACGAGGACGACTTCACGGCAGTCGCCGGTGAGGTGGTCGACTACGTGTTGCGCTACGCACCGGAGCCTGCGGCCGCCTACATTCGCGACAACCGCAACACTCTGCGCGTCAGGATCATGGACTACGACTGGACCCTCAACGACCAGCCACAGGGACCTAGGAGCCGGCGGCCGGTTCCCCGCGACTGAGGGCCCACAGCTTCCTAACCGTCAGATGGTCCGACGCCATCGCCATTCGCGCGATGCGCCAGCCGGTTCGCCCGCCGCGCCAGCCGCCCTGGACAACGAGCTCACGCAGGAAAGCGGCCACCGGCACGATGCCCATCCACCACGGCACAGTGAGCCAGCCGACACGCCGGCCGGCATCGAACCAGTCCGCCGCGGCGAGGCTCGAATAGCGCTCTCGCTTGGATTCGAGCTCGTCGAGATCGGCGTAGGTGTGGTGGTCCAGATGTCCCGGCAACGCACCGAGCTGACCTTCGCCGGTCAGCACCGGGTACTCGTGCACACGGCGATCGACGAAGCGCGCGCGGCCGCGGCGAAAGAGCCGCAGGTGGACGCATTTGTACCAGCCCGAGTAGCTCACCGGCTCACCGAACAGCCAGGTCAGCCGCCGTAGACGGTAACCGTCCACTGCGTCGTCGGCTTCGACGACGGCCTGAATTCCCTGCGCCAGCTCGTCGGTGACCCTCTCATCGGCGTCCAGAACCAGGATCCAATCGCTCGTCGCCTGCTCGATCGCGAACTGTTTCTGGCGTCCGAAGCGGTCCAGCGTGCGGCTGAAGATCTTGTCTGTGTAGCGACGTGCGATCTCGAGCGTGGCGTCGGTAGACTCGTCGTCGACGATAACGATCTCGTCGCACCA
>CBDAMQ010000008.1:0-36507 GCA_965197275.1 Acidobacteriota bacterium
CCGGGAGTACGTGAGGCCACCGATGTCCGGTCTCTCCGGCGGCCGTGTCGAGTGTCGTGACTAGTTCGACCGGTCCGCCGTCGGCGGCGACACGCTCGAGCGCTGCTCCGCCGCTGCCTGCGAAGACGACGGTGCCATCGCTACCCCAGCTAGCACCGCGAGGCTGAAAGCTCGTGTCCGCGAGCGTGATCGGCGCACCGCCCGCCAGGGCCACTTTGCGGAGCTTGCCGCCCGAGAAGAACCCGAGCCAGCGACCGTCGGGGGAGAAAAACGGATTGCTACCCGCTTCGGTGCCGACCACGGCAGTCGCTTCGAATCGGTCGCGGTCGCGCACATAGATCTGTGTGGTCCCGCCGTGCAGCGCCACGTAGGCAAGCTTGGTGCCGTCGGCCGAGAGTGCCACCGGGCGCATGTCGGACAGCGCCAGCTGGAGTCCGGGCGGCACGTTCACGAAGTACCGCGACACCGGTTCCGTCAGTGTCGCCTGGCCGCTCAGGCGCAAGCCCGCCCAACCAGCGAGGGTGGCAGTGGCAAGCAGCGCCACGACGCTCCACAGGAGTGACGGTCGCCAGCCCCCGGTTCGCATGTCGCCCCGCCCGCGCGCGCCGACCTTCACGTCGCGCGCCGCGGCGCGTAGGTCGACCGCCAGGTCCACGGCGCCCTGATAGCGCTCGTCCGGCTCCTTGGCGAGGCACTTGTCGATGATCCATTGCAGCCGAACGGGCACATCGGGCGCCCGATCGGCGATCGGTGAGGGATCATCGTGCAGTACCTGATCAATGGTCTGGTGCACGCTGCGCCCCTTGAACGGGTGCGCTCCGGACAGCATCTCGTAGAGCACGCAGCCCAGGGAAAAGAAGTCGCTCCGCAAGTCGACCGGCCCACCCTCGACCTGCTCCGGCGACATGTAGCCGACGCTGCCGACCATGCGCTCGCCGGTGGGGCTCGGCGAGGTCGGTGTGCGCGAGAAATTCGATGCGCTCGAACCGGAGCCGCTGCGACTCGGTCTCGACGCCTTGGCGAGGCCGAAGTCGAGAATCTTCGCGTGTCCATCACGGGTCAGGAACAGATTGTCGGGCTTGATGTCTCGGTGCACGATCCCGGCGGCGTGAGCCACCGCCAGACCCTTGGCCACCTCCTCGGCTATCGTCACGACGCGCGCCATAGGCAGCCGTCCCTGGGCCAGGGTGTCGCCGAGCGACAAGCCATCGAGGAACTCCTGAACCATGAAGTGCGTGCCGTGCTCGCGACCGACGTCGTACACCGCCGCTATGTGAGGATGGTTCAGCGCCGCCGCTGCGCGCGCCTCGAGCTCGAATCGCTCCAGCCGATCCGGGTCGTCGGCAAACTCGTCGGGCAGCATCTTGACTGCCACCCGACGGTGCAGCCGGGTGTCCTCGGCAAGCCACACCTCGCCCATGCCGCCCGCGCCGAGGGGCTCGATGATGCGATAGGGGCCGAGGGACTCGCCGCTTTGCATGCTTCTCCCGGGGGAGCTCAGGGTAACGTGCGCCGTTGGCACGGCTCCAGTGAGCAGGCTGGACGAGGGGCCGTGGACCGCCATGCTTTGTGTCGCCGCGTACTCTTCATTTAGACGCGCAGCTCGCCGTCGCGGTTTGAGAGGGTCTCGGCCCGAGGGCGACTCATCTGGTCAACACGGTTCGATCCACAACGGGGAACGCTTCCTGCGAGCCCCTCTCAGGGCGGTTCCTCGAGGCTCCGCAGCAGCCCCAGCACCTGTGGATCCCGGGGCGACAAGGCGCGTAGCCGTCGTGCGTACCCAATCGCGCTCTCTCGGTCGCCGGCGTCGCGCGCGAAGGTTGCCAAGGCGACCAGGATGTCGCGATCGGCCGGGAATCGCTCGTGGGCTGCTTCTAGCACCTCCAGCGCACCCTGTGCGTCGCCGGCCGAGTGCACACCGACACCGAGTACATAGGCATAACGGGCGACACTCGGTGCCAGCTCGGCGGCGCGTCGCAGGGGCGCGAGAGCCTCCTCGAGGCGTTGCTGCCGTACCAGCGTAAGCCCGAGGCTGTGGTGCAGCGTGGCTTCGTCGGGCAGCAGCTCGATGGCCTCACGCAGGATGCGCTCACCCTCGCTGTCACGTCCTTGGGCGCGGTACGAATCGGCTAGGTTCAGATAGGCCGGGACGAACGTCGGGTCGAGCTCGAGCGCCTGTCGATAGTGGCCTTCCGAACCAGATGCATCGCCGCGTACGAGCGCCAGCCAGCCCAGGTTCGTTTGCCCCTCAGGACTGTCGGCGTGAAACGATTGGGTGCGCTCGTACTCCGCCAGCGCTTGCAGCAGCGCCGACCGGTATCGCGCCGGTATCGCGTCGGACGGCAGCGGTGCGAGCGCATGGGCGGCGGCGAGGCGAGTCGAAAGGTTCGGGTCGTGCAGCATCGGCGCCAGAGCGCCGGCGGCGGCACGCGGGTCGATGCTTCCAAGCGCAGCAACCGCGGCTCGACGCACCAGCGGCTCCGGGTCGCCGAGGGCCGCCTGCACGGAACCGAACGACGCCTGGGTGAGGTACGGGGCCAGCAGCTCGAGGGCGGTGGCGCGCACGATCGCCGGGTTTTCGGGATCGTCGGCGACGGCCAGGAGGCGTGGCTCTGACTCCCGATGGCCGTCACGAGCTCCGAAGATCGCCGCCGCCCAGGCGGGGCCACGTGTTCGTTCGTCCCCGTACCGTTGGCGGATCGCTGCGGCCGCCCACTCATCACTTTCAGCGGCATGGCACGAGGCGCAGGCGTTGGGAACTCCGAGCGCGACGCTCTGGTCCGGTCGCGGAACGCGGAAGCTGTGGTCCCGGCGGGGGTCAACGATCATGTAGGTGCTTGCGGGCATGTGGCACGAAACACAGCCGGCGGCCTCGGTGCCGGTCTGGTGGAAGTGGTGCTCCGGGGTGTCGAACGTCGCCGCCAGATGGCACTGGTTGCACAGCGCGTTGCCCTGCGCGTACACCCGCAGGCTGTGCGGTTCGTGGCAGTCGCTGCAGGTGACGCCAGCGTCGTACATACGACTCTGCACGAACGAGCCGTATACGAATACCTCTTCGAGGATCTGCCCATCGGGGTGATAGAGCCCGTCCTCGAGAAGCGCCACTCGGTGGGTGTCGGCCAGCGGCGTGCCGAAGTCATAGTCGTCTGCCAGCGCGCCGCGGCGCGCGTGACAACGGCCGCACCCCTCGACCTCTGGCTGTGAGTCGCGCGCCGGGGTGCGGGTCGCCAGGCCGGTTGTCGCGTCGATGGTCCATGTCGGATTGCCGTTGCTCAGGTCCACCACGAGCTGCATCGCGGTGGCGTCGAGCCCACTAGCAGCCGGCTCGACGACGACGTCGGCCGCGTCCGCCCATGCTGCGTGCCGCGATCCGGGCCCGTGACATGCCTCGCAGGAAACATCGATCTCCGAGAAGGTGGTTTCGTAGCGCTGCTCGTCGGCGACGTAGCGCTTCTCGAGGTTGGTGGAGTGGCACTCGGCGCACATCCGGTTCCAGCTCTGGTTGATTCCGGTCCAGTGCAACGGATCGCCGGGCCGCAGGAGCTCGTCCGGGTACAGGTCGAACCACCGCTGCCCTCCGGAGCTCGCCGGTCGGCTGTCCCAGGCGACACCGAGTGCCTGGTATCGACCCCCCGGCAGACCCACGAGGTACTGCTGCAGCGGTTCGACTCCGAAGGTGAACGCGATCGGGTAGTCGGCGAGCTCCCCGTCCGGACCAGTGGTGCGCACCTCGTAGCTGTCCCCGACGCGTGAGAAACGGGTCTCGGTCCCGTCGTGGATGAAGGTGGCGTCGTTGAAGTCGCCAAGCACCGTGTCGGCAGACACGTGCTGCATGGCGCGGTCATGGTGCGAGCCGGTCCACAGCTCGGCCTGGCGCGCGTGGCACTCGGCGCAACGGGTGCGACCGACGAAAGTTGCTGCGGAACCTTGCTGAGCGCCGGCGCTGACGGACGCCTGCTCCTGGGTGCCGAAGCCGCAGGCCCCGCATGCCAGGAGAACTCCGAAGACCAGGGCGCGCCGCTCGGCAGAAAGCTCGTTGTGTGACATTGTTCGGATAGCCTACAGGCCACTAGACCACACCGAGATCGACGGGTCGACGGGGGCCGATGATCATGTCGCTGGTTACGACTCTGCTGCGGGACCCACTGGCACACTTTCTGATCGCGGGCGCGGCGCTGTTCGGGCTGGTGACACTGTTGGGCAACGAGAGCGTTAGCTCGAACGAGCCTATCGTGGTCACCGCGCAAGTTACCGGAGGTCTCGCCGAAGCATGGGAGCAGCAGTGGCAGCGACCGCCGACGGAGACGGAGTTGCTCGGCCAGATCCGGGCCCATGTGCGCATCGAGATGCTGTATCGAGAGGCGCTCGCCATCGGCCTGGACGAGAACGACTCGGTGATCCGTAGACGGCTCGCACAGCGGATGCAGTTCGTTCTCGAGGCCGACTCGGACACCGGTGAAGAAGATCCGTTTGCGGCGCTTCTGCGCCGCTACGATGTGACTATCGAAGACGAGCGCCTGCAGCGGCTGTTCGCCGAGTCGGGTGTGGCCTCGGAGGCGCGCCGGTGAAGTCTCGAAGCGCGGTCGCGTTGTGGGCGGTGTCGCTTGCTGCGCTGACCTTGTTGGCAGGCGCCGCCGAGCCGGCGGTGGCGCACGAGCTGTGGCCCGAGTACCTGCAGATCCGCCAGACCGCGCCGGGTGCCTACAGGGTGCTGTGGAAAGTGCCGCTTCAGGATCTGCCTCTGGGCCTCGTGCCGATATTCCCAGCCAGCTGTCGCCCATCCAGCGAGACGCTCGTCACCCGTACGCCGATCGCTCGCGTCGAGCGCTGGACTGTCGAGTGTGAGGGCGGGCTCGAGGGCAGGACCGTTGCGGTGGACGGTCTGGCGAACGCCAGCGCTGAAGTTCTGGTGCGTATCGAAGCTGCCGCTGGCGTCCGAACGGTGATGCTGCGACCACCCAACCCGTCGCTTGTGGTCAGTGCCGTGCCCTCCACGACAGAGGTGGCAGCGACGTACGCCAGATTGGGCGTCGGGCACATCCTTGCAGGAATCGATCACCTGCTGTTTGTCCTTGCGTTGCTCCTGCTGGTGGAGAGCCGCTGGCTGTTGGTGAAGACGATCACCGCGTTTACCGTTGCCCACAGCCTTACGCTGGGGCTCGCCACGCTGGGCTTCGTGCGGGTCCCGGCGAGCGCTGTCGAGTCCATCATTGCGCTCAGCATCGTGTTCGTCGCGGCCGAGTTGGTGCACGCGGCCCGTGGTGACGCCACCCTCACGGTGCGTTATCCGTGGGTCGCCGCCTTCGGCTTCGGGCTGCTGCACGGACTCGGCTTCGCCGGTGCGCTCGTCGAGCTTGGCCTGCCGCAGGGGGACATCCCCGTAGCCCTGTTGTTCTTCAACGTCGGTGTCGAGATCGGCCAACTGTTGTTCGTCGGGGCATTGTTGGCGCTTGCCGCGCTCGCGGCGCGCCTCCACGTGCGCTGGCCCCGGTGGGCCGTGGCGTTGCCCCCCTACGCAATCGGCATTGTCGCGGCGTACTGGTTCGTCGAGCGATTCGCAACGATCTTCTGATCGCGGCTCGCTACCAGTCGAACGACACCCGCCACTGGTAGATGGACGTCGGTTCGGTGCCGAGGTCGGTGATGTCGGCGTGCGTGTAGTTGAACATCAGCCGCACGTTCGGGTTCCAGTACCAGTTGAGGCCGGCGGTGAAGGCAGCCAGCTCGCCGAGGCCGGACTCGGTGCCCTCGCTGAGGTCGGCACGGGCGTAGCGGGCGGCGATCTCCCAAGCGCCGGAGCCACCGTCGCCGACGAAGTTGCTGTTGGGTTTCAGTCGGTCGAATCGGGTTCCGGTGTACGGTCGCGACTCCCCGGTCAGAAAGTAGCTTGCCTGCAGGTACCAGCCGTTGAGCGACGGGTCGTCGCGCTCCACCGATTTGACCGACGCGTGCACGTACTCGCCCTGTAGGCCCAGCGAGCCGATGTTGGCGGAAACCTCTCCCTGGAAGTAGTCGGCCGAGGTTGCCGGAACCGATAGCCGCACGAGCTTTGGTGCAGTGTGGACATCCGGCCGCAGATCCAGGTTCAGGTTCCCGTCGATGAACTTGTGGGTGTAGGCGGCGCCCAGATGCAGCATCTTGCGCCCGCTGTCCTCCAAGATCGGCGCGTGCGTTGCGCGAGCGGTGAGGTTGTAGTCATCGCCCACCGCACCGGCGAAGCCGTCGGTCTCGCGGAACACACCGGCGGCCCAGCTGGTACGGCCGTCGATGACCTTCTCCACCCGCACACCGAAGTTGCGATCGGGGGAAAAGACGATCGCTAGCGAGCGCTCCATGAAGGTGATGAAGCGGCTGCTGGTTTGCTCCTCGATGCTCCAGGGCTCCTTCTGGTGCCCGAACCGGAGCGTCATCGGCAGGTTGCGGACCCCCAGGTAGACGTCCTTGATATCGGCCTCACCGCCGGCGAAGTCGAACTCCACCTTGTAGTCGACGCTATCGTACATGCGGCCCTGCACCTGCAGGCGGGCGCGACGCACCTCGCTGGAGTTCTCGAGCTTGCCGAAGACGCCGCCGAAGGCGTCCTCGTCGGCGAAGAACGCAGTGTCGAGATGGATGCGGCCGCCGACGCGAATCTGGATCGGCGGCTCATCCTGGGCGGCGGTCTTCGCCTCGGGCTTGACCGTCGCTGGCGAGTCGTTTGCCGCGGCGGGAGGCAGCGCAGGTTCCTGTGCCAAGGCGTGACCGGCGTGCACGAGGGCCAGGGCCGTCAGTGCGACGATAGGTAGGAGCGGTGGTCTCAAGTTCTGTTCGCCGGTTCTTGAGGTAGTAGCGCAGGTGCGGCCCGCCTCGAAGTGGCGGTGCGCCGCAGATCGATGATCCAACGACAGTGAACTAGGGCGAAGTGAAAGGGCGTGTTAAGGGCCCGTTAGGGGAATATTAGTGTTCGCGGAGTACCCGTGGCGGCGTTTTCGGCCGCCCGCCCGCGCGGCGCGAACGCTGCCCACCCATCCGTCGCGGCGTCTGCAACGCAACGTCCTGGCAGACGGCTGCTAGTCTAGGCGGGCGCCTCCCTCCTGCCCGAGCCCGCATGACGTTCTTCTCGCTTGTCTTCGGCCTCGTCGCCCTGTCCTGGGGTGCTGAGGCGTTAGTGAAGGGAGCGTCCCGCATCGCTGTCTCCCTGCGCGTCTCGTCGCTCGTTGTCGGTCTCACTGTGGTTGCGTTCGGGACTTCGATGCCTGAGATGGTCGCCGGCGGGGTGGCCGCCTGGAAGGGCAACACCGACATCGTTCTCGGCAACGTGTTCGGCAGCAACATTGCCAACATCGGTTTGATTCTGGGCGTCTCCGCCTTGCTGCGGGCCATCCCGGTACAACGGCAAACACTGTTGCGTGAGTTGCCGCTGATGCTGCTGGCCACAGCCGCAGTCTACTGGCTGGCCGCCACCGGCGAGATCGGTCAGAGGGCGGGGGTTCTCCTGATCACGGCTCTGGTGGCGTTCACCTGGCTGGCACTGCGCTGGGCCCGCCAGGAGCCGGAGGCTGCGGATGCACCAAGACCCTCGTCGCCCGCTCCCGCCAAGGCGTTATCGGACGACACGGCTGATTCTGATACCTCGGACCCGCGAACTCGACTGGCAGTCGAGTTCGGTCGAGTGCTCGCCGGGTTGGTCGGTCTTGGCCTCGGCGCTCAGGTGCTGGTCACCTCGGCTGTGCTGCTGGCGCGTCAGTACGGCATCAGTGAGTTCGTGATCTCGGTGAGCATGGTGGCGCTGGGAACGTCGTTGCCGGAATTGGCGACGTCGGTGGTGGCGGCGTACCGGGGCGAGACCGACGTGCTGGTGGGAAATATCGTCGGTAGCAACATCTTCAATCTGCTCGGAGCGCTCGGAGTGGCCGCGGTGATTCGCCCGTTGCCGGTGGCGCCGGAGATCCTCGCGTTCGATCTGCCGCTGGTGTTCGTGTTCAGCGTCGCGATGGCCCTCGGCCTGGGTCTGCACCGCGCCCTGGTGCGCTGGGAGGGAGCGGTGTTGCTCATCGGCTACGTCGTGTACGTCGGCCGGCTGTTCATCTAGGCGACGGAGGCGTTGCCGGGAACCGTGGAGCCCACCCGCAGCCTGGATTATTGTGGGACCCTGTCAAGCTTGCCCGACCAACCCTGTGGACCCCCTGGAGGACTCATGCGACGCGCTTCGACTCGATTTGCTGCCATCCTTGTGCTGCTCCTTGCCACGGCCCTGGCACCGGGCGCGGCACTCGCCCAGCAGCAGGGCCTTGGCGAGCTCGAGTTCGCCAACTCCGGGGCACCCGAAGCCCAGGACATGTTCGTACGTGGCCTGCTCTTGCTCCATAGCTTCGAGTACGACGACTCGCGCGAGGCCTTCCAGGCGGCTCAGGAGATCGATCCTGATTTCGCCATGGCGTACTGGGGTGAGGCGCATACGCACAACCACCCGATCTGGCAGCGGCAGGACCGCGATGCCGCACGCGCCGCACTGGCCAAGCTCGGGGCAACCCCGGCGGCGCGCTACGCCAAGGCGGGGACGGAACGCGAGCTCGACTACTTGCGGGCGCTGGACGTTCTCTACGGCGACGGCGACAAGCGCGGGCGCGACTACGCCTACAGCGAGGCGATGGAACAGCTGATGCTCAAGTATCCGGAGGATGCGGATGCGCGGGCGTTCTACGCCCTGTCGATTCTCGGCACCTGTCACGATGGCCGTGATGTCACGCGCTACATGAAGTCGGCCGCGGTCGTCGAGGAGGTCTACCAGGCCAACCCAGAGCACCCGGGGGCGCTTCACTACCTGATCCATTCGTACGACGATCCCACCCACGCGCCGCTGGGGCTGCGTGCGGCGCGGCGATACTCCGAGGTGGCGCAGCGCGCCGGTCACGCGCTGCACATGCCGACCCATATTTTCGTGGCGCTGGGCATGTGGGACGAGGTCGCGGGTCTGAACGAGGAGTCCTGGCAGGCTTCGCTCCGCCGCCAGCAGAGCAAGGGCCTCGGCAAGCAGGCGCGCGGCTACCATGCGCGCTTGTGGGAGCACTATGCGTTTCTGCAGCAGGGTCGGTACAGTGCCGCGCGCGGCCTGATCGACGAGTTCGCTCAGGAGCTCGGGACGGACGGCGACAGCCAGGGCATGCGCGGCGCACTCGGCGCCATGCGGGCGGCGCAGATCGTAGCTGAGGGAAGCAGCGACCTGGCTGGCATCGCCAGCGACCTGGACGTCGGCGGCGCCACGCGCGCTAGCCATCAGTACGCTCAGCTGGTCTCGGCGTTGAAGCGCCAGGATCGCGGTGCCGCAGAAGCCGCGCTACGGGACGTCTCGGCGATGCTGGGTAGTGCGGACGCCGGCGACTGGCGTGGACGCAGCACCCCGGCGCGCATCGTCGAGCTGGAAATGCGAGCGCTGCTGGCATTGGACGGCGGCGATGCCGAGGGTGCGATCAGGCAGCTCGAGGAGGCGGCGACACTAGAGGACGGGCAGCCGTTCGCCTTCGGGCCGCCGGTGCCGGTGAAGCCGGCTCATGAGCTGCTAGCGGATGTGCTGCTCTCCACAGGCCACCCGGCGGCGGCGATCGAGCACTACGACCGCGCCCTGGAGCGCACTCCCGGTCGCGCCATCACCTTGCTGGGCCTGGCGCGTGCAGCTGAGGCGGATGGCGACAGTGCGCGCGCTGCAGCGGCCTATGCGCAGCTGCGCGTCAACTGGGACGACGCCGATGCCGACCTGGCCGATCTGGCGGAGATCAGAGGGGCTGCGGCGACCGGCGAGGAGCGTTGACCAAGGCGGTGGGTTCGCGGCGGTCGCCAGGCCATCGGCCTGATTCATGTCAGGCGCGAGGTCATCGGCAGGGAGAACCCCGGAGACACCTGATCCGGCAGGCGACGACGTTTATCGCCTACAGCGATGCCATGCAAGCCCAGGAGGCGTTCATTCGTGGGCTGCTGTTGCTGCACAGCTTCGAGTTCGAGGACGCCCGCGAAGCGTTCCAGTCGGCCCAGAAGATCGACCCCGACTTCGCCATGGCCTACTGGGGCGAGGCACAGACTCACAACCACGCGATCTGGCAGCGCCAGGACTTCGATGCGGCGCGCGCCGCGCTGTCCAAGCTCGGCGCCACCCCCGAGGCCCGCTATGCAAAGGCAGGCACGGAGCGCGAGCGCGGCTACCTACGTTCGTTGGATGTCCTGTACGGGGCGGGCGGCAAGCGCGAGCGTGATTATGCCTACAGCGATGCCAGCAGCGGCTCATGCTGGCGTACCCGGACGACGCTGATGCTCGGGCGTTGTACGCGCTCTCGGTGCTAGGCACCTGTCACGACGGACGTGACGTGAACCGCTATATGAAGGCAGCGGCAGTGGTCGAGGAGATCTACCAGAACAACCCCGATCACCCGGGGGCGCTCCACTACCTGATCCACGCGTACGACGATCCGATCCATGCACCGTTGGGACTGCGAGCCGCGCGGCGGTACTCGCAGGTGGCGCAGCGGGCGGAGCACGCGTTGCACATGCCGACGCATATCTTCGCGGCGTTGGGCATGTGGGAGGAATCGGCGGCGCTGAACGAACAGTCCTGGCAGGCTTCGCTGCGTCGACAGCAACGGAAAGGCCTCGGTGCGGAGGCACGCGGCTACCACGCCCGAGTCTGGGAGCACTACGCGTTTCTGCAGCAGGGACGTCTTGTCGCGGCGCAGCTGCTGGTCGACGAGTTGACCACCGCTCCAGGCACCGTAGCGGATGGCCCGCTGCTGAGGGTGGCTCTGGCGACCGTCACGGCGCATCAGATCGTTGCTGCCGGTGGCGGCGATCCGGGCGCGGTCATCGCCGTCCTCGATGTCGGTGGACCGACGGGCGCCAGCCTTTACTATGCGCAGCTGGTTGCGGCGCTGGACCGTGGAGAGCGCGCCACTGCTGAAGGTGCGCTGCGCACGGTCTCCGACATGCTGATCACGTCGACGGCCGAGGATTGGTTGGGACGCGACGAACAGAGCCGCATCATCGAGCTGGAGATGCGCGCCCTGCTCGCCCTTGAGGCGGGTGATACGGCAGGCGCGATCAAGCAGCTCGGGCAGGCGGCGGCTATCGAGGACGGGCTACCGTTCGATTACGGGCCGCCGAATCCGGTGAAGCCAGCCCACGAGCTGCTTGCCGACGTGCTGCACGAAACCGGCGATGCGGTAGCTGCGGTCGAGCACTATGACCGCGCTCTCGAGCGTACGCCCGGTCGCGCCATCGCCCTACTGGGCCTGGCGCGCGCCGCTCGCACCGCCGGTGACAACAGGCGAGCCTCTGCCGCCTATGCTCAGTTGCGCGTCATCTGGGCCAATGCCGATGACGATCTCGCCGAGCTGGCAGAGGTTCGCGCGGCGATGGTGTCGAGCGAAGAGCGGTGAGCGGGGCAGTCGGAAACGGCGAATACCGAGCCAGCTGGTGCGGCAGGCACCCATGAAGCGCAAGCCGTTCGAGCGTCTGCTCGAGCCCCTGCACCTGGAGCTGGTCCGGCTTCAGGAATGGATTAAACACGAGGGGCTGCGGGTGTGTGTGATCTTCGAAGGGCGCGATGCGGCGGGCAAGGGGGGCATCATCAAGCGCATCACCGCGCGCACAAGCGCTCGCGTGTTTCGTGTCGTGGCGCTACCCAAGCCGAACGAGCGCGAGCGCACGCAATGGTACTTCCAGCGTTACGTCAGCCACCTTCCGGCCGCCGGCGAGGCGGTGCTTTTCGATCGCAGTTGGTACAACCGCGCCGGCGTCGAGCCGGTGATGGGGTTCTGTACCCCCGAGCAACACCAGGAATTCTTGCGCCTGTGCCCGGACTTCGAGCGCTCGCTGGTGGAATCGGGGGTTCACCTGGTGAAATACTGGCTAACCGTTGCGCCGGAACAACAGCGCGAGCGCTTCCAGGAGCGCATCGATGATCCGCGCAAGCACTGGAAGCTGAGCCCCATCGACCTGCAGGCGCAGAGCCGCTGGTACGCCTACTCGCGCGCCCGCGACGCGATGCTCGAGGCCACCGACACCGACGCGGCGCCGTGGCATGTGGTCGACGCCAGCGATCAGCGCCGTGCCCGTCTCAACTGCATCGCGCACCTGCTCAGCCTGTTTCCGTACCGCGAGCTGCCACACCAGGCACCGGACCTGCCGGCGCTCGACGACGACGACCGCTACGACGATGACGCTGCGCTCACCTCACGTCGCTGGATACCACAGACCTACTGAGTCGCCTCTGCCACCGACGCCGACTGGGCTTTCGGCGCGTCGCAGTGGACCACGATCGTGCCCGCCACGAGGTCGAAGGCGCGCTGCTTGCGCTCGGTGAAGATCGCCACGATTGCGTCGATCCAGAAGAACTCGAGGAAGAACGGAATGCGGCGCACGATGGCCTTCATCATGCCCAGTCGGAGACCGTTCTCGGTGACCACGTGGATGCCCAGCAACCACTTCCCCAACGTCTGGCCGTAGCGCCATTCGAGCACCGGGAAATAGCCCAGCGACATCAACAGCACGGCGATCGCGATGGGGGCGAAGACCAGCACGCCGAGACTAAGGGGCACCTCGTCTGCGCCCAACAGACCGAAGGTGAGCAGGCTCACGCCGACCAGTGCGGCGCCGGAGCAAAGGACCAGCAAGCCGAGGCCGATATCGATCAGAAAGGCAGCGGTACGCCGGCCGACTGAGGCCAACAGCACCGGCACATCGGCGAGGTAGGCGAGGGCCACCTCACGGGGATCGCCCATGCGGTGGATCGCCTCCTGCATCGACTCCTGGGCTGCAGCTGTCTCCTCCAGGTGCATGCGCAGATCCAGCTGGATGCGGCTGCGCTCGGGCGAGGCCGCAGGAACGTTCTCCATCACCTGACGAACGTACTCGTCGATCGCTGTCATCGGTTGCCTCCGTCTCCGAGCAGATCGTCGACCGTGCCGACGAACGATCTCCATTCGCCGATCAGGCGCTGCACCTGCTCGCTCCCCGCGGAGGTGACGCGGTAGTACTTGCGCGGCACCCCACGCTCCTGAGTTTCCCAGCGCGGCTCCACATAGCCCGCCTTCTCGAGGCGATACAGCACCGGATAGAGGGTGCCGTCCTTGATCTGGAAGCTGCCTTCGCCGCGCTCTTGCAGGGTCGTGACGATCTCGTAGCCGTACATCTCGCGCTCCGAAAGCAGCTTCAACAGCACCATCTCGAGGGTGCCGCGCTTGAGTTCTCGTTCCATGGGCCGTAATTCATTATGTGTGACTTAATATCTTGTATTGCAAGATAACTTATGCGGCGAGTGTAGCGCAAGTCGGCTTGCCCGGCGCGCGGTCGCCGGTCCGGGAGGGCTTGCGGGTCCCTTGCCCGATCGTCCTGTTGTCACTATAGTTTTATCTACTCTAGTAGTAGACGCGCTAAACGCGGTTCGTGTATTCACCGGCAATTCAGAGTTGCCGGCCAACGAGGAGCGCAGTCTGACGTGTATACGAGAACCCCATCACTGGCTGACAGCCACCTGCCACTCAGCAACCTGACCTTCCACGTGCTGCTGGCGCTAGCCGATCGGGCGGCGCACGGCTATGCGATTGGCAAGGAGATCGAGGAACGCTCACGAGGCAAGCTGAAGCCGACGACGGGTGCGCTGTATCAAGCGCTGCGTCGCCTGGAGATGGGCGGTCTGCTGGCGTCCACCGATGCCCCGGAGGGTGCCTCGAGCGATCAACGCCGCAAGTACTTCCGTTTGACCGCGCTCGGCTGTGGTGTACTGCAGCTAGAGGCCGCCCGACTGGAGGAGTTGGTGGCTGTGGCGCGGGCCAAGACTCCGGCAGCCGAGCGATCCTGAGGCCATCGGCCATGAGTCGCCTGCTGTTTCGCGCTCTGGTGCGCCTGTACCCACGCGCCGGCCGCCACGACTACGGTGCCGCGATGCTCGCGATGCTGGATCAGCGAATGCGCCAGCACCGCACTCTTCCGATTCGCCGTCGGCGGCATGGGTTCGTCTTTCGCGAGGCGGTCGGGCTGCTGGGCGGTGCGGCGCGGCAGTGGGCCGAAGCGCTCCGGAGCGGCCGCCCCGCGCATCGCCCACTTCTATTGCCTGGGATCGGAGATGTCATGCTCGGGTTTCCGCAGGATCTGCGCTATGCGTTCCGCAATCTGCTCGGCAACCCGTCGTTCGCTGGCGTAGCGATCATCACAATCGGTCTCGGGGTCGGAGCTAACACGGCGATCTTCAGCATCGTCAACGCGGTGCTGCTGCAGCCGCTGCCGTACGCCGAGCCCGATCGTCTCGTCCGCATTTGGCCTGGCGACAACATCACCAAGGCGCTGCACGAGAGCTTGCAGCGAGAATCGACCGTCTACGTCGACACCACCGTCTGGGCCGGATGGGGATTCACGATCACCGGTGTCGAGGAGCCCGAGTCGGTATCCGGCGCTGTAGTTGCCACCAACCATTTCGACGTGCTCGGGGCACGGCCCGTGCTCGGGCGGGCTTTCCGCGGCGAGGACTCGGTTTCCGGCAATGACGATGTCGTGCTGCTGAGCCATGGTTTGTGGCAACGGCGGTTCGGTGCCGATCCCGACATCATCGGACGCCGGGTGGACATCGGCAACGAGGGCGTGGCATCGAGGCAGGTAGTCGGCGTGATGGGTCCCGACTATCGACCGTTGCGCGACGGGTGGGAGTTGTGGGCGCCCCTGGTGATCCACCCGGGCGCCGGCGATGACTACTACTCGTCGTGGTATCTGCAGTCGGGAGGCCGATTGCGACCGCAGGTAACCCTCACGGAGGCATCGGCCGAGCTCGCGGCGGTCCTTGTCCGGCTCAGTGCCGACGAGCGCCTGGGCTTGTTTGCCAAGGAAGAGCTACCGTTGGCCCGCGTCGTCGGGCTCCACGAGCACACATTGGGGTCGGTGCGGACGACGCTGCTGGTGCTGCTGGGCGGCGTCGGCCTCGTGCTTCTGATCGCCTGCACCAATGTTGCCAACTTGTTGCTGGCGCGATCGGCTGCCCGTCGCCGTGAGCTCGCTGTACGGGCGGCGCTGGGCGCCGGGCGCGGGCGCATCCTCGCCCAGTTGCTTACCGAATCCGTCCTTCTGGGCATGATCGGCGGTTTGGTGGGCACAGCAATCGCGGTCCAGCTCGTCGGTTTCGTGGCGCGGTGGATGCAGGGGACGCTGCCGCGTGCGGAGGCGATCAGCGTCGATCTGGTGGTGCTCGGGTACGCGTTATCTATCTCGATTCTCGCCGGCCTGCTATTCGGAACGGCGCCAGCGCTGCGCTCTTTGCGGGGCGATCTGAAGGTATCGCTGTCTGACGGTGCTCCTGGAGCCGGAGGCAGCCGCGCCAGCATGCGCGCCAATCAGGTACTGGTTGTCACCGAGGTAGCGCTGTCGTGCGTCCTCGTGGTTGCCGCTGCGCTCTTGGTGCGCAGCCTGGCGCAGCTGTGGGCGGTACCGCCGGGCTTCGATGCCCGCGACGTAATGATCATGCAAGTCACCGCCCCTGATGCGCGCTATGCGGATCGACCGAAGCGTCATCAGTACTGGGCGCAGCTGCTGGAGCGTGTTGGCCGCGCACCGGGTGTCGACAACGTGGGTGCGATCCACATTCTGCCGCTGGGCTTCGGCAACTGGAGTTTCCCGTTCCTGGCCGAAGGCTATGAGCCGCAGGAAGGGCGCCCCCTCCCATCGGCCAACTTCCGGGTCGTGGCGGCGGACTACTTCCGCACAATGGCGATCCCGCTTGTCGATGGGCGGCTGTTCGATGAGCGCGACGGATCTGCGGGGCCCGGGGTGGTGATCGTCAACCAACGCCTGGCGGAACGGTACTGGCCGGGCGAATCAGCGTTGGCAAGAACTTGGCGCTGTTCGGCAACCAGGATCTCGAGGTGGTCGGCGTTGTCGGTGACGTGCGTCAGCTACGGCTCGATTGGTCGGCAGTAGAGAGCATGTATCGCCCGGCCGCCCAGTGGCCGCTCGCGAGCATGGTCCTGGCGGTGCGGTTACAGACAGGAGGGAGCATCGCCCCGACGCTGCAGGCAATTCGCTCGCTCGACCCTGACGTGCCGATCTCCGGGCTGCAGAGCATGCGCGAAGTAATGGGCGGTTCTCTCGCACGCGAACGGTTTTCCGCCTGGTTGCTGAGCGGCTTTGCCGCGCTGGCGCTGGCGCTGGGAGCGGTGGGCGTCTACGGCGTTATGTCGTGTGTCGTGAGTCGCCGTACTCGCGAGATCGGTATCCGCGTAGCACTCGGCGCTCCTGCCGGGACCGTCGTTCGGGAGATTCTGCTGGGCGGCATGGCGCCGGTCATGATTGGCGTGATTCTCGGGCTAGGCGGAGCCCTGCTCGCCAGCCGGCTGCTCGCCAGCATGCTCTTCGGTATCGAGCCAACGGACTCGTCGACTTACGCGGCGGTGGCGCTCACTCTGCTTCTTACGGCGCTACTGGCTGCGATCCTCCCGGCCCGTCGCGCCTCCCGTGTCGATCCGATTGTTGCCCTGCGCGCCGATTGACGGGATCGTAGCTTCCGGCCGCCCTCTCGTGACAAACTTGGCGGGTTGACCAATCCCCGCATCATGGAAGGGCGAGAATGACCTGGAAGCCAGCAGCCGCTATCACCGCTATTGTCGCTTCCAGCGCGCTGCCCGGGGTCGAGGCTGTCGTTGGCCCGGCCTCCACGCCGGTACACGTCGCGGACGACGTACAGATGATCGTGGTCGAGGGCGAGGCGGCAGGTTACTGGAGCCGCTGGCGCGGACCCTCCGGACAGGGCCTGGTCACCGGCAGTGGCTACGTCGACACCTGGTCGGACACCGACAACGTGCTTTGGAAGGTCGCCGTTCCCGGCCGCGGCAACTCCTCGCCGATTGTCTGGGACGATCGCATCTTCCTCACCAGCGCCACTGACCGCGGCGCGCGCGTCGCCCTGCTGGCCTTCGATCGTAGCGACGGCGCGTTGCTGTGGGAGGCCTCTCCGGGTCGCGCGCAGGCCGGCAGCGTACACGAGAAGAACGGCTATGCCTCGGGGACTGCGGCCACCGACGGCGATCGCGTCTATGCATATCTCGGCAACCACGGTCTGATAGCCGTCGACATGCAGGGCGAGCTCGTCTGGCGTCGCGAGCTCGGCCAGATCCAGGCATCGCACGGTACGGCCGGATCGATCCTGCTGTACCGCGACCGGCTGATCTTCTACCAGGACATGCGCCGCGGCACCCAGGGAGGCTCGTTCGTGGCGGCCTTCGACGCCCGCACCGGTGAGACCGTGTGGCAGACGGATCGGGAAGAGAACACCGGCTGGGGGACGCCGATCGCCATCCGTGTCGGCGACCACGACGAGATCGTGGTCAGCAGCCAGTACAAGGTCTACGGCTACTCGGCCAGCACCGGAGACGAGCTCTGGAGCGCCGGCGGCAACCTGTTCGAGGTAATTCCCACACCCGTGGTCGGTCACGGCCTCGTCTTTGCCTCGTCGGGTCGCGCCGGACCGACGCTGGCGATTCGCCCCGGTGGTCGCGGCGACGTAACCGACAGCCACGTGGCCTGGAGCAGCCCAAAAGGGTCGCCGTTCGTACCGTCGACGCTGGTGTACGGCGACAACCTCTACATGATCAACGACATGGCGTCGGTGCTGACGGTCTACCGCGCCGCCAGCGGTGAGGTGCTCTACCAGGGACGCCTCGGACGGGCGCAGCGCGAGAGCTTCTCGGCGTCGCCGGTGGCTTTCGACGGCAAGGTTTTCCTCACTAACGACGCCGGGGAGACCTTTGTGGTGGCGGCCGGCGACGAGTTCGAGTTGCTGCACGTGAACCACATTGGCGCGCCCACGCTGGCATCGCCGGCGTTGGTCGACGGACGGTGGTACGTGCGCACCGCAGGGCACTTGCTGGCGTTGGGTGGCGCGTAGCGGGTCCGGTCGTCGGATGGCGGACGCTATCGGCCGCTGCGTTCCCCGGACACACATTGCTGCCCCTGGCCACCCACGTGCCGTTGCGACGCCGGCGATTCGGTACCAAGCTGGACCGTCTAAACGGTAGCTGGTACTGTCAGCAGCGCTCCGGGTCCCCCCGCCCAAAAACGTCCGTACCGGGTTCAGGCCAGTTCCTGCCCGTTTCGCGCGAGCGTAGGCCGTGCCGTGTTCGTCGCCGGCTTTGGCGACGAGCAGGCGGTGCTTCGGTACCGCGCACGGCGAGCTCGTGAACAGCTCGCGTGTGCCGAGCGTCCGGCACCGCGCCTCTTGAGGTCTGCCATGAATCACCGTCGATCTTCGCGTGTCCTCGCCGTGCTCGCCTCTGTGTCGATAATCACCCTCGGCTCAATCGGACACGCCGCGCCTCAGAGCGAGGCCCCCGAACAGGAATGGGATGTCAACGCGCCGCCGGGCTACACTGAGACGCGGCGCTTCACGGTGACCGAGGGCACCTGGATGTCGGTGGACGTGAGTCCTGACGGGCAAGTCATCGTGTTCGACCTCCTGGGTGACGTCTACACGCTCCCCATCGCTGGCGGCAAAGCGACGCGGGTTCTCGGTGGCGTCGCATGGGACATGCAGCCGCGCTTCAGTCCGAGTGGCGAATGGCTTGCTTTCACATCGGACCGCGCTGGCGGCGACAACATCTGGATCGCCCGACCGGACGGTTCGGAACCACAGCAGATCTCGGAGGAGCCTTTCCGGCTGTTGAACTCGCCCAACTGGAGCCCGGACGGCGAGTACATCGTGGCCCGCAAGCACTTCACCTCGGGCCGCTCGCTGGGGGCGGGTGAGATGTGGCTGTACCATCGCTCCGGCGGCTCCGGGGTACAGCTGACGGCGCGCGCGAACGAGCAGAAGGATGCCGGCGAGCCGATCTTCAGCCCCGATGGTCGCTACGTCTATTTCTCCCAGGACACCACCCCGGGTTCGACCTTTCAGTACAACAAGGACCCGAACCCCGGTATCTACACGACGCGCCGACTCGATCTCGACGAGGGCGAAATCGTCAACGTAATCGGTGGTGCCGGTGGTGCGGTGCGCCCGACCCCGTCGCCGGACGGCAGCACGATCGCCTTCGTGCGCCGCGTGCGCCTACAGAGTGTGCTCTATCTGCGCGACGTGGAGAGCGGGCGCGAGCGGCCGCTGTACGAGGGCCTCGACCACGACATGCAGGAGACGTGGGCGATCCACGGCGTCTACCCGGCGTTCGCCTGGACTCCCGACGGCGGCTCCATCGTCGTCTGGGCGGGGGGCCAGATTCAACGCGTCGACGCGCAGTCCGGAGCGGTGACCACGATCCCGTTCGAGGCCGATGTCGAGCTCCAGGTCGCCGACGCGGTGCGCTACCCGCAGGACGTGTCGCCGACGCAGTTCAAGGCGCGCATGTTGCGCTGGGTGTCGGTGTCGCCCGACGGCACTCGGGTGCTTTACTCGGCCGCCGGCCGGGTGTTCGTTCTCGACCTGGACGGCGGCGACGCGACGACGGTCTCCGGCTCCGAGGAGCTGGCGTACTACCCCGCGTGGCATCCCGATAGCAGGCACTTCGTCTACGTGGCCTGGGACGATCAAGCCTTGGCCTCGATCCGCATCGGTGACACTGAGGGTGCGCCGACACACGACCTGGCGACCGGCAAAGGGCACTTCGTCGACCCGGTGTTCACGCCGGACGGCGATCACGTTGTCTATCGCAAGGCGCGAGGGGGCAACCTGGTCAGCCCGCTGTGGTCCGATGAGCGCGGCGTTTACGTGCGATTCACGTCGCTCCGAGGCTGTCGCCTGCACCAGCTGATGACCCGACAACGACTGGTGCAGCGCCTGGCTGAACGTTGTCCACTTCTCGCGCGCGGTCTTCGAAAGCAGCCGCAACCGCGGCGAGATCAGGAACTGGAATCCGAAGATCACCACCGCCAGCAGCAGCCCGCCGCTCGCCATGCGCCACTCGATGTAGAAGATCATCACGACGTAGCCGAGACCACGGATGACGTCGACCGCGGCGCGCGCGAACGTGTCGGCCATGACGCCGTCGAGGCTGTCGACATCGTCCACCTGGCGCGACATCAACCAGCCGGTCTCCTTGTCGTTGTAGTAGCGCAGCGACAGGCCCTGCATGTGGAGAAAGAGGCTCAGGCGCAGGTCGCGTAGAACCTTGTTGTGGAACAGCGCCGCGGCGTACCCGATGCCGAGGCCGAAGAGGACGCTGAGCACGGTCATGGCGATCAACACAAGACCCCAGTACAGGACCTCGTCGGGGCTCGACCGCTCGACGGCGTCGTCCACCACCCGGCGGACGATGAGGGGTGATACCAACGCCAACGGCGTGCTCAGCAGCAACAGGACGAAAATCGTCCAGGCATAGACGCGGTGCGGTTGCGCCCAGGGCCAGAAGCGCACCACCAGCGGCCAAGCACGAGACTTCGTCTCGGCCCCGAGTCGCCCCGTTGCCTCGCTCGCGGGCGGTGCTGTCGCCTTGTCTTCGGATCGCCCGGTCGCCCCCGCGTCGCTCATGCGGCGACGATAACAGCGGGCTGCGGCCGCCGTGATCGGGACCGGTCTGCCGGCGCCGGGGCAACCCGGTCCCTTATGCTGTACGGGTGTCGCGCGAGGCGTGATCTTCTAGGACCAGCGCGGTGCCTTTCCCCAACCGGAGTAATGCAGCTGTGATGAATCCTGGATCGAAATCGAGCCTCCGTGCCGCGAGGGCGATCTCGATGCTAGCCGTCACCGCTATCTCGATGCCGATTGCCTGGGCGTCCGCCGCCCAATCGCAGGACACGCGCGAGCACCTGGCGCGTGCGGCGCTGATGGCGCAGGAGAACCGCCTGCCAGAGGCGCTCGAGGAGCTCGATGCGGCGACCGAGGCGGAGCCCGACCTGTGGGAAGCGCACTATCAGCGTGGACGTACGCTGGGGCTGATGGGTCGGCTCGACGAAGCGGTGAGCGCGCTACTTCGCGCCGCGGCACTGAATCCGGGCGCGGCACACGTCCACCAGCTCGCCGCCGTGGCCGCTCGCGGCGCCGGCGACAATGAGACGGCCTGGGATCAAATCATCCTCGCCTATCTGGCGGGCGGCGATGTCACTACACAAATCCAACGGATGGCCTCGTCGGGTCCGCCGCCGGACGATTTCCAGGAGCGTGTCACAGCGCCGCGCGTTTACGTTCCCGAGCTGGACCTGACAGAGATCGAGAACCGCGCCGAGGGCCCGTTCGATCGCAATATCATGGCGCGCGGTAACACACCGGCGGCGGACGGCGCACCGGCGCAGGGAAATCGCAGTGGGACCCCGGCGGACGTCCTCGGCCGCGAGCTGGTAATCGAGACGCTCGCCGACCTTCTGGCGGTGGAAACGCAGTTTCGCAACTCGATCGCCGACTCGCGCACTTACGGCCTGGTCGTTGATCCCGAGATCGCCGAGTACGAGCTCCGCATCGCGGTGGACCAGCTGGCGGAGCGTCCACCACGCGCGATGTCGGGGTATCTCGAGCTCGTCGCTCTAGCCAGCGGAGTGGTGGGCTACCGGCGCAACATAGACCTGGCCGACATCAGCGCCGGCGGCGTGCTACGCGGTGAGGTCGAGCTCATCGTCGACGAGCTCGAGGCGTGGATGCGGAAGCTGCGGGAGTCAGAGGACCAACGCTAGCCTTGTGTGACCGATCGCTACCCAGAGGCCGAAATCAGCGTCCTGACGCTAGCGAAAGCACAGGCTGACCCCGACCATCGCCGTCCAGTCCGTGGCGTTGTCGGTGACCCCACGGATCACCGACAGATCGAGCTGAAGGTCGGAGCTCGACACCCAGCTGACGCCGCCGTCAACGAACACCACCGACTCACCGTGATTGGCGTCGGGAGTGGTGGTTGCCACCTCAACGAACGCGCCCCACTCGTTGGTCAGCGAGAAACCGAGGACGGCGGCGAAGAACCCCTGTGCGAAACGAACATCGCTGACATCATCGAATGCCGAGACGACGCCAGCGTTGAGCGCCACGCTCGCCGAGCCGCTGACCGGCAAGTCGGCCGAGATCAGAGCGGCGGGTTGGAGCTCGCCCGGACGAAGCGCTGGGCTGCCGATCGGCAGGGCAGTAGATACCAGCACCGCCATCGTCGGCCCGTCGCTCTCGCTGAGCTGCCACTTGGCCTCGACGGTCGGGGCGGCGATGCCCTGCGTGCTCGATCTTGGCACGCCGGCGCCGCTTTCTCGGGCGATCACCAGTCCGCTGGTCTTGAGACGCATCTCGACCCGGTCCGAAACGCCGTAGCGCATCACCAGCGGGGTGCCGAGGCCGCTCGATCGACGATCGCCCTGACGCGACCAATCGAACGCAGCGCCGGTCTCGATTTGGAAGACTCCGGTCCCGACGACGTAGGGCCCACACCAGAACCCCGGGCGATCGGTGCCGATCGCGTCGATGGGCGGCTCGACCGTCGGCTGGCCGTCCTGACTATCTACCGCCTGGGCGTCGACGGCGCAGGGGAGTGCCATGGCCGCACAAGCAACGAGAGCGGCGGCGCCGCCGAGCGTGCGAGAGGGGGTCACGAGCATGGCGGCAACGATAGCGGGCGATTCGCTTACGGGCGAGCGAACGGATGCTCCCTGTCAGAGCGGGCAGGGGGGTCAGAGATCCAACAGCGCTTCGACGTCGGGATCGAGCTTCGGCGCCGGCGAGGCGAGCGAGATACCGAAGAACAGCAGCAGGGACGCCAGCAACGCCAGCGTGCCGCCGTGGATATTGTGCGGCAGCGAGACATTCAATAGCTCCACCGAGAAGTTGATCACCAGGCTCGTGCCGACGGCGATGTTGGCGGCCAGGGCCGTGGCGCGTTTCCAGTTGAACCCAACGGCCACCACGGGCACCAGCGCCGCCCCGAACGTCCCCCAGCCGAAGGCGCCCAGGAGCGCTACCAGCCGCGCGTTCTGATAGTGCGAGTACAGCGCGAAGGCGGCCGCCACCACGCCGATGATGACCGTCGCCGTCCGCGCCCAGACCAGCTCGCGCTCCAGCGATCGGCCCCGCAGCGCGACCGGGATATCGTGCACGATGGCGGCGGCGCCGATGTTCAAGAATCCGTCTGCGGTCGACATGATGGCGGCGAACAGCCCGGCGATGACGACCCCGGCGAGCAGCGGGTGGGCGTAGTTCTGCAGGAATTCGGGTGCCGCGGCGTCGGCGGAGGCGAGCTCCGGATGCGCTCCCTGCAGCACAAGGGCGCGCATCACTAAACCGATGCCGATCCAAAGCAATGCCGCCACCATGTAGCCGAACACCGTGACCGCCGGCACCCACCGGTAGTCGCGCAGCCGCTGGATCGTCATGCTCTTGGTCAGCAGGTGCGGCTGGCCGGCGACGCCGACCGCGAACATGAACATCCACGACATGCAGCCGATGATGCCCACGGTTCCCCAGGGTCCAGCGGCTTCCCGGTCGTCGAGGGCGATCGTCTGCATCACATCTGTCGGACCTCCGGGCAGCACTACCCAGGCGGCAATGAATACCAGCGCGGCGGCGACGATCATCACCGAACCCTGAAACACATCGGTGTAAACCGAGGCGACAATCCCGCCGGTGACGCAGTAGAACAGCAACACCGACAGCGACACCACGACGCAGGTCACGAGGCTGACGTCAGCGAATGTCGCCGTGCCCTGGAGGATGCTCTGCAGAACCGTGGCCATCGCCAGGATCTGCGTCGCCAGGTATCCCATCACGCCGAGCAGGATCGCCAGCGCGGTGAGCAAACGGGTGGTCTCGTTGCCATAGCGGGCGGCGACAGCGTCGGGCAGCGACACGGTGTCGAAGAACCCTGCAAACATGCGCAGGCGCTTGGCGATCAGGAAGTCGTTGACGCCCCAGCCGACGGCGGCCGTCAGTACGATCCAGATCGAGGCGATGCCCATCGAGTACACCAGCCCCGGGCCGCCGACGAACCCGAATCCACTCATCGTGCTCGAGAAGATCGCCAGTCCGGTGACCACGATGCCGATGTCGCGGCCAGCCATGAAGAAGTCACGTGTGGAGCGCGTGCGGCGCATCGCCCAGAGGCCGACTCCGATACAGGCGACCATGTAGGCGACCACGAACCCGAGCACGATCTCGGTACGCAGCGCCTCCATCAGCGGCGCGCTTCTACGCGTCGTGCTGATCGGCCGCGGTCGGCTAGGAGACGCTCGAAGGCCGCTTCATCCTCCGGCGTATAGACCCAACGATGAAAACCGATCACGAAAGTCACCGTGACGATCGTCGACAGCGGCCAGAAGCCCAGTACCACCAGCGCCGTCGAGACATGCATCCCGAGTACTAGCACCGCCTGCGAGCCTGCCGCGTAGTTGCTGTAGGTCACCACGATCGCCGTCCATAGCAGCAGCAGAAAACCGGTGTATCCGATCAGCGTCGGCGCGAATCCCCGCAACGAGCCGTTCTTCCGCACGCCGAGCGCCATGAGGCCGGCGAAGATCAGCAGCTGGATCGCTCCGAACGCCCAGCCGAGGCCGAGCGTTGAGGCGTGTCGCGCGGCGCCGTCGCCGCCCGAGAACATCGCGCCGATGCGAGAGTGCGGACCGTGGGCGGCGATTTCGGCACCGGGAGCGAACAGAATGCCGACCACGATCAGCGCCAGCACCAGCAGGAGCGCGAAGATCAGCTTGGCCGGGTTCACGTGTCGATGACCGTTTCGCGTCGAGGGTTGGGGCTAAGCTAGGCTGTCGGAGTTGCCTGGGCGGCTACGGAGCATCACGGTTCGCGGGAAGGACCGTCAAGGGAGACGGAAGGTGCCGACTCTACTCGATCTGGAGCACAAGCGGGTGGTGATAACGGCCGGCGCTGCGGGCATCGGACGGACGGTCGCGGAGCGCTTCGTCGAGGCCGGGGCCCGGGTCCACATTTGCGATTGCGACCAAGCCTCCCTGGAGGATGCCGCCGAGGCGCTTCCCGGCCTTGGCACGACGCTGGCCGACGTCTCCGAGCCGGAACAGGTGGAGCGCGTCTTCGAGGAAGCAGCGACGATGCTCGGCGGGCTCGACATCCTGGTAAACAACGCCGGCGTCGCCGGGCCGGTGGCACCGGTCGAGGAGATCTCGATCGACGACTGGCGCGCGACGCTGGCAGTCAACCTCGACGGGGCGTTCCTCTGCGCACGACACGCCATCCCGCTCCTGAAGGCGGCGGGCGGTGGCTCCATCGTCAACATGTCGTCGACCGCTGGTCTCTTCGGAAGCGCTCGGAGGTCGCCCTACGTGGCGTCCAAGTGGGCCCTCATCGGCTTCACCAAGACGCTGGCGATGGAGCTCGGACCGCACCGGATTCGCGTCAACGCCATCTGCCCGGGCAGCGTGGAGGGAGAGCGTATCGAGAGGGTCCTCGCTGCCGAAGCAGCGGCGCAGGGCGTGGCTGTCGAAGCGGTGCGTGAGGAATGGCTGCAGGACATGTCGATGCGAGCGTTCGTGACCCCGGACGACATCGCCGCGATGATCCTCTTCGTGTGCTCCGACGCCGGGGGCATGATCTCTGGCCAGGCGCTGGCCGTGGACGGACATACCGAGGGCATGTAGCCAGTCTGCGCCGACCGCCGGATCCCGCCTGTCGGCCGCACCGGCTTGCGCGTTCGTCGTGGACCAGACGCATATGCCGCGGTGGCGCTACAGGTCGACCAGCACCTTGCCGTAGGCTCCTGCCTCCACAGCCTCGTGAGCGCCGACGATTTCTTCGAGCGCGAAGCGTGGTCCCAGATGGTGCTGCAGCTGGCCGGCGGCGAGCCACCGAGAGATATCGGCGACGGCGCGCGCCTTGGCCTCCTCGGGCATGCCGAACACGAGGACGTGATGCACGGTCACGTTCTTGTACACCAGTGCGTAGAACGGAACGGTGGGCTCCGGGTGTGCCTGGGACGCATAGGTAGCGATGATTCCGTTCTCCTTCACCACGGCAGCAGCGGCGGCGAGATTGCCGCCGAACTCGACCTCGACGATGCGATCGATCCCGTTAGCGCCGGCCAGTTCGTTGATGCTCGTCGCCACGTCTGCGGTTCGATAGTTGATTGCATGATCGGCGCCGCCCTGACGGGCGAGCTCGGCCTTGTCGTCGTTGCTCACCGTGGCAATGACCTTGGCGCCGTCGAGCTTGGCGAATTGGACGGCGTAGTGGCCCACTGCTCCGGCTCCGCCGGTCACCAGCACGGTCTGTCCGGCAACCGACCCATCGGCGAAAACGCTTCGGTGCGCGGTGAGCGCCGGAATACCGAGACATGCTCCGGCGTCGAGGCCTGTAGCGTCCGGTAAGGCAACGGCGCAGTCGGCAGCGACCACGGCAAGCTCGGCCGCCGTGCCGAAGGCGCGCCCCCACTGCGCCTCGTAAACCCAGACGCGCTCGCCGACACGTGCCGAGTCAACGCCCTCGCCAACCGATTCGACGGTGCCGGCGCCGTCGAAGTGAGGCACCACGCGATTCCCGTCGCTGGCGCCGCGTCCGCCGAGACGGCGCTTCACATCCACAGGGTTCACCCCGGAGACGGCGATCCGCACCCGCAGCTCGCCAGAGCCTGGCGGTGGCGTCTCGACCTCGCCGACCGAAAGCACCTCCGCCGCGGGACCAAAACGGTCGAACCAGGCGGCACGCATGGTCTCTGACATGGCCCGCTACTCCCGGCCGCCGGCGGTTTCGGCAGCTCGTTCGGCTTTGGCGCGCCTCACCATCTCGCGGACGTCAGCTCGCAGCTGCTCGCCGTCGTAGACGATGCCGTCCTTGAGGTGGTCGGTATCGGCGCGTGGCTTGTTGATCTCCATTGCTGAATGCATGGTTGCTGCCCGGATGACCTCCAACGGGTGGAAGCCCGCTTCCTGCAACATCTCCAGCTCGAGGATGTAGCCGAAGCCGTAGAGCTGGTAGATGAAGCCGCTGTCGGAGCCTGTGGTCACTATGCCGCCGCGATCCTTGTACTCGTCGAGAAACTGCATCCACACGCGGTAGAAGTTTCTCCAGGCGATTTCGTCCCAGCTCGTCCAATAGAACCAGTAGGAGCCGTGCGCTTGGCGTGACGGCTGGTAGAAGTCCCACTGCGAGGGCAACGTGTACTCCGCGTGCCAGTCGGCGTTGCGTGCCCGCATGACGTCGCGGCCGGCGGAGTAGATGGTCATCGTCGGGTTCAGGTAGAAGCCCAGGTCGAGCATCTCCTGCATGACCGCGTTCCACTTCTCGCCGCCCGGCTTGACCAGCTCCCACTGCCGCGCCACCTGGCCGAAACGATGCTGTTCGTTCGAGTAGTTGTAGTCGACCGGGTACGGCTGCAGGCTGTGGTCTTCATACATCGCCTCGAACAGGCCGTAGTAGTGGGTGATGGAATCGAGGCCGAGACGGGCGGCGTCGAGCGCGTTCATTTCCCCCACGCCCGTCTGCGCCAGGTGCGCCGTCGAGCCCATGCCGTGCTTGTGGGCCTCGTCAATCAACGCCTCCATGATGTCCGGCGCCGGGGAGCCGAGCTTGAGGCCGTCGGCGCTCCGCTGGGCGGCGTACTGCACCCATTCGCGCGCCGACTCGGGATCGTCGACCCTGGGCCCCTGATAGTCGGCTCCGGACCCGGGCCGTACGAACGACACCATTCGTGGCGCCACGATCTCGTTGTTGTCGGAACGCTCACGCTCGTGCAGCGAGAACTCGAAGTTGCCGTGCCCGACGCCGCGTGAGGTGGTGATTCCGTGCGCCAGCCAGAGCTTGTAGGAGTACTCCGAAGCCGGAGCCTTGGTGCTGCCGCCGGTATGACCGTGCAGGTCGATCAGCCCCGGCAGCAGGTACATGCCGGAGGCGTCAATCTCGTGATCGGCATCCCCCGGTCGGCGGCTCTCGTCGATAGGCAGCCCAGGGTAGCCGACGTTGCGCACCTGAGCTATGCGGTTCCCCTCCACCACTACGTCAACCGGCCCCATCGGCGGCCCGCCTGTGCCGTCGATCAGCGTGGCGCCGCGGATGATCAGACGATCGAACGGTCCCAGCCCTTCGTCGGAGCGACGATCCGGAGCCGGGATCATGCCGCCGAAGTCGTCCTCTTGCGCGCCCCCGGAAACCGGAGCGGCGATCGAGGCGGCGACGATCAGCGTCAGGGTAATGACGAGGGGATGCCGCATGGTGATCTGCATATGAACTCCGGAGGTCTGTCGGTCTGGGGAAGCGCTGCCGCCTGTAACGATCGTGCAGGGCGCGACGGCGGGAGCGCGGTAACTCTACCCAGGCACTCGGGAGGAGACAACGCTCCGCAGGTTGAGCCGTCCGCCCCGCCGCCGGGCACGCGGAACACGGCACCGTGGCCTTTCGCCGCACCTGACTGGCGTCGACGCTCCTTTGACCCGTTGCCGGCCCCGCGCTTACCATCCGGCGGTTTCTTCATACGAACGTGTTCCAGTTGGCGGTCCACCCCCGATGCTTGCTGGAGCAAAGGAGTCGGAACGATGGAGGGGATCAACGTCGGCAAGCTCCTCGTCAGCGGCATTGTCGCCGGTGTCATCATGACCATCAGCCAGTTGGTGCTCAACGAAGGTCTATTAGGAGGCGCGCAGCAGACGGCCTTCGACGCGATGGGCGTATCGGCGGTGGGCGGGTCGCAGATCGGCATGTTCGTGGTCATGACGTTCGTTGCCTCCTGCACGATGATGTGGCTCTACGCTGTACTCAGACATCGCTCCGGACCAGGCGCCGGGACTGCCGCGTGCGCTGGACTCGTCGTCTGGGTGCTCTACTACTTCCAGGGAATCAGCAACTTCTGGATTCTTGGTATGTTCGGTACGTCGCCGGTGCT
Source organism: Acidobacteriota bacterium (assembly GCA_965197275.1). Classification (GTDB taxonomy): domain Bacteria; phylum Acidobacteriota; class UBA890; order UBA890; family WLXD01; genus DASCOT01. The sequence continues at coordinate 28,734 of CBDAMQ010000008.1, forward strand.
GATAGCGCTCGTGTGGGGCCTGGTCGAGCTTCCCGTTGCCGCGATTGCCGGAGCGTATTTCTACAGCGACTAGCCGGTCAGATACGGGCACTGGGAGTGGGGGAGTTGCGTGTGCTGAACAGACCAGCGTGGCCGATGCTCGCCGTCGATCTCGACGCCGAGCTTCCCGACCAGCTACTCGGGCTGGAGATGCTCGTTGATCACGAGCTCGACGACCTCAACCTGACCTCGATGGCACTCGAGCTGCCCGCAGTAGTCGTACGGAGTCGGCGTTGAGCCAGTGCTCGGCGCCGATGCGCGACCGGTTGTTTCCGGGTAGTGCGGTGCGCCGCCAGATCTGCGCCGGCGCACGACGGGTCGTCGTCGCCGGGTCCGTTGCCTTCGTGATGATCGCGGCAACGCCCCTCTGGGCGCAGCAGGGTGCCCCGGCGGCGCAGCAGCAAGAGAAGATAGGTGACACAGACGCTGACCGGGGTCAGCTAGGGAACACGGAGCCATCGATGACGCCGATGCCGACGGCCGTCGAACGCTTGCCCGGCTACCGCTGAATATGGCACGCGGCATCGTCGGTGTGCTCTCGTTCGACAGCCTGTTGCCGGCGCTCATCGGCGCTGCCGCCACCGGTGCCGCGCGTGGATTCGACGATCATCTGGCGTTTCCGGACGGTGCCAATAGCGACTTCGGACAGCTCGGCAACAACTTTGGCAACCCGGTCCTGGTGGCGGCCGCGGCGACCGGTCTGCTGATCGGCGGGCGTGCATCGCGAGCGCGGACGTTTCGAAACGCCAGCTACGATCTCGCTACCGCCACGACGGTCAACATCCTCTATACCGAGGCCCTGAAGCAGACGATCGATCGAACGCGCCCGAACGGCACCAACAACAAGTCGTTTCCGTCCGGTCACACGTCCAACGTGTTCACCTGCGCGACGGTCATCGACCACCACTACGGCAAGAAGCTCGGCCTGCCGATGTACGCTCTGGCGACGTTCGTGGCCGGCTCGCGTATCCACCGGGGCAGTCACTTTCTCAGCGACGTTGTTGCCGGCGCGGCGTTGGGCTTCATCACCGGCCGATCGGTAGTGCGCTCCGCCGGTGAGTCGTTGGGCGAAGACCGCATGACCTTGGTCCCGGTCATCGGCCCGCGGGGCCAGCGCGGCATGGTCCTGGTGGTCGCGTTCTAGCCGCAGTCCGACCGGACAATCTCCAACGGCGATGCCCGCGCGACGCGCCAGGCGGGCCCCAGCGAGGCCGCCACCGTGGCGCTCAGCACGACGAAGGCACCACCGGCCAGCACCGTCGGGTCGGCTACGCCGACCCCGTACAGTTGGTTGCGGAGGGCGTGGTGGAGCAGCGGGTAGACGACTGCTGCGGCTGCGGCTCCCCATAACGCCGTTCCCAGGGCCGTGGCCAGCATGGCGCGCCGCACGTCACGGCGGGATGCGCCAACTGCCTTGCGGATGGCCATCTCGCGACGTCGACGCGCTGCCTCGATGGCCAGCATCCCGTAGGTGCCTACCCCCATCAGCGCGAGACCGAACAATCCGAAGCCGAATGCGAAAGCGAACGCCGCGCGTTGCGGTGCGAGACTCTGTGCAAACCGCGCGGACATCGTCGACACGACGACCTGCTGGAGGTCGGGGTCGACAGTGCGCACCGCGTCGCGGATCGCGGCAACCGTTGTCTGATCGCGGCCGCGAACCCGTAGCAAGTAGCTGCCGCCCTCGAGGGGAAACTGGCTGGCTGGTAGGTAGACCGTGGGCGTCGGCGGTTCCGTCAGGGAGACCTCCCGCACGTCGCCCAGCACTCCGGCCACCTGCCATCGTGTGCCCAGCGGGTTGATCTCGCTCCGCCAGCCGACGCTCACGAGCTCTCCGAGCGCGTCCCCGTCGGGGAAGACGGCCTTGGCAAGCGCTTCGTTGATCCACGCTAGCCGTGGTGTGTCGATTCGGTCACTCCAGCGTGGCGCTCGACCCCGAGGCACGGAGATGTCTAGGGCTTCGAGATAGCCCGGCGAGATCACGTTGATCCGCACGCGGGCGCGGTCTGTCTCGCGATCGGTACCATTGGCGCGCTCGAGCCACGTCTGCATACGGCGGCCGCCCAGCGGCAGGGCGCCCACGAACCCGACGTCATCGACCCCGGGAAGCTCTCCGAGCGTGGTCGATAAACGCTCGTGAAACGCGATGATCGCCGCGTCGCTGTCGTATCGCACCTCTGGGATACCGATACCGAAGCGTAGGACATCCTCGCCGTCGAAGCCGGGATCGGTCGAAGCGACGGAAGCGAACTCTCGCAGCAGCAGGCCTGCAGCAAGAACCAGGGCCAAGGTGATTCCCGTCTGTGCTGCTACGAGAGCGCGGCGCATGCCGCTTCCCGAAACAGATCCAGCCGCGTCAGCAGCAAGCAACAGCCGGGCGTCCCGACGGGCCAGCAAGGCGGCTGGCAACGACGACGCGATTAGCGCGCTACAACCGCAGACGATAGCGGTGAGCAACAGCGCCGCGGTGTCGAGCTTCGGAGCGGCAGCCTCGAACGATCGTGCCGCATCGGCGCCGCCGATGATCGCCAACAACTTTGGAAGGCCGGCCAGTCCCGCTACCGCGACCCCCCAACCGGCGATGGTTCCGATGGCCGCTAGCAGCAGAGCTTCGTAGGAAAGCAGGCGGGTGAGGCTAGCGGGAGTTGCGCCCAGCGCAGCGCGGATGCCCAGCTCCCGCGCCCGGTGAAGGCTACTCTCCAGGCGCAGCCCCGCAACGTTCGCCACCGCGACGCCCAGTACCATCATTGCCGCCGTCCCCAGGAGCAGCAGTGGCTCGCGGGCATCACCTCGAAGATGCTCCCGCAGGTTGAGCACAGCAGCGCCGCGCTCGGCGTGAGTCTCGGGGAACTGCAGGGCGAGACCGGCGCTCAGAGATTGCATCTCGTCGCGCGCCGCGGTGAGCGCCACCCGGGGAAGCCGGCGCGCTACGACCTCGAGTGATCGGACGGTGCGCGACGTACCGTAGACCTCGTGGTCGAGTGGGACCACCGCATCCGGTGATCGCCCCGCGATCGGATACCAGAAGGAGTCCGTGAGCACGCCGACGATCTCGTACGGCTCCTCGTTGAGAAGCACGTTGTGGCCGAGGGCGCTGCTCGCGTCGGCGTACAATCGCCGTGCCGCGACCGCGGTTAGCACGGCCAGACGAGCCCCGGCGCGCTCCTCGACTTCGGTGAACATGCGCCCTTCAAGCAGCGGTACGCCCAGAACGGCTGGCAGATCTCCGCTCGCCATGGCGACGGAGGCGACGAACGAGTCTTGGTGATCGGAATCGGCGGTGACTAAGTAGGTGCGCGAGGTGTAGCCGGCGACAGCGGTGAACGATCGCGCCCTCTCTCTCCAGTCTTCCAGCGTTCGGAGGGCGACACGGGTACGGACTCCCGTTGAGGTGGTCTCGTGCAGGGTCACGAGGCTGGCGGGTTCGGAGTAGGGCAGCGGTCGCCAGAGCACCGAATCGATGGCTGAGTACATCGCGGTCACGATGCCGGTTCCCAGCGCGAGCACCGCCACCGTCGTGATGACAGATCCCGGCTGCCTGCACAACATCCGCGCTGACACCGGTACGCGCTGCGTCACTCGCCCGAGGCGACGCGCCGGAAAAGCGTGTAACCGTCGCGCTCCAGGCGAAGCTCGAAGCCGGCGGGCGGAGGTAGCTGGCGCTCCGAGTTGCGTAGCACGAGCCCGTCCACTTCCCAGCGATCGCTGACCCAGGTCAGTTCCGCCGGCGCCAGCGGTGGAAAGATCGCCGCCCGGCCGGTGAGCCACGGAATCTCGAAGGCGAAGTCACTCACTACCGGCCCGTCCCCTGGTAAGTGCGCGTCGATATCGGCTGCGAGGGTGGCGTAATCGAGCACGTGGATCGCTAAGCCACGCCCCAGAAAGGCGCCAGGATCGCGGTGCGCGATTCGTAAGGTCAATGCCAGCGGGTAGGCCACCAGAACCGCGACAATGACGCCGGTGACCGCGCGACGGGCGCTCGTGCTCAACTGATTCCAGCCAGGAGCCAGACGCTTCAGCTGTACCGCGATCAGTATGATCATCAGCGGGTAGAGCTGATACAGGTAGCGAACGCGGATCAGGAATAGCCAGAGCAACGGGAAGGTCACCGTGATCGCCACGCCACTGAACCACAGGTAACGGTCCTGCCAGGCTCGAGCCACAGGCCACCCTACCGTCATGGCGAGGGCGGCAGTGATCATCAACATAGCGGTCAACATACCGGCCAACGGTGGATCTCCCGTGACGTTCAACACCGCGGGTGTGCGCGACATGAGGCGCAACACCTTGATCGCTAGCTCCGTGGGCCGGGCGGCGAAATAGCTCCACGGGTCGGGTGGATCGAGGACCTGGCGCGGGGAGTCGACCTCCGGAAAGGACTCCGTCTCCATCATGAAGTTGAACGCGTACGTCGACGTCGAGCTGTTGACCAAGTTGCTCGGTGTGGAAGCAAGCGCCCCGAGCGCAAGCGACGTGAGCGCCAGGCCGGCGAGCAGCGCGCCTGCATTTGCGAGCAGCATCCGGGTCCGGGAGGCGTTGTCGCCGGATTCGTCAGTTGGGCTGAGGGTCAGCCAGCAGACGTAGGCGAGAGCCACCGGCGCATAGAGCAGTCCGTACGTCTTGGTGGCGCCGAGGGCAGCCAATGCCGCGCCCGTAGCGGCGCACCGGCCTGGCGAGACCCGCAGCAACGCCACGCACACCAGCAGGAACAAGGCGTCGAACTGCATCTCTGGCGTCGCCATGGTGGCGTGCACGAGCGTCGTGGAGGTTGCGAGGTAGATGCCGACCAGCAGCAGAGCGATTCGGTAGGACTCCAGCAGCCGGTGAGCGACATATCCCATCGCTGCGGTGGCAATTGCCAGCCACAGGATCGATGACCCGACCGCGGCAGCATGGTCGTTCAATCCGAGCGTCAACGCCGCCGCGACGACCAGCTGATAACCGGGAGGCCGGAGCGACTCCGGCATCGGGATCGAGTCGATGTCGTCGGCAAAGACCGCGTAGATCGTCGAGGTCACGTAGCCATTTCCTGCGGCGATGTCCCGGGCTTGTTGAACGAACATCATCTCTTCGTTCACCAGGAAGCCACGCGTCCATTGCCGCGGGTACGCGAACACCAGCGCCGCGGCGATGGCGGCGAACGGCAGGAGAACGACGAGGATGCGCCAAACCCGGTCGTGGTCCTGGCCGCGGGAGCCAGATGTGTCGAGCCGGATGGCCTCGGACATGGTGCTCCTAGAGTCGACCGAGCAGATTTCGTAGGCGCAGCTCCCACACCTTCCAGATGGCCTCACGAACGATGGCGTTCGACATCTTGGAGTGGCCGCGCGAGCGCTCCGTGAACACGATCGGCACCTCGAGGAGACGGAATCCGTGACGCCAGGCGCGGTACTTCATCTCGATGTGGAACGAATAGCCATTGGACCTCACGCGGTCCAGATCGATTCTCTGCAGCACGTGGTGATGGAAACACATAAAGCCGGCGGTGGGGTCCATCACTGGAATCCCGGTGGCGCAACGTGTGTAGATACCCGCACCGTACGAAAGCAAGAGCCTGCGGAGCGACCAGTTGAGGACTCGGAGTCCACCCGCATACCGCGACCCGATGGCCAGATCGGCCTCACCGTCGCGGACGGGCGCGACCAGTCGATCGACGTCGAGCGGATCGTGAGACAGATCAGCGTCCATGACGCACACGTAATCAAAGCGGTCGCGGGAGCGCCGGAACCCGTCGAGGTAGGCGGGAGCCAATCCTCGACGTCCATCGCGTACCAGCAGATCGATGCGTTCACCGTAGCGTAGCTGCATCTCGCGCACCCGCTCGGCTGTCCCATCCGGCGATTGATCGTCGACCACCAGGGCCGAGGGTCGTAGCGGCAGATCGAGCAGCGATTTCAGCATCCTGCCGATGTTGTCGGCCTCGTTGTAAGTTGGCACGACAACCAGAACGCGCCCTTCAGTCGGTCGACGCTCCGCGACCGGCGCAGAACTGTGCTCGGAGTTCGGCATGGACAAGCGGGTCTTCCGGTGACGGACAAGGAGGCGTCCGCAGGCGATCAGAATACCGTTAGAGGCCCGACAACAGGCTAGAGTAGCTTAGCGGTTCTCCTGTAGCTCCGGGGCGCAGCTCCTGACGATCAACCGAACGCGAACCAAACCGATGCATTTGCTCGATCGCCTTGCGTTCCGGAAGCCGCTAGCAACGGTGGCGGTGCTCACCGCGCTGATGTCGCCCCTCTACCTCGGCGGGCTGGGCCACCCGTTGCTGTGGCAGGACGAGGGCACCACCTCGATCCTCGGACGCCACATTGCTTCGACCGGCCTGCCGGTGGTCGGTTATGGAGCCGGTGCGGGGACCCAGGACTTCAACGCCATGCGCAGCCGGTGGGATCTCAACGTTGATAGCCCCTGGTTACAGGACTACCTGGCGGCGTTGGCTTTCTGGGTATCTCCGGAGCCGCCGGGATCCCTGGCGGCGGCGCGGCGGCTGACGGCGTCGTTACGACTGCCGTTCGCGCTTATCGCGCTGCTCCTCCCGCTGGCCACCTACTTCCTAGCCCGCGCCGGACACGTTGCCGCGGATCCATACCGCCGCGCTCGTGTGGCGATGTTGGCAGCAGCGTTCACTGCCAGCTCGCAGATGCTCGTGCTTCACGCCCGACAGGTCCGATACTACGCTCCAGCAGCTTTGCTCACGGTGCTGGTACTCTGCGCCTACCTGGGTCTGCGCCGGGCGACTCCAGCGCGGCGGCGCCGCGCCGGCTTCGCCTTCGCGCTCGCGAGCGGCGCTCTCGTCGCCACCAACGACGTCGTCTGGATCGCGGTGACCGTCGCGCTGGCAACGCACTGGATCTTGTGTGGACGGCACGATCTACCTTTGCGCCGGGCCCTCTCCGCGCTCGCCCTGCCAGTCATCGTCGCCATCGCCTGGTTTCTCCTGGTGGCGACCGCCGACAAATACGGCCGAGTCGAACCGAGTGGGATGCTGGGCAACGCGCTGGCGTACGCGATCGAGATGAACGCCCACATGCTGCCCGTCGCCGTGCTCGTGCTCGGTGCCTTCCTGCACCGCCACCAGCTGATCGCACTGCTGCGAGCCCCCGCGAAGGGGCGACTTCAGCGCCTCGATTTCCCTCTGCTCCTCGGTCTGACGATCGGGACCGTCGTAGGGATCCACCTGTTCATCAACATCGTCTTCCTACGCTACGTCGTTGCCGTGGCGCCGCTTTGTGCGGCAGCCGTGGCGATGCTGGTGGTGCCGCCGGCCGGCGCCAAGCACGCCGTCGGCTTCACGTGGATCGTGTTGCTGGCGCTGGCGCTGACCGATGTCGCCGGCTGGATCTCTGACGCACCGTTGCGCCAAGGGCTGTCGCAGCGCTCGGCACGTCGACACCTGCACTGGACCGTCCCGCACACGTCGTGGGAACTCTCGACGCGGCTACGTCACCTCACGGCGGGCCCCGTCGAGGGCGTTCTCGAGGTCCTCTACCGCGAGGCCGACGCATCGCATGTGCTCGTTGCCACTTACGGAGACCAGCCGACGAGCGTCCTGAGCGCGGTCGACGTGTACGGTGGGTTCACCGGTCAGTATCCGGCGGCCGGGGTAACCCCGGAGTGGATTTGGGTGCGGGCATCGACGTCCGCCGACATGGAAGGCAAGATGGGCGCCGCCGCCGCTTGGATCGCGGCCAACATCGATATGGCCTCCTACCGATGCCGCCGACTCGATGCTCCC
>CBDAMQ010000009.1:0-11244 GCA_965197275.1 Acidobacteriota bacterium
AGCGCGCGCATGCTCCCCTCCGTCTGCGAACCCTACGTTTCTGACCGACTGGCGAGCCACCCGCCGATCGAGCCCGCGATCACGCGACCGATGTTCGATATGGCGAAGACGGGCTCGAATGCGGCGCCGCTCGCAACGAGGATCGAACCATCGATTGCAGCCACCGCAGCACCGAGGATGAACCCGTTGAGAATATGTGCAGCTGCCAGACCCCTCGCGACCCACCAGCCGGCGAGCACACAAGCCGCAAAGCCGCCGATCGGCCCCACCCAGTAGCCCAGACGCTCGGCATAGGCTTGCGCAGCCTCCGGCTCGGCAGGACCGACGAGCGCCACGATCAGGACCAGAGCGACAATCGCCAGTATCTCTGCGGCGATCGCTGCGATTGCGATTGCGCCCGGCACGAACCCTCATCTCAGTCTACGCCTTGGTGCCCTGGCACTGATCCACATACTCCTTCAGCACTACGGCGTTGTTGAAACGCGTCTCACGCGATGCGAAAACGAACGTCACCGGCCCGTTCTTCACGCGCTCCAACAGAGGTTGGAGCGCCTCACTACGGTGGCGCAGCTCCTCCAGATACCGGCGGCTGGAACTCTGGCCACTTATCCGGCTCATGGTTGAACCAACGCCGCAGCTCGGTGGTGGGGGCCACGTCTCTGGCCCAGAGATCGACCTTCGCATCCTGCTTCGACAGGCCGCGCGGCCACAGTCGCTCGACCAGGATCCGGCAACCATCCGATCCAGACGGGCTCTCGTAGACGCGTTTCAGCGCGATGGCCATAGATCCTCGCGCAACCGCGCGTGCCCCGCGGGCCGGGGGCGATCATCCGTCGCGCGGAGCAAGAGTGTCGCGACTCACGACCCGTCCGCCGCGGCGGGATAGTCGTGAATGCCAGCGCCCAGAACAATGTCCCTCTCTACGAGCCAGATTCCCTGTGGGTCACGCTGCGGCGATGCGACGCCGGAGCCGCCTCGACCGCGTGTGTACTGGTCACGCCGGGCCGGCGTCCAGTCGCGGGTCGTCTTCGAACACGATGTCATCAATGTAGTAGGTGCAGCACCCCGGTTCGATCACGTGCATGTGAATGTGCTGCGCCATGTCGGAGTTCGGATAGCCGCCGGGGCGCACCGTATCGAAACGGTAGCGGCCGCCTTCGCCGGCCGTCACCCACGCCCGAAGCGCTCCGTGTCGGTATGCGGCCAGGCCACGCAAGCTCTCATCCCTCGGGTAGATGCCGCCGCGGTCGGTCTGGTAGGCGTAGACAATTCGTCCCAGGTGCGGCCGTGCCGTCGCCATTCAGAACCCTTCCCTCTATTCGCATCGGTTCTCCGGGCTGGCCAGCAGGAGCGATCATCGCTGAGTCGGTCAACTCCTTCGGAAGCCCCTCGAACACTGCCTCGCATCCCTCGCACGGCCCCCCGATGATGGGCTCGCGCTCGGCCACCTGGCCACCCGCGATGGCGCCGCAGCTGGTGAGTCCGGCCAGCGTGAGCGCCAGCGCAAGTGCGGTCGTGACTCTGATCGGTACCGGTCCGTCGCCGTTGCAGATCATCCTGTCCAACTCCTCCACGCCATCCAGCCGAAGAAGGCAATCGCCGCGGTCAGCGCAGCGACGGTGGAACGCTTGTTGACATGGGCGCCCACCCAGTCGCGCCGACCGTTGAGCACCAGAAGGACCAGCGCAAGCATGGGATGAACATGGCGCCGATAACCGCGTATAGCTTCTGTATTTCCCGGAAGCTCATGAACAATCCGAGCATCGGCACGATCGCGATCGCTAGCAAGTACGCCCGATAGGGTGTCGATCGCGTATCGACAGTCGCGCCCGGCTCGCGAACCGCCGGGTCGGATTGCTGGATGAACAATCGCCATATGTCACCGAACAGATACGGCACCGATTGCCAGACGCCCAGCAGGCTGCTGAACACAGCCCCGAACGCGCCCAGGAGAAAGAACCAGCGGCCCCAGAGGCCCAACGAATTCTCCAAGCTGTCGGCAAGGGCCACCAGAAGGCCAGCCCCGGTCCCCTCGATTCGCAGCGTGGTACCGATGATGACCATCGCGATCCCGAAAACCACCGTCATGGCGTACGCAACGCCGAGGTCAATCCGGCACGTCGCGAGATCATCGGTTCCAACCCGTCCTTTCTCTCGAATCCAGTAGCCGTAGCACAGCACCGTAAGCGTCCGCCGACGCCGCCGACTAGCGCCACGGTCCAGGTAATCCCTTCGCCGCCGGCGTGCGGGATCGAGGGCACGAAACAAACCGCGCAGCACCTCCCCGAGGCCTGGGTTCAGAAACGCGGCGGTCACCAGGACGGTGCCGAACATCACCGCGATGCAGACGCTCATCACCTTCTCGAACAGAGCGAATCCACCGACTGCCACGAGCCCCAAGCCGACCAGGCTCGACAAGATTCCGAACGCAACCTTGCCATCGGCGGCATCCGCGAAGGCCGGAATCATGGCGTGCAACGTCACGCCGCAAGCGCTCATCAACGCCGAGGCGACGAAGAACGTCCACAAGAACAGGTAGGGCAGGAACAGCCAACCAATGGGACGACCGAGCCGCCGCGTCCCTTCCAGGAGGGTCTCACCCGTCGCTAGCTGCCAGCGCGTGAGTCCCTCGTTCAGCACGAACTTGAAGAAGCCACCGACGACGACCGCCCAGAGCACCGCCGTGCCGAGTCGGCTGCCTGTGAAGCTGGCGGTAGCGAGATCGCCGGCCCCAACGCCCGTGGCCGCCACCAACATTCCGGGCCCAATCACCAATAACGCGCGCCGCACGCTAGCGACTCCCCGAAGGCTCATGCTCGAGCAGCTGCTTGAGCCGGGCCAGGTCCTTGCGGTTGGCGCGACGGATCATGAACGACATAAACGGCGCCATCCAGGCGGAGAACCCTGATGGGCGTCCGCGATTGCGTAGAGACATACGCGTCGATGCTTCGCCGATGGCCTTCCACGCGTAGCTCGTCTCCATCGGAAACGGACCCTCGGCGGTCCGCATGACGAAGCGCTCCTGCGGAACCAATTCGACAACCTCATAGGTGTACTCGATACGGCGTCCGAGGAAGTGCGCCACGAACGCAATCTGTGATCCGACCACGGCGGGCCGCGGCGTCCTCCACTCGACCGACTTGATGTTGACGTACCACTCCGGCGCATTGTCAGGATCCGAAGCGTAGCCCGCCACCTCCTCGGGTGGAGAAGCGATCACGGTCTCGGTAGAGACGTCAACCTCGGCCATCGGTCCGGGTCCCGGTCTTTTCGCCACACCGCGAACAGGCGATATGATCCCGCCACGAGCTTCAAGCGTCGCGAAGAACAGCCTCGGCGAGGCGCAGCACGAATGCAACCCGGCTCCACGCTCGGCTCCTACGAGATCCGTGAGTCCCTCGGCAAAGGGGGCATGGGCGAGGTGTATCGCGCCTTCGACCCGCGGCTGGAACGCGAGGTCGCCGTGAAGGTGTTGCCGGCCGAGTTGGCCGCCCAGCCAGAGCTCAGGGCGCGCTTCGCCCGCGAGGCCAAGGCGCTTGCCGCGCTTCGACACTCCGGCATCGTCACCGTCTTCTCGGTGGAAGAAAGCGATGGCGTGCACTTCCTGACCATGGAACTGGTCGAGGGAACGACGCTCGAGGAGCACATCCCGCCGGCGGGCATGAAGCTCGATCGGTTCTACGAGGTCGCCGTGCAACTGACCGAAGCGCTGGCGGCGGCGCACGAGCGCGGCATCGTTCATCGCGACCTGAAGCCGAGCAACATCTTGGTGGACGATGCCGGCGCCGTTACCCTGCTCGACTTCGGCCTGGTCAAACGCCTGGCTTCGTCGCAAACCTCCGACGACGGCGCTACCCAGGCGCTCGCAGAGCCCACCGCGCTCGGGGTGGTCTTGGGAACACTGCAATACATGTCGCCCGAGCAAGCGCGCGGCGAGCCCGTCGATGCCCGCTCCGACGTCTTCTCGCTGGGTGCTGTTTTCTATCAGATGCTCACCGGACGGCGACCGTTCGAGGCGCCTTCGCAGGCCGCGACCGTGGCCGCCATTCTGCACGAGCGGGAGCCGGCCCTGGGCGATCGAAGGCCGGACGTCGCCGAGGAGTTGGCGGCGCTCATCGCGCGTTGCCTGGAGAAGGATCCGGCGCGACGCTTCGCCTCCGGCACTGAGCTGCGCGAGCGTCTTCCGGCGTCCACGCTGAGCGCCGTGCCGGCAACCAGTGCCGGGGTACGGCAACTCCGCCGGCGGCTGCCCGCCTCGCTCGCGGCCGCGGCCGTCATCATGGCTGGCGCCGTCGGGTTGTGGCTTTGGAGCGAGCAGCGGTCGCTGCGGACATGGGCGCGCGCCGAGGGAGTTCCGGAGGTGCTTCGTCTGGTCGGTGAAAACCAGATGTCGGCGGCCGCCGATCTCGCCCTTCGGGTTGAGGGAATCCTCGGCCCCGATCCGGTGCTGGAGCAGCTGTGGCCCCGGATGAGCACACCGTTCCGAGTATTCACGGACCCGCCGGGTGCCGCGGGTGACGTACCGGCCGTACGAGTCGACCGACGAGGGCTGGCTGCCGCTGGGGTTGACTCCCTACGAGACTGAGCGCTTTCCGGTGGGAGCGTTCCGCTTCAGGATCCGGAAGGAAGGGTTCGAATCGATCGAGGCCGTACGCTCGTTCATGCCCTCTGAACACGTCGTCGAGATAGCCAACGCGGGGTTCGACTACCTGGCTGATCCCAGCTATATCGTCGACGTCCGTCTGGCGCCGGAGGGCTCTCTTCCGGATGGAATGATCGCCGTCGCTGGTGGCCTTTACGGGACGATTCCGTTGTTCGGATTCGGGAACCTGTTACCGACGGTTGTGCCCGATTTCATGATCGATCGCACCGAGGTCACGAACGCCGACTACCGGGAGTTCGTAGATGCCGGTGGGTACGACGACCGCTCCCACTGGTCGGAGTCGGTCCGAAACGACGGCGAGACCGTCTCCTGGGAAAAGGCGACGGAGGTTTATCGAGATTCCACTGGCCGGCCGGGACCGTCGACCTGGGTTCTCGGTCAGCCGCCCCAGGGGACAGAGCTGCACCCGGTCGGTGGTGTGAGCTGGTTCGAGGCAGACGCCTACTGCCGATGGCGAGGGATGAGCTTGCCAACGCTATTCCATTGGGCCAGGGCCACGCTTCCGAGTTCCGATCCCTGGTTGCCGTTCAATCCACTGCTGGCCCGCGCTTCGAACTTCGACGGCGACGGCCCGCTTCCTGTAGGAAACCGCGACGCACTCGGTATCTCCGGTGCGCACGACCTCGCCGGCAACGTTCGAGAGTGGGTCTCGACCGCCGCGGGAACGCAGCGCTACCTGATGGGCGGCGCGTGGAGCGATCCCCTCTACTTTCTACACGATGCGCTTCCGACAGCCCCATGGCAGCGTGCCGACACCGACGGCCTCCGCTGCGCCAGCTTCCCTGAGGGTGAGGCGCCTGAGCATCTCCGGCGGAGTATCCGGTTCCCGCCGCAGGACTTCTCCGTCACCGTGACGCTGCCCGACGCCGTGTTCGAAGCACGGCGGCTCTCTTACAACTATGACAAGAACCTTCCGCTCGCCGATCGCGTCGATTCCTCGACCGAGCTCGATTGGGGCGCTACCGAAGAGTGGGTCTCGGTCGACGCTGCCTACGGTCAGCGACTGCCGATCCGGCTGCACCTTCCCACAGACGGCGAACCGCCGTACCAGGCCATCGTTTTCTTCGGCGGTGGCAACGTGCTGCGCAGCAATGAGTTGGACGACCCGCGAGCGCCGGTAGACGCTCTCGTTCGCGCCGGCCGCGCTTTGGTGGAGCCCGTATACGACGGCACGTTCCAGCGGAATGACGGCCGAACCCTTCAACGCATCAGTGGCGAAGGTGCCCGAGAGCTTTTCGCGCACTGGATCCAGGACCTCGGCAGGACACTCGACTATCTGGAGAGGCGTCCGGACTTCGATGGCGATCGCGTCTCGTTCATGGGAATGAGCCTCGGAGCTGCGCTGGTGCCCACGCTCCTGCCGTTCGTGCCGCGATTCAAGACGGCGATTCTGTACAGCGGCGGTTTCGGTCGCACCTCACCTCAGCCGTCGATCGACGACCAGATCGCCCTCGCCCAACGCATTCGAATCCCGATCCTCATGCTTGGTGGCGAAAACGACTTCAACCTCCCGATCGACCCCCACCAAATCGCGTTGTTCCGCGCTTTCGGTACTCCCGACGAAGATAAGTCCCACCACATCTACGACGCCGGCCATTGGCCTCTGCCGATGAACGAGGTCATCCGCGAGACGGTGGACTTTCTAGATCGCTATATGGGCCCAGTGACGGCTCAGAACTAGCCGGAGGTGCCGGCCGCCGGAGCGCTCAGGCGATAGCGGATGAAGCGCTCGCCCGTGATGACCGTCTCGCCGTCCTCGCGAAAACCCAGACGCAGCATGCCGGCGACGCGTGTTCTGCTCGGAGGAAGCAGCGCGATCACTGAGCGCAGGCCGAGTTCGCCGAAGGCGTAGTCGAGGATTCGGTGGCACAGGGATCTGCCCGCTCCCCAGTGTTCCGGACTCAGCACGAGCCCGACGTCGGCGTCCTCACCCTCCGGCTGCAGTCCACCCCAACCGACGAATTCGTCCCCCAACATGAACGCCCAGGGCCCGTAGCCGTGCTCCTCCCACATTCGTTCCTTGGATGCGACGAACTCGTCGCAGTCCGCTGCACCGAACGTACCGTGCGCGAGTGGCAGATGGCGCCGAACCGCGGCGTCGTTCATGAGCCGGATGATGGCACTCGACTTCACGTCGCGGAGTCGCCGGAACGCGATCCGCCGGCGATCGGGCCGGCTTATCCTGTTGCGCCGAGCACGGTGCCGGCCTACAAAGCCTCGAGAAACTGACGGATCTTCTTCTTGGTCAGGTAGAAGCCGCTCAGCCGTCTGTCTCGGGAGACCAGGGTCGGGATCGACTGCACGCCTGCCTCGCGCGATCGCCCCAGGTGCGTGAGATATTCGACCTTCTCGAGAGTGACGTCGGGGAACTCGGCAAGCAGGCGCGACAGCGAGACGCCTGCCATCTGACATCGCGGGCAGATCAGCGAGTGATAGAACGTCACGGTCTTCATCGTTGTCCCCTCCGCGACGCAACCGACGGCAACAGCCGATCAGAACGTGGCGGCCCCGCGCCGGAGTGAGTTGTCACCGACGCCAGCTTCCTTGCCGCAATCAGCACCGCCGAGATTCCGACGATGGCGATCTCCGCCGACCGTGCCCGGTCGAGCGGTAGTGCCAGCCATGCGCCCACCAGCGCGATTCCCCCGAACGACGCGATCCAGCCAGCGAAGCGATGCACCCGCTGCCAGGCGAAGGGCTCGTTCTCCAGCCTCCATGGCGAGAGCATCTTCGGCAGGTAGTTTCCCCAGAGCGCCATACCGACGGCGAATAGGACACCTCGTGCACGCCGCCCGATGGGCAACCAATCCGCATCCAGGAGATTGGCTGCCACGCCGAGCTGGACACCGATTCCAACGGCGAGCACCAAGCCGGCCCAGGCGACTACCGAACGATGCCAAGTTCGGATCCTTTCAGTAGCCTCGGCCCGACGACCAACCGTAGGCTGCGCCAGCTCGACCAGGCCCCAGACGAACGGCAACAGAAACATGACGCGCGCCCATCTGGTCGGGTGCTCGGGGTCGAGCCACCAACCCCAGGCACCCAGGGCCGCAAGTGCCAGGACAGACAGCATCGCCAGAATCAGCGGAGTCGACGCCCGGATCATGGTCAGGCCTCCTGCTGTAGAGGTCGACGCAAGATCAGCCCCCCAACATCAGGCGACTCGAGGCCGAAGGCCTCGGCAAATCCGAGCAACGCGTCCTCCAGCACCGATAGCTTCAGCCGGTAGGTGATCGTCGTCCCTTGCTTGTCGGCATCAATGAGGTCGGCGCCCCGCAGCACTGCGAAGTGCGCCGACATCGTCGGCTTCGACAGCTCGAACTCGTTGGCCAGCTCGCCGGCCGTCATCGGGCGCTCGTGCAGCAGCTGCAGCACGCGGCGGCGAGTCGGGTCAGAAAGGGCCTTGAAGACGCGGTTCATGGGTAGATATTTAGCTAATTATCGAATTAATGTCAAGGCCACCCTTCAGGCTCCCTTGGACAGTCGATCGAAGGCCGACGCTACTTGACTAGCAACTCACGGCCTGTTCGCCCGGAAGTTGATACCGACGGTGCCGAACTCGCTGGCGCTCGATGCCTGCGGCGCGCCGTCGAAGACCTCGGCCTTCCAGGTGATCTCGAAATCGGTGAACCCTGCAGCGACGACCGTCGCTTCGAGCTCTGCTTCCAGCAGAGCACCGGCGATTCAGCCGGTCCACAGATCGATCTTCTGCTTCGCTGCCTCCGACACTTCCCGGTTGACGAGAATATCGCCGATCTGCAGCCGGCCGCCGGGACGCAGCACGCGATGCATCTCGCCCAGGGTCTTCTGCTTGTCGGGCGTCAGGTTGAGCACGCCGTTGGAGATCACCACGTCGGCCCAGCCGTCGGACACGGGAATCTCCTCCATGTAGGCCTCGCGAAACTCGACGTTGTCAATGCCGGATTCGGCGGCAGCGGCACGTGCCCGCTCGAGCATCGCCGGGGTCATGTCGATGCCGACAACTTGGCCGCCGGGGCCGACCATACGAGCAGCGACGAGTGCGTCAATTCCACCACCCGATCCGACATCCACCACGTTCTCACCCGAGGCCAGCTCACCCATGGCAAACGGGTTGCCGGTGCCGGCGAACGATTCAATGGCCGATTCCGAAACACCTGCGAGCCACTCGTCTTTGTAGCCGACGATCTCGGTCAGGGGTCGGCCGGTGTGAAAGTGGAATCCCTTGCGGGGATCCTCCGCCACTTCCCTGTACTCGTCCTGGATGGCTGCGCGCAGGGTTTCGGTGTAGACGTCGACCGCCCGCACCACGAATGAACGATCTGCCGCCATATCTTTCTCCCCCTCTCTCTGCGCGGTGCTCGGAGCTACCGGCGCATCTCGCGACCGAAGATGCGACGCTCGACGGCATCGATGAGCGGCTGGCCGCTGGCGCTGTTGGTCAGCAGAGCATACCCGAGGTTTTCCTCGACGCCGTACATCAGGTCGGCAATGAAGATCACGTTGTTGCCGCCGTGGTAGACGTACCGGCGCTGCCCGTCCGTGACAACGCCGAGACCCAGCCCCCAGCTCAGGGTCCGATCGCCGTCCGTCGCGACGGTGACCGCCGGGGTCACCAGCTCGGAGTACGGCCCATCGGTGCGGATCTCGGACGCCAGGTGGGCGCCGAACCTGGCCAGATCCGAGGCGGTGGTGTGCAGCGTCGAGCTCGCCAGCGGCACGTGAAGCTCCCACTTGTCCGGATTGCCCTCGCTGTCGTGACCCAGTGAGTGATTACGCCGCATCTGCTCATCGAAGAGGAAGCTGCTGCGGGTCATTTCCAGCGGCACGAAGACTCTCTCCGCCGCCAGCTCGTTCAGCGTCTTGCCGACGCGCTCTTCCACGACCCGCTGCAGGAGCACGTATCCCTCGCCGGAATAGCGGTATTCCGTGCCTGGCTCAGCGACGAACTCGAGCCTGTCATCCGGCGCGAACAGCTCGGAGTAGCTCCGTGCCTCGAAGCTCAGTCGACTACGCCAGTTGGGCAGTCCGCCGCGGTGCGTAAGCAAGAGCCGCGGTGTGAGCGCTGCTGATCGCGCGTCGTGCGCCAGCTCCGGAGCCTCCGGCACCAACTCGCCAAGCGGGGCGTCCAGCTCGAACGTGCCGTCGCGAACCAGCGAATAGACGACATAACCGAACACCGGTTTGCTGATGGAGGCAGCCTCGAAGACCGTGCCCGCGTCGATGGGCTCGAGGCTCGCCTGGCTCTTGGAGCCACCAACGTGCTCGAACAGGAGGCCTTCGTCGTTGAACAAGGCGAAACCGAAGCCGGGGACATCGATCTCGGCGGCAACGTCGTCCAGGAACGCGCCGATGTCTTCGTGCGCTGCAGACGGTCCGGGTGCCGAACACGACGAAACCGTTGCTAGAGCCATCAGCAACAGGGCTTCCGGTTTGCCGGGATGGAGGCTCACCGAGCTACCGGCCTCTTGGCTCTCGAAGTCGGCCCGCGCCTCGCGTCAGCCACGTTAGGCCGAGTCCTACGAGCGCACCCGCTATTTTCACCAACGTCCCGTTCGCGAGACCGGCATAGTCATCTGCGCGCAGGAGGCGCCAAATCACACCGATCTCACTCTCCCGAGCCTGGGAAGCCGTGAGCTGCGGCAGTGAGTCTGTTTGGATGAGATGAACAAGGCTCAGGTCGCCGAGGATGAAGAAGCCCAGCACGGCCACGACGATCCCCTTGTGCGCTGGCGCGATTACGTGCGCAGCACAGAGGGCGGCCCATGCGTATACGAGGCCTGAAAGGAAGGCGGACGTATAGACGAGCACTCCACTCGAACCGCCCGCTCCCGCAGAGTACAGCGAGCCAAGCACGCTCGCTGCCAGGAACCCAGCGACCACCGAGACGGGGAAAAGAACCGCCCACCGAAGCCACCGTGGCACCTGGTCGAGCACCGCTCCGGTCATACGCGCCTCGCCACGGGAAAGAGAGAGCTAGGCAACGATCTGCGGAATCAGCTCGCCGTGGACATCCGTGAGCCGCATGTCGCGGCCGTTGAACCGGTAGGTCAGCTGCGTGTGGTCGAGGCCCAGCAAATGGAGCATCGTGGCGTGCAGATCGTGCACCGAGATCGGCTGCTGTTCGGCCTTGTAGCCGAACTCGTCGCTGGCACCGATCACCTGACCACCCTGGATGCCGGCACCGGCCATCCACATCGTCATCGTTCCCGGGTTGTGGTCGCGACCCAGGCCGCGTTGCGAGATCGGCATGCGCCCGAACTCGCCATGCCACACGACCAGTGTCGACTCCAGCAGGCCGCGCGACTCCAGATCGGTCAGCAAACCGGCAATCGGCAAGTCAGATTCGGCGGCGTGCTGGCGGTGGTTCTCCTCCAGAAACCCGTGCGCGTCCCAGGTGTCAGTGTTCTGCTGACCCATCCCACCGTGAAACAGCTGCACGAAGCGAACGCCGCGCTCGACGAGGCGGCGCGCCATCAGACACTGGCGACCGAACGGTTCCGTCATCTGGTCGTCGAGACCGTAGAGCTTGCGGGTCGCCCTGGTCTCGGCTGAGGTGTCGATGGCCTCGGGTGCGCAGCCCTGCATCCGGTAGGCGAGCT
>CBDAMQ010000010.1:0-21721 GCA_965197275.1 Acidobacteriota bacterium
CAACTGAGGTAGACCCATGGCCGACATCCTGCACGACCTCGAGATCCAGGCAACTCCGGAGCGCGTGTTCGAAGCCGTCAGCACCGCTGCCGGGCTCGATCAGTGGTGGACCAAGACCTGTGCCGGCGAGCCTGCGGAGGGAGCCGTATTCACGCTCGGCTTCGGCTCCGTGGAGTGGCGAGCGCGCGTTACGCGGTGCGAGCCGGGCGCGGCGTTCGAGCTCGAGCTCACCGACGCTCAGGAAGACTGGCTCGGAACCCGGGTCGGGTTCGCCCTCGCCGCCGATGGCGATGCTACCGCCGTGCGCTTCCATCACACCGGCTGGCCGCAGGCCAACGCCCACTATCGTCAATCGAACTACTGCTGGGCGATGTACCTCGGGCACATGGCGCGGGCCGTCGAGGACGGCGTTTTCGTGCCCTACGAGGAACGCTAGGCGGGTCGAGCGGCGTACGGATTGGAGCCCATCTCAGGGACCGGGCTGAGGCGCGAGATCAGCGACGCGTGACATCCGCACTGTCGTCGGCCAGCTGCGCCGCATGTGTCCGGCCGAAGCTGATCCGTCGCCTCAACGGTCACGTTGGCGGCTCCCGGTGTCAGGGGCGCATAGAAAAGGTGTCCGGTCGGGCGCGGTTCCACCCACGGCTGATGGGGAGGCAGTTGCTCTCCGGTGTGCAGCTCGACGCTCAGTGGGTCGAGCCCAACGCGTCGCGCCATCGACCCCCGGCGGGCGCCGTCCTCGTACAAGACCACGCTCCATTCGGGATCCCAGTCCCAGACGTTGGCGACGATCTCGTCCGGTGCCTCCGGATCCGACCCGCGTGGATAGACGCGCAGCTGGTGATCGAAATCCTTCCCGGTGGGCTTGTACCTCCAGGTGACCTCCTCACCGGCGATCTCGTATACCGAGTAGCCCGACGGCGTGCCGTCCCAGCAGATGGGGCCGCTCCACCACGCACCGCAGACCGTACCGCTTACGTGTTCATGCGTACCGTGCTCGAAGACGTGCTCGTTCTCATGCGTATGGCCGGTGAGGATGTGGGCGGCGTAGGGCTCCAACAGCCGGTAGAGCTGCTCGCGGTTCGCGATCGCGCTCCCCAGCGGCGGCGACGCCTCTCCGCTGCGCACATGAATGCTCCCCAGCGCCGGGATATGCGTCGCCACGATCACCGTACGACCGCCCTCGACCAAGGCAAGGTCGTTGCGCAACCAGGTGAGCGCGTCGTCGGTCAGGTAACCGATGTAGCCCTGGCCGTGCCAGAACACGTCGTCAAGGACGACGTAGTGCACGGCGCCGCGATCGAAGGAGTATCGGCTAGGGCCAAAATGCCCCTGGAAGGTCATCGTGGAACCAGCGTCGGTACCGACGTGGTCCAGATCGTGGTTGCCGACCACCTGGAAGAACGGCACCCCGATCGACGCCACGGCGCGCTCGTAGTCCGGATACAACTCCAGGTTGTCCGACATGATGTCGCCGTCGGCGATGCCGAAGACTTCCCGATCGCCGAGAGCCCGCAGAGTCGCCTGAACGTCGGGAACGGTCTGGGCATGAAACCAGGCCATCTCCTCGGCGGTCTCGGTCTGCGGGTCTGGCATCAACAGCAACGCATGCTTCTCGTCCGACGCATCGAGCCGCTCGAGGTCGAAGACATGCTCCTGGGTCGGCCGATTCGGGTCGAGGATCGCGTGGTGGCGCGCCGTACCCGTCCGGTTAGTAGGAATCCGATATCCCGACGGAGTCGTGATGTGCACGAACCCTCGGTCGGACGAGGTAACGAAATCGAAGGTGCCATCGGCGGCGGTCGCCACGACCTGCAGCCCGTCGCTCACCGCCACCCCACCGATGCCACCATCGGCAGCACGCACCTGCCCGCGGACGCGAAGCGGTCCTGCCAGGAAAGGCGTCGAGGGCAGCGGCGAGTACGGATCGGCGATCAGGCTCTCAGCGAGCAACGAGCCCGCTACGACGCCGAAACTGCCGCGCAGGAACTTGCGGCGATCGAGTACAGCATCCGAGCAGATCTGCGAGTGCCGATCAGCCATGTTGCCCTCATGTGGAAAGAGCGCAGCGGCAGCCCGCCCGCGCTACAGGCGGCTACCGAGCCGTGCACCGGGCTCATGATATCGATCGCGCAAGAGACCCTCCAGAGAAGGCAACGTAGTGAACTGGTCTCGGGACGCGAGGCGAACCTGCGATGGAACGCAGGAAGCCCCTCCCGCTATCGGAGAGGGGCTTCGAGCACCGTCGTATTCCGCCAACGCGGCGTGCACACTGCCCGCCGCGGTCCTGATCCCGCAGAGTCCCTACTACGCTACCGCTGCCTTCGCGCTGGCCGCGGATCGGGTCGTAGGCCATCACGCCGCGCAACCAATCGCGCGTCTGCGCCCGGTCGTCGCCGAGCTTTAGGTTGGCGTGGAAGAACTGGGCGATCGGGTGCGCCGAAGCCAGCGCCTCGTTCATGTCGGCCAGGTACAGCGGCGCGGCACAGACGATGTCCGCGGCGGTGAGGCTGTCGCCGACGAGGTAACTACCAACTCCAACCTTGGCCTCGATGTCGGCCGTGGCCGCGTGCAGCATCTCGTTGGCCTGCGCCAGCGTGGCGGCATCGGGCTCGGGTGAGAACGCCTCGCCGAACACCGTGCCGACGGCGGCGCCGATCTGGTTACTGGCGAAACCCTCCCAGGTCTCGATCTCGCCCATCGTGGCGTAGTCCTCGCTGAAGATCGGCGGCGTGTCCTGAAAGTTGGCCTCCAGGTAGCGCAGGATGGCGCCGGAATCGAAGATCACCGAGTCGCCGTGCTCGAGGATCGGCAGGCGTGGCTGGCGGGACAGGCCGATGGCGCCGGAACGATCGCCGGGATAGTCGTTCAGCTCGACTTCGAGACGCTCGTAGTCCAGACCCTTGTAACCGAGGGCGATACGGACCTTGACGTTGTTGGGCGAGCCGGTGAGCTCGTGCAGCCTGAGCGATGCGCTTATGGTTCCTCCAATGTGGGTGGGTGGTCTATCTCGTGAGCGATCATCCGAGGGCTCTTATCTCCTCCTTTGCTCTGATGACGTTCGATCCGCGTCGATTAGGACGTGCGCGCCGAAAAAAGCTCACTCGGTCCACTGTACAGCTGGCCGGCAATGCGCGCCTGCCCGACAGCATCAACGATCGCTCGTTGCCGGTGGCTCCAGCCGCCACCACCACTGAGTCGGCAGCGGTCGTTGCCGTGGCCATACTTCTGTCAGCGTCTCGGCTTCGTAGAGACGGCCGTTCTTCATCACGTAGCGGATCGAGGTGCTGTTCAACAGGTCCTCCAGCGGATTGAGGTCGAGCACCTGGAGATCGGCCAGCTTGCCGACCTCGAGCGAACCAATGTCACCCGCCAGGCCGACGGCATCGGCGCTGTCGAGCGTCGCCATGCGCAGAGCGTCGTGGTTGTCCATGCCACCGGAGGCCATCATCCACAGCTCCCAGAGCGTGCCGAGACCCTGGACCTCGCCGTGCGAACCGAGCCCCGCCTTGCCGCCGGCCTCGACCCATTTGGCCAGTTGCTCGGCGTGCAACGGGTGCACGTACTGATCGTCACGGTAGAAGCGGGCGCTCTTCCACTTGTCGAGCTCATCGTGCGGCGTGAAGAACTTCAGCCGCTCGACCTGATCAACGTCGGTATGGGTAAGGTAATACTCACGCCCCGAGGGGCCGCCGTAAGCGACGATGAAGGTCGGCGTGTAGGTCAGGCCACTGAAGCTGCCCAGCTCGGTGACATCGCGGAAGAAAGGGCTGATGGGCAGCGAGTGCTCCAGCCCGGCATAGCCGTCCTGCATGAGCGTCAGGTTCATGGTGAAGTTCGAACCGCCCTCGGTGGTGGGAGTCAGCCCGAGCTCACGGGCCGCCATGATCACCCACTGGCGCACCTTCCGGTCGCCGGCCATGTACTGCTTGATGGTCTGAGTATTGAAGTGATCGGAGTAGCGACGCAACACGTCCCGAGCCTCGTCGAGGCTACTGATGTCGTCGCTCCAGAAGACCCCCGGGCCGGTGGAGTAGATGCGCGGGCCGATAAGCTCGCCAACCTCCATCAGGTCGCTGTAGGTGACGACGTCCGCGGACGACGTCTGCGGATCGCGTTGCGTGGTCACCCCGTAGGCGAGCTGCGCGAGGAACTGTGACACCTGGCCCCGGTGGAGTCCCCAGGCAACCCAGGTGTGGGCATGGATGTCGACCAGGCCCGGCAGGATCGTCTTGCCGGACATATCGCGCACGACCGCATCGTTCGGGTACTCGACAGCGCCGGACGGGCCGACGGCAACGATGCGATTGTCGGTGACCACGATGTCGCCGGATTCGATGACCTCGTCGCCGCGCATGGTGATGAGGCGGGCCCCACTGAGCACCACGGTCCCCTGCGGCTTGTCCTTGGCGACGCGGATTTCGACGTCGACCCGGTGCGCCTCGTACGCCGGACGATCGTCGTCACCGTCCTCTTCCTCGGCGTCGTCGGCGTCCGGCGCCGCATCGTTGTCCCCTGGCGGCCCGTCCGGTGCCTCGCCCTCGTCCGCTTCCGCCGCCTCCTTCTCCGCCAACTCGGCGGCATCGGCCACCGCCTCCGCCATGGCCAGGTCGTGGCGTAAGAAGCTGCGCCCGATCGAGTAGTAGGCCACCGCCCCGTCGTTGCTCCAGCCGACGAAATCCCCGCCAATCCGTGTCAACCGCCAGGTCGGCACGACCGAGGACTCCGCCACCGATACCGACGGTGCCTCGCCGCCCACCGGCGGCACGGTGATCATGTGCACGTTGCGGTTCACCCGCACCAGCGCCCGCTTGCCATCCGGGGCGATCAGCACCTCGTCAGGGATCGGAGCCCCGCCACGGGGTCCGCCCGGCGACGGCGCTGTTACCTTGACGATCGCCCTGACGTCGGTGCCGTCGTAGCGCATCGACAAGAGGCCCTCGGAGCCGGCCCAGACGTACACGCGATCCGGATCGGGGCCGGTATGCGGGGCGTTGCGGCCCTGTTGGGTAGCACCAGTGCCCACCCAGGTGATGCGCGTCGGCTCTCCACCGCCTGACGGAAGCCATACGCACTCGAGCTCCGCGGCGCCGCCGTGACCACCGAAGTCCTCCAGCATGCGCATGCGGTGCATCTTGGAGCCGCGCACCGCCAGCAACCTCTCGCCGTCACGCGAGTAGCTCAGCTTGTCGAAGAAGGCGGCCGTCGGCGTGAGCCGCTCCGGAATGCCGGAGCCGTCGGCACGCACGCGGTAGATATTGCCGCCGTCCGTGTCGTTCCAGGTGACGTAGGCGATGTACTGGCCATCCGGCGACCACGCCGGCGCGTGCTCCACGTCGGTCGAGGAGGTTAGCCGCACCGCATCGGTGATGGTCGGATGATCCGATGCGACTCCGGCGTCGTCATCCCGGGCGGCGGCTGCCATCACCATTTCGGGATCGCTTGGACGTCGCGGCAGATCAGCGACCCACAGGCGGTCGAGCGCCGCGAACACCATCCGGGTTTCATCAGGCGACGGCCTCGCACCGCGAATCTGCGACACCGTCAGCGTCTCGTCGTCGATCGGATAGTCGAACCTCACCAGCGGTCCGAGCTCCTGACTCACCTCGGCGGTGAACGGGATCGGCGTCACCTCGCCGGACGGCACCTCGACGCGCCAGATCTTGCCGTCGAAGCTGGTGATCAGAGCGCTGGAGTCCGGTGTGAACGCCGAGCCCGGGTAAACGTCGCGGTCGCGAGTACCGCCGCCCTGGCTATCGTCGCGCTGCACGTCCATCAACAGCCAGCGGTCCTCACCGGTCGACAGATCCCGCAACTTCAGCGCCTCGCGCGCGTCGTAGCGGGTGGCGTAGACTAGCCAGCGGCCGTCGGGGCTGGCGACCGGACGGAAGGCGCCTTCGAGCTCGTGGGTGCGAACGTGGATCCGTCCCGTCTCGCGGTCGAGCTGGGCAATCTGGTACGGCCCAACGAGGCGGGCAGAGCTGCGATCGCCATGATCGGGGCCAAACTCCGGCGGCCCGACCTCCCGGACACTAGTGCGGCTCGTGGTCACGAACCCGCCGCCGAGGGCGCCGCGCAGGTTGACCCACAGGAAGCGTGGATCGTCCGACGGCGCAGCGCCGAAGTGGGCCGGCTGCGACCCGGCGTCCTCGTCCGTCCCCGTGATCTGCAGCCCCGATCCGCCATCGACGTGGTAGAGCCACAGCTGCGGGCCCTTGGACGCAATCACGTAGTCGCCGTCCGGCGACCAGATCGGCGACAGATAGCTCTCCTTCTCGCCCGAGGTCAGAGCCTCGGGCTGGCTGCCGTCCGCCTGCGCAATCCAGAGGTTCTCTGAGCCATTACCGTCGCTCACGAATACCAGCTGCGAACCGTCGGGCGAGAACCGCGGTTGCATGTCGTAGGCCTGGCCACTGGTGATCCGCGTCGCGGTTCCACCCGCCACCGGCAGCGTGTACAGGTCGCCGAGCAGCTCGAACACGATCGTGCTGCCGTCCGGCGACAGGTCGAGCGAGATCCAGGTGCCCTCGTCGGTGGTGAACTCGAGGGTACGGGTGGTGATCAGCGGCAGCCCCTCCGAATCCGCCGCTGCCGATGCTGACTCGTCGTTCTCGACCGGCGTCTGGGCGATGACGGGCAGCGCCACAGCCAGTAGCCACGCCAGCATCGAGACGACTCCACGGCGGCGCAACGGCGAGTTTTTCATCGGTCTCCTGAGGGCTGCGGCAAGCTGCAACGAACGTTGCCCCGCGCGGGTCGCAGGGGTACGCTGCGTCGGCAACGGATCGGCTCACCAGGCTCTTCAATCGCGCCGCCGAGCCTACATCGACCGGGACTGCTTGCCCTTGTCGCTCCAGCCAGGCACCGACCTCAACCAGTACCGCATCGCCGACAAGCTCGGCGAGGGCGGCATGGGACAGGTGTACCGCGCCGAGGACACGCGCCTGCGTCGCGACGTTGCCGTCAAATTGCTTCCACCCGAGCTTCTCCAGGACGCCGAGCGGCGAGCGCGACTGGAGCGCGAGGCGCAGGTTCTCGCGTCGCTCAATCATCCACATGTAGCGGCGATCTATGGCCTCGAAGAGGCCACCGACACTGACGGAGCCGCGTCCAGCTTCCTGGTCATGGAGCTGGTCGAGGGCATGTCGCTGGCGGATCGGATCGCCGAAGGTCCGATTCTGCCCGAGCGCGCCATCCCGATTGCGAGCGGCATCGCCCAGGGACTCGAGGCAGCGCACGAGAAAGGCATCGTGCACCGCGACCTGAAGCCGGCCAATGTGATGCTCGACCTCGACGGCAATGCCAAGGTTCTGGACTTCGGCCTCGCCAAGGCGATCGAAGGCGAGCCCGGGTCCGTCGGCTCGAACGATCTATCGGCCTCGCCCACGATCATGGGAACCCAGGCCGGCGTTATCCTCGGTACAGCATCGTACATGGCTCCGGAGCAGGCGCGCGGCAAGACAGTCGACAAACGCGCCGACATCTGGGCCTTCGGTTGCGTGTTGTACGAGATGCTCGGGGGCCGCAAGCCTTTCGATGGCAAAACGGCGACCGACATCATCGCCGCGATCGTCCGCGCCGAGCCCGACGTAAGCAAGCTCCCCGCCGGCACGCCGCCGCGCCTGCGTGAGTTCGTACGCCGTTGCCTGGTGAAGGATCCGCGCGAGCGCCTGCGCGACATTGGCGATGCGCGCATCGAGCTGGAGCGTGCCTTCGAGGAGCCGCTGGCGGCGGCGACCGCACCGTTGTCGGCCACCAGGGCGACCTCCAGCTGGCTGGCGGCGGCGCTCGTCGGCGGCATCGCACTCGGCGCCATCGGCGCCGTCCTGACACGGCCGACGCCCGTTCGCGCGCCCGTTCGACACGCGCTCCTGGGCACCGAAGACGTCTTGCCGATCACGTTGACCGTGTCGCCGGACGGTCGGTACGTGGTCTATTCGATTGGGGTAGCCGCCTGGCTCCGCTCCATGGCCGATGGCACCGATTCGCCGCTCGAGATCCGCACCAATGGACCTTCCATGGCGTTCGGGCCAGACGGGTTCTTGTACTTCGTCGAGGCGGCCACCGCGCTACGCCGTATGGACGTGCAGGCACGGGCCCCGGTAACAGTCGCCGAGAACGACGGCAGCGTGTGGTTCAGCCCGGTGGTCGCTAGCGAGGAAACGGTCTATGTCGCGCGCTCAGACAGCAACGGCTCCCCGCCGATCGCTATTGACTCTATCAACATCGCGACCGGTAGGGTGACTGAGGCTGCGGCCTGGGACCCTACGGAGCCTTTCTTCATCCCGACGCAAGCAATCCCCGGAGCGGAGGCTCTTCTGGGAGTGTCAACGACGGGCGTAGCTCGAGCGCCGCAGCTGAACGACCTCCAGGTGGCACGGCTGGACCTCGACGACGGCTCCCTGACGGTGATCGCCAACGGTTTCGGCTGGCCTTCGCTGATCGACGACCGGACCATGGTCATGGCCGATCCGGAGGGACGACTGGTTTCCGTCGAGGTCGACCCGACCACCCTGGAAATGGTCGGGGTGCCGCGCCCGCGCATCGAGGGGCTCGCGTCGCTAGCGTTCTTCACAGCCTACTCCGTCGCTGAAGACGGCAGTCTGTTCTACGTCGGCGGCGACACGGTGCAGGCCGAGGAACGCATGCTCTACTGGACCGATCGGCAGGGACGTTCGACCGAGGTCAGCGACAAGGTCGCCTTCTACGACACCGATTCGACCATCTCCCCGGACGGGCGCTACCTTGCCCTGGAACGCTCCGAAGTCCAGACGGTGCAGATCTGGGTCCATGACCTTCAACGCGATACTCAGGCACTGGTGTGGCCCGACGAAACGAGCTCCTTCCCGGTTTGGTCCCCGGACAGCACGCAGTTGGCCGTGCGTCTGATACCCGCTGAAGGGCCGGAAGGGATCTTCCTACTGAGTGTGGATCGGAGTGCTCCACCGGAGCGATTGACCGCGGCGGAAGCAGGCCGGTTCCACTTACCCATGGATTGGTCGACAACCGGCACCCTCGTCTACGTGGACTCCGACAACCCTTTCCGTGCCGCGGGCTCGGACAGCGATCTCTGGCTCGTCCGGCCAGGCAGCGATGACGAGCCCGAGCCCTTCCTGGCGTCGGACGTCTTCGAGGTAAAAGCTCGGTTCTCACCGGATGGCCGCTGGCTCGCTTACGCCTCGGACCACAGCGGCACGACCGAGGTCTACGTTCGTGCCGCCGATGGCAGCGGCGGCGAAACGCCCATCTCGACCGACGGCGGCACGCGACCGAGCTGGAACCCGGCGGGAGGTGAGTTGTTCTACAACCGTGGCCGGCAGTTGGTGATGGTAGCGGTGGAGACCGGCACCGGGTTCACGGCCGGCATCCCGCAAGACCTGTTCGTGTTGCCAGAAGGTCACAACCCCAGCCTGATAGAGCCGGACAGCACCGGACAGCTCTTCCTGACGATCATGCCGCTGGCGGCCGGCCAGGTGACGCAGCTGCGCGCCGTGTTCAACTGGACCCAGACGCTGGAGCAATAGCCCCAACGCCGGAGAGACCAGCATGAGCGAGGAGACGGGCGAAACGAACGACAACGACGGCGCCGCCGTTCGCATTCCACCGCCAATGATCTACCTGGCGGGCGTAATCGTCGGCGGTCTGCTGCACGCCTACGTCATGCCGGTGCCGCTGACGCTCGAGTTCGGCCCCCGATTAGGGGTCTCGCTGACCTTCGTGCTGCTGGCGATCTCGTTGATGGCCGGCGCCTTCGGTTTGTTCAAGCGCACGGGACAGGACCCCAAGCCGTGGCTACCGACGCCCGAGATCATCTCCACTGGCGTGTACCGCTTCACCCGCAACCCCATGTACTTGGGGCTGGCGATGATGCAGGTCGGGATCGGCGTCGGACTGGAGAACGGCTGGATCGTGGCCCTGCTGCTGCCTGTGCTGTTACTCATCTACCGCACCGCGATCCGCCACGAGGAGGCCTACCTGGAGGACAAGTTCGGCGACACGTACCGGCAGTACAAGCGGTCGGTCCGCCGCTGGCTCTAGAACATCGGCGCGCCGAGCTGGGACTTGGGCCTTCGCTCAGCGCGTGATGCCGTGTTCCTCGAAGAAACGCAGGACGTCGGGCCATGGGCGCGGGCAGTCATTGTGTCCGCACGTCATGCTGACCAGCTTCGTCCCCGCAGCCGAGGCGAGCTGCTCGCCGTGCGCGTGCGGAATCACCTGGTCCCGTTCGCCGTGCAGGACGAGCGTTGGCGCGGTGCGCGCAGCGACAGCCGCCAGGTTGTCGAACGGATCGAGTACCAGGGCGCGGGGCAGATACCAGGGCGCCACCGCCGCCACGCTGGTAAATGTCGACTCCAGCACCAACCCGGCAAGTGGGCGCTCGGTGCTCAGCGCGCATGCAGCGCCGCCGCCCAACGACCGTCCGTGGGCAACGATGCGGTCAGCGTCCACATCGGGGTGCTGGCTGAGGAAGTCGTAGGCCCCGACCATGGTTCCGGTGATCGTCTCCTGGGTCGGTCGCCCTCCTGAACGGCCGTAGCTCGGATACTCGACGAGCAACACTCCGATCCCGGCCGCCGTGAGGTCGGCAAACGGTCCTACCCAGTAGTCGATGAGCTCGCCATTGCCGTGCGCAAAGATGATCGCCGGGTAGGGCTCAGATGCGGCGGTGGCCGGCAATAGCCAGGCCTCGACGTCGTTCGCATCCCCGAGCCACACCGTCTCGGCCCCGACCGGTAGCTGGGGCAGGACCGCCGGCAACGCCGGCCGCGGGTACATCACGCGTCGCTGCAGGCCAAGCATGGCGGCGAGGAAACCGACAGCCAGCAGCGCGACGGGGAGGAAGCTACTCAACAGCGTTCGCAAGACTCGTCACCGTGCCACTCGGTCTCCTGTGCACGGGGAGGCAGAGCCACACCCGAGCCCTAAAGGTCGTCCGCGAAGAGCTCCAACTGGAAGCTCTCAGCGTACCTGGCGTCGCACGCCAATTGCGCGGCGATCTCTGCATTCATCTGCAGTATCCGATCATCCAGGCCGCTGCCGCGCTGTTGCAGATTGCGGGTGTGCTGCGAGCGATGGAAACGCAGCATCTCCCGCTTCCACTGCGCGGCCCTTTCGCCGAACGGCATGTAGGCGTCGACACGCATCTCGACCGTCTTGGGATCGCTCTGGTACATCGCCAACAGCGGCAGCGGCGCAGACTTGGCTATGTCGCGGAACGCTGCGTAGGTGCGGCGGTGTCCGGCGTTCGTGTCGTCGCCATAGGGAAGTGTCACGATATCGGGTGCCGCTGCGCCGATCAGCCGGGCCACCGCAGCCCGGGCATTGTCGTCGATCCGGAGCTCTCCATCGTCTTGCACCGGCAGGCGAAGAAACGTCGCTTTGCTGGCGGGGAGCTCGAAAAAGCTCAGCGCGGCAAGCTGTTCGGCCTCGCGCACCTGCACTTTTCGCGCGTCGGTCACCGGGGTCACGAAGGAGTCCAGCACACCGGAAGCGCCACCGGTAAGCACCGCCAGCGTAATGTCGGTTCCGTTCTCCGAGAAGTGCCTCAGCGTGACTGCCACTTCGTCGAAATCGTCCGGGTGCGGGGCCAGAACCAATAGCCTCAGCATTGCCGGCACCGGCAGGTCCTGCAGCGACGCGGGCCGAGCCGATGGCTCCGCTAGCTGCGACAGAAACGCCGTAGTGGCGGCCGTGCGCGAGTTCGACTCGGGAGCCGGACGCGATGTCGGATCCGTGATCACGCCGCCCAGTTCTGCGGCCGCACGAACAGTAGCTGATCCTGGTCAGAGAGATCGGGGCGGAACTCGTACCCTTCCTCGGCAAAGTCCTTGAGTCCTGCCGGGCGATCAATTCGGTTCTTCACCACAAAGCGAGCCATCAAGCCGCGCGCGCGCTTGGCTGAAAAGCTGATCGTCTTGATCTGGCCATCGCGGATCTCCTTGAACAGCGCGGTCACTAGCGGCGGCTTCAGCTCCCTCGCCCGCACCCCTTTGAAGTACTCGTTCGATGCCAGGTTCAGAATCGCCTTGACCGGGCGCTCTTCATGCTCGGCATTGAGAGCCTCGGTCAGGCGACCGCCCCAGAACTCATAGAGGTTCTTGCCGCGCGTGTTGTCCAACCGAGTGCCCATCTCGAGACGATACGGCTGGATCAAATCCAGCGGTCGCAACAACCCGTAGAACCCCGACAGAATCCGCAGCCGGCGCTGCGCCGAGGTGAGGTCGCGCTTCGTCAGGCTGGCCGCCGCGAGCCCGCGGTACACATCACCGCCGAACGCCAGCAGGCAAGGCTTGGAGTTATCGGCGGTGAACGGCAACGTCATCTCGTGGAACCGCTGCCGGTTGAGCTCAGCGAGCGGCTGACTGAGCTTCATCAGCCTGCGCAACTCCGCAACGCTCAGCTTACGGCAGCGTTTGAGCAACACCTCGATATCCTGCTCGAAGCGGGGCTCCGATGTGCGTAGTCCCGAGGCGCGAAAGTCGAAGTCCATCGTCTTGGCGGGCGAAAGCAGGGTCAGCATGGGTCACTCGAACCAGGGTGTTTGGGCCACCGTCGGAGGGAACGGCAGGGCTGTTAACGGTACCGCGATTCTACCTTCTACGGCACCTGAGTGGCCGCCGACCAGCGCAGCACCCCGGAGCTTGCGGCGGAGCACGACGACGCACTCGACGCATCGAACACGCAGCGCCTTTGACACCGGTGCGGCAGCGGCCTACGTTGCCACGGCTGGCAACCGCAAACGATGGAGGTGTCATGGCAGCCAACGACGAAAAACTGTCGCGACGAGGATTCCTGGGAGCGACGGCAGCCGCAGCTGTCGGCAGTGGGGCTCGCGGCGCGTCGGGCCAGGAGCAAGCGGGCGAGGAGCCGTCCCGACAACTGATCTCGACGGTGACGATCCCGAAACAGTCCGGGCGCGGCGTGTTCCTGGAGCGCGACCAGTGGATCAAGGTCATCACTCCCGAGGGCACGCAGGTCTCTGACCTGTTCGCTTTCGTCCGCAACTCGCCGGATGAGTTCCTGTGCCCGCGTATGACGATGACCCGTCAACGTCGGCTCTACCCGCAGATCGGCGAACCGTTCTACAGCAACAAGCGGCGCCCTCTGCTGATGCTCGAGGAGGACACCGTGGGCGTCCACGACCTCTTCTATCCAGCCTGTGATGTGTACATGTACCGCGACTACTGGGATGACGAGAATCACCCCAGCTGCCGCGGCAACCTCAACGCCGTGCTGCAAGAGCTCGACTTCGAGCCCGGCGGCTACGCCGAGCCGCACAACCTTTTCCAGAACTCGCCGGCGATCGACATGGACGGCAACCTGCAGGTACGCGAATCACCTGCGAAGCCGGGAGACTACGTGCTGCTCAAGGCGCTCGACGATTTGCTCGTCATAGCAACTGCCTGCTCCGTCGATCGCGGCGTGCTCAACGGCGACCGGCCCAAGGGGATCGTGCTCGAGGTCTACGTGTGACGACCGCCCGCCTTCGGGCGACTCGCCTTCAGCAGCGCGGTGCGGCGGCGTGTCTTCTGGTTCTGGGCTTCGTCAGCGCCCCTGCGCAGGCACAAAGTCGGGCGGTCGCCAATGGTCTCGTCCTCACCGATGCGACCATTCCCGAGCTCCAGCAGGCGATGGAGAGCGGGGCGATCACATCCGTCGATCTGGTCGACGCGTTCCTGGCGCGTATCGAGGCATACGACCAGGAGGGCCCGCGCCTGAATGCGATCCTGCAACTCAATCCCAGAGCTCGGGAGCGGGCCGCCGCGCTGGACGGTGAACGACACACCACAGGATCGCGCGGGCCGCTGCACGGCATCCCGATCATCCTCAAGGACAACTACGACACCGCCGACATGCCGACCTCTGCGGGATCGGTAGCGCTGGCCGGGTTCACGCCGGGCAGCGACGCATTCCAGGTGCGCAAGCTCCGCGCTGCAGGGGCGGTGATCATCGCCAAGGCGAACATGGAAGAGCTGGCGATGGGCATTACGACGATCGGATCGCTCGGTGGGCAAACCCGCAATCCGTACGATCCGCGGCGCAACCCCGGCGGCTCGAGCGGCGGTACCGGGGCAGCGATCGCCGCCGGCTTCGCAACCGTCGGCATGGGATCGGATACCTGTGGCTCGATTCGGATCCCGGCGTCGCACAACAACCTCGTCGGACTCCGACCCACCAAGGGGCTGTCGAGCATCGCCGGGATCGTTCCGTTGGCCCACACGCAGGACGTCGGCGGGCCGCTGGCCCGCAGCGTCACCGATCTGGCAATCGTGCTCGACGCGACGATCGGTCCCGACCCTGACGACCCGGCAACCCGGGCGCTCGACGGCCGCGAGCTCCCGAGATTCACTGACGGACTCGCCGGCGCGTCGCTCGCGGACACGCGCTTCGGCAAGCTCACGTCGCTGTTCGAACGGGACGTCGCCGAAGATCAGGTGATCGAGGTGATCGATGCTGCACTCGAACACCTCGAGGAGCAGGGTGCGGAGATCGTCGACGTGGAGGTACCCGGATTGCAGGACCTGATCGAGAAGTCCGGCGTTATCGGTCACGAGTTCAAGTTCGACTTCATGGACTATCTGGCGGCCCGGCCGGGCGCCCCGATCCGCTCGCTCACCGAGATCGTCGAGCGCGGCCTGCATCATCAGGCGATGACCAGCCGCTTCACGAGAAGGATCGACGACACCGCGGAGCGCGACTCGGCGGAGTACCTCGCTGCACTCGGCTGGCGCGAGATCCTCGCCGCTGCTGCTGAGCAAGTGCTCGACGAGCACGAGTTGGACGCCATCGTGTACCCGACGATCGTGCAACGCCCCAAGCATGTCGGCGAGAGCCAGCCGGGCAGCAACTGCTCGTTGAGCGCCCAGAGCGGATTGCCAGCGATCTCGGTTCCCGCCGGCTTCACCGACGACGGGCTGCCCGTAGGAATGGAGCTCCTCGGCCGATCATTCGACGACGTCCGACTGGTGAGGCTGGCGCATGCCTTCGAGCAGAGCACGCGCCACCGCAGGCTGCCTGCGATGACCCCGAGACTGATCGACGGGGCCGCCCCGGAACCGGTTCCCTTCCGGGTATCGTTCGCGGCACCCGACAGACTCGTGGACGGCGCTGCCAGTATCGAAGAGGTGGCCTTCACGCTCCACCCGACGCTCAATCGACTGCGGTATGAGTTGGGCCTCGGGACTAGCGCTGCAGAACGAATTCTGGCAGTGACCCTGCACCAGGGAGAGAACGGCGACGGTCCGGTTGTCGCCATCCTAACCGGCATCGGCGCCCGGCGATCGACCGGCGATCTGCAGCTGCGACCCGCCGATCGCCTAGCCCTGGAGGATGGCGAAGTCTACGTCCGCATCTTCACGCGTGATGATCCGAGCGGCTTGCAACGTCGGCGCCTCGCGTTGCCCAGGTAGCAGACAGTCCAGGCGGTAGCGGCGGCGTACACACCGGGTGATTTGCGGGACGACTGACGTATACTCTGGCGTCGCCGAAGTCCGCCGTTGGTGATGTTACTGGGACTCCTGGAGGCGCTGGAGATGAAGGTGGATCGCCTGCTGGCCGGCACTGCCGCGCTTGTCCTTTCGCTCGCATGGAGCGCCGACGCCCTTGGTAAGCGCGGCAGCCGGGGGCGCATTCTCGCCAGCGGCGTGATCGTCGACGAGCACGGCCGTGACGAGTGGGAGGCGGTTTCGACCGAGCCATCGGCTACCGAACGAGCTCGGCTCGGCAGCGACATCAGCGACGCCGAGTACGCCAGCATCGACGCTGCGATCGAGGAGTACGAGCGCACCTACGGTCGGCTTCCGGCGCGGCGTGCTGACGTGCCGAATCGCTACCCGATCTATCCGCTCGCCGGGCTTTACGAGGGCGATGTTTTCTTCACCGGCTTCGTCGATCTCGATCCTGCAGTCGACGACATTCTGGATTGGAGCTGTTCCGTATACACCTACGACGGGCATAGGGGCGTCGACTCGAGTCCCCGCAGCTTCGGCTACACGGACATCGGCGTGCCCATCTACGCAGCGCACGACGGCCGAGTCATCGAAACCAACGACGGCGAACCGGACCGCAACACCGACTCGCAGAGCGTCCCTGCCAACCGAGTCGTGATCGATCACGGTGGCGGCCAGAGCGCCATCTATACCCACATGAAGAAGAAGAGCGTCGCCGTGAAAGCGGGTGACCTCGTGGCGGCAGGACAGCAAATCGGGTCAGCAGGGTCAAGCGGCCATAGCAGCGGCCCGCATCTGCACTTCGAGACGCGGGTAGACGGCGAGTCGCTGGAGGCGTTCGCGGGCAAGTGCCGCCCGGGCAAGAGTGGTTTCACCAAGCAGATCAGGTTCCGGCGCCGCACTGCCATCATCGACGGCGGCATCACCCACGTCGACATCACGTCCTTGCCTGACAAGCAGGACCGCCCGGAGCAGCTTCCGGGCGGGGGGCAGTTCCAGACCGATGCGATCTTTATGTACCACTGGATCATGATCGCCAACCTGCCGGCAGACAGCGTCTGGAGACTGGTGTTCCGACGGCCCGACAAGAAGGTTGCTCGCGACGTAGGCGCAAGCTATGGAAACGAGAGCCTGAACCGTCGAACGCTCACAAGGTTCCGTTCGGTCGCCGACGGAATGCGCGAGATTACCGGGACGTGGACGGTCGAGTACTTCATCAACGGCAAGAAGCTGGCCACCCTACCGTTCGAGGTGGTGAAGAACCTCGACCTGTCGCTAAACCGACCACCGGAACCGTTGAAGAAGATCAAGTTCCAGCGACCGCCGAAGGCCGGGGCGGTACCTTTCTGCGCCATCAAGCATCCGCTGACGGCCCAGGACCCGGTCTACGACGTGCTGTCCTATGAGTACGTGTGGAAGGTGAACGGCGAAGTGGTTCGGCGGGCGACCAGCGCGATGCACTCGGATGCCCTAGCAGTTGACCAGTTCCAGAAGGGTGACACGCTGGAGTGCACCGTCACGCCGACCGACGGGGATCTCGAGGCACCGAGCAAGACGGTGAGCGCCAAGGTCAAGTAGCTGCGACCCGACAATCGCGGCGCCACGTCGGGCGGCGCCGCTGGACCCTTCGCCTGCTGACGCTACTTGCTGACGATAAACATCTCGTGCGCGCCGGGCTCGACTTCGGAGTGCTCCAGCGGCACAACCCGGGCGTCGACGAACCCCGCCTCCGCCAACCAGGCCAGCCAGTCGTCGCGCGAGAACAACCCACACGTCGCGCGGTCGTGCTCCACCCGTACCTCGCCATCGGCGGAACGGAGCATGTAGGCCATATCGTGGATGTAGGACGTGTCATCGGGATCGGGATCGAACGTCCATTCGAGATATCGCAGACCGCGACCATCTCTATCGTGTCCACCGTCGTCCGTAGACGGACTGAAGTTGTCGCGCAGATGATCAGGGCACAGGAGCGCTGCTCCACCAGGCGCACAGTGAACGAAGACGGTCTCCAGCGCGGCTCGGAGATCCTCCTCACAAGACATGTAGTCGATGGCGTCGTGGACGAACACCGCATCGAATTGTCGACCCAGTCGCACCGTACGCATATCACCCTCGATGTGCTCGCACTCCGGGTTCAGCGCCCGGCTGACTTTCAGCATGCCCGGCGCGACATCCACCAGCGTCAACTCGAAGTGGGCCTTCATGTGCGAGGCATTGTTGCCCCCACCGCTGCCGAGCTCGAGCACGGTACGCGGCGGCGCATCGATCGCGCCGAGCAGAACACGGCGATAAATTTCCGCCTCTTCGACATAGTCCTCCGGCGCCGACAGCAGCGGCCACCACGACGCCAGCTCGTCGTACAACTTGGGAAACCCCATCGTTTACGCTTCCGGGCGCTGTGGGTCGTCGCCGATATCGGCCAGCGCGCGATCCCTGACGTCAGGCATCCTGAGCGCTCATCGGCGGAAGGTCGATTTCTTTGACGCAGGTTGCGCGCGAAACCGAGAGCACGCAGTCGAGCACCGCGAGTAGGTCGTCCATCGGCACCGCGGCGCCGCGCTCGAAGGCCCCTGGTTCGAGGCTGTCGAGGACCTCCGGCGTGCCCACGTCGCCCGGATTGATGACGGTGACACCGATTCGTTGGGGGCGGAGCTCAGCCCGCAGCGCGTGCGCCACGCCGCGCAGCCCGAACTTGGAGGCCGCATACGCCACCTCGCGGCCCGACGAGTTGTCTCTACCGGAAGTGGAGCCCATGAAAACTACTTTCGGGTTGTCGCTTCGCCGTAGCGCGGGCAGGAGCGCCTTCGTAAGGCGGATCGAGCCCAGCAAGTTGACCTTCAGCACGCGCTCGATCTCCTCGTCCGGACAACTCTCGAAATCGTACTCGGGCGTGAACGCCCTCGTTTCCCAGGTACCGCTAGGACTCGGCGTCCGGCGTGCCGTGCACGGCAGCCTCAACGCGCCTCGATGTCGCCGGTACTGCTCCAGTTTCAGCTAACTAGAGACGAATCCGGATTGATACGGTCAGACTACGAGTCCAGAGGCGCGACAGCGATGTCGGTAAGTGCCGTCGCGCTCGGGAACGGAGCGAAACTCGCCACCAGGGTGCCGTCGAGCCGGAAGATCTTGATCGACTTGCGGCGCTTTGCCTTCGATCCGACGAAGATCTCGTCCGTTCCGTCTCCGTCAAGGTCGCCGGTGGCGAGAACGACGCCCCGATTGCCGAGTCGCGGACGTATCGTATTGATGAGCTCGAATACCTCGTCCGCGGAAGCGCCGGTTCCGACACCCCGCGCGTCGCTCGACGATCCGAGGACCTTTTGCTGGATGCGGAAGATAACGAACTCGGCCGGGCGAGGCGTGGCGGTCCCAATCACGATGGCCAGCCCTTCTAGGGTTTGGGCGATCGCGGTCACGAAACCATCGCGGTGCTTTTCTCCGAGCGGGTGAAAGCCACCCTCGATGACCTCGGTGCCGCGCGCGTCGAAGAACCGTATGTCGGACCTTCCGGGGCCCGGGACGAGCATCAGCTCGTCCTTGCCGCCCGGCAGTATCTGCAGGCCGTGAGCAAACAGGCCACTGGTGTCTCCGGGGAACGGGGCGAGGAACCCACCCTGCCCTCCGCCGGCCCGGAAGAAGTTGACCTGCGCGAACTGAGTCTGGGTGGTCGTTAGCAGCTCTGCTGTCCGGTTCCCCACCACGTTGCCGGCTCCCAGGCCCACTCCACCGTTCCAGGTCGGCTGAAAGGCGTCGAAAGAGCGCAGGAGAGTACCTGCCAGGTCGAAGATCCTGACCGTGGGAGGTGCCTGACCTGGCCCGGGCGCCAGGACCACGTCCTTGATGCCGTCGCCGTCATCGTCGAAGAACACCGATTTCGTGAAATTGATCTGCGTCGCGTCGAACTGTGTGAGCAAGGCCGGATTGAGTACCAGGCCGTCGTCGTTGTCTGTTATCAACACCCGGTAAACACCAGATCGTCCCGAAGAGACCGCGTGGAGGTATTGTCCGTTGCCACGCAACGGGGCGAGCGTCGTGGCGGCCGGGCCTGTGAGCAACATCGCTGTGGCGGCGATGATCCGTGGCAGCCAAACGAAGCGCCGGTACGGATTGGGCATCGATAGTCTCCGCGCGTCTGATGCGGCTACGAAAGCAATCCTCCAGCAATGGCGGCGCGTAGCGAGCTGTGAACGATCGTTCCGTAGCCCTCTATGCCAACTCGACCGTGCCACCTTCGTAGACGGAGTTCACCTGATCGCTAGCGAAGACGCCGCGACAGTTGCAAATAACTCTACACGCCAACGCGGCGCTCCTGTACGCTCTGATTCGTTGCCGTAGTAGAGCAACCGGACCAACGCGACGACCAACTTGGTTGGGCCGACCGGGTGACATGCTGCTCTAGGGTGCGTATGGGGTGCAAAACGGGCACCCGGTCGAAGGCCCGGTCCCCGTAACTGTTGACGTCAAGAGGGTTAGATCGACCGGGAGAAACCGCCCATATACAGCAGCGCGTCGACTGGCCCCTCACCTACAGCGCTCGCCACCGCCGCGATACCCGCCGCTGTAGAGAGGTCGGCGCGTACCCAGGTGCCGTGCCGTGCCTCGGTTCGCGACACCGAGAGCAGCTGGTCGAGCCGCGGCTCGAGATGACCAGCGACCGCTGCACCGATTCCCCGACTCGCCCCGGCAACGAGAGCGGTTCTCACGCTCGGCACCTCACCGGCACGCTCTTCTGCTCCTGCTGCTCAGGGTCCGCCGCGAGTGGGTGGTCTACGGCGACCACGCTACCCGCCTCGCTGGTTGGAGTTGTCCATGTCCGAAAAATCAGCCAGCGTCCATTGGCATCCTTAATGAGCGTAAGCGTGAACTTGCCGGCGTCGGGCGCGCCTCGTTCCGATGTGTAGCCACCGATGATGTAGCCGATCGACTCGCCAACGTCATAGGCGATCGCCCGAAGTGACAGCGGCCCACGCGCGCCGCCATAGTACGCGGAGATCGCTGACCGGCCGCGAACTGGTGGGCGCCCGCCCGCGAGCACGAACCCGTTCTCCGCGAATAGCAGGGCGAGCTCCTCCCCACCGATGCGATACGCCGTCTCGTAATCCGTGAGAACTCTGGCCAGCTCCGGCGGGAGCTCGACGCTGGGGTTCGCGGCGTCCTGGCCCCCGCGCGCCGTCTCTGTCGAACCCAGGATTACAAGAACACTCATCGTGGCGACTAGCTGTGAGTTCTGAGTAGGTTGTTCACGGACTCACCTCGAGCCTGGACATAGGCGTCTGACTGCCGATGCCAGCATGGGGTCGGTGACGATTGTAACGATTCGTCCAGGGGACAAGTGCGCGAGCTCGGTGAGCCGAAGTCCGGTAGCAGGTGCCGTAGGCCCACTGCTCCTTGAGTGTGCGGATGAAGCGTTCGGCCTTGCCGTTGGTGCGCGGCGTATAGGGCTTCGTGTAGATGTGGCGGATGTTGAGCTGCTGGCACAGCAGATTGAAGCGCTTGGAGATGTAGCCGGGGCCGTTGTCGGTCATGACGCGTTGGATCGATACGCCGTGGGTTGCGAACATCTCCACGGCCCGGGCGAGAAAGGCCGTGCAGGTGTGCTGATCCTCAGCCGGTAGTACTTCCGTGTAGGCGGCCCGCGAGTGATCGTCCACGGCGACATGGGCATACTCCCAGCCAGCACCATAGATACGCTTGGAGCGGTCGCCATGGATGCGGTGGCCAAGCTTGGTGATCCGCGCCAGCTTCTTGGTATCCAGGTGTAGCAGCTCGCCAGGTCGTTTGCGTTCGTAACGCCGCACCGGCACCTTGGGCTCCAGGTCTTGGAGCCGACCCATTCCCGAACGACGCAGCCAGTCCGATACCGTGGAGCGTGGCACACACACTCGCTGGCTAATCTGCCAGGCCGTCAACTTGTGGCGACGCAGCCGCTGGATCCTGCGCACCGTCCGGGGAGTCGTTTGATGCGGACACCGGTGCGGTCGGCTGCTCCGATCAACCAGTCCCGACTCGCCTTCTTGCCGGTATCGACGCAGCCATTTGAACACCGTCCGCTCCGACACGCTCAGGGCTGCCGCCGTATCCTTCACAGGCTTCGCCTGCTCCAGGACACGGCGTACCATCTCGCGGCGTAGGTATGGCGTCGTGCGGGCGTTACCATGCAACTGCATCGGGCGCTCCTTCTGAGCTTTGGTGTCTTTGACAACCCCATTGATCTCAGAAGTGAGCCCCGATGTGAACAACGTCCTCGGAATGCACAACTAGCGCGCGCATGC
>CBDAMQ010000011.1:0-43622 GCA_965197275.1 Acidobacteriota bacterium
TTGATCCGCGTCACGCTGGCATCACTCGTACTATGCGCCGTCGCCTTCGCGCCCTATGGTCTGCAGCGTCAGGACGGGGTGCACCGCATGGCGATGACCGACTGGCAGAAGCATCTGATGCTCGCCGGCGAGATGACGCTGCACGACGAGTTCCCTCCGGCGAATCCGTTCCTGCGCGGGTCGGGCCCGTCGCCCTACTACCACGGCTTCCATCTGCTGGCGGCCAACATCGCACGCGCCGCCGGTGGTGCGGCGGCGCTCTACGCGGCGTTGCTGGCGCTGACGCTGTTCACTGCGGCGTTCGTGCCGCTGACTGTCTACGTGGTCGCGCGTGGCTTCTTCGACTGGCCTGCGGTGGCGCGGACGGCGGCGCTGGGCGCAACGCTGCTGGCCGGCTTCGACGTGCTCGTGGTCGTGCTACACACGACGACCAACGCCGTCACCGTCTGGGGCGGCGAGCTCACCTTGTCCGGGATACGGGAGCTGATCCCGTCGACCCATTTGGACTACTGGCTGCACCACAACGAACGGCAGTTCAACGCCCCCTATCTGGCAGTGATATGGGCACCGCAGCACGTGCTGGCGGCATGCGCCGGCGTGCTCGGATTCCACTGGCTGTCCTGGAAGTCCCGAGCCAGCGGCCGGCGCCTCGATGTCCTGCCGGCGGCGCTGCTGCTCGCCGCCACGCCGATGTTGTCGGCCCATGTCGGGCTGGCGCTAGCCACCGGCTTGCTAGTTGCGTTTGTCGCGGCGACGACGACCGCCGAACGCTGGCGTTGGCTATCGGCCGGTGCCCTCGCCGCGTTGCTTGCACTGCCATTCCTGCGTCTCGGCGCGACGGCGTCGAGTGGCATCGTGCTCGCCCCATCGGCCGCCGGTTCATGGCTCAACGGCGCCCTGCTCACCTCGGTGTTCGGCGACGGAATCGGAGCTCGGATCATCGACACGCCCGCCGTCTACCTTGTCGATTTCGGCATCGTCGGCGTGCTCGCATTGCTCAGCGTCCGGGCACTGCGACAGTTGCCGGCAAGCCCACACCGCACCCGTGGTCTGGTCATGATGGGCACGATCCTGATACTCGCGGCGCTGGTGCGCCCGCCGGTCGGAGGACCCAACAACCTCTACGCTCGCGGGTTGCTCCCGGTATGGCTATTGCTGGCCCCGTTCGCCGCCTCCGAGTGGCAGCGACGGAGGAGCGTAGTCTGGCAGCTCGGCGCCGCGGTGTGTCTGGCCGGAACGCTCTATGCCGCCACGGGGTCGTTCCTGGAAGGCTACCTGTTCTGGGCAACCCCGGATACGGCAGCACGCACCGCCGCGACAGTAAACGACGGCAGCGGGCCGGAGGACATCGTCGCCATGCCAGTTACCCGACTCCCGGGACACGCCTACTGGCTGCGCCGATCCGTCGTGATCTACGACGAGCGCCATGCACGTCTGTTCGGGGCCACCGCGGCACAGGCTGCGGCGACCAGCGATGCGCTGCGGCGGGCGTATGCCGCGAGGTCACCGGAATCGGCCGCGCGCGCGTTCCAGGCGCTGGGCGCGACCATCGTGATCGTACCGACTCGATCGGTACCGGGATCGTGGAACCGATCCGGATGCTTCAGCGTCCTGCATCGAGATCCCGACTGGCTCGCGGCTCGGGTGAACAGTAGCTGTCAGGCCGACTGACGCAACGAAAGCAATCGACCGAACACCTTCCCGTCGGCGCGCGCAGCACCATCGCTGCCCACACGAACCGAGCTTGGTGCGTCCAGGCCCGTATCCAACAGCCGGCATACGAGGTCGTGCGCTACCTGCGCCATGTTCGAGCGCTGGTCAATAGACGCAAGGTGGTAGCAGATCGGTGCCACGCGCACTTCGACCTCGAATCCGGTCGTGGCGCTCTCGACGCTGAATAGGTAGCACGCCGCCGTCACCATCGGGTCACCGTCGAGCGCCTGTACGAGCCGCAGCTGATATGTCTCTCCGCCAGCGACCTCGTACGCTCCTACCTCGA
Organism: Acidobacteriota bacterium; assembly: GCA_965197275.1. GTDB lineage: Bacteria > Acidobacteriota > UBA890 > UBA890 > WLXD01 > DASCOT01. The sequence continues at coordinate 2,000 of CBDAMQ010000011.1, forward strand.
GCGTCACGCGCGGTCGCCGTCGAGCACGTCGCGCACCCACGCGAGACCGCGCATCATGCTCGGGAAACCCAGCGTTGTGGTCGCCATGAGCACTGCGTGGACGATCTCGTCGTCCGTTGCACCGGCCGCGAGCGCCTTCCGCGTGTGCGAATGCGTGGCGCCCGACAAGCCGGCACCGATCGAGATACCCAGCTTCACCAGCTCGGCGGTCTTGGCGTCGAGCGGTCCGGCACTCATGCAGGCCGCGCCCAGGGCCGTGTACGAGCGCCCGACGTCCGGATACTGCTCGATGAACCGCTTGTAAAATCCCGGAACCTTACCCATCGTCCACATCCCCCGCGACAACGCCACGCTCGCGCAGCATCGCCGACAGCTCCTGCTCGTTGAGAATCGTTACCCCGAGCGCCGCCGCCTTGTCGGCCTTCGAACCGGGATTGTCGCCAACCACCACATAGTCCGTCTTGGCGCTCACCGATGCGGTGACCCGCGCACCCGAGCGCTCGAGCAACGCCGTCACATCCGCCCGGGTCATGGTCGTGAGCGTACCCGTAAGAACGAACTTCTCGCCGTCAAAGACGACCTCGCCGCGCTCTTCGGCCGCCGGCGACACACCGAGATCCAACAGCTCTTCGACCACCCGGCGGTTACGTGGCTCGTCGAAGAACTCCCGCACGTTGTAGGCCACCTGAGGTCCTACCTCGTGCACCCGGAGCAGGCGTTCCTGGTCAGCGTCGCCGAACGCCTTCAGGTCGCCGAACTCACGCGCCAGCACCTCGGCCACGTGCTCGCCCACATGCCGGATCCCGAGTCCGTAGATGAACCGCGACAGCGTGGTGTTGCGACTGGCATCGATGGCACTCACCAACTTGTCGGCCTTGAGCTCGCCAAACAGCTCTAATGGCAAGAGCTGGTCGGTGGTCAACCGATAGAGATCGGCCACCGAGTCACTCACGAGGCCCTCGTCCGTCAGCTGACGGACCGTTTTCGACCCCAGGCCCTCGATATCGAGCGCGTGGCGGCTGGCCCAGTGCTCGACCGCGCCGTTGAGCTGCGCGGCGCATGCGATACCGCCGGTGCAGACGAGGTAGGCCCCGTCACGCTCGACGTGGGACCCACAAACCGGGCAGGCCTCGGGCATGTCGAAGGGCGCCGAGCGCTCGTCGTCGCCGCGGTCGTCGACGCGTTCGACAACATAGGGGATCACGTCGCCGGCGCGGTGCACGCGTACGCTGTCACCGACCCGAACGTCCTTGGCACGTACCTGATCGTAGTTGTGTAGTGAGGCGCGGGAGATCGTGACGCCGCCGACCTCGACCGGTGCCAGCAAGGCCACCGGCGCGATGATGCCGGTACGCCCCACTTGCAATGCGATGTCCTCCACACGCGTCACTTCCTCGCGCGGCACGAACTTGTGGGCAAACGCCCAGCGCGGAGTGCGCGACCGAGCACCGAGCTCCTCCTGGTGCTGCCGCCCGTCGACCTTGATGACCACGCCATCGATCTCGTAGGGCAGCTCATCGCGAGCCACCTCGAGATCATCGTGAACTGCGATTGCCGCTGCAATGTCGACACAGAACTGCGCGCGACGGCTGACTTTGAGACCCAGTTGCCGCATCCAGGCCAGAGTCTCCCAGTGCGTCGGCGGTAGCGTGGCGCCTTCGATCGCCAGCACGTCGTAGAAGAACACATCCAGCGGCCGCGCCGCGGCGGCGGCGGTGTCGAGCTGCCGAATGGCACCGGCGGCAGCGTTGCGCGGGTTGGCGAACGGATCCTGCTCGCGCTCGATCCGCGCCCGGTTCATGGCGTGGAAGCCGGCCAGCGGCATCAGCACCTCACCGCGGAGCGATAGCAACGACGGTACGGCGCCCGCCTCGTCGCGCAGGCGCAACGGCAGGCTGCGGATCGTGCGGACGTTCTCGGTAACATCCTCGCCTCGTACCCCGTCGCCGCGGGTCGCGGCGCGCTCGTAGGATCCGTCGCGGAAGACGATCTCGATCGAGATGCCATCGAACTTGGGCTCGGCCACGTAGGGCACCCGCTCGAGATCGAGGCTGCGGGCGACGCGTCCATCGAAGTCGCGAACCTTGTCCTCGTCGGCGCTGGAATCGAGCGACAGCATCGGCGCCAGGTGGACGAGCTCGGCCAGCGACTCCAGCACCCCACCGGCGACGCGGCCGGTGGGTGAGTCGGGCGCGCGCAGATCCGGAAACGCCGCCTCGATCGCCGCCAACCGCGCGAACAGCGCATCGTAGCGTGAGTCGGCGATCGTCGCCGCGTCGAGAACGTAGTACTGGTGATCGTGGGCGCGGATCGCCTCGGCCAGAAGCGCCGCTTCATGCTCGACCGCCGATCTGTCGAGCTCTTCGAGGGGGCGAAAGTCGGCCGGCGCTGGTTCGAGATAGGGGTTCGTCGACACGCTAGTGGCCTAATCCGCCGGTTCAAGCCGGCCACGCCGGCACCACCTTGCTTGCAACTGCGACCCAGGCGTCGTAACCAGACCCATCGGACATGGTTCACGGCCCCCACCGGGCCGGACCGAATCGGCCCGCCTACGAGCTGGGAGCCAGATTATGCACCAGGGAATCGCTGCCGGGGCCCGCCGTCGGCTCCGCCGCTTACAACGCGCATGAGCCCGCGCGCGGCGGACCTCGGCTACCCGATCACCGATATCCACGTTCATATCCAACCCTGGGACCAGCTTCTTCCGCAGACGCGCGACGTGATGGCCCTGCGCCGCGACAACTACGAGCGTCTGGAGGCGATGATGCTCGATACCAACGCCGTGTTGGCGTGCATGGACGAGGCCGGAGTCGATCGGATCGGCATGATCAACTACGTCGCCACCGAGCTTATGGGCTTCACGCACGAGGTCAATCCGTGGGTGGCGCGCGTGGGCACGGAGGCGCCCGAGCGGCTGCTGGCCTTCGGCGGGCTGGACCCGCGCCATCCCCGGGTCGCCGCCGATCCCGAGGCCGCCGTCGACGAGCTCCTCGAGCTCGGCATCCGCGGTTTGAAGATCCACCCACCGCACCAGGAGTTTCGCGCCAACTCCTATCGACCGGGTGCCGGCGACGAGCATCTGCCGGCGCTCGCAGGCATATACAGCCGCTGCGCCGAGCGCGGTCTACCGGTAATGGTGCACACGGGAACGTCGATCTTCGCTGGCGCCCGCAGCCGCTTCGGCGACCCGCTCGAATGCGACGATCTCGCCATCGACTTCCCCGGGCTGGTGCTTGTGTTGGCGCATGCCGGGCGACCGTTCTGGTGCGAGCAGGCCGTCTTCGTGGCGCGGCGCCACCCCAACCTCTACCTGGACCTCTCGGGGATCCCCCCACGTCGCCTTGATCACTACCTCCCGGGACTGAGCCGGATCGCCCACAAGTGCCTGTGGGGCACCGACTGGCCGGGGCCCGGCGTGCCGAGCCTGGGCGCCAACCTGGATCAGTTTCTCCAGCTCGGGCTCGATGCCGAGCTCTACAAGCTCGTTCTGCACGACGTCCCGGAGCAGTTGTTTCCACGCTCGGGATGACCGCGGCACACACAGCGCTTGGCCGCACCGCCGTTCTGGCCGCGCGCCGCTGCCGATCCGTGGTGCCGCTGCTACAATTGCGCCCGACTGTGGACTAGGGGGCGGGGTGGGCCGCATCAGCCCCCTTTTGCCGTACCGCGAGGAGGTGGACTCGTGCAAGATGCCTGGAGTCGAGTGACCGATATGCTAGGCGGCAACCTGCCAGCGCTGCTGGCTGCGCTCGCCGTTCTGGTGGTGGGGTGGCTGCTGGCCTTCGTGATTGCCGCAATTGTGCGCAGTGTGATGAAACGCACGCAGCTGGACGATCGGCTAGCTCTATGGCTGGGTGACGATGACACGCTGCCGCACGACACCTTCGAGCGCTGGATTCCACGCCTCGTCTACTATCTCGTGCTGTTGTTCGTCTTGGTGGCGTTCCTGCGGACGCTCGGGCTGGCCATTGTCACGGAGCCGCTGAACGCGCTGCTGAGCGAGATCTTCGAGTTCGCGCCCCGCGTCGCTGGCGCTGCCGCGCTGCTCACCGCGGCCTGGATCATCGGCACCGTGCTGAGGCTAGCGGTGTCACGCATCCTGCAGGCGTCGAACTTCGAGGAGCGGCTGGGCTCGGCCGCGGCGCTCGACAGCACTCGTCAGATCTCGATCGCCAAGACGCTCGGCGACTCGATTTACTGGCTCATCTTCTTGCTGTTCTTGCCAGCAGTGCTCGACACCCTGAACCTGCAAGGTCTCCTCGCCCCGGTACAGACGATGATGGACCGGGTCCTAGGGTTCCTCCCGAACCTGTTCGCCGCGGCGCTGATCGCTGCCGTGGGCTGGTTCATCGCCCGCATCTTGCAGCAGATCGTCTCCAACCTCCTGGCGGCGCTCGGGGTCGACCAGCTGGGCGAGAACCTCGGCCTCGGATCGCTGCTCGGTCAACAACGACTGTCGAGCGTCGTCGGCCTCGTCGTATACATCCTCATCCTGATCCCGGTGTTTCTCGCTGGCCTCGACGCCCTGCAGCTGCGCGCCATCACACAACCGGCCAGCAACATGCTCGACGCCATCCTGCAAGCGATCCCATTGGTGTTCGCCGCCGCCCTGCTGTTGTTCATCTCCTACATCGTCGGCCGCGTCGTCGCCGGGCTGATCGCCAACCTGCTCGCCGGCGTCGGCTTCGACCACGTGCTCGCGCAGCTCGGTATCGGGCGCACAACGGACGAGGGTGAGCGCACCGCATCCGAGATCGCCGGCTATCTGGTGCAGGTGTCGATCGTACTGTTCGCCTCCGTGGAGGCATCCCGGCTGCTCGGCTTCGACGTACTAGCCGACCTGGTGGCACAGTTCCTGGTGTTCGCCAGCCAGGTGGCCCTGGGATTGGTGATCTTCGCCATCGGCCTGTACTTGGCCAACCTTGCGTCGCGCGTTATCCAGTCAAGCGACGCGGCACAGGCGAACCTGCTGGCGCTGGCGGCTCGCATCTCGATCCTCAGTCTGGCCGGCGCCATGGCAATGAACCAGATGGGGCTGGCCAGCGACATCATCAACCTCGCTTTCGGCATCGTCCTCGGCGCCGTCGCGCTGTCGGTGGCGCTCGCCTTCGGCATCGGTGGGCGCGAGGTCGCGGCCCGCCAGCTCGAGGACTGGAAGCGCCATTGGGACGGTCGCTGAGAGCGCTAGCCCCACTGCTTGCCGCAGGCCTGCTGTCGAGCATGGCCTGCGGCGGCGCTCGACCGCAGATCGTCCCCGGCGAGAACCCGGAGATCGCTCCGGCTCCCCGTAGCCTGGCAAAGTCGCTGGGAGCTGGTTTCGAAGCCTATCGCTCGCCCGATCTCGATCGGCGCCGTTTCGATCCGGCGCACTACTGGCGGCTACTGACCGCGGTCGTCGATGAGTCGCCGGATCGGTTTCGGATCGAGCAAATAGGCACCAGCGTCGAGGGGCGCCCGCTGCGCCGCATCGACTTCGGCAGCGGCGCGACTACGGTAATGCTGTGGTCGCAGATGCACGGCAACGAGTCGACCGCCTCACGAGCCCTGGTCGACGTGCTGCGCTTCCTGGTGCAGAACGGGCGCCATCCGATGGTCCGCCGCATCGAGCACCAACTGAGCGTCACCCTCGTGCCGGTGGTCAATCCGGATGGAGCAGCGCGCTTCGTTCGGCACAACGCGCTGGGCATCGACCTGAATCGGGATGCCCGCCGCCTCGTCACCCCCGAGGCGCGAGCGCTCAAGGCAGTGCGGGACGAGATCGATGCCGACTGGGGCTTCAACCTGCACGACCAGAACGTCCGCACGCGGCTCGGCGCCAGTGGGCGGGACGTGCGCATCGCGCTCCTGGCGCCACCTCCGGGACCGGGCGAGACCAACGAAGTCAACCGCGCCGCGCGGCGTATGTGCTCGCTGCTGGCCGACGCTCTCCAGCCCGTAGTTGGTGACCAGGTGGCGCGCTACGACGAGAGCTTCAACTCGCGGGCGCTGGGCGACGCGATGACCCGCTGGGGAACCTCGGTGGTGCTGATCGAGTCGGGAGGCGAGCTCACGGACCCCCACAAAGAGAAGCTGCGGCGGGCCAACTTCGTCGCCGTGCTGATCGCCCTCGATGCGATCGCCGGCGGACACTGGAGCGATGTCTCGCCGCAGCGCTACCTCGATCTGCCGCGCAACGCGCCGTGGATCTACGACCTCATCGTGCGCGGCGCGTCGATCGTGCTGCCGGGTCGCGAGCCGATGCGCGCCGACCTGGCGATCAATTTCGAGGACACCCTGGCGGCAACGGGGGGCACCATCGTCGAGGTGGGTGACCTGGAAGACGTGGCGGCACTCGAGGACATCGACGCCACCGGCCTCTTCTTCCTTCCCGATGTAGCGAGCCTCACGCTGGATGGCGGTCCGTACCTTCGCATCGGTGACATGGCTCGCGGGGTGCTGGCTCGAGATCCCACCGGGACGGATATCGAGCGCCGGCTCGGTAGCGAGCCCGAGACCCGGCCTCGGTAGCGCGGCCGGCGGGCCAATACCGCAGCTCCTCGGCGCGGCCGGCGGGTTTCAACTCAGATCGAAGTCGTCTCCGAGCTCCGGCACCACCACATCGGCATTGTGCCGCTCTCGGAGGGCACGCCCCAGTGCCGCGGCGGCCTTCGCTTCGCCATGTACTACAAAGGTACGCTTTGGCACGCCGCCAAGGCTACTGAACCATTTGAGCAAGCCGGTGCGATCGGCGTGGGCCGAGAACCCGGAGATGCGCTCGATCCGCGCCCGTACCGGGTACCAGTCGCCGAAGATGCGCACCGGATCGATGCCGGATTGAATGACGTGTCCGAGCGTCCCGCGCGCCTGATAGCCGACGAACAGCACGGTCGATCGCGGGTCGGAGATGTTGTTCTTGAGGTGGTGCTTGATGCGCCCCGCGGTGCACATGCCTGACGCCGAGATGATGACCGACGGGTAGCGACTCTCGTTGATCGCTTTCGAGTCGTCGACGCTGGTCACCAGCTTCAGACCGGCAAAGTCGAGAGGCTCGTCGCCGGAGCAATACAGACGGCGCGCTTCCTTGGCGTAGGCTTCGGGGAAACGTGTGAACAGCCGCGTCGCCTCCACCGCCATCGGCGAGTCGACGAATACCGGCACGCCCTGGAGCCGGCCAGACTCCACCAGATCATTGAGGCGCGCCAGGATCTCCTGGGTACGCCCGACGGCGAACGACGGCACGACCACCTTCCCTCCCCTGGCCGCGGTGCTGCTGACGATCTCGTACAGCAGCTCGGTCGGATCCTCGTCGTGGTCGCGATCGCGGTCCCCATACGTCGACTCCATGATCGTCACCTCGGCCGCCTCGACCGCGGACGGACCCGACAGCAACCGCGCACCCTCGACACCGAGATCCCCGGAGAACGTCACATGGCGGCAATCGTCGCCGTCCTCGATCTCCAGCTCGACGATGCTGGCGCCGAGGATGTGGCCGGCCATCGAGAACCGCGCGCGGCCGAGGCCATCGAGTCGGGTCCAGCGATCGAACTCGGTCTTCACAAAACGCGGGTTAACGGCGCTGGCGTCGTCGGCGGTGTACAGCGGCGTGATGCCCGAAGCGTCCTTGCCCTGTTTCTGCAGCCGCTTGATCTTCCAGCGCGCGTCCTCCTCGTGAATATGTGCCGAATCGGCGAGGAGAATCGCGGCCAGCCCGACGCTGGGGGCAGTGGCGTAGATCGGCCCCTTGAAGCCGTCGCGCACCAGCAACGGCAGGCGGCCGCAGTGGTCGATGTGGGCGTGCGACAGCAACACGACGTCGATCGAGGCGGGGTCGAACGGGAACGGCGCGCGGTTGCGCTCGTGCCGCTCCTTACCACCCTGGATCATGCCGCAGTCCAGCAGCACGCGCCCGGCGGTAGTCTCGATCAGATGGCAGGAGCCGGTAACTTCGCGCGCCGCGCCATGAAAGGAGATGCGCATCACGCCTCAATAGCACGACGACCGCACCCACCGCCGCGTGACAGCGGGTACGGCCTGTGCGGGTTCGGTTGCTAGCGCCGGTCTCAGCCGTCGACGCCGAAAGCGATCTTGACGGTCGTCTTGTAGCTGACGATCTCGCCGCCCTCGACCTTGGCGGTCATGTGCTCGACCTCGACGCCGGTGATGTTGTTGACGGTCTTGGACGCAGTGCGGACCGCGTTCTCCGCCGCCTCGTCCCAGCTCTTGGGCGACGAGCCCACGACCTCGATAATCTTGGCGATGTCCGCCATTGCTGCCTCCTGAAGATGAGCTCCCAGAAGCCGGTCCCACGGTGCCACGGCGGGCGGCGGCGCGCATCATAACATGGGGTTTTCAACGCCAATCCGGCGCCTGCACGAATGCTGGCGGAAGTCGCGCGGAAGAAGCTTGGGGGCTACTTGACCTTGGCGCTGACGCTCTTGCTGGCCGCTTGCAGCTCGCCGTCGGTTGGTGTGACCGTGCAATCGAGCTGGTCGCCCTTCCCGAACAGATCGACCGCGAGCGCATCGGAGTGCGCCGCGATGGTCACCTGACGGACGACCTCGCCGTTGACCGTCCAGACGTACTCGTACGACACCACCTCGTAGTCCGGATCGTCGGTCACCAGGGGTGCTTGATCTGGCAGATCGGCACCACGCCGGCTTGCGGTTTGCGCGCGAACTTCACGTTCTTGAGCTTGGCGGGCGGACGGTTCAGCCCCTTGTCAATCTTGTCGACGACCTCGAACGGCATGACCACCATTCGTTTGCCGTTGATGAAGTGCTCGACCTTCCATGTCCCGGTAACGTCGCGCATGTCGTCGGCGATCGATCGAAACCGCCAGGTGACCCGCCGCCAGAATTCCTCGTTGTCGAACGGTTGGTCGCCCGTGTCACGGGCGATCTTTCGGTCCGGGCCGCGGAACACCAACCTCCACGTGCTGTCCGCAGGCAGGTTGCGAACCAGAAGCCACTGGTACATCACATCGGCGTCGGTCTGGAACTGACCGCCGCCGGGTATTTGCTCGGGGTACTGCTGCGCGTCGGGCAGCGCTCGGAAATCAACGTGGGTGATGCCCGCGTCGATGATGTACGTCTTGCGCTTGAACTTGGGCTGTTTGGTGAAGCCGCTGTTGCCTGGTCGGCAGGGCCCCGCGAACGCCTCCTGCGGCTCGTCGTCGACGCGGGTCTCGAAGTGAAGGTGGGTGATGGTGCTGCGGCCGCTGGAGCCCATCAGGCCGATCTGCTGTCCGGGCACGACCATGTCGCCGGTGGAGACCGCGACGCTGTTCTTGCGCATGTGCGTATAGACCGCGATCTGACCGCCGTGATCGATCAGCACGTAGTTGGCACGCTGGTTGGCCCACTCCTTGTTGCGATCAGGCTCGCCGTCCTGAGTGTCGACGACCCGGCCGGCGAGCGCCGCATAAATCGGGACTCCGACATCCTGGAAGCCAAAGCTGCGCGGCGTCGAGTCAACCCCCCGATGGCCGTCATAGGTGTAAATCGAGCAATCCCAGTCGAGGATCGCATCCTCCGCCGGATCCAGGTCGACGAAATTGCTGAAGAACATGTCCCCTTCATGGAGCCCGGCATGAGGGTAGAAGACGTAGCGGTTCGGCACGTCGGTGCGAAGCTTCGGGAGTCGCCCGACCGTACGGTCGTAAGCCCTGATCGCCGCATCGATGCGCGCGTAGTCGGCATCGCTCACATCACTGCCGCCGTGGGCGCCTGAAGGCTCGAGCGTGACCACGTCCCACTCGTCGTGGCCGTTCTCGTCGACCACCTCGCCGCGCGCCAGGACGCGCAATCCGGGTGCGCTCTGGCTGGCACCAGCGGCAACCCAAGACATGCACAAGATGATGGCGACGATGCTTGTGGGCCACGAAATGCGGCGATGCTGCTTCGCCGTGGTGATCACCATTGGCGCATACGGGTAGCGCGTGGACCGAAAGTCCGACGCCGTCTTCGCGCTGTTGCTGGCGTCAAAGTGACTGTTGCCTACGAGGCCCTCCAACGGTCACGGTAGTATCGGGAGTGTAACCCTGGATCCCGGCTTCGGACCACACTGACCCGTGTGACTCTCGGTCAGTGTATGGTCAACCGCGCGTGCCGTGATGACCGGCCCCGGAGGCCACCCCAAATGAGCCACCCCGCCATCCCGAGCAAGCCGCGCTTTCTGAACCTGAGCGACTTCCACCTGTCAGAGGAAGATACTTTCGACAGCGGCGGCAGGCTCACACTGGAGTACAAGAACGCAACCGTGGACAACATTCTCGACCTGCTCGACAACGACATGTTCTCCATCGAGATCGAGGGCGAAGGCATCTTCGCGGATGCAGACGGGGAGCACGGCGTGGGAATCGGCATCGAGGTCGTGGACCTGGGCTAATCAGGTCAGACGCCGATGAAGCACGCACTCATGGCTCTCGAACGCATGGGCCTGTCGACGGATCTGTACGAGCTGACGATGGCTCAGGCCTTTCTCGAGGCCGATATCGTCGACCGGCGCGCCACCTTCGACCTGAGCGTGCGGGCGCTACCGCCGGAACGCGGGTATCTGGTGGCGGCAGGGCTCGAACAGGCGCTGGCCTACATCCGCGACCTGCGATTTCGCCCCGAGGCACTGGAGTATCTGGAGGGCTCGGCACACTTCCGCCAGGAGTTCGTCGACTACCTGGCATCGATGCGCTTCACTGGCTCGGTCGAGGCGATCCCCGAAGGGACCGTCTACTTTCCTCCGGGCCCGCTGCTTCGGGTTACCGCACCGATCATCGAGGCACAGATCCTCGAGACCTACCTGCTGACCACGCTGACGTTCCAGTCCGTGGTGGCGTCGAAAGCCTCGCGGGTGGTGGAAGCCGCCAGAGGGAGGTCGATCGTCGACTTTTCGCCACGCCGCGATCACGGCCCTCAGGCCGGGTTGCTTGCAGCGCGCGCCTCCTACATCGGTGGCTGCATCGGCACCTCGAACGTGCTCGCCAACGACCAGTTCGGCATACCGATCTTCGGCACCATGGCGCATTCGTTCGTGATGTTTCACCCCGATGAGGAGGAGGCGTTCCGGGTGTTCGCGCGCTCCTATCCGAGCGACCCCACGCTGCTCATCGACACCTTCGACACGCTGGAAGGCGCCCGTATTGCGGTCAAGCTCATCCCGGAGCTGGCGTCGCGCGGCCAGCGCCTGGCCGCCGTCCGGCTCGACTCCGGCGACCTGCTCGAGCTCTCGGTTCAGGTGCGCCAGATTCTCGATGCCGGCGGCGCCGAGGATACGCAGATCTTCGCCAGCGGCGATCTGGACGAGCACAAGATCGCCGGGCTGGTGGCCGCCGGCGCGTGCATCGACGGCTTCGGAGTGGGTACCCAGCTCGGCACCAGCGGCGATGCCCCGACGCTATCGAGCACCTACAAGCTAGTGGCCTGCGAGGACGGCACCGGCGACCAGGTTCCGGTGATCAAGCTGAGTGCCGCCAAGGTGTCGCTGCCGGGCCGCAAGCAGGTGTGGCGGCGGCACGACGACAACGGCACGCCGCTGGGGGATACGGTGGGAATCGAGACCGAGGAGCTGCCTGGGACGCCGCTGCTGGAACCGTACATGGCCAACGGTCGGTTGCTGCGCCGCGCGCCGGCCCTCGAGGAGGTCCGCGCCCGCGCCGCCGATCAGGTCGGCAGGCTGCCGGCCGGCGTGCGCAAGCTGGCCGATCCGGAGGCCTACCCGGTCGAGATCTCGTCGGGTTTGGCGGCGCTGATGGAGCGACTTCAGCAGCGCTGAGGCGGTCGGTCCGGCGACCGCCGCTACCTGTGGTCACCGCCGACGCACCAGCCGCTGCAGTCGGTTTGTGGGCTCGCGAAGTAGACAGTACGATGGACTTTGACAGGTCGAGGCGCCGCTCAGCATCTGGGGGCACCGGCGAGCCGGATCCGTCGAAACCGTGGCATATGCATGGAAGTGGGTAATGACCGACACGAAGGTCGAGAGCGAACCGAAGAAAACCGCCGGGCTTGCCGGCATCATCGCCGGTAAATCGTCGGTCGGGTTCATCGACGGCAAGGTCGGGATCCTGCGCTACTTCGGCTACGACATTCACGATCTCGCCGAGCACTCGTGTTTCGAGGAGACCGTCTATCTGCTGTGGAATGGCGAGCTGCCGACGCGTACGGACCTCGCCGACTTCACCACATCGCTCGCCAGTCAACGCACCGTCGACCCGGCCATTCTCGACTTCATCTCGTCGGCACCCGCCGACGCCACGCCGATGGCGTCGCTGCGCACGGCGGTCTCGGCGCTCGGGCAGTACGACCCCGACGCCGAGGACATGTCCGTCGCCGCCAGCAAGCGCAAGGCGGGACGCCTGACGGCCCAACTCGCCACGCTGGTTGCGGCGATTCACCGCGCCCGTCTGGGCCTCGACGCCGTGGCGCCGGACCCGGCGCTGGGCCACGCCGCCAACTTCCTGTACATGCTGCATGGCGAGCGCGCCGACCCGACCGCGACCAAGGCGCTGGACGTGGCGCTGGTATTACACGCCGATCACGGCTTCAACGCCTCGACCTTCTCTGCCAAGGTCACCGCCGCGACGCTCTCGGACATGCACTCCGCCGTGACCTCGGCGGTCGGAACGCTGAAGGGGCCACTGCATGGCGGCGCCAACCAGCGGGTGCGCGAGACCCTCGACGATATCGGCACCGTTGAACGGGTCGAGGAGTGGGTCGACGCCAAGCTAGCAGCCAAGCAGAAGATCATGGGATTCGGGCATCGCGTGTACAAGGTCGAAGATCCACGCGCGCGCCACCTGCGCGAACATGCGCGAGCGCTCAAAGACGCCCAGGACGGCGGTGGCACCGACCTGGTCGGTGTCTCGCAGCGTCTCGTCGAGGTGGTCGCCGAGCGTAAGGGGCTGGCGGTCAACGTCGATTTCTGGTCGGCCAGCCTCTACTCATATCTCGGGCTGGCGCCCGATCTGTTCCCGATGATCTTCGCGCTGTCGCGTATCTCCGGGTGGACGACGCACGTGATGGAGCAATACGCCGACAACAAGCTCATCCGTCCACGCGCCGAGTACATTGGTCCTGACGCTCGCGAATACGTTTCTGTCGCCGACCGCGGCTAGCTCTCGTCAACCGCGGCCTGTAGTGCTGCGACCGCGGGGGTTGGTTGACCCCGGGTCACCGCGATTGTCGACCTCAGAGCACTCGAGTCCAGTCGGCGCCCCGCGCTCGTGGTCCATTGATGCGGTTTCGCGCTAAGCTTGCTTACAGAGGGGGGACCGACCGCATCGTCTATTCGATAGGCCGGATCGTCTAAGACCCCAGATAGGGGCCACGTGCCCACTTCCTGGAACACGCAACCGTGAATCTCTCGAGCGGAGGACAGCTCAGATGAACATCTGGAACAGGATCGGACGCGTCGGTGCCACTGCCACGCTGGTCGGCGTGGGGCTACTGGTGGGGCTGGCAGCAGCGGGGGTGGCGCCTGCCGTCGGTACCGAGCCACAGGAAGCACAGACAGCGGTCGTTAGCGACGCGCCGATGGCCGACATGGTGCCGCAGGGTCTGTTCGTCGAGGTCGCCGAGGACACCAGCCGCGCCGTGGTCTTCATCGAGGCCGAAAGACCACAGGAGCAACGCACTGCCGGCGGTCGCTTCAACGATTTCTTCGACAACTTCTTCGGCCGCGATCGTCCGCAAGAGGAGCAGCAGGAGCCTGAGGAAGACGAGTTCCAGTTCGAGGACCGGGCCCGCAGCCAGGGCTCCGGCGTGCTCGTCAGCGCCGATGGCTACGTGCTCACCAACGCGCACGTCGTGGCAATGCTCAATACCGAGACCGCGGCAACCGACCTGGCCAGCTCCGTGAGGGTGACGATGGCCGACGATCGCGTATACGACGCGACGATCGTCGGTGCCGACCTGGGTACCGATATCGCGTTGCTCAAGATCGACGCACGCCGCCTTCCGTTCGCGCCGCTCGGCGACTCCGATCTCGTACGGGTGGGCGAGTGGGTCATGGCCATCGGCGCCCCGTTCGGGCTGCAGAACACCGTCTCGGCGGGCATCGTCTCGGCGCTCGGTCGCGCCAACCTGGTTGGCAGGGCTCAGACGGCCTACCAGGACTTCGTGCAGACCGATGCGGCAATCAACCCCGGTAACTCCGGTGGGCCGCTGGTGAACCTGCGCGGCGAGGTGGTCGGTATCAACACCGCGATCGCTACCGGCGGTGGCCTCAACCCGAGCTTCAGCGGCGTCGGCTTCGCCGTGCCGGCCAATCTGGCCGGCCGCGTGATGGAGCAGCTGCGCGAGCACGGTCACATCATCCGCGGCTATCTGGGCGTCACGGTGCAGAACCTGTCTCGCGACCTGATCGACGGCTACGACCTCGATCCGATGCTGCGCGGCGCCATCATCAACACCGTCACCCCCGATGGTCCGGCGCTCGAGGCCGGCGTGGAGCCAGGCGACATCGTCATCGGCACCGATGACACGCCGCTGGAGAGCCAGGCCGACTTCCTGCAGCGGGTGGCCAACAAGGCCCCGGGCGACGAGATCGTGCTCAACGTGCTGCGCAACGACGAGGACGGGTACGCCGACGTCGATGTCCCCGTGATGCTCACCGAGCGTCCCGACGAGGCTGAGATTCTGGTCAGCCGGCTCAACGGCGGACGCAACGGCCGCAACAACGGTGACGATCCGGACGCGCGCGACGAGGCCGGAGAGATGGGCGCCCTGAAGCTGGGACTGCGGGTGACCGAGCTCGACGAACGGCTGTCGCGACAGCTGAACATCCCCTCCGAGATCGAGGGGGTGGTGGTGACCGCAGTGGCGCCGAACAGCCCCTCGGCCCGAGCCGGGCTGGATCAGGGCGACGTGATCCGACGCGTCGGACGCGTACGGATCAGCAGCCTCGAGGAGTTCGACGCTGCGATCTCGGCCTACGGTGGCGGCGACGCCGTGTCGATCTACTTCTACAGCAGCAGGACCGGCAACAGCGTCTTCGCGGCGATGCGCGTACCGCGCGACTAGAGGCTGCCGACAGACCGTCACTAGGGGGGCCACCGGGCGAGAGCCTGGTGGCCCTGCTTACGGACCTACCAGCGGTTGACGACCTTGCGCTGGTCCTCTTGCTGTTCCTCTTCGGCGAACGCCACATCACCGCCGGCACGAGGAAGTCCTCGAGGGCCGACAGGCGGAAGCGCCACTGACGCCCCACGCGCGTTGCCGGGATACGGCCCGACTTCGCCATGCGGTACACCGTCGACTTGTTGATGCGGAGCATGTCCGCAACGTCTTCGACGGTCATGAACTCGCCGAGGACACCCAACGACCGTGAGCTCGGCCGCGACTGCTCGTCGTGCTGACTGTCGTTTGCTGGTTTCATTTGTTGCCTCCTATCCACTCGCTGCCTGGACATCGGGATTGTCCTTAGCGTTGTTGTCGCCGACGATCGCGTCCGGATCCTCTCGCGCCAGCAGGTCAAGGAACGCGCGTGCTACCTGCGGGTTCCAGAATCGTCCGATCTCCTGTTCGATGAGCGCGCTGGCACGGCGTGCGTCGAGCGCCGGGCGCTGCGCACGCTCGGATATGAGGGCGTTGTAGACGTCGCAGATGCCGACGATCTGCGCCCCCAAGGGAATCTCATCGCCTGCCAGCCCGCGGGGATAACCACTGCCGTCCCAGCGCTCCTGGTGCGCCAACACGATCTCGGCAACCTGCCGGAGTCCGGGCAACGATGCCAGGATGTTCGCACCCTCCTCGGGCACCTTCTGGATGACGGCGCGCTCTTCAGCAGTGAGGTCGCCGCGCTTGGTAAGAATGTCGGGCGGCAGCTTGATCTTGCCGACGTCGTGCAGATGTCCGCCGATCTCGACCATCAAGCTCTGCTCGTGCGGCATTTGTAGCTCGCCGGAGAGCAGCCCGCACAGATGCGACACCTTCAAGGAGTGCTCCTTGCTGTGCGGATCGATGAGCTCGACTGACTCCATCAGCGCGGCGATCGACTCGCGTACCACCGGCGCCTTGAGGCCCAGAATGGATCGTCGCTGCAGCTCGCCGAACTGTTCGTTGAAGCTCTCGATGGCCGCCGGCACGATGCGCCGCGTCTGTACCTGGACCACCGCCTCGTACAGCTCGCCCTCGTCCTGGTTGCTGTCGGCGGTGCGGATTCGATGGCCACCGCTGCCCTTGGCCAGATACATCGCCTGATCGGCCGCCTCGAGCAGGTGCTCGAGCGTGTCTCCGTTGACCGGGAACTCGGCGATCCCGATCGAGGCCCGAACGTCGAACGGCGCGTCCCACTTCAGCCCGGACAGCTGGTTGAGCATCTCTGTGAGGCGCTCGGCAGCCGCATCTCGGGGACCATGGACCAGGGCGACAAACTCGTCTCCGCCGTAGCGGCACATCGCCAGCGCTTCCGGCAGAGCGGCGCGGAGGCGCTCGCCCATTTCGGTAATCGCCCGGTTGCCGGCGATGTGGCCGTGCTGATCGTTGACCTCTTTGAGGTTGTCCATGTCGATGACCGCGAGCGTGAACGGCGCCACGGTCAGTGCGTTCGGGGCCGAGAGGGTCGCCTGCGCCTCCTCGGTGAAAGCCTGGAAGTTGAGCAGACCGGTCAGACCGTCGATGCGACTTTGCTGCCGGAGCTGCTGCAGCAAGCCACGACCGCGGATGAACGACGCGGTCATCAGCGCCGACGCCCAGCAGAAATCGCGCTCCTCGTCGTCGAACACGCGACCCGCCTTGCGGTCGCGTAGATAGAACGCCCCGAACACCTGCTCGTTGGCCTTGATCGGGACTACCAGGAAGCTGTTGAACGAGCTCACGTTCGGCAGGAAGTCGGTTACTCGCGACCAGAGCTCCTTGGGCTCGCCACGGCGGAACTCGGTGATCTCGCCGTGCGCCAGGGTGTCCTGAAGTTCGGGATACTCCTTGATCTTGATCGGGCGGACCTCTACTGCGGCGTCGTCGCTGCTGGCCGCCACATAGCCGGTGGCGTCGTCACCGCTGAAGACCACCAGCGAGCATCGATCCACGCCGACGCCCTTCTGCACGCGCTTGCTGATCTCGAACAGCACGTCGCTGTCGGATGCGGCGGCACCAACGAGCCCGAGGCGTCCGATCTCTGAAAGGGCACGAAGTCGATACTTGTCGCGCGCCAGCGAGCGCGCGTGAACGGCCACCGACTGCATTCGCGTGGCGATCGTCTGGGCGCGCCGTTTGTGACGCTTGGCCTCGTCGCCGACCACCGCGAAGATGAACCCGAGCCCACAGAGGAATCCGAGCCGCACCAGGTACTGCGGATCAGTGAACACCTGATCGCCCAGCTCGCGAAACAGCAACGCGCCGTAGATCAACGCCACCAGCAAGCTGTGGCCGCCCGCAGCCACCGGGCCAAGGCTCTGGGCGGCGAAGGTCACCACCACCAGGTAGACGAGGAAGAACTCCGTGGACGCATTCTCCACCAGAACGATGGCGCCCGAGACGATGGCGATATCGACCAGCGATACCAGCACGCGCAGCCACTTGCGGGGCTTTCTGTGCAGCGCCCAGGTTGCCAGCAGGGTGAACCCGAGCACGCCGCCGATGAAGTTCTGCTTGATCTCCGGAACCAGACCGTTTGAGGTGTGGAACAGAACGGCGTAGCAGGCCGCCAGCGCCAGCACCCAGCGCGCAATGAGCACCGGGTTGCTCAACATCCGAACGCCGTCAGGCTCGACGCCGGGAATCTCGCCGAATCCCATTGCCTCTTCGGAAGATATCCTGCTCATGACAGCGGCCCTGCTGGCCCTAGGGGGTGCGGAAGAAATGTGTTCGCTAAACAAGAAGATAATTTAGAAGGCTTTCTTAGCTCAAGTCTATTCTTTAGTAGTTTATATTTATGTTTGATAACTTTTGATAATTTTTAATAATCAATTCTGTGCATCGATAACGAGACGCAGCAGCGCGACCCGCGCCTGCCGTCCGCCCACGCCCGCAGCCGTCCGCCGCTGGCCGTTCTCGTCCGCGGGATACCGCTCTTTCGCGCGCTCGGCGTCAGAACGCCTTCAGATAGGTGAGCTTGACCACCCCGGTCCGCCGACGCCAGCGCGCTTCGTGCGGGTCGAACAGATCGCCGAGGAAGTAGCCGGTATCGAAGACGACGAACAGATCGCTGCCCGGGGTGTGGATCCAGTTGACCCGGAAGTTGGCCTGCAGGGTTTGGGAAAAGTTGTCGTACTGGATCAGCGCGTTGCCGAACAGCTTGCGCGAGGCGGCCAGGTCGATGTCGGCGCTGTAGATAACAGTGGAGAAGTCGCCGCCCGCCACCGGCAGCGAGATCTGGTTGCGATCGGCGCTCAGGGTCAACCGCAACCGCGGCCCGGGCTTCCACTCCAGGTTGGCGCCGTACTCGGTGCGCGTACCGTTGAAGAAGCCCCCGAAGGTGGCCTTGGCACCGCCCGACAGGACGGCGGCGGCGTTGGTTTGCGCGAACAGCGTGACGCGCGAGAAGTCGTACTCACCGGTGGGGATCTCCACGTCGTCGCGAATGAGGAACCCCTCGTCGAGACGCTCGTAGTTGGAGGTCGCTACCAGCCCGACAAAAGCGCCCGATTCGAACTGGAACGAGCTGTGGATACCGGCCTGGGTGGTCTGCTTGCGGCCGTCGTGTCCGGCGATGTAATCGCCAAACGTCGACAGCCGCGCCGACCGTGCCCAGGTGCTGGTCTCGAACCGCGGCGTGAACGACACGCTCCAGTGCAACGCCCGCTGGTCAAGCCGCCGCACGAAGCCGAGGCCAGGGTTGAACGCCTCGCCGATGTCCCGGTAACCGAGCACCAGGCCGTGGCGATCATTGCGCAGCGTAAGCTCGGCGCCGCCGGCGGCGTTGCCGGAGTTGCCGGCGCCGCGGGAGCTGCCGGCGCTGCCGGAGGCATCGGAGTCGTCCGAGCGGCCGCTGTCTTGCTCCGAGTCCCAACCACGCGCCACCCAGAAACGGAACTGGCTGCTCGACCAGAACCGCGTCACGCCGTCGACCCCGGCGACGCGGTTGTGCCCCTCGGCGTTCTGCAGGTTGGTGAAGATCATCCCCACCGAGGTGCGCGGCAGCGGCTCGGTACGCAGGCGCACGACGGTGTTGTTGGCGCCCAACAGGGCGTCGGAGTCGCGCGTCTGCAGGTTCAGGAAGCCCACCGAGAACGGCCCCACCTCGCCGGTCAGCCGCGCGCCGCCGAGGATGTCGTTTTCCAATCCGATGCGACGCGAGAAGAACACCTCGGTGCTGCGCTGATCGCCGAAGGTGAACAGGTTGGCACGCTCCACGAAGAACTCGCGCTTTTCCGGGAAGAACAGCCCGAAGCGCGTCAGGTTGATGCGCACGTTGTCGGCCTCGACCTGGGCGAAGTCGGTGTTGTAGGTCAGGTCGAGCGTCAGGCTCGAGGTGAGGCCGATCTTCATGTCGACGCCGGCGTCCCGCAGAAAGTCGGAGCCATCCGGCTCGATCGTCTGCCCGCCGATCACCCCGTAGGGTTTCACCTCGATGTTGCGGCCGCGCCGCAGGTTCTGCAGTCCCTCCAGCGCGGCGTACTGCGACACCTGGAAGATCCCGCCGAGGTACTGCTGCGAGATATGTGGCCAGGTCACCTCCTCGTTCTTGCGGCGGATCGAACGGTAGACCGCCAGCCCCATGCGCGGTGCCGCCGCATCGGTGAAGCGGATGGTGGTGAACGGAATCGCCACCTCTAGCTCCCAACCGGCATCGGTGATCCTTCCCTGGCTGCGGTACACCCCCTCCCAGTTCCAGTCGGAGAACACCAGGCGCTCGTCGGTGATGAAGGCGTCGCCCTGGGTGCCGAGCGCATTGAGCTCGAAGATGTAGGCGGAGCGATCGTCGTCGAAGCTGTCGAGCGCGATGATCACCCGGTCGTCGAGATCAATACGCCCCTCCCGATGCAGGATGCGGGCGAGGATCTTGTCGGGCTCCGAGTCGTTGAGCGTCAGCCCGAAGTAGATGTTGCTGGCATCGAAAGCGACGCGCAGCTCGCTGGTTTCGGAGGGTGCGCCGCCGTCGACCGGATTGCGCTGCCGGAAATCGGTGGCCGGCTCGGCGATGCCCCACACCGCGTCGTCGAGCACACCGTCGATGGTGGGCGGTACCGAGGCGTACGCGGCGATGATTCCTGCGTCGGCTGTTGCCGGCGGCCCGGCATCATCCGGCGACGGCGACGCCTGCTGAACTGCGGCAGTTGCTGCGGCAACTGGTGCCCTTTCCGTGTCCGGAGCCGGCATCGCCGCCACGACCTGCGCGAACGTCAGCGCACCGATCGCCGACGACAACCACATCAACGCACCCCCAGCCGGCGTCCACGCACCGGTGCATCGATCACTCATTCTGACTCAGCTCATTTGCGCGCGGGTCGGATCGCGCGGCCCCGTGGAGCGCCCCCGATCGAGTCTATCGCGCTAGTGGGTCACCTCGAACGCCGCCCTTCCCTGCCGCTGCTGACCGAACTCGTCGAGCGTGCGCACCTCGAGCGTATGGGCGCCGGGCCCCAGGTCAGCCGGCAGCTGCAGCTCCCAAACGTGCGAGGAGACCGCGGGGGCCCCGACCGCGTCGTCCGTGCCTTCGTAGCGAGCATGGATCCGCTCGAAGCCGGGGTCGGTGCGCAAGACGTGGGTCATCGCCATCTCGGTGCTGCCGTCGAGCGACAACCAGACCCGGTCGCGCTCGCCGCCGTCGAACAGATTGACCACGACCTTCGTTCCGGGCTCGAGGGCACCGCGATGGATCGCGCCGTCCCCGCCACGCGGCAACGGGTCGAGTGTGATGCGCAGGCGCCGGTCGGCGTCGGGGCCGGTCGGGAACGGCAGAAACTCCGGCACGACGCTGGTGCCGTCGAAGTGCAGCACGTAGAACCCGTTCGGGTTGCCGTCCTGCATCATAGCGTCGCGCACGCCGCGGGTATCGCGCGGCCCCGTGTTCCAGCCGTTCCCCCAGACCTCGGCGAGCGTGTGGGCGATCCATGGCTTGCCGTGCCACCCGTGGGTATGGTCGATCTGCTGCTTCCAGCTGTTGCTGGTGTCGTGGCCAGCGATGGCGTAGACGTGCTCGAACGGCTGCAAGAGTTGCACCAGCCGATCGAAGTTCACCGTGTTGATGTTGTCGCCACCACGCGTCCCGTCGGCTTCCGGCGCGCCGGTGAGCAGCGGAATGTGGGTGGCGATCACGACCAGCCGGTCTTTGGCGACGTGCGCCAGGTCGCGCTCGAGCCAGTGCAGCTGGTCGTCGCTGATGTAGCCACGGTAACGGCCGTTGCCGAAGTTCGGGTTGCCCGGCCGGCCGGCGTACTCGACATTGTTCAGGGCCACGAAGTGAACGCTGCCCTGGCTGAAGGAGTAGTAGGTCGGGCCGAAGTTGCGCTTGTAGGTCTCGTTGGCCAGTTGCGCGTCGGGCGAGGCGAAGTTGACGTCGTGGTTGCCCGGCAGGTACCAGGCCGGCACGCCGATCAGCCCCATGATCTCGATGTGGCGTGGATAAAGACCGAGGTTGTCGTAGACGACATCGCCGACCGTGATCGAGAACGCCACCGAGAAGGGGTTGCCCAGCAGCGCATTGACCAGCTCCTCGCGCAGCATGTCTTCGGCGACGTCGGTGCGGGCCTGGGTATCGGCGAAGGCATGGGCGCGGAAGGAGCCGTTCGCCGCGGAGCGCGGATGCAGCGGGAAGTCGATGCTGGCCGGCAGCGGCCCGGTCGGCTCGACGACTTCCCAGGCCCACGGGATCGTCTCCCCACCGGCAGCAGCGGGACTGCCGTCGGGATAGTGCAGGTAGTAGAACTGCGGTTGCTGGTGCTCGTTCACCGGCACACCCCAGCCCTCGGGCTGCGACACGAAGAGGATCTGGCCGGCCGAAATGCCGATCTCGAAGCGTCCGCTCGAGTCGGTGCGCACCACTTCGCAGCCGTTGCTGACGCTCACCGCGGCCACCCCCGGCTCCCCAGCGCCGTGCCGGCCGTCGCCGTCGAGGTCGGAGAAGACCGTGCCGCGAGCCGTCTCGACTGCGGTAGCGCCCTCAGCGCAGAGCGCCAGCGTCGGTACCTCTGGTGGTACGTGTGTGAGCGCCCCCGACGGTGCGTGCGCCAGCGCCGCCGGCGGCGCATGCACCAGCGCTACCGAGAGCACCTGGACGAGCAGGATCGTTACCGCCAGTCGGACCATGCTGCCTCCCTGTCGATCGCGGGCACCAACGTACCGCATCGGAGGGGAGCCGTAGAGGGGGCGCTCAGTCGTAGCGCAGCGCCTCGATCGGGTCGAGCCGCGAGGCCCGCCGTGCCGGATAGAAGCCGAACACGATGCCGATGAGGGCGGAGAACCCGAACGCCAGACCCACCGAGTTGGCCGACACGAGCATCTGCCAGCCGGCCGACTCCGCCATGCGCTGGGAGGCGAAATAGCCCACGGCGATGCCCATGGCACCGCCCAGACACGACAGCACGACGGCCTCGATGAGGAACTGCAGCTGGATGCTGTTTTTGCGCGCGCCGATGGCCTTGCGAATGCCGATCTCGCGGGTGCGCTCGGTGACCGACACCAACATGATGTTCATGATGCCGATGCCGCCGACGATCAGGCTCACCCCGGCGATGCCGGCCAGCAAGAACGTGAAGCTCTGGGTGGCCGACTGCATGACGTTGAGAAACTCGGTCTGCCGCGTGATCGAGAAGTCGTTGTCGGCCCCGGGGCGCAGCCGGTGCTGGCGCCGCAGGATGCTCTCGATCTCGGCCATCGCCATGGTCAGATGGCCCTCCGACGTCGCCTCCACCGTCATCGAGCTGATGAGCTCGGTGCCGAACAGCCGCCGTTGCGCCGTCGACATGGGGATGATGATGACGTTGTCGCGCGAGAAGAACGAGCTGCCGCCCTTCTCGTCCATCACCCCGATTACCTCGAAGGCGATGCTCTGGATGCGCAGCTCCTCGCCGATGGGGTCGACGTTGGACGGGAAGATATTGGTCGCCGCCTCCGAGCCCAGCACCGCCACGCGCCGGTGGCCCTCCTGCTCGGTTTCGGTGAAGAACCGCCCCGAGGCCAGCGGCCAGTTCTCCATCCGTAGATAGTCGGCCCAGGTGCCGGTGATCGAGCTGGTGCCCTGGGAGTTCTGCCACTCCACCTGCACGTTCTGTCGCGACAGGGTGGGCACCACCGCCTCCACCGAGGTGGCCTTGGCCTGCACCGCGTAGGCGTCCTCGACCTTCATCTGCGCACCGCGACTGCCGAACCCACGCCGGAAGTCGGCACCGGCGCGCACCGTCAGCCGGGTGGCACCCAGGCCCGCGAGCTGATCCTGCACCGACGCTTGCGCACCCTCACCCAGCGCCACCATGGTGATCACCGCCGCCACGCCGATGATCACACCGAGCATGGTGAGCATCGACCGCAGCAGGTTGGCCCGCAGCGAGGTGAGCGCCACCAGCATGATCTCGAAGCCGAGCATGGCGGCTAGCGGCGGCTGGTGCCGGGGATCGAGCTGAAGCGCGAGAAGCGGTCGCGCAGCGCCTGCTGCGACATCAGCAGCGACGTGGAGGGCAACAGCACCACCTCGTCGCCCGGATGCAGGCCGGAGGTGATCTCGGTGAACTCCCAGTCCTGCACACCCATCATCACCTGACGCGGCATCATCTGGCCGTCGGCCATGACGAACACCACCGCCGGCTCGGGAGCCCGACCGATGCCGAAGGCGTCCATCGATACGGTGTTTCCTGAACGCGTGTTTCCTGCCCGGCCACCGCGGCCGCCGCCTGCATCGCCGCCACCACCTGCATCACCGCTGCCTGGACGGAAGCCGCCGTCAGCCGCTCCACCAGCACCGCCCGCGCCACCGCCACCTGGACGGCCGCCGCCGCGGTTGCCGAAGCGCGCCTGCATCTGCTCGCGCATCTGGGTGCGCTGCGTGTCGGACAAACCCTCCATGTACTTGCGGCGCTCGTCCTGGCTCATCGAGCGCATCTTGTCGAAATCGAAGTCCTCTTCCGCCGCGTCGGCGTTGTCAGAGCCATCGGAGCCACTGGCGTCACCCGCAGGTGCGTCGTCAGGCTCGTCATTCGCCGCTAGAGCCCCGTCCGCTCCGCCGCCCGGCTCGCCGCCCCGAGCTGCGTCGGCGCTCCGCACTGGCCGGCCACCGCCTTCGCCCGGTTTCGCCTCATCGGCATACGCCGCGTTCGCGATTCCCCCGCCCGCCGCCGCGCCGCCTTCGCGCGAGGCCAACATCGTGTTGCCCGAGCTCAGCTGATCCGCGTCGAACGGAATGCTCAACAATCCGGCCACCGTGCCGGCGTCGCGCATCGACTTCACCGACTCGTTGGGCACCGCGATCACCTGGTTGCGGCGATGAATCACCACCTCGACGTCGGCGTTCATCCCCGGCAGCAGCAGCCCTTCACGGTTTGCCACTCGAGAAAGCACCGGGAAGGTGGTCACCTGGTTTTGCACCACCGCCTGTGGCTCGATCTTGATCACCTCGCCGACGAATGCGCGCTCCGGGTACGCCTCCACCGTCATCTCCACCGGCAGCCCCGGCTTCACCCGACCGATGTCGATCTCGTCGACCAGCGTGCGCACCTCGAGCACCGATAGATCCGCCATCTCCACCAGCGTCGTACCGCCCTGCACGCTGTTGACCGACGACTGGATGATCACCCCCTCCTCGACAGTCTTGGAGATGATCGTGCCGGCGCTGGGAGCGCGCACCGTGGCGTCGTCGAGGCGCTCCTCGCGCAGCTTGATCTCCGCCTGGGCCCGCAAGAGGCTGCCCTTGGCGGTGGTGTAGTTCTGCTCCGATGTGTCGAGGTCTTGCATCGACACCAGGTCTTGCTCCGACAGGGCCTGGGCGCGATTGTACTGACGCTCAGAAACGTCCAGCCGTACCTGCGCCGACTCCAGATCCGCCTGCGCCTGTGCGAGCTCCTGATCCAGCGTCTCGGTGTCGATCTGCGCGATCAGCGCCCCGGATTCCACCCGGTCGCCAAGCTCGGCCGGCATGTTGAGGATCTCGCCGGCCGCCTTGCTCTTCACCTGCACGATGCGCACCGGGCGCAGCGTACCGGTGGCCGACACGCTCACCGTGATGTCGCGCACCTCGGCCGCCTGCGTAGGAACCTCGCCCAGGCCCTCCTCTTCCTCGGCTGCCTGGCGGTCCTGCCAATACATCCAGCCGAAGTAGCCGACCCCGGCCACGACAGCCAGCGTGGCCAGTCGCTTCAGTAGCTTGATGACCGTCTTCACCGTGCGCCTCGAAGAAAGTAGATCGCGTCGCCACAACGGAGAAACCCGACGAGAATAGCGTGCCTGGTGGCGCGGTGGAGGCACAAGTTGAGCAGGTGTAAAGAGTTGTAAAGAAGGAAACCCGATCACGGGCGCGGGCCGGCCAGGCGGCGGACGTCGGCCGCTGCTACTCCACGCCTCCGGGTGCACCCTGCCAAACAGCACCGGCCCACCGAAAGGGCTCGGCGGGATGCCGCTGGCGCAACATCCGCTTCGCAGTCGCCAAACTAGCCGCGCCGGATTCCGGACCCCCGGCTAGGTAGAAGAGCTTCCCAAGCTCGCCCGCGGTCCGTTCGTTCAGAGGCCACAAGCTGCCGACAACATTTCTGCTCCCGGCCACCATAAAAGCGTCGGCGAGGCTCGTCGGGAGTCCTCCACGTCCCCCCGAACCGACAACCGTGGTTCGCGCCGTATCACAGCCGAAAAGCACCACCGTCGCCCCCTCGAGATCCAGCGCAGCGATCTCAGCGAAGCTCAAGAAACCGTTGTGCGAGGCGGTAGCACGCAGCGACAGGCCACCGGCATCCACTCCGACATTCGGTGGAACCGAGTGACCACCGAAATGGATCAAGCGGCTCATGGGCGCGTGGACGACGAACGCTGATTCGGTAGCGTCCGCGCCCACAAACGCGCGGCTCGAGTCGCGCAAGAGCACACCCTCGACCTCGGGTATGGCAGCACCTCCGCCGCTCGGGAGGAACGCGACTGCCAAACTTCCGCGCGGTTTCCGGTGGAGCGCCCGATCGAGGTCAGAGATCGTACGCGAACGAGCAAACACGATCTCGTCTCCATAGAAGCGAGGCGCGGACGCCAGCGATGGCAACGAATCGAGCGGCAACGAATCCAATCCGCCGCCGGGAAGAACGATCAGCGTCTGCAACCCATCGAGCCAACCGGCTGCCTCGACCTGATGCATCGTCAGCACGGCAAGACGCGACCCCAGTCGTTGCCAGGACGTATTCGGGCGCGCGGTGCTGACGCTCTCGATCCATAGGCTCGCCGCATCTCGAACCTCGGCCGCTGAGGCAGTCAGGCGCATTGCCTGCACCTCGCCCGGCCCCGCTCGCCACGCCCAAACCTCATCTTCCAGAAACCGGAACGAGAGCAGGGCGCTGTCGTCTGACAAGTGCGTCTGCAGATGAGCGAGTTTGACTGGCGGTTCGTCGTGAATGCTACTCCGCGATCGATCGAGGGCCTCCAATCCGGCAGCCCATCTCCCTGCGTCGAGTTCGAGTCTCGCGCGCCGCCGCCCGAGACCTTCCCAGGCGGCCAGAGCGCTCAGCCGAGTGGAGACATCGTCCACTTCCGAGATCCATGCCGCGAGCGCGGTCTCCGCCCGGGCATAGGCTTGTAGCGCTTTCTGCCTGGCCCCCGAGTTCTCGGACACAACCGCGTCGATGGCCGCTTGTGCCAGCGGCGCCGGCACCCCGGCCACCGAGGCAGCCGAGCCAAGACCCACGGTCTGCAGATTCGACGCACCCGCGGCGGTGCCGGCAATCTCCAGGCTGGTGAGCGCGACCAACGTTCGGGCCGAATCAGAGCCGTCCGAGGCGCTGGTTCGGGCCCGACGTAGATGCGCCGTCATTTCGGCACGCCGACCGCCGGATGCGGCGAGTCGCGCTCGCTCGAGCCAGATGCGTGTCTCAAGCTCCGCCGAACGCGGCGCGTCTCCCATCGTCACCAACCGTTCGACAGCTTCCGACCTTCTGCCGGAAGCACGAAGGGCGGAAATGCGGCTGAGCTCCAGCCGCGAGGCAACGTCAGAGCGCCCAAGCAGCCTTGCAGCTCGGGTGCCGCGGTCCAGCGCCTCATCCAGCGACGACCAGCGCCCGAGGAAACGCAGCAGCGGGGCCGCCACCTCCGCGAAGCGGACCTCCAGTATCGGGGATCTCTCCTGTTCAGGATCAGCGACAAGAACCTCGTAGGCGGTGAGCGCCTGCTCCAGCTGCCCGTCGCTCCACAATGAAGCCAGCTGCTGCAGCCGATAGTCGAACCGGAGCAACACAGTGGTACCGTCAAGTGCATCGCAGATTGCAGGTAACCGCACTCGCTCCGCTGACGCGTCCGATGCCTGGGCGAGACTCACATACACGCCGCGCCGGTCACCTGCGACAATCGATCGCCACCTTGCCTCGCGACCGAACGCCAACGCGCGATTCCGCGACCCCTGAGCGGAGTCAATCGCAGCGATGACGGCCAGGTAGTCGGCGATCTCGGCGGCCGCTCCCGAAGCCACGGCATGGCGCATTCCCTCCCATGCCATTCGAGCGCCGTGGTGGGGCGCCACGGCCGATATCAGCCGGGTGAGACGCCGGAGATGTGCGTCCTGCTCTGGGTACCCAAGATGGAGCGATCCGCCCGGCGCACCGCCGAGGTTTCCGAGGACGCTGAGAGCACCGCCAGGACCACTCCATCGAAGACTGGCAACGGCGGCCAGCACTGCAGCGTGGTGGAGTGCCGGGCCGCGCAAGACGGAAGGCAGCGAACGCGTCCATGCCTCACGCGCGTGGCCGAGGTTGAGCGACAGCTCGGCCAACGCGGCCCGCACTGCAGCCCCAGGGCGACGTCTGTTCATCGCCATTGCAACTTGGCGCGCCTCCGCCAGGAGACCGAGCTCTGAAGCCGTCGCCGCGAAGCCGAGGCCGGCTCGGAGGTTCCACGGCTGCCGGCTCATGGTGTGCGCGTACTTGGATAACGCCCTTCGGGACTGACCATCCAGACGCGCACGGGCAGCGTCGTCGAGGGTTGCGCTCCCGGGCAGAGCCGGTAACGCGCTGCCCCACAACACCGGCAGATCTACAGGCGCACCACCGCCATCCGATACCGCCCCGATGCACACCAGAACAACGCCGAGGCAGAGGCGACTGACCGCAGACGGACCGCTGGCGCTACCGATGAGTCAATTCCGTTTCCCCCATTCCCGACCGGCCAACGCGGGTGTGGCCGGCCCACGCGTCGATCGCCCAGTACAAACGAAGTGTCTCCGTACCAACAGGAAGATCGAGCGACGTGGTTTGCTCAGTGAGCGTGCGCTCCGATAGCAGGCGACCGGCGCTTGTCCACGCGCGTACGACATAGCGATCTGCGCCGTCGACCCTGCGCCAGGTCAGCTCCAGAACCGCAGTCGCGGGGTCGAAGACCGCCGCGGCAGTCAACATCGTCACCTGTCCACGCCATTCTCTCCCCACTGGCAATTGCACTGGCGTGGCCATCAGAGCCCAAAGACAGACAGCCAAACCAGCGATGGTCGCTGCGATCGCACGCCAACCCTTGCCCGCGGTAAACCAGGAAGGAGCGGTGCGTTGCTTCGTGGGGTCGCCTCCAGGCGAGCGGCCTGACACCTCGGGAAGCATCGAGGCGAGTTCCTCATCAACCTCACCGGGCAGACCAAGGTCCGCGTCGAAGACCTCATCGTCGTGTGCAGCGAGAATCCCCATGACGGCGTCGATCTCCTGCGCGGTTCGGGAACAGATTCGACACTCGCTAATGTGGCGTAGACCAAACGGCTTGGAGGTCAATATCCACTCGGCCAGCCTGTGCGGCTCCGGGCAATCGAGCATTCCCGAGACAGAACTCATCTCAGCGCCTCCATCAGTGCTGGCGGTGTACCGAAATCGCTGATTCGAAGGCCCGCATCGAGCATGTCATTGCGCAGCGCCGCAAGTCCGCGGGCCTGTAGCTCGTACACCTGCTTATAGTTCGCTAGTCCGAGGATCTCGGCGATCTTCCTCGCCGACATACCGTGCCGGAATCGCAGAGCGACCGCAGTGCGCTCGGCATTGGTCAACCTCCTCACTGCCTCGCGCAAAGCGATCACGGCGCGTTCCTGGGTTACCGCCTGTTCCGCCGGGACACCGGGACACTCGAGCTCGCGGACACGCCGCGGCTGTCCGTCGCTTGGCTCCACATCCAACGACACCAACGCGCCACGGCCAGGGCCGGCGAGGGTCAGCCGCCAATGATGGTCTCGGCTGAGAGTCTCGCGAATCAGCGTCAGGCAGTCTTCTATGTCTGCATCCGTACAGTCGATCGCGTGATTCGTACGCAGCATCTGCCCGACTTCGTGAGCCGAATAACCCTCCCAGTAGTAGTAGCGAAACACCATCTGATGGATCGGCGACAGAGCTTGGACACCGAGGTACATGCGCCGCCGACCCCGCGATGTGCGAATCCACTCGCGCCCGAGGTTGAACGTCACCGCCGCTAGCCAGGTGGTGAACTTACAAGCTCCGCTCGGCCCCGTTCCCCTGAACTGTTTTACGCGCCGGCAGTCCTCGGCCCTCAGGCGCCCGCAGGTATACGCGTAGATCTCCATCCGCTCGTCGTACTGGCGTGTGAGCCGTCGGATGCAGGCGAACAGGAACGGGGAGAACTCCTCTATGAACGGACTCCATGCATCGGCGCCATGGCGGAAGACCTCCGCGACCGTGTCAGGGAGGTGGCCTGGTGAACATCCAGTTGGTGACGTCTGGTTCAGCGCCCCCGCATAGGAGGTCGGGGCATCGGCCCGCTTCGGGCCGGCCCGCGTCGCGCCTCGGCCGGCCACGTCGGGGACTAGATCTTCAGCCAGAGGATCAATCGCCACCGGAATGCTCGCGTTGACATGGGAACGCCACGCTTGTCGTGACCCCTTGTCAAGACGTTGACGGCCAGCGAACCCAGGGTTCCAGTAAGAAAGCGGTCAACGCACCGGTTTCCGAGCGGCGTCAGATGAGGGGTGCTGAGGCAAGCGCAACCTTCTGCGACGCCAGCGCCACTCACACTCGAACACTCGCGCGGCGGCGACGCGCCTCGCCCTATCTAGCGGCCACGAGATGGCTCCCAACCCAAGTGACGCCAATGCGACTCCGCAGACCTGCACGACTGGTACATATCGGCCTGACTCTCGGGCTGTTGACGATCTCGGCGCCGGCGCCAGCAGCAGAGCCCGGTGACGCGGCGCAGCTGTTCGAGCGTTTCAAGGCACTTGAAGGCAGCTGGCAGGCAGAGAGCACCGTCGGCTGGAACGAGGTGAGCACCTTCGAAGTCATCGCCGCGGGCTCGGTGGTCATGGCCACCACGTCGTTCCGCGATGCTCCCGAGAACAAGATGATCACGATGGTCTACCTCGACGGTGCCGAGCTGGTTGCGGTGCACTACTGCGAGGCGGGCAACCAGCCGGCGCTACGAGCCACCGAGCTCGACGCCGGGACCGGCACGGTTACCTTCGCCTTTGCTGGCGGTGGCAACATCCCTACGCGCGATCACGGTCACATGGATACTGCGATCTACCGCTTCATCGACGACGACAGCTTCGCGTCGCGTTGGACCTGGTTTCAGGAGGGCGAGGAGCAATGGCTCGAGGACATCGAGTATCGGCGCATCGGAGCTCTGGGCGTCGACGCTCAGGGTTCGGAGTAGCCAGGTCGACCTGGCAGTGAGCGACGACCAGACGTCCGACCGCCGGCTGGTGGGCGCCTACCTGGGCGACCGCTCCGAGCGCGCCTTCCGACAGCTCTATCGGCGACCACGCCCTCCCTGTATCGCTTTGCAGTGTTGCGAGTGGGTGCCGACAGCGCCGAGGACATCGTCCAGGACACATGGGTGCGCGCCGCACGCCACCTCGAGGGGTTCGAGTGGCGCGCCTCGTTGCGCAGCTGGCTCACGGGGATCGCCCTCAACTGCTGCCGCGAGCTCTGGCGGCGACAAGCGCGGCCGGCTCCCGCGTCGCCCCCGGGCGCTCACGAGAATGTGCATCTCGCCGCCGGCGCCGGTCTGGGTATCGATCTGGCACGCGCCGTGGACGACCTGCCGGAGCGCGCGCGCGAGGTGCTGGTACTCCACGACGTCCACGGCTTCACGCATCTAGAGATCGGCGCGATCCTCAGCATCGAAGCGGGCACATCCAAGAGCCAGCTGTCGCGCGCCCGCGCCGCGCTGCGGGCGCTCCTGGACCACAACACTCCTGACCAGAAAGGAACACGACATGGATGAACAGCTCAGCAACGAGGAGCGCGATCAGCTCGCGGCGATGGGCGCCGATCTGCATCCACCGGCGGGCCTGGAAGACCGGGTGATAGCGGAACTACGGAGCGGCGGTCTGATTTCGGCGGCGGCAGGCTGGGCTTCGGGCTGGCGTCTGGCTGCGGCGGCGGCCGTTGCCTTCATGGCGTTCGCCCTGGGCATGCAGTACGGGCAGCCCGATCCGTCCCCCGCCCTGGAGGGCCGCCGGTTCGTGCTCCTGCTGCTGGAGCCGACAGACGCTCCCCTGCCCGCCGCCGAGGAGGCCTCCCGTGTCGTCGAATACGGCAACTGGGCCGGCGAGCTAGCTCGGGATGACATGCTGGACGCTGGGGAGAAGCTGGCATGGGATGGTCAGGTCGTCGGCGGTTCGGACGTGCCGGTGGCGGCCCCGCTGGAGCGGGTCACGGGTTTCTTCATCGTGCGCGCCGACTCACTCGATCAGGCACTGGCTCTGGCCCGCGAGTGCCCGCACGCGCTCCACGGCGGGCGAGTCGAGGTACGCGAGATCGAGCCCACCTGAGACCGGCGACAACGGACGCTCGGCGTGGCGAGCCGGCTCACTGGACAGCGTCAACCAGGGTGTCGACTAGCTTGACGACACTTCTAGCTTGCTGGCCAGCCACACCGCGATCCGCTCGGCCATGTTCGGATGCGTCGAGAGAATCCGGGTCGCATGCTGTGTCCCCGGAAGCATCAACAGCTCGACGCTATGACTTCTCTCCCGAACGGCCGCCACGATGTCGTGCAGGTGGCGCTCGTCTCTCGACGCGATGAACAGCCAGGGGACACCGGCGGTGTCGATCGCATCGATGGACTCGTCGCTGAACGACCCGGGTGACAGAGCCACGTAAGCCTGGGCGTTTCCATAGAGCCTGCCGGCCTCTGCCATCTCCTCGCCGCTGTAGCTCCCACCCACCACGGCGATTCTGTTGCCGTCGATGCGCGGATGCGCTTGCAGGTACCGCTGCGCCGCAGCGACATCGACCTCTGAATCCCAGATCAGCGGATCGCGTCGGTTTTCACCAGGCTCGACAGGCACGAATCGCCCCAGATTGATGCTCTCGCCGTGGCCACGCAGATCCAGGCGCAGCGACGCCAGACCCTTGTCGGCCAGATGGGCTGCCAAGCCTTCGTAGACCGTTCGGTCGTCTGCAGCCTTGTTGAGCATCAGAACGCCCGGGACGGGCTGTCGCAACGCCGGGAATCGGAGGTCGCCGACCAGCTCCCAACCCTCGTTGGGCACCACGACCCGCTCTTCCTCGGACGATATCTGGGCCGAGAGTTGGGCAACTACGGGGACGGCGACTGCGATGAGACCTAGATGCCACTGCGCCATGTTCTGGGATCGTCTCGTGGGGAGATCGTCAAGTTGCTTGGCTGCCACGACGTTCGGACAATCTGCCACCTCGATGAACACCTCGTCCAGCTCTGCGAATCCGAACGAGTTTGGGCCCCGCGTTGGATCGGAGGCCGTGTACTCCGAAGAACGCCATCTCCCGGTCGGCCCGCATCGTGTTCACCATCTCGGTGACCGAGGTCGACATCTTCGCGATGGAGCTGACGGCGCGCTGAGGCGGCGTCATTCGACCCCGACGATGCCGCACAGCTCGCCGAGCTCGTTGATCTCGTAGGTGGGCCTGGCACCACCCGGGTTCGGGCGACCGCTGGCGTTGAACCAGCAGGCGTCGATGCCATATCCGAGCCCGCCGGCAATGTCGGCCGACAGGCTGTCGCCGACGATCAGCACCTCGGCTCGCTGCGGCCGGCCCATCGCCTCGAAGGCGGCGTCGAAGATCCTCGGGTCGGGCTTGGCGGCGCCGATCTCCTCGGAGATCACCATCGCGTGCATCTCGTCCGCCAGCCCCGACGACACCATGCGCGGTCGCGCCACCGATGCCAGACCGTTGGTGATGATCACGCCACGCACGTGTGCCAGCAGGGCATCGAGGAGTGGGCGGGCACCGGGTAACAGGCCGCTGTGTTGCGAGAGCGACTTCAGATAGGCACGGTTGGCTGCCTCGACATCGGCCGTACCGCCGATCTCGGCGAAGAACTGCGCGAATCGTGTCGCACCGAGGGCCGCGCGATCGATCTCGTTGCGCTCGAGCTGCTCCCACACCCGCAGGTTGATGCGGCGGAAGGTGTCGAGCTCGGGCGTGCCGATCTCGTGCCCGAGCGCGGCCATCGTTCGCCGGATCGACTCGGCCTGGGCTGCATCGAAGTCCAGTAGCGTGCCGTCGAGGTCGAACAGGATCCAGGAGTAGCGGGGCAACGAGGGCTCCGAGGCAGCCGGGGACGGGAGCGCCCAAGAATGACCCGAGCCGCACATCCGCGCCAGCAGGTGGCTCGACAGAGTGCTCGACCCGTGGCTCGGCCGGCTGTTCGATGGATGCTTGACGTGAACTTATTTTTTATATAGTAATTACTTATCGAATATATATCGAAACTGATATACCAAAACTGAGGAAGCACGTCGACATGGCCCGACGCACCTACAACCAGTACTGCTCGGTGGCCCGATCGCTTGATCTAGTGGGTGACCGGTGGACGTTGCTCATCGTTCGCGAGCTGATGATCGGGCCGCAGCGCTACACCGACCTGCTCGAAGGGCTGCCCGGCATCGGTCCAAACCATCTGGCGGAACGTTTGAAGCGCCTGCTAGGGGCCGGGGTGGTGGACCGATGTCAGCTGCCGCCGCCAGCGGCGTCGACGGTTTACGAGCTGACCGCCCGCGGCCGCGAGCTGGAACCCGTGATTCTCGGGTTGGCGCGCTGGGGAGTGGAACTGCTCGGCGCGGCGGACCGGGCGCAGGCGTGGCGCGCTGAATGGACGGTGGTGGCGCTGCGCGGCCGCTTCAACGCCGACGCCGCTCTTGGGATCGACGCGGCGTATCAGTTCGTCGTCGACGAGCAGCCGTTCTGGGCCCATGTCCGGGACGGCGAGCTGCGCACCGGGCTCGGCCAGATCGAAGACCCCTCGGTCACGGTGACCGCCACCCGCGAAGCGTTCACGGCGGTGGCTGCCGGCGAGCTGTCGCTCGAGGTCGCCCTGGCGGGCGGTGATTACCGTGTCGATGGCGACACCGAGACGCTGGGCCACGCCGCCGCCATCTTCGGTGCCGCGCATCTGCACAGTGATGCCGCTTGAAGGCGGCCTGCCCAATCCCCTGGAGATTAAGCATGACGCTACCCCGCAAGCCCGGTGACCCTGATTACCTTCTGCGCCGAGCCCTGCAGTTGAACGCGCTCTTCTCCACACTGTGCGGCCTCGCCTGGATCGGCGGCGGCGAAGCTCTCGGCCGCTGGTTCGGCCGCGACGGTTCGATGGCCAGCGACGGCGTCGGCCTGGTGGTGTTCGCCGGACTGCTGGCGATCCTGTCCACGCGGGCTCGCATCCCAACGGGGCTGGCCGTGATCGTCGTGGCCCTGGATGTTCTCTGGGTGCTCGACGCCGGCGCCAAGGTGGCCTCGGGAGAGTTCTCCGGCGCAGGGAGCTGGGCCATGGCGCTGGTCGCATTGATGGTGCTGGACTTCGCCGTGTTCCAGACCCTCGGGATCCGCCAGGGCCGGCGACTACGCCAATCGGCACGGGCCTGACCGGATAGATCTCGAAGCTCCTTGCCGCATATCTCCGCATAATTTATTCTTTTTCTAATAAGAAAAGAATTAGAGGAAAGAACATTGCCCAGAACCGACGGACTCAACGAGATCGAGCAGCTCGTGCTGCTGGCGCTCGGACACCTGGGCGACGATGCCTACGGCATGTCGGTGCGCGACGAGATTGCCTCGCGCGGCGGACGGTCGCTGTCGGTGGCGGCGGTATACGGGGCGCTCGATCGGCTGGAGCGCGGCGGGCTGGTGGAGTCGCGTCTGTCGCAGCCGACGCCCGAGCGCGGCGGACGTTCCAAGAAGCACTTCCGCATCCGAGCTGCGGGCGCTCGCGCGCTGCGCAAGGAACGGCAGCTGATGGAGCGCATGTGGAAGGACGTCAAGCTGACGGCCCGATCATGAGCCGCGACCGCTCGACATCCCCTCCCCGGCCCGATCCCGGCGAACGTCGGTTGCGCCCGCCGCGTCTGGCGAGCCTGATTCTGTCGCTATCGCTGCACCCGGACGATCGCGACTTCATCCTCGGCGACCTCGAGGAGGCGTTCCGGCACCGGGCGGGCGCCGGACGCAGCGCAGCGGTCCTCTGGTACTGGGCTCGCCTGCCGGCGAACGTGGCATCGAGCGCGCGCAGACGTCTTGCGCCTCACCGAGGGCGCGAGCGGTCGCGACGGATCGTTGCACCGATCGACGTCGAAAAGGAGCAGCCACGGCGTGCCGTGGCCAGTCGTAGCCGCGGCGCCAGAGCCGTTTCCGAACGAAGCAGGGAGAAGCGGTCGATGGCAGACGTCTTGATGCAGGACTTCATCGTTTCCGCACGCGCACTGCGTCACCGTCCGGGGTTCGCCCTGGTGGCGGTTCTGACGCTGGCGCTGGGCATCGGTGCGAGCACGGCGATCTTCTCGGTAGTGCGGGGAGTGCTCCTGAAGCCCCTCCCCTATCCGGAGGCCGGGCGCATCGGGATCCTGTGGCACGAGTTCGGCAGCGGCGCGCAGAATCTGCCGCTCGTGCACCCGCTGGATGTGCGCGACTATCGGGACCGTAGCGAGCTGTTCGACAACTTCACCGTGGCCACGGGGTTCGAGAACATTCTCGGCGACGCCGACAACCCCGAGATCGTCGATGTAGGCCGGGCGGAGGCCGGCTTCTTCGAGTTCTTCGGGGCGGTGCCGATCCACGGCCGCACGTTCTCGCGCCAGGACGATACGCCCGGCGCCGCACCGGTAACCGTGCTCAGCCACCGACTCTGGGAGCGCCGCTTCGGCTCTGATCCCGCCATCGTCGGCAACGTGATCACGGTGAACGGGGCGGAGATTGAGGTCGTGGGGGTCTTGCCCGCGTCGTTCCGCCTGCAGCTGCCACCGGAGGCTCTGTTCCTGCGCGACGCCGAGGTATGGACCACGGCGCGTATCGACCCCTCCAACGAGCCGACGCGGAACGTCACGTTCTACACGGGATTCGCTCGCCTCGGAGCGGGCGTGACCTTCCAACAGGCGCAGCAGGAGATCGAGGTCATCGAAGCGCAGCTGAAGGCCGAGCATCCCATACATGCCGACGCCAACCTCCAGGCCCGCATCGTTCCGCTGCTGGACGATGTGGTGAAGGACGCCGAAGCGACACTATTTCTGCTGTTGAGCGCCGTGGGGTTCGTGCTCCTGATCGCGTGCGCCAACGTTGCCAACTTGCTGATCGTTCGAGGCCATGCTCGTGGGCAGGAATACTCGCTCCGGACCGCCCTCGGTGCCAACAAGGGCAGCCTCGTGCGACTGGCCCTGGTCGAGAGCGCACTGCTGGCCGGCGCCGGCGCCGGGCTGGGTGGACTGCTGGCGTGGGGGTGCGTGGAGGCCTTGAAGGTAGTGGGCGCCGCGAGCGTGCCGCGACTCGAGTCGGTGCAGATCGACGGCGTGGTGCTGCTGTTCGCCGTCGGGGTAACGGTGGGGAGCGCCACCTTGTTCGGCCTCGTACCGGCGCTGAGGACGACGGCCACGGATCCTGCCCAGCTCGTCGTCAGCTCCACGGCTGGCCGGCGCGACCGACGCTTTCGCGACCTGCTGATCGTGGGAGAGATCGCTGCTTGCCTGATGCTGCTCATCGGCACCGGGCTGATGGTGCGGTCGTTTGCGGAATTGATGTCGGTGCAGCCCGGCTACTCCACCGGGGGGGCGCTGACCTTCCGGGTGTCACTTCCGGCCGGGCAATTTGGCGAGCGCGAGTCGCGCCGGGCTTTCGTGGACGAGTTGTGGGCGGGCCTGCGGCGCCTTCCAAGGGTTACGGGCGTAAGCGCGATCAGCCAGTTGCCGCTGACCGGCTCGGGGCCCATGCAGCCTTTCGCCTACGACGAGGAGACCGCCTCCAACTGGGAGAGCGTGAGCGCCGATTCACGCACGATCGCGCCCGGGTTCTTCGAAGTGGTCGGAGCCGAAGTCGTTTCAGGACGCGGCTTCGACAGCACCGACATCGGCGGACCCAACGTCGTGATCATCGACGATCAGCTTGCCGAGCGCGCCTTCCCTGGCCAGGACGCGGTTGGCCAGGCCCTCCAGGTCAACCCGAACGATCGGCCAGAGGAGCAACGCTACGCCCAGGTGATCGGAGTGGTGTCGCATCTGCGCCTGCACCATCTGAGTCGCCCGCATCATATGCAGCTGTACTGGCCGATGAATGGCGCACGCCGATTCAGCGTCATTGTGCGTACCGCTGGCGCTCCGGAGGCGCTGGTCGCTGGAGTGCGGGCCGAAGTGAGCCGGCTTGCCCCGGGGGCTCCGATAGAAGACATCCGCGCCATTGAAGAGCTGGTGGGTGACGCACTCGGGCCAACCTGGCTCGCCCTGGGCGTCATGGCTGCGTTCGGCTTGGTGGCAATGCTGTTGGCGTCGGTCGGCATCTACGGCGTGCTGTCGTACGCCGTGGCGCAGCGAACCCGCGAGATCGGCATCCGCATGGCACTGGGACAGAAGCCCGCCGCTATTCGCTGGGTGGTGCTATCTGAAGGCGCGCGCCTCGTGGCAGTCGCGATCGCAGTGGGCCTCGGCGGCGCGGTTGCGGTGAGTGGATTGGTCAGCACGCTGTTGTACGAGGTCACACCACTCGACCCGGTCACCTATCTCGTCATGACTGGGGTGCTGGTGTTGGCCGCCGGACTGGCCTGCTGGGTACCGGCGGGTCGGGCTACGCGGGTCGATCCGCTGATCGCCTTGCGGGGCAACTAGAGCAGACGCCCGTTCGAGGTTCGGTCAGCGCCGCCCGATCCTTCGGCGGATGCCAGCTGTCGAGTCGAGCTCACCGGCCCTGTGGCGCCAGGCGCGAAGGATTAGGTGGGATCTGTGGGTCCGCAACCGGGCGCTGCGACCGTGCCGCGACGACGAGCCTTCGAGCTCGGCTTCGACGATAATGAGAGCGTCGAGCGACTCCCCGGCAAGAGAACAAGATCATGGCGGCGCACACCGATCTCGAGGACCTCACCACGCCGTTGGTAGCGGACGCTTGCCTGCGTCTGCACCTGACAGTCTGGGCTGCCCCACCCGGTATCGGTGCGCTGATACCCGGCAGCATGGTCGTTGGCCGGGTGCTGCCCACTCGCCACGCCGGCAGCGTGGATGTCTTTCTGGAGGCGCTGGAGAACGTCGAACCCGGCGACATCCTGATAATCGACAACGACGGCCGACTCGACGAGGGCTGCATCGGGGACCTGGTGGTCATGGAGGCCGCGGCCGCGGGCTGCGCCGGCCTGGTGGTCTGGGGCGCGCATCGCGACACCGTCGAGTTGCTACGGCTACGAGTCCCGGTGTGGAGCTACGGCTGCTGCTCGGCCGGACCGCTG
Organism: Acidobacteriota bacterium; assembly: GCA_965197275.1. GTDB lineage: Bacteria > Acidobacteriota > UBA890 > UBA890 > WLXD01 > DASCOT01. The sequence continues at coordinate 40,687 of CBDAMQ010000011.1, forward strand.
GCGACGCGTCCACGCCACGAGGATGCGCTGGCAAGCGCCCGGCTGGGCCCGCTGGTGGTGGATTCACGGCACGTGGCGTTTGCGGACGACGACGGGGTGCTCTTCGTACCCAGTACCGAAGTGGGTGCCGTAGCCGAGCAGGCCCGCGAGATCGCCGCCACCGAGCGCCAGCAGGCCGAGGCGGTCGTGGCGGGAACTTCGCTGCGCGAACAACTGCGTTTCGCCAAGTACCTGGAGCGGCGCGCCGTCGACCCTGACTACAGCTTCCGCCAGCACCTGCGGCAGATCGGCGGCGCGATCGAGGACTAAAGGGTCCTCCGCCCGCGCTGTCGGCGCTCTTACTGCGGTTCCCTCCAAGAAGCGCGCACCAGGTAACCAAACCGCTCGGCGGGTACAAGTAGTGGGTAGAACCCGCGAGGTGGGAGCCGGCGATCTGAGTCGGCCACCTGCCGCCGAGGGTCCGTATTCACCCCCTGCGACCGAAGGAGTAGCGACATGAAAGCTCTAGCCGCGACCTCAGCAGTGCTGGCATTGATCCTTGTGTTGCCGGCGGCGGCGCCCGCAGCGGCGCGCGACGAGCTTCCCACTGCCGGCGCTGAAGCGCTGGCGTACTACGAGAGCAACATCGACCGCTGGCTGGATGGGCCGGTGGAATACCTGATCCTCGATGAGGAGCGCGAGGCATGGAAGGAGCTCGTCGCCACCGACCAGCGCGCATCGTTCATCGCCCGTTTCTGGGAACTGCGTGACAACCAGCCGGGCGACCCGGACAACCCGTTCAAGGTTGCCTTCTACGAGCGCGTCGCCCACGCCAACCGCGCCTACCGCGACACGCCGTTCCGCGGCTGGCGGTCCGATCGCGGACGCATCGCGGCGACGCTCGGGTTGCCGGATCGCATCCGACCCATCGGCTCAGGCACTGGCGTCGTCTGGACCTACTTCACCTTCGGCAAGCACGCTGAGGACAAGGGCTTCAGCAGCGTTACCGGCCGCGTGGAGATCCCCTTCGTGTCGCGCGGTACCGGCCGCAACAACTACACGATCTCCGGGTCACTGGGCAGCGGGATCTATCCAGCGTACGTGCTGTATGCGCTCGACTTCAGCCGCCAGGCCGCTGTCGGGGCGTCACGGAATCGGACGGTCTCCTGAGCTGACCGCAACCTGAGATGTGACCAGGGCAGGCCTCGTGTGGGACGCGGGGCCTGCCTTGCACTATGAGCGCCCGGCCGAAAGGACCAGGTACAGCCCGCCCAGCACCAGCGCCGCGCCCGCCGCCTCCAGACTGCCCAGCCCCTCGCCAAACCAGGCCCAGCCGAGCGCCAGGGCGATCAGCGGGTCGGCCAGCAACACCGAGAGCACCTTCGCGGTCTCCAAATAGCGCAGCAGCCAGTACATCAGGTAAAACGCCACCACCGAGCCGGCGATGCTCAGCCAGGCAATCGCGCCGACCGCCGCCGGGGTCCATTCGAGCTCGGCACCGCCCTCCAAAGCGACGCTCGCCCCGACCAGCGCAACGGCCCCGACGCACATCTGCACCATGACGATGAACTGCGGATCGAGACGCGCGCCGATGGCCCGCACCGAGACCGAGGCGTTGGCGTAGCAGGTCGCCGAGACCGCGAGCGCCAGCAGCGCCGGGACCGCGACGTCGCCGACCGAACGGATCTGACCGGACGAGATCAGCGCCACGCCCGCGATGCCGGCGACCAGACCCAGGGCGCGCTGGGGAGTGATCGGATCGCCGACGCGCGCCCAGGCGAAAATCATTCCGATCGCCGGTACGGAGGAATAAAAGACCGCCACCAGCCCGGAGGGCAGGAACTGCTGCCCCCAGAACTGCAGGGCGTAGCCGATGGCGAACACCTGGATGCCGGCGGTGATCATGAGCCGCCATTCCACCGGCGTCGGGTCGATGGCACCGAACGGTGGCGCCGGTTCGCCTCGTCGCCGGCGCCGCCGGATGCGCGCCCACAGCAGCGTCGAAACCACGATAGTGGCGACCACGAAGCGCACGGCCGCGAAGGTGAGCGGCGGCAGATGCTGCAGACCGATGCGGATCGCCAACCAGGTGGTGCCCCAGAGAATCGCCAGCGTGACCCAGGCGGCAACCAGGCGACAGTCGGTCGGTCGGGGAGCCCCGTTCAGGGGGGCGCTGATACCAGGGGCACCGGGCAGGACGCTGGTTTGGGCTGCGGCGGATCCGGAGGCAGCCTGCCCCGGAGCTGAGGTCTCGGCGGACATCGGCACAGGATAGCCAACCCTCGGGTGACCGTGCGCCTATCCGCCGGCGCTGCCATGGACGGACATCGCCACGTGGTTCACCATGAGCGAGCTGGTAACACGGGACGCTGGACATTCTGGTCAACGCGGCCGGCATCGAGATCGAAACCACCATCGAGGAGACCACGCTCGAGGATTGGAATCGAATCTTCGCCATCAACGTTACGGGGACGTTTCTGACCAGCAAGTACGCGTTGCCGTTGATGCGCCAGGCGGGCGCCGGCTCGATCATCAATTTCGGCTCCTACGACGGTTTCATCGCCGATCCGTCGCTGGCAGCCTATTGCGCCACCAAGGGCGCGGTACACGCGCTGACCCGCGCCATGGCCTGTGACCATGGACCCGACAACATCCGTGTCAACGCGATCTGCCCCGGCTATGTAGACACGCCGATGCTGCAGAGCTTCTTTGGCGACTCGGGCGACATCGAGAGCCACCGACAGGCGGCTCGTGACGTTCACCCGCTGCGCACCTTCGAAACGCCCGACGATATTGCCAACCTAGTGAACTGGCTGGCGGGTGATGAAGCTCGATACGCGACCGGACAGCTCTGGGTGATCGATGGCGGCCTGTCGGCTCAGGTTCAGCAGATGCGCTTGTAGACATGCCAGGCGTCGGCGCCTCTCCCGCCGGCGGGGCTGCGATTACGTTCGCGC
>CBDAMQ010000012.1:0-20818 GCA_965197275.1 Acidobacteriota bacterium
CATCGAGCTTTATCACGCGCCACGCGCGAATCCGTGCACCTCGTCACCGGCTTGCCGCCTGCGTGGCGTGCTGGCATGGTCAGCGACCGCCACCGGTCGGCCTACTGCATCTCGACCAGGCCGGCGCTGGCGGCGGCGAAGCCGGGGATGACTAACTGCGTGTTACCAGGAATCTCCCGACCGCTTTCTATCGTTGCTGTTGTCGTCAGTTCCAGAGACCCTTTTGAGCGTGTCCCCAACGAGGATCTGAACCGGAACGCCTCCGTTTCCCGCAACTCTGGCTCGAGAAAACTTGGCTTCGGCCCGCGTGATCTCGACCATACCCACCTCAGTCTCGTCAGCTCCCAGTACTTCCCCAGTGTCGGGATCTACAAACGATTCGCCGACCTGGAACGCGACTAGGTGTGAGTTCTGAGTAGGTTGTTCACGGACTCACCTCGAGCCTGGACATAGGCGTCTGACTGCCGATGCCAGCATGGGGTCGGTGACGATTGTAACGATTCGTCCAGGGGACAAGTGCGCGAGCTCGGTGAGCCGAAGTCCGGTAGCAGGTGCCGTAGGCCCACTGCTCCTTGAGTGTGCGGATGAAGCGTTCGGCCTTGCCGTTGGTGCGCGGCGTATAGGGCTTCGTGTAGATGTGGCGGATGTTGAGCTGCTGGCACAGCAGATTGAAGCGCTTGGAGATGTAGCCGGGGCCGTTGTCGGTCATGACGCGTTGAATCGATACGCCGTGGGTTGCGAACATCTCCACGGCCCGGGCGAGAAAGGCCGTGCAGGTGTGCTGATCCTCAGCCGGTAGTACTTCCGTGTAGGCGGCCCGCGAGTGATCGTCCACGGCGACATGGGCATACTCCCAGCCAGCACCATAGATACGCTTGGAGCGGTCGCCATGGATGCGGTGGCCAGGCTTGGTGATCCGCGCCAGCTTCTTGGTATCCAGGTGTAGCAGCTCGCCAGGTCGTTTGCGTTCGTAACGCCGCACCGGCACCTTGGGCTCCAGGTCTTGGAGCCGACCCATTCCCGAACGACGCAGCCAGTCCGATACCGTGGAGCGTGGCACACACACTCGCTGGCTGATCTGCCAGGCCGTCAACTTGTGGCGACGCAGCCGCTGGATCCTGCGCACCGTCCGGGGAGTCGTTTGATGCGGACACCGGTGCGGTCGGCTGCTCCGATCAACCAGTCCCGACTCGCCTTCTTGCCGGTATCGACGCAGCCATTTGAACACCGTCCGCTCCGACACGCTCAGGGCTGCCGCCGTATCCTTCACAGGCTTCGCCTGCTCCAGGACACGGCGTACCATCTCGCGGCGTAGGTATGGCGTCGTGCGGGCGTTACCATGCAACTGCATCGGGCGCTCCTTCTGAGCTTTGGTGTCTTTGACAACCCCATTGATCTCAGAAGTGAGCCCCGATGTGAACAACGTCCTCGGAATGCACAACTTAGTCGGTCACCTGGGGCAAGGAAGACGCTCCCGTAATTCAGAATCAACGTGCCGTCGTCCTGTACGGCAATCACCTTGATCGGAATGCGCGACGTGACAACTGCTTCGGAGATCTTCGCGGCAAGAGCTCGCTGAACATCTCGTCGCTCAGGACTCGTCCACAGTCCACAGACCTCCCATTCGGTCCGCTGACTTCCCGTCCACATCTGCATATTTGAAGTGATACAAGAAACACTGTGATGAACGATAACCTATTGTATAGAAGAAGGTTACAGCCATCACCGTCAGTCCGCCCTCGGTGGCTGGATCGTGCAGCTGGGCGTCCTGCTCGCCGCGGCCGCTGCGTTGATCCCGGGGCCGGCTGCCGCCGAGCGAACGGCGCTGTTTCTCGGCGCCGCCGATCCGAGGGCGTTCGAGCTTGATGGCATCGGGGTCACGATCGCGCTCGGGATCGCTTCGCTGACGACGATCGCGGTGGCTCTCTCCGGCACGCGCGGCGCGGTGCTGCGTCCCCTGGTGGCGACATCTGCGGCATTGAACGCGTCGGCGCTGGCGGTGGGAAGCGCACACGCGTGGCTCTGGTGGGTCGTGGCCACGGCGACCGGTACGTGGATGCTGCGCGCCTCCGGTGCGGCAGCGGTCGCACGAGGCCTTCGGTTCGCGTGGGCGAACGGGCTGGCGCTCGGGATCATCGCGGTCGCGGGAGTCGTGTCGGGGCTCGCCGAGGCGGGCCCCGCGACCTCGTCGGCGCTCGGTGCCTTGCCCGGCCCGGCAGCGTGGCTGCTACTCGCCGGCTGGGTGTGCGTGGCAGGGATCAGCCCGTTCCGCTCCGGGTCGGTCGGCTCCGCTGCTCGAGCACGGTGGACTGACGGTCGCCCTCTCGGGCCTCACGTGGTGGTTGGCAGCCTTCTCAAGCGTGATCCGGCACGTCGCGGTGCGTTTGCCCGGGTGGTGGGTCGAGCAGGCGCCCTGGATCGCCGGCGTGGGGGTCGCCCTCGCGCTCATCGCCCCGTGCCGGGCGCTGGCACGCACCGCGTCGCTCGGTCGCTTCGCCAGCGTTCCGGCGTTACACAGGGGCCTCGCCCTGGCCGGTCTCGCAGTCTGGACCCGGCCGTCGATCGTCGGCGCGGTCGCCCTGCTGGTGGCCGGCGCTGGCGCCACTGCCGGACTGCTCGTGCTGGCTTCTGCCACCAGGGCGGTCGGTTTCGACTCCGAAACCGCCGCGGCCCGACCCTTGCCCGACACGCGCTCGGCAACGCGGGCACTCTGGATCGCGGCGAGCGCAGGGCCGGCGACGCTGGGGCTCGTGGGCGCGTTCCACGTCGGGATGGCCGCGATGGCGCGGTTCCCGGGCGTTGCCATGCTCGTAGCCCTGTCGACGTTCCTGGCGGCGTACTCCGCGATCCAGGCAACGCGTGCTCCGTCCGTACCGTCGGCGGACCTTGCGGACCGATCCGAGAGCGACGTCGCCGGATTGCGCGCGCTGATCGCGCTGCTGACCGCGCTGGTCGTCACGCTCGGCCTGATGCCCGACCCGGTGCTGCGACTGGCCCAGATCGGGGCCCGGCGCGCACTGGCTCCGGAGGTTCCGCTGCAGCCCGCGGATCCGGAGATCGGTTCGGAGTTCGACCGCCGTATGGCGGCGGGATCCCGGCGCCCGGCGCCTACGTCCTCAGCGGAGCAGATGGCGCAGGAAGAAGCCGATGTTGGCCGGACGCTCGGCCAGCCGCCGCATGAACCAGGGATACCAGCTGGGTCCGTAGCTGACGTAGACACGCACCGCGTACCCGTCGCTCACGAGCTGTCGCTGCAGCGGCCTGCCGATGCCATAGAGCATCTGGAACTCCCAGTCCTGCGGCCGCCGGCGATCGATGATCTCGCGCCCGTGAGCCACGAGAGCCGGATCATGAGAGGCGATGGCCACGCGAACACCGTTGCCCCTGGCGTCGTCCCGAGCGAGGCGATCGAGGATGCGCGCGAAGCTCGCATCGACGTCGCGCTTGTCGGCGAAGGCGACATCGTCGGGCTCGTTGTAGGCGCCCTTGACGATCCGTAGGGACGTGCCGGATCGCACCAGGGCTTCCACGTCGTCCTCGGTCCGCAGCAGATAGCTCTGCACCACCAGACCGAAGTTGTCGAAGCGCTCGCGCAGCGTTCGGTGAAGCTCCAGGGTCGCGTCGACGTACTCCGAGGCTTCCATGTCGATGCGTACGAAGTTGCCGAGATCGGCCGCCCTCAAGAGCACGCGCTCGAGGTTCGCGCGGGCGAGCTCCGCCCCCAGGTCGAGGCCCATCAGGGTGAGCTTGACGGAGACGGTGGAATCGAGCCGCTCGGCCTCGATGCGCTCCAGGATCTCGATGTACGCATCGGTGGCCGCGGTCGCCTCTTCGGGCCCGTTGACGCTCTCGCCCAGGGGGTTGAGCGTCGCCGACATTCCGTCCGCGTTGAGCTGCCGGACGGCGCCCAGGGCATCGTCCAGCGTCTCGCCGGGCACGAACCGCGCGACGACGCGATGGGTCACGGACCAGCCTGTGAGCAGACGTTTCCAGGTCCGGGAGCCTGCCATCGCGAGCAGGAGCGGGCGAACGGGGTTCATCGCCCGATCATACATCCGTGAGCTCGACCGTCTGGACGTGGTCGAACCCCTGTGGAGCCGTGGTTTAATGGCGCCTCCCTGGCAGCTCGCCTCCTGCAACGCCGCGCCCATCCCCGGAACGATGTCGGTGCCAGAACCCCGCCTCCGCAGCGCAGCGCTGGTCCTCCTGCTGGTGTCCGGGGCGTGCGCCCAGGAGGAGATCGTTCCCGAGCCGTACCGGCCGAGCAGCGCCTGGGACGCCTACCGGCATGGCCTGTACGAGGCCGGATTGACGTCGTCGGCGCTGGCGCGCGACTGGGTTGCTGCAGCCGACTCGGCCACCAGCGAACTGGTTCGACTGCAGCTGCCGTACCGGGAGCGCGGAGCGTTCGATGCCCGTTCCGCACACGCTGCCGGCTACCGGTTCACCGCCCTCCGCGGCCAGCGCATCGAGATCGTCGTGACCCTCGAAGTCGAGGCCTCCGTTCGCCTGTTTCTCGACCTGTTCCGTATCGAGGCCGAGGCCGAGCCGCTGCACGTTGCCAGCGCTCCGGCGCGCGAGACGCGCCTCGCTTTCGAGCCGCGCCGTGACGCCGAGTACCTGCTCCGCCTGCAGCCGGAGCTGCTGCGCGGCGGCGCGTTCGAGCTCGAGATGCGGCTGGTCGCGTCGCTGGAGTTTCCGGTAAGCGACCACGACGTGACGGATATCCAGAGCGGGTTCGGAGCGCCGCGCGAAGGCGGTCGCAGGAGTCACCACGGGGTGGACATCTTCGCGCCGCGCGGCACGCCCGCGCTGGCGACATCGCGCGCCTATGTGCGTCGCGTTGGCGAGCAGCGCCTCGGCGGCAACGTCGTCTGGCTGCGAGACCAGGAGCGTGGGTTGAGCCTGTACTACGCCCATCTCGACTCCCAGGCCGTGGAGGCAGACACGTGGGTCGAGCCCGGGGAGGTCGTCGGCTACGTTGGCAACAGTGGCAACGCCCGCACGACGCCGCCCCACCTGCACTTCGCCATCTACTCCAACGGACCGGTCGATCCAACCAACTTCCTGCGCCGCCCGCGGAGCACGCCGGTGGCGGTGAGTGCCGACGCCGGCCGCGTCGGCGCTTGGGGAGCGACGCGGGGAGATTCGTCGCTTCGCGCGCGCCCCAGTAGTCGCTCCGATACGCTGCGCCGGCTCGATTCCGGCACCCCCCTGCGAATATGGGCCGCCACTGGTAGCTACTACCGGGTGGCGCTCGACGACGGCACGCCCGGCTTCCTGCGCGACACGCAGATCGGGGACGCGGCGTTGCCGACTCTCACCGGCGGCGAGTAGGCGGCCGCGCTCGGGCTTCCGGACTAGACCACTAGCCCAGCTCGAACAGGCGTCCCAGAAGGATCTGCAGCGGGAAGCGGCCCAGCGACCCGGCTGCGGCAGACTGCTCGTCGAAGCGCTCCGCGGAGTCGGCTTCGAATCCCGGGCCCCACAGCGCTACCGGCAACGGGTCGGCGGCGTGCTGACCGCTCTCGGAGAGCGTCGCGTGATCCGACGCGATGCCGACGCGCAGGAGCCTGCCTTCATAGGCAGCCAGCAGCTTTCCGAGCGCGCCGTCGAGTCGCTCCAGGAACCCGACCTTGAGGTCCGGACGGCGGTCGTGCGCCGCGATGTCGGCGCCCTTCACGTGCAGGATCGTGAGGTCGCCCTGCTCGAGCGCCTTCATCGCCGCGCTCATCTTGGCGTCGAGATCAGTGTCGAGGTTGGCCGTCATGCTCGGCGAGCAGAGGGTCTCTGCCCCGAGCCACCGCGCCAGTCCGATCACCGTCGAGTCGCCGCTGATGCAGGCGACGTGCAGCGGGATCCCGGCCTCTTCGAGGGTCACGAGGCGGTGCATCCTGCCGGCGCCGCGGGTCAGGATCGTGTTCGCCGGCGGATCCCCATCCTCTCGACGGCGCACGTTCACCGGGTGTTCGGCGAGCACCTCACGCGCCGCCGCCTCGAACGCCGAGAGAGCGCGTGCCGTGCGCGCGGCGGCCTCGTTGGCGTCGTCGATCGGCTCCACTGGCAGTGGCCGGCCGACCGGCGCGCCGTCGCCTGGATCGCTGCCGGTGATCGCCGGGGACAGATCGCGGCCGTGCATGACGATCGCGATGCGATGCTCGGTTGCGGCCTTCACGTGGACCTGTATGTCGCGGCCCACGTCGGCGTCCAGCTCGATGGCGTCGAGCGCCTCCGCGAGCGCTGCCGCGTCGTCGCGGATCCGTCCGGCGCGGCGGTCGACGACGTTCCCCTCGTCGTCGAGCGTTGCGAGGTTGGCGCGGAGGGCGACGTCGCCCGGAGACATGTCGAGCCCGGCCCCGAGCGCCTCGACGGGACCGCGCTTGAGCGCCCGCGGCGACTGCCCGAAGAGCGCCAGCGTCCCGGCGGCGGTGTCCGGAACCACGCCAGGTGCCACGGGGTCGGCGAGTCCCAGCGTTCCCTCGCGCGCGATCCGATCGAGGTTCGGGGTGTTGGCGGCCTGCAGCGGCGTGCGGCCCCCCAGGGCGCGCACCGGTCGATCGGTGACGCCGTCGATGATCAACAGCAGCGTTGCGGCATCGCCCTGCGACTCCACCCAGTCGGCGTCGGCGAGCGCCGGCACCTGGCGCTCGAGCTCCGCCGTCACCAGCTGCACCGCGTGGATCTCGGGATCGCCGTCGCGGGAGGCGTCCAGAAACGGGATGTCGTGAGCCTCCGCCATCCGCATCAGGTGGTCGTTGATGGCACGGATGTCGTCGAACGCCTCCAGGTAGCGCGAAGCGCGACGCGGTCCGCCCGGTGCCCTGGTGAGTATTCTGGCGCGAAGCGACTCCTCGTCGGGGGTCCCGAGCATGATCGCTACCTGATACGCCTCGCCCGCCAGGTCGGGGAACGGCACCACGCCGGGCAGCAGGTGAACCCCCTCGACGATGATGCTGACATTCTCGTCGATGGCGCGCTCGATCACCGCGCGGGTGCCGACGCACACCCGCCGCGCCTGGTCCTCGTAGCTCTCCAGCAAGCGGGCCGGGACGTGCTCGACCGCCGTCTCACCGCCCGAGTGCTCCCCGCGTGTGACCTCGAAGCTCGAGTGGTGCAGCGCCGGCAGGATCTCGGGCGTGAACACCATGCGCATCACCTGCCGGATCGTGTCGGTGGACGACACCCGGTAGATGCGCAGCAGCGGGGCGAGCTGCAGCGCCAGGCTCGACTTGCCGGTGCCGCTGGCGCCGCCGATGTACACCACCACGGGTCGCGGCAGTCGGTTGATGCGGCGGATCGTTCGGTACCGCAGCTTGGCCTTTACGCCTGCGTGGCGCTCCAGCAGCACATCGACACGCCGCGCCACGTCGGTGCTCGGGAGCCGCGTCACGGTCTCGGCATGCAACTGCGACTCGACCTCGGCCGCGAGGCGATAGGCGTGCTCGGGAGGCACGCCGCTGGCGTAGATCGATTCCGCCAGAAGCCCCTTGGAGAACGGGTGGGCCTGTCCCTTGCTGATGACCTCGACGCTCGCGTCCGGGTCGTCGTACAACAGCAGCGACGAGCTCACATCGGCTCCCAACCGCTCCGCAAGCGCCCCGGCGATCAGGTCGCGCAGCTCCCCCTTGTTCACCTCGTCACGGCCCGAGAGCGAGTCGCGCACGGCTCGGGCAATCGCGTACGCCTCCTCGAACTCGACCCCGCGTCGTACGAGATCGTGAGTCACCATTCCGCGCAGGAAGCGCGTCCGCGTCCCGGAGGCGGAAACCACGTGCAGCCCGCCACGGTTGTCGGCAGGCGTGTCTTCTCGGGGCGGATCAGCCATGGGAGCCGGTGGCTGGGGGGGCCGCCCATCAGCCGTAGCGGCCCTCGATGTAATCGGCGGTTTCCTGGTGCTCGGGGGTCACGAACATGCGCTCGGTCAGCGTATGTTCGATGACCTTTCCGAGCAACATGAAGATACATTCCTCACTGGCGCGCCGGGCCTGCGGCATGTTGTGCGTGACGATGAGGATCGTGTAATCGCCGCGCAGATCCCAGAGGAGCTCCTCCACCGCCTCCGTACCGGTGGGATCGAGTGCCGAGCAGGGCTCGTCCATGAGCAGCACCGACGGCTTCACCGGCAACAACCGCGCGATGCAGAGCTTCTGCTGCTGCTCAAGCGATAGCCCGGTGGCCGGATCGTCGAGCCGATCTTTGACCGCATCCCACAGCAGCACCTGCCGCAACGAAGTCTCGACGATCTCGCCCAGGTGCCCTCGCCCGCCCTTCGCGGCGGCCGGCTCGTGGAGCCGGTATCCGAACAGCACGTTGTCGCGGATCGACAGCGGTAGCGGGTTGGGCCGCTGGAACACCATGCCGATCTGCTTGCGTACCTGTACCAGTTCCACCTCTGGCGCGTAGATGTCTTGTCCGAGCACCAGAACGGAACCGCTGGTGCGCACGTAATCGAGCCGCTCGTTGATTCGGTTGACGCTGCGCAAGAACGTCGACTTGCCGCAGCCGGAGGGACCGATCAGCGACGTGATGAGACCACGCTTGATCTTCAGATCGACGTCGAAAAGCGCCTGGAACGTCCCGTACCAGAGGCTCAGCGCCCTGGACTCGATTGCGAGGTCGGTGTCGCTAGCCAAACCGGCCTTCCACGTAGTCGCGGGTGCGCTGGTCGGCAACGGTCCCGGTAAACAGGTCCTCGGTCGTGGCCACCTCGACGCACTCGCCGGTGAGGAAGAACGCGGTCCGATCGGCCAGCCGCCGCGCCTGTTGGACCAGGTTGGTGACGATGATGATGGTCAGCTCCGAGCGCAGCTCCTTGAGCACGTCCTCGATGCGCATGGTGGTGACGGGATCCACCGCGATCGAAAACTCGTCCAGCAGCAACAGGTCCGGCGATTGCGACAGCGCCCGGGCGATCGTGAGCCGCTGCTGCTGACCGCCTGAAAGCAGGCTGCCAAGCGAGTCGAGCCGGTCCTTGACCTCGTCCCACAGCGCCGCGCGCCGGAGACAGCGCTCTACGATCTCGTCGAGCTCGGAGCGCTTCTTGGTGCCCGACAGACGCGGCGACAGCGCGACGTTGTCGTAGATGGTCAGCGGCAGCCCGACCGGCAGCGGAAACACGACTCCGATACGCTTGCGCAGCGCGTAGACGTTGCGCCATGTACGGATCTCGGTGCCGTCGAAGTGAATCTCGCCCTCCACGCGCATCCCCTCGACGACCTCGCTCATGCGGTTCAGCGCCCGCAGAAACGACGTCTTGCCGCTGTTGGCGGGGCCGATGATGCCGAAGATCTCGTGCTCCCGGACTTGCAGCGTGACGTCGCGCAGCGCGCAGGTGTCGCCGTAGTGAATGGAGAGATCGCGTACGTCGAGCTTCGACGTACCGTCGGCCGCTACCACTTGTCGTCGGCTCGTGGGCGGTGAACGGCTACCACTTCTTCTTGCCTCGCAGATAGACGCGGAAGGCGATCGACAGCGCGTTCATGCTCAGCACCATGCCGATGAGCACCAGTGCGACGCCGTAGCGCGTCTGCGGCTCGATATCGGGGACCTGGGTCGAGATGACGAACAGGTGCAACGACATCGCCATGGTCTGGTCGAAGACCGTTTGTGGCAGGAACGGAAGGAACAGCGCGGCACCGGTGAACATGATCGGCGCCGTCTCGCCGGCGGTTCGCGAGACCTCGAGGATGATTCCGGTGAGGATGCCGCTGACCGAGTTGGGCAGCACCACCGTGCGGATGGTCTGCCAGCGTGTAGCCCCCATGTTCCAGCAGGCCTCGCGGAACGCTTGCGGCACCGCCTGCAGCGACTCACGCGTGGAGACGATCACCACCGGCAGCGTCAGCACGGCCAGCGTCAGGCTGGCAGCCAAGATGCTGGTGCCGAAGTTGAAGAAGTACACGAACGCACCCAGCCCGAAGAGCGCGTGCACGATCGACGGCACGCCGGCGAGGTTGATGATCGCCAGGTTGATCGTGCGCGTCAGCCAGTTATTGGGGGCGTACTCGCTCAGGTACAACGCTGCCGCAACCCCGATCGGAACCGAGACCACCAGGGCCACCGATACCAGCCAGACGGTGCCGATGAGCGCCGGGAAGATGCCACCCTCGGTCATGCCGTTGCGCGGCGGCGTGAACAGGAACTCCATGCTGATCGCGGGTCCGCCGCGATACAGGAGCAGCGCCAGGATGATCATCACCGGGAGGATCAGCAACACTGCCATCGTCGCGAACAGAATGCGGAACAGTCTCTCGTTGCGCCGATTGAGCTGATTCAGGTCGCTGGTCTCGAACATCGTGCTCACCGATTGCGCACTCCACGAACCACCAGATCGGCCGTGAGATTGATCAGAAAGGTGATCGCGAACAGGAAGATCCCCAGCGTGAACAGGGCCTGGTAGTGGTCGGAACCCACGGCGGTCTCGCCGAGCTCGGCCGCGATCGTTGCCGTGAGCGCGCGCACCGAATCGAAGACGCTGGTCGGAAGGGTCAGCGCGTGACCGCTGGCCATCAGCACCGCCATGGTCTCGCCGAAGCCGCGTCCGACGCCTAGCAATACGGCGGCGGCCAGGCCGTTCTTGGCGGCCGGCAGCACCACCCGGAAGATCACCTGCCAGCGGGTGGCGCCGAGCGCCTCCGCGGCCTCGCGGTAGGCGTCGGGAACCGCCTTCAGCGCGTCCTCGGCGATGGTGGTGACGATGGGCGCGGCCATCAGCCCCAGGATGATCCCGGCGTTCAGGACGGTGAGCCCGATCGGCACGCCGAACATCTGGATGATCAGCGGGTTCATGATCGACAGGCCGATGAAACCCCACACGACGGACGGGATCGCCGCCAGGAGCTCGACCAGGATCTTCAGCGTCTCGCGTGTCTTGCCGGTGGCGAACTCGCCGATGTAGATCGCCGCGCCTACTGAGAACGGCACCGCCACCAGCATCGCCAGCCCCGTAACGCTGGCGGTTCCGAGGATCAACGCTAGCGAACCGTACGTCGGGTTGCTGAACGAGGTGGGCGTCCAGCGCGGGGAGGTGAAGAACTCCACGACGTCGAAGCGGCCGAACAGGAACCCGGCCCCTTCCTTGCCGACGAACACGAAGATCCCGATGATGCAGACGATGCCGGAGATGCCGCCGACGAACACCAGGCCGGCGACGATTCGATCGATCCACCACGCGCGATCGCGGTGATCGAGGTCGGTCAGCGCCGCGCTCGCCGGGCATGCCACGTCAGCCGGCCTCCGCACCCTGGAGCGTGGTCATGAGCTCCTCGACGCTTGCAGCGATACGCTTGTAGCTCTCCTCGAGGAGCGCATCGGTTCGATCGCGGTCCAGGTCGGCGGAGATCTCGGGCACCTCCCAGGTCAGTGCCACGGTGTGGTACGCGATGTCGCTCATTCGCTCACGCGGATCGAGGCCGAGGCCCACGAGCACGTGTGCCTCGCCGATGTCGTCGGAGGCCTGCGCGACCGATCGCGGCTCGTCGTCCTCCACCGCGTGTCCGTGGCGGTTCATGAAGGCGACGAAGCCGGCGTCGAGTGCATCGGCCGCGGTCAGGCTGGCGCTCGAGTAGCTGCCGCTCTCGGGGAACGCCTTGCGAGCGATGGCCGCCGCGATGACGCTGAACGCGTCGTTGTGCTCGTCGACGAAGACAACGCGGTAGGTCTTCGGCGCCTTGGTCTCGCCGGTCTCCGCGAAGATGGTCTCCTCACAGATGTTCTTTGCCTGGTCGCCCACGCGGTCCAGCCGGTTGAGCACCACCAGCAGCGCGAACAGATCAGCGAGTGACCGCTGCTCCTCGTCGCCGGCCTCTGCCAGGTCGCCGAAGACCCCTTCGAGCGTGGTGTCGACCTGCTTGGCCGCCGCGATCGTCCCGCGGGCGAGCTCGGGGTTGGCCTGCTCGAAGGCGTCGATCGCGTGGGTCAGCGCGCGCCGGCTCTGCTCCGCCATCATCTCGATGTCGCGCCCGAGCTCCTCCGGTGGCGGGGCCGACAGCTGCACCGTCTCGCGAGCCACCGTCACCGCGTAGTCGCCTATGCGCTCGATGGCGATGTTGATCCGCAGCACCGACGACACGAACCGCAGGTGGCCGGCGCTCGGCAGGTGGCGCGCGATGAATGCGTGGCACATGCGGTCAAGGTCACGGATCTCGCGATTCAGATGGTGGTCGCCGAGCGCCGTCTTCGCACCCTGGACGTTGTCATGGCGCAGCAGCGCACCGACCGCGTCTCCGACCGCCTGCTCTGCGAAGCGACCCGCCGCCACCACCCGTTCTTGAATGCGGGTCAGGTCGCGTTGCAGGCGCTCCTCGTAGTGGCTCATGTCAACGCTCCGGGCACGGGACGATGGGCGAGAAAAGCTCCGGACGGAGCTTGCCGTCCGGAGCGGTACTTTGCCACGCCCACACCGGGCGTCGCCCTAGGACGTTGCGCACTCGAGGCTGCGCAGCGGCGCGTAGCCTTTGTCCTCGATGATGCACTGGCCGGTGTCGCTCATGATCCAGTCCATGTACGTGGCGACCGCTCCCGTAGGCTCGCCGGCCGTGTACATGAACAGAGGACGCGCGATCGGATAGGAGCGGTCGATGGCGGTCACCGTCGACGGTGCCACGGGCTCAGACATCGCGTCGATCGCCACGGGTGGCATCTTCACGTGGTCGGTGGCGTAGGCGAGGCCGCTGTAGCCGATGGCGCAGGGCGTGTTCTCCACCAGGTCGACTACGTCCTTGGAGCCGTGCATGTCGCGCGAGCCGAGGCGGTAATCGCGCTCGCGGCCCAGCACCGCCTCCTGGAAGTACACGTAGGTGCCGGAGTTGTTCTGTCGGCTGACGCGGACGATCTCGTCGGAGCCGCAGCCCGGTACCGACAGCCCCAGCTGCGACCAGGTGTCAGTCTGGCCGCCTTCGCCGTAGATCTCCGCCAGCTGTGCCAGCGTGAACGACTCCACCGGGTTGTTCGGATGCACGTAGACGGCGAGGGCGTCGTAGCCGACGACGTGCTCCACCGAGTCGACGCCGTTGCGCTTTGCCGCCTCGATCTCCTCCGCCTTCATCGACCGGCTCGAGTTGGCGACATCGACACTGCCGTTGATCATCGCCGAGATGCCGGTGCCGGAGCCGCCGCCCGTGACTGCGACGGCGACGTTGGCGTCGACCATCGCATACTCCTCTGCCCACGCCTGGGCGACGTTGACCAGCGTGTCGGAGCCCTTGTTCTGGATCACCGTGCGCGCGGGACCGCCGCCGCCGCAGGCGACCAGAACCGCGAGCATCAGGGTGCTGCAGGTGAGCTTCTTCATTATCGAGTGCCTCCGGCTGAGCCGTCGGGCGTCGGCGCTGCGAGATGGGCGTGCCAGGCTGTCGGATCGGCTCATGTTCGCATGCTCGGCGTCCACCCGGGGATCCGGGTCGGTTCCTATACCGTCATGCTGGCAGAAGCCGGTCCGGCACGACAGCCGGAGGCGGTTAAAGAAACGATAAATCCGGACCGCGTGAACTCCTGCAAGCGCTCCCTCGCTAGCTGTGCATTCCGAGGACGTTGTTCACATCGGGGCTCACTTCTGAGATCAATGGGGTTGTCAAAGACACCAAAGCTCAGAAGGAGCGCCCGATGCAGTTGCATGGTAACGCCCGCACGACGCCATACCTACGCCGCGAGATGGTACGCCGTGTCCTGGAGCAGGCGAAGCCTGTGAAGGATACGGCGGCAGCCCTGAGCGTGTCGGAGCGGACGGTGTTCAAATGGCTGCGTCGATACCGGCAAGAAGGCGAGTCGGGACTGGTTGATCGGAGCAGCCGACCGCACCGGTGTCCGCATCGAACGACTCCCCGGACGGTGCGCAGGATCCAGCGGCTGCGTCGCCACAAGTTGACGGCCTGGCAGATCAGCCAGCGAGTGTGTGTGCCACGCTCCATGGTATCGGACTGGCTGCGTCGTTCGGGAATGGGTCGGCTCCAAAACCTGGAGCCCAAGGTGCCGGTGCGGCGTTACGAACGCAAACGACCTGGCGAACTGCTACACCTGGATACCAAGAAGCTGGCGCGGATCACCAAGCCTGGCCACCGTATCCATTGGCGACCGCTCCAAGCGTATCTATGGTGCTGGCTGGGAGTATGCCCACCGACAACGGCCCCGGCTACATCTCCAAGCGCTTCAATCTGCTGTGCAGCATGGGGTCGGTGACGATTGTAACGATTCGTCCAGGGGACAAGTGGCGGCGTATAGGGCTTCGTGTAGATGTGGCGGGCGGCTACACGCTCGGCGTACTCAGGCATTCTCGGCTCCACCAAGTTACCGATCGTAAACACGGCGCCGGCAATCGCCCGCGCGGAGAGCTGCGCACTTGGCGGCGATGATCCGGCGGACGGAGCCGAGCCGAGAGCGGGCCGGCCTCGTTGAGATGTAGCAGGTCCTAAGTGCAGTTTTGTTCAACGGGATCTGGGCCCGCCCGCGCCGGCGCGATCGTCGGGAATCTCGAACCGCCCGCTCATTGCGTCCGTCTGTGATTCGCTTGCCTTAGCCATGGGACCGTCCGCGTCACCATCCTGTTTATGGGGCGGCGGACTTGTAGGGGCGCCACCCTGCCCAGGACGTGCGCAGAGCACCCGACACGACGTGCAAAGGATGAGCTGTGACAGAAGCCCGGTCGCTCAACTAGGAGGAATCGTCGATGCGATCCAGAACCTCTGCAATTCCATCGTTAAGGGCCGTGAGGATCTGGCGTTCGAGCGCGCGCTGTTTGATCGCCTCGGCTGTGTAGCGCCCGTGCTTTAGCGCGTTCTGGTTGCCTGGCGGCGCACCCGTGCCTGGTGCGCCGCCATGATAGTAGCAGCGCAAGTTCACGGGGCCGGACGGTCGACGGCAAGGCGTGCCGTTCCTCGTCCGAGCTCCGCATCGTTGGGGTCCGTCCCATGGGGTCGTTTTCGGAAAAACTCCGGCCACCCCCTCCCCCCGGGGGGTCAACCACTCTTTTTGATCGCTCCAACGATCGCCTGACCGCCATCGGCGACCGCGACGTGCTCGACGGTCACCTTCTGCTCGGTCGTGCGACCTCTGTATTTGGCAAGTACCTCAATCAACTCAACCGACCGCTTGAACAATCTCTCGGCTCGGTATGAGCATGAGTTAGCGATCTCAGTTGGCTGATCGGGGTGTAACGCCCGCGAAAGCATCTCCATGCTCGCGTGGTGCGTTGCCACGAGTTGCGCTGCGACCATGCCTTCGACGGCGTCCTGCGGCTCGACTGCCCGCATGAGCGCGGTGGCCCGGTTCGCCGCCTCCACAGGATTGCCAAGTTGCTGCGTCAGACAGCCCGCCACCTGCTGCACAAGGTGGGCGCTCCCGGCTCCCGCCGGGAGTCCGGTGGTCTCCGAGAGATCGACGAAATGGGCCTCGAGGTTCTCCTTCTCGAATACGAGCCGTCCGTCGTCGTCTGCAGTAAATCGCGGCGCCCTCAGCCGTTGAGCCTCTCGCAGCCACTTCTTGAGGCGATGCTTCCCGGCGTCATCCGCGACGGTGCTCCGTTCCTCCTGGCTCTCTGGAACCGTTTCAGACGATCGAGCGACCACGTCGGTCATGACACGTGCCTCCACTGTGCGTTGCCGTTATACGGTTTCTTTCACGGCTGGTCCGTAGAAACCGAACGAAAGCAATCGATAGACTTGACTCGTTGGACAATCGGGAGATGCCGCCACGTAAGGCTTCCTCCGTGGTTCGAATGACTTGCGGGGCGGGGGCCGCGACGGCCTTCTACCCCATGGGGGGGCTCCGGAAACGCGCAACTCCACCCGCCTACCCGACCCTCGCGAGCCGAGCTACACTCGGCGTGGTGTTCAAAATTCGCACCCGTTAGGTCTACCTTAGTACCTCCGGGTGCTTCGAGTCCCCGTAAGTAGCTGAAAATAGGGCTACTTACGGGGGTTCCAATTCTCTCGCCGTCGAAGGTGAGCCCCTTCGGATACACGATCTCCTGAAGCACCCGTCTTTCGGGGAGATCTGCCTGGTTCCAATAGCCAGCTAGGCCTTCGCTTGCTCCCAGCAGAGGGTGTGGAAATTCGTCACCGTGAAGGTGTCAGTTTCGCCCGCCAGCTTGCGGGCGAGTTCGCGGTTGTAGCAGAGGAAGAGCACTCGACTGCCGGCAGCGGCCAGTAGGCGCGCCTTCTCCATCGCCACGAGCGTCTTGCCGGTACCCGCTGCCCCTCTGATGACCACCCACGGTAAATCGGGTACGAACTCGAGGACGGTCATCTGTTCTTCGGTGAGACGAACCAACTCGCGTTCTTCGTGCGGCAACAGCTCGCCCAAGGGACGGGTGGGCCTGACCAGAGGGTCGAGTGCCGGTGCGAGCTGAAAGCACGGTGCCAAGACATCGACGAAGGCCCTTCCGGCCTGCCACGCTCAGCGCCGGCCCGGAGACCTTTGCCCGGTCGAAGACTCAGCTTACCGCGGCTTCGATGGTCGCGAGATCCCCCCGGTCGATCACCAAATCTCGCGGCAGACTCGGGCCGAGTTCGACATCGACATGAGCGCCGGGAAACGCGACTGCCCAGCCGTAGCTGATCCGGCGAAGAAGCTCGTCTTCCTGTAGCAGATGCCCTAACTTATGGGCAGCATTCTGCGCTTGCATCCCAGGGTCCTTGATCCGCCTACGATCGGCACGCCCGTGGGGAACCGAATACCAACCCTCGGTGTCTCTCCCAATCTCTTGTCCACCCTTCACCTCTAGGCAAATGAAACCGCGCGCTGGATCGAGTATCAGGAAGTCCGCTTCCCCTTCGTCAGACCGTCTCCTCGAATTGCCCAAGATCACGAAACGGCGCGCGTGGAACACGACCCAATCGCCGGGGAGCCAGTCGCGAAGGCAGTCGAAGACGTGCTGCTCGGAGCGCGGTGTGGACTCGCCCGGTCGAGTTGGATACATAGTCGCCATTGGCTCCCCTATGCCACGACTCAGTGACTGGTTCTGCAGCACGCCGAGGGATCGGGTGCGGTTCTTTACTATCATCGGGCACCACGACACGGAAAGGTCAGATCGCGTCGAAGGGGTCGCTGGATGAACGCCGACACCAAGACGCTGCTGAAACTCTTCGGGGCTGACGTCCAGTACGAAGTCCCGATGTTCCAGCGGCCCTACGTATGGGAGCAGGACAAGCAATGGGACCCGCTGTGGACGGATCTCGTCTCCGCCTGTGATCAACTCCTGAAGGAGCATCGGGTCGTAGGAGACTGGGCAGAGGCAGCTCACGCCGCGCCCCCACATTTCTTCGGCGCGATCGTGCTCGACCCGATTGCCGTCGGTGCGGGGGGAGTCGATCGGCGGCAGGTCATCGATGGGCAACAGCGTCTAACGACCCTCCAACTCGTCATTGCAGCGATCTTCCACGAGCTGGATGGCGATGACCGGTTCAACAAGGAGAAGCGGCTTCTTGGCAAGCTGCTTCGAAACGATCCCGACCTGCTCTCATCTCCAGCCTCCGAGCTTCGTTTCAAGGTATGGCCCACGAAGTACGACCGCGCGAGTTTCACAAATTCGATGCGGCCTCTGGAGCATGCCCAAGACACGCCTTGCGACAAGAGGTAATCCCTGTAGGACGGTAGGGCGGGAGTGGCCGATTATTCGGAGCGTCCCGGGCAGGCCTATCTGTTCTTCCGACGCGCGTTCCGAACTTGGCTAAACGAAGCTCTGGCCCAAGGGGAAGAGGCGGCCGCGACCCACGTAGAAGCGATGCAAACGCTGCTGCGTACGCTCGTCAAGCTCGTCGTTATCGACCTGGATCCCAACGACAACGCGCAGGCGATATTCGAGGTCCTCAACGCCCGGGGAACAGAGCTGCTCGCGATCGACCTCGTGAAGAACTCCCTCTTCCGGTCTGCGCAGCAGAGCGGCGAGGACATAGAAGCTCTCTACGAGCAGGAGTGGCACCGGTTCGATACGAAGCCCTGGAGGCGTGAGGTTCGAATCGGTCGGCTCATGCGGCCGCGCGCAGACCAGTTCTTCACGTACTGGCTCGTGCTCAAGACGGGGCAGGACATCCACTCCCAGCAGCTTTTTCCGACGTTTCAGCGTCTCCTCAACAGGCACGAGGGCCCCATTGGGGAGCTGATCCTCGATCTCACAACGTACGCGGACGTCTTTGACAGCTTCGACGAGTTCGACCCCTTCAGCCACGACGGCAAGTTCTTTGAGCGCATGCGGGAGCTAGACGTCACGACTTTCTACCCGCTCTTGATGCTGCTGTACGGATTGCCGGAGTCCGACCTGTCTGTCGAGCAGCGCTCGGAGACCCTGGATGCGATCGAATCCTGGCTAGCGAGGCGCGCTTTCTGCGGGTGGCCCACAAAGCAGTACAACAAGATCGTCCCTGCTCTAGTCAGCCAGCTGTTCCAAAATCCGGGCAACGCCCACGACACCATCATCGGTTCGCTGCGCGCCTTCGACGGCGTTACTGCCGCCTGGCCGACCGACGAGGAGTTCGTCGCGACGCTCGTCCGGGAGCCTACTTACGGACGGCTCCGGCAGTCGCGGGTACGCATGCTCTTGGCCGGGATCGAAGGGTACTTGCGGCACGGTTTGTCGGAGCAGCTGTCGAACGTGGGGAACCTGCACATCGAGCACGTGCTGCCGCAGCAATGGCAAAGTCACTGGCCACTTGAGCAGGCCGTGGACGCTCATCTCGCTTCCGCCCGAAGGGATGAGGTAAAGCACATGCTCGGCAATCTCACGCTGTTGACTGACAAGCTGAACCTGAAGCAATCCAATCAGGCTTGGGAGGACAAGCGCGAGCGGCTACAGCGCCACTCTTTGCTGCTGCTCAACAAGCGCCTGCTCGAGGCCCTAAGCCCGACGCGTGGGATGAGGCGGCGATCGACACAAGGTCGCGAGTCCTGGCAGCCGCGGCAGCAGAGGTCTGGCCGAGCCCCCACGACCGTCGGTGGCAGAGCGTCGGCCCGGTCAATCTCGATGGATTGGACCTCGGAGCCAGCGGAGCCGTCGAACTCAGCGAATGGCAGCCGAGCGATGGCGACCTGGCGGCGCAGCTCTGGATGAGGATCCCGAGGCTTGCGAAGCGCATCCTCGCGGAGCTCGCTGCGCATCCCGACGTCTCGTACGACTGGGAAGAGATCGTGCGGACCGTTGCACCCAAATGGCCCAAGCGGGTCATCCCGTCCGTCCAGCGGATTCGGCATCTCGCCGCCGAACTTGGTCGCGAAAGCCCGGTACGCAAGGACCGGGGGACTGCGGCTGAGGTATACATCGTTGCGTCGTCGGTCGCGGAGTTGTTCCAACCGATCGCGGAGACTCCCCACGCGCTCCAGCTGACGAGGGCCGGGGCCGCACAGCTGGACTTCTGGACCAGGTTCGCGGCACAGGCCAGAGAAGCGGCGCCCGAGTTGCGCTTGAGGACACCGAGACCATCGCCCTACATGGGCTTCTCGCTGACTGCCCCAGATACCTGGATTCGCGGTGTTGTCCGCGCGATGGATGAAGCCGGTTCGTTCGAAGTTCAGGAGCTTCGCGCATGCTGGATGCTGGGAAAGCGTCGCGCCGACGAGTATCTCCTCCTGCTCGAAAATCAGCGGCAAAAGCTGCACGAACAGCTCGGTTTCGAGTTGGCTTGGCCCTCGGCCTCGCAACGACCACCGTACCGCCTGTGCGTTCAACGCACGTTCGATCTCTATGCCCCGCATACGTGGGAGGAGCCGATCGATTGGATGGTGCGACACCTTGCGGCATTACAGGGAGTCGCCGAGAGCGCTCTCCAGGATGTGAGTGTCGAGGCCCAGCTCTCAGAGAATGAGCTCTTGCTCGAAGAGATTGCCGACGCTTTCGACAGACTGGACTTCGGAGGCGCGGTGTTATTCGGCAACGCCAGGACCTATCGCCAGGTGCGGATCGGGGACTGGCCAGGTCCAAAGCTGCACTACGAGTTCTCGGTCATGAAGAGGCGGTTCGTTGAGCTACACATCGAGAGCAAGGACTACGCCTTCCTGGCCCCAGTCCTCGAAGCGTTGGTGGAGGAAATAGAGAGGCGCTTCCCCAACGCCGAATGCGAATTCGATCCGCGCTGGTTCGACTGTGGACGCCTACGGCTGATCTTAGGGCCGGATGCCCGCCCGGAGGAGGTGGCCATGATCATGTGCGACTTCATACGGACCACGCGCGACCAAGTGACCAATGTGCTCTTGCGAGGGGAGTAACAGCACGTTCGGTGACCTCGGCGGCAGGTGCCTAGTACCCGCAGCCGTGTGGCGATGAACAAGAGCACCAGGACCACTGCCGGGGTCTTCGATTTTTGCTGCCGTGGGCCACGCGCGATCTTCGCGTGCTTGAGGTTCACACTCAGACGTTTGAAATCGCGTGCCCCGGTCCCGAATCGTGATCGACATGCTCTGGTGCCACTTCGGATAGACCCTCCGTTGCCACTTCGGATAGACCAGCGATGCTGACCGGACCTGGACGGGGCGCGCGTCTACCACTCGGCCCCAAAAAGGTCCGCGTGCGCGTCCGGGACGCTAGGCACATGCGTCCACCCGGTCGTGCGCTGGTCCCCCAGGCTATCTGCTTGAAATCTGGCTCGTCTGGCCGATCGCTTGGCTAGCCCGTGTCGGCTCGCTGCGCGGCCGAGTTGAGCGGCAACGCCCCGGGAATTGGAATTATGCACCTGTCCCGTGCCCAGGACGCGTGCCGTCGCCCGTGGGAACACTTCGATACAAGGAGCGCTCTCACCTACGCGTCGGAACGGTGCGAAGCCAACCAACATCCACACTTGGAAAACGCGCAGACGCGTTTCCCACAGTTCCGCACAGCCCCGACGACGACTGGCTC
>CBDAMQ010000013.1:0-7079 GCA_965197275.1 Acidobacteriota bacterium
GTGATGACCGAAACGCCGCAAGCGGATGAGACGCTACCGTCACAGTTGACCTGCGGCCCTTTCTCGGCGGGCGGCTACGCACGGCGGACCGAGCGCTGGCCCGGGGGCAGATAGAATCCAGACATGATGGAGCTCGTTCTGGAGCGTCGCGCGTTGGTGCGACGCGGGCTGTGGCTGAGCTGGGCCACGCTGACGTACAACACGCTCGAGGCCGGGCTGGCGCTGGCGGCGGCGGCCATGGCCGGCTCCGTCGCTCTCGTGGGCTTCGGCGCCGACAGCACCATCGAGCTGTGCGCGGCTGCCGTTGCGCTCTGGCGTCTGTACTCCGACGCCGACCCGGCCCGCCGCGCACACAGCGAGAGGGTCTCGCTGCGGCTCATCGGGGGGAGCTTTCTGGTGCTCGCGATCTACGTGGCCTACGAAGCGCTGCGGATGCTGTGGTTGCGCCAGGCTCCCGCCGAGAGCTTGCTCGGCATCGGCGTTGCCGCAGGCTCGGTGTTGGTCATGCCGCTGTTGGCGCGCGCCAAGCGCAAGGTGGCGTTGGCGATGTCCAGCAGCGCGCTGCACCTGGAGGCCAACCAGACGATGCTCTGCACCTACCTGTCGGCCATCCTCCTCGGCGGTCTGCTGCTGAACGCCCTCTTCGGTTGGTGGTGGGCCGATCCGCTGGCGGCACTGGCGATGGCGCCGATCATCGTGCGTGAGGGCTGGGATGCGTTCCGCGGCCGTGCCTGCGCGTGTTGTCCACGCTAGCGGACCGTGGTCGACGTGTGATGGGTCGCGCACCGCAGACGATCGACGTGTGATGGGTTGCGCTGCGCAGACGATCGACGTGTGGTCGTTCGCAATCGACGGGAGTCTGGCGGCTCCCGAGACTCTGGATAGAGTCGAACGGGCACGGTTCCAGCGAATGCGCTCGGAGTCGAAGCGCCTCGAGTTCCTCGTTGGCCGGTCGATGCTGCGCCGCATCCTCGGCGAGCATCTCGATGTCCACGCCAGCGCCGTGCGTCTTGACTATGGTGCCCACGGCAAACCGCGGCTGCTGCGGAGCGGGCCAGCGTTCAACCTGTCGCATTCTGGTCGCCGCGCCGTTGTCGCGATCGCCGCCAGCGGCAGAGTGGGGGTCGACGTCGAACATTGCCGTCCACGCCGGCCTTTTCGCCGCCTGTCGCGTCGCTTCTTCTCACAGGCTGAGGATCGCTGGCTATGCGCCTTGCCGGGGCCGGATCGCGCCGAAGGCTTTTACCGTGTCTGGACCCTCAAGGAGTCCTATCTGAAAAGCGATCGGGACCGGGCTCACCTTCCCGTCGGGCGCTTTCGGTCTCGACCTGGTGCGCAAGCCGCCTCGTTTACTGGCCACCGACTACCCGGGCGATGTGCCCGACCGGTGGCGCTTTGCGATTCCCGAGCTTCACGGCGGCTACGCGGCTGCGCTGTGCTGGGAAGGAAGGGCGCGGCGCGTTCGTCGTCGCGAGATCTCGGAGTTGGGGTTGTCCTCCGGCAGGTGAGCTCGGCGACCAGCTACACTCTCGATATTGCCGCATACTTGGAGGGGACATGAAGTGGCTCAAGCCGCTGCTGGCGGTTGTCGCAATCGGCCATATCGTGCTCGGGCTTTACTTTCTCTACGCCGTGGATGTGGTCGCCGGCGTATTCGGGTTCGAGTTGCTCAATACCGGAGCCCGCGGCGAGCTGCGTGCGCTCGTTGGTGGGCTGGGCGTAGCTCTTGGCGCGCTGATCCTACGCGGGGCGCTCGGCGGGCGATTCGGCCGCCAGTGGCTCTACGCGGCGGGGGTCGTCCTACACCGGATTGCTGACGGCCCACATCGTCAGCCTCGGCATGGATGGGCTCGCGGTCCACACCATATTCGCCGGGCTGTACGAGGCGGCGATGGCGGTGCTGTTCTTCTGGGGCCGGGGCAGAGATCGGTAGGTCCGCGCTTGCCGCTGTCGGTACGACGGAGTCGCAAGGTCCCGGTGAGCCAATCGAGGCTCCGGCGACGCCGTCCGCGGTGGCCACACCGGCACCCGAGTCGACGGGCTCGCTGCCCGCACCCGATGCGGACTCGATGCTGACACCCGACACGGACTCGATGCCGGCGTCCGAGCCAGCGGCGTCGGAGGATGATGAGCACGGATCGGACGGCTCGATCCGGTCCGATGACAGCTAGTTAAAGGCCACTACTTAGAGGCCAGCAACTCGGTCACGAAGGTCAGGATCTGCACCGGGTGCTCGGCGCGGTAGTGGGGCTCGGCCGACCAATGGGAATCGTCGGAGAGCGGCCCGTAGGCGGCGCTGATCCCGATGACCTCGATCGGTACGTCGTGCTCCGCGTAGTGGGCGTTGGCATTGTGGACGCACTCGATGTCCGATTCGTGGTCTCCGACGTAGACGATCCGTCCCGGCCGTGAGCCCGTCAGGCGATCGGCGCAGGCGATGAGTGCATCCGGTAGCGGTTTCTGTCTTCCGGGCGCGACGGCCTCGAATCCCATCACCTCGTCGAAGTGCGTCTCCAGGCGCAGGCGCTCGAGAAAACGGAGGATGTTGTTGGTGGCGTTGAGCGACACGATGCCCTGCGGCAGATGCGCCAGCCCTTCGAGCACCTCCAGAATGCCATCGTAAGAGGACGCCGCGGTTTCATCCTCGAGTTGCTGGTCCATCCAGCTCATCTCCGCCTGTCGGATTTGGTTCTCGGCCATCCCGAGCTCCTGCCGATAAAAGTCCTTCCAGTGGCGATGATGGTGAAGGGCGCGCTCATAGTCCTGCAGTGATCGTAGCGCCTCGAAGTCGTCGGCCGGCTGCGCTTTGATGCGCTCGACCAGCGTTCGCGTGACGTTGAGGTTCTTCTGGCGGGTGTCCACTAAGGTGCCGTCGAAATCCCAGATCACCGCCTGCACCTCGCGCATTCGCTGAGCCTAGCAGATCGCTGGCAACGCTTGACGGCGCCTGGCGGCTGTATTAAACGATGTTTATTAAATCGCACACTGAGCCAGCTGAATGGGCAAGAAGGGCTGTCTGGGGGAGTTCGAGCACATCGTTCTGCTGGCGCTCGTACGGCTGCAGGCTGACTCACCGGGCCGGGCCGTCTACGCCGAGATCGACCGACTGGCGAGCACTACGGTCGCCATCACCGCCGTCTACGTGACCCTTTCGCGACTCGAGAAGAAAGGCTACGTATCCTCGACGCTTGCTGCCCCTACCCCGGTGCGCGGCGGGCGCGCTACCAAGTGCTTTCGAATCGAGGCGGCGGGTCTGTCGGCGCTGCGCCGCTCGCGACAGCAACTCGAGCGCTTCTGGGACGGCGTCGAGATCGGTCCGGATCCCGACGCGCGATGATGTCGTCGGTCTGGCTTGCCTGCCTGCGACTGATGGTGCCGTCCGCACTGCGGGCCGCGGTGATGAGCGACACGACGAACACGCTCGCGGACGTCGAGGCACGACTCGGACGCCGGGCGGCGCGGAGATGGCTGCGAGCCCAGGTGCGCGGTGCGATCTGGCCAGCGGTGCGATACCGGTTTGGATCAGGGACGGTGGGCTTGCAAGCGGCATGGCGTTCGGTAGCCAGCCTCGGCGCTGATGTCCGCCTGGTGGCGCGCGGTGCCAGGCGGCAGCCTGCCTTCAGCTCTGCGGTCGTGCTGACGCTCGGCCTCGGGATCGGCGGCAGCGTCGCCATCTTCAGCGTCGTCGACGCGGTGCTCTTGCGACCCTTGCCCTATCCGGATCCGGCGCAACTGGTCCGCGTCTGGGAGTCGAACGACGTGCTCGGGTTCCCCGAGGATGGTCCGTCACCCGCCAACTTTATCGACTGGGAGGAGCGCAACGACGTATTCGACGGGGTCGCCGCCTGGTGGCCTGAGACCGCAATCTACAGATCAGAGGACCGTGCCGAACAGGTAGGGGTTGCCCATGTCTCCGGCGACTTCTTCCGGCTGCTCGGAACCGAGCCGCTGCTCGGACGCCTGCTGTCGCCCGCCGACGCGGTGGGTTCGTGGTACGACAACAGCGGTAACCACTACGGTGCCGAACCCGTCGTTGCGGTCAGTCATCGATTCTGGAGCGCTCGCCTCGGAGCGGATCCAGAGGCAATCGGACGGGTCATCGAGGTGAATCGCGCTCCCTGGCGGATCGTCGCCGTGATGCCGCCGAGCTTCGCGCTCCCGCGGTCGGATATCGACCTGTGGAATCCCTGGGATCTGGCCGCACGGGCCCGCACGACCGGCGGTAGGCCCTCACGCGACTCGCGCTTCCTCGGCGCCGTCGGACGGCTGCGCACGACCCTCGACCTGCCGGCGGCGCAGATGCGGCTGAACGCGCTGGCCGCCGCGCTGGCCACCGAGTATCCAGCTACCAATGCCGGCTGGGGCATCCGTATCACACCGTTGAGCCATGAGCTGATCGACCCGGCACGACGGCCGCTCGGTGTGCTCTCCGGCGCGGTCGGCTTGCTGCTGCTGACCGCCTGCGCCAACGTGGCGGGCCTGCTACTGGCACGGTCGACGTCGCGTCGAGGCGAGATCAGCGTGCGCCGGGCCCTCGGTGCGACGCGTCTGCGCATGGTGCGTCTGTTGGTTACCGAGAGCCTGTCGCTGGCGCTCGTCGGAGGTGTGCTCGGGGTGGTCGCGGCCAGCATCGGGATCGATGCGCTGTTGGCGCTTCAACCCGGAGAGCTTCCGCGCGCGGCGGAGATCGGCACCGATCGGCGTGCGCTCGCCTTCGGGTTGCTCCTGTCACTCGGGGCCGGCGCCTTGGCCGGCGGTGTGCCGGCCTGGATGGCGTCGAGAGATTTCGTTGTGGACCCAAGCAGCGGACGACGCTCGGCGGGTGCTCGCCGGACCCGGCTGCGCGCCACACTGGTCGTTGCGGAGATCGCTGTGACGCTCGTCCTGCTCGTCGGCGCGGTGCTATTGGCGAGTAGCTTTGCGCGGCTGATGGAGGTCGATCCCGGTTTCGACATCGACGGTGCGGTGGTTGTGCGGGTACCGCTCGAAAGCGGCGTGGCCTCGTCGTCCGGAAACGGCCGCGTCGCGTTTTTCGAGCAGCTCGCCGCGCGTCTGGGTGATCTCCCCGGCGTCGATGCGGTGGGTGCTGCCACGGCGCTGCCGATGAGCTCGGTCGGCGCCGATTTCGATCGGCCGTACTGGCGCCATGGCGAGCCGGATCCGGGAGCCACAGCGGCCGAAGCGTGGATTCGCATGACGACGCCCGGCTACTTCCGTGCCCTCGGCCGACCGTTGCTCGCCGGCCGTGACTTTACGGTCGACGATCGCTTCGACTTTAGCGATCCCGGCTGGCGTCAGGCCGAACGCGTAGTCGTCGTCAGTGCCGGACTGGCCGCCGCGAACTGGCCCGGTGAAGATGCAGTCGACAAGCGACTGGTCATGAACTATCCCGGCGCTGTGTACACCTACCGGGTCATCGGCGTAGTGGGAGATGTCCGCCATCACGATCTGCGCCAGCGCCCGCAGCCCGAGATCTCATCCCCTACGCACAGAACCCCTACCCGGCGCTCAACGTGGTGTTGCGAACCCGTCCCGGCGAAGCGCCGTCGGCGCTTCAGATTGAGCGTCTGGTGGCCGAGATCAACCCGGATCAGCCGGTGCACAGCATCATGCCGATGCGTGAGCTGGTGGCCGCCACCTTGGCAAGACAGCGCTTCGCCGCCACGCTGCTGACGATCTTCGCCGGGGTCGCCCTGCTCCTGACAACAATCGGAACCTATGGGGTGGTGGCCTGGTCGGTGAGTCATCGCGTACGTGAGCTCGGCATCCGTTCGGCGCTCGGGGCGCGCTCCTCGGAGATGCGCGCCATGATCGTCCGTGAGGGAGTGAAGCTCGGTGCCGCCGGCGTGTTGCTGGGTCTCGGCGCCTCGCTGGTGCTGGTCACGGCGCTCGAAGGGCTGCTCTATGAGGTCCGCGCCGACGATCCAGTGATCCGCCTGGTGGCGGCCGGAATCCTGCTCGCGGTGGCTGCCGTAGCGAGCTACCTGCCGGCACGTCGCGCGTCAGCCGTAGAGCCCTCGGAGGCGTTGCGGGCCGAGTGACCGCGCGGGCCCGGTGGTGGACATGGTGCGACACCAAACAGAAGCAAGCGGGGCTGGAAGCACCTCGCACCCAAGTTTCCGAGATGCGCAATCGAAAAAGCAAGCCCGAATCGGCCGGCTGTCGGTTCGCTTGACAGCATTTACGGGTGCAGGAGCAGCCTGCGCTCGAGGCGCTGCGATATCGGACACAGGCGAGGTAACTGACGATCGCTGGGGGGAATGGCGTCGATGGCAGCTGCACCGGTCATTGCCTATCGGCGAACTCTGCCGGGCGGCTAGCTTTGACGCTTCCGCGGGAAGCTCTGCTGATGCTTCCCACCCCAGATGAATCGGTGACCTCTCGGTACAAAGTCAACGGAATCAAGCAGTTACCAAGTGAGGTAGCCGTGTTGCCGTGATGATGCTGCGCCCATTGAACCGCCCGCTGGGGCAATGGCAGGATGCGACCCATGATCGGCAAGTCACTCGGGCACTACGAGGTTTTGGCGCCGCTCGGGGCGGGGGGCGATGGGCGAAGTTTACCGAGCCCTCGACACGAACCTGAAACGGAACGTGGCGGTCAAGGTCCTGCCTGAGGATCTGGTCGAGGATCCGGACAGGCTGGCTCGACTCCGACGGGAGGCCCAGCTGCTGGCCGCCGTGAACCATCCGAACATAGCGGCGATCTACAATCTCGAGGAAGCCGCCGGCAGGCGATTCCTGGTGCTCGAGCTGATCGAGGGAGAGAGCCTCGCCGACTTGCTCGCGGACGCCCTTCCTTTTGAAGATGCGCTGAGGCTTTGCGGTCAGGTTGCTGAAGCCCTCGAGGCAGCGCACCGCGCCGGGATCATCCATCGTGATTTGAAGCCGGCCAACATCATGGTCACGCCCGAAGGCCGCGCCAAGGTGCTGGACTTCGGCATCGCCAAGGCGGTCGATAGCGGCGCCGGCGCTGCGGAGACCGCGAGGCTGACCGATCTCACGGGGACCGGAATGATCGTGGGCACTGCGCCCTACATGAGCCCCGAACAGGTCCGCGATCAGCCGCTCGACAAGCGC
>CBDAMQ010000014.1:0-9185 GCA_965197275.1 Acidobacteriota bacterium
AGGCTGGACGAGGCTCACGAGAACAAGGAGCGTGCCCTATCTCGAGCTCAGCTCACCAAGTCCGGGCACGTCTACGTCCTATCGAATATCGGCCTCATTCGGTGAGGGCATCTACAAGATCGGTATGACGCGACGACTCGACCCCCAGGACCGTGTCAAGGAACTCGGCGATGCATCAGTTCCGTTCGGCTTCGACATCCACGCGATGGCCTATTCGGACAACGCGCCCGGCATGGAAGCAGCGTTGCATCGGCGGTTCGACAACCGTCGCGTGAATCTCGTCAACACACGCAAGGAGTACTTCCGTGTAGACCTTGAAGAAGTCGCTACAGCCGCCAAAGAAGATGGCGCGGAAGTCGAGCTGACGTTGGCCGCAGAGGCTCCTGAATTCCGCCAGACTATAGCTATGCGGGAACAAGCCGATCAGACACTGGAGCTGCCGGAGCCAGCCGTCGAACAGGCCAAGACGGCAATGGCTGAAAGGCTTGAACGCTGGGCAGCAGAGGGCGACGAACCCATCGCGGATGCCGCTAGCACTCAATCCACCTAGTCCACTCTCGCTGGCGAAGAAGCGAAGAACCCTACGGCAGCTCAACAACTAGGATTTTCGCCGCGTCCAGTGAGCTCCGGCGGGCCGTTGCTCGCCAATGTGGCGAGTTGCCCTGTTGCCGGGAGATAAAACACACCGCGGCGCGCCGAGAATCCTGCCGGGGGAAAGACTCGGAAAGTCCAGGTGACGCTGTCGCCAGAGCAGTACGAGGCGCTCGAGGCGATCGCTCGCGACAGTGGACGCAAGCTGGCCGCGGTGGTGCGCGAGTCGATCGTTCGCTATTGCGTCGAGCCGGAAGACCGGAAGCGGCGCCGCGCAGCTCTGGAGGCGCTGTCGGCGGCGGATGCGCCGGCTCCCGACGATTACACCAGCTGGGAGCAGCAGTACGTCCGCATGAAGAGCACGGCGTCGGCATGACGGGGCAGAGGGGGAAGACCTGCGAGCGTCGCCAGTGAGCGGGCCGGAGGCGCTCTTCCTTGACACCAGCGTCCTGATGTATGCCGCTGGCGGGGAGCATCCGCTGCGACGGCCGTGTCGCCGGGCTCTGGAGCACGTCGTCGACAAGGAAATCGACCTGGCCACCAGCTCCGAGGTGCTGCAGGAGATCCTGTACCGCTATTTCTCGATCGGTCGCCCCGGCGCCGCGCGCACCGTGTTCGACTCGGCGCGCGATCTGTGCCAGGTAGTCCTGCCGGTCAGTGAAACCGACACGGTGCGGGCGCTGCACCTCTTGCTCGAAGGTGCGCAGATCTCCCCTCGCGATGCGATCCATGTGGCGGTGATGGAGTCCAACAAGCTGCGACGGATTCTGTCTACCGATCGCCACTTCGACCGCGTGGATTCGGTCGCGCGGGTCGATCCCGCCGATCTGGCCGCGAGGCCGTAGCCGCAATCTCGGCGCCGGCCGGCGGTTGTTCTCGGCACGCTGAGGCCCGCTCCCCGCCCGGTCAGCGGCTGTCGCTGTCTGCGCACGCACCGCAGGGGACGTTTTCGAGATAGGTTCTAGGGTGCGCAAGGACGGAGGTGCCGCTATGAAGCAGATGTCTGCACGAGCTCTGACAACTCTCGCGGGACTGGTCTGTGTGTTCGTCGCCTCGCTCCCCGGTATCGCCGACGCCCAGCAGGCCGGGCCGGTTCCCCGCATCGAGCCGGCCGACTGCGTCACCGACGAGCTCGTCGCCGCCGGCGCCGACTGCTACATGTTCTTCGGCCAGGAGGATCGCGACGAGCCCAACGGCACGGTCGTGGAGCTTCCGGTGGCGGTGATCGCGCCCGAGAACGCTGGCGACACCTCCAGCGATCCTCGCCCGGCGCCGCTCTTCTTCTTTCCGGGCGGGCCGGGCCTGTCGCCCATGGGCGAGTTCGAATGGATCCGTGGCGATGCCGGCAACCGTCCGGTCGTGCTCATCGATCACCGTGGCTTCCGCTACGCCACCCCGGCGCTCGTCTGTCCCGGCCGAACGATCTCGCCCTACCAGAACGAGTTGTCGCCGGTGATGGTCTCGTCCACCGACACCTTGGAGCGACTGCGCCTGCACACCGAGACGGTGGAGCGCTGCTACGACAAGCTCGTTGGTGAGGGCGTCGACGTGGCCAAGTACAACGAGTACGACATCGCCCGCGATGTCGACGAGATTCGCGAGCTCCTGGGCTACGGCAAGGTCGACATCTACGGTTACTCCACCGGCGGTGGCAGCGTGCTGGCGTACCTGCGCTACTACCCCGACAGCGTGCGCGCGTTCGTGCTCGGGGCGCCCTGGTTCGGCGAGTACCGCAATCGCGCCGCGATCGACGAGTTCTACACGATCAAGCAGATGTATACCGACATTCTCGGAATCTGCGTGGCCGAGGATCCGCACTGCCGCGAGCTGCTGCCGGCCTGGTACTACGAGATCGATCGAGCCCGACGGGCGCTCGACGCACAGCCCTACGTGACCACGGTGCAGGCCGACGACGGCAGGCCCGTGACCCTCACCTTCGACGGCATCGCGCTGATCGCCAAGATCTATCGGCGCTTCGAAGACGTCTACATGAAGTTGCCCAACGTGTTGTCGCGTGTGCAGAAGCACGACTACTCGGCGCTGGATGATTTCTTCAGCGTTGATGGCTGGCGCGAGGTATCTGCCGACGACGTCGACGACCGGCAGACCTACGGCTACTACCTGGCACATATCTGTGGCGACATGGGGACGAACCGTCCGACCAAGGCCGACGTCCTTGCCATGCTCGAGCGTGAGCCGGCGCTGGTGGTGTTCGAGGACAACAAGATCTGCGCCTGGTGGGGCGTGGACGGCGCGGTGCCGCCGGAGCACAACGATCGCTTTCACTCCGATGTTCCCGGGCTGTCTCTCCACGGCCAGGTCGACTCCTGCTGCACCACCCGCTGGGGCCACTACCTGGCGCGCACCATGCCCAACCTGCAGATCCTCGAGTTTCAAGCGCTCGGTCACGGACTGCCCGGTGAGTGCCGCCCGCAGGTGATCTCGAGCTTCCTCGACGACCCCGATGCCGCGGTCGACGACAGCTGCACCGACGACGTGCAGTTGGGTCCATGGGTGTTCGAGTAGAGCGGCGCGCGGTGACGGTGCACGCGTTCCGCAGGCTCGCTCCGGTCGCGATCGTCTGGTTGGTCGTGCTGGCAGTGACAACGGCGGGCGCTCCCCGCGCGCAGCCTCAGGCCCAGGTGCCGAGGCTGGAGCCGGCCGAGTGCACGACCCCGGAGCTCCTCGCCGCCAACGCCGAGTGCTATCGGTTCTTCGGCCAGGAGGATCGTGACAGCCCGAACGGCACCATCGTCGAGCTCCCGGTCGCCGTCATGGCACCCGACCACGGGCCCGCACCTCCGCACCCCGATCCGGTGGTGTATTTTCCCGGCGGCCCGGGACTGTCTCCGATGCGCGCCTACGTCCATTGGCTGCGTACCGACGCTGCGACACGCACGCTGGTGCTCATCGATCACCGCGGCTTCTTCAACTCCGAGCCGACGCTGTCGTGTCCCGACATCGCCATGTCGCCGTACCAGAACCGACTGGCGCCGTCGGTCGTTTCGACCAACGTGTCCATGGAGCGGCTGCGCCTGCACGCCGAGACCGTCGAACGCTGCTACGACAAGCTGGTGGCGGAGGGCATCGACGTCACCAAGTACAACGAGTACGACATCGCCCGCGACGTCGACGAGATCCGCGAACTGCTCGGCTACGACAAGATCAACGCCTACGGCTATTCCACTGGCGGCGGCAGCGTGATCGCGTACTTGCGTTACTTCCCCGCCACCGTGCGCTCGATCGTCTTGCTCAGCCCCTGGTTCGGCGAGATCCGCAACCGCGCCGCGATCGACGAATTCTACACCATCAAGCAGGTGTACACCGACATCCTCGGGCTCTGCGTGGCCTCGGATCCGCACTGTCGCGAGCTGATTCCCGCCTGGTACTACGAGATCGACCGGGTGCGCCGCATTCTCGATGACCGGCCGCATACCAAGACGGTACAGATGCGGGACGGCTCGACGGTCACCATGTCGTTCGACGGCGTCGCGTTCATGGGGCGGCTGTACCGCCGCTTCGAGACCATCTACATGAAGCTGCCCAACGTGCTGTCGAGGGTGCAGAAGGGTGATTACTCGGCGCTCGACGACTTCTTCGAGGCCGACAACTGGGCCGAGGTGGAGACGGACAACTACGGGCGCGTTCTGGCGGGAACCGATGCTCGATTCGTCAGCGGCCTGCCGGTGCCGCCGATGGGTACCCATCTGGCGCACATCTGCGGCGACATGGGGGCGAACCGTCCGACCAAGGAAGACGTTATCGCCATGGTCGAGCGTGAGCCGGCATTGCTGGCGTTCGAGGATGCCAAGATCTGCGCCTGGTGGGGTGCCGACGGCGCTGTTCCGCCGGAGCACAACGATCGCTTCCACTCGGACATCCCCGGGCTATCGCTGCATGGTCAGGTCGACGTGTGCTGCAGCCCTCGCTGGGGCCAGTACGTGGCGCGAACCATGCCCAACCTGCAGATCATCGAGCTGCAGGGTCAGCGCCACGGACTGCCGGGGGAGTGTCGCCCGAAGCTGGTTTCAGCGTTTCTGGAAGATCCGTATGCGAAGGTCGACGACAGCTGCAAGAACGACGTGCCGCTGGGTCCCTGGGTCTACCAGTAGGGCGTTTCGATGTTCAGTGCTCGCCCAACCGGTTAACACCGTTCGTCGAGAAAGCGCTCCAGCGCAGTTTGTCGCGCCCGCGTTCAGCGTTCACCGGTGTTCACCTCGTTCGGCGTTCACCGTTGCAGTTCCTCGAGGACGTCCGGCACGTTGGTGAACATGCCGTCGACGCCGATGCCGATCAGCCGGCGCATCTCTTCGGGCTCGTCCACGGTGTAGGGATGCACCACGATGCCGCGCTCGTGCGCGTCATTGAGCAACGCCGTGTCGACGTCGCTGAAGTGGGGCCCGAGCCCCTGGGCGTAAGCGGCCACCTCGTCCAGTTGCGAGCGGATACTGGCCGTGGTCTCGCGCCAGGGAGCGAGCTGTACCCGCGGTAGCGTCGGCGCCAGGTCGCGTAGCTTGATCAGGCTGGCCGGGCTGAACGACTGCAGCAACACCGTGTGGTCGTCGGGCGATGCGGGCACGAGATCGAAGGCGTGCAGCAGGCGCAGCAGCTCCTCCTCCATGCCTGGAGCTGACTCCGGGTTCTTGGTCTCGACGTACAAGCGGGCGCGCCCGGCATAGCGCTCGAGCACCGCCTCGAGCGTCGGGATGCGCAGCTCGGCGAACTCGGCGCGGGCACGGTCGGGGTGTTCCTCGTTGAACCAGGAGCCAGCGTCGCAGCGTGCGATCTCGTCGAGCGTGCGCTCGATCACCGGTCCGCTGCAGGTTTGCGCCGGCCCGCGCGCGGTGCGGTCGAGGGTGTCGTCGTGCATCACCACCAGCACGCCGTCGGCGGTCATCTGCAGGTCCTGCTCCAGGTAGTCGGCGTTCATCTCCAGCGCCAGATCCCACGCCGCGAAGGTGTGCTCCGGAGCGTAGGCGGAGGCGCCGCGGTGGGCGATGTTGATGAGCGGTCGGTTCGTCATGGGGCTCGTCGCCTGCGCGGATCGTCGACGCTTGCGCCGTCTGGAGAAGGGGAGCATCCGACCGCCAGCGCCGACAGTAGCGTCAGCGCCACCAGCGTCAGCGCTGACGCCAGGGTAAGCGCTGACGCCAGGGTAAGCGCCGGCGTCCAAAGGAAGGCCGCCCTCCGACCCGAGTTCGTATCGTTACGCAGGATGCCCGACCATCATCACGCGCCGCTCGGGGAGGAACGCGGTCCGGTTGTAGGCCCGGCCGTTGGGATCCCTCACCGCGTGGGCCAATTGGTGCTCAATGAAGTCGGGCCGGAACCCGAGCACCTCGTCCAGAATCGTGCGCGCCATCGCCCGGAACCCGTGCATCGTCATCCGGTCGGGCGGGATGTCCAACGCCCGGAACGCGCTCCACAGATCATGATCAACGGACCCGGCAACGTCTGGGTCGAGCGACGCGGCCGCCTCGAGCCCCACGAGGCGCCCGGACTGGACCGCCGCCTGGCTGCACCGCGCCGCGATCCACATCGCCCGCCCGCTCGGGCTCGATCCCGCCGCCAAGCCGATCCTCGACGCAAGGCTTGAGGACGGCTCGAGGGTCGCCATCTGCACACCGCCCGCGAGCCCCGAGGTCGCCGATCACCATCCGCCGGTTCGGGGGCCGCGCGTTCACGGCCGAGGATCTGGTGCGCATCGGCTCGCTGCCGGGCAAGGTGCTTCGCGCAGCCGAGGGCGTGCTCCGCTCCCGCCGCAACATCCTCGTCTCCGGAGGCACGGGCTCGGGGAAGACCACGCTGCTGAACGCACTGATCGAACTGCTGCCCGAGGAGGGGCGGATCGTCGCGATCGAGGACACGCTCGAGCTCAGGATCGAGCGCGCCAACTGCCTCCGGTTCGAGGCCGGGGCTGTCGGCACCGAGACGCCCGTCTCGATCCGCGACCTGGTGCGGCACGCGCTCCGCCACCGGCCCGACCACATCGTCGTCGGCGAGGTGCGCGGCGGCGAGGCCGCCGACCTGCTGCAGGCGCTCAACACCGGCCACGGCGGTTCGCTCACCACCGTGCACGCCAACAACGCCCGCTCCGCGCTCTCGCGCCTCGCGAGCTGCGCCATGCAGGCCGGCGCCGCGCTCCCCCTGGGAGGTCACCTGCCGGGGCGTCGTGGGGACGGAATCTCGCTCGTGCTGCACATGAGCCGACGAGGGGGCAAGCGGTTTATCGAGGAGGCCACCCATATGGCGCTTTGCGTACAGGGAAAGGAGACGTCCGCGCACCTGGTGCCGGTGCTCTCGCGCTCCAGCGCCGCCCTCGCAGAAATCCCCAATCTCGCCGACGAGCCCGCGCGGATTCTCGGCAACCGTCGAGCGTTCGTTCATCAACGCGAGCGTCCCACTCTGTCGCGCGCCGCGCCCATTCATGGCGCTTCGCCCATCGGCTCCATGATCCCGGCGTCTGCGCGTGACCGGCCGCACGTGCCGCGGCTCGGATCGTTCAACGTGGCCCGAGATCCCGGTAACACTTGAACGGTACCGCGGCGCCCGGTGTTTCGCGGTGCGGTGAATCCATGCGGCAGAGTCTACCGGCTGCGTCTGCTCGGACGAGCCTCTCGACGGATATGACGCATCAGCGATAGTAGGTTTCGGTCTCGGTGTGCCAGCGCTCGAAGAAACCGATGACCTCGCGGTGGTCGTCTCCGTGCCACGGAATCGTCGCTAAGCCCTCACTCTTTCGGCCGATCATGCAGAGCACGTCGTGGTCTATGTAGCGGTTCGTGAACGTGACCTCGAAGCCGCACTCCGCGAGGATTCCTTGCTGCGTGTTTGCGCTGAAGCGGAACGCGTGCGTATCAGCGGGAGGACCCGGCGGAGTATACAGGTGCAGCGGCTTCTTGAAGGGTACCAGTATGCGGCTTCCCGTGGCGAGAAGCACATGACCGTCCGGTTTCAGCAGCTTGCGAGCCGTCGTCAGGAGCGCCCGGGGTGACTCGCAGTTTTCGAGAGTCCACATCATCGTAACGACGTCGAAATCGGCTGTGCGTTCGCCCGACGTCGCCATGTCCTCGGCAGTTCCGTGAAGCACGCGACACCGGCCTCGCGCATCAACGCGCAGTTTGCCGCCGCCGGCTCGACCCCGAAAACGGTAGCGCCATAGCGGTCCCGGGCCATCCGCAGAAACTCGCCCTCGCCCGGCGGATGCGGCTGCCGCCAGCCACACCAGCCCGAACGCGATTCGACGAAGGCTCAAGTGCTCCTCTCTTGGCTTGCGGGATCGTAACGACGTTCGGAACGCGCCGTCATGAGAGAATAGCCTGACGGCGGGATCCGATTCACGTCCACGGGCCGTCACGAGTCACGCAGCGCCGGCGAACGGATACCGGGCTCAACCGGAGACGCGATGATGATCACCGCCAAAGCAGGCATCTTTCTTGCCCTCGGTCTCGTGTCCGCGACCTTCGTCGGCGTCTGGGTGGTGGCGGCTCGCAGGGCGCGGCGTACGCTGTCGAGTTCGGATCCGGCCGTGCGTTGGGAGTGGCCCGATCTGAAGGAGACCGTGATCGGCGCGGTCGTCGCCTTCTTCGACACCCTCGTCATCGGTTCGTTCGCGCCGACGACCGCCGCCTACAAGTTCTTCCGTATCGTCCCGGATCGGATCATCCCCGGCACACTGAACACCGCGGCAGCCTGGGAAGCGCTGCCCGGCAGTTTCACCGGGTTTTCCGAGCCATCGGCGCTAAGCTTCCCCTGATGATTTCGCCTTCCATGATGACCGCCTCGAGTCGCACCGTGTGGATCTCGTAGCGAAGACCGCGCCCGGGCGCGCTGCAGCCGGTCGCGCACGCGCTCCAACGCCAGCTCTCCGACGGAGACTTTAACTGCGCCGAGCGACGTCGCCGCGAGTTGTTCGTGCACCGGGGCATTCCGGCCCATATTCGCTCGGATAACGGCCCGGAGTTCACTGCCGAGGCCGTGCGCGATTGGCTGTCGCGTCTGGGTGTCGGCACGCTGTTCATCGAGCCGGGGTCGCCGTGGGAGAACGGCTACGTCGAGAGCTTCAACGGCAAGCTGAGAGACGAGCTGCTGAATGGAGAGATCTTCTACACGTTGAAGGAGGCGAAGGTGCTCATCGAGAGATGGCGGCCGGGGTACAACCGCCTCAGACCCCACAGTTCCCTGGGTTACCGGCCACCAGCACCCGAAGCGACCTGGTTGAAACCGGCTGCGCTCCGCTCCGCCGGCTCCAACAACCTCTTGTCAGCACCGATTCCATGAGTTACGAAGTGGCCCAAACACTTGGGGCAGGTCATCCCCATGAGGGGTAATGAGAGGTCGGTGGGTCCGGTGTTGAACATGCCGCGCTTCCACGTTCCCGATCCCCATGAGCGTGGCGAGCCGGATCTGATGCCTCCTTCGCCGAATCAGCTCACGTACCACTCGACGATGTTTGACGTGGTGCATCAACGCGAAGCGCGGCGATTGGAGCAGGCGGCAGTCCGTGACCGAATGACAGAAACCGGTGAAGATCGATTCACAGCGGCGGTATCTCTCAGGGAACACCGTGGTCGCTACTGGGCACGGACCTCACG
>CBDAMQ010000015.1:0-84227 GCA_965197275.1 Acidobacteriota bacterium
GGCGGCCTGGCGGGGGCGTGGCCCACGACTTCAACAACCTGCTCACCTCGATCATGGGTTTCAGTCGACTCGTCATGGACACACTGCCGACTGGCCACCCGGGTCGGGATGATCTAAGCGAGGTGCTTCATGCCGCCGACAGCGCGGCCCAGCTCACGGGCCAACTCCTCTCGTTTGCGCGCCGGCGCCCCGTGGAGCCTCAAGTTGTGGACCTCGCGGAAGTGGTCGGGAACGCACAGAAGATGCTTCGCCGCACCATCGGAGAGAGCATAGAAGTCGTGGTCGATCTCGGGAACGACAGCCTCCCAGTGATCGTGGATCCCGGGGCCCTCGAACAGGTCATCTTCAACCTTAGCGTCAACGCGCGAGACAGCATGCCCGATGGCGGTACGCTCACGCTCAGCGTTGCGTCGCGGACGATTGACTCGGCTGACAGCTTGCCGCCTGGAGAGTATGTGACTTTCACTGTTGGCGACACCGGGTCCGGCATTGCCGACGACGTCGCCAGCAGAATCTTCGAGCCATTCTTCAGCACAAAGGGTGAAAAAGGGACCGGGTTGGGGCTGGCGACCTGCTATGGCATCGCCAAACAGGCGCACGGCGAGATCACGTTGGATACCGAGGTGGGGCGAGGGACGGTCTTCACCGTAGTTCTTCCCCGCGCGTCGGAAGATGGGCTCGATGGGAACTCAGTAGTCTCGCCGACAGGCCCCTTAGCCCGTAGTGGCGGGGTCGCTCTCGTGGTAGAGAACCAGGCATCTATATTGCGGTTGATATCTCGCAGCGTTGTGGACGCCGGGTTCCGCGTCATCGAAGCGCAATCGGCCGAAGAAGGCCTGATTGCTCTCGAGGGCCTCGATACCGCACGGCTCGACCTTCTTGTCTCTGACGTCGTGTTGCCGGGGCAGAGCGGAGTCTGGCTGATGGGACAAATCCGCGAAACGCGCCCTGGCCTCCCTGTCGTCCTTACTTCCGGGTGCATGGGTGATGAAGGGCTTGACCTCAAGCTGGATGGCGCGACGGCCTTTCTGCCCAAACCCTTCTCAGCAGGGCAATTGGTCGCCGTGGCCGCGCAACTGATTGACTCGAGAGCGGCAAGGCTCGGGGGCCGGGTAGCGGCAGTCGAGTTGTTCGTTCTTCCCCTACCTGCCGTGCAATTCCAACAAGCCCGTCGAATCCGGCCGGCCCAAACACTTGGGGCAGGGGAGCGGCTCGCCGAGGCCAGCATCGAAGCGTCCCCTGGGAAGCGTCGGCGACTCGTACAACAACGCCTTGGCCGAGTCGGTGATCGAGCAAACCCCGTACGGTTGACAATCGAATACCCCCAATACCAAGGAGTGTGCCCCTTGACGGGTGTGTTCCGTTGTCATAGTGATGTAATCGGTGGTTTTTCTTAGGGGGCCAGGGTGGGTTCTGGGTCCGAAGCGTCGCCGTTCATGAGCATTCGGAGCGCTCTCCAAGGTTCAAACGCGATCTGCGCGCAGGGGTGAAGCGGGGCTTGGAGAGCAGGTGCTTCCTCAAAGTCATCGCACAACTGACGGCTCTGTAGATGTCGGGTACCTGTCAACAACGGGTTGCAGTCCGATTCGGCAAATAGTCGATCCAGCACTGAACTGTGGGGGGCCACATCGTGAAAACTCCGGTCACGGAATCCTCGTACCGCATCTGACGGCAAGACGGTGCACGCGTTCCCGGAAGGAATAGCTGGCGCCCTCATGTTTAGGCACCCTCGGTGGTGTGATGGATTCGATCGCGGAGCAGGCTCGCCTGATGGTGGGCGCTCATCAAAGCGCGATTAGCTACATCCCTGACGGCGACTTCAGCCGTGCTGCCCACGCGACGTCGTTCTCTGACAAGTATGCGAAGTATCGCACCTATGATGTCATGCCCACGGGCGAAGGGGATCTGGGGGGGTCATCTTCGAGACGGCCAAACCCGTTCGCCTGACGGCGGAGGAGCTCGTTAGCCACCCGCGCTGGCGCAATTTCTCGGACATGAAGGATGACCGGGGCCCTTGAGCATCCCCCCATGCCCGGATGGCTCGCCGTACCGGTGAAGCGACCCAGCGGCGCGCCGCTCGGAGTTCTGCAACTTTCCGACAAATTCGAGGGCGACTTTAGCGAAGACGATCAGAGGCTGCTCGAGCAGCTTGCAACATTGATCGCCGCGACCTTCGAGGTCGAGTACATAGCCGAGCGTGTGGAGCTCGAGAAACCCGAGGCTTCCGTCATTGCCGCATGCCCCAACGCTATCGTGGTCGTGGACGGGAACGAAGGGATTGCGCTCGTCAATGTCGAGACAGAGCGGATGTTCGGGTATTCGAAACGCGAGCTTG
Source organism: Acidobacteriota bacterium (assembly GCA_965197275.1). Classification (GTDB taxonomy): domain Bacteria; phylum Acidobacteriota; class UBA890; order UBA890; family WLXD01; genus DASCOT01. Next base: position 2,336 of record CBDAMQ010000015.1, read on the forward strand.
TCAGGCAGCAGCTTGAGGTTGTGCTGCCCCAATCCGGGAGGGAGAAGCAACCGGTTGATGGGGCTGAGTCTCTCGAAGCACTGAAGCACCGACAAACGGGAGATCGACTAGAACTTGTCGGCCTGCACAAAGACGGCAGGGAGTTCCCGGTCGAAATCGGACTGGGCTCGGTGGAGACCGCGGAGGGGCCGGGAACTCTGTGGGCTATCACCGATATCACTGACCGAAGGGAGGCTGAACGGGCCGGCGCGGAGCGAACCCTGGGCGCTCGAGCGCTCCAACGCGGAACTCGAGCAATTTGCCTTCGTGGCTTCGCATGATCTCCAGGAGCCACTCCGAATGGTTGCGAGCTACACGCAGCTTTTAGCCCAGCGCTACGAAGGCAAGCTCCATGACAAGGGCGACAAGTTCATCGCCTATGCTGTCGAGGGTGTCACGCGCATGCAACGGCTTCTCAGCGATTTGCTCGAATACTCCCGCGTCGGAACAGAACCCAAACCCTTCATGTTGATAGAAAGCTCAGAGATCTTGAGTGTTGCCTTATCCAACATCGACGTTTGCCGTGCGTGAGTCGCAAGCTCAAATCAGCCGCTCCGAGCTGCCTTCGGTGGTCGCCGATCCCGTGCAATTGACGCAGCTCTTTCAAAACCTGTTGGGCAATGCCGTCAAGTTTTGTCGTGACGATGAACCGCCGAAGATTCATGTCTCAGCGAAGCAAAACGGCACGGATTGGGTCTTCTCGGTCAGAGACGAGGGGATTGGTATCGAACCTCAGTTTTCCGACCGCATCTTCGGCGTGTTCCAGCGACTTCACGAACGCGACAAGTACAGCGGAAGCGGTATCGGTCTTGCCATTGCCGCAAAAATCGTAGGACGCCACGGGGGCCGCCTGTGGGTGGAATCCGATCCCGGCAAGGGTTCCACGTTTTCCTTCACGCTGCCTCAACGGCCCAACTCCGGCGAGTTGAATGAATGAACGCACAGTCCATTGAAGTATTGCTCGTCGAAGACAACCCGGCAGACATCGATCTCACCAGGGAGAGTCCTCGACAGCAGCAAGTTACAAATTAACCTCCATGACGTGCGTGACGGTGTTGCTGCGGTCCAATTCCTCCGGCGTGAGGGGGAGCACGCAAACGCACCCCGTCCGGATCTGGTCCTCCTGGACCTCAACCTTGCCTAAGCGTGACGGCCGCGAGGTGTTGGCAGACATCAAACAAGACGCGGACCTTCGCACGATCCCCGTGGTCGTACTGACCTCATCCGATGCCGAGGCGGACATCGCCAAGACCTACGACCTGGGAGCCAACTGCTACATCAAGAAGCCGGTTAACCTACAGGAGTTCCAGCACATCGTCGCTAGCATCGAGGGGTTTTGGTTCACCATCGTCAAGCTCCCAAAGGAACGGGACGCCGGGTGGTGAACGACCTTCAATTGCGGGGTGCCGCCCGGGTCGGCGATCTTGCTTTCGTGATCGACCATAGCCAGGAATGGTCGGCCACCAGGCGCTCATCGAGCAGGTAGCGCGCTTCGTCCGTGTAGTACTCCGCGCCAATCGTGTCGCTTACCCACCCCGGGGGCCCGATTCACCGCCGCCCATCTGCCCCGTATCTGGAATCGCCCGGGCAGGCAGGTTCCTCGGCAACCCGAGGGCGGCTGCGGTGTGCCCGACAACGGCGCTGCGCGCCAGTTCACGCCGGGTCTGGCCGCCCTCCCGCTGTCACCACCTCGTCCATGTACCACTTGATGAAATCGGCGGTGGAATTCTCATGGGTAGAGTACGGACCGGAACGATAGGCGCCGGAGAGCACGCCCCTGTGGTTGTTGCCGATAACCCAGCTTGGCGAAGTCGCGGCGGCTCATGCCGTCTTTCTTGCCCTTGCGTTTCCTTGGGCTCATGGGCTCTCCTCGATCGGCGGGTCGTAGAGATCGTGGCGCCGCCGGCTGTCTCGCTGGGCGCAGTTCAGGAAGTCGCGCCGGGTGATTACCCGGCGCGTTCCCAAATCAGAATCCGGATCTCTCATGTGCACCTGGGCGCGGAGATCGTCAATACGGCATCACCCGCCCGACGTCACCCGCCACGGCGTTTACGTACCAGTGCATGAAGTTGGCTGGCAGGATCCGGCCGATCTCGTGGGTGGCGTAGCGCCCGGGGCGGTAGGCGCCGGAGCGGATCCCGATGTGGTTGTTCTCGCACAACCAAATGTCCTCCAGCAGCGTGACGTACCAGACTTCCTTCAGCCTCTCCGGGTCGTAGTCCACGCCGCGCTTCGCGTCCGGGTGCACGAGCCAGGTGCACTCCACGTCGGTGAGGTCGACATCACGGGGGGTGAACCTCACCGCGAATACGTAGTCCTCGTTGGGAGACCAGTACCCGGTCGACCAACCCGTCGCCACATCGCTTCCCATCTTCCTGCCGGTTCTGCGCTCGAAGGCGGGCAGCAACGGTGCCGCCGGCTTGCCGTCCATCGTGGCGCTGACGAAGTCCGCGGGCATCCCGCTCCCAGGTCTCTGAGATTCCGGTAGCGAGAGATCGATGTTAGGGAACACGTGGCACAGGAAATCGTGCGACGGCCCGCAGTGGTAGCACTCCAGGAAGTTCTCCAGCGCCAGCTTCCAGTTGGACCGGCACGGAACGAAGACGCGCTCGGCCACCTTCAGGTCGGCCATGCCGTGTGACTGACCCACCTCGCGGAACGGCTCGATCGCCGTCTCGAAGTCCGGCGGATCCGCCTCGCGCGACAGGTTCACGAAGATGAAGCCTTCGGCCACACGAAGGTGGCAAGGAATCAGGCCGTTGTCGGCCGGGTCGAAGTCCGTCCTGCATGCCGTAGGCGTAGATCAGGCTGCCTTCGGTGTCGTAGGTCCAAGCGTGGTACGGGCAGCGGAACACCGGCGAGTTCCCCGACTGGCTCAGCTGCTTGACCGACAAGCGCGGATCCTCGGGAATCGGATCGGCATCATGACGACACAGGCGCGAGCCGCGGTGGCGGCAGACATTGTAGAAGCCGCGGACCTCGTTGTCGCGCCCGCGCACGATCAGGATGCTCTCGCTGCGCCCGAACTCGAACACGAAGAAGTCGCCCGGCTCGGGGATCCTGCTCACGTGGTCGACCATCTGCCAGAAGTGGTCCGCCACCAGGCGCTCGTCGACCTCCCAGCGCGCTTCGTCGACGTAGTACTCGGCGTCGATCGTGTCTCGTACCCACCCCACGGGGCCGGATTCTCCGCCCCCCATCTGGCCTGTATCCGGAATCGCCCTGGCAAACAGGTTCCGCGGCAGCCCGAGGGCGGCAGCGGTATACGCAGCGACTGCGCTGCGCGCCAGGTCACGCCGGGTCGACAGGGTGCCTTCCTCGTTCTTGCTCATCCCGCCCTCCAAGCTCTCTCTGCCGATTCGCTTTGCAAGCGTTAGGGCCAAGCTATGCCTGCCCGGGCCGCCCTCCCGCCGCCACCACTTCTGTCCATGTACCACTCGATGAAAGCGGCCGTCGTGGTTTCGTGGGTGGAGTACGGGCCTGAACGATAGGCCGCCCGAAAGAATGCCCCTGTGGTTGTTGCCGACGACCCAGATGTCCTCCTGGAGGATGACCTGCCAGAAGGCCTTGAGGGTCGCCAGATCGTAGTCGCGTCCCTCCACCGCGTCCGGGTGTACCAGCCAGATGATCTCGGCGTCGGTGTGCCCGACATCCCGAGGCGTGAATCGGATCGCGACGACGTAATCGTCGTAGGACTGCCAGTAGCCCGTGTAGTATCCGGTCCGCGCCTCGTTGGTGCCGTGAGTCGGCTGCTCGATGGTGGGAAGCAACGGTGCCACCGACTTGCCGTCGGGAGATCCGGAGACGGTAGCCGGGGTTGAGGTTCCCCGTCAACCGCGGCCCCAGATCGGGCCCCTCGGGCCGTACCCTGCCCGCCGGCGTCAGCCACTCACCAACCGCCGCGTTGCGCGCCGCCATGTGCTCGGGCGTGTCGTCGTAGTTGTAGTTGTGCGTCGTGGTCAACCCCTCGTGGGTCGGCCCGCAGTGGTAGCACTCCGAGAAGTTCTCCAAGACCAGCTTCCAGTTGGCATGGATCGGGTGGCTTTCGCGGGAGGCGATCTTCAAACCCGCATGTCCATAGTACTTGCCCATGATCCGCAACGGTGCGACGGCGGACTCGAAGTCCCGGTGGCTCGTCCTTCGACAGGGTTGACGAAGATGCTGCCCTCGGCCGTTCGCACGTGACACGGCAGCAGGCCGTTGTCCGCCGGGTCGAAGTCGTCCTGCATGCCGTAGGCGTAGATCAGGTTGCCGTCGATGTCGTAGGTCCAGGCGTGGTACGGGCAGCGAAACACCGGTGTGCTGCCGCTCTGTCCTAGCTGGCGCACGGACAGACGAGGGTCGCTGGGGATCGTGTCGCCGGTCGTGCCGGCACAAGCGTGAGCCTCGGTGCCTGCAGACGTTGTAGAACGCCCGGGACCTCACCGGCCTTGTCGCGCAGCACGATGACGCTTTCGTGAGCGTCCGTACTCGAACACGAAGTAGTCGCCCGGATCGGAGATGCGGCTTTGGTGGTCGACGTAGAGCCAGAGGTGCTCGGCGAGGGAACCGCTCGTCTGCGAGGTAGTGTTGCTCGTCGACGTAGTACTCCGCGGGAATGGTCGTGCCCGCTTTCCAGCTGGTCGGTGCGACAGGTCGTGTCTTCCCGGTGGCCGGCTCGGCGCGCAACCCCCTCGGAAGGGTGACCGCGGCGGCACTCGCGGCGACCGAGGATTTGGCGAAGTCGCGGCGGCTCATGCCATCTTTCTTGCCTTCCTTCTCGCTCATCGGCTCTCCTCAATCCGCAGGTGGAGTGGTGACGTGGTAGCAGCTCCCGTACCACGGTCACTCGAGTCGGACTTCGTGGCCCCCGGAAGTATGGCTCAGGCGTATCACGACGCGGCGCAAGTTAACAGTGAGGAGCCCATCGACCCTTCCAATTCGAGGGGTCGAAGCCTACCGCAGCGGCGCATCAGAGAGAGCCCTCGCGGCTTCCCGGAGCTTGCCGCTCACGATGAACAACGCCTCACGCAGCGAACCCTCCGCCTGCGCCTCCAGCCTGGCGAGCGCGGCGACCGAATCCGAGCCGCGTCCGGCGCGGAGCCGCGTGTAGATCGTGTGGAGCTCCGGGTCTACCGGTCGCGGGTGCTGGTCGAACTCCCACATCCATCCGGTCGGTTCGTAGGACAGCAGCCTCTCGAGGCGATAGGTACCGGGCGAGACCCGCTTGCCCCAAAGCATCGTGTTGACCTCTTCGAGCGCGGCAGCCGCAGCCTCGGCATCTCCATCCGCGGCAGCGATGCGGGCCCTTTGGAGGGCAGCGAGATCTTCCGCGTGCCGGCTCCCGCGCAGACGCGCTTCTGTGTTGAGAAGCCAGGGAACGAGATCGTGCCGAGCGTTCATCAAGAGGGCGTTGAACATGACCGTTTGTTCGCCATCCGCGAAAGTCCGAGAAGACGCCGACAACCTCTCACCTTGCGCGCGAAGACGCTCTGCCGCCTGTTCGGCGCCGCGAAGCAGATCGGTCGGTGCCGAGGGTGCCGAGAGACCCGAGAGCGTCTGCTCGAGCCTCTCGAGTTCTTCGGTGACCCAGTCGGCGATCTCCGAGAAACCAACGGGCAGGACAACCGCTTGATCCATTCGAAGCACGCCGAGTGCCCCGTGTCGCAGGTCGTGCTCCAAGTTGGCGTAGTCCTCGGCTCGATAGACATCGTGCTGCGTGTGGTAGTAGCGGCTGTAGGGGACGTCACCCGTCCAGCTCAGGTATGCGACGGCTCCGCCACGAACCCCTCCCAGGGACCAGGCATCGACGCCAGTGCTGGGGTGCTCACGCACCGTCACCCGGTCGTCGAGACCGAGGTCCACCAGCAATTCGCGTTGGAAGGCAACCTGGTCGAGGGTGGCGTACAAGCGGCCTTCGCGCCCCGTCCATCCAGCGATGTCGAGGTTGAAGGCATAGGCCAGCCGCGAGGTGATCTCGGGGTGTGCCCGGATGAACGCATGCGAACCGGCCAGCCAGTCGAACTGGGTCCACAGCCCTCCGACCTCTTCGCTTCCGAAGCCAATGAACAGCAAGCTTCGCCGCGGTCGGTAGCCCTCCGAGATCACGCGGGCCAGCTCCAGCATGACGGCCACACCGACGCTGTCGTCCTGGGCTCCCTGCCACCAGCGGTCGTGATGCGCCGAGACGATGATCCATTCGTCCGGATACTCCGTGCCCCGAATCATGCCGATGACGTTCTCGGAAACGCCGTATTCGACATCGACCCGGTTTTCGAGCTCGATCATCACCTCGCCCTCGGCGAGGCGCTCCCTGAGCCATGTGGCATCGCGGTTGCTGATCGTCACTGTCGGGATCGGGTCGCGGTAGACGATGCTCATCTGCTGGATCGAGTCCTGGGGGGCCTCGGCGCCGCTGTCGTAGTCGTAGAGCAAGATCGCGGAGGCTCCCTGTTGCGCCGCCTCCATCACGACCTGGCTGTTGAGCCAATCGTCTCCGCGGCGCACCAGCACGGCCTTGCCGAGCACATCGCCCAGGGCTGCATAGTCGTGGACCCAGCCCTCTCCCGCGTCGATCAAGGCCGCTTGCAGGCGCGTTCCACCAAGCGTGTTGCCCTTGGTGTACGGCACTCGCTCGGCCGTGCCCCATGTCCCGCCGCCGGAGTGCTGGGTGATCGCCGCCAGCTGTCTGCCCGATGCCCGCAGCAGGACCTTGCCGTAGTCGTAGGCGTGCACGGGGAAGCTCTCGCGCCGTACCTCCAGACCCATTTGCTTCATCTCGGCCTCGATGAAGCCGGCCAGGAGACGCTCATCGGCGCTTCCGGCGATGGCCGAGCCGGCACCTGCGCCCGAGTCGTTCTGGACGAGCTCCTCCGAGAGACGGCGGGTGAGGGCGATGGTCCTGTCGGTATCCAGCGCGGTCAGGATCCGGTTCTCGGTTGGGGAGAGGTCCCCTCCGGCGGGAGATAGCCCTCCGAGCAGCAACACTACCGCGAGCAGGCTAACGGACCTCATACCTGGCCCGCGAAAGTACCAGGTCCTCGAACACGCTCGCGTGAGCTGGTTCGTGATCACTCCGGCGTTGTCTCGGCATTGATGAGCGCATCGACCGCCAGCTCCGCGGCGCCGATCGCGCCCTCGGTCATGGCGTCGGCCATCGCATCCGAGTTGGCGATCGCGATGCGGCCGAAACGCTGGCGCGCGGCGACCCACGGAGCGCGCTCGGGCGGTAGCTCGTTGAGCATCCATGCGACGTGACCGGTCTCCGGATCGTGGCCGTACGCATAGCCGTGTGGCCAGCGATTCACGGTGATCGCCTCGATGTCGCGCGCCGGGTCGAAGCCTCCGGCAGACAGTATCCGGCCGAGCTGGTCGCGGATCTCGCGCTCGAAGGTCTCGAACGTCGTCGCCAGCAGGCGCCGCCGGCCGGCCTGCCACTGCTCTGCCGCGGGTCGCCCGCGGGTCTCCGGCACCAGTGGGGCCCGCCACATGCGCACGACGATCGGCTCCTCAGGCGTGCGCGCGTGTCGGTAGTCCCCGATGCTGATCGGCGTATTCAGGTTGACGCTGTCGAAATAGCCGCCCGGGCAGCGCACCGCATGCACCCCGAGCTTGGCGAAGGCGGTCCAATCGCGAATCAAGACGTTGGTGTAGATAAGCGGTGCCTTGAGTGCGTTCGACAGCGCCTTGTTCTGCTCGTCCGGCAGCTCGTCGCAAATGAAGGGAATCGCGACGTTGTAGCAGGCGAGCACGCAACGGCCGGCGCGAGCTCGCTGGGCGCGGCCGTGGCGGACGTAAGTGACCTCGACCTCCTCGGCAGTTCGCGGGTCGCCACGGTGGCCCACTCGCACCGCCGTGCTCTCCAGACGCAGGCGGACAGGCGAGCCCTCCCGATCGAGCTTGCCGTAATCGAATCGCGCCGCGACCACGTCCTCCATTGTGTTACCGGGTGCGACGTCGGGGATCAACGACCGGACGAGCAGGCGTGCGACAGACGAGTTGCCGTCCGGGAACTGGAAGAACGCGCGCTCCTCGGTGGCTTCCGTGCGTTCCTCGTCCCTGTCCAATCCGAGCCCGCTGGTTCCCGGCCAACTGCCGACGCCGGCCCAGGCGGAGATGCAGTCGTAGCCGATCGCCCAGCCGTTCGCCGTCTGCAGGAAGGAAACCGCCTCGCGGCCGACCTTGGCCGCCTCGAGGAGAAACCCCTCGTAGCTCGTGGTCTGGAGGTACTCGACTTTCTCCTCCAAGCTGAGGTGCGCCAGGTAGTCGACGTTCGACTCGTGCAGGCGCACGATGTCCTCACGGGCGCTTTCGGACAATGGTGTCCGCGCCATGAAATCGCGCCACGAGGGTTCGCCCTCGCCCACCAGCAGGCGATCGGTGCCGAACGTCTCGCGGTCGAAGAAGACCGATTCGCGCAGGCCGAACGAGCTGTACAGATCGTTGTCGACGAACTCGGGGTAGCGGCTCGGGTCGATGCCGATCCCGCGGATCAGGCGCTGGGATGCGGCGCTGTATCGGTTCAGGTTCGAGATGAAGATGGTGCCGCCATGCGACAGCAACATCCGGTCGTCGTGCCAGAACTCGTTGCGCTTGGCGTGACCGCCGAAGTCGTCATGGTTGTCGAGGATCAGGATGCGCGCTCCGGGGACGGCCTCCCGGTAGAACCATGCCGACGCCAGGCCGCTGATACCGCCGCCGACCACGATCAGGTCGTAGAGCTCACCGGTGTCGTCCGGATCGTCCCAGCGCATGCCGCTCACAAGCTGGTGAGCGACCTCGTAGGAGCCTTCATGACTGCCGCGCATACCGGTGCGGATCGGCGGATACGCCGCCGCGGATTGCGGGGTTGCTCCCGGTGCCTCGGGGCGGGCAAGGGCGTGTGTCTGCGCCCACGGCAAGGCCAGGCTCCCGCTCAGCGCGACGCTGACACCGGAGACGAAATCGCGGCGTGTGATCTCCCGGTGCATCCCCAGATCAAGATCCCGATCACTCATATGCACCTCGGGCCGGCGGAGTTAGCTGCGTGTCCGCGTTCGCTGTTCCGGCGAGGACGACCTCGCCGCTCGTTCGTTAGTAGGGCATCACCCGCCCGACGTCACCGTCTACGGCGTTCACGTACCAGTGGATGAAATTGGCCGGCAAGACGCTGCCGATCTCATGGGTGGCGTAGCGCCCGGGCCGGTAGGCGCCGGAGCGCATTCCGTCGTGGTTGTTCTCGCACAACCAGATGTCCTCCAGCAGCGTGACGAGCCACACCTCCTTCAGCTTCTCGGCGTCGTAGTCCACGCCTCGCTTCGCATCCGGGTGCACGAGCCAGATGCACTCCACGTCGGTGAGCTTGATATCGCGGGGGGTGAACCGAACCGCGAAGACGTAGTCGTCGTACCCGAGCCAGTAACCGGTCGACCAACCCGTCGCTGTCTCGGTGGACGTGCGTGATGTCGACCTCGCGTCGGCACCCTCGAAGGCGGGCAGCAACGGTGCCGCTGGCTTGCCGTCCATCGTGCCGCTGACGTATCCGTTGAGCAGCCCACCCTTCCCTTGTTTCTCCGAAGGGGTCGTCAAGTCAGAGCCCGGGTACACGTGGCACAGATAGTCGTGCGACGGCCCGCAGTGGTAGCACTCCAGGAAGTTCTCCAGTGCCAGCTTCCAGTTGGCGTGCATCGGAACGTAGACCCGTTCGCCCACCTTCAATTGGGCGGTGCCGTGGGGTCCGCCCACATCGGTGCGGAAGGGCTCGATCGCTGAGTCGAACTCCGGCGGCTCCGGCTCTGGTGACAGGTTCACGAAGATGAAGCCGTCTGCCACGCGCAGGTGGCAGGGGATCAGGCCGTTGTCGGCCGGGTCGAAGTCCTCCTGCATGCCATAGGCATAGATCAGGCTGCCTTCGGTGTCGTACGTCCAGGCGTGGTACGGGCAGCGGAACACCGGCGAGCTGCCCGACTGGCTGAGCTGCTTCACCGACAGGCGTGGATCCTGGGGGATCGGATCCGCATCGTGACGACACAGGCGCGAGCCGCGGTGGCGGCAGACGTTGTAGAAGCCGCGGACTTCGTTGTCCCGCCCGCGCACGATCAAGATGCTCTCGCTGCGACCGAACTCGAACACGAAGAAGTCGCCCGTATTGGGGATCCTGCTCTCGTGGTCGACCATTTGCCAGAAATGATCGGCCACCAGGCGCTCATCGAACAGGTAGCGCGCTTCGTCGGTGTAGTACTCGGCGTCAATCGTGTCTCTTCGAAACCCGGCGGTGCCCGAATCCCCACCGCCCATCTGGCCCGGGTCCCGAATCCCCCTGGCGAGCAGATTCCTTGGTACCCCCATGGCGGCGGCGGTATATGCAACAACGGCGCTGCGCGCCAAGTCACGCCGGGTCGAAGTGTTGCCGCCCTCCTTCTTGCTCATCCTGCCCTCCAAGCTCTCTCGGTCCATGCACTTTGAGGGTTGGCACGTCCTTAGCCATTCGGAGTCTATCGCCGCCAACGACGAGCATCAATGGATTCGGAGATGCCTGCTTCTCGGACGAGATCTTCGTCACCATCCGCGGGAAGCGAAGTCGATCTGACAGCGCCTCAGATCGGCCCGGGTCGTGTCGCCTGGGGCCGATAGCGCAGCGCCTCCAGCGCATGCTGCTCCTGTACCCGGCCAGCATCGTCGAGGTCGGCGATGGTTCTCGCGACCCGCAGCATGCGATGCCAGCCGCGGGCGCTCAAACGTAGGTCGTCGGCGAATCGACGTACCTTTCTCAGCAACGCTGGTCCCAGGCCACAGACGATGTCGAGACGGCGCGCCGGCAGCGCCGCATTGAGTCCCGTTGGGGCGGCGTCGAAGTGGCGATTGCGCTGGCGCTGCAGCTGGCGTGCGGCGATCACGCGCTTGCGTACCTCGGCAGTCGGCTCCCCGGAGTCAGCATGAACAAGCTCGCGTAGGCAGGTACGCTCGACGGCGACGAAGATATCGATGCGGTCGAGCAGGGCACCGGAGACGCGGCGACGGTAGCGGGCGATCTCGAGGTCGCCACACGTGCAAGCGTCGTCGCCCGGTCCGCGGCCGCAGGGACACTCGTTCATCGCTGCCACGAGCTGAAAGCGTGCCGGGAATCGGCAGGTCTCACTGGCACGAACAATCACGGCCTCGCCCTGCTCCATTGGCTGGCGTAGCGACTCCAGCGCCTGACGCTGGAACTCGGGGAACTCGTCGAGGAACAGCACTCCGTGGGTTGCGAGGCTGATCTCACCGGGTCGCAGCGGCGCCCCTCCGCCCATCAGGCCGGCGGGGGTGATGCCGTGGTGCGGGGCTCGAAACGGGCGCTCATGTAGGAGTCCGCGGCCGTGAAGTCCGCCTACCACCGAGTGCACCGCGCTCACCTCGAGCGCCTCATCGAACTCCAGCGGTGGCAACACACCCGGCAGAGCGCGCGCCAGTAGAGTCTTACCGGCGCCAGGCGGTCCGCTCATCAGCAGGTGATGCCCACCGGCGGCCGCCAATTCGAGTGCCCGTCTCGCCAGGTCCTGCCCCTTTACCTCGGCGAGATCGAAGGCGGCAGGCATGCGCTGTGATATCGACTCCGAGGGCTCGCTGGTCGCGAGCTCGCGTTCCCCACGCGCCCACGCCACCGCCTCGGCCAGAGAGCCGACCGCGAGTGCTTCGACATCCGGGACCGCGCTGGCTTCGTCGACGTTGTAGGTTGGCACGAGAATCCGCCGGACGCCGGCCGCCCGGGCCGCCATGGTGGCCGGGAGCACCCCCGGAACCGGCTGGATGCGACCATCCAGCGACAGCTCCCCGAGGCACAGCGATCCGTCGAAACGGTCCACCGGGATGGCACGATCGGCCACCAGCATTGCAATGGCGATCGGCAGGTCGAGTGCCGAGCCGCTCTTGCGCGTCCCGGCGGGCGCCAGGTTGATGGTCGTGCGTCGCGGGGGCAGCGACAGGCCACAGTGGCTGCATGCTGCGTGAATCCGGTCGAGGCTCTCGCGAACGGCACTGCCGGGTAGGCCGACGATCGTCTGCCGGGGAAGGCCTTTACCGCGGTGTGCCTCGACGGTCACCAGGGTGGCGTGCACGCCGCTGATCACTGCAGATTGAATTCGCGCCAGGACGGCCCGCTGCTTGTCCTGCACAGGCCTCCTGGATGTGCCGCCGGTTTTCATCCGACGTTGCGGTGGGCACGGTTCCTCGCCAGGAGACGGGCGACGACACCCGGTTTCTAGCCCAACAAGTCGATTTCGTGTATGACAGGACGATGGCAGCAAGCGTCACGGTAACTGCAGCGGGCGGCATCCTCGAACGCCAGGGCTCGAACGGTTCCGAGATTGCTGTAGTCCACCGTAGGCGCTACCGGCACGTCGATGGGTCGAAGGGCGACTGGGTCCTGCCGAAGGGCAAGATCGAGTGCGGTGAGAGCGTCGAGGCCGCTGCGCTTCGCGAAGTGGCAGAGGAGACCGGCTACGCCGGCAGGATCGTGGGCCCGTCATTCACCGTCGAGTACCGGGTGGGGAACAAGGCCAAGGTGGTCCATTTTATCCGCATGGTAACGACAGCTGTCGCCGGCGCGATCGATGAATCAGAGGTCGAAGCGGTGTGCTGGCTGACTCCGGCGCGCGCCATCGCCAGGCTCAAGTACCCGAACGAGCGCCAGATCGTGGCCCGGATCTTCACCCCCGAGCCGGGGGAGGAGAGCTGATCCGCGTTCCCGGCGCCTGGTCAGGTGGTCTTGCGCTTACTGGCCTGTGCTTACCGTCTCGCGAATGACCAGCCGGTTGCCGGGGAAAAGCGTCGTCCTCGCGTTGATGCCGTTCCAGGAGCAGAGCTTCGCCACGGTGACGCCGAAGCGCTGCGCGATGCGGCCCAACGTATCGCCACGGCGCACCGTGTATGTGGTTGCGATGGCGCTGCCGTCCGTGTGCAGGGTCAGCTCGTCGCCCGGATATATCCGGCTCGTCGAGAGCTCGTTCCAGGTGCGTATGTCGCGCACGGCTACGCCGTGCATTCTGGCGATCCCGTCGAGTGTGTCGCCCCGGCGCACAGTGTAAGTGAGCGCTTCGGCGGTGCGGCCCGAAGCCGACGCTGCGAGTGGCAGGGCAGTGCTAGTCGAAGCGGTGGGCTTGGCGGCCGCGGTGGGGGCGGTCGTCGTCGTACCGCCGTAGTAGATATCGAGCGTGTCGCCTTGATTGAGACGATCAGATCTGAGTCCGTTCCATCGCTTCACATTGACCACCGTCGTGTCGTAGGCCCGTGCGATCAACCACAAGCTCTCGCCGCGGCGGACGGTATGAACGACCTTGTCGCCCTGTCCAATGCCGGTCTGCTGCACCAGCTCGGGGCGTACCGTGCTCGGTACACGGGCACCGCCAGCCCCCTGCGCGACAGGGATCAGCAGCGTGGTGCCGGCACGGACGCGCCGCGGATTGCTGATGCCGTTGTAATCGGCGATAGCGCGCCACGACAGGCCGTAGTCATCACCGATTTGTGACAGTGTCTCTCCACGGCCGACAACATGCTCGGCGACCCGCACGCGATCCTCGATCGGGATTGCGGCGTAGGCGACCCGGAAGTCGCGAGCGCGACCGACAGGAACCCTGAGCGTGTATTCCGGGATCCGCGGCGTCGTGCGCCGCAGTAGCTGCGGGTTGAGATCCTGGATCGTCTCTAGCGTCGTGCCGGCGGCCTCGGCGATGACTTCCAGGTCGGTCATCGAGTCGATAGTCACCTCGTCGTAGGCGAACGCGGGCTGCTCGTCGATCATGAAGTCGTAGCGTTCCGGATCCGATCCGATGAGGATGGCGGCGAGGATCTTGGGGACGAACTCGCGCGTCTCGCGCGGCAGCGCTCGGGTTGTCGCCAGGCTCCAGAAGTCGGTTGCGTTCGTGCGAAGCATGGCGCGGCCAACGCGGCCCTTGCCGCCGTTGTAGGCCGCAATGGCGAGGTGCCAGTCGTCGAACTCAGCGTAGTAGTCGAGAATGAAGCGGGCGATGGCCCGGGTCGACTTTACGGGGTCGCGTCGTTCGTCGACGAAGTAGTCGACGCGCAGGCCGTAGAGGCGAGCGGTGGGCGCCATCAGCTGCCAGAGCCCGACGGCGCTGGCCCGCGAGCGTACGACCGGCTTGAAGAGGCTCTCGATGAGCGGGATCCAGGCCAGCTCCGCCGGCACACCGGCGTCGGCGAAAGTCTGGCGGATCAATGGCAGGTACCGCTGGGCGCGCTCGAGGCCGCCCTGGACGACCTCATGACGCTGCGTAGAGAGAAACTTCACCGCTTCGATGACGCGCGGATTGTCGGCCGGTACCGGAATGGTGAATCGCGGTAGCGCGGGCAGTGTGTCGGCGAGACGGGCGCGGAGCATGTTGATCTCGGCGCTACTGAGCACCGGGATCTCCTCGCTGGGCAGATCGGGCGCCGAAGCTTCCACGGGAATCAGATAGATATCGAGCTGCTGCGAATCGACACGGTTGACGACGGTATTGAAGGCGCCGCGGAATTCGGCCTCCTCTCCCTCCGGGATGTCGGCTTCCATGAAGACGCTGATGGCGGCGTCGAAATGCCCTTGCGCACCCGCTTCGTCGCCGCCACGGAGAGCCTCGACTCCGAGGCCGTAGTGACGGTCGGCTTCGACGCGGAGCTCCTCCACCGTCGGTTGAGGCTCCTCGATGACCATTGGTGGCACCAGCTCGGGCGGCGGGCTAGATGCCTTGGAGCAGCCGGCTGCGGCAGCGACTAGCGCCAGCAGGACAATGGCTGCGCAACGACCCGGTGAATCAGCGTCGCAGGAACAGGTCGTGGTCTTCACCAAATTCGTACGCCAAGGGAGTGATGATCGTGTGTGGGCCGATGCGTATCGTCTCGCCGCGATCCAGCGCACGCCGGACGTCCGCCTCCGCGACGAAGTCAACAGGTGTCGCAACCGTTGCGCTTCCCGCCTCCCGCTCCTGGTCCACTGATTGGTCCGTCGGAGTCACCGCGTACGCCCCGCGCAGTGGCTCTGGCTTCGTCTTGCCCACGGTTCCAGAGTCACCGTGCTGGCATGTCGCGCAACTGCAGTCGTCGTCGTGGGCCGCCCGATCGGCAGCCGCCGAGACACTGCTTGCGGAGGCGATTATACCCCTGTGGCGCAGAAACTCGCCGACCCGGGCCTCCAGATCGTCGCCGAGCGGTGCAGCATCGAGGTTGCGGGCGGCGCTCTCCGGCGCCGATACCTGTGCCGTTGCCGTGGCAGCAGTCCGGAAAGGTCGCTTCCCGTAGGCAAGGCGTTTGACGTTGATCAGATGCTGCGGCCCGATGTTGTCGGATGTGATGTTGTTCCCCCACGAGCCACAGCCCAGTGTCATTGACGGGAACAGCTCGGTAGTCAGCCCCACCGCACCGACCGCAGCCACTGTATTCACCAGTACGCGATGCGCCGGCTTGTGGAGGCCGAATTCCAACACCACGTCGTCGTCCTGTGAGTGGATCACCATCGTGTGCCCAAGCCCGCCGAACTCGAGCAGCTGTTTGCAACGCTCGCATCCCTCCCTCCAATCCTCGACCTCGTAGAAGGCCAGCACCGGCGAGAGCTTCTCGTGCGATAGGGGATAGTCGCGGCCGACCCCGTCCTGCGGGCACAGGAGCACCCGGGCTGCGGCGGGAACGTCGATGCCGGCAGCGTCGGCGATAGTGGTTGCCGGCAGGCCCACGAGCGCGGTGTTCACCAGCAGCTTGTCGGTGATCAGCGTCGTCGCCAGCCGCTCGCACTCGGACGGCGAAAGGAAATGTCCACCGTTGGCCGTCGCCGCCGCCCTGACCCGGTCGCTGATGACTCGGTCGCAGACGATCGCTTGCTCTGAGGAGCACAAGGTGCCGTTGTCGAACGTGGTCCCGGAAATGACGTCGGCCACCGCCTGCTCGACGTCGGCGCTACGCTCGATGTACGCCGGTACGTTGCCCGGGCCGACACCGTAGGCCGGCTTGCCGGCCGAGTAGGCCGAGCGCACCATCGCCATGCCTCCGGTTGCCAGGATCACATCGATGCTGCGGTTGTGCATGAGCTCGCGGGTACCTTCCAGCGTCACCACCGTCATGCACCCGATAATCTCTCGCGGCGCCCCGGCAGCGACGGCGGCCTCGTGCATCACGTCGGCCGCAGCCTTGATGCAAGCCTTGGCGTTTGGGTGCGGTGAGAGCACCACGCCGCAGCGCGCCTTCAAGGCGATGAGGCACTTGAACATCGCCGTCGACGTGGGGTTCGTGGTCGGAATGATCCCCGCCACCACGCCGACCGGCTCGGCGATCTCGCGCACGCCGGCCTCGGCATCCTCGCCGATTACACCGACGGTGCGCATGCCACGCATCGCCTCGACCACTTGTTCCAGCACGAAGTTGTTCTTGGCGATTTTGTCGTCGACGTTGCCGTAGCCAGTTTCCTCGACCGCCATCGCCGCCAGCCGGGCGCTCTCGCGTAGACCCGCCGCGGCCATGGCCTCGACGATCGCGTCTACCTGTTGCTGCGAGGCACCCTCGAGCTGTGCCTGCGCGGCGGCGGCGGCACGGGTCAGGGTGCGTGCCTCGTGTACCGAGCGCAGGTCGCCATCCAGGTCGGGCAGACTCATCGGCGAGGCTCACGCCCCGGCGATCGCTTCGGGCGCCCCCGTATCACTGGCGGCCTGACTCCGGGTCGGCTACTTCTTCTTCGGGGCCGGCTCCAGTTCGGTTGCCGGCAGGATTCTCTCGACTTCATCGTGTGGGCGCGGGATCACGTGGACCGCCACCAGCTCGCCGACGCGGCGCGCGGCTGCGGCCCCGGCGTCGGTGGCTGCTTTCACCGCGCCAACGTCGCCGCGCACGAGCACGGTGACGAACGCCGCGCCGATCTGTTCGCGCCCGATCAGCTTCACATTCGCTGCCTTTACCATCGCGTCGGCTGCTTCGATCGAGGCGATTAGACCCCGAGTTTCCACCATGCCCAATGCTTCGTAGGAAATCGACATGCATCACTCCGTGCAAGGGCCGCACCCCGTGACCGAAGCATTCGCTCGGCCTCTGGCCCGTATGTTCCCGGCCGCTGGCCCGTGTGTTGCCGGCCCTGTCGAACCCGTGATCTCGCGGCCCTGCGGGGACCGCGAATCCGGCCTTCCGGAACGGGCGGAAGGTAGCATGGGAATGTCCCTAGCGGTAGACTGGGCGATCGCGGCCTGTGGGGACGGGAGGCCGTAACCGCGCGGGATCCGGCTGGCCTCCGCCGCCTTTGCTTCCCCGCGACCGCGATACTTTTCGGAGGAGTTTCATGTCCACATCGTTGTTCCGTGAGCGCCCGCGGTCAGCGCGGACCGTCTTCGCCCTCGCTCTCACCGCCGCGATCGTCTCTGCCGCCTGTGCCAACGACGAGACGCCGCAGCTGGACGTTCAGGTGCAGCTCGACTTGCCCGACAGCGTCCCTTTGGGAGAGCCGCTAGATATCGGCTACGCCTGGACGACGGCGGGCGAGTTCGAGGCTCCTGCGGACGACTACAAGGTCTTCGTTCACATGATCGATCCCGACGGCAACATCCTGCTGCAGGACGATCACTATCCGCCGCAGCCAACGAGCCAATGGCGTGCGAGCCAGGCCGAGGAGTACAGGCGTTGGTACTATCCGCCGAACTCGCTCGAGGCGGAGTATCTGGACTTCGTCGTCGGTCTGTACTCGCCGGATACCCGGACGCGCGTTCGTGATGCCAGCGGCGAGTGGGCCGAAGCCGTGCAGGTGCATCGGATGACGGTGCGCTCCGACGATGTCTCCGGCATTCCGCTGTACATGGAGGGATGGTATCCGCCTGAGCAGGTAGTCGAGCCGGAGCCGCGTGAGTGGCGTTGGAGCCAGGAGACCGCTCGCGCGGTGTTCACCAACCCGCGCAAGGACGCGGTGCTGCACTTGCGGGCCCACGGGCCGTTCGACGAGGTTGGCGCCCAGGCCGTGGTCCTCCGCATCGGCGACAGCGAGTTGGCGAGCGTCGAGGTCAGCGCTGCCGACGAGTTTCTCGAGCGCATCGTGATTCCAGCGTCGGCGATGGGTAGCAACGAATGGGTGGAATTGAATCTCCAGGTGACGCCGGCTCTGGTGCCGCAGGAGATCGAGCCAGACTCGCAGGACGATCGGCAGCTGGGTCTACAAGTGTTTTCGATGTACCTGTCATCTTCCTGAAACGGCGGTGGGGCTGCCGTCTCAGTGGGGCAGGGGAGCCAGGAGTGGGACGTGAGCAATAAGGACGGGGCAGTGAGCAAAGAGGCGGCGGCACGACTGAAGGCGGCGAAGGGCGCCATCGAGCAGATCGAGCGCGCCCACGGTAAGGGCTCGATCATGCGCTTGGGCTCCACCGACCATATCGATGTCCCCGCGATCCCCACCGGATCCATCACCCTCGATGTCGCCATCGGCGTCGGCGGCGTGCCGCGCGGCCGCATCGTCGAGATCTACGGGCCCGAGTCGTCCGGCAAGACCACGTTGGCCACCCACATCGTCGCCAATGCTCAGCAGGCCGGAGGGATGGCGGCGTTCATTGACGCCGAGCACGCCGTTGATCCCGAATACGCCCGGGCGCTGGGGATCAACCTCGAGGACTTGCTCGTCTCGCAGCCCGACTCTGGCGAGCAAGCGCTCGAGATCTGCGAGACGCTCATACGCTCGGGCGCGCTCGATGTCGTGGTCGTCGACTCGGTTGCGGCGCTGGTACCGCGCGCCGAGATCGAGGGCGAGATGGGCGACATGCAGCCCGGTATGCAGGCACGGCTCATGTCCAAGGCGATGCGCAAGCTCACCGCGGTGGTATCGAAGTCGATGACCACGTTGATCTTCATCAACCAGGTGCGCGAGAAGATCGGCGTCATGTTCGGTAACCCGGAGACCACCCCCGGCGGGCGGGCGCTGAAGTTCTATTCCTCGGTACGGATGGACATCCGCCGCATCGGTTCGATCAAGGACGGCGACCAGTTCGTCGGCAACCGCACCCGCGTCAAGGTGGTGAAGAACAAGGTGGCGGCGCCGTTCCGGATGGCCGAGTTCGACATCATCTACGGCGAGGGCATCTCCCGTGAGGGCGAGCTTCTGGACCTGGGTGTCAAGGAAGACATCGTCGAGAAGTCCGGCTCCTGGTATTCCTATCAGGGCCAGCGGATCGGTCAGGGACGCGAGAACAGCAAGCGCTTCATGCGCGACAATCTCGAGGTGGCAGCCGATATCGAGCGCCGGCTGCGCGAGGTCTACGGCATCAGCCCGCTATCGCAGCAGGCCGCGGAAAGCGCCGCCAGCGCCGCGGCCGCGGCGAACGCCGAGCTCGCAGACCAGA
This sequence comes from Acidobacteriota bacterium, assembly GCA_965197275.1. GTDB lineage: Bacteria > Acidobacteriota > UBA890 > UBA890 > WLXD01 > DASCOT01. Next base: position 21,655 of record CBDAMQ010000015.1, read on the forward strand.
AAGCCTAGCTCGTAGAAAAACCCGGCCAGTCGGCCCCGTGTAGCCAGGCGAGCTGTGGCTAGGCGCCTGGTGCGCTGCCGGGTCCCTCGGTCTTCTCGGGATGCTCGAAGGTCGTGTCGCCGGTCGACATCACCTTGCGGAAGCAGAAGATCACCAGCCCGAAGATGAAGACCCAGGCGAGGATCAGGAACGTCCAGCCAGTCGCGGTCATGCCCATGTGCGTGTCTCCCGTTCAGGCCGCATCGGTCCTCGAGTGGTTGCGCCAGGCGTAGGAAACGGCGAGGCAGAAGGCAAGGAAGATCCCGATCATCGTCAGTCGCGCGGCGCGCACGTAGGGAACGTAATCCGGGTTGACGCCCTGGTAGCTCAGTACCGGCGGCAGGATCTGGAAGATCCAGCTGCCGAGGATCACCAGCAACATCGCCGGGGTAACGTACTTGATGATAAAGCGGAAGATCACCGGCACCTCCAGGTCGGCGCCCGTGGTGAGCTCCTGCCAGCCGCGGTCGATGCCGAACACCCAAGCGAACAGGATGATCTCGATGGTGGCAAACACCACCAGCCCGAATGTCCCGGCCCAGAAGTCGAACTCGCTCAGAAAGCCCTGCTGGTTGAAGAAGATCACCGGCTGGCAACCGATGAACACCATCGTGCCGAGCACCACCGCGGCCTTCTGCCGCGTCATGCGGTACTCCTCCTGTAGGAACGCCATGATCGGCTGGCCCATGGCCAGCGACGAGGTGATGCCGGCGAAGAACAGGAGAGCGAACCACATCGTGCCGAAGAACTGTCCCGCCGGAATCTGCTGGAAGAGGGTCGGCATGAGCGCGAACGGCAAATCGAATCCGCTGCTCGCGAGCTCCAGCGTTCGATCGAGCCCGAAGAAGGCCACCGCGGCGGGGATGGCCAGTGTGCCACCAAGCACCACCTCGGCGAACTCGTTGGTCGCTGCAGTTGCCAGGCCGGTGAGGGCGACGTCGTCTTTCTCGCGCAAGTAGCTGGCGTAGCAGTGAATCGATCCCAGCCCGAGGCTGAGAGTGAAGAAAACTTGCCCGGCCGCCGCCAGCCATACGCTGGGGCTGGTGAACATCTCCGGTACTGGATTCCACACGAACCCCATGCCGGCGCTGACGCTGTAGTCGGGCAGCGCCGGGTCGGGCGTGCCCAGGGTCAGCACCCGAATCACCAGCACGATGGCGAACACGAAGAGGGTGGGTAGGGCGATCTTGGCGATCGCTTCGATCCCACCCGACACGCCCTTGGACAGAATCCACACGTTTGCGCATAGCGTCACGAAAAACAGCGCCCAGGCCCACGACACCGAGGTGAAGTAGGTGAGCCCGGCGCCGGATACCGCCGGATCGCTCATGTCGATCGGGATACCGTGGTAGCTGCGCAGGAACGCCAGCATGGGCTCGAACTCGGCGGCGCCCCAATAGGATCCGGTGGCGGTGAAGATCGTGTAGCCGAGCGACCACGACTCGATATAGGTGTAGTAGATCATCACCACGAGCGGCATGAACAGGCCCAGCACACCGACGTACTTGGCCGCCGGGTGGTCCCAGATCCGGGCCATCATTCCAGGCGTCGAGGAGTGTCCGTAGCGGCCGCCGTAGCGACCGATTGACCACTCCACCCACATCAGCGGGATTCCCAGCAGCAGGAAGCAGATGAAGTAGGGGATCATGAAGGCGCCGCCGCCGTTCGAGGCCGCCTGCACCGGGAAGCGCAGGAAATTGCCCAGCCCCACCGCGTTTCCGGCCATCGCGAGGATCAGCCCGACCCTCGTGCCCCAGCGTTCTCTGTCAGTCATGCGCAGGCTCCCAAACTGGGAAAAATCACCGAAATCTCAGGCCCCTAACGGGGCATCATCGACCCTAAACCGCGGGCTACTATAGCAAAAATGCCCGTTTGACTGGTCAGGAGGCACGGGCTATAAGGTCTCAGTCCGTGGGTAAGCTCGCGCCGCATCGGCTCCGATGTGCCCGACCCACAGACTCCCGCCAAGGTCTTCTGGTGGGCTCGTAGCTCAGTCGGTAGAGCGAGGGCCTGAAAAGCCCTGCGTCGGTGGTTCAATTCCGCCCGAGCCCACCTTGCAAATCTGGTGTTTCCAGCAGGTTAGCGGGATGAAGACGCGACATCGACCTCACGGGTTTTCACCCGTCATGCTCTGTTTCCACCCAAATGTGGACACCCATGTGGACACCACACCGAGTTAGGGGTGCGGTTCGCCGTCTGAGTGCGATCTCGTAGGAGCCGAACTGCTAGCCGGGTGTAGGTACGCCGCCAGGCAGGTCGTCCTCAGACGGCGGGGCGTCGAAGTCGGCGCTTCGGACAGAGTCTCGCCGGACTCGAGGTCGTCAGTCTTGTCCGGTTTGTCGCTGTCACGCATCGGGACCGCTCCCTCCGTATTGGGTGGGTTACGATCCGTAATGTCGAGAAGACGGGGCAACGTGTCAACAGCCGTGTGAAGGCCGCTCCCACCTGACGCTAACCGCCCCTATCCGCTCCCTTCTAGCCCCCACGGCCGTGCAGGCCAATGGACAATTCTCTCTCCTTCCCGAACCCCAATCCTCCGGGGTTTGTCAGCTTTGGTCGCAAGTGACAAAAGGCCCGTCTCGGTGCGGACCAAGAGGCTGCATCCTAGGGAGGGCCAAAGCCTTATCGTCGCTGGATGTAGAGGGCCCGGACAAGCGAACGGAGCGCAGGGACGCGGTCGTCGCCCTTGCAGGCCACGGCTTCGTGCCCGATCCAAAGATGGCCGAGCTGCCGTGACAGATTTGGGGGTAGCATTGGTCCGGCACGTCCGAACGCCCTGTTCGCAGCGACCTGACGATGACTCGAAGTAAAGAGATCCTCGCGGGACTGCTACTGCTGGCCGCATCTACTGCTCTCTGCGTGCCGCTGGGGGAAGCGGTCGTTCGGGCCATCGATGGGTACGAGCTGCTGTCGTTGCGCCTGGTGGCACGACCGCAGCCGATTTTCGGAAGCGCCGACAACGCTGCACCAGCGTCGGGAAGCTGGGTGGCCGCGACCGACGTGGCACGCGGGGTGGAGCGCGAGTGGTTCGTGCAAGACCCGCGACGACCGTTGGGCGAGGATCCCAACGAGCGCCTACTCGAGAGGTTCCGCGCCGCGCCCCCTGAAGTCGGGTACGGATCAATCTACCAGTGGAACCTAGCCCACCTGAAAAACGGCGCCTGCCTTGGCGGGGTCATGAACGAGTCGTTCGATCGGTTCGAACGCATCTTCTACTTCACGCCGCGCAACGGAACGATGTTCCCGCGCTATCGGTTCATCCGGAACATCACGGATCCGAGCCGTATGGAGGTCAGCAGGTTCGGCTACCGAGGCGCTCAAATCCCATTGAATAAGCCCCCAGGGACCATCCGGATCGCATTCGTGGGCGCCAGCACCACGGTCAGTGGTCATGGAATGCCGTACTCCTACCCCGAATACGTCGGTCGATGGCTCAATTTATGGGCAGATCGCGAGTTCTCCGGTATGCGCTTCGAGACGGTAAACGCCGGCCGCTCCGGCATCTCCTCGCCAGATATCCGCGGCGTCGTGCGCAGCGAGCTGCTGCCGCTGGAGCCGGACATGGTCGTTTACTACGAAGGGGCTAACAGCTTTTGGCCGACGGACTACGTTGACTGGACCGACGGCGAGTCACCACCGCAGCCAACCGTGAATTTCGTATTGAAGTCACCGCTCGAGAACTACTCGGCACTGTTGCGACGGCTGCTGGCGCTGATAGACGCCGGCTACCACGGCGACGGCGCCGAGCCGGAGAAGGTCGCCAATGAGGTGAATTGGCCACCGGAGATCGATGAGCATGACCCCGATCCGGACGATCCTCGCCTGCCGACGGGCCTCGACGGCGTCATCGGTGATCTGGAGGGGATCCGTGAGAATCTGACGCAGATCGACGCCGAGCTGATCCCGTCGTCTTTCGTATGGATGGTGTGGGACGGAATGCGGTTGGAGCTGCCGCGCCACGCGACGCTCTTCCAGTACCTCAACCAGACGTATGGGATCTTCAGCTACGCATACCTGCGGCGCATGGCCGATTTCCAGAACCGGGTGTTCGAGAAGTACGCGTCGAGCCGCGGGCTGGAGTTCCTCGACGTGGCCGGCCATTTCCCACGCGATCCCAACCTGGTTAGGGATGCAATCCACAACACTCCCGAAGGGATTCGGGTACGCGCATGGGTCGTGTTGCAGCAACTCGTACCGATCCTGCGGGAGCGCATCCAACAGGGCGTATTGCCCAAGCCGGACCGCGAGCGTCTCACGGAGCACCCCGCCTTTAGCGAGCCCCGCTTCCAGTCGACGACATGGGCGAGGTTGCTGCGTTCGTGCAACTAGTTCTCCAGGAGCTACTACCTCGTCACACAGGACGAAAGCACGCTCAACGGCTGATGGAAATGGCTGCACGGTAAGCAGGATCGCGCACAGCAAGGCGTGTATTCCGTGCGGGACGTGCTCGATCAGATCCACATCGAGTACGATTGCTGCATCAGGGCCTGAAAGCCCTGCGTCGGTGGTTCAATTCCGCCCGAGCCCACCGAAAAACGGCGTCTCGCCGGCGATTGCAGCGTTGAGCACGACCGCTCACGCGACACAGCTCCTGTCGTTTCTTGCGCTGCGGGGGCCCGCCGCTCTACTGAAGGTAGCCGAGGGCGCGGAGCCGCTCGGCAAGCTCCTCGTCGATCACCGCGGTCTCGGCGTCAAAGAGACCGCGCTGCGCGGCGGCCATGGTGCGTAGGGCGAGACGGAGATATCCGGCCGATACTAGAGCCTGATCCGACAGGTCGACTTGCTCCGCCGGATCCGTGCGCCAACCGAATATCTGCGCCGCCCGACTCATGTCTGGCGGCGCAAAGGCTATGAGATGGTGGTCGCTCGTCAGCAGGCTATCGATGCGCATTCCGTCGAGGTCGACGTGCGCCAGGAGACGTCGCGTCGCGAAGCTCTCGTGCTCGGTCCCTTCCTCCGCTGCCGAGACAACCGGGACCAAGCTGTCGCCAGCGGACGCGCCCAGGGGCGAGGCGCCGACCAGATCAAGGACCGTCGGCACGATGTCCACGTGTTGGACGGCTGCATCGACGCGTGTGCCTGCCGACCAGCTGCCAGGGAACTTGACGACCAATGGTACGAAGATGATCTCGGAATAGAGCGAGCGGCCGTGCAAGAAGGCTCCGTGGTCGAAGAACTCCTCGCCGTGGTCGGAAACGAACAGGATCATGGTCGAATCGTAGATACCCAGATCACGTAGGCGATCGATCAGTCGACCGAATTGCGCATCGTTGTACGCGATCTCGGCATCGTAGAGATCCCGCATGGCGGCCACGGCGTCCGCGATCGACAGATCCGGGAACCGCTCGAGCGCGGCGCCGATCAGGTCGGGCTCGGCGAGATCTGCCAACCGCGAGTCGCGAAGAAAGCGCGAGCGATACGGTTCGCGCGGCGCATGTGGGCCATGTGGGTCGGTGGCGTGCAGATAGGCGAAGAAGGGCCTTTCCGCTTGGTGCTCGGCGAGCCAACCGAAGAACGCATCGTTGACCTGATCCGACAGCTGATAGACGGTCTGTGACTCCAGCTGCTCCGGCAGGTAGACGAAGCTGTCGAATCCGTTGTCAAAGCCGAACTGTGGCGCGACGTTGCCGTTGGTGATCGCGGCGTACGTCTGGTAGCCCTGCAGCGCGAGCAGACCGGGTAGCGTTGCCGCTTCGCTCGACAGAGCGTCCTCGCGGTCGAGCACGTTATGTGCCCGCGGCTGCAGACCCGTGAGGATCGACGCGACGGAGGTCCGCGTCCATGCCGACTGCGCCATGGCGTGGTCGAAGACGACGCCCTCCGTAGCGAGGTCGTCCAAGACGGGGCTCGTCGGGCGGTCGTAACCGTATGTGCTGAGGTGGTCGGCGCGCAGCGTATCCACCAAGTAGATGATCACGTTCGGTGCTTGCCCGGCCGGCAGACTGGCGCGCAATGCGGCCCGCAGGTCGGACGGCAAGCCCGCCGGTCCATTGGTACGGTCGCGTGGAGCTTCTGCCGGCGGTTGTCTAGGCTGCCCAGCTGCCGCTTCGCTCGGATTCGGCCCCCTGCCTATGGCCGAGGCTGTGAGCCTCGGCGAAGCGATTCGAAGCCCAGCACCCTGCTCGGATGTGTCGCCCGCTGGCACAGCGAGGAAGGACACACGTGCCCGCGCTTGACCCTCCAGCGCTGCTGCGAACGGAGCCGCCAACTCGGGACCTGTCAACCCAGCGACCCGCGGCCGCGTGTCATCGTCCTCATACACGACCTCCACTCGGAGGGTGGGAGAAGCTCGTCCGGCGGCAACACCCCAGGAGACGACCGACCCCCACCGCAGGGTCGTGCCTGGCGCAAGGCTGACGAAGTAGTCGACGCGAGTGTTGAACGGCATCTCGAGCGATCCATCAGTGGTTTCGACTGACCCAGGAGGAGACTCGGGCCCGATGCGAACGCGTTGCCAGGCAACGGCAAGCGACGGCCGGAGCTTGTCGTTGGACAGTGGGAGCACGCCACCGTTATGCCCGTAACGAAACCGAAGCTCGTTGCGCCCCACCAGCAGACGCTGGCGAGGCACGCGAACCTCGTAGTTCTGGAAGCCGCGGCGGAGCGGAACCGCCGCGATGTCGTGACCGTTAACTGCCACCTCGACTCGTGGCTCGGCGCCTGCCATCGCGTCCGACGGGCTGCAGCGGAATCTAATCACCGTGGTGCTTGGATCGAAGGTGTAGAACTCGAGCGCAGACTCCGGCCAGAGCCCCCAAGCGAAGGTCCAATCGCCGGCCCACCTCTCGTCGTAGCTCCACCCCCGGATCAGATGGCGGCGGCCGGCAGGGGTGCCAATGTTGATCACTCGAGTCTCTGCGTGGACGGCGGCGAGATCGAGGTTGGCGGCGAAGTCGAACACCACGGCATCAGGGGCACTGCAGGCAACCGTCATCAACACCGCTATCGACAGCAGGCCCATCGCGCGTCGAGGTTGGCCAATCAACTCGCCCGTGGTGTGCAGTGGCCCGGCTTCCTTCCTAGCGCAGCACGCGCACGCGGCTGAGCCGCAGCAGGCTGGCATCGAACTGGCTTCCTTCCGCGCGGGACGAGGCCAGGTTGATCAGAATCTCGGGCTTGTCTTGACGCTCCGAGATGCCGACGGCGACTCCGAGGTCGACGAACTCAGGTACGCCGGTGAGCGTCACCAGGCCGCGTTGCCGGGCGGTCTCGACTACGGCAGCGAGGCTGGCGCCGAGGCCGGCGGTCAGGTAGAGAACGTTAGCACCGGAGGCAATGATGCGGTCGGCGGCGGAGCTCCCTATGGGCAGCTCGATACGAATGACCCGGATCGGCAGGTTCTTGACGCGCTTGTAGGAGGCCACGTCGAGAACGGCGGTGATCTTCTCGGCGGCATGTTGGAACCCACCGATCTCGACAGGAATGGTGACTCCCGGGGCCAGGATGTCCAACAACTGGTGCTCACGGTTCTCGGTGTACAGGACCTTTGCCTGCATGCCGACCTTCGAGCCGAGGCGCCATCCATAGCCGACATCGGCGAGAAACTGGCTGGTCTGGACCTGCTCCTGCTCTCTGGCCTGTCGCTGCGGTTCCCGGTTCCCGGTGATCTGCTTCTGTGACGAGGTCGAGGAAGCGACGGGCGCGCGGGGCGCCGGTGTCGCGGCGACGGACTCGGGCAGCACGAGGGTGCATAGCGTCGCCACCCACAGCGCAATCTTGCGCGGATCTCTACGCCAAGGGATGCGTTTCAAGCACTCTCCCGAGCATCAGATCGAAAAGTCCATCCAGTCCTGGCGATCTGCCCTCGCCAATATATGCTGTGCGCCGAAGATATGTTCCGTGGCCGGTGTGCACCGGTCGCCGCAAGCGTCGAGAGGAGTGACCATGCGCAAAGTCGGGCCCGCACTGCCGCTCGTTGGCTTGTTGGCGATCGCCACCGCTGCGGCGCTCGCGTTCGGCGGTGCGGTGAGCTCGGCGGCGGCGCAAAGCGATTCGGTGTGGTTGTTCGCCACGCTCACGGCCGAGGATCTGGTGGCGCAGATCGATTTCGAGACCGGGGCGACGAACGAGTATTCGGTCGCTGCAGCGGGACGGTCCCGGGGACCGCACAAGCCGATGGGCATAGTCGGAGCGGAGGCGGGGGCCGCGATTGCGTTTCTGCGCGGCACGAACTCCGCCGCGGTCATGGTTCCGAATGTCGGGCAGCTGCTGGCCCTCCCGCTCGGCAATGGTCCGGCCGATGGGGCGCTCGATCCCACCGACCTGAACGTGGGGTATGTGGCCTTGCAGGGCGAAAACGCCGCCCAGTTCGCCGGCGCCCTCGGTGCCGGGCCGAAGGTCGCCACGCAGGTAACCAGCCCCTGGGACCTGGCGCTAGCGGGCAATTTCATCGTCGTCGCCGGCAAGGGCGGCGTCGATATCCTGGAGCGCAAGGACTTCCGCACGGCCCGTGGCGGCGCGCCCGACGTTGTGGCGAAGGAGTCGCGGTCGGTGGTGTGCAATAGCTCGGGGACCGAGTGCGCCGCGACCGATTTCAAGGGCAACAAGACGATCGTGTTCGACCCACGCGGCGGCGCGGTGATTGCCGACATCAACTTCAAGAAGCTCGGCAAGCGACCCTGGGGGGTGGAGTACTTTACCGACGACATCTTGCTGGTCGTATCGAACAAGAAGAACCGGCTCGTGTGTGTCGACCTGACAACCGCCCGGGCTCGCGGCGCCGTCGAAACGACCGCTGTGGCTACCGGCAAGAAGCCTACCAATGTTGTCAAGGTGAACGACCAGTACGCTGCCGGGACCAACTACTCGGGCGCCTCGATCTCGATCATCGATGTCGCTTCCTCAGGAGCTTGCTCGACCGGATTCACGATCCCGATGAGCGGTAATCCGTTCGACGTCGGCGTAGTTCCGAAGCTCTAGCACCGTAGCGCCGAGCTCACGCAGTCGGGATCTCCAACGCAACGACCGACATGTCGTCGTCACGACCGCTGTCGCCGCACCAGTCCTGGACCTCGCTGAGCAGGCGGTCAATGCTGGTGTCCAGGTCGAGGTCACGGGCGGCGGTCAAGCAATCGGTGATGCGCTCATAGCCGAACATCTCGCCGTCGGCTCCCATCGCCTCATTGAAGCCATCCGAGCAGATGTAGACCCGGTCGCCGGGCGCAAGGTGGATGGTGGCATCCTCCCAGCTGGATTGGGGGAACCAGCCAATCGCTGTCCCGGTGGGCGGATGCACATCACACTCGCCGTTGGCCTTCAGGTGGACGGGACCTGGGTGGGCAGCGGCCACGAAACGGAGCTCCATCCGTTCGGTGTCGAGTACGGGTAGGTAATGGTGAAGTACTGCCGTGTCTCAGGGTTCATCGGGAATCGAGTGTTGAGCCGTCCGGCCACTCGAGCCGGCGATAGCAGCACGTTCTCGTCCGGGCGCGATGACTCGTCAATCAGCAGCGACGCTTCCTCCAGGTGGGGAAGGATGCGGTTCAGCGTTACCGACAGCAGGGCCGCCGGCACGCCGTGACCGCTGACATCGAGCAGGTAGAGCCCGACGCGCCGCTCGCCGAGCCAGAACACGTCGAGGATGTCGCCGGCGAGCTCGTCGCACGGCAGGAACCTCCACGCGAAGCTCGCTCCGTCGAGCTCGGGAAGGCTCTGCGGCATCAGTGCGTTCTGCACCTTCGCAGCCGCAAGCAGGTCGGATTTCATCCGCTGACGGGTCGCCTCGAGCTCGCGCCGAGCGCGCTTCAACGCCAGCTGTGTGCGGACCCGGGCCTGCACCACGGGGAAGTCGAGCGGTTTGGTGACGTAGTCGTTGGCGCCGAGCTTGAGGGCGTGGACGATATCCTCGGACTCGTCCTTGGCGGTCGCCATGATGATCGGCAGGTCTCCCATGTCCTGCGTCCGGCGTACTTCCTCCAGGACCTGCAGGCCATCGATGCCGGGCATCATCACGTCGAGCAGGACGAGATCGAACTGCCGCTCGGCGATCTTCTCGAGCGCCTCGGCGCCGTCGCACGCCACCTCGACGTCGTGGCCTCGGCGACGCAGACGGCGCGACAGCATGTCGCGGTTCATCTCGTCGTCGTCGACGACCAGCAACGGCCCTTCTGTGAGGGCGGTCGTGTCGCTCACGGCGCTGCGGTCTGGCCCAGCAACGCTTCGATTTTGCCGATTAGACGGGCAAGGTCGATCGGCTTGGTGTCGTAGTCGTCGCAACCAGCCTCGAGCGCCTTCTCTCGGTCGCCGGCCATTGCGTGGGCGGTGAGCGCGATAACCGGGATACCAGCCGTTCCTGATTCGGCCTTGATGCGGCGAGTGGCCTCCCAGCCGTCGATGATCGGTAGACTCATGTCCATCAGGACGATGTCCGGCAACTCCGCCACCGCCATTGCCACGGCCTGCTCACCATCGATGGCGAGGGTGACCGCATAGCCCTTGCGCTCCAGCCGGCGCGACAGCATGTCGCGATTCATCTCGTTGTCCTCCACCAGCAGGATTCTGGCGGTTGCGCTCGTCATCGGTTCCCTCTCATGGCGTCGTCGCTGGTCCGGCGGAGCTCTCCTGTACGAGCCTGCGGATCTCGCTCAACACTTCGTCGGTGGTTCTCGCGCTTTTTTGAATCACGCGTTGCACGCGGTTCGTCAGCCGGGCGCGTTCGTCCTTGCTGAGCTCCTTGGCGGTGATCACAACGATCGGCACATCACGGCGCGATTCGTCCGCCTGGAGCTTCTCTACGAATTCGAAGCCGTCCATTTCCGGCATCATCAGGTCGAGCAGGATCACGTCGGGGCGCGATTCTGCGACGCGTTCCAGTGCAACGCGTCCGTTCTCGGCCGCCGACCACGTCCACCCCGCCTTCTCTATGATCCGGCCGAGCATCTCGCGGGTGGAGGCATCGTCTTCGACGACCAACGCGTAGCCGGTGCCGGCGTGGCCACGATATCGATTGAGCACCGCAACGAGCCGCTCGCGGTCGATGGGCTTGCTCAGGTAGTCGGATGCGCCGAGGGTGTATCCGAGGTTGTGTTTGTCGACCATCGACAGCATTACCACCGGGATATCCGCCAGCTCAGGATCAGATTTCAAATCGCCGAGCACTTCCCATCCGTCACGGCCCGGCATCACCACATCGAGAGTGATGGCCATCGGCTTGAGCTCCGATGCCAGTCGAAGCCCCACGCTGGCGTCCGCCGCCGCCACGACATCGAATCCCTCCCGGGCCAGGAACTGCTTGATCAGATCGCGCGCCGCGGGATCGTCGTCGATCGCCAACACGACATCTCCCGTAGCTCCACGGATGCGGACCGCGGACGACACCGATACATCCGGCTCGGCCGGCGTCGCGCCGACCGGATCTGTCTTGACCTCGCCGGCATCGATTGGTAACCGCGCCATGAACTGGCTGCCCTCGCCAACCTCGGAGGAAACCGTGATATCGCCGCCGAGCAGGTTGGCGAACTTGCGTGAGATCGCCAGGCCGAGCCCGGTGCCACCGTACTTGCGGCTGACCCTGGCATCGGCTTGTTGGAAGGCCTCGAAGATCCTCGCCACCTGCTCGTCGGTCATGCCGACACCGGTGTCCGCTACCCGGAAAACGATCTCGTCGGTGTCGTCGGTTATCTCCCTGTCGGCGGCGAACGTGATGGTGCCGTTCTCGGTGAACTTCGAAGCGTTCGACAGGAGATTCAACAGGATCTGTCGGACACGCGTCTCGTCGGATCGCATTGTCGCGATGTTGTCGGCGATCTCGACGGCCAGCTTGTTGCCGTTCTTTTGCACCAGGGGACGGACCGTCGTTGCCAGGTACTCGAACAGATCCGGCACGTTGAACTCGCGGACCTCCACCTCGATCTTGCCGGCTTCGACCTCCGACAGATCGAGAATGTCGTTGATGAGGGTCAGGAGATGCTTGCCGGCCTTGCGGATCTTCTCCAGATCGGGAACGAAGTCTTCCTGCTCCAGGTCCTCCGCCTCTTCTACGAGCAACTCGCTGTACCCGATGATGGCGTTCAACGGCGTTCGTAGCTCGTGGCTCATGTTGGCGAGAAAATAGCTCTTGGCGCGGTTCGCGTCCTCGGCGCGATCGCGGGCCACGCGCAACTCGTCGTCCCGCGTCTCGATCTCTTGCAGCATGTGGTTGATGCTGTCGATGAGTTGGCCGACCTCGTCGTCGCTGTGCTTCTCGGCGCGCACCGAGTAGTCGCGCTGGCCAGAGACGCTGGTCGTCAAGCGCACCAGGTTGAGAATCGGAGCCGAGATTACTCGCCGGAACTGCGCTGAGATCAGGAATGCGATCAGCGAGGATCCCAGCAACACGACCACCGTCAAGCCGCCGTAGTTGCGTAGGCGCGCGTTGATCGCCGTCAAGTCGGACTGGATACAGATCGTACCGATGACTTCGCCGCCGCTTTCCATGGAGCGGAACAGGAGCAGGAAGCCGTTCTCCAAATAGGCTCCGGAATCTCGCACGCGCGGCGGCAGGACGGCGGCGTCGCTGTCGCGAAAGTACGACGCGAACAGGCTGTCGTCGGGTCGGAAAATATACGCCGCGACGATGGTCTCCTGGGCCCGGAGGGCGGCTAGCGTTTCGTCGGCGGACGCCTGCGCGTCGAAATCGACCGCCGCCGTCGTGTTCGAACGCATGATCTCGGTGAGCACACCTACTTCTTCAACCAGCGACTGGCGGAAGGTGTAGATGTCGTACGCGGCCCAGGTCGAGCCGGCCAGCAGCAGGGCGACGATGGCGGTGAGCATCATGCCCACCGTCAGCTTGCGCGTGATTGGCGCGTCGATGAACCAGCGTCGCATATGGCCTCGTTGCCGTTCGGAATCCCGTGCGCCCATGATCATATGCGTCCGCTTGCCGCTTGTCGGCGTCAACGCGAGTTTGGGACGCTGAAGTTCGCGGCTAGCGGACCACCGTCGCTATGCGCAGAAGGCTGGCATCGAACTCGCTACCCTCCTGCCGAGACGCCGGCAGGTTGATCAGCACCTGCGGCTTGTCGCGGTTCACTCCGATGCCGATGGCAACGCCCTGATCCACCAGGGCGGGCACTCCCGTCGCCGAGACGACGCGACTGGATCGTGCTACCCGCAGGACCATCGGCACGTCAACCGCGCCGGGGGCCACGTACAGCACGCTGACCGCATCGATTTGAATGGCGGCGATCAGCTCGTCCTCGGTGCCAATGGGGATGCTTGTGAAGCGGATCGGCAACCCCTTCACGCTCTTGTCCGTGAGGGCGTCGAGAACGGCAGCTACCTCACCGGCGGCCTGTTCTGATTCGGTGTCACCGGCACGAAACACGATACGGACGGTGAGCGCGTCGCCGGGGCGGCTCGCCAGGTTTCGGTCGTACGTCAGGATCTTCAGGAGGAGCGGGACCTGCAGGTTGGCGGGTACCGCCATCTGCTGCGCGACCACGCTCGTCGGAGCCGCGATCACGAGGGCACAGGAGAGCAAGACCGCGGCGCACAGACGCCGCCATCGGCCGGCGTGATCGATGTGTCGGCGACGCGTCGGCATGGTCAGAACAGGTAGGAGAGCTCGGAGATGACGTGGCGGCCGGGTCTCGGATAGTGCTCCGGCAGGAATCCTCGGAGGGCCGGGTCAGCGTAGCGAACGTCGAACAGGTTGCGGCCCGCGATCGACAGCTCTACGCCGCGGATCAGATTGCGCAGGCGCAGCGTCGCGTTGGCGAGGGCGTAGCTGCCGACCGGGTCGCGGGCATTGTCGCGGGCGCGCGAGCGCGTGCTGCGGAGCTGCAGCGTTGACGTGAGGCTCAGGTGGGTACTGAGGTCGAGCGTGCCGCCCAGATTGACCAGATGACGCGGGACGCCGGGCAGGGGCTCGCCGGTTACCCGGTTGGTGGGATTCTGCAGCGTGTAGTTCAGCCACACGGAGTGCTGGAACCCCCAATCGCGTCGGGCTTCGAGCTCGAAGCCGTCGATGTTGACGCCGGGAACGTTCTGGAAGCTGCCACTGATCGGTTCTGTGGCAGTCAGGCGCGTGTTCTCCTGCAGGATCAGGTTGTCGATGCGGCTCACGAAGGCGTTGATGCTGAGACGCACGGGCCCGTCGCGGTAAATCAGCGCCGCGTCGAACGTGTTCGTGATGGCTGGCTCCAGGTCGGGGTTACCGAACAGCCCCGGCGCCTGCACGAATAGCTCGTAGATGCTCGGCGCTCGGAAGGCGCGACCGTACAGGAGCTTGAAGCTCAGGTTGGCGGGCAGGCGCCAGACCAGCGCGGCGCGCGGGTTCACCGTGCTGCCGAAGTCACTGTAGCGGTCCCATCGGATGCCGGCGGTGAGCGTCACGCGGCTCGCGACATCCCACGTGTCCTGCGCGTAGAGGCTGAAGATCCTGCGCGGCTCCTCGGGAATGAAGGACGGTAGTTCGGTGAAGGCAGGTACCGGAAAGATCACCAGATTGGGGTTACCGAACAGCGGCTCTTCGAGGAAGCGAACGTTGCCGAAGATCCGTATGTCGTAGGGCCTCTCGACCGCGTAGCCGGCGCCCAGCACCAGCTGGTTGGTGTCGCTGGCCGTGATGGTCCCCCGCACCTCGCCTCCGTAGCGGCGCATCTTCACGTGCGTGTCGATGCGCACGCCTTTGCTCAGCGGGAACACGATCGGTTTCGGGCTGAAGGAGGTGGCTACCGGAGTGGCGAAGCCCGGCGGGAGGATGTCCAGGTCCTGGAGCTGGCGGGTCTGCGTATAGAAGGCGTCGGCCTGGATGGCGATGCTCCGCCCGAGCGATCCGCGGTACGTCAGGTTCCCCAGCAGGTGGCCGGCGTCGATGTCGGTTCCCGGTCGCAGCACGTCGATCTGCCCGACGAACCCGCCGCTGTTCTCGCGCTTGTAGCGCCCCTGGAAGGAGAACCCCTTGAAGCCGATCTGGAAGTTGGCGTCGAGCGATCTGCGGTCCGAGAACGTCGTTCCAGGCGCCAGCGACAGCGACTCGATGCCGTGCGGCGCGATCGCGGCGTCGTATACGGTCTGGTTGTCGGCGACCACTCGCGTCGGGGCGCCGTCGGTACTTGCCCACTGCACGAAGCCCGAGACACCCAGGGCGCCGAGGTATCGGCCGAAGAGCGCCTTCAGCTCCGTGGTACCCCAGGGGCCGGCGCCGGTGGACAGCTCCAGGCCCGTGAACGTGTCGTGTGTGTGACGACGTTGATCACGGCCAGGAAGGCGTTGGCGCCGAACAGGGCCGAGCCCGGGCCACGGATGATCTCGACCTTCTCGATGTTGTCTACCGGGATGTCCAGGTTCGTCGCCGTGGCGCCGCCCTGATAGTCGGTGTTGAGTCGCTGGCCGTTGAACAGCATCAGTACGTTCTCGGAGCTGGCGCCTGTGCCCAGCCCTCGAACGACGATGCGGCCACGTCCGAGTCCGTCCAGCAGCACCTCGAAGCCCGGCACCAGCTCGAGGATGTCCTCGAGGGTGCGTGCGCCCAGCCGTCGGATTTCCTCCTTGGAGATGACGGAGACGATCCCGGGGGCCTCTTCTAGTGAGTCGATGCGTCCCGCGGCCGCGATCGAGACGGTGGCCGAGAGCAGGTCGCCGAGGTTCAGATCGTCGAAGTCCTCGAAGTCACCGAGTGCCTCGAGGACATCTGTCTGTTCCTCTTCCTGCTCCTGCGCGCTCTGGCCCGGCGGTTTGGGGCCAGATGCGGCGGCGACGTCGGGCGCCGCCCAGCTCAGGAAGAGCGTCAGCAGACCGGCGTGCGCGCAGGCGCGCATGAGACCGGTGCGAGCGTGGAACAAGGCATCTCCGTTGGGATTTACGCGTCCGTTGGGATCGACGCGGGCATGTTTCTGACTGCGATGAGCCGCTGTCAAGACTCGCGACAGAGCGATGCCCTGTGACGTGTCAGTCTACCGCGTCCGATCGGCCGGTCGGCGCCTTCGCGATTCCCGCCTGCGTGGGGGCCAGACCCATCGCCGGCGTCGCCGTGCTCCGCGGTTGAGCTTGACGAAGATGGTGTCGACCTGGCCGTGGCGGCATCCTGCTCGCATCCGATAGGGTTTGGCAGATGAGCCATGAGGATGAGTATCACGACGGTTTGGTGGCCCTGCTGGAGCTGATCTGGGGCGACGGGTTCATGGCTCCCGGCGGTACCGGGAACGTGGCGAATCTCGTCGGCGATCTGGACCTCCGCGACCTACGCGTCCTCGACTACGGCTGTGGCCTCGGCGGTCCGGCGATGCATCTGGCCGATGCCTACGGGGCGCGGGTCGTCGGCATCGACATCGAGTCAGCGCTGCTGGAGCGGGCGCGCCACAGAGCCGCCGAGCGCGATCTGAACGGTCAGGTCGAATTCATCCTCGTGAACCCGGGCGCGCTGGAGTTTTCCGACGGATCGTTCGACGTCGTCATGAGCTCGGGAGCGTTCACCCAGATCGAAGACAAGCGGACGCTGTTCGCCGAGTGCCTGAGGGTGCTTCGGCCGGGTGGAGCGTTTACCTGCTACGACTGGATGAAACCAGCAGGCGAGCACAGCGAGGACATGTTGTACTGGATCAAGCTCGAGGGGCTCACGTATGCGATGCGGACGCCGGAGTACCATGCCGAGATCCTCGGAGAGGTGGGGTTCATCGATGTGTCGGTCGACGATCGCTCGGCCTGGTACCGACGCGAAGCGCACATCGAGTACGCCAGGATGCGCAACGACCTGTATCCGAAAATGGTGGAGCTGCTCGGGCCCGAAGAAGCCGACCACTTTGTCGAGAACTGGCGCATGCTGACGGTGGTATGCGACCAGGGCGAGATGCTTCAGGCGTATTGCCGGGGGACAAAGCCCGCGGCCCGCGATACCTCTGTTACAGGCGGCTAGGATCCGAGGATGTCAGCTGGAACGGAGGAGCCGGAGCAAGCCCTGGATGCAGTACCCGTCACCGAGGCCGACGCCACCGAGTCTCCCGGCAGTGTCGCCGACGGTCGCGAGTATCCGCTGGATCCCAAGTCAGTGGTCGCCGCCCAGTTGACCGCAGCTGTCTGGGTGGCGTCGAATGCCGTTGGCTTACTCATCGCAGTGCTTGTCGTCGCTCTCGGAACCTCTCTGGAGGTGTCTCTGAAGCTGGCGATTCTCGCCGCCTGGATATTTCTAGCCGGGCTCGGCGCGGCGCTGGCTTACCGCTGGCCGCACATCCGGTACCAGCACATCCGGTATCGGGTCGACGGCAATGGCTTCACCGTTCGCCGTGGCGTGCTGTGGCGCTCGGTGACATCGGTGCCGAAGGCCCGGGTACAGCACACCGATGTGTCGCAGGGACCGTTGCAGCGCAACTTCGGTCTCGCCAGCCTGGTTATCCATACGGCCGGTACGCAGGACTCGTCGGTGACCGTGCGAGGTCTGCCACACGAGACCGCGAAGCGTATCCGCGACTACCTGATTGAAGGCGGCGACCGAATTGGCGTTTGAGGATCCTGCCGCCGGTGCGCCTGACGCCGCCTCTGGCGGGCCCGACGCGACCGCCATCGACCGGCGTCTGCACCCGTTGTCGTGGCTGTTCGCCACCGCAAGTTTCGCTAAGGGCTTCATCGTACCGGCGATCCTGGTGCTGTTTGCCTCCGGAGGTCTGAACTACCAGCTCTGGGCGGCGGTGTTCATCGTCCCGATGGCGATCCGGTCGGTGGTGCACTGCATCGTGTTCCGCTACGGCTTTGCCGACGACGAGATGGTGGTGCGCGAGGGCGTGCTGATCCGCAAGGAGCGACACATCCCCTACGAGCGTATCCAGAACATCGACCTGGTGCAGAATCCGTTTCACCGTGCCGTCGATGTGGCGCTCGTGCGGGTGGAGACCGCCAGCGGCGGCAAGCCCGAGGCGGTGATACGGGTGCTGTCGCTGGCTGCCGTGGAGGAGATGCGCGCCCGCGTGTTTGCGACACGAACCGTTCCCGGCCCGGTGGCGGGGACCGAGCGACAGGCCGTTGCCGGCACCGACGGCTCAGGACCGTGTACGGGCCGACGTACGCTGCTCGAGACGCCTGTGGCGGAGCTGATCAAGCTGGGTGTTATCTCCAACAAGGGCCTCGTGGTGGTGGGCGCAGCTCTCGGGCTGCTGTGGCAACAGGACGGCTGGTGGGAAGTGGACTGGACGGATGGCGTGGAACCGTGGCTGGCGCCAGGGCGCGTCTGGCTGCAGACCGTATCGGACAGTCCGGCGCTCTTCGTCGCAATTGCCGGGCTTACCGTTCTCGTGGTGGCCGCAGTACTCCTGCGCGTGTTCTCCATCGGGTGGTTCCTGGTTCAGCTGCACGGCTTCACGCTGAGTCGGAAAGGCGAGGATCTGCGTGCTGAGTACGGCCTGCTCAATCGCGTCTCACGAACCATTCCGAGACCCCGGATCCAGCTCCTGAAAACGATCGAGTCGCCGCTGCATCGCTGGTTTGGCCGCCAATCGTTGGAGCTGCAGACGGTGGGCGGCGGCACCCAGGAACCGGATTTGGAGGACAGCGGCTCGGATACCTCGGGTCGCTGGCTGGCGCCGATGATCGACACCAGGAAACTGCCGGCGCTGCTACGCGAAGTGCTGCCGCAGATCGATCTCGACGAAGTGCATTGGGAGCCGATCGCTCAACGTGCCTGGCGCCGGGTATTCAAGCGCTGGGCGGCGCTGGTAGCGGGCTTGATGCTGGTCGGCACGGTCCTGCTCGACCCGTGGGCGCTCGTGTTCGGTCTTCTGGCAGTGCCGCTCATCTACGCGCATTCCCGTTTGTACGTGAAGCACGCCGGCTACGCCCTGACGCGATGGGGGCTGCTGTTCAAGAGCGGTTGGTGGGAGCGAACGACGAAGATCGTGCGTTACAGCAAGATCCAGACGGTCGCGCAGGAGGAGTCGCCCTTCGATCGCCGCAACGGCATGGCGTCGGTTCTGGTGGACACCGCCGGTGCCGAGATGATCGGCCACACGATTGCCATTCCGTATCTCGATCTGGCAGTGGCCGGCGAGCTCAGCCGACGGCTTTACGAGGAGTCGAGCCGTCGCGCTTTTCGCCTCTGATCTGTGTCCCGTGCACTGCCTGCTAGGATGCGATTGGCGGTCCAGGGTTGCTCGGAGCCTCGACGCAAAGATGAGGGGGGCGAATGCGACGCGCGTTCATCGGGTTGGTGGCGACGTTGACGACGGCTCTGCTTGTGGTCGGTCTGGGGGCGCAGTCCGGCGGCGAGGACGATCTGGAGTACCGCTGGGAAGGCAGAGTCAACGTTACGCAGCACGGCCCCGTGCTCGGCGGCGAGGGCCAGGTCACGACGCACTGGAACCTCACCGTGCGGTGGCGCGAGGCGGCACGCTTCGACGTACGTGACGAGCGCGACCGCGTCGTCGGCCAGATCGTGTTGCTCGAGGACGACGACTCGAGCTGGACGGGTAGCCGCGGTGGCAGCGTGGAGAACGTCGGCAGCTGCAACCGCAGCACGACGACGTACACCGGGTCGGGATCTGGGACCAGCACTCTGGGCACCGGGTGGATCTACTTCAGCCTGGTCGACGACAACCCTCTGGAGGCGGATCTGCCGAGCGGTGCCTATCACTTACAGGCACCGCGCCAGCAGATGCTGGAGGGTGTGATGGACTTTCAGTCGGTCGACTGCGACGGCCGCGTCTTCGCCCACTCGTCCGAGTATCCCGGGCTGTCGCTGGCATACATGATCGGCCGGCACAACGTCACCACCTTCCAGGTGCCGGCGCGAGGCTATGCGACGCTTGCGGACATACGCTCCCTCATCGAGTCGCACAAGCGCTTCAATTTTCAGGGCAGGCCGGTACGCATCTGGGACCCCGAGCCGCGCGTCGTCGAGGGCAGCGTCATGCAGGGCACGTATCGTTCTGCGGGCGCCGATGTTGGTGAAAGCAGGCTGTACTGGGAGGCCAACTGGGACGTCCACCGCCGATTGGCGGTAGACGCACGGATAAAGGTAGCCGACGACGATTGGCGCCCGCTCGGCGGCGACCGCGCCGAGGAAGCCATCGTAGAGGCGCGAATCGACAGCCCGCCCGATATCGAGGGACGCTTCCGCTTCTTCCTCGAGGAGGTCAGTCGCGAGCCTGGCATCGCCATCAACAAGCAGGATCCGGAGGGCGATGGCCGGCTCGACCTAGAGTTTGTCGAAGGGCAGGAAGGGTTCGACGCCCCCGAGGCGCACGGAGCTGACGGCTGGAAGCTCGAGGGAACGACCTCGGAGTCGGAAGTCAGCGTCGAGATCACGCCGAACGACTTTGGCGCCTGGGGCAAAGCGCGCTGCGTGGTGGTGATCGAGGGCGAGGAGTACGAGTGTCGATCCGAGGAGGACGCACCGTATGTGACGTTGCCGGTCGACAATGACGAGAACCACGTCGCCGACACCTGGGAAGACGAGATGAAAGTAGGCGGCGCAGCGGATGCCGACGAAGACTCGGAGCCCGAGGGCCGTGAGGCTGGCGATGGTCTGTCGATGTACGAGGAATACCGCGGCGCGTTTTCTGAAGGGGAGTGGCTCGATCTTGATCCCAAGGAGAAGGACCTGTTCGTACACAACGCGATCGGCAGTAACGCCGCCGTGCTCGATGGGTTGACGCTGTTCGAGGAGGCCTCGGGGCTCGTGGTTCACTGGATCGACGAGGACGAATACGAGGGGCCGGACACCCGCGTACTGAACTTCAAGCGCGGCTCCTACGCTGCGCGGTCCGACGGGCAGAAGGGCCTGCGTTTGATCGATGGTGCGCTGGATGGCGCCTTCGGCGAGATGTTCCCCACCGGAGGCGGTTGGATGCCGTCACCTCCGAACCGGGTACGCGAGGTGGTGATCGATATCGGCAGCGCGGATGGAAACGCCAGTTTGCTGGCCTCGACCGTGGCGCACGAGCTCGGGCACGCGGTCAACCTGTGGCACCCGGGCCGGGTTGACCGGATCGACTGTTTCAACGACGGGTATCCGAAGGACGTCGCACCCCAGAACGGAGTCGCGTCAGGTCCGATGGCGAACATCATGCGGTATTCGTACTGGAACGTCGGTTGGTATCAGGGCCGAGACGGCTCCTGCCACGGTTATCCGTCGTACGACAACGGCTTCGGCAGCATCTTCGCCGCCAGCCTCGCGGGCGACGGGCTCAACGGCGGTGCCGCGCGGAGCGACGAGGACGGGGATCCGCTGCCGCTGACCGGCGACGCGGGCTGTCCGGGAACCCAGCGCTCCAACCTGAGCGTCGCCGGCGACAGTGCTGCCCTGCCGGGGTCGTTGTGCTGGTAGTCGGCGATCGATGCGCTGGAGCCACGATCCTGGCGGTCGTCCTCCTCTGCGTCGCCTGTGGCGGAGGGGATGACGGTCAGGCGCGCGAATCAGAAGCGCAGCCGGAACCGGTCGCTGTCGAGCTCCTACTGGAGGTGCGGCCGGCCGACGTCGACACTGACCTGTTGCTCAGCGTGAGCCTGGTTCCGCGACGCCCTCGTTCGGCGGAGCGTCGGCGTGGCGAGACCGCGGAGGGAGCGATCGTCGAGCCTCGCTGGCTGGAGCGGGTCCGACTCCTGGGAGCGACGACCTCCGCCGAGCGCGAGCTTGACGGAACCGTCGCTCTGGGCGCAGCGCGCGCTGTCGACGGGCCCCGGGGGCGCTGGGCACAGGTCGGCTTTCGCCTGCCGCGCTCCTCGATCGCGGCCGGGGAGTCCCTACAGGCGGCTCTACGAATCGATGACCTCAGCGGCACCGAGGTGCGCTCGGCGGTGGTTCAGATTCCAACGCCTGATACGCGTCGGGCGCTCGCCACCCAGGCTGCGCTCGCCATTGCGGCGGCGGATGCAGCCGGCCTGCGAAGCGTAGCGCGGCAGGAGGAGGACGCCGACGCGGGGTCGGCCCTGGGTCCCTACTGGCGTGGCCTGGCGCTGGAGATCGAAGGCGACCTGCCGGCCTCGCGGGACGAGTTGCGCCGAGCGCGACAGCTATACGAACTACGCTACCCGAGCGGTGACGGGGAGCAGCGTGCGCGCGGCGAGCTGCCGTCGCCCATTGTCACCGCGCTGGCGCGCGTCGAGCAGCAACTGAGGCAATAGGCCGGCACCGCCGAGCTCAGCGTCGCCGGGGGTCAAGCGGCCGCGCGCTGCGGTATCCGCCTTTGGTGAGGCCACAGCCCACTAGGTGATGCCGAGGTCCTTGCCGACGCCGATCATCGCCTCTGCGAGCGTTTCGACGCAGAAGTCGATCTCGTCCCGGGTAATGATCAGGGGGGGAGAGAGCACGTTCAGGTGGCCGATCGGCCGCACTATGAGCCCGGCATCCTGACACTTGCTCGACACCCGCTTGCCGATGTCGATGTCGGCCGGGAACGGTTCCTTCGTCGCCTTGTCGGCGACGCTTTCGACGCAGGCCATCAGGTGGTGGCCGCGTACGTCACCCACCGTCGGCAGCTCCAGCAGCTCCCGCAGGCGCTGCTGCAAATAGGGACCCGTCTCTCGCACACCTTCGAGGATGTACTCGTCCTCCATGATACGGATGTTCTCGAGCGCCGCCGCGCAACACACAGGGTGCCCCGAATAGGTGAACCCATGAGCGAACACACGGTCGGGATCCGGGCCGCTGATCGCCTCGTGGATCTCGTCCGAGTACAGCAGCGCACCCAGCGGCAGGTACCCAGAGGTGATGCCCTTGGCGCAGGTGATCAGGTCGGGCTCGATACCGAACACGTCCTTGGCCGAGAACCATTGGCCGAGACGGCCGAAGCCGGTCACCACCTCGTCGCTGACGTAGAGCACGTCGTGCTCGGCGCAGAGCTCACGAGTCCGGCGGTGGTAGTCGGCCGGCGGGACGAGGACGCCGCCGGCGCCCATGATGGGCTCGGCGAAGAACGCCGCTACGTTGTCGGTACCGAGCTCCCGGATCTTGGCCGCGAGCTCATCGACGAGGTGATCGCAGAACTCGCTTTCCGTCAGGTTGTCCGGCGCTCGGTAGCAGTTGGGCGCCGACACGTGATGGATGGTCTCCGTCTCGTAGTCGAACTGCGGTATGCGGTCGGTCTTCTTGCCGCCGATCGACATCGCCATGTAGGTGGAGCCGTGGTACGCGCCATCGCGCGAGATGATGTGCCGCTTCGCCGCCTTCCCACGCGTGCGTTGATAGAACTGGATCATCCTGTAGGCCGTGTCGACCGCTTGCGATCCGCCGGTGGTGAAGAACACGTGGTTCAGGTTTCCAGGGGCGATCTCGGCCAGCTTGGCGGCAAGCTCGGCGGCGGTGACGCTGGTCATGTCGGAGAAGGTATTGGAGTAGGCCAGCCGCTCGACCTGTTCCGCAATGGCGGCGGCCATGTCCTTGCGGCCGAGCCCGATGTTGTTGCACCACAAACCGCCGTTGGCGTCGAGGTAGCGCCGCCCCTCGGTGTCGACGATGGTACAGCCCTCCCCGCGAGCGACCGCCAGGGACCCCGCGTCGCGAAACGAATCGAAGTGGGGCCAGGGATGCAACACATGGTCGCGATCCTTGCGCCAGATGTCCTCGGCGCTGACTACGTCCTTATCTATCGTCGCCATCGTTCACCTTCTTTCTACACCGGGAAGCACACACAGCATCTCGAACAGGATGTTGGCGCCGGTCAGCGCCGTCGTGCCGGAAGTGTCGTAGGGCGGCGAGACCTCGACCAGGTCGCCACCGACGAGGTTCAGGCCGTGGCAGCCGCGGACGATCTCCAGGCCTTGGATCGTCGTCAACCCGCCGATCTCGGGCGTTCCGGTGCCTGGCGCGTACGCCGGATCGAGGCTGTCGATATCGAAGCTCAGGTATACGGGTCCGGTTCCGAGCTCATCACGGATCTCCCCCATCAGCGGGGTCAGCGACCGGTGCCAGCATTCCTCCGCCTCGACAACCCTGATGCCCTGCTGCCGTGACCAGTCGAAGTCGTCAGGCGCGTAGCCGCTTCCGCGGACGCCGATCTGGACACTGCGGCTCGTGTCGATCAGACCTTCCTCGACCGCACGTCGAATCGGGGTCCCGTGGGCGATGTCCTCACCGAACATCTTGTCGTTGATGTCGGTGTGGGCGTCGACGTGGATCAGGCCGATCGGACCGTTCTTGGTGCGCATGGCGCGCAGAATCGGCAACACGATCGTGTGGTCACCACCGAGCGTCAGCGGTGTGCAATCGTGCGCCAGGATCTCGCCGTACGCTGCCGTGATGATGTCGACCGAAGCTTTCAGGTCAAAGGTGTTGATTGCGACGTCGCCGATGTCGGCGACGGTCAATGAATCGAACGGCGCGGCGCGGGTCGCCATCTGGTACGGGCGGATCAGCGCCGATTCGAGACGGATGTAGCGCGGCCCGTGCCGCGTGCCGCCGCGGTTGGAGGTGCCGATGTCCATGGGCACCCCGACGAAGCAGGCGTCGAGGCCTGTGGCGTCCGATCGAGTTGGCAACCGCATCATGGTGCCGGGGCCGCCGAAGCGCGGCATCTCGTTGCCGCCGAGAGGCTGGTGACGCTCGGGCATTATCAGATTGTCCTGGGAGGCGGATAGGGCGCACCATGACGATACCAGCCCAGGCTCGCCGAATCTGCTTGATCCAGGAGCGTCGCAGATCGGCCAGCGCGAAGCCCTGACGGTAGGGGTGGCGGTACGACGTCGACGGCGAGCGCGGTAGCGGCGTGCCGCCTCGCTGCGCGCTGTCGGAGGCGCAACCCACCGAGAAGCAACGTGCTTTCGAGGGATGAAGAAAATTGATCTAACGGACGCCGGCGATTGTTTGCTACTGTGAGGTCGGATCCAACCGTCTGCCGCTCCCGCTTCGGACCAGGAGGGTTCCAGGTGGCGGCGGTGTTTGAGGTCGGACAAGGCGATCGGTTCTGGGAAGTCCACGCCCACGATGGCATCTACCGCGTCTACGCTCAAAGCGCGAAGATCATCGGCAACCGAGGCACGCTGCTGTTGCACACCGGCGGTAACGCGGTGGCGCTTTTCTCCTGCGAGGCGTGGTCGTTCGTGTACGAGGGTGGGCGTACGCGCTCGGCCGGGGACCAGCCGAATTCGCCCGCCGAGGTTCCTGTCGACTGATCCTGCCGCCGCACGCCCTTCACATTTGACGTCCCTTCGCTGAGAATCGCCGGCAGAAGAACGGTCACCGCGAAGCCACGAGGGGGCTGAATGAGATCCGAGGCGCGTACCCGACTGCCGTTGGGTGGGCTGGTTGTCGCCCTCGCCATGAGCACGACGTACTCGCCGGCGGCCCAGGTACCCGTCGTCAGGTACCCCGACCCGGATATTGGTGAGCAGACGTTGGAGGTCCGCCGCGCCGCGCAGCTCGCGGCTGCCGAGAACTTGGACGTTATCCACGACTTCCGTTTTGCCGACCGACTCCCGGAGAGCGGCATAACGTTTCGCAATCGGGTTGTCGACGACGCGGCGCGCACCTACAAGGCAGCACATTACGATCACGGAACCGGGCTGGCGATCGCCGATGTCGACGGCGACGGGTTGCTCGACCTGTACTTCGTCAATCAGATCGGTGCCAACGAGCTGTGGCGCAACCTCGGAGACGGCCGGTTCGAGGACATCACCGAGAGCGCTGGTGTCGGACGCGCCGACGTTGTCAGCGTCGGTGCCGCGTTCGCCGATATCGATAACGACGGCGACGCCGACCTGTTCGTGACCAGCGTACGCGGCGGCAACGCCCTGTACGAAAATCTGGGCGCGGGCAACTTCCGCGACATCTCTTCTGCCGCCGGCGTTGACTACGTCGGCCATTCCTCGGGCGCGGTATTCCTCGACTACGACGCGGATGGTCGGCTGGATTTGCTGGTGACCAACGTCGGGACCTACACCAGCGACGACCGTGCTGACGGCTTCTTTACGGCGCTTGAAGATGCCTTTCAGGGGCATTTGTTCCCCGAACGCAGCGAGCGCAGCATCCTCTATCGCAACCTGGGCGGCAACGCGTTCGGTGACGCGTCGGCGACAGCCGGGCTGCTCGACGAGTCGTGGAGTGGCGATGCCAGCATCGTCGATTTCGACGCCGACGGCGATCCGGACGTGTACGTGCTCAACATGCAGGGCAGCGATCACTACTACGGCAACGAGGGTGGGACGTTCACCGAGCGCACCGCAGAGTTTTTCCCCCGGACGCCGTGGGGCGCCATGGGGATCAAGGCGTTCGATTACGACAACGACGGCGATCTCGACATGCTCCTGACCGACATGCATTCGGACATGAACGATGAGGTCGGTCCGGAGGGAGAGTCGGACAAGCAGCGCTTCCGCTACTTTTATCAGGAGGCGTTCGCCCACATCATGGGTAATGCCGTCTACCGCAACGACGGCGGCGGGGCGTTCACCGAGGTATCGGAGGTCGTCGGGCTGGAGAACTACTGGCCGTGGGGTACGAGCGTCGGCGATGTCAACGCCGATGGCTGGCAGGACGTCTTCATTGCCTCGAGCATGAACTATCCGTTCCGGTATCAGATCAACTCGCTACGGCTCAACCGGGGCGGTGAGGAATTCGCCGCGGCGGAGTTCGTGCTCGGTATCGAGCCGCGGCGGGCTGGTCGAGTCAGGGCTCCCTGGTTCGAGCTTGATTGCGCCTCGGCCGAGCTGCCGGAGACTGACCTGATCGCCACTCACTGTGCCGGCCAGGATGGTCCGATCGCCGTGCTGGGAGCGGTCGGCACACGCACCTCGGCGATCGCCGACCTCGATCAGGACGGCGACCTGGATATCATTACCGGCGAGTTCAATACGGAGCCGCAGCTATTTCTCAGCGATCTGGCATCGCGGCGAGAGATCCACTGGCTGCAGGTCGCGCTCGAGGGCTCGTCGTCGAACCGAGACGGGCTGGGCGCCTGGGTCGCCGTCCATACCGATACCGAGCGGCAGGTGCGGTACCGGGATGGTAAGTCGGGTTACTTGTCGCAGAGCTCGATGCCGCTGTATTTCGGGCTGGGCGAATCCTCCTCGGTCGATCGTGTGGTGATCACCTGGCCTGGGGGCACGAGCCAGGTGGTGGACGGCCCGATCGCGGCCAATCAGCTATTGCGAATCCGGCAGCCGTAGGAACCGAATGCGTCGAAGATCTCACCGTCCCGGGCCAGGTCGTTTGCGCAGCTGGGGCGTGGCGAGTTCCGCCGTCGCCGGCACGAGAAAACAGTGTGCCGTGGCGGTGTTTGTCATCGCGGCGGTAGCCGCTGGGTCCTCGCCGGCCGTCGCGCAGCGCACCGTGGCGCTGGATCGCATCCTGCGAGAGTGGGATGCCAAGCTCGAGAAGATGGAGCTGCATCTACAGTCGGCAATGCGGCGCAACGACGTCGATATGTGGATCATCATGAGCCGCGAGTTCAACCTCGACCCGATGCTCGATCTTTTCGGCGCCTATGGCGTCTCCGGCTGGTACGGCCACCGCAACGCCTACATCTTCCGCGATCCAGGCGGTGAGGCGCCGTTGGAGCGCGTCTTGATCGGCACCCACCAGAGCGGCCGCATGCGCGAGTTCTTCCCACGCATCGTGCCGTACGGGGAGGAGGGTCTGGAGCCGCATCTCCGGGCTTACGTCAACGAGGTCGACCCGCGGCGGATCGCCGTGAATCGGTCGCGTACGGTGGCGATGGCCGATGGTCTGACGGCGGAGATGCTGGCCTATCTCGAGCACTCGATCGGGCCCCGGTACGCCGTGCGACTGGTCTCGTCACAGGATCTGATATTCGACTACGTCAGCCACCGCACCGCGGCCGAGCTGGCGATCGAGACCGAGGCGAGTTGGCGGACCTGGCACATCCTGCGCCGGGCTTTCTCCAACGAGGTGATCCGACCCGGGTCGACCCGTCTGATGGATATCTACGGTTGGATTGTCCAGGAGTGGCAGCGCCAGGATCTGGAGTTTAACTTTCCTCCCGGAATTACCATTTACCGGCGAGGCATCGAGGGCGGGATCGACGATACCGACAACCCGGTGGTCGAGCCCGGCGACCTGCTGCACGTGGACTTCGGCGTGCGCCTGATGGGCCTGGTGACCGATCAGCAGCATCTGGCGTACGTGCTGTCCGTCGACGAGACAGCGCCTCCGGCCGGCCTCCAAGAGCTGTTTCGTCAGTCGGTAGTGGTGGCCGAGATCTACGCCGACGAGCTGACGCCAGGGGAGCCAGGCTATCGCGTCAAGGCGCTAGTAGAGCAACGGGCCGAGCAGGAGGGCATCGAGGCGTCGATCTACGGGCACACACAAGGCAACTGGGTACATGGCGCGGGCGCGCGGACAGTGTTCGATTGGCCCGACCGCTACGGCGACTTCGCGACTGAGCCGGTTCGGCCCACAGAGTTCTGGTCGATAGAGTTCAGCGTCAGCGGAGCGGTTCCCGAGTGGGGCGGGCAACGGGTGCGGATCCCGCGCGAGGAGGACGCCGTAGTGCAAGCGGACGGCGGCGTGCGCTTCCTCGTCGGGCCGCAAACGGAGTTGTGGGTGATCAGACACCAGTAGGCCCGCTTTCGGGCGGCCCCTACTTGGAAACCAGGTATCCGGCCGCTCGTTGCTCGTAGTCAGCAACCTGCCGCCGAGCCCAACGCTCGGTCTTACCCAACTCGCGAGCAAGAATAGCCGCTACCGCCGGTGCGGCTTCGATGCTGGCACGAGCGTCCAACAGCAACATCCGGGTACGACGCGCGAGCACGTCGGTGACGGTGCGCGCCATTTCCTCGCGTGCCGCCCATACCACCTCGCAGGCGCGGTGCTCGAAGCTCGGATGTAGAAGCTCGTCACAATCGGGATCGGTCGCCGCCAACTGCTCGATCGCCGGCGCGTCAGAGCCGTAGGCGGCGAGCCTGCCGAAACGCTCGGCCTGCGCGTGGTAGCCATGGGCGTTGATCTCGCTGGTGACGCACGGTCGCGTCGGCAGGCCGCCCACCAGCGCCGCCTGGTCGATCGTGTCCTGTGCCATCTTCCGGTAGGTTGTCCACTTGCCGCCGGCGATCGTGACCAGACCGGAGCGCGAGATGCTGACGTTGTGGTCGCGCGAGATCTCGGCGGTCGATTCGGCGCTGCCCGAGCGCACCAGCGGACGGAGCCCAGCGAAGACGCTGAGCACATCCCCGGCTAGCGGGTCGCGCGTCAGATAGCGGGCGCAATGGCGCAGGAGAAAATCGACCTCTTCCGGAAGTGGCCTCGGTTCTGCCTCGATCGACTCGACTGGAGTGTCAGTGGTACCCACCAACACACGGCCATGCCAGGGAATGGCGAAGAGGACACGCCCATCGTCGGTGTGGGGGACCATGATGGCGCTTGCGCCGGGCAAGAAGTCGCGGCGGAGCACGATGTGCACGCCTTGGCTGGCACGAATCATCGGCATGACCGTCACATCGTCGAGACGGCGGATCGAGTCGGAGAAGACGCCCGTGGCGTTGATCACCGCGGCGGCCCGGATCTGATGCTGTCTTCCACTCTCGAGGTCATCGGCGACGACGCCGTCGACTAGCTCGTCGCAGTGCAACAGGCCACTCACGGCGAAGTAGTTGAGTAGCGTGGCGCCCTGCGCGGCGGCCGTCTGGGCAAGGTTGATGGCCAGTCGGGCATCATCGAACTGGCCGTCGAAGTAGAGCACGCCGCCGCGTAGTCCCTCTGTCTCGATCGTCGGGATGCGCTCGATGGTTTGCTCCTTGGAGAGGATTCGCGATGCACCGAAGCCGAGCTTGCCTGCCAGGAGGTCGTAGACTTTGAGGCCGATGCCGTAGAACGGTGCTTCCCACCAGTCGTAATTGGGCACCACGAACTGCAGGTCGTGGACCAGGTGAGGGGCGTTACGGCGTAGCAGCCCGCGCTCGTGGAGCGCCTCGGTGACCAGCGCGACATCGCCGCGTTGCAGATACCGCACTCCGCCGTGCGCCAGCTTGGTGCTGCGGCTCGACGTTCCTTGAGCGAAGTCAGCTCGTTCGACGAGCAATGTACGGTAGCCGCGGGCGGCGGCGTCAAGCGCGCATCCGAGCCCGGTGGCCCCCCCACCGACCACAACGATGTCCCAGCGATCCGGCTCGTCGAGCCGACGGAGCATCGCGTCGCGATTCACGGCCCCGGTTGCGCCCAGGCGCGCGACCGCTCGACCGCCCGTCCCCAGCCTGAGCGCATGGCGGTCACCTCGGCATCGGGTGCACGTGGCTCGAATCGGGCATCGATGCCCCATCGGTGCCCGAGCTCGTCGATGTCACTCCACACGCCCGTGGCCAGCCCGGCGAGGTAAGCGGCTCCCAGCGCCGTCGACTCGAGCTGCCTGGGCCGCACCACGCGGGCGCGGATCAGGTCCGCCTGGATCTGCAGGAGCAACTCGTTGGTCGCCGCGCCGCCGTCGACTCGGAGCTCCGGAATCTCCACCCCGGAGTCAGCGACCATCGCCTCGAGCACGTCAGCGACCTGATGGGCGATTCCCTCGAGGGTTGCGCGGGCCAGATGAGCGGCGCTGGTGCCGCGCGTGATCCCGAGCACCGCGCCGCGCGCGTAAGCGTCCCAGTGCGGCGCTCCCAGCCCGGTGAACGCCGGGACGCAGAAGATGCCGCCGCTGTCGACTGCCTGGGTCGCCAGCGTCTCCACGGCCGCCGCCGAATCGATGATTCCCAGGCCATCGCGCAGCCACTGCACGGCTGCGCCACCGATGAACACTGCGCCCTCGAGCGCGTACGTTGGTTGTCCGTCGAGGCGCCACGCCACCGTAGTGAGCAAGCCGTTATCGGAGGCCACCGGCTCGGCCCCGGTGTTCATCAGCAGGAAGCACCCGGTGCCGTACGTGTTCTTGGACATGCCGGCGCGCACGCACATCTGCCCGAACAGAGCGGCCTGCTGATCGCCGGCGATTCCGGCCACCGGAATGGCGCCTCCAAGCAACCCCGGATCGGTTTCTCCGTACACCTCGCTGGAGTCGCGTACAACCGGAAGCACGGCAGCAGGGACGTCGAGTGTCGCCAGCAGTTCCGGACGCCACCTCTGAGTGTGAATGTCGAACAGGAGGGTGCGTGAGGCGTTGCTGGCATCGGTAGCGTGGACGCGGCCCGCCGTCAGGTTCCACAGCAGCCAGGAGTCGATGGTGCCGAATGCCAGATCTCCGGACTCGGCCCGCGTGCGTGCCCCGTCAACGTGATCGAGCAACCAGGCGATCTTCGTACCGGAGAAATACGGATCGATCTGTAGGCCCGTGCGCTCGCGGAACAAAGTGGCCGTGTGACCGGAGCGGAGCTCGTCGCAGCGTTTCGCGGTGCGGCGATCCTGCCAGACGATGGCGTTGTGGATTGGCTCGCCGGTGTGTCGATCCCATATAACCGTGGTCTCCCGCTGGTTGGTGATGCCGATCGCATCGATGTCCCCTGCCTCTAGGCCGGCTGCCATGAGGGCATCGCGTGCTACGGCCAGCTGCGTTCGCCATATTTCAGTGGCGTCGTGCTCCACCCAGCCCGGGTACGGGAAGATCTGTTCGAACTCCTGCTGCGCCTTGCCGAGCGCGGTACCGTCGGCGTCGAAGACGATCGCGCGGCTGCTGGTTGTTCCCTGATCGAGAGCGAGGACGTTGCCCACCGACACCTCCGGTCATGACGCGTTGTCGAGGGAGTTCGGAAGCTAGTGGTCTGTTACAGATGATCGTTGCAACTACTAGCGCCTACAGGCTGCCGGTGAGTATCTCCTCGGACGGATCGAGCCGATCCCAGAGACTACCGCCAACTCCGGCCAGCGCAACGACGATGGCGACGACCGGCGCCGCGCCGGCGACCCCGAGGAGTGGAAACTCCCAGGCGTTGAGTGGGATTCCCCAGAGCCAGATCTGGGCCATCAGCGTGCCGCCGATCACCAGTACGCCTGGAAGAAGGCCGAAGAACAGGGCTATCGATAGCGCCATGAACACCAGCAGGTTGTGGCCGAGCTGCGAGGCGGCCTGCTTCTTGTTCATACCGAGCGGAACCCAGCCAGGGAACGTCAGCGCAGCGATATTCTCCAAGCCGATCGACAACAGCGCTACGGCCAGGCTCAACGGTAGGACCCCGAGCACCGCCAGCGGCGTGAGCAGTATTGCTGAGACGCCGAGCGCCGCTGCCAGCTCCGCCTTGCCGCGCACTTCGGACAGATCGAGAGCGGCCGCAAGCTCCCGGCTGGCGCTGAAGTCGATCAAGCCCAGCTCGAGGGCAGTGTCGACGCCGACCAGCAACAGGGCGCCGAAGGCGACCCTCGTGGCCACGATAACGAACGGCGCGGCCATCTGCGCCAGAAACATGCGCCCGCCGCGCAGTGGCCATGTGCGGATCATCTCGAGCTTGAGAAGGTCGCTGCGCAGATCGTTGCGCAGGGATCGGGTCGAGAACAGCGGCGGAAAGAGCATCAACGCCGCGCCACCGATTTGCAGCACGCCGACCCATCGAGCCGGTAACAATCCGGTTGGCACGGTGGCGATCAGCAGGGCGATCAGCACGACGCTGGCGGCGAGCAAGATCTTGAGCGGCAGCCGCTGCACCAGCATCAGGTTCTTCCACACGATGGCCAACTCGGGACTGCCGGGCGGCGCTAGAGCGAACGGGCGCCAGCGCCGCCGTAGCTGCGAGCGGCGCCACAGGCGGGCCGACGGGTCCGCCTCGCGGTTGCGCTGCCGGGCGTGAGCGAGAGCGGCTTCTTCGAAACTCGTCTGTCCCCGCACCACCCACTCGTTGTGGGCCACGAGCAGCATCAGCGGAACGGTCCAGGCGGCGAGCAGCTGCAGCAAGCTCGAGGCGCCGAGGCCGGCGAAGATCGGGATGATGAGCAGCAGGAACGGGGTAAGCGCCCATCCCAGGAGCCCGTTCCAGGCCTCGTCGGCGTGCGACGAGACCAACTCGACCAGTCTGTCCAGGGTGTCATCGCCGATCGTTTCGGTGATGGGGGACTCCAGCACGTCGACGAAGACCGCATTCAGCCCTGCGATCACCAGTACCCACAGCACCAGGAGCGTGGCCCACAGCAGCAGCCGTCGACGCCATGCGGCCACCGCCGGCAGCTCCGCGAGCCGGGCGAGCCAGAGTCCGCGTCCCTTGGCGTGCAGATCCCAGATACTCATGAAGATCCAGACGCCGGCGAACATGCCCAGTGCGGCGGCGACGCCGCGGGGGCGTGAGAAGAAGGTGACGATCACTACCCCTAGCAGCACGCCGGGCTGGCTCCGGAGGATCCCGTACTGGATCAGTCGGCGGCGTCGCACCGGTGCCGGGAGCAGGAGATGCAGCTCCGACTCGCTGAATTCTAGCGTGCTCTTGCCGAAGGGCAGCAGCCACCAGATGCTGACAACGGCCGCCAGCAACAGCGCGATGGCGAGTTGTGCGGCTTCGCCCAGCGGCCCGGCGAGCGCCTCGAACACCTCTGGCGGCGGTCCGAACTGAACCTCCCCGGAGAGATCGAAGCCGATCAGCGAATGCCCGAAAATACTCGATAGCCAGAAGGCTGCCCATCCGCCACCGATCAGAAACCCGACCAAGTAACGTGGTTCACGCAGGCGGCGCAGCGCTTGAACTAATCGACCGCGCACAGATCGCGCCAGTAAGAACAGCAATGCGCGCGTCAAGGTTGCTCATCCAACCCAGTTGCGCGCAGGAAGATCTCCTCCAGGTCGGCCTCGCCCGACAGATCGGGAACGGCGGCGCGGATCTCGTCGAGGGTGCCGGTGACCGCCAGGCGGCCGTTGCTGATGATCAGAATGCGCCCGCAGATCTCTTCCACCAGGTGGAGCATGTGCGACGAGACCACGACCGCTCCGCCAGCCTCGGCGGTGGCGGTGATGGTGCGCTTGGTGCGGCGCATGGCGGCGGGATCGAGCCCCGTGAGCGGCTCGTCGAGGATCAGAACCCTCGGTGTGTGTAGCAGCGCGCACGACAGCAGGAGCTTCTGTTTCATGCCGCGTGATAGCTCACCGGGGAAAGCGTGGCGCCGATCCCATAGACCGTTGTCGCGTAGCAATGTCTCGGCGCGTTCCGCGCTATCGGCAACGTCGTACAGGCGAGCGAACAGCTCCAGGTGATCGGCGACGGTCAGGTGGTCGAACAGGTGGGGTTCGTCGGCAACGAAGGCCAGCTCCCGGCGGGCATCGACGGGCGCCTCTGCCAGATCGTGCCCGGCGATGCGGATCCTACCGGAGGTCGCCGGTACGATCCCTGCCAGGCACCGCAGCGTGGTTGTCTTCCCGGCGCCATTGGGTCCAACGAGGCCGAGGATCTCTCCGCCGGCCACGTCGATCGAGAGGCCGTCGACGGCACGATGCCCATCGTAGTCTTTTACTAGTTGCTCGATTTGAATCAGCGCGTCCACTGGGCCATGGTACCCGCTCGGCCAGCGACTCCCCACACGTTGCTCGCGGCTGGCAGTAGCTCATGACCGAGCGGTCGCTTGCGGCGGTCGGTCGGCAGCTGATGCCGGCGGCCGACACGAAGATCGACATATCATCATGGTTGGAAACCCGGCCGCGAGGCCCATCAGGAGATCGATCTAATGTCCCGAATGGTGCTGACACGAACTGCCACCGTCGCCGTGGCTCTTTGCATCACGATGCTCGCGGCGCCAGCGTTGAGCGCCAGTTCGGCGTCGCCCGTGGGCGCGCAAGACGCCGCGGCGCGCCGCATCGTGGCGGTTGGCGACATTCATGGCGCCTACGAAGAGTTGGTGTCGGTGCTTCGAGTCAGCGGCATCATCGACGCTGACCTCAAGTGGAGTGGTGCCGACGCTGTCGTCGTGCAGACAGGAGACTTCATGGACCGCGGTGCTGGGGTGCGCCAGGTGATGGACTTGCTGATGCGACTGCAGCAAGAAGCGCCGGACTCCGGGGGAGAGGTCATCGTTCTGCTCGGCAACCACGAGATCATGAACCTGATCGGCGAATTCCGCGATGCGAGCCCCGAGCAGATGGCAGAGTTTCTCGACGACGACTCGGACGATGTTCTCGATAGCGCATGGGACGAGCTGCAGCGGGTCATTGAAGCTACGTCGACCGGTCGGTTGTCGTCGCGCCGGCGGCGCGAGCTGCGCAACAGCTGGCAAGAAAACACCTCCGCCGAACGCATCGCGTACATCCGCGCCGTCGGGCCGGATGAGCCGTATGGCATCTGGCTGCGGACGTTGCCGCTGGCCGCCAACGTCGACGGGATCGCCTTTATGCATGCGGGGGTGGCACCGGAGCAGGCGCCGCGCGGCGTCGAGGTTCTTAGCCAGCGGGTCGTCGACGAGATCGTCGCGATCGACGCGTATCGGGCCAGGTTGTTGGAGAATCGGCTCACGACTAGTTTCAGCGAGTTGCGGGAGGTCCTGCGCGGCGCGGCGCAGGCCACCGGCGGCCTCGACTGGTTCGATAGCTCGCAGACCGGCCTGCCGGAGCTTTCGCCGGCGGGCGGCAACTCGCAGGATGATCAACGAGCCTGGTATGAAGCGCTTTTTCGCATCCAACAGTGGTACGCCTTGGCAGCACGTGGCCCGCTGTGGTTCCGCGGGCTGGCGGAGTTGTCCGATCCGGACAACGTGGCCGTGCTCGAGGCGGTTCTGGTCGCCCTCGACTCGCGTGCGATCGTTGTCGGCCACTCACCCCAGACCGACGGTATTAGCGCACGGTTCGATGGCCGATTGTTCATGATCGATACGGGCATGCTCGCCTCGGTGTACAACGGGCGACCGGCGGTGCTGGAGATTACCGGCGAGGACACGGCGGCGGTCTACGCGGACGGCTCCCGGGTAGAGCTCCAGCCCCTCGCCACGGCTGCCGCTGCGCCCGGCGCCCGCTGATCGCTGCGAGGCTCTTGGGAATGGGTTTGAGCTGGCGTCGTCTGCTTGAAGCACGGATGGATCGCGCGCTCGTCGTGTGCGCGATCTCGGAGGGCGTCGGTACGTTTGTCCTGACGTTTATCGGAGCGGCGGCGATCTGCACCGACGCATATAGCGGCGGGCAGCTCGGGCTTGTTGGAATAGCGCTGGCGCACGGACTGGTCTTGGCAGCGATCGTGAGCGCGCTCGGGCACGTATCCGGGGCGCACGTCAACCCGGCCGTAACCGTCGGAGCTCTGCTCGTGCGTGCGATCGACGCGCCCCGGGCGCTGGTCCACGGGGCCGCTCAGCTGATGGGAGCCAGCATCGCTGGCCTCATGCTGGCGGCCACGTTCGGGGCCGATGTTTGGCAGCCGGTGCATCTAGGCGCTCCGACCCTGGGACCCGGTGTGGAGCCCGGCACCGGGGTGTTCGTCGAGATGATTCTGACGTTCATACTGGTGTTCGTGATTCTGCAGATGGCGGCCGACCCACGCTCGCCCCGATACGTGCACGGCATCGTGATCGGGGCCACGTTGGCAGCCGGTATCTTGGTCGGCGGTCCCGTGACTGGCGCCGCGCTCAATCCCGCGCGGGCGTTCGGACCGGCGCTCGCGGCCGGCTACTGGGCGTCGCATTATGTCTATTGGGTCGGGCCGATGTTCGGTGGCGTGGTTGCGGCTGTGCTGTACGGTTACCTCAGCTCCAGCGCGCCACCCAGAGTGGAAGAGGGCGGCTATTGAGAGGAGAGGCGGCGGGCGCGGTTCTTGCTGCTACGAGCTTCGCCGTGGCAGTCGCAGCCTGCGCTCCGAGGCCGGAGATACCTATCCCTAGGCGGCTGGTGTTGATCACCGTGGACACGCTGCGCGCCGACCACATGTCTGCCTTTGACTATCCGATCGCCACCACCCCGTTTCTCGATCGACTCGCCTCCGAGGGGACGCTGTTCACTCGCGCCTACGCCCACTCTGCCACCACCAAGCCATCGCACTCTTCGATGTTCACCTCGCTTTATCCGGTTCAACACCGCGTACAGAACAACGGGTTGGTGCTCGACGATGAGTTCGAGACGATGGCGGAGCTAATGGGTGCGGCCGGCTACGAGACGGCAGCATTCGTGAGCACGGATGCGCCGTTGGGCGGGAACCTCCGGCAGGGCTTCGAGGTGTGGGATCAGCACCGCGTAGATCGCGACCAGGACGGCGGACGCAAACAGTACCGTGCTGCCAGCGACACTGTTGATCGCGCGCTTGCCTGGATCGACGAGGCACCTGCAGAGGGTCGTGATCGTTTCTTCCTGTGGGTCCACGTGTACGATCCCCACAAGCCGCTGCAGCCGCCGGCCGAAGTTCTCGAGGAGGTCGAAGGACTGATCGCGGCGTACGGTGAACAGGCCTATCGAGATCTTCTGGTGAGCCGCGGCATTCCGGCCGGGGACGAGGAAAGCGGCGCCGGCGGCGAGGAAAGTGGCGCCGGCGGTGAGGAAAGCGGCGCCGGCGGCGAGGAAAGCGGCACCCGCCGCGATGTTGCCGCCTACGATGCCGAGATCCTGTACGCGGATCGTCAGCTGGCGCGCTTGTTCGCCCATCTGGACACCGCCGGTCTCAACGACGAGGCGCTCTGGATCGTTACCTCGGATCACGGGCAGGGACTTGGCGCGCACGACTGGTTCGGCCACTCAAAACAGATCTATAACGCCCAGTTGTGGGTGCCGCTCTTGTTCTGGCGAGCCGCTGGCGCCGACGGTGTTCGGGTCAGCGAACGCGTCGTGCAGCATGTCGATTTGCTGCCGACTGTAACGCACCTATTCGATCTGACCGCTGGTCAGATCATGCCCATGCAGGGGCGGTCGCTAGCACAGTATCTCGGTGGGGGTCGGCCGCGCGAAGCCGGATGGTTCGCCTTCTCCGAGCGTAGCTACTACGAGAACGCGTCGAGCAGAAGGCAGCAGCGCGGCAACTATGAGCCGGGAGAGCGGTACGCGCTCCAGGACATCGAGTACAAGTACATGCTCTATACCGATGGTGACGACGAGTTCTACGACCTGCGCTCCGACCCGTACGAGCTCGTCGACATGATCGACTCGCCCGAGCTCGCCGACCGCCGCGACCAGATGCGCGACGTGCTCACGTCGCTCCTCGAGAACATGCCGAGCGAGCGTGAGGCGCAGTCCGTTTCGCCGGAGGATATCGCCAGGCTGCGCGACCTGGGCTACATCCAGTAAGGCCGCTAGATGGTTACACCGAAGCGGCCCTTGAGCGCGAATGCGATGATGATCGTCAGCAGGAAGAAGACAATCAGCCAGTCGGTCTCGTAGCCGAACACGCCTACCTCGCGCGTCGGGTAGATGACCTCGATCTCGCTCACCATGCCGGCGGCGGGCAGGGAAGGCTCGGTCGGGTACAGCAGCAGGTTCACGAAGCTCGGTTTCAACCGGTAGGGGGACCGCCGTACCACGGCGTCGGACGCCACGATCTGCTTGCTGACGCGCTGGCCGGCGACCTCGATCAGCACTTCGTAGTCACCCGGCGTTTCAGCCACGATCCGCCAGGCGAGCTGGTTGCGCGTCTGGATCCATACCCGCGGGCTGTCGAGTCGCAGCCCGTCGGGCAATGTCAATGTGGCCGGCGGGGCCTCGGGGCCAGAAGCGCTACCAGAGAGGCTCACCTGAAGAATGGTCTGGTCGCCGGTCTCCAGGCCGCGGTAGCCGTAGTGGAACTGCAGCTGTGCGATCACCAGAACGAACGGCACGATCATGAACACCATCGGCACGAGGTTCAGACAGAGATAGGTCATGTTGTTGCGCAAGATGCCGCCTTGGGCGCGCAAGATCGCCACAATGTCGTCGTTGAACAGACGGATTTCGAACAATCCGGCGGCGATCTTGCGTTTAACGGCCTCGACGGCGGGCTGATTGGACGTAGCGCGGTAGCCGAGCAGCATGAGCACCGCGCATCCGATCGAGATCAGGACTAACCCGATCATCGGATGCAGCTGCTGGAAGGGCAGCAACACGAGATCGAACAGCCGCCGCAGCAGACCGTTGACGGTGCCGAAGATGGCGTTCATGGCGACAATCGGTTGTCAGGTCAGGAGATGTAGCCGAGGCCTTGGAGCTTCTTGCGGATCTCTTCCTCGGAGTCAGTCTCTTCGAGGACGGCGAGCTCCTTCTCCAGCGCGTAGGTAATGAACTCCTCGACCGAGGAGTAGCCGGCTATATCGGCATATTTCCGCACCCGGTCGAGCAGGCCGGTGTCGAGCTTGATCTTGCCGCCTCCGAACATTCTCTAACTCCTGTCTAGCGTCAGGACACTGGGGGCCTGCAGGCTCAGTTTGATTCAACCGTTACCGGTGTGCTGCCGTCTGGAAATCCGTCGATGCCGAACTCGGCCAGTAGCGCCGCGGCCAGGTTCTGCAGCGACGTTGCCGACCGCGCCAAGGCTCGGTTGGTGGCCAGCACCCCCGGCACCCCTGTCGGGTCCCAGATGTGATCGCCGGACCAATCGTCCGTGTTGTCGGTGATGAACTCCGCTGCCAGCCCGCCAAGCGCAGCGTTCCCGGAGCCGCGCACGTGCGGCGCATAGCCGACGATGATGTCGGGCCCGATCTCCAGGTGGCCGCGGTCGTGGAAGTCCCGGTCGCGGAGGAAGACCCGCTTGACAGCGGGCTCGCCAGTAGCCGGATCAACGGTCGCCAGGAGGTCACGCTCGAGCCGCAGAAGGGTCTCCTCACGGTCGCCCGGGGCGACAGCCCCTTCCGGTTCTCGACCGCGGATGTTCAGGTACAGCGCGCTGATACCGACGCTGTACGCCTGCGTGGCCCCCCAATCGACGCCGGTGAAGAACTCTCGTACGGGCAGTCGGGTGCGACGTTGCAGCGCCATGTAGCCGTTCTCATGCAGCCAGGTGTTCAGGTGGAACGACCTACGCCAGCTGCCGAACCCATGGTCCGACATGATCACCAGGAGGGTGTCGTCGGAGATACGATCCAACGTACGGCCGATAAGCGCATCGAACTCCACGTAGGCGCTCGGAATCACGTCGCGATACGGATCATGAGTCTCGCTCACGTACGCCGGGTGCTCGGGGTCGCGTGTCAGGCCCCACATCACATGCGACAGCTGGTCGATGCTGCCGAAATAGGAGAACAGGAAGCCGCCGGCCCAATCATCGAGCAGATGGTTGAATTGCGCTGTCGTCTCGGCGCGGGTGAGTGCCACCTGTGCCAAGTATTCATCGATGTCCAGGACGCCCCACTGAATCGCCTTCGTGTCCTGGGGCATCTCCTGGGTGTAGTAGCGGCCGGTGGCGTCGGCGAGTTCGGTAGCGAACGATTCCGGGTGCGAGATCGCCGACGCGGGATTGGCCGGATCGATCTGAATTGGCGTTACATAAAGTCCGAAATCCGGCCGTACGGACTTCAGATAGAACCGCACCGCACCGGAGATCGACATCACATATGGCACGAGATCGAAATCGACGCCGACCCACGGACTCCACTCTCCCACTTCTAGGATGAGCTCCTGATCGTTGATCACGATCTTCGCGACCGGGCCGTCGGGATCGACGAACACCTGGAAGTCAGCGCCGACGGCATCACCCTCCTCGAGGGTGAAAGGGTTGTCGGTGAGGGCGTAGAGGGTGCCGTTGAATTCGCCGTCGATGAGATCAGCGGGGTAAATGTGACCTCCCGAAACGTCGGACTTCATGAACTGGCGCCGATCTGTGGAGAAGAACGTGAACTCGCCGGGAGAGCCGCCGAGGTCTGGGGTCCCCATGCCGGAGAGCTCGCGGCTGCCGACGCCGACGGGTGGGAAGTTGGCGGGCATGCGCACCAGCGTGCTCTCGATGCCGTTGTCGCTGAGCAGCTGCCAGAACGGCGTGCCGTAGCGAGCTAGTTGGATATCGCCGCCGCTGAGCGGGAAATTCCAACCCCCGAGGCTGAGGGACCGTCCGATCGGCGTCTCCTTGGTCATCGCCTGGTACGGCCAGCCGAACGGCAGCGGCGGGTCGCGATCGAGATCACGATGTAGGAAGTCGAAGATACCGTGACCGCCGGAGTCCAAGCCGGTGATGAAGTTCGACCAAGCGACGGGGCTTTGCGGTGTCAGCGAGGTCTCTAGAGGACCGAATGAGCCTGCGTCCGCCAGTCGCTTGAAGTTCGGTAGGCGACCGGCGTCCATGAGCTCCTGTGTAAGGGTGTAGTCGAGGCCGTCGATCCCCAGCACGATCACGTCGGGCCCGTCTGATGACGCCCGGCCACTACAGCTGGCGACCGTCGCCGCCGCCAACATGACGGTCCACGCGCCGGCGGTCCGTTTCGACATTCGATGGGCGCCGACGCTCAAGGCCCCGATTCCCCAGCCCGTGCGCTGTCGTCGAAGAGCGGGCGACCATCCATATATTTCGGCGTTGGAACGCCGAATTGTTGCAGCGCGGTCGGGGCGATGTCGATCAACGCCGGATCGTCCACGTCGATGTCACGATTGCAGAACAACACACCTGGAACAAGACGCGGATCGACACAATGGTCGCCACTCCAGGCCTTGACGTTGTCCTCGAACAGCGGCGCGTCGACGACCCCGGTGGCGCAGTCCCAGGACGTACGGTAGCCGCGGTTGTAACCGATAACGAACTCCGGGGCATTTTCGAGGTAGGGGCCGCGGTACAGCTCGGCGGTGTCGAAGGCCTCGACGATCGCTACCTCGTCGTTGTCCTGGTCCTGAAGTCCGCGGAGTCGGGCGCCGATCTCGGCCTTCAGAGCGTCCACTTCGGCGCGTTCGACGATTCCTTGGGACTCGCGACCCTTGATATTGAAGAACATCCCGGACAATCCCAGGCAGTACGCCCGGGTGCGCGACCAGTCGACGTCGCGAAGCCATTCCGCGGTGCCGTCGGCGCCGTCTTTGAGAGCGAGGTAGCCGTTGTCCAGCAGCCACCGGTTGAGGTTTACGCCTCTACGGAAGGAAGTGAAGCCGTGATCTGATAGCACCATCAGCAGGTCGTCGTCAGTGATCTTCTCCAGTACCTCGCCGACAAGCGCGTCGTTGCGAACATAGAGCTCCTCGATGGTGTCGCGGCAATCGCTGGGGCTGCCGTCGTCGGCAGGGTGCCCCTTTTCGATGTAACGCCAGAACATGTGCTGGATCCGGTCGGTGGCGTCGAACACACACACCAGACAGCCGCGTCGGAGTCGTTCCATTGCCGCAAAGAACATCTCCTTGCGCTCACTGTCGATGTCGAACGTGAGCTGCTTGAAATGGCGATCGTCGATCACCTTCTCGTTCAGTGCCCAGGTATCCTCGGCAAGTCCCAGCGTCGAGTACCTGCCCTGCATCTTCGCCAGGTACACGGCGTAGTAGTCGGGGTGTGAGATCGGCATCGCAGGGCTTTCCGGATCGAGCGCTATCGGCGTCATGTACATCGAGAAGTCGCCGTTCATCTCGGTCATCATGACGCGCGCAATGCCGCGCACTTTGATGCCGGGCGCGGCGGGAAACGTAAGCGCTACCCAGTCCGAAATCTCGCCGAGGGCCAGGTCGACGCTTTCTGCGCCGAACACCACCCGAGCTCGGTTCTCGCTGCGATCGAGCTCGGCGATAACCGGCATCTCCAACGGCGGGCTGTCCTTGCGGAGCATGTTCTCGGGCCCGTGCAGAGTTCCCGTGACCCGATCGCCATCCATGGTCACCGGAACGCGCAATCCTCCCTCCTTGAACTTGGTGCTCTCTGGACGGGTGGTGAATAGCAAGAACGTGCCTTGGGTACCCAGCAAGTCCGGGACGCACATCGCTGACAGCTGTGCGCCATAGAAACGATCCGGCGGAAACGTGATCGGCACCCGGAGAACGGTGCTCCAGATGTTGTGTTCGCCGAGAACGCTCCAGAACGGCTTGGACTTGCGCAGCAGCCTGAGCTCGGGCTTCTCGAGCGGGATGCGGAATGGCCCCAGGCTCAGGAAGCGATCGACGGATCCGATCTTGGTCGACGACAGTACCGGCAGGTAGGTGCGTCGGTCGCGGTCAAGGAAGTCATAGATGTTGTGCCGCGCCGGGTGTGCGCCGGTCGAGAACGACGACCAGGCGACCGGCGAGATCGACGGGAACGTTGTCTGCAGCGGCTTGTAGCAACCGATGTCTGCAAGCTTCTTGAAGTTGGGTAGCTTGCCCTCGGCCATAAAACGATCCGTCAGCTCGGGGTCCTGTCCGTCGAACCCGACGACGATGAAGCGTCGGATCTTCGGGGCAACCTTGGTGCGCCGCGTGATCGCCCGCCAGAGCGTGCGGAACGGCCAGATCAGCAGCGACGCAAACACCACCAGGATGGTGGTGAACAGCACCAGAAAGCTGCTGATAAACGCGAACCCGGCGCCCGGGCCCACGTACGCGTTGGCGGTGACCGGGATCATCAGCACTGCCAGCGTGGCCAG
This sequence comes from Acidobacteriota bacterium, assembly GCA_965197275.1. GTDB lineage: Bacteria > Acidobacteriota > UBA890 > UBA890 > WLXD01 > DASCOT01. The sequence continues at coordinate 64,841 of CBDAMQ010000015.1, forward strand.
GGAGAGGCACGTTGCGAAACGTGTCTGCGTGCTCACTCGTCGTACTCCCGCTCGATGTGGGCAGCGATATCCCCGATCCACAGGTCGCCTTCGATGGGCCGAGGTGTCAGCAGAAAGGCGTCGTCGTACGTGTGCATGCCGTTGAGGTCGCTGCGTCCGAACACATCACTTGCCGCCGGAGACGCCTTGAGATCGAAACCGGGGAAAGCGAGGGCGACAAGGTCGGGACCGCGTGCGTGGCAAGGCCCCGGTTCGTAGACGTCCGCGGTGTCGAGCACTTCGCGAACGACCCACTGTCCATCATACCGCAGCTGTTTGAGGGCGTCGGCGATCTCCGCCTTCAGCGCTGGCACCTGTACTTCGGTAACACTGCCCCGGCCGAAGCGCGCGGAGCGATTCAGATAGATCCTTCCGGGGTCGAGCGCAAACGCACGCGTGGTGGTCTCGAGCGAGGTCAGATCTGTGGGTGACTCTGTCGCTAGCGATAGATACCCGAGCTGCTTCAGCGACGCGTTCAGCTGCACCTCCTGACGTATGCCGCAAAACCCGTGGTCCGACAGCATCCAGAAACGCGCTTCGGGCTCGGACTCCTCGGTCGCGAATCGGTCCCAGATCTCGCCGACGAAGGTATCGACCTCGCGATGGTACTCGAGTACCTGTGCATGCCGCGGATGGTCACAGTTCTCGAGCGCATCCCACAGGTAGTGGTAGAGCCGATCGGTACCGGTGACCACCGCCTGAAGGAATCCCCAGTCGATCTCGTCCCAGAGTCGCATCACGGCCTCGCGCCGCGTTCGAAGCGTCTGTCGCAGGTCGCGCATGAGCCAGTCGTGGTCTTCACGGCTACGGGCAGTATCGATGTCGATGCGGTAGTTCATCCGGCGCAGCGGACCCAGCCACCGCAACGGCTTCACCGAGCGGCTCAGGTCGATGGCGACGAAGCCCGAGATGATGACGCCGGGAATCGAGCGTGCCGGATACGTCGCTGGCTGATTCACCACTACGCAGGTCACGCCGCGGTTGCCGAGGCGGTCCCATAGCGTCGGTACACAGACATCCGCGAAGCTCGGAAACGTAAGGCCGTAGCTCTGGGGCTCGATATCCGTGAACCCGAAGATCCCGTGCGTGCCTGGGTCGGCTCCTGTCATGAAGCTCGACCAGCTAACCGATGAGATCTCCGGCAACGAGGCCCGCATGGGTCGCAGGTGGCCGCCGGCTATGCGCTCCGCCACGCGGGGCATGACGCCGTCATCGGCCAGGCGGCGCAGCAACCCCTCCGGGACTCCGTCGAGGCCGATCAGGCAGAGTCGCTTGCGGTCCGACATGGGCGTCCCTTGCGGATAATCAGAGGTACCCGAGCGACTCCAGGCGCGCGCGGATTGCCTCCTCTTGCTCCGGACTGGTGTGGTTGTCCTCGCCCGGTGGAAGGTACCCCATGAGCTCGAGGCTGCGCACGATTCTCTCGAGGCTCTCCTCCAAGGACTCCTGCTCCGTGTCACAGACGATCTCCGGGTTGACCGGCTCTTCGTAGGGATCGGAAACACCGGTGAAGTTGGGGATCTCGCCTGCGAGCGCCCGCTTGTAGAGCCCTTTCGGGTCTCTTCGCGCCAGCTCTTCGATGCTGCACCGCGTGTAGACCTCGACGAAATTCTCGATCGTGCCGCGCACCTCGTCGCGGATCTCGCGATACGGCGAAATGGCCGCGGAGACGGCTGCTACGCCGTTGCGGCTAAGCAGATTGCAGACATAGCCGATGCGGCGGATGTTGGTGTCGCGATCTTCCTTCGAGAATCCGAGGCCCTTGGACAGGTTCGTCCGTACCTCGTCGCCGTCGAGAACCTCCACCCGCAGGCCGCGCTCGAGCAACACTGCTTCGAGTGCTGTGGAGAGGGTGGATTTGCCCGAACCGGAAAGTCCGGTGAACCAGAGCGTGAAACCCGTCATCTTCGTGAACTCCTTCCCGTAGCGCGGCAGTCGACGGATCGTTGCCGTGCGCCCGCCAGTGCTGTCGTCAGCGATCAGGTAACGGCGTCGGCGGTGGACGCCAGATAGTGGCGCCGCAGAATCTCTGCAACCTCCGGTCGGGTGAACTCCGGGGGCAGATCCTGGCCTTGCGCCAGCATGTCGCGAATCTTGGTACCGCTGAGAAACACGTGTTGATCGCTGTCGTGCGGGCACGTCTTCTGCGATGCCATGTTCTGGCAAGTGTGGCAGTAGAAGGCGTGGTCGAAGAACAGCGGCGTGATGCCGATCTCGAGCGCCTCGAACTCCTGGAAGATCGTGTGCGCGTCGTAGGTACCGTAGTAGCCGCCGACACCGGCGTGGTCACGGCCGACGATGAAGTGCGTACATCCATAGTTCTTGCGCACAATGGCGTGGAAGACGGCCTCGCGAGGCCCGGCATAGCGCATCGCTGCCGGCAGGATCGAAAGCGCAACGCGCGCCGTTGGATAGTAGTTGTGCAGCAGGGCCTCGTAGCACTCGAGACGCACCTCAGCCGGGATGTCATCGGACTTGGTTTCGCCCATGATCGGGTGGATCAGCAACGCGTCCACCAGCTCGAGGGCACATTTCTGCAGGTACTCATGGGCTCGGTGGATCGGGTTGCGCGTCTGGAAGGCCGCGACGCTGTTCCAGCCTTTGGCCTTGAACAGCACGCGGGTCTCGCGTGGATCGAGCCGCGAGCTCTCGAAGCGAGAGTGGTGAGGGCGCTCGAGGAGCGTAATCCGCCCTCCCAGATACGTATCGCCGCTTGAGCGAAGGTAGGCGACGCCGGGGTGCGCGTCGTCGTTGGTGCGCAGCACGTCGATGGCCTCGCGCTCCTTGTCGGGCCGGTAGATGTCGGCCAACTCGAGCACGCCGTGCAGAGTCCCGTCGGGGCCCGCGAGCGCCACCGGCTCGCCGATGACAAGGTCTGCAGCCTGCCCGGCATCGAGCGCCAGCGTGATCGGGATCGTCCACGGTAGGCCGCTGGGGAAGCACCCTCGCGCGCACACGTGCTCGTAATCCTCGCGTCCCATGAAACCCTCCAGGGGGCTCATGGCGCCGGTGGCGATCATTTCCAGATCGGAGGTTTCGCGACGGTTCATGCGGACGACAGGGAGCGTATCGATGCGCGCCATCCATTGGTCGCGTTCGGTATTCGAGGCGAAACGGTCGACGAGACGCCCGCCGTGAGCTTTGATCATCAGAGGTATCCGAGGTTCTCGAGTTTCTTGCGGATTGCCACCAGCTCGTCTTGGCTGAGCTCCGAGGGCGATGCCTCCGGTTCCAGGCTCCCGATCAGGTCGCGCAGAACGAAGACAATGAAGTCCGTGGCCGAGCTGAATCCCGACCCCTCGATCACGCGCTGTAGGCGGTTGTAGAGCGGTCGAGGGATCTTGATGCTGACGCGGTCAGGCATTGGGAGCGCCTTTGAAGAACGATCTAGGGCACGAATTGGGTCCTGATCGTAACCCAATCAGAGCCCAATGCAAGTCGAGCCCCAGTCAATCGTGGGGGCCCCTCGCGCGTTGGCGCATCGCCCTGGTTCCGATTGGTCGGCCCGCACCGACGTCGGCTCAGAAGTAAGCGCTCAGCAGTCTTACCAGATCCTCGTGTCGAGGTCCGTTACTGGCGAGCAGACCGCGGCGGTTGACGAGGTCGTGCGGGTCGTAGTCGATCGGATGGCCGTCGAAGTCGGTGAGTCGGCCGCCGGCGGCATGCAGGATCGCCTCTGGGGCGCAGGCGTCCCAGAGCTTCGTGCCAGAGGCCGGTTGGAGGTAGAGATCGCATACCCCGGTGCCAATCTTGCCGATCTTCAAGCCTACGCTTCCAGACTGGAGCATGCGGGAGATACCGAGCTCGTTCTTCATGCTCTCGACGACGTCCGGCAGGTGCGATCGGCTACAGATCAACGTCAAGTCGGCGAGCTCGCTGGTTGCTCCAACGCGCATCGTCTCGACCCCGCCCGGGCGCACACGTTCGGCGCCCTCGCCGACGATGCCGCGGTACAGGGTCTCTTCGGCCGGCTGGGCGACGACGCCGAGCGTCGGTGTGCCCTCCACTACCAGACCGATCATCACGGCGAATTCAGGCAGGTGGCGGGTAAACTCCTTGGTGCCGTCCATCGGGTCCACCATCCACACGCGCTGCTTGCCGACGATTGCTGCGGGGTCGGCCGATTCTTCGGCCAGGATTCCATCGTCGGGGAAGACCTCCTGCAAGCGCGCGACGATGTGCTCGTTGGCGGCGCGGTCGGCCTCGGTGACCGGCTCCTCGCCGTCTTTAAGCTCCACCTGATAGTCGCCCCGGTAGTAGCGCATCAGGATCTCAGAGGCCTCGCGGGCGATGGTCTCGGCTAGATCGAGCTCACGAGCGAGGCGCATGCGGTCATCCTGACATTGAGATATCGACGTGGCGGCGGCTGTGGACAGTAACAGGAAGGTTGCCGTCGCGCTTGGCGAGCTCGTGAGCGAGCGTTTGGCCTACCGGCTAACTTCGGCTCTACGATTGCGACGATCATCTGTTACAGGCCACTAGTTGGGCGTTGGCGCTTGACCGCCACCCACCGGCCCTGTATCTACCGCTCATCACTACCGGACGAGTGGCGGCACACCCACAGGGGATGCAAATGGGCGTTGCACGACAACTGACGGTCGGCTGGCAGAATCGGCCGGGCGAGCTAGCGAACTTCTGCGAGGCGCTGGCGGCCGCAGAAGTGAACATTCTCGCGCTGGCCACGGCCGAAGCCGGCGAGTACGGCGCTGTACGGCTGCTGGTGGACGATGTGTCCAAGGCGCGCGAGGTGTTCCGTGAGAAAGGCGTCGCGCACACCAGCATCGAGGTGCTGGTGTGTACGCTGGGGAGCCACCCCGGCGAGTTGGCGAAGATCGCTCGCGTACTCTCCGACAACAAGATCAACATCGAGTATTTCTACGCCTCGGTGTCACCGGACGACGGGCGCGCGATCGGCGTCTTCAAGGTCTCCGATGCGCCCGCTGCCGCCGAGCTGTTAGCGTCGGACCAAGGCTGAGCCGGGCGATGGAACTACGGAGGTTCTGCACATGAGTACCGCGCCGGCGCCGCCGCCGCTGTTGACGACCGAGTTGCGCGATGTCGATCTGATCCACCGTGGCAAGGTACGCGACGTCTATGCAGTTGGCGAGGAGTTGCTGCTTGTGGCGACCGATCGTGTCTCCGCCTTCGATGTGGTGCTTCCAGGAGGTGTGCCGGGAAAAGGAACGGTGCTGACCCAACTGTCCTGCTTCTGGTTCGATCGCTTGCAGCACGTGGTCAGCAATCACCTGATCAGCGCTGATGTGCACGAGTTCCCGGAAGCGCTGCGGCCGTTTGCCGACGAGCTCGCGGGGCGAAGCATGTACGCGCGACGGGCCAAGCGTTTCGACGTCGAATGCGTCGTGCGCGGATACCTCATTGGTTCCGGGTGGCGCGACTACCAGCGTACCGGTGAGGTCTGTGGCATCGAGCTAGGGCCCGGTCTACGACAGGCTGATCGCCTACCGGAGCCCATCTTCACGCCTTCCACGAAGGCCGACTCAGGCCACGATGAAAACGTGTCAGTGGCGCAGATGGCGGAGCTGATCGGAGAGGAGTGGACGGCGCGCTTGGCGGAGGTTTCGCTACGGCTGTACTCGGAGGCCGCTGAATACGCCGAGTCGCGCGGCATCATCATTGCCGACACCAAGTTCGAGTTTGGGCTCGTCGGGGACGAGCTGATCCTCATTGATGAGGCGCTCACGCCGGATTCGTCACGCTTCTGGCCGGCCACCGAATACCGGCCGGGGACCAGCCCGCCGTCCTACGACAAGCAGTTCGTGCGCGATTATCTTGCTGGCCTTGATTGGGACAAGACCCCTCCTGGTCCGGCGCTGCCCGACGAGATCGTGCAACGGACGTCGGCCAAGTACCACGAGGCATACGAGGTGCTCACCGGCACTCCGTTGCCACACTTCTCCTGAGCGCCGAATGAGTCGGAAGCCCGCGCTCAAGTTCCGCTTGCAGGAGATCGTCGGCGAGATGGTGAAGAACGGGATCCGCCTTCAGGAAGCCCACGAGCAGCTCGAGCGACAGTTCATCAGCGAGGTACTGGCGGTCTGTGGTGGCAATCAGAGTCGGGCCGCGGAGATGCTCGAGGTGCACCGCAATACCCTGCGGCGCAAACTCCGTCATCACGGACTTCGATGAAGCCCGAGATGGGCTCGGAGCCGGTTCGCATACCTGGATCGGCGCTGCTCGACGGCAGCTTGACGCGCCGCGGCACCGTGCTAGGATTAGCAGTCATCTTACGAGAGTGCTAGCGGAGTCCACATCAAAGCGCTAAACCCGCGCGGACCCGCTGCCAGCAGGCGATTCGCATCGGAGCGGGCGACTGCAATCAACCATTTCACAAGGAGCTTACAGTCCATGGCGAAGAAGAAGACTGTTGGCGTGCGTCCCCTGTACGACCGGGTTCTGCTCCGTCGTTTGGACGCGGCCGAGGAGGTTCACGGCGGCATCATCATCCCTGACACAGCCAAAGAAAAGCCGCTCGAGGCTGAGGTCGTCGCCACTGGCGAGGGCAAGCGGAACGACGACGGCTCGCGTGCCGAGATGGCGGTTTCGCCAGGCGACACGGTGCTCGTTGGCAAGTATGGCGGCACCGAGATCAAGCTCGATGGCGTCGACTACCTCATAGTCCGCGAGGACGAGATTCTCGGCATCGTCGGCTAACGCACGCCCTGAACTCATTACAGGAGAGACACAATGGCGAAGCAAGTAGTTTTTGGCGAGCAGACGCGGCAGGAGATTCTCCGCGGCGTCAACAAGCTCGCCGACGCGGTCAAGGTGACTCTGGGGCCCAAGGGCCGCAACGTCCTCTTGGAGAAGAAGTTCGGATCGCCCACCATCACCAAGGATGGAGTAACGGTCGCCAAGGAGCTCGAGGTCGGTGAGCCGACCGAGAACATGGGCGTGCAGCTCGTCAAGGAGGTCGCCAGCAAGACCTCCGACGTGGCCGGCGACGGGACCACGACGGCGACGGTTCTGGCTCAGGCGATCTTCCGCGAGGGCGTGCGCAACGTCACCGCCGGCGCCGATCCGATGGCGCTCAAGCGCGGCATCGACCAGGCGGTCAAGTTGGCCGTCGCCAGCATCGAGAAGCTCTCCAAGCCGGTCAAGGGCGACATGATCGCTCAGGTCGGGACGATCTCAGCGAACAACGACTCGGAGATCGGCGAGATCATCGCCGAGTCAATGGGCAAGGTCGGCAAGGACGGCGTGATCACGGTCGAGGAGGCGCGCGGGCTCGAGACGACGCTGGAAGTCGTTGAGGGGATGCAGTTCGACCGTGGCTATCTGTCGCCCTACTTCGTCACCGACCCGGAACGCATGGAGACCGTTCTCGAGGACGTGATGCTGCTCATCCACGAGAAGAAGATCTCCAACATGAAGGACCTGCTGCCGCTGCTCGAGCAGGTCTCCCGTGCCGGTCGTCCGCTGCTCATCCTGGCCGAGGACGTCGAGGGCGAGGCGCTGGCCACCCTGGTGGTCAACAAGATCCGTGGGACGCTCACCGTGGCCGCGGTGAAGGCACCGGGATTCGGTGAGCGACGTAAGGCCATGCTCGAGGACATCGCGATCCTCACCGGTGGTCGCTGCATCTCGGAGGATCTCGGCATCAAGCTCGAGAACGTCCAGATGGAGGATCTCGGACGGGCCCGCAAGGTCGTCATCGACAAGGACAACTCGACGATCGTCGAGGGTTCCGGCAAGGCCGGTGACATCAAGGCGCGCGTCGATCAGATCCGCATTCAGATCGACAACACATCGTCCGACTACGACCGCGAGAAGCTGCAGGAGCGTCTGGCGAAGTTGGTCGGCGGCGTGGCCGTGATCCACGTGGGGGCGGCGACCGAGAGCGAGATGAAAGAGAAGAAGGCTCGCGTCGAGGACGCCATGCACGCCACCAAGGCAGCCGTCGAGGAGGGTATCGTTCCGGGAGGCGGAGTCTCGTTGCTCCGCGCCCAGAAAGCCCTCGACCGCGGTGGTGCTTCGGGCGATGAGTCGCTCGGCATGCAGATCGTTCGCCGAGCGCTCGAGGAGCCGCTGCGCCAGATCGTCAACAATTCTGGGCTCGAAGGCTCGGTGATTGTGGAACAGCTGCGCAGCAAGAAGGCCGCGATCGGCTTCAACGCCGCGACGATGGAATTCGCCGACCTGGTTGATGACGGCGTCATCGACCCGGCGAAGGTCACGCGCACGGCGTTGCAGAACGCCGCGTCGGTGGCCGGTCTGTTGCTGACCACAGAGGCCATGGTGACCGAAATCCCGGAGGAGGAGAAGCCCATGCCTGAGATGCCGGGTGGCGGAATGGGTGGCGGAATGGGCGGCTTCTAGCCGCGAGCTCGTTCCGACGACGACTCGACATACGGGCCCGGGGCGCACCTTTGTTTCGCCCCCGGGCCCGATGTGCGTCGGCCGACGACAGCGGCCGCGACCATGTATGTCGCACGGGATGAGGCCTCACAAATTGCCGCCCTGGAAAGCGCTTGCTACGATTAATCAACGGCCTACGATTTCGGCTTCGTTGCCGTATCCTTTCCTTTGATACCGAACCCGCCAGGAGTATGGTCCGATGCGCACGACTACCAGTCTGTTGATCGGCGCGGCAATGTTCGCGTCGGCTGTTGTCGCCACCCCACAATCCGCGAGCACACAAATCGTCTTCATCGACGGCGACTCCGTGCTTACTGGATCGGAGATCGGCCGCGTTGCGCGTGAGCAACTCGAAGCCGAAGCTGCCAGGTGGCAGGAGACCCTCAACACGATGACTACGGAGCTCGAGGCTTTGCAGCGTCAGCGCCAGGATCAGGCGTTGACCCTGAACGAGGCCGCGCTGGCGCGGCTCAACCAGGACATCGAAGAGAAACAGGTCGCCGCCCAACGAACCAACGATGACGCCCGTCGCGAGCTCGAGCGCATGGAGCAGCAGATCACCATTGACGTCAACGAGCAGCTCGGTCCCCTGGTTGAACGGTTCGCGGCCGAGAACGGTTATGAGGTGATTCTCGACTCGTCGCGGGCCCAGGGCGTGCTCTATTTCGCCAACTCGACGATAGTCACCACCGAGTTCCTGGCGCTGGTCAACTCCAGCGTCGGTGCCGGTACGTCCCAGGACTGACTGGCACACGTTCTTGACACCCGTGCGCGGCGGCCACCGTACGGTTCACACGAGGATTCGCGGGGCGTGTGCCCCGCAGACAGGGCGCGGATTGACTCGCGAGGCAGGGGAACCGCTGTCGATAACTCGGCAGAGGAAAGTCGGGACTCCACAGGGCGGCGCGCTGGGTAATTCCCAGCGGGGGAAACCCCGGGAAAGTGCCACAGAGAACAGACCGCCTGCGGCCCTCGGGCCGCCGGTAAGGGTGAAACGGTGGGGTAAGAGCCCACCAGTGTCGGGGGTGACCCTGGCAGCTAGGTAAACCCCGCGTGGAGCAAGGCCAAATAGGGGAGCGATGGGCTGGTCCGGCCCTGCTTCCGGGTAGGCCGCATGAGGCGTCGGGAGACCGACGTCCCAGATTCATGGTTCCCAGCCTGGCTTCGGCCGGGTGAACAGAATCCCGCTTACTCGCCTCGCGGGTCACCTCACTTCCGACGCCGCCCTTCAGGGCTAGAAGGGGATGTCGTCGTCGTTGACCGGGGCGTCGCCGCCGCCAGCGGTGCCACCTCCGCTAGCGCCCTCGCTCGGTGCGCTGGCCGGGCCGGGGTCGCCGTAGTCACCGCCGCCGCCACCACCACCACCACCGGCTCGACCGAGTAGCTGGATGTTGTCGGCCACCACCTCGGTCGTGTAGCGCGTGTTGCCGTCGCGATCTTCCCACTGACGGGTTTGCAGACGGCCCTCGATATACAGCTGCTTTCCCTTGTTGGCGTACTGGTTGACGATTTCGGCGGTCCGCGCCCAGGCCACGCAACGATGCCACTCGGTCTGTTCCTGCTGGTTCCCGTCGCGGTCTTTGTACCGCCGGCTCGTGGCGAGCGAGAAATTGGCCACTGCGGTCCCGCTCGCTGTGTAGCGCAGCTCGGGATCTCGGCCCACATTGCCCACCAGAATGACCTTGTTGATCATGATGTCGCCCCCCTAGGAGTGTCTGCTGCGCGGCGCCATACGCTGATTAGATGGCCTTGTGGCGCCGGGATTCCGGACTCGAAAGTGTCGGCTGTGGCTTGGCGCCGTGCAAGTCGCTCGTCGCGCCCGCGGCAGGGCGAGCGACTGGCCCTGCGGTCAGCGCTTCTGCAGGATCACAGAGACGCCAGTATCGCCAATCCGCCAGTGGGTCGCACCCTCCAGTGTAACCATGATCTGAAGGTCGACGTTGCCCGGAGCGAATTCGAAGGGGACGCTCATGCTGGCCATTAGCCCACCGTCGGCACTGGTTGAGGTGTCGTTGCCCGAGCAAAAGGCGTCGGATGGGCCGTTGCTCTGACCGACCGCCACCCCGTTCACCAGGATGTCGATCGACACGTAGTCGTTCACACTTCCTTCAACGCTGCACGCCCCAGTGAAGGTGATGATGCCCAGACCCCGCCTGCGGACGGTGAACGGCAGCGCGTCGCCGATGATGCTGCCGTCCAGACTCCTACCAAGGTCGAGGAACGAGTCCTCACTTCCCGATTGATTGCCGGGCCTGCTGGCGCCGTAGATGCGAACCGCCCAGGCCACCGAGACGAGGCTCAACACCAGCGCGAAGGCTAGAGTGAGTACGCCGAGTCTCCTCAGGGACCACACTCCCACCACTTGCCCATGCCCTCTGTCGCGCGCCCCTGTGCGCTGACCGTAGGCGCTACTGTCCAGCCTGGTGCCAACTATGCGGCTAGCGCTTTTGCACCACGACGGTGAGCGCGAGATCCCCGATCCACCATCCCGCGGCGCCACCGGCGGGGGTTACCTGGACTTGCAGGTCGTGACTGCCGGCAGCGAGCTCCGCTGGAACGGTCATGCTGGCCATTACCCACTGGTCGTTGAACCCGGCGAAGCTGTTACCCGAGCAGAAAGTGTCTTGGTCACCGGCGGTCGGCGACAATGCGTTGCCGTCTGCGAGCAACTCGATGCTCACCCACTGCTGTTCGCTGCCGTCAACGGCGCACTCGGCGCTAAATGTGACGATAACCGGGCCGTCCTCCTCGAGGACGAGTTGGAGGGTGTTGCCGATGTCGTTGCCAGCGATGTCGTTGCCTAGATCCAGAAGGCTCTGCACGGATCCCATCTGATTGCCGGGATTCGTCGCTCCCAGAATTCGGGTAGCCGACGCCGTGGAGGCAATCGTCAGTACCAGAGCCACCGCCAGCCCAGCTGGAAGCGCGCGCTTCATCGGGACGGATCTCGCGGTCGTCGGCGCGGTGATCATTGCTCGCAGGTGCCTGGGCGCTGCAGACCGAGCTCGCGTAGCTGGCCACAGGCCAGGAACGCGGCGTCGCTCTCGGTGTAGGCCTGGATAAGGCGACGGAACGACTCGGCTGCGGCCCGTTCGCGGCCTTCCTCCTTGAGGATCAGGCCATCGTTGAGCATCGCGTCCGCAACCAGCTCGCTGTTCGGATGGTCGCGGACCACCGATTGGAATGCGGTATGAGCCGCCGCGAGCTGCCCGCGCTCACGTTCGCACATGCCGATCCAGTACTGGGCGTTGTCGGTGCGATCCGACGATGCGTACCGCCGCATGTAATCCTCGAACCCCTGGACGCAAAGCTCCCAATTTTCCCGCAGATAGTCATTATACGCGCCGTTGTATAGGGTGCTGGCGGCATTCTGCTGCGCCGGGCTCGGTTCCTGGGCTGAGGGCGCGCGGGCGCCCCGCGGCGGCGGCATCGCGGTGCCCAGGCGCGTTGCCTCCGACGGTGGCCCGCCGCCGCCGGCGAGCTGCTCGGTAAGGCGTGCAATGCGTGCGTCCATTTCCGCTACTTCCGCCTCCAGGGCGGTTACCTCGCGCTCCATCGAGCGGAGATCCTCGCCGCGATCGGCTGACTGGGTGCGGAGAGGCTGCAGTGAGTTGTCGAGCTCCTGCCGTACCTGCACGAGGCGAGCGATGATGTTCTGCTGCGCCGTTTGTAGGTCGGCGACCTGAGCCTCTACGGCTGCCTGGCGTGACTCGATGCTGACGAGGCGTTGCTCGCCAGACGAGCAGCCCGTGGCGAGGACGACGACGGAAACCGAGGTCAACCATCTCAGTCGCTTCATCTTCACCCTCGAATCGAAACCTCGTGGGGCAGGAACAGAAACGGCGGGCGGGAGCTCGTCGCACCCCGCCCGCCGTTTCTGAAACGATTAGTTGTCCGTCGCGCCCGAGGACGTGGCCACGAACTCGCCGCGGCGGTTCAGTGACCAGTTCTGCTCGCCCTCACCCTGGACGGCGGGGTTCTCTTCACCGTAGGAGACGATCTCGACTCGGTTGGCGCTGATTCCGAGCGACACCAGGTAGTCGCGAGTCGCTGTGGCGCGCCGGTCGCCGAGCGCCAGGTTATACTCGCGCGTCCCGCGTTCGTCGCAGTGACCCTCGATCAAGATGGCTACGTCGCCATGCTCGCGGAGCCAATCAGCGTTGGCCTGAAGCGTCGAGCGCTGGTCGGTTCGAATATCGGCTTTGTCGAAGTCGAAGTAGATCGGCTTGAGCAACTTGCGTGCGTTGATCTCTTCGGCTGACAGGAATGTCTGCTCAGGAGCCTCAGCCTCTTCCCAGTCGCCGGTTTGAGCAGGCTCAGGAGCAGGGGCAGGGGCGACCGGTGCCGGGGCTTCCGGCGTCAGTGCGGGCGCGGGCGCGGGCGGGGCGTCTTTGCTGCAAGCGGGCAGTGCAACGACCACGGCCGCGAGCGCAATCAGGGCGATTCGCTTCGCGGGGCTGGGCATCGTGGTTTCCTCCATGCGATGGCCGCGTTTCTCTAGGGGCGGGCCGTTAGGGGCGGGTTCCCCAGGTTGGGGTCACGTTGTTACCGGCGTTCGTCAGCATGCGCTGCCGCGAACCGTCAAAGCCCATGGCCCATATCTGCGTACTGGAGCCTTGAGCCCATTCGAAGGTCAGCTGGCGCCCATCGGGCGACCAGGCTGGTGCCTCCTTGCGGCCGCGACCGCGCGTCAACTGATGGACGCGATCGGTCGTGAGATCGTACACGAAAATATCGAAATTGTTACCACCAGTCGAGGCGGTGAAGGCGATAAGTTCTCCGCGCACCGGTTGCCACGCCGGATCGTCTTTCTGTCCACCCGGCGCCGACAGCCGTCGAGTGTTCAACCCAGTGGAGTCCATTACGTAAAGCTGCTGGCTCCCGCTGCGGTCGGAGACGAACGTCAGCTGACGCCCGTTTGGTGACCACGCCGGCGACACGTCGCTCGCGGGGTTGCGCGAGATCTGCTGCATCCCTTCGCCGTCGGGCCTGATCACGTGGATCTCGGAGTTGCCACCGCAGCTGGATGAAAAAGCGATCAGCGTTCCGTCGGGCGAGAATGCCGGACCGTTGTTGGTCCCGCGGCAGGTCACAAGCGGCCGCGGCCGCCCCCCGGTATTGAGAATGATGTGGATCTCGGCGTTCGGGAAACGGTCACGCATGACATACGTCTGGAACGCGATACGGTCGGCCTGTGGCGAGAACGTCGGCGACAGCGAGATCGAAGAGTTGTAGGTGATACGTCGCTGCCGTTCGCCGTCGTAGTCCATCAGGAAGATCTCCTTCTGCGGCGTGCCGACTGGCGCTTCGCGATCCGAGACGAAGGAAATATACGAGTTCGCAACCCCCGGCACTCCGGTGTAGTTGAGCGCCGTCTCATCGTTGAACGTGTGCGCGATGCGTCGCACACGATACGCCGCATCGGGGGCGGACAGTCCCTCGGTAGACTGCGAATAGCGCTTGCCGCTGATCTGTCGCCCGGTCTCGACGTCAAAGAGTCGAAAATCAGCCACGACCAGCGTCCCTTGTACGCTCACCGAGCCCTGGATCAGCCCACGCGCACCGGTATTCTTCCAACCTTGCCACGCGATGGGCTCGTTGGGTGAGGTGTTCGGATAAACGCGTGGGTCAACCAGATCGAACACCATGGAATTCTGCAGGTCGTCTTGCAGCACCGCGTGAATGTGCTGCGCCTGCTCGGCTGCCCCGCTTGCCGCCAGCAAGGCCGGGAGCGCGATTTTGATCGCCGGGGCACCGCGTTGTCGGATCTCGAGCTGCACGTCCTGGTCCTGAGCCGAGGCTGCGCCGACGACGGCGAGCGACACGATGGCTGACCAGATTGAGGTCCTACTCCGTAACGAACGCAAGACCGACTCCGAGTGATTGCCCGTCATACTCGCGGGGCAGGGGGGGGAACGGGGCAGCCGCGGCGATGGCTCGCATGGCCGCTCGATCGAAAGCGGTGTCGCCGGATCCGCCGTCTACGCGCGGTTGCACCACCAGTCGCCCGTTCCGGCCGAGCCTGAAGAACGCTTCGGCCCGGCGCTTGAGCCCGTAGGGCCCGGTGGGTGGGGGCGACCACTGGGCCGCGATCAGGTCGCGGATCCGGTACAGGTAATCGGCGAAGGGAAACTCCTCCACCGTGTAGCCGCTGTCACCGCTCTGGGTAACGTCGATGCCCATTCGCTGAGCGCTCTGATTCTGCGGCGGGCGCCGGCCGGCGGTTTGGGGTTGTCGGCGAGCCTCGTCCTCGCGCTGTTGGCGCGCTTCCTCGGCTCGTTGGCGCTCCTGCTCGGCACGACGCTGGCGGTCGAGCTCGGCCTGGCGCTCTCGCTCGGCCTCATCGCGGAGCCGCTCCTCCTCCGCTTCCTGCTCGCGCTGCAGGTCCTCGAGGCTGCGTGGCACCGCTTCCGGTTCGCTCACCAGGGGCTGGACGGGCTCGGGCTCGACGTCATCTTGTGGCGTCTCGGCCGCCGGAGTCGGCTGCGGAGCCGCCGGGGGCAGCTGTATGAGCCGCACAGGAGTGAAGCTCGGGTTGTAAGTAGGGATCGGGACGAGCAGTGGACCGAACAACAGGGCCAGGAGAAGAAACAGGTGGACAGCCGCCGAGCTGATGACGGCGGCCCGATAGCGCTGCTCGATCACCTGCTCATTAAGAACGGCATGCTGCTCGGCGTAGCTCATGCGGTCAGCTTAGCAAGTGGGGGGGCGATGCGCCTGGCATCCGGACCCATTTCGTCACTACGATAGGCAACGATCATCTGTTGCAGGCCACTACCGGCGCGGGATGGGCTCGGTGACCAGGCCGATGTCGGCTCCGAGGCTCCATAGGACCTCGATTACGGCCACCACGCGGCCGTACTCGCCGCCACGATCGCCGTACAGGAGGACCGTCCGTCCGGCGGTGACGCGCGGTGACAGGCGGGCCTCGAGTTCCTCGAGCGGAACCGCGTCGCCGTTCACCAGGATCTGGCCCTGATCGGTCACCGATACGAAGATTTGCTCCTGTGGAAGGCTGTCCATCACTTGCGTTCGCGGAAGCCGGACCTCTGCCCCCTGGATCATCATCGGCGCGGTGATCATGAAGACGATCAATAACACCAGCGCCACGTCGACCAGGGGAGTGACGTTGATCTCCGAGAGGATGCGGTCGTCTTCGGTGAACCAGCTTCGTATCATTGACTCGGACCAGCCTGCCAAGACTTCGCGACGACGTTGAGGAACTCGAGACCGAAGTCCTCCATGTCCCCGCCGAGATCACGCACGCGCGCCAGCAGATGGTTGTAAGCGATCACCGCCGGAATGGCGGCCGCCAGCCCGGCTGCGGTAGTGATTAACGCGGCGCTGATACCCGGGGCGACGACGGCGAGATTGGCGTTGCCGAATCTGCCGATGCTCTGGAAGGCGTTCATGATGCCCCACACGGTTCCGAACAGGCCGATGAACGGGGCTGCGGAGCTGGTGGTAGCGAGAAAGAGCATGCCGCGCGCCATCCGGCGACGTTGCTCATGCGCGGCTCGGGCAAGCGAGCGCTCGAGCGCCTCCATGTCGATCCGTGAGCCGGCGGTTGGCGGCGCGGACTGCGCCGCCCCCTCCAGCTGTGACGAGATCTCGGCATATCCAGCCTCGAAAACGCCTGCCAACGGCGTTGTTTCCAGCTCCTTGGAGGCGGTTCGCACCTGCGAGAACTTCGAGCTGGAGCGGAACACCTCCAGGAACTTGCTGGTCTGCTTCTCCGCCTTTCGATAGAGCAAGACGCGGTCGACGATGACTGCCCACGAGAGGATCGAGAAGATCGCCAGTACTACCAGCACGACGAGGGCAAATGGGCCGAGGTTCCGCACGATGCCGAGGACACCTTCGGACATGAAATCGGCTTGCAACACGAACAAGGGTGTCCTCGCAGCGTTTTGCGTCAGGAAAGACATCCGTTGCCGAGCCCCCCAGCCGCACCGGACCACATCAAGCTACCACGACGGCCTGTGTGTGTCATCAATGCGCATCAGGCGTCAGGCTGGCTGGAGGAGCCGCTTGAAACGATTCCGGTATATTGACCGCGGCCATCTAATCTTGGCAGGGTCGACCCATGCTCAGCTACTTGCGGATCCGCGACCTCGCGCTGATCGAGGATGTCGCCATCGAGCCTCCAGCCGGCCTGGTGGTGTTCACCGGTGAGACTGGCGCCGGCAAGTCGATCATCCTGGGAGGCCTGGCCTTGGCCACGGGCGACCGGGCGGTGCTCGATCAGGTGCGCGCCGGGGCGGATTCAGCTGCCGTCGAAGCGGTGTTCGATGTCACTGGCCGACCCGACGTGACTGAGATCCTCGAGCGCGAGGAGCTGTCGTCGGATTCCGGGGAGATCGTCGTCCGCCGCGTGCTGAGCACCCGATCGAGCCGTGCGTACCTCAACGATCGACTGGTAACAGTCGGCCTTGTCCACAGCGTGGGCAGTCGCCTGGTCGACATTGCCGGTCAGCACGAGAACCAATCGCTCCTCACCCCAGCTGCCCAGCTCGAGCTCCTGGATCGCTTCGGTGACCTGCTGGCGGAGCGTGAGTCGGTCGAGACGGAGTGGGATGCAGCGTTGGAACTGCAGCAGAAGCTGCGGGCGCTCGAGACCGATGACCGCGACCGAGCCCAGCGCGCCGATTACCTACGCTATCGGGCGGAGGAGATCCGCGCCGCCGATCTCGACGTCGACGAGGAAGCCGCTCTCAACGCCGAACGTCAGCGGTTGCGGCACGCGGAGGACCTGTCGAGTGGCGCTGCCGAGGCGCTCGACGCCCTGTACGAGCGCGAGAACTCCGCCGCTGGCCTGATCCGTCGGGCGCAGCACGCGATGGAGCGCATTGCGCGGCTCGATCCGAGCGCGCTGGCCGACACCGGCGACATCGCCGAGGTCGGCTATGGGATCGAGGAGATCGCGCGCGCGCTGCAGGCGTATCTCGAGGTCGTACGGGTAGATCCGTCTCGGCTGGACGCAGTTGAAGAGCGGCTGGCGACGATCGATCGGCTGCGCCGCAAATACGGCGATCGGGTGGAGGACGTCCTAGCAGTGGCCGAGGACTCGGAGCATGAGCTCGCCTCGTTGGACAACCGAGATCATGAGATCGCCGAGCTCGCCACCGAGGTGAGGGAGGCGGTGAGAGCTTTCGACGAGGCCGCCTCGCGCCTGAGCGCTTCGCGAGCAAAAATCGCGGCCCGACTGTCAGAGCGCATCAGCTCGGAGCTGCAGAGGCTTGGAATGGAGGGTGCCGGCTTTCAGGCCCGGATGAAGCCCACGGCTACGAACGCCGAGAGCGGCCTCCCACCGGGAGCCAGCCGCTTCGGCTATGAGGTCGTCGAGTTCCGCTTGGCGGCGAATCCCGGGGATCCTGCGCGCGAGCTGGTGCGGGTCGCCTCCGGCGGGGAGCTGTCGCGTGTGATGCTTGCACTCAAGCTGGCCGAAACACGGGAAGCGCCGGCGCAGACGCTGGTGTTCGACGAGATCGACGCTGGCGTGGGCGGCGGCCGCGTGGCCGACCGACTCGCTTCGCGGCTGGCTGAGCTGGGGACCCGACATCAGGTGCTGGTGGTCACACACTTAGCACAGATCGCAGCCCGGGCGTCGACCCACTATCGTGTCCGCAAGGACGACCGGGACGGGCGCGTCTGTGTGGCAGCGACGTCGCTCGACACTGAACAGCGGGTCGACGAGTTGGCTCGCATGCTGGGCGGGGTCGGCAAGTCGTGGGGTGTCCGTGAACACGCCCGTAACCTGTTGGGCGACCCTGGCTAGTGGCCTGTAACAGATGAACGTTGCCTATCGCAGATGGGATTGGCGGGTGAGATCCAGGCGCGGGGAGGAAGGCGATGCAGTGAGCATCGTCGAGGAGGCGCAACGCCGATATCGCCCGCAACTGCCCATCTGTCCGTAGGATGGCGGCGAAATCGACCCGTCTGCGGCGTTGCGCCTCCTCCAAGATGTGCCAACATCGTCTCGTCGGTGCGCCTGGCATCCGGGCCCATTTCGCCACCACGATAGGCAACGTTCATCTGTTACAGGCCACTAGTAGCCTGTAGCGGGCCTGGTGCCTGGCACGGCGATCAAATGCATGAGTTGAGAGGGCTGTATGGAGAAGCGAATCGGAGTGATCGGAGGTAGCGGCCTGTACGAGATGGCCGGACTCGAGATCCTCGATGAGATCCGCGTGGAAACGCCATTCGGCGATCCCTCTGATGCGTTCATGATCGGCGAGCTCGATGGTCGACCGGTCGCATTCCTGTCGCGGCACGGCCGCGGGCACGTATTCAACCCGTCCAACGTGCCCTACCGACCAAACGTCTACGGCTTTCGATTGCTCGGCGTGCGCAATCTCTTTTCGGTAAGCGCGGTGGGCAGCCTGCGCGAGTCCATAGCTCCGTTGCAGTTCGTGGTGCCCGATCAATTCGTCGATCGCACCCGAGGTCGAACGGCGACGTTCTTCGACGACGGCCTGGTGGCGCATGTCGGCCTAGCGGATCCGGTGTGCGCCCGACTGTCCGATCTGTTGGCCACCGCTGCCGAGACCTTGGGTGTCGACGTACATCGGGGCGGCACCTACGTTTGCATCGAGGGTCCGCAATTCTCGACCCGGGCTGAGAGCCACCTGTATCGCTCTTGGGGAATGGACGTTATCGGCATGACCAATCTGACCGAGGCGAAGCTAGCGCGCGAGGCTGGGCTCGGCTACGCCACGCTGGCGATGGTGTGTGACTACGATTGCTGGCACCAAGCTCACGCCGATGTCACCGCCGAGATGGCAATTGCGAATCTGAAGAAAAGTGTCGAGGATGCTCAGCGTGTCCTGCGCCAGGCGATCGGTCAGCTCCCGGTAGACGCGCCGTCGTCATGCGAGGGGCGATCGCTAGCGCGGTGATGACCTCGCCGGAGAGGATCTCGCCACGGCTTCAGCAGCGTCTGGCACTTCTCCTCGACGCCGACGCCGGAGAG
>CBDAMQ010000016.1:0-90587 GCA_965197275.1 Acidobacteriota bacterium
CACCCTCGAACAGGACGCTCTTGCCCTCGTCCATAGCGTCGTTGAGCAGCCGCGAGGTGTCCGTGACATAGGGTCGCAGCCGCTCACCGTAACCGGCGTACTCCTCGACGATCATGTCGGCATCGAACGGGTCGCGGTCGTAGAGGTGATGCAGCAGGTCGTTGACGACGCCCAAGTTGGCATGCACCTTGGCCGCCAGCTGGGTGCGGTCGAGACAGTCAGCAGTGCGGATCCCGGAGCGTGCCATTTTGTCCTGATAACAGGGGCCGATCCCCCGGCTGGTGGTGCCGATGGCGTTTTCGCCGCGGCGCTGTTCCGACCCGAGCTCGATGCCGTGGTGGTAGGGGAGAATCAGGTGGGCTCGGTCCGACACGAAAAGTCGCTCGCGGGTGGCGACGTCCTCGGCTTCGAGGCCGTCGATTTCCTTGAACAGCGCCTTCGGATCCACTACCACGCCGTTGCCGATGACACAGAGCTTGTCGGAGCGCAGGATGCCGGAGGGGATCAGGTGGAGCACCCGCGTTTTGCCGTCGTGGATCACCGTGTGGCCGGCGTTGTTTCCGCCCTGATACCGGGCGACGACGTCGAAGCGCGCCGCCAGCCAGTCGACGACCTTGCCCTTGCCTTCGTCACCCCACTGCGTGCCGACCAGCGCAACGTTGGGCATCTGGGTTTCCTGAGTCAGAGTTGCGTCGTCGCCGGCTCGAGCCGCGTGCGGCGGACCACACCTACTACGACGACAATTTGGAATGCTGCTCCGCACGCAGATGTGGCGCGAGAAGAAGGAGGGATTCGACCCCAGGATCGTAGCAAGAGCCCAACAGGTCAACAAGCAGCCGGTATGCTACGGATCTGCCGCCGACTCGGCGGCCGCACCCGGGCGCGGTGCTCGTTGCGGTCCACTCATTTGGTGCGCGCTTCGCGTGCTCGACAAGCGATGAATCTGGACTGGAAGCTCATTTGGATCGCCTTCGGCCTCGTGCTGATCATCGAGGGGCTGCCGTACTTCCTTTTCCCGGAGCGCGCCGTGGCGATGCTTCGCCAGCTCGAGGACGCAGGCCCGGGACCGTTGCGGCTCTTCGGTTTCCTGGCGATGATGGCGGGTGTCGTGTTCCTTATTGTCGGACGTTGGCTGGCGTAGTGTTGGCGATGGGGTGGTGGTGCTAGAGCTCACCGGTCGTAGGCTGAGTCTGGCCGACGTGGAGAGTGCGGCGAGGTCCGCGGGGTCGGAGATCCGGCTGGCGGCCTCTGCTCGTGAGGCTATGCAGCGCACCCGGCAGCGGGTCGACGCGATCGTCGAGTCGGGGGAGCCGGCATACGGAGTCAACACCGGCTTCGGGCACTTCGCCGAGGTCAGCGTATCGGCGGACCAGGTTCGGGAGCTGCAGCTGAACCTGGTGCGCTCGCACGCAGTAGGAACCGGCGAGGCACTGCCACCTGAGGTCGTGCGGGCGCTGCTGTTGTTGCGCGCCAATGTGATGGCAGGCGGTGCCTCGGGCGTGCGACCGGCGGTTGTGGAGCAGATGCTCGGCTTGCTCCGTGCGGATGCGTTGCCGGTAGTGCCACGACAGGGCTCGGTCGGGGCGTCGGGTGATCTTGCGCCACTGGCTCACCTGGCGCTCGTTCTCATCGGTGAAGGACACGCTACGGTCGCAGGCGAGCGCGTATCTGGCGCCGAGGCGCTGCGCCACGCCGACCTCGAGGCGCTGGAGTTAGGCGCCAAAGAGGGACTGGCGCTGGTGAACGGCACCCAGGTGATGACTGCTCTCGGCGTGCTTGCCGGCGCTGATCTGTTGCGACTCTGCAGCATGGCCAACGTGGCCGGTGCGCTCAGCCTCGAGTCGCTGCGGGGCGGGACGGGCCCGTTCGATCCCGTGGTCGCGGAGCTGCGACGGCATCCGGGACAGGCAGCGTGTGCCGACGAGCTGCGCCACTTGCTATATGGCAGCGAGCTGGCCAATACCCACCCAACTCGGGTACAGGACTGCTACTCGCTTCGCTGCATGCCGCAAGTACACGGGGCGGCGGTCGATGCGTGCGAGATGGCGAGAGGGGTGCTTCAGATCGAAGTGAACTCGGCTACCGACAACCCCCTGGTGCTCGATGACGGTCGGCTGCTCAGCTGCGGGAACTTCCACGGGCAGCCGGTCGCCCAGGCGCTCGACTGGTTGGCCATGGCGGCCGCTGACCTTTCCTCGATCTGTGAGCGTCGTATCAACCGGCTGCTAAATCCGAAGCTGTCGGGCCTACCAGCGTTCCTGGTACGCGACGGCGGGGTGCGGTCAGGCTATCTATTGGTGCAGACTGCGGCCGCGGCGCTGGTCGCCGAAACCCGTACCCTGGCGATGCCGGCTAGTATCGACAGCATTCCGACGTCTGCCGATCAGGAAGACCATGTGTCTATGGGCGCATGGAGCGGCTGGAAGGCGCACCTGGCGGTGGTCAACTGCCGTCGGGTGGTGGCAATGGAGCTGCTCTGCGCCGCGGAGGCAGTGAGCTTTCATTCGCCGGCGCCGCCGGCCCCGCGGCTGGGCGACGCCCATGCCTGGGTGCGGGAGGAGGCCGCTGCGCTCGACACCGACCGATCGCTCGCAGCCGATATCGAGAACCTGGCAGCACGATTGGTCGATGACGCCCTGTTGCACCGGGTCTCGCTGCGATGAGTCGTCGAACGGCGAACGCTCGCGCTATCGGAATGGCGTCGATGTCCCTGTTGGCCGCGCTCGCCTGCGGAGTCGAGTCGGCGGCGGTGCAGCGGACGCGCGAGGTCGTCGACGACCTCGCGGCACATGACTTCGGGGCGGCTTCGAATCGGTATCGGATGTACGAGTCGGACGTGCTCTCCCTCGAGGCCGCCCCGGTCTGGAGGCGAGCGCTGGCGCATGGTGATGCGACGGTACGGGAATGGGCGGTGGATGCGCTGTCCCGCGTTGGTGCCAGTGAGGACGTGGCCCGCATCGGCGAGCTGCTCGATGACACGTCGCGTGGTGTGCGGCAGCAAGCGCTCGATGGATTGATTCGCCTTGATCCGATCGCCGCCGCCCAGACGTTTCGTGAGCGTCTGGGACGGTCAGCACCGAGCCAAGTGGTCCTGGCCGCGCAGGGTTTGGCGCAGATCGGGGCAGAGAACGCCGCGTCGGCGATCCTCGAGCGCGCCGGTGACGCCGGGCTCCCCGATAGTACGCGCGGCGCGCTGATGCAGCCGCTGGCGGCTCTCGGCGACCCGGCTGTGGTGACCGAACTGGTCGATCTTGCACTCGACGGCGCCGCGGACGTGCGGTTACGTCGCCTCGCTGCCGAGGCCGCAGTAGCGATCGATACACCGGATCCGCGCGTTGCGTTTCGACGGCTGGCAACGTCGGCCGACGACTACGTCCGGGCGCTTGGCGAGCGCGGACTCGAGCTCCAGTAGCTCGCGAGCCCGAGCTCCAGCGAGACCGGCTAAGGCCCGTCTAATCTGCCGTCGGCTCCGGCAGTGGAAGGCGTGGACGGATCGCCGCGACCGCGGTTGCGGCGGCAGCGTGATGATTGTCCATCAATGCCCATAGCCAGCTCCCGTCGGCCTCCCCGCGGATGCCGCAAACGTGGAGATCGGGGCGACCAGCCACACGAGTCGGTGAATCGATCAGTTCGCCGTCCGAGCTCTTAGCCTCCACCCGGATGCCGCCGCTACGCAGCGTGTCGCGTAGCTCCTCGACCGCAGCTCCCGGAATGTAGATGCTGGCCGCGGTGCCGTGAAACACGGAGGCTCGCAGCGCCGTGAGTGCCGGCGCCGGAGCTCCCAGGGCGGCGAGCTGCGTACGGATCGTCTCGGCGGCGCCAGCGGGCGGTGTGGCGTCGGGCCAGGCGTCGAACGCCAGGCGGCGGCCGAACGTCTCCTCGGTACCCTCGCCGAAGTTGAGCATCGCCGTCGCCGGCGTCGCCAGCTCCTCGGTGCCGGGGTCGGATAGCTCCGAGGCCGGTAGCAGCAGCGTGGCGGCAGCACTGACGAAGCGCTCGCGGATGGTGGCCGACAGGGCAGCAAGCAGGAGCGTCCCGGCGTGCGGAACGGCGAGGAAGCCCGTCGCTGTGGGGCTGCCGGCAGCATCGATCAAGGTGACGTCATTGGCCGAGCCGTGGGCGCTGGTGCAATCGATCACCGTGCCCCCGGCATCCACGACCACCGGCGCGAACCGCTGGGCGGCGACCGGATCGCCGCAGAAACACACCAGCCGATGTTCGCGTACCGAATCCTCGGCGGCCTCCAGCACGACACGAGCCTCGTCGCCGTACTTGGTGACCAGGCCGATCTGGTCGTCGAGGTCGAGAAGCTCGATGGCCCGCCCGGGGTAGCCGGCCGCGGCGAGGAGGTCCTTCAGGTCGCCGCCGAGCACGCTAGACGATCCGACCAAGGCCAGCGTCGCAGATGCACTCATGCCTTGGCGTGCGGCCTCTTGGAGATCAGGGTGCTAGTGCCCGACCTTGGCGAACTCGGTGTCGCGGGTCAAAAGGGCCATGCGGTCCTTGACCTGGAGCTTTCGTTTCTTGACGACGCTTTCTTCGAACCAATCCTGCTGGGTAAAAGGTCTTCGGTTGGCAATCTGCTCGAGTTGTTGCTCGTACTGCCGATGCTCTGCATCCAAGCGCCTGAGTTCGTCGTCAGAGTTCGTCAGGCGCGCCCGATGTTCGGTCTCGAGCAGCTCCATACCATCCTCCTCGTTGCAGGTTGGAAGGCCGAGTGCCGCTATCCTACCACGCAGCCGGCGGGCCTCAATCCGGGTCGTTGCTCGTCGTTTCGGTGTCCTGCCGTGCGGCGGTTTCGGCGATGTCGCGCAGCGGTGATGGGCCCGGTACAGCGTCAGCCGGGCGGAGATAGAAGGGCTCCAGCGTGGACGTGAACCCGACAGGTGCGCGGGCCGCCAGCATGGCCACGGCGATGGCGAGCGGGGCCGTTTCGATCGGGCGCGTAGCTGCCGCCAGCCGATCGTCGACCCTCGAGCCACTGCCGACCGAGACTGGCTGCCGACCGGCGATCCGATCGACCAGCTCGGCAGGTGTCATCAGCTGTGGCCCCCACTCGAAATCCATCCCTACGGCCGGAGCGTTGTTAGCGCCGCCGAGCGCAGCGTACAGTTGACCACGCCGAGCGTCGACGACCGCCAGGACCTCACCGGCTGCTCCATCGCTAGTTTGGCGAGCCGCCTCGATCAGGGCCTCGAGCGTGTTGATGCCCACGGTGGGAGCGCCCATGCCCCTGGCGAGGCCGCCGGCGGTGGCGATGCCCACGCGGATCCCCGTGAACGTCCCCGGCCCGATGCTCGACGCGATGCGATCTACCTGTTTCAACGACACCCCGGCGCTACCGAGGACGGAGTCGATCCCTTCGAAGATCCAGGCGTCGGTCCCCGGCCCGAAAGGACCCATGGTGCTAGCGATCAGCTCGCCTCCGCGCGCCAGGGCAACGCTTGCGGGCGGCGTGGCGGCGTCGAGTCCGAGGACGAGGGGAGCCGGTGGCGGCCCGGTCACGGGACTCTCGAACGGCGCCGAGACGCGGCGGTGGATTGGGGCATGCGTGGTAACCTTCCGCGCCCGCTGCGATGCCGGCTCGGGCAGCCCGCCGCTACTGCACAAAGGACCATGGCCGAAGCGTCGTCTCCGATGATGCGGCAGTATCACCGCATCAAAGCATCTCATCCCGATGCCATTCTTTTTTTTCGGCTCGGCGACTTCTACGAGATGTTCTTCGAGGACGCCGAGCTCGCCAGCGGGGTTCTGGATATTACCTTGACGGCCAGGGGGCGCGGCACCTCCAACGAGGCACCGATGTGTGGCGTGCCGCATCACAGCGCCGACGGGTACCTGGCGCGCTTGCTAGAGGCCGGCCATAAGGTGGCCATCGCCGAGCAAGTAGAAGACGCAGCGCAGGCCAAGGGTATGGTGCGGCGCGAGGTGGTGCGGGTGTTGACCCCTGGCACGGTGGTCGAAGAGGACCTTCTCGACAGCCGCGACAACAACTACGTAATCGCTGTGCGCGAGCGCGGCGACGAGGTCGGGGTCGCGGCGCTCGACGTTTCCACCGGCGAGTTCATCGTCGCCGAGTTCGACGGCGCGCACCGGCTCGCCCGCGCCCGGGAGGAGATCGGGCGCTGGGCGCCGAGTGAGATCTGTCACGCCGAATCGGACAATCCGTCAACCTGGCTGGTGCCCGAGGAGCGCGGCCTCCCGTCGCTGCACGGAGTGCGCACCTGGAGTCCGCTGGCGGATTGGAACTTCGATGCGGAACGCGCGCGCGCCGGGCTGTGCGAGCATTTCGGCGTGACGTCGCTGGACGGCTTCGATCTCGGCGGCTGCGATAGCGGCGTGGCTGCCGCAGGCGCCCTGCTGCGCTACGCATCCGAGGAGAGTCACAAGGCGCCGTTGCACCATGTCAGATCGATCCGCCGCTATCGCGACCGCGATGTGTTGCAGCTCGACGACGCCACGCGGCGGTCACTCGAGCTCACCGAGTCGTGGCAGCAGGGGGGCCGCGAGGGCTCGCTGCTGGCGGTGGTCGATCGGTCGGCGACAGCGATGGGCGGACGCCGGCTGCGGCAGTGGTTGCTGCGGCCGCTGCGCGATCCGCAGGCGATCGACGCACGCCTGGAGGTGGTCGACCGGCTGGTGTCGGCGGTGCGATTGCGCGACGGAGTGCGCCAAGCGTTGCGCAGCGTGCACGACCTCGAGCGACTCACGACGCGGATCACGATCGGTTCCGCCAGCCCTCGCGACCTGTACGCGCTGCGAACCTCGCTCGAGGCGCTGCCAGCGGTCGTCGAGGCGCTGGGCGAGCTGGCGGATACGCGACTCGGCAGCAGTCTGGCGGGGCGGCTCGATCGCTGTGAGGACATCGTCGACACCGTCGCCAACCGCCTGGTCGACGAGCCGCCGGCCAGCCTTGGCGCCGGCGGAGTGATTCGTGAAGGGTGCGACACGCAGCTGGACACGCTGCGGCGAGCCCGGGCGGAGGGCAAGGGTTTCATTGCCTCTCTGGAGGCAACGGAGCGCGAACGCACAGGGATCAGTTCGCTGAAGGTGCGCTTCAACAAGGTCTTCGGGTACTTCATCGAGGTGTCCAAGGCGAATCTCGGCAAGGTTCCCGAGCACTACCATCGCAAGCAGACGCTGACCAACGCCGAGCGATTCATCACCCCCGAGCTCAAGGAGTTCGAGGAGACCGTCCTCGGCGCTGAGGACAAGATCGCGGCCCTGGAGCAGGAGCTCTTCAGCGCGCTACGACTGCAGATTGCCGCCGAGGCGGAAAGGCTTCGCCGCACCGCCGACGTGCTCGCCAGCCTCGATGCGCTCGCCGGGCTCGCGGCCGTCGCCGCGCGCGCCGGATGGGTGCGTCCGGAGGTTGACGACGGGCTCGTCCTAGAGGTACGCGGTGGGCGACATCCGGTGGTCGAAGCATTGCAGCCTGACGTGCGATTCACGCCGAACGACGCTTATCTCGACGGTGGCGAGCATCGTATCAAGCTGGTGACCGGGCCGAATATGGGCGGTAAGTCGACTTATTTGCGCCAAGTCGCGCTGATCGTGATCCTGGGCCAAATGGGGAGCTTCGTTCCCGCCGAGGGGGCTCGTGTCGGGGTCGTCGATCGAGTATTCACTCGCGTTGGCGCGAGCGACAATCTGGCGCGAGGCGCCTCGACGTTCCTGGTCGAGATGCAGGAAACCGCCAACATTTTGAACAATGCGACGGCGCGAAGCCTCATCCTGCTCGACGAAGTGGGGCGAGGTACGAGCACCTACGATGGGCTGTCGATTGCCTGGGCGGTGGTGGAACATCTGCACGACACGCCCGAGCTCGCATCGCGCACCTTGTTCGCCACCCACTATCACGAGCTCACCGAGCTCGAGGAGCGACTCGGCGGACTCACCAACCTGAGCGTCGCCGTTCATGAGTCAGGCGCTGGCGTCGTGTTTCTGCATCGAGTGGAACCAGGCGCTGCGGACCGATCGTACGGAATCCACGTGGGGCGGCTCGCTGGGCTGCCGCAGTCGGTGGTGGCGCGAGCCGAGGAGATCCTCGCCGAGCTCGAAGGCCAGGAAAAGGGTGTGCCTGCACCGCGCCAGCTCGGCCAGGGTGGGGCGCCGCAAATGAGTCTCTTCGTGCCGCAACACCCGCTGGCGGGCAGGTTGAGTCAATTACAGCCGGAGTCGATGACGCCGCTGGAGGCCCTGGAGTTGCTGAGTCGCTGGAAGCAGAAGTACGGCGCCGACCCCGACTGACGATGGATCTTGCGCTCGGGCTGATCTCGGGAACGTCGATGGACGGCATCGACGTGGCCCTCATCGGTTGTGACGGTGATCCTTCGGCGTTGCCGACGCTTGCCGGCTTCCACACCAGGCCCTACGACGCGCGGTTGAATGCCGATCTGCGCCTGTGTCAGGACCATGGCGACGTGGCGCATCTAGCGCGACTGAACGTTGCTGTCGGGGAGGCCTTCGCCGAGGCCGCACTGGCCCTGCTCGATGAGCTTTCGGTACGGGCTGACGAAGTGTGTTGCATTGGCTCGCACGGTCAGACCCTGGTGCACCTTCCGGAGGCGGTGGAGGTGGGCGGCCAGGCGGTGCGTGCGACGTTGCAGATCGGTGATGCTGCCGTTATCGCGGCACGCACAGGCATTACGACGGTGAGCGATTTCCGCTCAATGGACATGGCGCTCGGCGGCGAAGGCGCCCCCCTGGTGCCGTTGCTCGACTGGCGCCTGTATCGCCACGCAAGCCGCGGTCGGGTGCTTTTGAACCTCGGTGGGGTCGCGAACGTCACCGGTTTGGCGCCGGGCGCGCCGCTCGAGTCGGTGGTGGCGTTCGATACCGGGCCTGGCAACGCGGTGCTCGATGCGACCGCTCGTCAGCGCGATGTACCCGGGGGAATCGACGTCGACGGAGCACTGGCGCTCTCGGGTCGGGTTGTCCCCGAGCTGCTTGAGGTGCTGCTGACAGACGGCTACTACGCCCGCACACCGCCCAAGTCGGCCGACGCAAGGCAGTTCGTACCGCGGTTGGATGACGACCGATTCGCGCGGCTAGCCACCGCCGATATGCTCGCTACTGTCGCGGCGCTGACGGTGACCACCGTGGCAGATGCGGTGGATCGATGGATCGCGTCACACCAGCCAGTCGACGAGGTGCTAGTGGCTGGCGGGGGAGTGCACAATCGGGCGCTCATGCAGGGGTTGCGAGGGCGCTTCCCGATCGTCGAGCCGGTGCCGGCCGAGGAAGGCATCGATCCCGACGCGAAAGAGGCGGCAGCTTTCGCGATGCTGGCGCTCGAGACGTTGGCAGGGCGGCCCGGAAACGTTCCGAGTGCCACTGGGGCGGCCAGGGCGGCGGTGCTGGGAACGATCGTGAGACCGCCTGTCTAGCGGCCGATTGGCGCCGGTTTCGTGGCCAAAGCGGACATGGGGTGCGTGGTAATATCGAGCCTCCGGCAGCCTCAGGAGGTGCGCGATGCCTGCTCTAGAGCCAACGCCGCATTTGTGGCACAACGGCAAGCTGATCCCGTGGGCCGAAGCGACGGTTCATGTTGGCACGCACGCCCTGCACTACGGCTCCTCCGTGTTCGAAGGAATTCGCTGCTACAAGACCGAGCGCGGCCCGGCGGTGTTTCGTCTACCGGAACACTCCCGACGTCTGGTCGACTCGGCGCGAATCTACAGGATGGATCTCGATTACGATGCGGATGCGCTGGCTGAGGCTTGTCTGGAGACCATCCGCGCCAACGAGATGGAGCACTGCTACATCCGGCCGATCGTTTTCCGCGGTTATCATTCGCTCGGGGTGGACCCGCTGCCGTGCCCGATCGAGACGTACATCATGGTATGGGAGTGGGGCGCCTATCTAGGTGAGGAGGCGCTCGAAGCCGGGGCTGACTTGAAGGTGTCCTCGTGGAATCGAATGGCGCCCAACACCTTGCCGTTCATGGCCAAGGCCGGCGCCAACTACATGAACTCCCAGCTGGTGAAAATGGAGGCGCTGGGGGACGGCTTCGCCGAGGCGATCGCCTTGACTCCGAACGGACTGGTGTCGGAAGGCAGCGGCGAGAACATCTTCGTCGTCCGCGACGAGATCATCCACACCCCCAGCACCGCGTCATCGATCCTGCCGGGGATTACGCGCGACTGCGTGATCACGCTCGCCCGTGACCTCGGCTTCGAGGTGCGCGAGACCGACATTCCGCGCGAGATGCTCTACATCGCCGACGAGGTGTTCATGAGTGGCACGGCGGCCGAGATCACGCCGGTACGATCGATCGATCGTGTGCAGGTCGGAGCTGGCCGACGCGGGCCCGTGACGGCTCAGATCCAGCGGCATTTCTTCGACATCGTGCAGGGACGCAGCGACGATCTGTACGGCTGGCTAACGGCGGTCTATCCCGCAGCCAGCGATCCACGCAAGGAAGCGCTGGCGGGCGAGAGCTCGGTAGCCTGAGGACGGTAATGGACCTCGACACGCTGCTCTGGGAGGCGGTTGATCGCGGCGCTTCCGACCTGCATTTGCGTGCCGGTAGCCCTCCGATGTTGCGCGTCGATGGCGAGATCGAGCCGGTAGACGACGAGCACACGCTGACGTCGGCCGATACCAGCGCCGTGGCACAGCACATCCTGAAGGACCATCAGGTGAATCTGGAGGCCATGCGCGAGGTTGATGTCGGCTACGCGGTACGAGAGCTGGGGCGCTTTCGCGTCAACCTGTTTACCAACAGCGGCCAGGTCGGCATCGTGTTACGGATCATGCCGCCGGAGCCGCTCGGGCTCGACGAGCTCCACCTGCCGCAGGTACTGGCCAAGGTCGCCGGCGAGAATCGTGGCCTCGTGCTGGTGACCGGCGTAACCGGTAGCGGCAAGTCGACGACTCTGGCTGCGATGATCGACCACATCAATCGAAATCGATGCCGACACATCATCACCATCGAGGACCCGATCGAGTACGTCCACACTGATCGCCGCAGCCTCATAACACAGCGTCAGCTCGGGCTGGACACCAACTCGTTCGCCGACGCGTTGCGCGCCGCGCTTCGACAGGATCCCGACGTCATCCTCATCGGTGAGATGCGCGACCGCGAGACCATCGATGCGGCCGTGCTCGCTGCCGAGACCGGCCATCTGGTGTTTTCCACCCTGCACACCGTCGACGCCCCCGAAACCCTCAACCGGATCCTGGCGACCTACCCCCCGTACCAGCAGGAGCAGGTGCGCACGCAGCTGGCCGACGTTCTTCGCTCCGTGATCTCTCAGCGGCTCCTGACGCGCATCGACGGAGAGGGTCTGGTGCCCGCCGTCGAGGTCTTGATCAACACGACGTTCGTCTCTGAGTGCATCCGCGACGTGACGCGGTCGCAGAAGATCCGCGATGCGATGACCGATGGCGGCGAGCGCTACGGGATGCAGACATTCGACCAATCGATCCTCTACCTGTGTCAGTGTGAGCTCATCTCGGAGGAGGTCGCGGTCGCAGCGGCTACCGTCCCGAGCGACCTGAAGCTGCAGCTGCGTGGCATCGTTTCGGGGATCGACCCTGGTCGCGGTACGCAGGGCGCAGGGCCGTCGCGGTCCGGTTGAGCCCCAAGCGCGAGCGCACCGCCTTCGCGGACGCGCTGCGAATCATCGGCTTTCGCGACCTGACGCGACGCCGCCTCGAGGACAAGCTGCTGGCGCGTGATTACGCCCCCGAAGATGTGAGCGCGGCGGTCACCCGTTGCGTCGAGCTCGGCTACGTCGACGATCACACCTTCGGTGTTGACCGAGCAGGAGCGGTCCTCCGGCGTCGGCCGTGCGGTCGGTTGGAGTTGCAGCGCGACTTGCAGCTCCAGGGTCTGCCTCGGACAATGATCGGCCGGGTGGTCGAGGAGGCCTATGAGGAGGCCGGCGGTGAGCGTGTCGTGCTCGCAGAGGCGGTGCGTCGCTGGATCGAGCGAAACGGCGCGCCGGTCGAATGGCCGGCGATCCGTCGGTGCTCGACTCACCTTGGGCGCCGCGGTTTCGCAGGGGGCGACGTTCAGGCGGCACTTTCTCGCTGGCTCGACGAGGTGAGCAACCGGGCTGGCTCGGCGACGTGACCAACCCCGCTGGCTCGACAAGGTGAGCAACTCCGCCAGCTAGACGATGTGACCATCCGAGGGCAGCTTCCGTGAGTAACCGCAGCGACGACATCCGGCAGAAGTTCATCGATTACTTCGCCGAGCATGGTCACACGCACGTGTCCAGCAGCAGCCTGGTGCCCGGCGACGACCCGACGTTGTTGTTCACCAACGCCGGCATGAACCAATTCAAGGGGACCTTCCTCGGCGAGTCCAGTCGTCCGTACCGGCGGGCGGTGACGTCGCAAAAATGCATGCGGGTGTCGGGAAAGCACAACGATCTGGAAACCGTAGGCCGGTCGCTGTATCACCACACGTTCTTCGAGATGCTCGGCAACTTCTCCTTCGGCGACTACTTCAAGGCCGAGGCCATCGTCATGGCCTGGGAGCTGATGACCGAGCATTTCCAACTTCCCAAGGAGCGTCTCTGGGCGACGGTCTTCGAGGAGGATGACGAGGCCGAAGAGCTGTGGCTGAAGGAAACCGACATCCAAGCCGGACGCGTCATGAGGCTCGGCAAGGAGGACAACTACTGGTCGATGGGGGACACCGGACCCTGCGGACCCTGCTCCGAGCTGCACTACGACTACGAGCTCGACGAGCTTGGCGAGCCGGAAACCCCGGTCGACCTCGACTCGGATCGCTTTGTCGAGCTGTGGAACCTGGTGTTCATGCAGTTCAATGCCAACGCCGACGGCAGCATCGAGCCACTGCCGAGTCCCAACATCGACACCGGTGCCGGGCTGGAAAGGTTGACCGCTGTCTTGCAGGGAACGCGGTCGAACTACGACACAGACCTCTTCCGCCCCATCATCGAGGCGGTCGCCCAAAAGGCCGGGTGCGCCTACGGGGATGCTGACGAAAGCGACGTCGCCTTGCGGGTCATCGGCGACCACAGCCGCGCGCTGGCGTTCCTGCTTGCCGACGGCGTGATGCCGGCCAACGAGGGGCGGGGCTACGTGCTCCGGAGGCTATTGCGGCGCGCCATGCGGTTCGGGATGAAGCTGGGGCTCGACGAGCCGTTCTTGCGTGCGTCGGCAATGACGGTCGTGGATCGGATGGGCGCGACTTTCGCCGAGCTGGAGGAGCACCGCGATCTCATCGCTCGCGTGGTGCACACCGAGGAGAAGCGCTTCCTGCAAACGCTCGCGTCGGGGTCGCAGATGTTCAACGATCTTGCAGCCGGTCTCAAGGCCGCGTCTGAGTCGACAATTCCCGGCGAGGATGCGTTCCGCCTCTACGACACCTTCGGGTTGCCGATCGAGCTCACCCGGGAGTTCGCCATGGCGGAAGGACTGACGTTAGATGAGGCTGGCTTCGCCGACGCTCTGGAGGCCCAGCGTGCCCGCGCGCGCTCCGCCTGGAAGGGCGGCGACGACCAACCGTTGCGCGACCTGGTGCGAAAGCTCACCGCCGACGGCGAGCCGACGGAGTTCCTTGCCTACGAGAGCACGGCCGTCGATGGGGCCCGAATCGCGGCACTGGTGCGCGACGGAGCTGCCGTAGATCGTCTCATCGCCGGGGAAAGCGGCGGCGTGCTGGTTGACCGCACACCGTTCTACGCCGAGTCGGGCGGTCAGGTTGCCGACGTGGGTACGGTGCGCTGGGGTAGTGGATCCGGCTCGGTCACCGATGTGCAGCGTCCGGTGTCGGGCGCGATACTGCATTTCGTGGAGGTCAGCGAGGGAGCCCTGACAGTGGGTGAAGAGGTCTCACTCGCGGTCGACGCTGAGCGCCGTCAGAGCATCCGGCGAAACCACACGGCCACCCACCTGCTGCATGCGGCCTTGCGTCGTCAGCTCGGCGAGCACGTGCGCCAGGCCGGCTCGCTGGTGGACGACAGTCGCCTACGATTCGATTTCACGCACTTCGAGGCGGTCGAAGCCAGCCATCTCGAGTCCCTCGAGACGGAGGTCAACGCCGCCATTCGCGAAGACCTGGCGCTCGACATCGAGGAGACGGATTACGACGATGCCATCGAGCGCGGGGCGTTGGCGTTCTTCGGCGAGAAGTACGGCGATCGGGTTCGGATGGTGGGGATCCCCGGCATTTCGACTGAGCTTTGTGGCGGTACGCACGTCGGCCGGACGGGCGAGATCGGTGCCCTCGTCATCCAGCGGGAGGAGAGCGTCGGCGCCGGCATTCGCCGGATCGAGGCGGTCACCGGTGAGTCCGCGCTGCGCTCTCTTCAGCACTACCGCGGGCTGGTACGGGATGCCGCGGGGCGAATGAAGCTCCCCGAGGACGGTCTTGCTGATAGCGTCGGCAAGCTGGTGCAGCGAGCCCAGGACGCCGAGCGCGAGCTCGAGCGGCTGCGCTTGCGGTTGGCGTCGGAGCAGGCCGGCAGCGACGTCGAGGCGGATGTTGTCGAGGTCGAAGGTGTGCGTGTGTTACGCCGGGAGGTCGAGGGGCTGGACGCGTCTGGATTGCGCAATCTGGTCGACGAGCTCAAGTCCAAGGTCGGCTCCGGGGTGGTCGTCGTGGGGATGCGAAGCGATGCCAAGGCGGCATTGGTCGTGGGCGTCACGGCGGACGTGGCGTCGCGGCTCGGCGCCGACCAGGTGATCCGGGCAGTGGCGCCGATTGTGGGCGGCGGCGGCGGCGGACATCCTCAGCTGGCGCAAGCCGGCGGCCCGGAAGCAGGAAAAGTCAGTGAAGCGCTAGAGAGGGCTCCGGAACTGATCGCTGAACTGCTACAGTAAGGTCTGGATCGCGCGCGACGCCGACCATGTATGGAGCGCGCGACGCAATAGTGGGTCTGCGCTACCGCTTGGGGGGCAAGCAGGAGGGCGGTCATGGCCGTTGCTTGGCGCCGTGGCGGGTTCAAGGTTGGACTGGTGGGCGGCACGGTGCTCGCGTTGGTGCTCGTTGACGCGCGCCCGGCGGCCGCCCAGATCTGGGTGGTGACCGA
This sequence comes from Acidobacteriota bacterium, assembly GCA_965197275.1. Taxonomy (GTDB): domain Bacteria; phylum Acidobacteriota; class UBA890; order UBA890; family WLXD01; genus DASCOT01. Next base: position 15,015 of record CBDAMQ010000016.1, read on the forward strand.
TGCCGACGGATCACAGCGCTTCACAACCTCGCCCGAACCTGGGGCCGAGGTGTTCATGCGGACCGTTCACGGACTCTGTTCGAGGCGCACCCGGACAGTGGCCATGGCAGCGCCACGCTATCGCGACGAGATTGCCACCGCCTCCGAGCGCACCGGCTTGGCACCGGAGTTGATCACTGCGGTAATCGCTGCGGAGTCCAACTTCGACCCCAACGCCGTGTCCTCCAAGGGGGCGCAGGGCTTGATGCAACTCATGCCGGCCACTGCGGCGTCACTTGGCGTCCGCAACGTGTGGGATCCGCGCCAGAACATTCGCGCTGGCGCCGACTATCTGGCCCGGCTTTACGCCAAGTATGACGATCTCACCCTCGCCCTGGCGGCGTATAACGCCGGAGAGGGTAGGGTGGCGCAGCACGGCGGAGTTCCTCCGTTCCGTGAAATGCGAAACTATGTTCAACGCGTCCTGAGTTACTACGAGCGCTATCGCGGTGGTGGGCCTTAGGGTCTGACCTTCTTGTTGTGTTTAGTTAGTTAACTCTAACTAGAAGTAACTAACCAAGAGGCTGTCGGGGCCCTGTTGCAGTCAAAGCGCTTTTCGTCATATACTCTGACCCGATCGTTTGATCACTGGGGTGAAAGTCAGGGAGAGGCTGCGTAAAGGGTGGCATGGCTCGGAGTTTTGCCATGGCCATCAAGCGGACCCTGTTCTGTGCTGTCGCGTGTTTGCTGGGGATCGCCCTCACGGCGAGCCCGAGTGCTGGTGAAGGTACCGCGGCGGGCGCGTTGTTCGAGCGTGCCGAGACCCTGTACCGGCAGTTGCGCACCGTCGACCCGGAGTGCGCCGACGACGCTTCGTGGAACCGCCTGCTATCCGCCTTCGGCCGCATCCCGGTAGAGTTTCCGGCTGATCCGCTTGCCGGCGACGCCCTTTGGCGAATCGGCGACATCCATTCACGGCGCATCGCCGCCGGAGACGCCGACGCTTCGATCGCCGCCCATGCGGCCTACGATTCGCTGACCAAGCGGTACCCGAGTAACGTCTATGCGCCGGAGGCGTACCTGCGCCTGGGGGACCTGGCGCGTCCGTCCGAGTCGTCGGGGTATTACTTCCGCCTGCTGGAGGTGTACCCCGGGACGCCGCAAGCCGAAGAGGCGAGTCGTCGCATCATCGGGCGCAATCAGCCGGCATCGACTGCGACCGTCGTAGCAAACGGCACACTGGCGACCGAGCCGGTGCCCGATCCCGGAGTAATCGAGACCGCGGAACCTGCCGGGAAACGACCGCCCGTCGAGGAGCTGGAGGCGATGCCCACCCCCGCCTCCGGTCCCTCGGCAGGGCGCGTATCGGCAGCGATTGCCGAATCTGAAGCGACCGCGCCACCGGCCGCGCCAGCCGAGCTGGCAGCGCCGACGCCGATCGAAGCGGTGGAATCGGCGGAGTCAACGCTCCCACCGGCGATCACTGGCCGGGTGATGGGCGTGCGCCACTTCTCCGATCGCAAGCATACGCGCGTCGTCTTCGACCTCGACAAGCCTGTAGACCACCGGGTCGGCGAGGCGCTGTCGCCGCCGCGGGTGTTCATTGACCTGATCGGGGCCGATCTGGCGGGCAGCTTGCCACGCAACCTCTCCGTAAACGGCTCCGGAGTGCGGCAGATTCGTCTGGCAGTCAACCGTCCAGGCGTCGTTCGCGCCGTGCTCGACCTCACGGGTACACCGGAGTACAGCTTCTTTACGCTCGCAGGCCCGCCGCGGTTGGTCCTCGACGTTCCGAGCCCCACCATGGCGGAGCAACTTGCCAGCGCCCGCCGACCGGCTCCTCCCGAGGGCGGCTCCGAAGCACGTCAGCTCGGTTTTGGCGTGCGCCGCATCGTCATCGATCCGGGACACGGGGGTACAGCTCCGGGAGCGATCGGGAGGTCCGGGTCCACTGAGAAGGAGCTCACGCTCGACATCGCACGTCGTGTTGCGGGCAACTTGCGCAACAGCCAGTACGAGGTGTTGCTGACGCGGGCCGATGACACCACGATCGATTTGGAGGACCGGGCTGTCTTCGCCACCGATAGCGGTGCTGACCTGTTCGTATCGATCCACGTCAACTCGAGCACCAATCGCAAGCTGTCCGGGTTCGAGACCTACTACCTGGACCTGGCTACCGACCCGACAGCAGCGGAAACTGCAGCGCGCGAGAACTCCACCGCGCGCGGTGGTGTGGGCGGCTTGAACGACGTGCTCGACGAGATCGTCAGGAATGCCAACAAGCGCGAGTCACGTGACCTGGCCAAGTCCATTCAGGACAGCCTGGTCATGCAGATGAGCAAAGAGTACGGCGATGTCCGCGACCTGGGGGTCAAGCACGCGCCGTTCGTCGTGCTGGTGGGCGCCGAGATGCCGGCGGTGTTGATCGAGGTCTCGTTCCTGAGCAATCCGACCGAGGAGACGCGGCTGAACGAGGACACCTATCGGCAGCAAGTTGCCGACGCGATCCATATCGGCATCGAGAATTTCGTCGAGCAGCGGCGCATGGTCACCGCGTCAGAGTGATCGAGGCAGCCGATACGTTGCGCTGAACCCGGCGGCTTCTCCGATCGTAAGCTCGACGAGGCCGGGTTCGGGCAGTTGTTTGTCGAGCAAATGTGCGAGATGCCGCGCTACCTCTTCGGCGGTCGGGTTGAGAACGTCGAACGGGGCTAGATCATTGAGGCACCGGCCGCGATGACGTCGAGCCCAGTCGGCGATCGCCGTTCTTGCCCGCTGGGCGTTTGCCTCGACGTCAGCCACCGCTTCGAATACCGCCGTCACCCGCCAATGGTGGACGTGGATGGGCTCGCGGGTTCCGCATTCGTCGATCCGAATGCGATGGGCCGCGGGGAAGCTATAGCGGATTCGAATCCGCGTAATCGTGGAGTTCATGCGTTTCATTTTATTCGCGACGTCGAGCCGGCTAGAATCACGGGCACATTCGCTACCGCAGGGTCAACATGAGCATCGATACCAAATCGTCGGAGACACTGTCAGCTTCGGACGCTGAACCCACCAACTTGTTGTGGACGCTGCCCAACGCGCTCACGCTCTTGAGGATCTTCCTGGTCCCGTTGCTGGTAGCGTTTCTCTTGACCCGCTACGCGTGGGCAGGGCTTGCCGTTTTTCTGGCGGCATCGTTCACCGACTGGCTAGACGGCCACCTGGCACGCAAGCATCGGCAGGTTACGACGCTGGGTCAGCTGCTCGATCCGGTGGCCGACAAGCTGTTGATCTCGGCGGCCTTCGTGTCGCTTGTGCAGCTCGGCTTGGCCCCAGCATGGATGGTGGTCGTGATCATCGGCCGCGAGCTAGCGGTGACCGGCCTGCGGGCCGTCGCTGCCTCCCGCAACATCATCATTCCGGCCGGCACGCTCGGTAAGTACAAGCTCGGCGCTCAGGTTGTCGCGGTATCGATCCTGATCCTTCGGGCGCGGTTCGACGGGCTCGAGTTAGCAGGACAGGTCGCGCTATGGGTGGTCGTTGCCCTCGCCGCAGTGTCGGCGATGCAGTACTTCATTGGATTCTGGAACCGGATCGGAATTACGGAGCCCTGAGGTCGCCTCGCGATCGCCGCCAGCTCAGGAGCGCACTAGTGGCTCCCCCGGAGACGGGTCGGGACGGAGTGCCGTTAACAGGCGCCGCGACAGGGTAGATGCCATGTCGTCGTAGCCTCCTTCCGGCACTGGCACTTGCCCGCCGGCCATGGTGCCGTGACCACCGGCGGTTCCGAGACCGTCGACGATGCGTCGAATGAGCCGGCCGGCGTGGGCGAAGGGATCGGTGGTGCGGAGGGAAACGACCAGATCGCTTCGATGCTGCCCCATGCAGCATGACCACTCGGTGCCCTGTAGCCGCAAAAGGAAGTCGGCGATCTCCGCCACGATATCCGGAGTCGCGACGCCCTGTAGATCGGTCATCACGACCTTGTCGTAGACCACCGCTTGTTCGATCGCCTGATGGAATGCGCTGAAGTACTCGCGGGGAACGCGGGCGCGCTGGATCCGCGCCACGGAGACCATGTCGGCTTGCTCCAGCAAGCGGAAATAAGCTGCTCTATCGGCGTCACCGGCCTCACGACCCAGATCGAGCGTCTCCGATCGGATGGCGTAGAACAGTGCTGTCGCGAGGTATGTCGGCAACTCCAGATGTGCGGCATCGAGGTACTCGAGCATCATGGTCGCGGTAGCCCCGTAGTGCTGCCGTATGTCAGCGAATACGACGCTATCGGGATCGAACTTCAATGGGTGATGGTCGAAGACCGCGACCAGTGGCCACTCGACGATCCATGAGTTGTTCCCGGTGCCCGGCTGGGTGTCGACCAGGGCGAACGCCGGCTCTGCGGTCAAGTCGAGGGTCGACAGCGGTTCCGGAGCCAGGTTGAGTACCTGCACCATGGCGCGGTTTTCGGCGCGTCCGAGGAGGCCCGAGAAGGCCACCCGCGCCTCGGTATCGCAGCGGCCTTCGAGAAGCAGACGCAGGGCAAACGCGCTGGCGAGCGCATCCGGGTCCGGATTGTCGTGCGTCAGGATCACCGCGGAGGAGGTGTCGCGAAATGCGTGCTGTAATCGCTCGACCCCCGCGCCCAGCTGCCCTGGCCCCTGGCTCACACGTCGGCCTTGTGCCGCAACCAGCTCACCAGTAGCCGCACCCCGAATCCGGCGCCACCGCGAGGAACATACGGGGTTGCCTTGGTCCGATAGGCCGGGCCGGCTATGTCGAGGTGGGCCCATGGCCGATCGTCGACGAACCGCTCGAGGAACTTCGCGGCGGTTATGGCGCCGGCCCATCGGGCGCCGCTGTTCTTGATGTCGGCGATCTTACTGTCGATCATCTTGCCGTAGTGCGGAAACATCGGGAGGCGCCAAACCGGCTCACCGACCTGCTCTCCGGCAGCCGTGAGCTCGGCAGCCAGATCGGCGTCATTGTCCATAAGGCCGGCGACGTCCTCGCCCAGCGCCACGACGCAGGCCCCAGTCAGCGTGGCGAGATCGACGACACAGCAAGGATCAAAGCGGGCGCAAGCGTAGGCCAGCGCGTCGGCCAGGATCAGGCGCCCTTCGGCGTCCGTGTTGATGACCTCGATCGTGGTACCGCCGTACGCGCGAATCAGGTCGCCGGGCCTGTAGCTATCACCGCCCGGCATGTTTTCGGCCATCGGTACCACACCGATGACGCGCAGGGGCAGATCGAGCTCCGCCACCGCGCGCATGGCACCGAGCGTCGCCGCCGCGCCGGACATGTCCGATTTCATCTCGTCCATCGAGGTGGCTGGCTTGATAGAGATGCCACCGGTGTCGAATGTCACCCCCTTGCCAACGATCACGATGGGGGAGGCGTCCGGGTCGCCGCCCGCATGCTCGAGCACGACGACGCGGGGCTCCACCGAGGAGCCGCGAGCTACGGCCAGCAGCGCGTTCATCCCGAGGTCACGGGCCGCGGCCTCGTCGATAACCTCGCAGCTGAGCCCCGTTTCAGCCGCCATCTGTTCCGCTAGCTTGGCAAGGGCGGGCGGGCGCTTGTCGCTCGGCGAGGTGTTGATCAGGTCGCGAGCCCAGCGGGTGGCCCGCGCGACTGTGGCGGCGGTGCCGACTGCCATATCGGCGCCGTCAGCAACACCGACGATGTGGAGCTCCTCGATGATCACCTCGTCGTCGGCCGGCTTCTTGAACTCGGCGAAACGGTATTCGCCGAGCAGCACGGCCTCCGCCGTGGCCGCCGCGGTGACCTGTTCCGAGGCCACCTCGGGCCGGACTGCCACCGCAAGTCGTCGGGCCCCGTGCCGTCGGGCGGCCGCCGCGCCGCGGGCCACCGAACGCCGCCACGACTCCAGGTCGACATCGCTCGCCGCTCCGAGACCCACCAGGATGACCTCGTGCAGGGCGTTGCCGGACGCGATCGGAAGGTGGATGCAGCGGCCGGCCTTGCCATTGAACGCGGGGCCGTTCAGAGCACCACCGATCGAGCCGCCCAGCTGTTCGTCGAGCCGGCTCCAGGGGCCCAGATCCGACGACGTTGGACAAGGAAGTACAAGGGCGTCGGCGTCGACGTCGGCCGAAGCAGGGCCGCCCACACGGATGTCGATCTCGGTCATCGGGTTGGCTCCAACGATTGGAAGCTACTGTGGTGCAGCCAGACACTAGATGCGCGGCGCTGTGATCCCGGTCTGCGCCTGGTACTTGCCACTACGATCAGCATACGAGGTCTCACACGGCGGGCTGCCCTCGAAGAACAGCAGCTGTGCGATGCCCTCGTTGGCGTAAATCCGTGCCGGCAGAGGGGTCGTGTTGGAGATCTCGAGCGTCACGTGGCCCTCCCACTCCGGTTCCAGGGGCGTGACGTTGGTGATGATGCCGCAGCGGGCGTAGGTCGACTTGCCGACACAGACCACCAGGACGTCGCGAGGGATGCGAAAGTACTCGAACGATCGGGCGAGAGCGAACGAATTGGGTGGGATGATGCACTCTGGCCCGCTGTACTCGACCACCATCGAGTTGACGTCGAATGACTTGGGGTCGACGACGGTACTGCGCACGTTGGTGAAGATCTGGAATTCCTCGGCGATGCGCAGGTCGTACCCGTACGAGGACACGCCGTAGGAGATGATGCCATCCGAGACCTGGGTTTCCTCGAACGGTTCGATCATGCGCTTCTCGACCGCCATCTTCCGGATCCAAGTATCAGGCTTGATGCCCATTCATTGAACTCCTAGCCAGCCGCACGACGTTGCTCGGCTCGGCCGCGCAAGCGTTCGCTCCATTGGATGGGAACCCGATGCTGGCCCAAGCGCGCATCGCCGCGCCCCGGCCCGTGAAAATCGGAACCTCCGGAGGGTAGCAAACCCAGCCGCTCAGACAATTCCAGCAGGCTGCGCTCGCGTCTCCTATGGTGCCGAGGATGGCGTACCTCGATACCGTCGAGACCGAGCGCGGCCAGTTCACCCAGCAGTTTCTCGCGTACCCGGCTACTTCCCGGATGTGCCACGACCGCGACGCCGCCGGCGACGTGAATCGCGGAGATCGCGTCAGCGGCTGCTGTGGATCGTTTGGGCGTGAATGCTGGCCGGCCGATGCCCAGGTAGCGGTCGAAGGCCTCTTGCGAAGCGGCGACAACGCCGGCTCGCACCAGGGCGGCGGCCATATGCGGTCGTCCGATCGGTGCGCCCGACGCGATGTCGGCGACCGCCTCGAGGTCGATACGGATTCCGAGTTTCTGCAGTCGTGCGACCATCGTCTCGGCACGTTCCTCTCGATAGGTGCGCTGCAATGCAGCTAGGTTGCCGAGCTCCGGCGTGGCCGGGTCGATGAACAAGCCGAGCATGTGGATTTCTCGACCGCCTGCTTGACTCGAAAGCTCGATTCCCGGAATCACCTCGAGGCGGGCGGTGATAGAGGCGGCAGCTTGCTGGGCTCGGCCAACACCGTCGACGGTGTCATGATCGGTGATCGCCAGAGCCGCGAGCTCGGCGTCAACGGCCGCAGCAACCAGCTCTTCGGGTGTCAGAACACCGTCCGAGCAGGTCGTGTGTGCGTGCAGGTCGACAGTACGTTCACCAGACATGCTTGTCCGTTCAGACGAGTCGGTGGCCCACTCCGGTGGCCGCCGTTGGCGAGTGTTCAGGAGCTTCAGGCCGCGGTCAAGCCGCGAGATCGTGCCGCCAGAGGCGGCTATAATCGTAGTCATCGTTCAACCGGGGCACCGGGCGTAACCCGGTTCGCCCTAGCTCTCTGATCCTCCGACAACGAGCGTTACGATGCCACAGGTAGTCGAGGCCGCGGATCCGGGCGCCAGCGAGGATCAGGCCTTGATAGCGCAGAGCGTGCGGGAGTTCGCTGAAGCCGAGATTCGTCCGCACGTGCGGGAGTGGGACGAGGCACAGCACTTCCCGGACGCACTTCTGCGACGCATGGGTGATCTCGGACTCATGGGGGTGATGATCCCCGAGCAGTACGGTGGCGCGGGCATGGGTCCGCGGGAGCTCGCCATCGTAATCGAAGAGCTCGCCCGAGTTGATCCGTCCGTGGCACTGGCGGTGGCAGCGCACAACGGACTTTGCGTCGGGCACCTGATGATCGCCGCGAACGATGCGCAACGGCAGCGGTACCTACCCCGACTGTCGACTGCCGAGTGGATCGGCTGCTGGGGTCTGACCGAAGCGCGATCCGGGTCCGACGCCGCCGGTACTCAGACTCGAGCCGAGCTCGACGATTCGAGCGGTCGGTGGATTCTCAACGGATCCAAGACCTTCATTACGAACGGGGCGCGGGCCGACTTGGCGGTCGTTCATGCGGTGACGACGCCGGGACGCGGGAGCAAGGGAATCTCCGCCTTCGCAGTGGAGCGTGGTACCCCCGGTTTTCGCGTCGGCCGCAAGGAGGACAAGCTCGGCATGCGCGCCAGCGATACTGTCGAGCTGGTACTGGAGGATTGCTCGGTGCCGGCCGAAAACCTGCTCGGCGACAGCGACCGCGGTTTCGTCGATGCCCTCAAGGTGCTTGATCGCGGCCGCATCAGCATCGGCGCTCTCTCGGTCGGCGTCGGACAGGCAGCGCTCGACGCAGCCATCGAGTATGTCCACGAGCGTCAGCAGTTCGGGCGCCCGATAGGGAGCTTCATGGCCATCCGACACAAGCTGGCACGGATGGCCGCCGAGATCGGCGCCGCGCGCCTCATGGTGATACGCGCCGCGATGAAGCGCGACCTCGGCGGGCCATTCAAGAGCATGGCGTCGATGGCGAAGCTGTACGCCTCCGAGGTCGGCATGCGCGCCGCCGAAGAGGCGGTGCAGATTCACGGGGGCTACGGCTACGTTAAGGACTATCCGGTCGAGAAGTACTTCCGCGACGCCAAGCTCTGCACCATCGGCGAGGGGACCTCCGAGATCCAGCGGCTCGTCATCGCGCGGCAGATCCTGGCAGCGGTCTGAGATGCCGTTCGACGCGATACCGGTGGGTCCGTTGGATCATGTTGCGATCGCCGTCCACGACCTGGAGGCGGCGGCGAAACGCCTTGGGGGACCGTTCGGTGTGGATCTCGCGTATCGGGAGGAGATCGCCGGCGCTGACGTCGAGGTCGGGTTTCTCGAGCTCCCCGGACAGACGAGCATCGAGCTGGTGTGCCCGCAGACGGACGACTCGCCGCTGGCACGCTTCCTCGGCCGGCGCGGCGAGGCCCTACATCACATCTGCTTTCGAGTCGATGATGTTGTCGCCGCACTCGCGGCTGCCAGACGAGCAGGGCTCGATCTCATCGACCAGAAACCTCGCCCGGGAGTTCGAGGCTCGCGCATCGCGTTCCTGCACCCGCGCTCGGTTGGCGGCGTGCTAGTGGAGCTGAAGCAGAAGGCGGAGTAGGGAAGGGCCGGCCACTAGCGCTCCTCGGCCAGCGGCTCCGGGCCGCGCTGTGGTGTGAACAGCCGTACCATGCCGCTTGTTTCCACCGTCGCCACGCCGCCAGGGCCGACACCCACTGGCAGGGTGAGATCGCTCTCGGCGGCCAGCATGACGGATCGGGGAAATCCCGGATCCGCGGGGCCGTTGGATCGTAGCGGGCCGCGAACCAGTGTCCAGGGGCCCGCCTGTGGGCTGGCGAGGACCCAACGACCCCAGACTGCGAGGTCGACATAGGTTCGGCCGGCAAGTGGTACGCGATGCCTGTGGCTGCCGCCGCCGATCGCGTATCCATGCAGTGCGGCATCCAGTCCCGCGACCCACACGAGATCGTCGTTCACGGCCGGGGCGCCGGTAACGCGTACGCCGATCTCCTTGCTCCTCCAGCGCTGTTTGCCGTTGCCGGCGTCGATGGCGACCACGCGATAGTCAGTGGCGACGACGAACAGCGTTCCGGCGATGGAGGCGGGCCGTGGACCGCTGGCTTCGACGCCATCGCTGCTCCAGAGCAGTCGCCCGTCCCGTACGCCGAGGGCGTGAACACCCCCGTCGTCGGCGATCACGAAGAGCCGCTCGTCGGGTGGGCTTGCGGTCAATTCGCTGGCACCATCTAGCTCACGTCGCCAGACCTGGACGATCCTCGCATTGGTGCCTTCACCACTGAGTCGCAGCGCGTAAACACCGTCTGAATCTGTTACGTATACGCGTCGGCCGATGATCGCGGTATCCAGAGGGGCGCTGTCGAATTCGAGGGCTGTATTGGTGCGGCCGAGCGCGTCGAGCCACAGCCAGCGATCCTCGGTGACGATGAGCACTTCCTCGCCGATGGCGATCGGCGCCAGGATGATCTCGGACGCCAGCCGCAACTGCCATAGCAGTGCCCCGTTATCACGGTCGCGGGCCAGCATCTGAGTGCCGTAGGCGATGAAGACGGCGCCGGTGCCCAGTGCGGGTGCTTGAGTTGGTGGATCAGGCTCGTCGTCGCCGTCGACATCGAGCTCGAACTGGATGTTCCAGTGTTGACGTAGCGCGACCGGTTCTACGTCCTCCGGTGCTACGCGCAGCGGGATTGGTGCCAGCGGATCGATCGCACCCCCGCCGCCGCAGCCGACGACCAGCAGGGCAAGGCCCGGTACACTCGCGAGGCACCGTTGCCACACGGGTCTCATCGTGACCCCCATTGGAGCTTGGTGCGGAGAATGTCGAAGTAGGATCGAGGCACCGGTTGCAACAGGCGCACCGCGTACGGCGATCTGCGGATAGTTACCGTCTCTCCCGCTTGGAGCTTGAAGCCGGCTTGCCCGTCCAACGTCAGGATGACCTCCTGGTCGAGCGATTCGTGGCGTATCTGCACCACCGCGTCGCCGGGCAACACCAGGGGGCGGTTCGTCAGGGTGTGCGGACAGATCGGCGTCAGCACGATCGCGTCGACCTCGGGCATGACGATTGGCCCGCCGGCGGCCAGCGAGTAGGCGGTCGAGCCAGTCGTGGTGCAGACAATCAATCCGTCAGAGGCGAACGAGCTGACCAGATCGTTGTTGACGGTGGCCGTGAGCTCGACGATCCGGGCCAGGTCGGTCTTGTTGATCACCGCATCGTTGAGCACGTCGTGCTGAACGAGCTCGGCGCGAGAGGCGCCGGCTAGCTCGGCGCGTAGCATGCTGCGCTCGCTACTGACGTAGCCTCCGCCGAGGACGTCCTCGGTGGCCGAGATGAGCTCGTTGCGCGGTGTAGAGGTGAGGAAGCCGAGCCCACCGTAGTTGACCCCGAGTACCGGCACGTCGGCGGCGGCGGCGAAGCGAGCGATCGACAGCAGCGTGCCATCGCCACCCAGTACTACCAGGAGGTCGACCCGGGAGGCGAGCTCCGGTCGTTCGACGCCGGCGCCATCGGCTCCCAGCAAGCGCGCCGCCTCGATGTCGAGCGCAACCTCGATGTTGCGCGCGGCGAGGGCGTCCAAAAGACCGCGAAGCTCGGGGGCCAAGCTGCTGATACCAGGTTTCGAGACGATCCCGACACGTCGGAAGTCAGTCGCGGCGCCATCAGTCATCGGGCACCTCCAGATCGTCGAGCCAGTCGTTGTCCACCGGCGCAGATGCACCGGCGTGCCGCCGTAGATGCAGGAAGCACTCCCAGTTCCCCCGCGGCCCACGCAGGGGGCTCGGGTACGCGTGTCGGACCTGCCAGCAAAGGTCCCGAGCGCCGTTGCCAACCTGCTCGACGGTGCGCCGGCGCGTGTGCGCTGCGCGCACCACGCCGCCACGCTCCACCTCTTTCGGACCGGCTTCGAATTGCGGCTTTACCAGCACCAGGGCCTCACAGCGAGGGTCACAGAGCCGTGTTGCGGCCGGGAGCAGCTTGAGCACACCGATAAAGGATACGTCGATCGTCATTACGGTGATTGCTCCGGACAGCCCAGGGGGTAACGACTCTCCGGTCAGGTGACGAGCATTGCAGCGCTCCAGGACGTGAACACGCGGATCCTGTCGAAGCTTCCATGCCAGCTGGCCGTACCCTACGTCGACCGCTACGACGGTCCTGGCGCCGTTTTGCAAAAGGCAATCCGTGAACCCGCCGGTCGAGGCTCCGAGGTCGAGACAAACCGCCGATCCCACGTCGATCCCGGAGGCCGCGAGCACAGGGGCCAGCTTGTCACCGCCGCGGCTGGCGTAGCGTGGCCTCTCGGCTACCTCGAGCTCGGCGCCGGGCTTGATCGGAGTGCCCGGCTTGTGGACCGAACGGCCGTTGACACGTACGTGGCCGGCAAGAACAAGCCGACGGGCAAGACTGCGGCTGGTCACCAGGCCGTGATTGACCAGCGCCTGATCGAGGCGTAGCGGAGAGTCAGCGGACACAGTTGCGAAACACTAGCTGGTGCGGTCGACGATCAGCCGCGCGATGCTGCGCAGCGCCTCGGCGTCGGGCCCGAAGGACTCCAACGCCTCGATCGACATGTCGCCAAGGCGAGCTGCCTCGTTGCGAGCGGCGTCGATCCCGATCAGCGACGGGAACGTCGGCTGGCCGCGGGCCGCATCACCGCCGGGTCGCTTGCCGAGCTTGTCGACGTCGCCTTCTACGTCGAGTAGATCGTCCACAACTTGAAACGCGAGTCCGATGGAATCGCCGTACCGCTCGAGTGCTTCGCACTCGGTTTCGCTGGCGCCGACGATCAGACCTCCGCAGATCACCGCACCGGTGAGCAGCGCCCCGGTCTTGGCGGCGTGGAGGCGCCGTAGCGCGGTCAGCTCGATCGGCTCGCCGGTGGCTTCGACATCGAGAGTTTGACCACCGCACATGCCGATGCTGCCGGCCGCCGCCCCGATTCGCTGCGCTGCGGCAATCCAGCCGTGAGGGTTCACCGCAGAGCTCGCCGCGGTCGCCAGTGTTTCGAAGGCGAGCGCCTGCAGTGCGTCTCCCGCCAGGATCGCCACCGCGTCTCCGAAGAGCACGTGGGACGTCGGCTGGCCGCGCCGAAGCGGTTCGTCATCGAAAGCCGGCAGGTCGTCGTGGATGAGGGAATACGTATGAATCAGCTCGATGGCGCAGGCCGCCGACAGGACTTCCGTCGATGCAGCGCCGCAGGCACGGCCGGCGGCTATGGTGAGCAGCGGACGGAGCCGTTTGCCTCCCGCGAAGACGGAGTGGCGCATCGCACGATGCAGGCTCTGTGGCTCGCAGTCGGCTGCTGGTAGGAGGCGCCCGAGCTCTTTGTCGACGCGGGCACGCTCCCGCTCCATGAATTGCAGCAAGTCGAATTTGGCGCGAGCAGTCGCGGGCCCGGGCTCAGCCATCGCCGGGCTCGGCTCGAGGCGGATCAGCGGTTCCGGCGGGAGAACTCAACGGCGTTGTGATCGGCTCTCCTTCCAGATCTCGAGTCAATAGCTCGAGCTTTTCTTCGACGCCCGCAAGTCGGTCACGGCAAGTACGGAACAAGCCCACGGCGCGCTCATAAACGGCGAGCGATTCTTCGAGCGGGATATCGCCTTCCTCTAGGTGGCGCGCCAGTATCTCGAGTTGGTCGAGGGCGGCGTCGAAGCTCAGGTCATCTGCGGCAGGCTCATTGGACATGCCAGGGACACTAACATCGGCTCAGAACGCCAACAAACAACCTACTTAACCGCCGACGAATCGGTCCTCGGGGCGGCCCTACTGACTACCTGGCAGTCCAGCTGGCCGCGATGCACCGTGACTCGAACGCGCGCCTCTTCGGCCACTTGCTCCGCGTCTCGGATCAGCGCCCCGGATTGGTCCTGGCAGAGTGCGTAGCCGCGCCCGAGTACCGCCAGAGGGCTCATGGCTTGTGTACGCGCGGCTGTCGCTGCGACGCGTTCCCGAGCACTGTGCAGACGCTGGCGCATGATTGCTTGCAGCGCCTCCGAGGCCCTTTGCAATCGCGTCGCGCGTAGGGCGGCGATCCTCCGGGGCGAATGGCGACTCGTGCGGCCGGCAGCCGTTTCGAGTCGGCGCCGGCGGGCTTGCAGCTGGTGTCGCACAGAATCGGCCGTGCTTGACCAGGCCGCGTCGAGTCGTTGGTGGTACGCCGTCAGATTGTGCTTCGGACGTTCCAGTGAGCGCCTGATCAGGTTGTGCTCCAGGCGGGCACGCCGCTCGCGGACGCGGCGGGCTAGGGCCGATTCCGCCCGCTGGGCCGTGGCCCGCAAACGGCGCAGCAGATCACTGCGAGCGGGCGCAACGATCTCGGCAGCAGCGGTTGGCGTTGCAGCCCGACGGTCCGCGATCAGATCGCTGATCGTGGTGTCGATCTCGTGTCCGACGGCACTGATCACGGGAATACGTGAGCCGCCGATGGCGCGCGCTACGCGCTCGTCGTTGAACGCCCAAAGGTCCTCCCGCGAGCCGCCGCCACGACCGACGATCACCACGTCGGCATCACCATGACGGTTGAGCAGATCGAGTGCGGCGACGATGTCTTCGGGAGCGCGGTCGCCCTGCACCGTGGCCGACGCCAGCAATACGCGTACGCCGACCTGACGACGTTCCCAAACGCGGGTCATGTCGTGCCAAGCAGCTCCGTCGGGGCTGGTCACGACGCCCACGCAGCGCGGCAACAGTGGCAGGGCACGCTTGTTTTCCTCGTCGAACAGGCCCTCGGCAGCGAGCTCGCGCTTGAGCTGCTCGAACGCCAGCTGTTGCGCCCCCCAGCCGAGCGGTTCGAGCAGGTTGGCAATCATCTGGAAGCGGCCGGCGCGGACGAACAAGGAGACACGACCGAAGGCCGTAACTTCGAGTCCTTCCTCCGGACGAAACGGCACGCCGATGTTGTCGCTGCGGAACATCGCCACCGGCAGCACCGCGTGCTCGTCCTTGAGGTCGAAGTACCAATGCCCGCTCGCCTGGGCGCGGAAATTGGAGATCTCCCCCTGCACCCAAACGGCTGAATACGCGGTTTCCAGGCACCACTTGGCGTCGGCGACCAGGTCGCTGACCGACCAGACTTTCCGGTGTGCGGTCCCGGTCAGCGGCAGCGCTCCCTGGGCGCTCACGATGAGCTGGACAGCGGCGGATCGATGACCTGCTGGATGCTCACGGCGCGGCCGGTGTCGGGGTCGGCTTCAATGACAACGCCGGCCACGCAGCGGTTGCCGCTCGCCACCTGAAAACGGACCGGCCGCGCACTCAGCAGTCGTTCGATTGCCAGGTCGGGCCGGGTGCCGATCACCGAGTCGTAGGGGCCGGTCATGCCGACGTCGGTGCAGAAGGCGGTGCCGCCGGGAAGAACCCGCGCGTCGGCCGTGGGTACGTGGGTGTGGGTGCCCAAGACCGCGGTCATGCGGCCGTCGCAATACCAGCCCATGGCCAGCTTCTCGGACGTCGCTTCGGCGTGCATATCGAGCAAGATGACGCGGGCACGGTCACCGATCTCTTCCAGAATCCGATCGATGGCCTGGAAGGGGCAGTCGAGGGCCGGCATGAAGACCCGCCCCTGAAGATTGATCACCGCCACTTCGACGCCTCGCCGACTGCGGCCGAGAAGCACTCCGCTGCCGGCCGCGGGAGGCGGGTAGTTGTCGGGGCGGAGCAGGCGCGTCTCCGTTCGTAGGTAGCCCTCGATGGATCCCTGCGCCCAGATGTGGTTGCCACTCGTTATTGCATCGACACCGAGGCGGAGAATCTCGTCTGCCATCGCCGGTGTGATGCCACGGCCACCGGCGGCATTCTCGCCATTGACCACGGTGAAGTCGACCTCCCACTTGCGCTGTAACGGACCCAGCCGCTCGGCCAGCACTTGGCGTCCGGGCTTCCCGACGACGTCGCCAAGAAACAGCAGCTTCAATGGGCGATCTCCACCGCTCGGGTCTCACGGATTACGGTGATCTTTATCTCGCCGGGATACTGCACTTCCCGCTGGATGCGGTTGGCGATGTCACGTGACAGCCAGATCGATTCGATGTCGCTGATTTTGCCGGACTCGACGATGATGCGCAGCTCACGGCCTGCCTGAATGGCATAGGACTTGGCGACGCCACGAAACGAATCGGCGATCTGTTCGAGTTTCTGAAGCCGCTTCACGTAGGTCTCGAGCATGTCGCGCCGTGCACCGGGACGCGCCGCCGAGAGCGCGTCCGCCGCCTGCACGATGACCGCCTCCACGGTTGCCGGTTCGACGTCGAAATGGTGCGCCTCCATGGCGTGGACGACGTCCTTGGATTCGCCATGCTTGCGCAGCAGCCGGATGCCTATCTGTAGATGGGTACCTTCAACTTCCTGATCAACCGCCTTGCCGATGTCGTGCAGCAGACCACCTCGTCGCGCGACTGAGTCGTCGGCGCCGAGCTCGGCAGCGATGATCCCCGAGATCGTCGCCACCTCGACCGAGTGACGGAGCACGTTTTGGCCGTACGAGGTGCGGAACTTCAACATACCGAGCAGACGAAGCAACTCCGGCGCCAGATCGTGGATACCGATCTCGGCCGCGGCGCTGGTGCCGTCGACGAGAATCTGCTCGTCGATCTCCTCGCGCACGCGCTGCCCGACTTCTTCGATCCGGGCCGGGTGGATGCGGCCGTCTGACACCAATCTCTCCAACGCGAGCTTGGCGATCTCGCGACGGAACGGATCGAAGCTCGAGATCAGCACCGCCTCTGGCGTATCGTCGACGATCAGGTTGACGCCAGTCATCATCTCTAAAGCACGGATATTGCGGCCTTCGCGGCCGATGACCCGTCCCTTCATGTCGTCCGAGGGCAGGGCGACCACCGAGACGGTGTTCTCGGCCACATGGTTGCTAGCGCATCGCTGAATGGCTATGGCCAGGACGCGATGCGCTTCGCGATTGGCGGTGGTCTTTGATTGTTCGATGATCCGCGCCGCCTGCCGCGCGCCCTCCTCTTTTGCCTCGCGCGCCATGGCTCGCACTAGCTGCGCCTTGGCGTCCTCACGGTTGTAATGTGCCGCTCGCTCGAGCTGCGTGACGGCCTCATCCCGTCGCTGAGCAGCCTCCTCTCGCAACAGGTTGACGTCGCGTTCCATACCCTGGAGTCGGTCGTCATAGTGCTTGAGCTTACGTTCGCGCTCGTCCATCCGGTTTGCCCGGCGATCAAGCGATTCCTGACGCTCGTGCAGGCGGGCCTCCGAATCGAGCATCTGCTGGCGGCGCTCGCGCGACTCGGTCTCGAGTGTCTGTCGTTCCATCTGCAGCTGCTCACGCCCCTCGACACGCGCCTCCTTGAGCAGTGTGGTTGCTTGACGCTCCGCGTCCTCGACCACGCGGGCTGCCTCACCGTGAGCGTTGCGAAGATCCTCCGGATTCGGGCGACGGCGTGCGAGGAGCCAGACGATGACAAGAGCCAACGCCAAACCTGCTGCCGTTACCGCGCCTGCAATGAAACCCTGCGGCATGTCACCCCCTTCGGGCTCGGGATGTGACAGCGCGAGTTTAGGCGCGGACTAGAGGCGTTCGAGGCCTCGTGACAGCCACGGATCGGGCGAACAGGCGAAGGGCGCGCCGTGTAGTGAGCGGAGGTTAGCTAAGCGAGCGTGTGGTGCGCTTGCGATCCTCCACATATGCAGTCGTTATGGCGAGTTACCGTTCGTGACCTCATTCGTCGAGTGGTAGTCCGAGTTCTTCGTTCACCGGTTTGAGAACCTCGCCAAGTTCAAGCGCCAGGTCTCGCGTCCGTTCGTTAACCTCGTTCTGATGTGTCTCGAGAGCCCTGCGGGTTCGGTAGTAATCGTCAGCGATGTTCAGCGCCGCCATGACGGCCACGCCGGTAGCATCGCCGGGTCCCAGCTCCTGTTCCATCTGCCGCATGCGGCTATCGACATAGCGAGCCAGAACCCGAATCGTGTTCGGATCATGTTCGCCTCTTATGTTATAGCTGCGTCCGAGAATATCAACGGTGGTCATCTCGACGTTCCTCCGGGTCGGCGCGTCCCAGATAACCGAGCCGCGCCTGAAGGCTCAGGAGTCGGGATCTGATTGCCTCGCGCTCAGTTTCGAGCTGCTGTAGGCGGTCGGCGGGTTCGGCAGTCGTCCCTGGGGCAACCTCGCCCGGCGGCTGCGACTGAGCCTCGTCAGCGTCGGCGTATGGCCCGGCGAGGCGTCCCTCGAGTCGTCCGATGCGCGCCTGGAGCGTCACCCGCTGGTCGCGCAACGAGCGAATCTCGGCAATGGCTGCAGCAATGGCACGTTCGAGCGAAGCGTAGGGGTTCGCGGTCATTGAGGCTTTCGTGTCCAACTCCTGTCCGCCGGCAACTGATCAGCGCCGCGTCGCTCCGAGTGCACGCTCTAGGTGATCGACCACTTGCTCATGGGCCGTCTCGATCTCTTCGGCCGTCAGAGTGCGATCGTCGGCGCGATAGGTCAACCGCAAGGTGGTCGCCAATTGCCCAGCCGGCACATCGTCGCCGCTGTAACGGTCCAGTAGCCGCAACTCGACCAGCGGAATCTCGGGCATAGCATTGACCTCTGCCTCGATGCGCTCGAACTGTAGATGTTCGGCGACGAGCATGGTGACGTCGCGCTCGCTGGACGGGTACCGGGGTAGGGGCTCGATAGAAAAGCGAGCTGCCTCGTGGGTCAGCAATGCCTCGAGGTCGATCTCCGCGGCCCAAGCAGCGACGTCGACTCCGAACATCGCTGCGGCCTCCGGATTGACCTTCCCGGCGATTCCCCTGGCTAGCTCGCCGACGTGAATCTCGGCGGCGGAGCCGGATTGGAATCCCGGAATTTCGGCCGGTGCCCATGCGATCGCCGGCCATCGCATTCGTGTGCCGATGGTCTCCAGTGCGCCCTTGAGCTCGCCGAACCCGATGGGGTGCTCTGAGGCGGCGAAATGGGCCTCGCCTGCGGGTCCGCTGGCCGCTAGCGCCAGGCCCCGGGGCTCGGCCGGCGGACCGGCTTCGCCGGGGTGAAAAGTCCGGCCGACTTCGAACAACTTGACGCACCGCGCACCGCGGTTGAGGTTGCGAGCTACAGCTGCCAGCAGACCTGGCAACATACTCGTGCGCATGACCCCCATCGCGGCCGAGATCGGATTCACTAGCGCCAGCGGCTCCTCTCCGTCGAGGAAGGGGGCCTGCTCTGCCGCGCTCGTGAATGCGAAGGTCATAGCCTCCCAGTAGCCGGCGGCGGCACAGATGTCCTTGACCCGGCGTTCGTTGCGGAGCGCTTCGCTGGGGCCGCGGCTGTGGCGCCGTCGTAGCAGTGGCAGGGTGTCGGGAAGTTGATCGTAGCCGTGGAACCGAGCGATCTCCTCGATCAGGTCCTCTTCGCGGGAAACGTCGACTCGACGCAACGGCACCTCGACATCACAGCCGCCGTCGGCATGGCGCGTCGCGAAGCCTAGCGCGCCGAGAATCGCGCGCACGCGCTCGGCAGGCACGTCGACCCCGAGGTAGCTACGCAGGCGCGCGTCGCTGAGCACGAGGCGCCGATCTTCGGGAAGCGAGCCGACGACGTCGATACCCTCCGAGCTCACGGAGCCGCTGCCGAGCTCGGCGATGAGATGGCAGGCTCGGTTGACGGCCGCGGCGATGCCCTGCGGCGACATGTCGCGCTCGAAGCGATGGCTGGCATCCGTATGCAGACTGAGGCGCTTGGACATCCGACGCACGGTGCCAGGATCGAAATAGGCGCACTCGAGCAGTACGCGTGTGGTCGATTCCGTCACTCCGGTCTCGTTGCCTCCCATCAACCCCGCCAAGCCCACGGGACCGTTCGGGTCGGCGATGACCAGGTCGTCGCTGGTGAGCTTGCGTTCGACCTCGTCGAGCGTGACAACCTGCTCGCCATCCCGAGCCCAGCGAACGATGATCTGTCCCTCGGCAAGCTTGTCGAGGTCATAGGCGTGCATCGGTCGTCCCAGCTCCCACATGACGAAGTTGGTCACGTCGACGACGTTGTTGATCGGTCGCAGGCCGATCGACTCCAATCGCGTACACATCCATTGTGGGGATGGGCCCACCGTCACGTCGAACATCGCGCGCGCGGCGAAGCGTGGACAAGCGACAGGATCGTCCACCCGTATACCGGCTACGGAAGCTGTCGAATTGCCTGAGGCTGCGATCGTGTCCGCCGGCCGACGCAAGTCTGCATCGAGCGCGATCGCCAGCTCGCGGGCGAGGCCATAGTGGTTCAGCACGTCTGGGCGGTTGCTCGGCAGGTCGAGATCCAGGCTCAGATCCTCGCCGTCGGGTCGCGCGTCATCCACCACCAGGCCGAGCATCGAAAGCCGCTCGCACAGCGCCGCCGTGTCGTCAGGGAGATCTGTGTAATCGGCGATCCAGTTGCGGGAAAAGCGCATCTAGTGCCTAGGACGCGAACTGGCGGAGGAAGCGCAGGTCGTTCTCGTAGTAGTACCGGATGTCCTCGACCCCGTAGCGTACCGCCGTGATGCGATCGATACCGAAGCCGAACGCGAAGCCCTGGTAGCGGCCAGACTCGTACCCCACGTTCTCGAACAGGACGGGATGCACCATCCCGGAACCGAGTAGCTCGACCCAGCCGGATCCCTTGCACACTCGGCATCCGTCACCACCGCATGCCGGACAGGTGGCGTCGAGCTCGGCGGAGGGCTCGGTGAACGGGAAGTAGCCCGGCCGGAACCGGGTGGCTGTCTGCGGTCCGAACAGTGCTTTGGCAAAGGTATCGAGCGTCCCCTTCAAGTCGGCCAGCGTGATGTCGGTGTCCACCACCAGGCCTTCGAGCTGAACGAACATCGGTGTGTGGGTCGCATCAGGTGTGTCGCGACGGAACACCCGTCCCGGGACGATGATGGCGAATGGGGGCTCGTGCGTCTCCATGTATCGAATCTGGACCGGGGAGGTATGTGTTCGGAGCAGCAAGTCACCGTCGAGATGCAACGTGTCCTGTGCGTCACGCGCCGGGTGGTCGGGCGGGAAGTTGAGCGCTCCGAAGTTGTACCAGTCCGTCTCGACCTCTGGGCCGTCGACGACGTCGTACCCCATGGCCACGAAGATGCTCTCGATTTCGGCCAGCGTGCGGGTGATCGGGTGCAATCCACCCAGGGCATCGGGTACCGCCGGCTGGGTGACGTCGATCGCCTCGTTGCGGGCGCGCTCGGACGATGCGGCCGCTCGAAGTTGCTGTTCCAGCTCGTCCAACGCTGCGCCGATGGTCTGTCGGGCGCGATTGGCCGCAGCGCCGACCTGTCGTTTCGTATCGTCATCCAGATCCCGCATGCTCTGGAAGATCGCAGTGAGCCGGCCGCGCTTACGACCCAGATAGCGCGCCTGTAGCTCTGGCAGCTCGTCGAGATGCCCGATCGCAGAGCTCTCGCGACGGAACTCGGCAATGATCGTCTCGATGAGCGCTAGCGGGTCGCCGGTGGCGTCCACGTCGTCGTCCAGCGGGGCGACCGCCATATCGGGCTCAGCTGAGAGCGTTCTTGGCGGTGGCGGCGAGTGCCTCGAAGGCGCGCGGATCCTCGACCGCGAGCTCCGCGAGCACCTTCCGATCCAGCCCCACTCCGGCGATCGTCAGACCGTTGATGAACTGGCTGTACGACAAACCGTGCTCGCGGCTAGCGGCGTTTATGCGCGTGATCCACAGACGTCGGTAGTCACGCTTCTTGCGCTTGCGGCCATGGAACGCGTACTGCAGAGCCCGGTCGACCGCCTCGCTCGCCTCGCTGTAGAGTCGACTCTTGGCGCCGAAATAGCCTTTGGCCTGCTTGAGAACGCGGCGGCGCCGCTTCGTATGCACATTGCCGCGCTTGACGCGCATGATGATTCCTCCGTCGCCGGCCGGCTAGCCGTTGAGCAGCCGATCCACGCGCTTGTAGTCGGCGCTGGTCAGCGTAGTCGGTTTGCCGAGCCGTCGCTTCCGCTTGCGTGCCTTCTTGGTCAGGATGTGGGCCTTGTAGGCCTTGCGGCGCACGAGTTTCCCCGTGCCGGTGCGCTTGAAGCGCTTGGCTGCGCCGCGATGTGTCTTGAGCTTCGGCATGTCGTTCCTCGTTCGCCTCGGATACCGTCATGTTCCGGCGTACGGACTTGGTCAATCGCGCTTCGGCGTCAGGATCATGATCATCTGCCGCCCGATCATGCTGGGCATGCTTTCGACTCTGTAGCTACCTTCCTCGAGATCCTCTCGGACGCGTTCCAGAATGCGGCGCCCGAGCTCGGGATGAACCACCTCGCGGCCACGGAACATGATCGTCGCCTTGATCATGTGACCTTCGCCGAGAAACCGCTTGATGTGGTTGAGCTTGAAGGCGTAGTCGTGCTGGTCGATCTTGGGGCGGAATTTTACTTCCTTGAGCTGTGGCTGATGTGCCTTTTGCTTGCGATCCTTCGCCAGCCGGTAGACATACTTGCCGTAGTCCATCAGCCGGCACACGGGCGGTTGCGCCATCGGCGCGACCTCGACCAGATCCAGGCCCGCCTCGCGGGCGAGATCCATGGCCTCCTCGGTGGCGACGATGCCGGCTTGCTCACCTTCTCCGTCGATCAGACGAACCTGCGGGACGCGAATGCTCTCGTTTATACGATGGCGCTTGTCGCTAATTGCTTGGTTTCCTCGAATGGAAGTTGCGATTCACCGGCCAGCTTGGTCGATGTTCAATACAGAATGCCTCAGTCCGCCTCGACAGGCCACTCCTGCAGAGAACGGGCGTCGACGTCGGCCGCCGTTCGCTCGACGAACTCCGTCGAGTTCATCGCGCCGAGGTTGCCTGCGGCGCGGTGTCGGACAGCCACCTGCCCAGCCTCGGCCTCGCGGTCGCCGACGACCAACATGAACGGGACTTTCTGCAGTTGCGCGTCGCGGATCTTGGCACCCATCTTCTCGGAGCGCCCATCGACGTCGATGCGTAGGCCGGCGGCGCGCCCTTCTGCCGCTATCTGCTCCGCGTAGCCGGTGTGGCGATCGGCGATCGGGATCACCGTTGCTTGTACCGGGGCCAGCCAGAGAGGGAAGGCGCCGGCGTAGTGCTCCACCAGCATGCCGAAGAAGCGCTCGAACGACCCGAGCAGCGCGCGGTGGATCATGATCACCCGATGCTCACGCGAGTCATTGCCGATGTAGCCGATGTCGAATCGTTCCGGGAGCGTGAAATCGAACTGCACCGTTGAGCACTGCCATTTGCGGCCAATCGCGTCGGTGACCTGGACGTCGATCTTCGGTCCGTAGAAAACCGCCTCGCCCTCCATGCGCTCGTACTCGAATCCCTCGGCCTCGAGTGCCCTGGTAAGGGCGGCCTCGGCGCGCTCCCAGTCGGAGTCGGTTCCGGCGTATTTCTCGGTGTCCTCAGGGTCTCGGACCGAAAGCTCGACGGTGTACTCGTCGAACCCGAAAGTAGCAAGGAGATCGCGCATGAACTGAAGCGCGCCGAGGATCTCCGCGTCGATTTGATCGGGCGTGCAGAACAGGTGGGCATCATCCTGGGTGAAGCCGCGTACCCGCAACATCCCGTGGAGCACGCCGGAACGCTCGTAGCGGTAGACCGTACCGAACTCGGCCATGCGAACCGGAAGCTCGCGGTATGAACGCCCGCGGTTCTGGTACACGAGAATGTGGCCCGGGCAGTTCATCGGTTTGAGAACGTACTCCTGCTCGTCGATCTCGAGCGAGTACATGTTCTCGCGGTAGTAATCCCAGTGGCCGGATTGCTCCCAGAGCTTCTTGCGCGCGATATGCGGTGTGTAGACCAGGTCGTACCCACGGCGTAGATGCTCGGCCCGCAGGTAATCCTCGATGAGGCTGCGGATCAGCGCCCCCTTCGGGTGCCAGAAGACCACCCCTGGTCCGGCGGACTCGTCGATGTGGTACAGGTCGAGGTCCGTGCCGAGACGGCGATGGTCACGCCGGCGAATCTCATCGAGCTGATCGAGGCGCTCCTGGAGCGCCTCATCGGAGAAGAACGCCGTGGCATAGATGCGTTGCATCATCGGCGCATCGTCACGACCGCGCCAGTGTGCGGCGGCCGAGTGCAGCACCTTCACCGATGGGATACGCAATGTTGACGGTAGGTGCGGTCCGGTGCAGAAGTCGACGAACTCGCCCTGCTGATAACAGGAAACCGAATCGCTGCCCTTGTCGCGGATGAGCTCACACTTGAGCGACTCGCCCTTGTCTTCGAACAGCGCCAGCGCCTCCTCCTTCGGCATCTCGAGACGCACCATCGGCTGATCGTCGGTGATGAGCTGCTGCATCCGCGCCTCGATCGTCTCCAGGTCTTCCGGGGTGAACGGCTGTTCGCGCAGGAAGTCGTAGTAGAAGCCGTCGGCCGTGGGCGGGCCGATTCCCACCTGGGTGTCTTCGAAGAGCTGTTGCACGGCCTGCGCCATCACGTGGGACGCGGTATGTCGCGTCATCTCGAGGGCGTCCGCAGGGTTCGTGTCAGCGGCGATGAGCTCGAGATCGCCAGACTCGTCGAGGGCCATCTGGAAATCGAGAGAGCGCCCACCGAGACGTACCCCGACTCCGTCCTGGAGCCACCCCGGCGCCACTTTCTCCAGCAGTTCGCCAACGCGCGCACCTGGATCGACTTCGTGCGCCTGCTCGCCGATCCTGATTTGCAGTGGACTCATCGAGGTGCTCGCACGTGTCCTGTGACCACGAACGGTGGAAGGCAACAAAGGGAGTAGGCGCGGCCGGGCTCGAACCGACGACCTCTTCCGCGTCAGGGAAGCGCTCTCCCAACTGAGCTACGCGCCTGCGCTAAGACAAAGCGGCTCTCGGCTTGCTACCACTATGCGCGAGAGCCGCGGCAAGGGAGGAACTATAGCAGCGGTGCGCGAAAACGGTCAACGCGACAAGCCGACCTCCAGAACGTGCTTAGGCCCGGACAGGAACGCCACCACTACCGCCATCAGAACGTCGCCCGGGAGATGCATCACGTAACCGTAAAACACCAGGTCGTCCACGGTCATCATGGCGCCGTCTGCAAAGTGCTGGCTCGCAGCCGTCCACCCGAGTCCGAGGAGGTAGTAGGGGGCCAGGCAGGCGGTGAGCGTCAGCACACGCGTCGGTTTTTCCACCAGCCGGAGGGCGTAGAAGAAGGCGATCACCATCGCCAGAATGAGAACCGCGTTGAAATAGGGTTTCAGCTGTTGGCCGATCCAGGGCTCTTCCCAGGCGCTTGCTGCCGCCGCCGCTACCAGCCCCATCACCAGCAGGGTCATCCTGATCGTCCGACGCTGTCCGGTTCCGCCTTGGGCCACCGCCAAGCGACCGGCAGCCGCCCCAACAGCGATGCGACCGGCCATGTAACCCCAATCCGACGGCTCGCCGATTATGCCCACGAGGCTCAGCGGCACGAGAAGGGCAAATGCCAGCGCCTGCGAGCGGAGGGCCCCCAAGGTCCCCAGCGTGCACCCAGCCATCAGGGCCGCGCCGGTGGAGAAAGTGTACGCGCCCACGGTGAGCTCGTAGCCCAACGGATGGGCGAGGACGGTCAGCAGCGCCCAGGCCCAGAGCGGCCAGTCGCGTGGGCTCAACGGCTCAGCGGCCGGCAGACTGGCTTCGGGCTCGTGGTAGGTGGTTATCAACCACGGTCAGGCGCCGTCGCTGCTCGTGATGCTGGGGCAATCCGAAATACCCGACTCGCGAGGCGGCGCGCCGGACGATCTCTCGAGCCAATGAGCGGCACTCGGCGGCCGCCCGCGTCGCCGGTGCGTAGCGAGTGATCGGATCGCATGCGTCCGTCAACTCGGCAAGCTGTACACAATCGTTGATCACCGTGTCGAACACCAGATCACCGTACGTCGAGCGCAACGCATCCAGGACCTGACGCGCCAGACGAGTGCGCGCATCGAAAGCGTTGGCGAAGATCCCGAGCAAATCGAGGCTGGGGTTGGCGCCGCGATCGCGTAGGTCCTTCACCAGCTCGAGTACGCGCTGTACACCCCGGCGCGCCATCCCGGCGGGGTGCACGGGGCAGAGGATATGTCGCGACGCGACATACGCATTGAGCAATACCACTCCGTTGCCGGG
Organism: Acidobacteriota bacterium; assembly: GCA_965197275.1. Classification (GTDB taxonomy): domain Bacteria; phylum Acidobacteriota; class UBA890; order UBA890; family WLXD01; genus DASCOT01. Next base: position 40,842 of record CBDAMQ010000016.1, read on the forward strand.
CGGGCAGTCGATGATGGCGTAGTCGCAAGTTTCGGGGCAGGCGCGCCAGTAAGACGCGCTCGCCGGCCAGGTTGCGTCGATTGATCTCGTCGAGCGACGGAGACGAGGCGACGCCCCAGATCCCCGGGATGCGCGTGCGCACGGCGGCAGTCCCGATCGTCGCTTGGCCACGCAGCACGTCGGCCAGCGTGTGGCGCGCCCCCAGCGATCGCAGATCGAGGCAGTCCGTCAGGCTGCCCTGGGAGTCGCCGTCGATCAGCAGCACCGTGTGACCGAACTCGGCCAGTACAGCGGCGAGGTTGAATGAGGTCGTCGTCTTGCCGGCGCCGCCTTTGATGTTGCTGACCGCGATAGTGCGCATCGATTCCCAGGGTGAACAATGAACGCCGATCAAGCGTAGATGCGGCGAACACCGCGGTCAAGAGGGTTCCATTCCCAGGACGGGATTGCCCGGCCGGCAACGGACTGGGTCCGTGTACCGTGGCGGCTCCCTCGCTGACGAGAATCAGGGGGTCGGCCTATACTTTGCAGCTGCCAGAGCGGGGTCGCCGGTGCCCGACCCGTGCACCAAGCGCGCCAGCTGCAGGAGCCGAAGACATGTCCACACGACTCAGGGCGATCTTGGCCCTCAGCATTTTCCTCGCCACTCTGACCCCGGTGGCCGGCGCCCAAGAGGGCAACTGGCCAGGTTGGCGAGGCGATGGAACGGGCGTATCGCGCGAGACCGATCTGCCGGTGCAATGGGACGCCGAGCAAGGAATTGCCTGGAAGAAGCCGCTCTCCGGCGCCGGTCACTCGTCGCCGGTGGCGTGGGCAGATCGGCTGCTGGTCACCACCGCCTACGAGCGTACGGACACTCTGTTCACGAGATCATTGCTGATCTGGGTCAGCGTTTTGTTGGGCGTCGCGGTACTGGCGGGGTTGCTGATGTGCGGCTTGCGAGAGATTCGACACCCGCCTGCAAGCTCTGCCGCACCTTCCTGGGTGGGAATCGCGGTTCGGTTCGAAACCGCAGCGGCGTTGATGGTGGGGCTGTTCTTCCTGTGGCAGCTGGGAGACTTGCTGTTGCGGACTAGCGTCGACTTCGACGTCGAGAGCCCGCATCTGACATGGATCCTCAGCGCCGAGGTCATCGTGTTCGGCCTGATCGCAGCGGTAGGCACGCTACGTGCCGGCAGCTGGTCACGCTTGATATCTACCGGAATCTTGGGCGCCGGCACGCTGGCGTTCCATCTGAATCAGCCGCGTGGCCTCGCGAACCTGGCGATTCCGACCGAATGGCAGATGAATGTGCTCCGCCCGGCGGCGGTCGCCCTCGCCTGGTTCCTCGTCTTCTGGATTGTCGTACGGCTGGCGGGCCGACCGCGCCGTGCACCAGCGCCGATAATCCTCGCGGCCGCCGGCGGATTGGCCGCCCTCGCAATGCTCAGCTTCGTGTTCTTCAACTTCGTAGAGCCCAGGGTCGGGCTCTGGCGCGCGGTAACGGCGCTCGACACGGCCACCGGGGAGGAGATCTGGACCCGCGGCGTAGCGGCCCCGTCAGGACGAAAGTACCCGACGAACTCCTACGCGTCGCCGACACCAGCGACCGACGGCAGATACGTGATCGTCAACTTCGGCCCGGTGCTGGTGACGATGGATTTCGACGGCAACATCCTGTGGGAGCGTCGAGAGCCGCTGTACATGAGCTATCTGCGGCACGGCGCGTCGATATCCCCGGTGATCCACGGCGACAGCGTCCTCTTGGCGTATCTGCCGGAGACCCGTGAAGCCGGCATGGAGGAAGCGACCACCGACACCTCGTTCGAGTCGTTGTCCTATCTGGTTTCCCTGGATCTGGCGACTGGAGAAGAGCGCTGGAGGGTGGACGGCATGGCCGGGGGTCGCGACGCCTTCGGCACCCCTCTGTTGGTGCCCACACGGGCGGGGGTGTCGGTGCTGCTGAGCGTCAACGATCACATGCACGCCTACGATGCCGATTCCGGCGAGCACCTGTGGTCGGTCGAGACACCGCTACACGTTCCCGTTCCAAGCGTGGTGGCGAACGCTGACACGGCATTCATGTCGGGTGGTCTGTATGGGCCCGCGGTGATCGCTGCCGTGGCCCTTACCGAAGACGCCGGAGACGGCCCGGATCGCCAGTCCAACTCCAGGCGCCGTCGGTTTCGCTGGAAGGTCACGCGTGGCACCCCGGACGTGTCGTCGCCCATCATCTACGGCGATCTGATCTACTGGGTGACGCAGAACGGACGCATGTTCTGCGTCGACCCCGCAACGGGTGAGGTTGTTTGGCGACAGCGCCTCGGAGGTCAGTACTCGGCCTCGCCGGTGGCAGGAGACGGCAAGCTCTACGTTGCCGGCGCTGACGGCTCGGTGGCGGTTCTGGCGGCGGGGCGCGAGTACAAGGAGATCGCCAGAAACCAGCTCGACGAGGTGATCTACGCCTCGCCAGCGATCGCCAACGGGCGTATCTACATTCGCGGGCACGAGCATCTGTTCGCCGTTGACGGATACTAGAGGCAAGGTCGGCACGGAATGACCGCCGACACCTACACGCTGTATCACGGCAACAAGAACTACTCCTCGTGGTCGATGCGTGCGTGGCTCGCGGTGCGACTTTCCGGCTGTAACTTCGAGGAGGTGGCGTTCCATCTCGGGTCCGACGGCGTTCGTGACCGCATCGTGAAGCACTCACCCTCCGGCAAGGTGCCGGCCCTGCGCCACGGCGACGTCACCATTTGGGACTCGCTGGCGATTACCGACTACCTGGCGGAGCGATTCCCGCAGGCGGGACTGTGGCCAGCAGCGGCAGCCGATCGAGCACGAGCCCGTTCGGTGGCAGCCGAGATGCACGCCGGTTTCATCGCCTTGCGCACCGCCATGCCGTTCAACTGTCGCCGCGCGAGTCCGGGCGTCGGCAGGCAGTCGGGCGTCGCAGAGGATATCGAGCGGATCGCAGAGATCTGGCGCCAGTGTCGTCAGCGAGCGGCGGTGGGAGGGTATCTGTTCGGGGCCTACTCGGCCGCCGACATGAGCTATGCACCGGTGGTGAGCCGTTTTCGTACCTATGCGGTCGCGCTGGACGACGTCTGCAAGCGATACGCTCAGGCACTCTGGGAGCATCCGCACGTGGCCGAATGGTGTGCGGCGGCGGAGCGCGAAGAGTGGGTCGAGCCAGAGCTGGACCTCTAGCCCGCCCACTCCCGTCGCCACGACCTGCTAAGGAACGGAACCGCGATCCCAGGCGCCGTGCTCCTTCTGCAGGAAGGGCACGCCGTCCACCATCCAGGCGGGCGCTGGTGAGTCCAGCAGGTGGTGATCGAAGAACTCCAGCATCCGGATTGTCAGATCGCGGCGGTTGGCGAGGTTACTGAGACCGTGCCCCTCGTCGGGATACGACAGCAAGATGACGTTCTTGTCGTTGAATCGAAGGCCGTTGTACAGCTGGATCGCCTCCATGATCCCGACGACGCCGTCGATGGTGCCGTGCATGAGTAGCAGCGGCATGTCCATGGCGCGTACATGGTTGGTCGGGGATTCCCGCCAGTAGAGTTCTTTGTCGTCATACGGGTTGGTTCCGAGCCGCCCCTGCGAATAGTAGTCGTAGCGATGCGCGTTCTCGCCGGTGCCGTTCAAGTTCGTCGGGGTCCAGCCCCACATGTGGTTGAAGTCGGCGAGCAGATCCGTCGCCGCGGCACCGGCGGCGATGGCGGCGAACATCTTCGAGTTGCCGGCGATGTAGGCGGACCCCTGGCCGCTGAAGCTGTGCCCGTGCAGACCGATACGGGCAGGGTCGGCGTACCCCATCTCGATGACCTTGCGGGTTGCCGCCTCGACACACTCGAGCATGTCGGCGTGAGTGTTGCCGGTGCGGAAATGGATGTCCGGCTGCATGACCAGGTATCCCTTGCTCACCGCCTCGATCAACGGCGCCCCGAACCCGGTGACGTAGCGTGGGGGGATGTGACGATGGAGGTTCTGGGAGCTCTTCTCGTAGAAATTCACCAGCATGGGCCGTCGCTCGCCGGCGACGTAGTCGTCGGGAATGGCGAGGGTTCCCTGCAACCGGACCCCGTCTTCGTTGGTGTAGTCGAACAGAAGCCGCCGGCCCCAGCGGTACTCTGACTGCCACGGGTTGGCGTCGGTGATCCTCTCCATGTCGGCGAAGCTGCCGTCGCCGGCGTACAGATCGGGAAATTCCTGGAACGTTTCGCGGGACACCAGATACGCGTCGGTGCTCTGTGCTTTCAGCGGTCGGCCGAAGCGTCGGTCGTCAAACACCAGCTCCCGCAGCTCACCGTCCGAGAGTCGAAAGAAGCCCGCCTGCTTCGTCCATTGCCCGTACGCGGACAGCAGGAGCGGTTTGCCGAGGTCGATAGTCAGCGCACTGTCGTCGGTGCGGACATGGCGCAAGCGGATCTCTCGAGCGTCGCCCTGGCCGCCGGTGAGGTTGACCGCCGGGGCGCCGTCGAGCGGCTGCTGCCAGAGATCGTAGCGGTGGTGGAGCAACACCGAGGAACCGTCCTCCGTCCAGCCAGCAACGCCATACGACGGCGCAGTGTCGGGGTAGTCGTACTCCCGGTTGACGAAGCTCACCGGCGCATCCACGGTCAGGTTGCGCGTGTGACCCGAATCGAACTCGTAGAGCCACAGATGTGCGTCGCGCCAGTACAAGAAATACCGGCTGTCGGGCGACAGTCCATAGGTCAGCTTCTGTCCCCGGAGCATCAGCGTGCGCTCGCCGGTGCCGGTGTCGACGCGGTAATAGTCGGCTTGCAGCTCTTTCCAGTCCGAGACATAGGCGCGGTCGTCGACGCCGACCCCCCATCTGCCGTCACGGCTGATCGTGATGCGCCGCATGGTCTGGTCAGAGAGACGAACGAAGCGCTCTCCATCGAGGACCACAGCGGCGCGGTGGGTGAAATCACGATCGCGCTCCGCCTGCATCATCTGTACCGACTGGATGCGCTCGTCCTCGACGTGCCATACGTCGACGTTGGCGACCCGATCGGGATGCTCCGGTTCTTCGATCAGATCTTCCTGCTCGTCGAGTCCGAAGAACACCCGCCCGAGGTCGGTGCTCCATGAGATGTCCGAACGTTCGCTGATCACCATGCCATCCGGAAAGGCGTCGATGAACGTCGGGTCCAGCTCGGAAACGAGCGGGGAGACGCTGTCAGCAGTGGACGCGTCGAGGTGGCGTACAGCTAGCAGGCTGTTGCGACGCTGTGCCTGTGCGTCGGGCTTGTTGCCCTTGAGCACCGCCACTGCGCTCCCGTCGCGGCTCCAGGTGAGCCTGGCGTAGGTGCGCGCATCGTTGTCGAGCGGTATCAGCACGCGGCTGCTTAGGGCTATCGCGTACAGGCCATTGCCGGCTTGGTCGGCCGCATCTACGGTGTACGCGAGCCATTGGGCGGAGTCGTCGGACGGCTGCCCGTCGCGCCCGCCTGGGCGTTGCTGGTCAAAGGCGAACTCGTCGACGCTCCCGATCAGCTGTTCGGTGCCGCGACCCAGATTTCGAAGAATGAGGTCTGCCCCCCGGTGATCGACTTCGCGGTCGGTCAGCGCCTTCTTGATCGCCAGGAATCCGGAGCCGGCGGCAAACCGGAAGTCCCTGGCGTTGGACCACGTGAAGCGCTCGCCGGACGCGAGATTCAATAGCTGCACCTGGCGGGGTCTCGTTGCGCGTCGGCGTCTGCGCGGGCTGGCTTCTTCACCGGCCGGGTCCACGAAGAACGCAACCCAGCGAGAGTCATCGGAGAATTGCGGCGACGAGCCCCCCTGGATCTCGAACTCGGTGTCGTCGTTGAGCGCCTTCAAGTGAAGTGTCACGCCGGGATCGAAGGCGTTCGGCTTGCGATAGCCGTAGGTCACCCACATGCCGTCGTTGGAGATCGCCGTGCCGGTGATCTGCCGCCAGCGCTCGTAGTCATCAGGCTCCAGGACCTTCTGGGCGGACCGCTCGTGCTCGGAATCCTGCAGTAGCGATCCGGGCCGGGGAGCGGCCCCCAGCAGGGTCGCCTGTGGCGTGAGGGCGGCCACGAGAGCGACCGTGAGGGAGGCGGCGAAACCGCCGCGAAAGCTGAAGTATCGGGCGTCAGTGCCAGTGTGCATTTTGACCCGCATCCTCGGACCAGAGAAACGTCGAATGAACCGTGGCAGGGTCCGCGGGCCCGCAACATGTGTCAAGACCCCAACCCGCCGTCTCGATGCTGTCGGGCGTGGTGGCGAAATGACTCGCGCCAGATTGCCTCGTATTTGGGCAGCGAGTACTCTCTGGCGCGATGCGAAGCGCTTGCCGACCCGGCGAGTCTCCCTACCGCCCTCACCCTCGTTCGCATGTCACTGAAGCTGTTCCGCGAAGCCCTGGCAGGTCGCGAGCGATTGCCGCGTATGTGGCGCCAGCACGCCCTCAAGGACAGCTACGAGGCGGTCATCATAGGCGGGGGCGCCCACGGGCTCGCCTGCGCCTACTACCTCGCCAAGGACCATGGCCTGACCGACGTCGCGGTAGTCGAAAAGACCTACATCGGCTCTGGGGGCAGTGGTCGCAATACGGCCATCGTTCGCAGCAACTATCTGACACCGGAAGGTGTGCGCTTCTACGATGCCAGCCTCAAGCTCTACGAGGATCTGGCGCGCGACCTCGATTTCAACGTCATGCTTGGTCAGCGTGGCCATCTCACGCTGGCGCACAGCGACTCGTCGGTGATAACCATGCGTCGCCGCGCCGAGACCAACCGACTCGTCGGCGTCGACTCGCGGCTGATCTTCCCCGAGGAGATTGCCAAGCTGTGCCCCGAGCTGGACCTCAGCGATCGGCCGCGATACCCGATCCTGGCGGCGCTCTACCACCCACCCGGCGGCATCATCCGTCACGATGCCGTGGTGTGGGGATACGCGCACCAGGCCGATACGCGCGGCGTGCACATCCACCAGAACACGGGGGCAACCGGAATCGATATCGCCGACGGCAAGGTCACGGGCGTCCAGACAACTCAGGGTCGCATCAAGACGGGTACGGTCCTCAATGCGACCGCCGGCTGGGGGGCGATCATCTCGGACATGGCCGGCGTCAAGCTGCCGATGTCGACCCGTCCACTGCAGGCGTTTGTAACCGAGCCGCTCAAGCCGTTCCTCAACGTGGTGATCGTTTCGGGGAGTCTGCACGCCTACGTCTGTCAGTCCGACCGCGGCGAGCTGGTGTGCGGCGGCAGCGTCGACCCGTATGCGTCCTATTCGATGAACTCTTCGCTCGACTTCATGGAAGGCCTGGCCGGGCATCTACTGGCTCTGTTTCCGTGTTTGCCGAAGGTGAGCGTACTCCGCCAATGGGCCGGACTCTGTGACATGACCCCCGACTACAGCCCGATCATGGGCAAGACGCCGGTCGAGGGGTTCCACATCGATCTCGGTTGGGGCACCTATGGGTTCAAGGCGTCGCCGATCTGTGGCAAGACGCTTGCCGAGCTCCTGGCGACGGGGCGGACGCCCGACCTGATCCGACCGTTCCGGCTGTCCCGCTTCGCCGAGCACAACCTGGTCGGAGAAGGCGGCGCCGCCTCGGTGGGCCACTGATGCGCCGGAGCTGGAGGACCCTGTGCTGCTGCTGACCTGCCCCAACTGCGGCCCTAGAAACGTGAGCGAGTTTCGTTTCGGCAACGAGTACAACCCGCGCCCGGCGGACCCTGCAGCCGCTACCGAATCCGAATGGGTCGACTACCTCCATCTGCGCGACAACAAGGTCGGTGTGCAGAAGGAGTGGTGGCACCATGGAACCGGCTGCGGTCTGTGGCTCCTGGCAGAGCGAGACACCAAGACCGGCGTGGTGTTACGCACCTATCTCTGGTCTGAGGCGGAAACGGATACGGATTCGGGTACGGAGTCAGACACGGGGGGAGCGTCGTGAAGCGTCTGCCCGAGGGCGGCACCTCAATCGATCGATCCTCGAGGCTGCAGTTCACCTTCGACGGCAAGAAGGTCGAGGCGCATCCCGGCGACACCATCGGCTCGGCATTGGCCGCTTCGGGGGTCCGGGTCGTGAGTCGCTCGTTCAAGTACCACCGCCCGCGTGGCCTGCTGTGCTGTTCCGGTCATTGCCCGAACTGTCTTGTCCAGATCGGTGATGAGCCCAACGTTCGCGCCTGTATGCGGCCGGTTGAAAGTGATCTGCAGGTGCGTTCGCAGAACGCCTGGCCGTCGCTACGATTCGACCTGCTTTCGCTCAGCCGATTCACCTCTCGCTTCATGCCGGCCGGGTTTTACTACAAGACGTTCATCCGGCCGAAATGGTTGTGGCCGTTCTACGAGCACGTGCTCCGCAATGCCGCCGGTCTCGGCGTTGTCGATCCCGAAACACCGAGAGGCAGATACGACAAGCAGTATCGCCACGCCGATGTCGTCGTCAGCGGCGGTGGACCTGCCGGAATCAGCGCGGCACATGCCGCCGGCGCAAGCGGCGCGCGCGTGCTATTGATCGACGAGAACTCCGAGCTGGGCGGCCATCTCAGGTTTGCCGGGGGGTCGTCGGACTCCGGCGGCGAGGTGGAACGGCGACGCACTGAGCTCGATGGAATGGACAACGTCGACGTGCTGACGGATACCTCGGTGCTCGGCTGGTACCGCAGCGACTGGCTGGCCGCCAAGACCGGGACCCGGCTACTCAAGATCCGCCTGCGTTCGCTGGTGGCGGCGACGGGTGCTTTCGATCGGCCGCTCCAATTCGACAACAACGACTTGCCCGGAGTGATGCTCGGCGGCGCGGTGCGCCGACTACTGCACCAGTTCGGCGTCGTCGCCGGACGGCGCGCCGTCGTGGTCGCCGCCAATGACGAGGGCTGGGACATCGCCGCCGACTTACGCGCTGCAGGGGTGCAGATTGCAGCAATCGTCGACGAGCGCGGCGCAGGGACCTGTGCGAGTCGGCATGTAGACGCCCTGATCGCCGCTGGCGTGCCCGTTCACCATCAACACACGGTGGTCAAAGCTGCGGGGTCGAGCTGTGTCAGCTCCACCACCATCGCCGCGCTAGGTGACGGCGACGCGGTGAACGGAGACTCCTACAAGACGATCAACTGTGACCTGCTGGTCATCAGCGCCGGCTGGACACCGGACACCGACCTGACTCATCTGGCCGGCGGCAAGACCCGCTACGACGCCGATCGTGCCGAGATGTTGCCGATCGAGTTGCCAACCCATCTTCAGGTTGTCGGTCGTGCCGCCGGTACGCACGAGCTGCAGACGCAGCTCCTGGAAGGGGAGCTTGCCGGCCAAGCGGCGGCCCACGAGCTCGGGTTCGGCTCGCCACCGGACAGCGGCCGACTGGCTGAGCTGCACCGGCTCAAGGATACCGAGCCGCGGCGCAGTTCGGCTCGGGTCACGGTTCCGGGAGGCGCCACCAAGAAGCGGTTCGTATGCCTGTGCGAGGACGTCACCGAGGAGGATATTCTCGCCACGATCGCCGAAGGCTACGACAGCATGCAGCTGCTCAAACGCTACAGCACCGTATCGATGGGGCCGTGTCAGGGAAAGATGTGCTCGCTGGCCTCGATTCAGATCTGCGCCCGCGAGACCGGTCGCTCGATTCCGGAGACCGGCACGACCACCTCGAGGCCGCCAGCAACGCCTGTTTCGCTAGGGGCCCTGGCGGGACAGGAGATGGAACCCGTTCAGCTCGGCGCGCTGCACGATTGGCATCTGGCCAACGGCGGCAAGTCGATGGTCGCCGGGCAGTGGATTCGCGCCGAGCACTACGGGGACGCGGTTGCCGAAGTGAGAGCGGTGCGCGAGGCCGTGGGCCTGATCGATGTCAGCTCGCTCGGCAAGCTTCGTTTGACCGGTCCGGGCGTTCCGGATCTGCTGCAACGCGTCTACATCAACAAGTGGCGGAAGCTCGGCGTCGGGCAGTCGCGCTACGGCGTGATGTGCAACGACGAGGGCATCGTTCTGGACGACGGCGTGTGCGCCCGAGTGGGCGAGCAGGAGTGGTACATGAGCACGACGTCCTCCGGCGCCACGGGCATGTACGACTGGATGCAGTGGTGGATGCAGTCGGGCTGGGGCGAGGGGATCCACCTGACCAACGTCACCGAGGCCTACGCGGCGATGAACCTGGCGGGTCCGCGTACGCGCGACGTTCTGTCCGCACTCACTGACATCGATCTGAGCGATGCTGCGTTCCCCTATATGGCGGTACGCAGCGGCGATGTCGCCGGTGTCCCGTGTCGCCTGCTGCGCATAGGGTTCACCGGCGAGCTGTCGTACGAGATTCACTGCCCTTCAGGCCACGCCCTGCATCTGTGGGAGGCGTTGATCGAGGCCGGCCAGCCCCATGGCCTGAAGCCGTTCGGGGTCGAAGCGCAGCGCGTTCTCCGACTCGAGAAGGGCCACATCATCGTCGGCCACGATACCGACGGTCTGACCGATCCGATCATGGCGAACATGGAATGGGCGGTGAAGCTCGACAAGTCAGACTTCCTCGGCATGCGCAATCTGACCCGGGTAGCCGAGCACGGGCCGCGGGAACGCCTGGTGGGCTTCAAGGTTCCGCACGGCGGCACGAAGCCTCAGGAAGGCATGCAGATCGTAGCGGCGAGCAACGGTCAGCGCCAGGTGATCGGCTGGGTTACATCCTGTCGTCTCAGCCCGACGCTCGGTGAGGTCATCGGCCTGTGCTGGCTGCCCGCCGAGCTGGGGGATCGCAACGGCGCTGAATTCACCATCCACATCGATGGACGATCGCAGGTGGCCAGTGTTTGGCACGGCGCCTTCTACGACCCCGAGGGCAAGAGGTTGCGACCGTGAGCGCGGCCCGTCCGCTGCTGCTGACACCTCTACATGGCGTTGCCGAGCGTCTCGGGGCACAGTTCGCCGATGGCGGGGCGGGCTGGCAGATTCCCGCGAGCTACGGCGATTCGGCGTCCGAGGCCACCGCGGCACGAGACCGACTCGGCATCGCCGACGTCTCGGCGGATGGCAATCTTCGAATCGAGGGCGCCGCTGCCGAGGCGGTACTGAGAACGGCATGTGGACTGCCGGTACTGGAAATCGGCGAGAGCGCGGCGCTCGGCGAGGGGCGCTGCTATCGCGTACGCACGGACCTGTTCGTTGTCACGACGGCGCCGGGCGCCGAAGGGGCGGTGGACGATGCGATCGGCTCTGCCGCGCAGGCGGCGGATCAACGGGTCACGGTGACTGTGATGACCCACGGGCAGGCCAACATCCGTATAATCGGTGCGCGCGTGACCGAGTTGATGAGCAAGCTGTGCGGCCTGGACTTCGGCCCCGCAGCATTCCCGAACGGAGCGGTCAGGCGGACGAGCTTTGCCAAGACGGGGCAGCTGATCATTCGTCGCGACCTGGGCCGGCTCCCCGCCTTTCTGGTGATCGGGGCTCGGTCGGTTGCACCCTACGTTTGGGAGACGATCATGGAGGCCGGCGAGGAATATGGCATCACGCCAATCGGGCGGGATGCGCTGGCCGCCGTCGCTTCAGCCAGCATCGCTTCAGACAGTGCTTAAGACAGTACTGAGAGGGGAACATGACTGATCTAGAAACTTACGTTCGTGCCGACGGCCGCGACGAGTTGGTCAGGGAAGTTCGCAAGCAGATCGACGCGCTCGGGATCGAGTACATCTACTACCAGTTCGTATCCGTAACCGGCCGCATCGTCGGCAAGGGCGCTCCTGCGGATCACTGGGAGAAGTTCGCCGAGGATGGCTTCCAGCTGGTCTATGGCTCGACCGCGAACCTGTTCACCGATCGGCACGACAACTACATCGGCTACGGGCCCGAATCGTCCGAGCTGGTTGGCATCCCAGATCCGGAGACCTTCGTGCAGTTGCCCTGGGAGAAGCGCATAGCGCGCGTCTTCTGTACCTGCTTCCGCAACCGCGAGGAACCAGAGAACGCCGGGGCCTTCCTGACCTCGGACTGCCGCGGCAACCTGCGGCGTATCCACCAGCAGTTCACCGCCGACCATGGGCTCGAGATGCGCGAGGGTACCGAGCCCGAGATGATGTGGTTGAAGAAGGGCGCCGACGGGCAGCCGGATGGCGGCGTTACTCGACCATTCTGCTACCACATCGATCAGTTCGAGACCCTGCGTCCGATCGTCCTGAAGGTGGTGGAATACAGCCGCGCGATGGGACTGGACATCATCCAGGGCGACCACGAAGACGCCCCTGGCCAGCTGGAGCTCAACTTCACCTACGACGATGCGCTCCGTACCTGTGATCGACTGACCACCTATCGGCAGATCTGCGCCGAGGTCGCCAAGCAGAACAACATGATCGCTTGCTTCATGTCCAAGCCGTTCATGGGCGTATCGGCATCGGGCTGCCACCACAACGTCTCCTTGTGGCGCGGTGGCGAGAACACCGTCAAGGCGCTCGGTCACGACCCGTTGCCCGGAATGGAGGACAGCTTCGTCCACCGCAAGGGTGGCGAGAACGTCTTCTTGCCCGACGCCGGGCAGCGCGTGCCCTCCGAGCTCGGTCTTCAGTGTCTGGGCGGGCTCAAGGAGCACCTGCCGGCGTTGACGGCGATCGGCTGCTCGACAGTGAACTCGTACCGCCGCCTCTGTGAAACTGGCTTCTGGGCACCGATCTTTGCCGACTGGGGATTCCAGAACCGTACCTGTGGGCTGCGCGTGTCGTCGCCCGACCGTTTCGAGTACCGCGCGGTCGACTCCATGGTGAACCCTTACCTGATGGCGGCCGGAATCCTGAAGGCGTTCGACGACGGCATTCGGACCAAGGCAGACCCCGGCCCGCCGGAGGAGCGCAACATCTACGACGCAATCGACGAAGGCAAGGAGGTGGTCAAGCTGCCCTTGTCGCTCGGTGCCGCCCTGGATACGCTTGCCGCGGACGAGGTCGTCAAGTCGGCGATGCCCGACGAGATGTACCGGGTCTTCATGCACTATAAGACCGATGAGTGGGAGCGTTTCCTCGCTCAAACCACTGAATGGGACCTCGAAAACTACTTGGACTGCTTGCCATAGCTGTTGGCGGAGATAGCGAACGATGTGTGGAATCGCCGGGATCATTCACCGCAATAAAACGGGCAACGTCGGCGCCGAGATGACGGCCATGCTCCAGGCCATGAGGCACCGTGGTCCGGACTCGACCGGCTTCGCGTTCTACGGTGTTCCGAACGACGACGAGCTGCTGCTGCGCTTCAAGGTAGCCGAGCACGACGATCTCGAATCGGGTTTCGAGATCCACGATGCGATCAAGCAACGCCGCGCCGAGGTGGACGAGCGCATCGAATCGATGGGCGGCGATATTCAGGTGGCCGAGGCGCCGACGGAGTATGCCTTCCTCTACCGTCTGCGTTTCGACCCCAAACTCGACAGCCTGGCGCGCCTGGCCGATTACATCGAGGACGTCGAAGGGGCCGAGGTGCTCTCGATCGGCAACGCGCTGGAGCTCATCAAGGACCTGGGCGACGCCACCGAGGTGAGCAACCAATACGAGATGGGCAAATTCGTCGGCACGCACGCGATCGGCCACACGCGCATGGCCACCGAGTCCGACGTCGATATCTGCTCGGCGCACCCGTACTGGGCTTACCCGGTCAGCGATGTCTCGGTGGTCCACAACGGCCAGCTGACCAACTACTGGGGCAAACGCCGCGAGCTGGAGCGTAGCGGCCACCGATTCCTGTCCGATTGCGACTCGGAGCTGATTGCCGTCTATGTCGCCGAGCTGACCGAGCGTGGAAAGTCGCTCGAGGAAGCGATGCATCAGTCGGTGGACGAGCTCGACGGCGTATTCAGCTACCTGGTTGCCACCTCCGCCGCGCTCGGTCTGGCCAAGGACACCATGGCCGCCAAGCCCATGGTGCTGTACGAGAGCGAGGACTGCATCGTCATGGCCTCGGAGGAGGTGGCGATCCGTACTGTGTTCCACGAGGAGATCGACACCTTTGATCCGTACGCTGGGGATGTGCGTGTCTGGAGTACCAACTGATGACTGATGTCCACGCGGAGCCGCTGAAGGGCCGTTCCTACAAGACCATGTTCCGGGCCGAGGAAGGAGAGAACCTCGTCTATCCCGACAGCGTCGAGGTCGACTTCGATAGCCGTGCCGAATTCGATGCGGCCGAGATGGACACCAGCTCGATCAACAAGCGCATTCGCGCCCTCATGGGCGAGGGTCACGGTCACATCGTGGTCCGCAATCCGGCCGCCAAGCATTCCCTCGGCGTGGGTATTCTCAATCGGCTGCAGCTGGATTTCGAGGGCTCGCTGGGCTACTTCGGAGTGGGGCTGAACGACGGCCCCAACGTGCGCATCCGAGGGCGCGTCGGGTGGTCGTGTGGCGAGAACATGATGGCCGGCACGATCGTCATCGAGAAGAACGCCGGATCGTCGTTCGGCGCGGCGATCCGCGGCGGCGACCTGGTGTGTATGGGAGACGTGGGTGCGCGCACCGGCATCAACCAGAAGGGCGGTACGATCCTCGTCGGTGGGCGTACCGGGATGCTCTCGGGGTTCATGATGCAGCGCGGCCGCATGATCGTCCTCGGCGATGCGGGCGAGAACCTCGGCGACTCGATGTATGACGGCACGATCTTCGTTGGCGGTGAGATCGCATCCCTGGGAATCGACGCGGTACCCGGGGAGATGACAGATGTCGAGGCCCAGTGGCTGCAACGTAAGCTAGACCTCTACGGTCTCAAAGCACCCAACGGCGTCGAGAAGTTGCAGAAGATCGTCGCCGGCAAACAGCTGTGGAACTACGACAACCTCGAACCTACTGAAAAGAAGATCGTCCTGTGACTGATAACGGCAAGCGCAACAAGGACGTCCTCGGTGAGAACTTTCTGTTCAAGCCCAGCGTTATCGACGACATCCACATCAAGGCCGACCTCGGCCGGTACCGCATGCGCGGCATGGCGCTGTTCAAGACGATCCCGACCTGGGACGACCTGACGTTCCTTCCGGGCACGCTGACACGCTTCGTGATCGAGGGCTATCGCGAGAAGTGTCTGACCAAGACGGTTCTCGGCCCCAAGGCCAAGCGTCCGCTGGAGCTCGATATCCCGATCTACATCACCGGCATGAGCTTCGGCGCGCTTTCTTACGAAGCCAAGGTAGCGCTGGCGCGCGGTGCGACGATGGCCGGCACCGCCACCTGCTCGGGCGAGGGCGGCATGCTGCCGGACGAGCGCCGCTACTCGTCGAAGTGGCTGTACCAGTGCATCCAGTCCCGCTACGGGTTCAACCCGCATCATCTTCGCATCGCCGACGGCTGCGAGTTCTTCATCGGCCAGGGCTGCAAGGTGGGGCTCGGCGGGCACCTCATGGGGCAGAAGGTCACCGATCAGGTGGCCGAGATGCGCAATCTGCCGGCCGGAATCGACCAGCGCTCACCGGCGAGACATCCGGACTGGCTAGGACCGGACGATCTGGCTCTGAAGATCGACGAGATCCGCGAGGCGACCAACGGTGAGATCCCCATCCAGCTCAAGCTCGGATCGGCGCGCGTCTACGACGACGTTCGAATGGCCGCCAAGACGGGCCCGGATAGCATCTACCTCGACGGTATGGAGGGCTCGACGGGAGCCGGTCCGCATCTCGCCACCGAGGAGACCGGTGTGCCGGGAATCGCTGCCATCCGGCAGGCGCGCCACGCGCTCGATGACGTAGGCAAGACCGGGGAGATATCGCTCGTCTACGCAGGCGGTATCCGCAACGGCGGCGACGTCGCCAAGGCCCTGGCGCTGGGTGCCGACGCCATCGCAATCGGCACGGCAGCGATGGTCGCTCTCAACTGCAACCGTGACATCCCGGAAGCGGACTTCGAGGGAACGATCGGAGTGCCGGCTGGCTACTGTTACCACTGCCATACCGGCCTGTGCCCGGTCGGCGTCGCCACTCAGGATCCGGAGCTGCGCAAGCGGCTGGATCCCGACGAGGCGGCGATCCGGGTTTACAACTTCCTGCATACGCTGGCCATCGAATGCCAGATGATGGCGCGGGCTTGCGGCAAGACGAACGTGCACTCGCTGGAGCCGGAAGACCTGGCAGCTTTGACCTCCGAGGCGTCGGCCATGGCCGAGGTGCCGCTCGCCGGCACCCGATACACCGTCGGCCATCCGGAAATGACCCGGTTCTGAGAGACCCAATCCTGAGCGACCTGATTCCGAGAGACGCTGTGAACGACGAAGCCTCGAAGCCAGACGAAGAGCAGGACGTCGACTACTACCTCAAGTCGAGCGGGCTGGATAGCGACCGCGAGGTCGAGATCGGCCAGCACATTGGCTACCGGTACGATGTCAACCTCGTTCCCGACTACTCGCTGCTCACTCCGTTGCTGAAGAAGTACATCGAGCTGATGGGCTGGGACGATCTCAACTGGATGGAGGACGTCCATATGGGCTACGAGGAAGGCCGTTCGGCGGTCTTCGATCGCAACATCAACGGTTGGGTTGCGGTGCCCGATGACATGGAACTACCTGACTCGCAACAAGAGCGAGACATGGTGGCGCGGGAGTTGCTGTTGAAGTTCCAGATGTCACCGCAACATCCGCTCTACGACCTGGGCGAGAGACACAAGAAATTCTGAAGTCCAGGGTGGTCGCGCGGCGGCCAGCATCGATCGACGTCAACGAATGCGAGGCTGAGTTGAGCGACACCAAGAAGTGGGGCACGGAAGAGTTCTGGGGGTTGTCCTACGACTGGGATCCGCAGTGGATCCTGGCGCCGGAACAGCAAGAGCTCCAGGCGGCCTTGATCGACCTCTGCCAGACCTCCATGCGTGACAACGCCGTGGAGAGCGATCGCGAGCTGATTTTTCCACGCAAGAACTTCGAGGCGCTCGCCTCGCTTGGCCTGCTGGGCCTTATGGTGCCAAAGGAGCTCGGCGGCCGCGGTGAGAACCACACGTGCCTGGCGATGGTGGTCGAAACGATCGCCCGGTACGGCTGCCCGAGCACTGCGATGTGCTACACGATGCACATCGGCGCGGTGGCGGCGGCGATGCTCCGGGCTCACGGCAGCGAGACGATCCAGAACCTGATGCGGCGGCTTGATGACGAGGTGCTGGTCGGCACGCTGTCGTATTCCGATCCCGAGACCGGTTCACACTTCTGGTATCCGTTCTCCTCCAGCGCCGAGCGTGTCGACGGCGGCTGGAAGGTCAACAAGAAGGCATCCTGGACGACCTCGGGAGGCTTCGCCGACTGGTACGTCATCCAGACCACCAGCCCGGACTTCGACGGCGACTACTCGGATCTTTCCTGCTTCGTGATCATGGCCGACGAGATCAAGGCGGATCCGTCCAATTGGGACGGCCTCGGTTTGCGCGGCAACCAGTCAGGACCCCTGTACGTGGAGGACAAGACGATCCCCGAGGACCGCCTCATCGGGCCGACCGGCGATGGCGCGAGCTCGAACGACGAAGCGGTCGATCCCTTCTTCCTGCTGTGCTCCTCATCGTGCTGGAACGGCATCTCGATGGGTCTGATTGATATCACCAAGGGGCACACGACCAAGAAGAAGCACGTCGACGTGGGAATGCGAGTGTGCGACTACCCGACGATTCAGGATTACGTCGGCGAGGCAGTGATCGACACCAACACGTCGCGCGCCTTCGTCTATCAGCTGGCTGCGGCGATGGACAAGAAGACGAACGACTGCGACTGGTCTCTACACGAGGATCTCGCGGTATTGCCGCGGTCGACCGTCTTGCACTGGATGTGGCAGGTGAAGTTCACCGCTGCCAAGAACGTTGCCCACGTCGCTGACAAGATGCTCCACGCCTGTGGTGGCACCGGCTACAAGCCGGCGCTCGGCATCGAGCGATACCTTCGCGACGGCAAGGCGGGTTGGGTCATGGGACCGACCAACGAGGTGTTGCGCCAGTTTGTCGGCAAGGCGGTGCTCCTGGGCTTCGACTCGCTGGACTACTGGAACCAGTCGATCAACGAGCGCGCGCTCCACAACGAGATCAAGAAGATGGACGCCGCGGCCAAGAGCGCGCTGGCCAAGCAGCTGCTTGCGGAGGCCGAGGAAGCGCAGTGATCCAGTCGCAGCTCGCTGGGCCGCGCTGGGCTGCGGGGGGACTGCTCCCACAGGTCCCCGGCAGGGAGCGATATCGAGTTGCGGGCGGCGGCGCCACGGTCGTGGCACTGGCGGCCGGCGATCGCATCGACATCACCGACGTCGAGGGCGGCCAGAGCTGTGAGCTGGCGGTGTTCTCTCCGACCGGCGGGGAGGACAGCGCGGCGCTCAACGCAGCTGCGGACAGCCAGCTGGGTGTGCTGAGTATCGCGCAGGCAAAACGCGACGGGGATGCCGGCGCCGCGGTAGCCTCGCTGCTGGCGCACGGCATCGATCCGCGTGGGGCACCGGCCCTGCAGCTGTTTCGCGGCGACGGACCTGCTGGCGCACAGGAGTCGTTCACCGCCGAGCGCGACGTTGTCTGTATCGTCGGCGCCCCGGGCGGCCCCATGCGTGTCGATGCGCAGGATCCACCCACCGATCTCCAGACGATCATCCAACGCGCCCGGGTGACCGAGACCCCGGAGACCCCACTGCCGGCTCCCCTCGGCGATATGCGGATGGACCTGCGGGTGGAGCGCGCCGGGGCGCGCGCCTACGAGGTGAAGGCGGGCGAGTATATCCAGGTCATCGACGTTGCCGGTCAACAGTGCTCGGATTTCCTCGCGTTCCGGTCCGATGCGCTCCAAGACGGGGTGGAGAAAGGTCTGGACCCCACTGCCACACGCACTTTCATGGGTGCAGCGTATCCCGGGCCCGGCCTGTACTCGAAGTTCTTCGACCCGAACCTACAGGCGCTTGTCGAAGTCGTTCGCGATACGGTCGGCCGCCACGACACCTTCGGACTGGCGTGCACTGCGAAGCACTACGAGGACATGGGGTACTTCGGCCACGCCAACTGCTCCGACAACTTCAATGTCGAGTTGGATCCGTTCACCATCGCACCTCGCAAGGGTTGGCCGGCGATCAACTTCTTCTACAATACGCGCATCGACGACAACAACGTCCTCTACCTCGATGAGCCGTGGTCACGACCGGGCGATTACGTCTTGCTTCGCGCGTTGACCGATCTTGTCTGCTTGACCTCGGCCTGTCCCGACGACATCGACGCTGCCAATGCCTGGAACCCCACCGAGGTTCACGTCCGCGTGTATCCGGCCACGAGCTCGTTCTCGATGGGGATGGCACATCGCATGACCGCTGACTCCGAGCCCAGGCTCACGCGCGAGACCGGGTTCCACCCGCGAACTTCGGCGCTGACGCGCAAGTTCAACGATTACAACGGTTACTGGCTGCCGAACGAGTTCACCGAGCACGGCGCAGTCAAGGAGTACTACGCCTGCCGCGAGGGCGCCGCGGTGATGGACCTGTCGGCGCTGCGCAAGTTTGAGGTTCTGGGACCCGATGCCGAGACGCTGATGCAGGCAACCTTGACGCGTAACGTGCGTCGCGTCGCCGTCGGCCAGGTGTCGTATACGTCGATGTGCAACGAGGCCGGTGGCCTGCTGGACGACGGTACGCTGTTCCGGCTGGGCGCCGACAACTTCCGCTGGATCGGAGGCAACGCTACGGATGGCCTCTGGTTGCGCGAGCAGGCGGAGCAACGTCGGCTCAACGTACGGGTGAAGTCATCGTCCGATCAGCTGCACAACATCGCTCTTCAGGGTCCGCGTAGCCGTGACATCCTGCGTGATGTCGTCTGGACGTCACCGACGCAGCCGGGCATCGACGAGCTCACCTGGTTCCGGTTCACCATTGGACGTGTGGCGACGCCCGACGGGACGCCGCTGCTGGTGTCGCGGACCGGCTATACCGGCGAGCTCGGGTACGAGATCTGGTGCCATCCTGATGATGCGGTCGCCGTGTGGGATGCGATCTGGGAAGCCGGTGAGCAGCACGAGCTCACCCCGCTTGGCCTGGACGCGCTCGATATCCTGCGCATCGAGTCGGGACTGATCTTCCCGGGCTACGAGTACGACGATCAGGTGGATCCGTTCGAGGCAGGGATCGGGTTTACCGTCGACCTCGACAGCACAGAGGATGATTTTGTCGGGCGCTCCGCGCTCGCCGAGCGCAAGGCCCATCCGCAGAGGCAGCTGGTGGGGCTGGAGCTCGACGGCAACGAAACGGGGGGCCACGGCGATGGTGTCTACGCCGGTCGTAGCCAGATCGGGGTAGTCACCAGCGGCACACGGTCACCCATCCTGAGGAAGAACATTGCCCTTTGCCGATTGGCCAAAGAACATGGCGCCATCGGAACGAAATTGGAAATCGGCAAGCTCGACGGGCATCAAAAGCGCATCGTAGCGACCGTCGTGAGGTTTCCGTTCTATGACCCCGAGAAACAACGCCCTCGCAGCTGAGGCTGATCGATGAGCTCTCTTCCCGAAGCAAGCAAGTACGTCGTCATCGGTGCGGGCATCCACGGCCTGAGCACCGCTTACCACCTGGCGCTCGAACTCGAGGCCCGAGGGCACGGGAGCGGCGCCGACATCATCGTCATCGACAAGGAAGGGGTTGGTGCAGGAGCGTCCGGGATTGCCTGTGGCGTGATCCGCAACAACTATTTTCAGCCCGCCATGCGTGAGCTCATGGCGCACAGCGTCGAGGTGTGGGACAGCGACCCGGAGGCATACAGCTATCACCCGGTCGGCTACATGCAGATCAGCCCGGCGGCGATGGAGTCCGATGTCGGCCAGATCTACGAACAGCAGAGGGCGATCGGCTACGAGTCCGAGCTCGTGGTCGGTGCGGCTGAAGCCGACAGGTATATGAAGGGGCTGTTCCACGACTGGAAGGCGGAAGGGATCACCTCGGTGTTGCACGAGAAGAAGGGCGGCTACGCCAACAACATGGCGTCGATGCGCGGCCTCGCAGGCAAGGCGCAAGGCGCTGGCGTGACGATACACGCCGGCGTAACGGTGACCGGATTCCAGTACACCGATGCCGGAATCAGCGCCGTTGAAACCGACCAGGGGACGATCCGCACAGACTACGTCGTAGTGGGTGTGGGCCCCTGGGTGAAGCACATCTGGGAGATGCTCGACCTGCCGAAGACGATTACGGTGAACGACAACGGCACCCTGCACGAGAACGTCCGGATGTGGCGTTACTGGTGTCTGCAAGAGGGCACGCTGGGGGTCGACCCGGAACTGCAACGGACGAACGCCGGTGAGATGCCTCCGGTGGTGCATCTGGATACCGACGCGCCGTTGTACTCGGATGCCGACGGGTCGCTCATCACCGAGGAGATGTGGGGTATCTACTACAAGCCCGACTTCTCGTTCGGTGGTGTGCAGGGCGGCGCCATGCCCTACAAGGTCGACAAGGATCCCGACGACGTGGCGGTCGATCCGTACGGACCGAAGTCACCGGATTTCATCGTCGGTGAGGACTTCGCCAACATGTGGTGCTCGGCGCTCGCCTTTTGCCAGGAGCGCTTTGTCGGCAAATCGGGACTGTTCCGTGGCGAGGAGCCCTCCGGCGGGATCGGATCATTCACCGCTGACAGCTTCCCGGTTTTCGACGTGTTCCGCGGTAACTGCTACTTCGTTGCCGACTCCAATCACGGCTACAAAATGCTCGGCGTGGGCAAGCTCGTGGCGGCAGAGATTGCCGGTGATCGTAACCGCCTGCTCGACCCGTTTCGCTTCTCGCGCTATGCCGAGGGAAGGCTGCATCCGGTTTCCAACAGCCCGTACCCGTGGAGCTAGTGGACCGGATCATGCGCAGTGGAACCGCCCTTGTTGTCGCGGCGGTGACGACTTCGGCGAACACGACAACCGTTTGACTCAGGCTACCGAGGAACCATGGAGAACGAGCTCAGCGCGCTGACCGTCATCTTCACGGAGTTCTACTACTGGGTCTGCATCGTGCTCATGTTCCTCATCCACGTCGGCTTCTGTCTGTACGAAGTCGGCGTGTCGCGTCGCAAGAACATGATGCACACGCTGATGAAGAACGCGATGGTGATCCCATTGATCACGGTGGGGTTCTTCTTCGTCGGTTGGTGGATCTACTTCGCCTTTCAGAACGGTCCGGGTATCACCGGCGGGCTCATCCCGGCGCCGTTCGCGCTGCCGTGGAGCGAGCTCATGGGCACCCACATGGGCGGCCAACCGGCGCAGGCGGCGTTGACCGCCGGCGACACAGCAACCTGGGCGCGTCTGAATGGGGTGTTCTTCGGGGCCTTCCTGCTGTTTTCCTGGACCTGCGCCTCGATCCTGTCCGGGGCGGTCATCGAGCGCATCCGGTCGAGCGCTTTCTGGCTGTTCGCCATCATGCTGGGTTCGATCACCTGGGTAATCGACGCCGCCTGGGGCTGGTCGGGTGAAGGTTGGATGGTGCGCTTGCTGGGCTACCACGACGCCTATGCATCCGGCGTGATCCACGCTATCAGCGGCGGATCGGCCCTCGCTGTTCTATACCATCTGGGACCGCGCATCGGCCGGTTCCGATCTGACGGTTCGGCGCGAACGTTTCCACCGCAGAACACCTGGTTGGTGATCATCGGCTTATTCATGATCTACACCGGCTTCTGGGGTTTCTACGCCGCCTGCAACATTCCGATCATCGATATTGACCCGGACTCTACCCGCACATTCTTTGCGGCGACGACCATCTACCTCACACCGACGACGCTGAGCGCCATCACCTTCAACTTTCTGATGTCGCTTACTGGTGGTCTCATGGCCGGTTACTACGTCTCCAAGGGAGATCCGTACTGGACATTCAACGGTGGCCTCGCCGGCATCATCACCGCGTCTTCGGGCAACGACCTTTATCATCCGTTACAGGCGCTGCTGATCGGGGCGTTCGGGGTGATGTGCCTGTACAGGCTACACCACTGGGTGGAGAAGAAGTTCAAGATCGACGACGCGGTCGGCGCGGTGGCGGTGCACGGATACGCGGGAGTCCTCGGTGTGGTGATTGCCGGGTTCGTGCTCTGGGGTTATCCGAGCTCGCCGAACCCGGAGTTCGCCAGCATCACCCCGTGGGGTCAGATCGCCGGCGCCTTCATCATGTTCTTCGTGCTGGGGTTCGCGCCGTGCTTCGTGCTCGGGGCGGTCTTGAAGAAGCTGGACATGCTACGCATCCCGCACGCCATCGAGCTCGCGGGTCTGGATCACCAGGTGTTGGCCGACGAAACGGCGGCGTCCTTCGACGTGGTGGTCGAAGAGCTCCGCGTTGCCGGGAGCTGAGACAATGCAAACAGGACTCATCGAAAACTGGACCGGGAACCCGCTGGATATCGGCCCGATGTATCCCTTCGTCGGCATGGAGATGGCCCTTTTCGTGGTCTGCGCTGCGCTTGTCATCGTCTACACGGTCTGGCAGCTGAAGTTCGAGGCGCGGACCTACGACGAGGAAGCGGCGGCGCTGGCGGCGCGATCCGATCTGCGCGACGCCATCGTGGCCGGCGCACCGCTGTGCTACGAGCACGATGACGCCAGGCTGCTCGGGGACGCAACCGCTGGTGACCCGGACTAGCGGTCCTGCCGCCACGCTCGATCCCATAGGGGGTTGAAGGCGAGCACCTTGATCTCGGACGGGGGACAGGCGTTGAACAGGTGGTTGTGCCAGAACGCCGCCTGATGGTTCGCGTCTACGTGCGGCAGTTCCTCGACAGTGCACGGTAGGCCGTAGGCGCGGGCTCCCTGAGCGAACGCCAGGGTGCACTCCGCTTGGTTGAGAATCTCCGATGCGATCGCCGAATCGCTGGGGAACTGCGCTGTCAGCAATCCCGAGAATCGCTCCGGGTGGTTGTAGTACTCCGCCGACAGCAGCTTGATGCCGCTGTCGTAGCGCTTTTTCGGGTCTGGTGTCTGACGGATGATGTGGCGAAACAAGCCGGTGTGTTCCTCGGGCTCGGTTTCGCCTAGCAGCACGGTGATCTCGCAAATCAGGCTGCCGCCGGGCCGCGCTACGCCGGGACGCATCCCCGGGCTCGGCGCACCGCCGCGCAGCCGCACGACCTCCTTGCGGACGCGGCACTGCCAGGCGACGAACTCGTCTTTGAGGCTTGTCATTGCGTTGACGGCCACCGTTGCTCCAGGACGCCGGGCGGCGTTGATTAATGTCGACGACACGGTATTGTCGCTCAACGCCAGTGCGGTTGCGATCTGGGGACGTCCGCTCAGTATCACGAGACTTTGATCGGTGGAGACCATGACAGGCAAAGACGCGGCAGGCTTTTTCGAGAAGAACGGCGTGAAGTTCGTCCTCGCCCAGTTCGTCGATATCCACGGCGTGGCCAAGACGAAGGCGGTACCGGCGGCGCACTACGAGGACATCCTCACCGACGGGGCAGGGTTTGCGGGTTTCGCAGTGTGGGGCCTCGGACAGGAGCCCCACGATCCTGATTTCATGGCGGTCGGCGATCCATCAACGCTGAGCCTGGTTCCGTGGCAGGAAGGCTACGCTCGCGTCGTATGCGTCGGCAATGTGAACGGCGCCCCTTGGCCTCTGGATACGCGTCACATCGCCGGGCAGCAACTGGCGCGGATGGCCGAGCGGGGATGGACGTTCAATACCGGCATCGAGCCAGAGTTCATGCTCCTACAGCGCGACGACGACGGCTCCGTATCGCCGGCAGATCCGACCGATCGACTCGACAAGCCCTGCTACGACTACAAGGGCCTCTCGCGCAGTAGGGTCTTCATCGAGAAGCTCGTGGACGCACTGATGTCGGTGGGTTTCGACGTGTACCAGATCGACCACGAGGACGGCAACGGTCAGTTCGAGATCAACTACACCTACACCGACGCGATGACCTCCGCGGACCGGTACGTCTTCTTCCGCATGGCAGCCGGCGAGATCGCCCGCGAGCTCGGCGTCCTCTGCTCCTTTATGCCCAAGCCGGCCACGCGGCGTACCGGCAGCGGTACCCACTTCCACATGTCGATCGACGATCCCAATGGCACGCCGCTGTTCGGCGACGAGGCGGATGCGCGCAGCCTCGGGCTGTCGAAGCTCGCCTACCACTTCCTGGCTGGCCTGTTGGAGCACGCCCCGGCTCTAGCGGCGCTTTGCGCGCCGTCGGTCAACTCCTACAAGCGCCTAGTTGTCGGCAACACGCGCTCGGGTGCGACCTGGGCGCCGGCGTACATCTCGTACGGCGACAACAATCGCTCCAGCATGGTGCGCGTGCCGCACGGGCGCCTCGAGCTACGGCTGCCCGACGGTAGCTGCAACCCGTATGTGGCGACCGCGGCCATCGTTGCCGCCGGGCTGGACGGAGTCGATCGTGAGCTCGATCCTGGCGAGCCGCAGAACATCAACCATTACACCACCCCGATCGACGAGCTCACGAAGCTCGGTGTCGGGATCCTGCCCCAGAGCCTGGGAGCCGCGATGGACGCTCTGGATAACGACGCGCTGTTCCGCCAGCAGCTCGGCGAGGCGTTCATCGCCGAGTTCCTCCAGGTGAAGGAGACAGAGTGGATCGAGTTCCAGCGCCACGTCTCTGACTGGGAGGTGGATCGCTACCTTGAGTACTACTAGTGGCCTGTAACAGATGAACGTTGCCTATCGCAGATGGGATTTGCGGGTGAGATCAAGGCGCGCCGAGGACGGCGATGCAATGAGCATCTTCGACGAGGCGCAACGCCGATATCGCCCGCAACTGCCCATCTGTCCGCCGGCCCATCAAGAGAACCGTGGCGCAATCGGCCCGTCTGCCCCGTTGCCCCTCCTCGACGATGCGCAAACATCGTCTCGTCGGTGCGCCTGGCATCCGGACCCATTTCGCCACCACGATATGCAACGTTCATCTGTTACAGGCCACTAGCGGGCCGATGGTAGAAGCCTCTGCGAAAGGGCGCTAGTCGAATGGAGCTCACGCCCGCCGACCGACGAATGCTCGCAGGCGGCAGCGGCGGCGGCGCTCAACTCGCCCTGCAGCTCATCGTCCGGGTGGCAGAGGCGACACGTGCTCCACGACTGATCGATGTCTCCTGGGCCCACGTTGGCAGCGCCTACTACAACGGACAGGCCAACATCGACTTCGCCGAGAAGTTGATCCGGCTCGATACCCGCGTCGCCATCCCGACGACGCTGACCACCTGCTCGCTGAACCTGCAACGACTCGACGACTCCGAGTTGGACGATCGCAACACCAGCCTGCACCTGATCGATCTCTACGAGCGAATGGGCTGCCGTCCGACCATGACGTGCGCTCCGTACCACATTCGTGCCGAACCCGGACCTGGCGAGCACGTTGCTTGGACAGAGTCGAGCGCCGTCGTCTATGCGAACTCGATTCTGGGCGCGCGTACGAACGCCTATGTGGAGTTTCTGGACATGTGTGCGGCAATCACCGGCCGCGCGCCGGACACCGGATTGCATCGGACCGAGAACCGCCGGGCAACTGTTGTCGTGGAGCTCGCGGGACTTCCATCCAACTGGCTCGGAGACGACAGGTTTTTCCACGTTCTGGGGTTTGTCATCGGCCGCACTGTCGGCGACCAGGTCCCGGCGATCGTCGGCCTGCCGACCACAGCGAGCCTCGAGCAGCTGAGAGCGATCGGTTCCGCCGGAGCAGCGTCGGGCTCGCTGAAGCTGTTCCATGCCATCGGCAGCACGCCAGAGGCCCCAACGCTCGAGGAGGCGAGCCAGGGACCGGCACCAAGCAATCGGATATGCCTCGGTCCTGCCGAGCTTCGCGAAGCCGCGGAGCAGATCGGAAGCAGCGGAGATGGAGAGATCGGCGCGGTGTGCCTCGGAACGCCACATTTCTCGCTCGCCGAGTTCGAACGCCTGATGCCGTTGGTTCAGGGGATCCGGGTTCACGAGGCAGTGCGTTTCTACATTTCGACCAGCGATCACGTGCTCCAGGAAGTAGAGAATCGCGGCTGGCTCGAGGCGTTACGCACTGCCGGCGTAACCCCTGTTACGGGGCGGTGCACCTACTACGCTCCTGCGATTGCCGGCTGCGATGGGCGGGTGGTGACCAACTCTGCGAAATGGGCCTACTACGCCGCCGGGGGACTCGGCACGCGGCCGACGTTCGCCGGCCTGGAGGACTGTGTGCGTGCTGCCGCTACCGGGCGCATCGTCTCCGATGCCGAGTTTTGGGCCGATGGCAACTGAGGCTCTAAGGGTCACGGAGGTGCTCCTAGACGGCCACGCCAGCGGCGAACTGCTCGTCCTGGAGGAGCCACTTAGCTTCTGGGGCGGTCTCGATCCGAAATCCGGTTGCATCGTCGACGAGCACCATCCGCAGCGCGACGAGTGCATTAAGGGACGGATCCTCGTCATGCCCGGTACGCGCGGTAGCACCAGCTCCCCGGGTGCGCTGGCGGACGCGCTGCACCTCGGCAACGGACCGGCTGGCGTTCTCCTGCCGGCACCGAACGTCACGATTCTGGTGGCGGCAATGATCGCTCGAGAGCTCTACGGCACGGAACTCCCGGTGCTGGTCCTCGAACGCAGCGACTATCTCCGGCTGCGAGACGGGCAGTTGCTGACGATCGCCAACGACAGGGTGATGCCGGTCGACGAGCGCTGATTTGGTGTCGCGACTTGGTATCGCGGCCCGCTCCACCAGGTGGCCGAGCGAGCATCCGGGCGCTTCATTATCGCTAGTGGATCTCGGTGTCGCGGTTGAACGCCGCCCAGGCGAACCAAAACGCGTTGAAGGCCTCCGCTATGCGAGGCAAGCTGCCGTTCTCGATCCGGCCAACCAGCTCGCCGCCAACCGGCACCCCCTGAAGATTCCACGTTGAGCCCGTCTGGCGGTCCATCAGTAGAAAGGGAAACCCGTCGGACTCGACGATGTCGAAGGTGAACTTCTTCCACTTCAGCTTCCCGTTCTTGTTGAGGAAGCGCACCCGCCGGTCGAACGAGACTGCCAGACGACGAGCGCCATCGACGACAATCAGCACAGCGCGGCCGCCGACTTGATCGTTGATTGCGGCGCGCACGTCCAGATCGTCGAGCGGATACGCTCGCGCCGTGCCATGGTGGGCGATGCCGTGTACGAGCACCTTGGCTGCCAGGCGGTCGTCGATGAAGCTGTGTGGAAAGAGGAGCCGCGTGCTGTCCACGGTGTCGTAATCGCCGTATGGATATCGGCTGTAGTCGCGACTGTAACCGGTGTCGAAGCCGACCACCGTGCTGTCGGGATGCATCGCCTCCCAGGCTGCCCATGTCGTTTCTACCACCGGGTAGAGCGTCGGCCGGTGCGAGATGTACGCGCCGCAAATGCCGCGGACCATCATCTGTGACCACAGGCTCTCGGAAGCCCGGTCGTACATGACGAGGTTGTTGTCGAACAGCAGCCCCGACGTGCCGAAGGTCACACGCTGACCTTCGAGCACCGAGTCGTAGACCAGGCCGCTACCGGTTAGCCGACAGTAGGTAACCGTTAACGCGACGCCGCCGAGCATGTCGTTGACGATCTCGTGCCACCACAGAATGCGCAGCGGATAGGCGCGGGCCTCGCCGTTCTGCACCACGCCAAGCACCATGTCAGCGGGTGCGAGTGTCGTCATGTCGGCCGATACTGTCAGCGGATCCGTCAGCGCTGGGATGGAATCGCGCGCAGCGCCAGCGAACAGCTCAGCTTCGGAGACCAGGCACTGGGCCGCCGCTTCCGCAGGCAGCAGCGCGGCGGTTACCAGAGCGGCGATCCTTAACGACAGATGGGACGTCACTACCGACTCTTCTGGGGCGAGGGGGCCGGAGCGCCGACCCGAGCCTTCCAAAGGTATGCGGGGCGACCCACGCCGCCTAGGTGCCACGCCCCGATTCCTGTCAGCGCCGCTACACGCTCTGGAGTCGGCACCAAGAGCGAACGTACCACGGGAGATCGCCGCGATGGATCGCGCCCTACGGCAAGTGGTCGATTTCGAGCCCTACTGCCTCTGAGCGAGGCTGACTCTGGGGGTGATTTCGAGTACGTTCCGTACGTTCGCGACGAGCACAACCAGAACTATGAGGTGCTGGCCGAGCTCTTCGCGCGACCCGATCAGGTGCGAAGCCTGCGGCAGGGGATACCATGAGCGAGCAAGGCAGCCAGCTGAACGAGTACTCGGGACCGACGGCGTTCATCGACAGCGACCATCCGGCCGTGGTCGAGTTCGCTCACGCGAGCGTCAGCGCGGAGGACTCCGCGATCGACAAGTCGATCGCGCTCTACGATCGCGTCCGAGACGGGTACCGGTACGATCCGTACAGGATCGACTTGACCGTCGAGGGAATGCGAGCCAGCACCGTGCTCGAGAAGGGGTTCGGTTTCTGTATCTCCAAGGCGACGCTGCTCGCTGCTGCGGCACGGGTGCACGGCATTCCGAGTCGCCTGGGCTTCGGCGATGTCGTGAATCACTTGGTCACGGAGCGTCTCAAGCGCGAGATGCAAACCGATCTGTTCGTGTTCCATGGTTACACGGAGCTGTTTCTCGACGGTAAATGGGTCAAGGCGACGCCGGCGTTCAACGCCTCGCTGTGTGAGCGCTTCAACGTCGAGCCGATGGGATTCGACGGCCGCACCGACGCGATGTTCCAGCAGTTCGATCGCGACGGCAATCACTACATGGAATATGTCCACGACCGCGGTCGCTACGCCGATGTGCCCCTGGACGAGATCATCGCAGTGTGGGCGGAGCACTACCCGGCGGAGGTGCTTACCACGCAGGACAGCGTCGCCAGTGGCGCGATCGCCGGCGAGCGCGACGAGTTCGTCGAGGCCTAGCAGGCCGTGCTGAAAGTGTGGTGGGTCTGGCGACAGGGTCTTGCGAGGCGCAGGCTAGGAGAGAGGAGGAGGCGATGGCTATCCCATCGTTGACGACAAACGACGCAGCATCCGCGCGCAACCCCCAGTCGCCCGAAGGGTTACGGCGATTTGGGGCCATCTGTGGCGTTGGCCTTCCTCGACGATGGCTAGGGCATCGTGTGCGTCAGGCCGCCTTGCATCTGGCCCCAACTCGCCGTAGCCAGACCCACCATACTTTCACCACGGCCTGCTAGCGCCGTGCTGAAGGTGCGCTCCCTGACAGGTGTGCAAGCGTGACGATTGCCGATCAGCGCCTGTATATCGGCGGTAACTATCTGGATGCCACCAGCGGTGAAACGTTCGACTCCGTCAATCCGGCCACCGGCGAAGTGCTGTGCAGCGTGCAGCAGGCCGGCGTCGAGGACGTCGATCGGGCCGTAGTCACGGCACGGGCAGGGTTCCGTGAGTGGTCTGCGATGAGCGGAGCCGAGCGTGGCCGCGTTCTCAACCGCGCGGTGGCGCTGCTGCGGCGACGCAACGACGAGCTGGCGCACCTGGAAGTCCTGGACACCGGCAAGCCGATCCAGGAAGCCTCGGTCGTCGACGTGCTGTCTGGGGCCGACTGCATCGAGTATTACGCTGGTCTCGCCGCCAGTCTGCACGGTGAGCACTTCGACCTCGGCTCGTCGTTCGCATACACCCGCCGCGAGCCGCTAGGTGTGTGCGCCGGGATCGGTGCCTGGAACTACCCGTTGCAGATCGCCTGCTGGAAGTCGGGGCCGGCACTGGCATGCGGTAACGCGATGATCTTCAAGCCCGCCGAGCTCACCCCGCTCACCGCACCGAAGCTGGCGGAGATCTTCACCGAGGCGGGCGTCCCGGATGGAGTGTTCAACGTCGTGCACGGCGATGGCCGCACTGGACAGTTGCTGACGCGCCACCCGGGAATCGACAAGGTCTCGTTGACCGGCGAGGTGGGTACGGGGAAACTCGCCATGGCTGACGCCGCCAGCACGCTCAAGCACGTGACGATGGAGCTCGGCGGCAAGTCGCCCCTGGTGATCTTCGCCGACTGTGACCTCGAGAACGCGGTCTCGGCGGCGCTGATGGCGAATTTCTACACCCAGGGCGAGGTCTGTTCCAACGGCACCCGGGTGTTCGTCGAGGGCAGCATCCACGATCGATTCATTGCCCGTCTCCTGAAGCGCGTCAGACAGATGCGGATCGGCGATCCGCTCGATCCCGAGACCCACGTCGGGGCCCTGATCTCGGCCGAGCACCGGGACCGCGTGCTCAGCTACATCGAGGCCGGAAAGGCGGACGGCGCCGAGGTGTTGTGCGGTGGCGGATCTCCCGATCAGCCGGAGCTCGCCGACGGCTACTTCGTCGAGCCGACCGTGTTTGATGGCTGCACCGACGACATGCAGATCGTCAAGGAAGAGATCTTCGGCCCGGTGATGGCGGTGCTCGGATTCGAGACCGAGGACGAGGCGGTGGCGCGCGCCAACGACACAACCTACGGGCTCGCTGCCGGCGTCTTCACGAGCGATATCCAACGTGCTCACCGTGTGGTGGCGCAGCTGGAGGCCGGCACATGCTGGATCAACAACTACAACATTACCCCGATCGAGATGCCGTTCGGCGGCACCAAGCAGTCCGGCATCGGACGCGAAAACAGCCTCACCACGCTGAACCACTACACGCAGCTCAAGAGCGTCTATGTGGAAATGGGCGACGTGGAGGCACCGTACTGATGCCGCGCCTCATCGCTTGCCTCGCCGTGGTACTGGTGACGGGCTCGCTAGCTGCGACGAACGAAGGCGACCAGGACTTCGCCCGAGCCGTCCCCGAAGAGGTCGGCATGTCGACCGCGCGCCTCGAACGCATCCGACCGCTGATGCAGGCCTATGTCGATGAAGGCAAGCTCCCGGGTGTGCTGACGGTGGTGGCGCGCCGCGGCAAGCTGGTCCATTTCGAGACCGTCGGCCAGATGGACCTCGAAGCTGGGGCCCCCATGCGCGCCGATACCATCTTTCGCATCTACTCGATGAGCAAGGTGGTCAACGCCGTCGCCGTGATGATGCTGCTGGAGCAGGGTGAGCTTCTGCTCACCGATCCAGTAGCCGACTACCTTCCGGAGCTGGCGGACATGCGCGTCTATCTGGGCGGCTCAGGCGACGCGCTTCGCACCGAGGCAGCGCGGCCGATCACGGTGCTGAATCTGTTGACCCATACCTCCGGGTTGACCTACGGCGGCGAAGGCACGATAGGTGACCTGTACCGTCAGGCAGGCGTCTTCGGATCCCCATCGCGGAGCGCCACGGCGCCGCCGACGCTCACGGCTTTCGTTGAGCGGCTAGCCACCGTGCCGTTGGCGGCACAACCGGGAAGCGCCTTCCACTACGGGGTTTCCAATGACGTCCTGGGCCGCCTCGTCGAGGTGGTCTCCGGCAGTCCCTACGATCGGTTCGTTGCCGAGAACATCTTCGTACCGCTGCGCATGGTCGATACGGCCTTCCACGTGCCGGATTCAAAGATCGATCGGTTCGCCGCCAACTACGCCCCTGTGGGTGGAGAGGTTGCGGAAGCACTGCGCGCGGACGATTCGGTGCCCGCCGGGGGACCAACACCGCTGTTGCGACTTGTCGACTCACCGCGCGAAAGCGTATGGCGCGACCCGAACCCGGTGCCCTACGGCGGCGCCGGGCTGGTATCGACGGCTACCGACTATCTCCGTTTCGCGCAAATGTTGCTCAACGGTGGCGAGCTCGATGGAGCACGCTTGCTGAGCCGCAAGACCGTCGAGTTGATGCGGCAGGACCACACCACGTCGATGACCGGGCCGGATCCGTTGAGCGTCTTTGCCGACTACTATCAGGGCTGTTCCGCTGGCTTCGGCTTCGGGCTCACCGGTTCTGTAGTGATCGATTCCGCCCTTACCTGCACTTCAGGATCAAACGGTTCCTTCTCCTGGGGAGGCGCGGCGAGCACGGAGTGGTGGATGGATCCCGACGAGGAGCTCATCGGCATGCTGTTCACCCAGCAGCTCGGTTCCCCGTATCCACTGCGCGCCCAGATGAAAGTCCTGACCTACCAGGCGCTGGTCGATTAAGAGGCCGTGATGGAAGTGTCCGCCGACCTGCCGAACCTTTTCTCACCGCTCACGATCCGCAACGTCACGCTGAAAAACCGGATCGTCTCCACCGGCCATGACACGATGATGGCCGAGGACGGTCTGCCGACCGCCAGGACGGCGGCGTATCATCGCGCTCGCGCCGCCGGCGGTGTCGGCCTGATCATCACCGAGGTGGCTGGAATCCACCCCAGCTCGCGCTACACACCGTACATGGCCGTGGCGACGCACGACGGCTGCATCCCTGGATTCCGCAGCATCGCCGAGGCGTGTCACGAGCATGGATGCACCGTCTTTGGCCAGCTGTTCCATCCCGGGCGTGAGCTGTTCCCGAAGAGCGAGGACGGTACCGCGATGGTGGCTTACTCCGCGTCGGCGATGCCGAACGAGCGCTTCCACGTCATGCCGCGGGCGATGCCCAAACGGATCATCGACGAGGTCGTCACCGGCTTTGCGGACGGGGCCGCTCGCCTGAAGGAGGCCGGCTTCGACGGGGTGGAGATCGTCGGCAGTCACGGCTATTTGATCGCTCAGTTTCTCAACCCGCGGGTGAACCGGCGCGACGACGAGTACGGCGGCTCATTGGACGCCCGCCTGAGGATCGTGCGTGAGGTGGCTGCGGCCATCCGGCAACGCACCGGCGACATGGTTGTCGGGCTGCGCATCTCGGCCGACGAGCAGAACCCGGACGGTCTGCAACCTGATGACGTGACAGAAGTCTGTAGAAGGCTCGACGCTGATGGCGAGATCGACTACTTCAGCGTCGTCGCCGGTGCCTCCACGACGCTCGGAAGCGCCCTCCACATCGTGCCGCCCATGGAGCTGGGCCGCACCTACGTGGCGCCACATGCGGCCGCCGTGCGCGCCGCGGTGAGCAAGCCGGTGATCGTCACGGGCCGTACCGTCAACCCGATAGACGCCGAGCGAGTGCTCGCCGACGGCCACGCCGATCTGTGCGGCATGACGCGCGCCTTGATCAGCGATCCGGAGATGCCTAACAAGGCGCGCGCCGGTCGGATCGACGACATCCGAACGTGCATCGGCTGCAATCAGGCGTGCATCGGGCACATGCACATGGGCGTGCCGATCTCATGCATCCAGTACCCCGAGAGCGGCCGAGAGCTCGTCTACGGCGGGCGAGGGCGGGCGACGGCTGCCAGGCGGGTGCTGATCGTGGGCGGCGGCCCGGCGGGCATGAAGGCGGCGGCGGTGGCCGCCGAGCGTGGTCACGAGGTGGCGCTCTACGAGCGTTCACCCGCCCTCGGCGGCCAGGTACTGATGGCGGCGACGCTCCCTGGACGCGGTGAGTTCGGGGGTCTGGTGGCCAACCTGCAACGCGAGGTCGAGGCCGCCGGCGTGGAGGTGAGGACCAACGCCGAAGTCACTCGTGAGCTCGTTATCGATCGGGCGCCTGATGTGGTCGTTCTGGCGACCGGGGCGCGGCCGTACCTCCCTCCGATCCCGGGGACGGACGCCGACCACGTGGTGACAGCCTGGCAGGTTCTGCGCGACGAGGTCGAGATTCGCGGCTCCGTTGTGGTGGCTGATTGGCGCTGCGATTGGATCGGTCTCGGCGTGGCGCAGAAGCTCGCGATCGCAGGCCACCCGGTGCATCTGTGCGTCAACGGGACCATGCCTGGTGAGACCATCCAGCAGTACGTCCGCGACCAGATGGTGGGCGCTCTGCACCGCCTCGGTGCTCAGGTCACACCGCTTGCTCGTCTGCAGTGTGTCAGCGACGATGCTGTCCACTTCATCCACACTACCAGCGGTGAGCCGATCGTCGTGGGAAGCGTCGACACGGTCGTGCTGGCGCTGGGACATGCAGCCCGCAACGAACTAGAGGCCGAACTGGCTGACTTCAGCGGCGAGCTGAGCATCATTGGCGACTGCCTCTGCCCGCGAACCGCTGAGGAGGCGGTGTTCGAGGGGCTCAAGGCCGGAATCGCCATCTAGCGATTGCGCGGCACGAACAAACGATGGGGCGAACGCCCCAGAGAGGAGAGCGATGATCGTCCGAAACAGAATGACCTCGAACCGAGCTCTGGCCATCCTCATCGCCTCCATCGGCACGATCGCGGTCTTGGCCCCGACCGGAGACGGGTGGGCGCAGATGGACGGCGGCCATAGCCGCACGGCGATATACACGGTGCGCAGCGAACCAGGCGTCCAGGTGCCGATGCGCGACGGCATCAGCCTGTCGACCGATCTGTACTTTCCCGCCGGCGCTGCCGGGCCGCTGCCGACGATTCTCGTCCGCACGCCCTACAACAAGGAGAACCCGGCAAGCAATCGGGTCAACGTCGAGACCTTCGTCGGCCAGGGATACGTGGTCGCTGTCCAGGACATTCGGGGCCGCTTCGAATCCCAGGGCCGCTACACGGTGCGCGTCGGCGAGCGCACCGACGGCTACGACGCGGTGGAATGGCTCAGCAGCCAGGCGTGGTCTTCAGGCAAGGTGGGATCCTTCGGCTGCTCGTATCGCGGCGAGACGCAGTTGACCCTCGCCGCAGCGCGTCACCCGAATCACGTCGCCGGGATACCGATGGCCCCCTCGGGCGGCTACTACTCGCCCGGCAGGCCGTGGGGTTCGTTCGACGGCGGCGCCTTCGAGCTGGCCCAGACTGCTGGCTGGTTCATCGGCAACCCCGCCAAGATCCACTACGGCCCCCCCGGCGTGGGTTGACCGCGAGGAATGGTTTGCCTCCGAGCAGGCGCAGCTGTTTCGGACCGGCCCGGAAGACTTGCAGGTCGACCGACTCGCGCTGTACTGGACGTTGCCGGTAGTGGATGTGCTCAACAAGGCCGGCGCACCCCCGAACGACTACGTCGACTATGCCAGCAACACTCCGGAGGCCGAGTATTTCCAGGAGCTGGGCTACGTACGCAGTGACGATCGCTTCGATACGCCGATGCTCTACGTCGACACCTGGTATGACTTCGCGCAGGCCGACACGTTGATGATGTTCAACCAGATGCGCACCAACGCCGTCAGCCAACGGGCGCGAGACAACCAGTTCATCATCATCTCGCCGACCCGACACTGCAGCCACAGCGCCGCCACCGAGCACACCGTCGCCGGCGAGCGCGACCTAGGCGATGCGCGCAAGGGCTTCGTCGATCTGTACCTCGATTGGTACGACTACTGGCTCAAGGGCGTCGACAACGGTGTCACCGATATGCCGCGCGTGCAGTACTACCTGATGGGCGCCAACGAGTGGCGATCCGCCGACACCTGGCCACCCGCCGGGACGACGTCCAAGCGCCTCTATCTGCACAGTGGTGGCCGAGCGAACAGCCGGCTGGGTGATGGGACGCTGTCGGACGAAGCACCCGCGCAAGAGCTGGCGGATCGCTTCACGTATGACCCTGGCACACCGGTGATGTCGCTTGGCGGCCAGGGCTGCTGCTCGGGAATGAGCACCGGCCAGGGTGGCTACGACCAGTCGGTGAACGAGATGCGGCACGACGTCCTCGTCTATACCACCGACGTGCTGACCGAGGGCATGGAGGTCTCCGGCCCGCTCGAGGTGGTGCTCTACGTCGGCTCGTCGGCCAAGGACACCGACTTCACCGCCAAGCTCATCGACGTATATCCGGACGGCAGGGCCTTCAACATCCAGGAGGGCGCCCTGCGCATGCGTTACCGGGAGGGATTCGACACCAAGATCTGGATGCAGGAGGACGAGGTGTATGAAGCCCATCTCGACCTGCACACCACCAGCAACTATTTCGGGCCCGGGCACCGCGTCCGGCTAGAGGTGTCGAGCAGCAACTTCCCACGCTTCAGCCGCAACATGAACACCGGCGGCAACAACTACGACGAGACCGAGTGGGTGCTGGCGAACAACGTCGTGTACCACTCCGCCGAACGTCCCTCGCACTTGATCTTGCCGGTGGTCGAGTAGACAAAGCGGCATGTGTGCCTGTTAGCAACTGCCAACTCCCCGCGTTTGACACCGCCATGCAGGCACCATCACGGCCCGGAGGCTCCTTAACGCTGCTGCTGCTCTCTCCTGAATGACCGGAGCCGACGGCGGGCGATCTCATGATCGGGGTACCTCTCGACCCAGCTCTCGTACAGGGCTCCTCCCGCCATCGGTTCACCAGTGAAGATCAAGGCATCGGCGAGGCTTTCGTGTGGGATGTACTAGTCCGGAAAGCGCTCCAGGTTGCGGCGGAACACGGCGATCGCCCCGGCCTCGTCGCCGCGCCGGAAGATCGTCCAGCCGAGTGAGTCCAACGTGTTATAGCTGAACCACAGAGCTCGGACGCCGACCGAGATCTGCTCGGCGCGTGCAAGAGCCGCCGCGACGCCGCCGTCAGCGTAGGCTTCGTAAAGCTGCAACAGGAAGACCGTGCTGTGGGCCGTTCCGTCTTCCGGATACGTCTGCAGGTTGGCATCCGCCAGGGTGATGGCGTCCGAAAAGGCGCCGGACGCGGCGATCTGTCCGGCCAAACGTGCCAGCACCCGGGGGCGAAAGTCGTAAGCGTCGCCGCCAAAATAGCGCTCCCGCAGGCGCTGGTAACGATCCACTGTCGCCTCGATGCCGGATACCTCGTACGTCGACATCAGCACGTCGGGCAGCGGGCGCGGATCGGTTCGTCCCGCGTGGCAAGTGGCACAGCCAACTCGCATTCCGGCACCGATGCGCGTCTCGAGCGCCGACAGGTGCTCGTCGTTGATCGCCTCCACCATGGCCATCATGTCGCGTGCTTTGCGTTTCTCTATCTTGGCGTCGGAAGCGTAGTCCCAGGAATCGCGCGTGGTATCCATATCGCCGACATGGCAGTACAAGCATCCTTCGCCGTCACGCCGTGGCAGACCGAGCCCGAGCATGTTGGTGACCATGATCTCGCCAAGCGCGTCGCGCTCGATGTCTGCTGGCAGCAGCTGGAGGTTCTGATAAGCGGACTCTTGCTGGCTGCCTCCCGGGAGGAAAGCCAGCAAGGTCGCCGTGCTGGTGAGCAGCAAGAGGGTCGCGCTGTGCCGCCGTAGTTTCCGCCTCATGTCTCCCACCTCCGTCTGGGTTTCGACCTCAGGATGTCCGCGCGCTCCGTATGCGCCGCGTTCCGGGCCAGCCCGTATCCTGCGTAGAGAAAGTATGCTGCGACCAGTGGACAGGGGTGGGGCTCAGGCAAGCAACCTGCGATGAGGTTGTTCGGGAGTTGTAAGCGAAGTGTCAGAATCGCCAGACCCTCGCGCACCGGGTTTGGCTAGGACCTGGTGCAGCGATCGTCCTCCGTCAACGCATCTGCCGCGGCAACCAGAGCGCCAACTCCGGGAAGGCGATCAACAGGGCCAGGATCACCAAGACGCCGGCCACGAAGGGGGCGACCCCGAGGAAGATCTCGCCCATCGGGACCTCTGGTGCCACGCGTCGCATGACGAAGACGTTGGCGCCGATTGGCGGGGTGACCAGAGCGAGCTCCGCCATGATCACCGCGAAGACGCCGAACCAGATGAGGTCGATGCCGAGCTCCTCGATCACCGGAACAACGAACGGGATGGTGAGGACGAGCATGCCGAAGACGTCGAGCATGGCTCCCAGGATCAGGAAGAGCACGACCAGTAGGATCAGGAAGCCCACTCGGCCGAGCTCCATGCGGACCAGGAAGTTGACGATGTCCTGGGTTAGGCCGGTGACGGCGAGAAAACGGGCCATCAGATAGCCACCCATGATGATGGCGAAAATCATCGAGGCGATGAGGGCGGTGCTGCGGAGGCCGCGGGAGATCGCCTCCAGGTTGAGCTTGCGGAGCAGGGCGGCGGCGACGATCACGCCGGTACAGCCGATACCGGCGGCCTCGGTGGGGGTGAAGATGCCGGCGTAGATTCCGCCGATGACCAAGAAGAACAGGCTACCGATGGGGGCCAGGCGGCTGACGGCCTGTAGCCGCTCCGGCCAGCTCGAGGGAGGCCCCTTAGGCCCGAGCTCGGGGCGCAGCAGACAACGCACGAGGATGATCACCGAGAACGTCAGCGCGGTGAGGATGCCGGGAACGATGCCGGCGATGAACAGACCGCCAATCGAGGTCTCGGTCATCACGCCGTAGAAGATGAAGATGACGCTCGGGGGAATGAGGATTCCCAGCGTCCCGGAAGCCGCCAGCGCCCCGGTTGCCAGGCGGGCGTTATAACCGTGGCGTCGCATCTCGGGCATCACGATCGAGCCCATGGTGGCGACCGTGGCGATGCTCGAACCGGTCACCGCGCCGAAGCCGGCGCAGGCCAGCACGGAGGTAATCGCCAGGCCGCCGGGAACCCGACCAATCCATTTCTGCACCCCGTCGTAGAGGTCGGCGGCGAGGCCAGTGTGGAACACCAGCTGTCCCATGAGCACGAACAACGGGATCGTCACGATGACGAAGCTACGACCCTCGTCCCATGGGATCAGGGCGACGTGGGCGATGGTGGCCGAGGCGCCCTCGAGAACCCAGAGCCCGACGACCCCGGTCACGGCCATGGCGAGCGCAATCGGTACTCCTACGATCAGCAGCACCAGCAGGAGCGCGACCCCGAGTAGGCCGACGATCGTTACATCCAATCGCTTTCGGCCTCCCCGTCCGCCGGCGCGCCCTCAGGGTTGGAGAGTAGCCGCGCCACGAACACGAGGCTGCAGACCCCCATGAACGCCATGAAGGGCCACAAAGGCAACATCAGGTCTTCACCGGTTTCCCAGGTGATTGCCATGTAGGGCACGAAACGGATGCTCTGTGCGGTCAGCGCCCCGAAAACGATGATCCCGGAGAGGGCCGAGAGCAGATCGGCCAGCTGCCGCCGTCGTCCGGTGAGCCGCGCGTGAACCAACTCCATGCGGATGTGGAAGCCACGATCCCAGGCATGCGGCAGCGCACCGAACAGCGAGATCAGCAGCAGGATTCCGTTGGCGTCACGGCTCCAGCGTAGTGGGGCGTTGAACAGATACCGCAGCATCACGTCCACGGTGACCAAGACGACCAGCGCCGGCAGGCCGCCGTAGACCCCGATCCGGTAGAGCCAGATCGAGGCGCGGGCCGACCAGCGGTCCGTCAGCGCCAGCATGAGCAGCCTCCGTCGCCGTGATCAGAAGTCAATGATCCCCTCGACGGGATGCTCGGTGACCCGCCGCAGGATCTCGGCGTGAGTCATGTGCGCGTACTGCGCCGCCACCTGCTCGAGGTCGTCGACGACCTCGCGTGCCGGCAATCCCAGTGCCTCGTTCTCGGCGATGAAGCGCTCCTTGAGCGGCACCAGACGCTGTCGCCAGCGCTGCGTCTCCTCTTCGCCCAGATCGATGAGTTCCACCCCGGCGTCGAGAATCGTCGCCATGGCGCGGTCGGCGCGCGGCCCCGAGTAGTAGTTCTGCGAGGCCATCTGGCTGCGGATTCGCAGCAGGCGGTAGAAGTCGCCTTTGACGTCGTCCGGAAGGGCGTCAAAGCTGGAACGGTTGAGGCAGTATTGCAGCGCCAACATGTTGACGTCGACGCGGGTGAACGCGTTGCCGATCTCGTAGAGCCGATAGGTCGCCATGTCGGGAGCGCCGAGGGCGACCGCATCCAGGATGCCGCGCTGGAACGCAGTGTAGGTTTCGCCGGCGGCCATCACCACCGGCACCACTCCGAGTTCCTCGAAGATCTGTGCCGTCAGACCCCCGGTGACGCGCATCTTGATGCCTTGCATGTCCTCGAGTCGGCGGATCGGCCGCCTGGAGATGATGTTATAGGGGCTGGTGGTGTCGTAGTGCGCCAGATACACGCCCATACGCTCGTACTCGGCCTTGAAGTGCTTCGGGTAGAGCTCTTCGGACACCAGCGACCCGACCGGTGGGCTGCTGAACAGGAACGGCAGCTGCAAGGCGTGCAGCAGCTGGAAGCTTCCGGGCTGATACCCGGCGTAGCCGTGGGTGTAGTCGGAGATCCCGGTAACCGCGGCCTTGAAGCCATCGAGCGGACCGTGGAGCAGCTTGTCCATGTACTCCTGCAGGCGGAGCCGATCGCCCATCTCGTCCGCGATCAGCTTCTGGAAGGGGATGAAGCCCTCGGTGTACAGGCCGTGCGAGCGCGGCACGTGCGACGTGTAGCGGATGGTGAAGGGCGCTTCCGTACTGCCTCGCTGGCCACGCAGAAAAGGCGCCGCGACCGCCACGCCGGCAGCTGACATCAGTAGCTTCCGGCGAGTCCAGTCCGAGCCTTCTGGACGGGCCGTCACCGGTTGGCCGGCGCTCTCAGGTTCATCGTGCATGGCGGGCAACGTTCGCACCGATCGTCAGGCCGTGTCAAAGGGCGAGGCGGCGGATCGATCGATCTCCCTGGTCATGTGCGGGACGCGGGCGGGGAGTGCTCTATTCGTGCTTCCACTGGCTGCAGAAGCCGCCGGTGGTCTCTGCACCGTCCATCACGTAGACGTGGCCGGTGGCGAACGCGGCATCGTCGGAGGCGAGGAAGGCGAACAGCGCCGCGATCTCTTCGGGTTTCGCGTGCCTTCCGAGGGGGATCTTGCGGTTCACGGCGGCGAGCATCTCGTCGCTGTATTCGGCGCGCTGCATCGGAGTGAGCACGTAGCCCGGTGATATGGCGCTGACGCGAACCGTCGGCGCGAGCTCGAGCGCCATCGACTGGGTCAGTGCAATCACCCCGCCCTTGCTGGCGTTGTAGTCGGCGTAGTGTGGGTAGCCGGTGCTACCTCCGGTGGAGGCGGTGTTGACGATCACACCCGAGCCCCGCTCCATCATGTGGCGCGCCGCTGTTTGTGCCACGAAGAAAACGCCCTTCAGATTCACTCCCAGCACCTCGTCCCACTCCTCGGGAGTGATGTCGAGGAAATCGTGCCGGATGCTGATGCCGGCGTTGTTGATCAGCACGTCCACGGACCCCATACGCTCGATCGCCTGCTCGAACGCCGCCTCCACCTGCTCCAGCTTGGAGACGTCAGCGTCTATCACCCCCGACAGTGCGGGCAGCTCCGCGGCGACGCGATCCCGTGCTTCGGCACTTCGATCGAACACGCAAACGGTGCAACCTTCTTCCAGAAACCGGGTCGCGGTGGCCTGGCCGATGCCGCTCGCCCCGCCGGTCACTACGATGTTCTTGCCCTTCAACCCTCGCATTGATCGCTCTCCTCTCGACGGTTCAATTGGTGGGCTCGAAGAACGATACGGCGATCTCATCGGCGAGGGCACTCGGATCGCGTCCCGCCAGGTTGGTCAACACGATGACCGTCAGGCGGATCTCCGGATAGCGAAGGATGACGGTGCGGAAGCCCACCCAGGATCCGCCGTGCGAGATGCGCCGATGCCCACGGTGGGAATCGACGCCCCAGCCGAAACCGTAGCCGAACGTGCTGCCGTCGTTGAGCACGCCAGACGTGAACGCTTCATCAAGGGCCGCCTGACTGACCAGCCGATCGGTGTACAGGGCCTGATCCCAGCGAAGCAGATCTTCAACGGTGGAGAAGACGCCGCCGGCGCCGACGATGGAGTTCACCATGTGATCGTCGTTGATCTCGAACTCGTCGCCGGAGCGTGAGTGGCCGAGGGCGCGGTTGTCGATCTGCGGAACCGTGTCGTCCGGTTGCGGTGGCCAGCTGCCGGCGTAGTCGGGAACGAATGATCGGGTCATCCCGAGCGGCGAAAAGATGCGTGCGTCGACGAACTCGCGGAACGATTGGCCCGAAACCCGCGCCACCAGGGCCGCGAGGGTGTCGTATCCCGGATTGCTGTACTGGTAACGGTCTCCCGGCGAAAACTGCTCTTCTCCCCAGTCGGCGAACAACGAAACCGCCTCTTCGTTGCCGGGTCGCTTCCCGGCGAAGCGCTGCTCGAGCTCGTTGTAGTACTCCGGGAGTCCGCCCGTGTGGACCAGGAGGTGGCGGATGGTGACGTCCGGGAATCGGCGCAGTTCGGACAGATGCTCGGCCACTGCGTCGTCCAGGCCAATCTCGCCGTCCTCCGCCAGCATCATGACCGCCATCGAAACGAACTGTTTCGACACGGAGCCGAGCCGGAAGTTCGTATCGGCGTTGATCGGCGCGCCTGCCGCCACTTCCGCGAGCCCATAGCCGCCGCTGTACAGAATCTCACCGTGGCGCGCCACCAAGACGGACGCTCCAGGTTGGGCGCCCCGGTCCATGAAGCCCAGGACGTTGTCGATCCGCTCCTCGGCACTGAGGGGATCGAGGTAAATGTCCG
This sequence comes from Acidobacteriota bacterium, assembly GCA_965197275.1. Classification (GTDB taxonomy): domain Bacteria; phylum Acidobacteriota; class UBA890; order UBA890; family WLXD01; genus DASCOT01. Next base: position 83,867 of record CBDAMQ010000016.1, read on the forward strand.
TGATCGGATCGATGAACTCACCGCTGTCGAAATCGGCGCGGTTGGACAGCAGAACGATGCTGAACTGGGCGTCCGGATGCCGCGCGATGGCGGTACGGAACCCGACCCAACTTCCGCCGTGCGATATGCGCCGATGTCCCTGATACGCACCGATGCGCCAGCCAAAGCCGTAACCGATGTCCTCGAAGCGGTTGTTGTGGGCCGGCGTGAACGCCGCCTTCAGCGTCGCGTGGCTCACCAGCTGCTCGGTGTAGAGCGCCTGATCCCACCGGTACATGTCCTGCAAGCTGGCGTAGATACCGCCGGCGCCCATCATGTAGTTCATCAGGTGGTCGTCGTTGAGCTCGAAGTCGCCGCCGGCGGGTGAGTACCCGAATGCCCGGTTGGGGATTACCTTGGCCGGGTTGTCCCAGGCGATCGCGCCCTCCATCTCGAGGGGAGCGAAGATGTTGCTTGCCACGAAGTCGGCGAATGGCTCACCCGCCGCTCGCTGGACGATGAGGGCCAGCACCTCGTAGCCGGTATTGCTGTACTCGTAGCGCTCTCCCGGCTCGAAAACCGGTTCTCCCCAGTCTGGCCAGACCTCGGCACCGTCCTCGTTGCTCGGCGGTCGACCGACAACGTGCTCGCGGAGCGGCGGATAGTAATCCGGCAGTCCGCCGGTGTGGTTCATGAGGTTGCGGACGGTAATCTCATCGCCATACCGCGCCGAGATCTCCGGAACGTACTTGGACACCGGATCGTCGTAGTCCAGCAGCCCGCGCTCTGCCAGCAGCATGGCGGTCATGCACACGAACTGCTTGGTGACGGAACCCAGCCGCACGGAGGTGTCGGGGGCCAGGGCGACTTCATTGGCGATGTCGGCATAGCCGTAGCCCGCCTCGTGGACCACCTCGCCGTCGCGGATCACCATCACCGCAACGCCCGGCTGCACGCCGTCCGTGTAGCGGGCGAAGAGAGCGTCGACCTGAGCCGATCGATCGGCGCTGGTCTCCGTGGTGGGTGCGGTAGCAACGCAACCCGCCGAGACGACGGCCAGTAGGCTGCACGAAATGACGGCGTTCAGAATGCGCCGCCGCACCACGCCACTCCGAGCGCTGGTGGACGTGATGCTTCGCGGCCCCGCCAACATGGTTTCGAACATGGCCCGACTCCTATTGTCAGATGTCCTTCGCAAGGCAGATGCTTGACTGCGTCGTAGCGTACTCCCCGAACCGGGGGACGCGCCGGAACCCGGCCCGGCCATACAACGCCAAGGCGGCCGCTTGATGCTCGCCGGTCTCCAGCAGCAGGCGGCTCACGGCCAGTTCGTGTGCCTCGGCCTCGAGCGAGCGCAATAGCTCGCCTCCGATGCCGCGGCCGCGCGTATCGTCGGCAACGTACATTCGCTTGATCTCTGCCGTATCCGCGTCCAGTTTGCGAATGGAACCGCAGCCAACCGGCCGCTCGGCGAGATAGGCGACGAACAACGCCCCGCGGCCGTCCACGATCTCCTCGGCGTCGAGCCGGAAGTGATTGTCACCCTCGTCCGGATATTGCTTCATGATCTCGAGGTTGAGCGCCGCAAAGAGCTCCTGTACCGCCGGCGAGTCGAGATCCTCACGGCGAAGCTCGATCTCGGTGCCGCTCAAGTTGACAGGTCGATTCAGTACCATGTCGAGCTCGACCAGCGGACCGTCTACTCTGGGAGCGCGAAGGTAAGCAACGAGTTGTGTACCGCCATACTGATGAACTGGCGACCGCCGACGCTGTAGGTCATGGGCGCCGCGTGCGCGGTTCCGCCGGCGCTGAGCTCCCAGAGCACGTCGCCGTTGCGGTCGTCAAGCGCGAACAGGTAGCCGTCGACCGTACCGGTGAACAGGAAGCCTCCGGCCGTTGTGAGGAGTCCCGCCCCGAAGGCTATCGACGGAGTAATCGGGTATTCCCAACGCAGGTCGCCCGTCAGCGGATCGAGGGCACGAATCGCGGCGCTGAAGTTTTCCAGGTGGTCGGCGGGCTCTCCACTGCCGCCGTAGTACAGGTCGCCTTCAGAATACTCCTCGTCGCGCTTGAAATAGATATCTGCACCGTCGAACGACCGCACGTAGAACAAGCCCGACGAGCGACTATAGCTCGGCGACCACCAGTTGGTGCCGCCATACATCCCCGGGTAGACGACCACCCCTTCCTCACTGGGCTCGAGGCCGGGAATAAGGATCGGACGTCCGTTCTCGGCGATGCCCGACGCCCAGGTCTGCTGAGCATAGGCCTTGGCTCGTAGGAACTCGCCCGTTTCACGGTCGAGGACGTAGTAGAAGGTGTTGCGATTAGCAGTCAGGAGCAGCTTGCGCTCACGACCGTCGATGGTGAGATCCGCTAGCACCATCGTTTGGTTGGCGTCCCAATCATGGGTGTCGTGAGGCGTGAATTGGAAGTGCCATCGGAGCTCGCCGGTGTCCGGATCGAGCGCCACGACGCTGTCGGCGTAGAGGTTGTCTCCGGGTCGCACATCGCCGTTCCAGTCCGGGCTCGGGTTGCCCGTGCCCCAGTACGTCAGGTCGAGCTCGGGGTCGTATGAGCCGGTCAGCCAGGTTGGCGCGCCGCCACGCTTCCATGAGTCGCCGCCCCAAGAGTCGTTGCCGGGCTCGCCTTCGCCAGGAATGGTGTAGAAGCGCCACAGGCGTTCGCCGGTCGCGGTGTCGTAGGCGTCGAGGAATCCGCGAATACCGTACTCGCCGCCGGCGACGCCGGTCAGGACCTTGTCTTTGATGATCAGCGGTGCGGCGGTGATGCTGTAGCCGGAGTCAGGACTAGCGACCTCGGCATTCCAGATCACGCTGCCGGTTCGCAAGTCCAGCGCCAGCAGTCGCCCATCGACGGTGCCGACGTAGACGCGATCACCGAGGATGGCTACGCCCCGATTGTTCTCTCCGCAGCACAGCCTCATTCGCCCGGACACCGGGTGCGTGTACTTCCAGTACTGCCGTCCCGTGGCGGCGTCGAGAGCGATGACATTGCTCGGTGATTCGGTGATCACCATGAGTCCGTCGGCGACAACCGGCTGCGTCTCGACGGTCGACAGCGTCCGAAACTGATGGATCCACTCGACGCGCATTCGGTCGATGTTGTTGCGATCGATCTGGGCCAGCTCGCTGTACTGGTTGCTGGCATAGGAGCCCGTGTACGTGAGCCAGTTGTGCGGCTCCTCGGCCGCTCGCATGAGTCTCTCTGCGGTGACCGGGGCGCTTCCCGGTGCCTGGGGACCGGTCGCCGCCACCTTAGCCGGCAGGGTGGCGCCGAGAGCTGCCACGCCGAGCAGCAGGAACAGGGCCATGGCTCGGCCTCTCATGGACTGCTCTCCGTTCCGCTGAGTCTGGACAGGTAGGCGATGAGGTCGGTGATCTCGTCTTCGCTCAAGAGTTCCCCGAAGGCTGGCATCAGCGAGTCGACCTGTCGGTCGATGCGCCGTAGGTTTTGCTTGCGGAAAGCGCGAAGGGCGTCGTCGCGGTCGAGAAGGCGAATATTGAATTGATCGTCGTCGACAACATAGCCCGCGACCTCCTCGCCGGCGTCAGTCAACACCACGGCGGGCCACCAGCGCGGCGCCACGTCGGCGTTGGGCGCGACGATCGCTTCGTGCAGGGCATCGGGCCCCAGACGCCACCCGACCCAGCTCAGGTCGGGCCCCTGACGGCCACCGGTGCCGTTCACCATATGGCAGAGGCCGCAGTCAGCCTTGCCGAAGAAAAGCTCCCGGCCTTGTCCAGAGTCGCCGGCGACCGCGGGGGCGCCGCTGCTCAAGGACCGAAGATAGGCGACGACCTGCCAGGCGCTCTTGTCGCTGAGGCCGTTGAACGGCATCCCCGGGAGGCCAAAGAGGATGATCGAGTGCACCTGCGCGTCGCTGTTGCCGTTGCGGTAGGGGCGACGGCGGAGGTTGGGCCCTCGACCACCAGTGGCGTTGCCGCCGTGGCACGAGGAGCAGTTGCGCTGGAACAGCTGTTCGCCTGCAGCGGTGTCGTCCGCGGTGTCGTAGGGATTCTGCGCCTCGACCGTGGTGCCCACGGTGGTCACGAGTAGGAAGGCCGCCGACAGCACGAACCGGCGACATTGCTGAGTCCATTTCATTTCAGCGAAGCTCTCCTCGAGTGCACATTTGACGCGCAGCATCGACAACGTCATTGTCGGGCCGTCGGTCGGGCCAATTCGGCCGCTCGCAGTCTCTCGCGCGGGGGCGATCGAAGCAATATGGGAAGCAGACCAAGTCGGCGGATGATGGTCTTGTGGCTCCTGGGCTCGATTCTTGGCTGCTCACCACCCTCGCTGCCGGCGCCGGACCTCGAGCACGGCGCGCGTATTCGGATGCGGGACGGGGTAACGCTGGCTGCCGACGTGGCCACCCCGGGGGCGCCGGCACGATCTCCGACGATACTGGAGCTGACCCCGTACGGTCGTGGGCCGGACGGCATCAACTACCGCAACGAGCTCGATTACTGGGTCGAGCACGGCTACGCCTTCGTGATCGTCGACACGCGCGGCCAGGGCGATTCCGAGGGCGATTTCGAGTTCTTCGCACGGGAAGGCGAGGATGCCCACGACGTGATCGCGTGGATCGGCGAGCAACCGTGGTCGAACGGTCGCGTCAGCATGCGCGGGTCGTCCTATACCGGTACCAACCAGCTCTATGCGGCGCGCGAGCAGCCTCCCTATCTGCGTTGTATCACCCCCAGTGCCAGCGCCAGAGGGCCGATGGACGATTTGCCCTATCAAGGCGGTGCGTTGCGATTCGACTGGGCGTTGACGTGGCCGGCCGCTCTGTCGGATTCGGCCGTCGAGGTGCCCACCGTGCTCCCTTGGCAGGATCTACTGCAACACCGGCCGCTAGCCACGGCGGATGAGCTGGTGTTCGGTCGCCCGCTGGCGCTGTACCGGCGATTCCTCGAGCACCCGCGCCTGGACGACCACTGGCGCCGGATCCAGCTCTCCGAGCGCGACTACGCCAGGATCGCCGTCCCGTCGCTGTCCTTCACCGGATGGTTCGATGGCACCCTGCCGGGAACGCTGGCGCACTATCAGGGCATGCAGGCGCATTCACCGTCGGTCGACAAGCATTTCCTGATCATCGGTCCCTGGGAACACATGACGGCGCCCGATGGCGGCCACTCCTACCTGACCGGTGAGCCGGTTACACGGGTCGGCGATCTCGAGCTGCCCGAGGACGCATTGCTACCCGGACAGGAGATCACGCGGCAGTTCCTCGACTGGTGCGCCAAGGGTGAGGGTGAGTTCAGCTTGACGGCCGTGAACATCTACCTGACCGGATCCCACCGCTGGATCGAGCTGGCCGACTATCCACCGCCACAGATGACGGTGCGGCCGCTGTTCCTGCACAGTGCCGGAGCGGCAAATGGCCTGCGTGGGGATGGCGCGCTGCGCTGGGATCAACCCGGTGAGCTACCGGTGGACAGCTACGCATACGACCCCTTGAACCCCTTTCCATCGGGAGTCCGCGAAGCCGATGGAAGCTGGCGCAGCCTGGCCTCGCAGCCGGTCGACATCAGCGGCTGGCTGGATCGTGCCGACGTGCTGACCTACGTGACCGCGCCGCTAACGGAGCCGTTGTCGATCGCTGGCAACGTGTCGCTGGTGCTGTGGGCATCGTCGGATGCCCCCGACACCGACTTCACCAGCCTCATCGAGGACCTCGGGCCGGACGGTCGCGCCGTGAAGCTGGGTCCCAAGTTCGGCGGTCAGACGAGAGCGCGATTTCGCAACGGCTACGAGATCGAGGAGCCGCTGGTGCCCGGTGAGCCGACCGAGTTTCGCATCGATTACTCCGACGTCGGCCACACGTTCCTGAGCGGCCACCGCATCCGTATTAGCGTCACCAGCAGTGCTTATCCCTGGATCTATCCCAATCCCAACACCGGTAACCCGATCGCCACCGACACCGAACCTCCACGCCCGGCGCATCAGCGTGTCTTCCATGACGCCAGCCGGCCGTCGCGATTGCTGCTGCCGGTCCTCAGCGAGGAATGAGCCTTGAAATTCCTGACGCGCAGCCAGACTTCGCCCATCGTCACCACCTTGGTAACCGTAGCGCTGGCGTTAGCTCTCACCGGATGCAGCTCTGCAGTCACGGAATCAGCACCGGCCGATCTGGTACTGACCGGAGGTGAGATCTATACCGTCGACGCGGAGCGCTCGTGGGCACAGGCGGTTGCCATTGCCGACGGCAAACTCGCGTACGTGGGCAGCGACGACGGTGCGGCTGCTTTTATAGGGGCCGATACGCGCGTCGTCGACCTGGGCGGAAGGACGGTGCTCCCTTCGTTCCAGGATTGCCACATCCACCCGATCCAGGGGGGCATGCAGCAGCTCTCCGTCAGCCTCAACTCGTTAAACACCGTCGACGACTATGTCGAGGCGATCTCGGCGTATGCAGAAGCCAATCCCGACCAGAGCTGGATCCTCGGCGGCGGCTGGTCAATGGCGGCGTTCGGCCCCGGGGCCTTGGCGCGCAAGGAGCTCATCGATGCAGTAGTGGCTGATCGTCCCGTATACCTGATGTCGGCGGATGGTCACACAGGCTGGGTCAACAGCAAGGCGTTGGCGCTCGCGGCGGTGACCTCCGAGACGCCGGACCCCACCTAGCGGGCCGCATCGATCGCGATCCGGCAACGGGTGATGCGATCGGTAGCCTGCAGGAAGGGGCAACGAGCCTGGTGACCGCGCACATACC
>CBDAMQ010000017.1:0-106719 GCA_965197275.1 Acidobacteriota bacterium
CACGTCGGCGAGGCTTACTGGACGGATGTCCTAGACTCCCGCTTCTGGGGCACTACCGAGTCCTACACGACGCTCGACACGACGCTGGGCTACATGTTCCTCGACGGCACGGCTGAGGCTTCAGTGCGCGCTACGAACCTCACCGACGTCGGCGTGCTACAGCACATCTATGGCGACATCATTGGTCGGCGCGTGGTGTTTGAGCTGTCGGTCAGCATCAGGTAATGACGGCACCGCAAGCTCACTAGTCGGACTCGGGTGACCTGCCCCAAGTGTTTGGGCCACTTCGTAACTCATAGAATCGGTGCTGACAAGAGATTGTTGGAGCCGGCGAAGCGAAGCGCAGCCGGCTGCAACAACGTCGCTTCCGGCGCAGGCGGCTGATAACCCAATGAGCTATGGGGTCGCACCTGGTTGTATTCGCGCCGCCAGCGTTGCACCAAGCTTTCCGCCTCTTTGAGCGTGTAGAAGATCTCGCCGTTCAGCAGCTCGTCTCGTAGCTTGCCGTTGAAGCTCTCCACGTAGCCGTTTTCCCATGGCGATCCGGGCTCAATGAACAGCGTCTTCACACCGATTCGCTCGAGCCATTCACGCACCGCCCGAGAAGTGAACTCCGGTCCGTTGTCGGAGCGGATGTGATCGGCAACACCCCGGTTCACGAACAGCTCAGCGAGTCGCTCCAGCACGTTCTCGGAGTTGAGCCTGCGTGCTACATCGATTGCCAAGCACTCTCTGGTGTACTCATCCACGATTGTCAGTAGACGAAACGCTCGCCCGTCGTGAGTTCGTTCGTGCACGAAGTCATAGGCCCAGACGTGATCTTTCCTCTCCGACCGCAGCCGCACGCACGATCCATCATTGAGCCACCAGCGTCCGCGCTTGGCCTGCTTTTTCGGTACCTTCAGCCCCTCACGACGCCATAACCGTTCGACCCTCTTGTGATTCACTCGCCACCCCTCACGCACCAACAGCGCCGTGATCCGCCGGTACCCATAGCGCCCGTACTGCGTCGCCAGCTGGGTCATCCGCTCCACCAGTGCCTTCTCCTCCTGCGGCACCTTGGGCCGATACTGCTGCGTGGAACGTACCTGGCCCAGCACTCTGCAGGCTCGCCTCTCGGACACACCTAGCCGCTGTGCCTGGTGCACCGCCCGACGTCGACGCGCCGGGCTTAGAAGTTTCCCGACGACACCTCTTTGAGGATGGCGTTGTCGAGCATCGTCTCCGCCAGCAGCTTCTTGAGTCGCCCGTTCTCTCGCTCCAGCTCCTTGAGCCGCCGCGCCTGATCCACCCTCAGGCCGCCGTACTCCTTACGCCACCGGTAGTACGTGTTCTCGCTGATGCCCAGCTTCCGGCACGCCTCCGGCCTCTTGGCTCCTTGCGCCAGCTCGATCTCTGCCTCCCTGAGCTTGGCGATGATCTGCTCTACCGTGTACCGCTTCCGGGCCATTTCTCCCCCTTCCCGAGCCATCCTGAGAGTCTCAAATCCTAACTCTCAAACTGGCCCGACTATTGGGGGTCAGGTCAATGGATCGGCCAGCGCTGCAGCGTCTGCTGGCCGATGTCCAAGGCGGCCGCATCGACCTGCTCGTGGTGTACAAGGTGGACCGGCTGAGCCGGGCCCTGTCGGATTTCGCCCGGATTGTAGAGATCCTCGAGCGGCACGGAGTGTCGTTCGTGTCGGTGACCCAACAGTTCAACACCACCAGCTCGATGGGCCGGCTGACGCTGAACGTGCTGCTGTCGTTTGCGCAGTTTGAGCGTGAGGTCACTGGGGAGCGCATCCGCGACAAGATCGCCGCCTCCAAGAAGAAAGGCCTGTGGATGGGCGGCAACCCGCCCCTGGGCTACGACGTGCGAGACTGGAAGCTGATCGTCAACGAAAAAGAGGCCGAAACCGTCCGCTATATCTTCCGCCAGTATCCCCCGTGCGCGTCTTCGGCAGTCCTTACGACGGACTGTCATTGCTACTAAGGCCCGCCCCCCTAAAGGCCTAGGCCTGTCGATGCCGCGGTCAGCTTGACGGCTCGCAGTCCCGGTAGTCGGAGGCCATGCATGCCCGGGCTAGGTCGGTCGCGCGACTGATCTGGGCGACGGTCATTGACCTGACCCCCTAAATCGGATCCAGATTTAATCTCACGATCTGGGTGGAGGCGGGGAGGTCAGAATGCCGACGAAGAGGCACAGTGCCGAGCAGATCGTCCGGAAGCTCCGGGAGGCTGAAGTGGAGCTGGCTCGAGGTGCGACGGTCAAGGATGCCTGCCGCAAGCTAGCGATCACCGAGCACACTTACTATCGGTGGCGACGGAAATACGGGGGACTGAAGCTCAACCAGGCCAGGAAGCTCAAGCAGCTGGAGAAGGACAATGTCCCGACTGGGCGTCTCGGAGAGGCGGGCGTGTCGGGTACTGAAATCCCTTCGGCTGAGAGAGAGCCGTATCGTCGCCGACTTGCTACTCAGGCACGTGAGCCGCGAGGAATGGAAACAAGCGGTCATCGAGCGAAACGAACTGCAAATGAACAGCGCGGCCTACATCCGGCGATTCTCCGATTTGCTACGAGCGAGGCTGGAGCCTCTGGGCGACGGGCTCTGGGAGATGGTGCGCGATGGCGACCGAGAACTGGCGACTCAGGCGACGTTCGCGGGGGCTGTGAGGAACAGTCGATTGCTGGGCGACTTCATGGACATCACCATGCGAGACGCGCGTCGGGTCTTCGCGAGACAGCTCGAGCCCCGTATGTGGCATGACTACGTCGCGGGTTGCCGAGGCCGTGATCCCGATATGCCCGTGTGGAGCGAGGCGACGGTGGCGAGGCTGCGGTCTTCGGTTTTCTCCATGCTCGCTGAGGCCGGTTACCTCAAAGACACCCGGAGTCTTGCTCTGCAGAACGTGTTCATCGATCGGCGGCTTGTTTCCTATCTGCGGGACCACGATGAAGGCTATGTGCTCCGCTGTATGGAGGTCGCTGAATGAGCGCGGCGCTTGCGGAGAGGTTGAACCAGGTCCTACCTCTGATCACGGAGCGCGCGTTCCTGTCAGGTGAAGGGATCGGCAACGAGATCGCCTGCTATATCTTCGACTACCCGCCCGAGGATGAGCTGGAGATTCGCGGGCACATCAACATGATGATGAAACGGTTCGCTAGCCACCACGGTGATCTGCGCGTAACGCATCTGGACCTGCTGGATGTCTGCTTGGAATACCTGAAGGAGCGGGGCATCTTGGACAAGGCTGTCGAGATGCAGGCGACCAAAGACGACGCCACCGTTCTGCGTGCACTGAGAGGGCCTTTGGCAGCACTCGATCAGTGTAAATGTCGAGCCAAAATTCACTAAGTCTAAATCGAAGCATGCGGTGCCAGTTCAAGTGACGCAAGATCCCTGGCCATCGCTGCCTCGCTTGGACTAGAGTCGCTTCCTTTGTTCAGGCTGAGGGGAGTGGCTCTAGCCGTTCTTGGTCGATCAATCGCTGAAAGTGCAGGGCGACGTTCTTGGCGAGGGGAGCATCTCACGGCCGCTCAATTCCTTTCCACCGGCTGGGGTGCTTGATCCCTTGAGTTCGAACTGGGCAAAGCTCACACTAGGCCCCGCTTTCTGGAGACCTGCGGCAGTGGCCACCCCGCCGAGAAAGGCCCTGAGGGTGACTGACTGAGCGACAGAAAGCCGAGCCTGATGTCTAGCCTCCACCCAATTCATCGTCGGTACTACGCGGAGGACCTGGTCCGCCGACGCCGCGCTGGCGAGGCTCGTCGCTACGCAGCCTCTCAGCGTCAGGGCCGTATCGACCCGAACCCTCACCAGATCGACGCGGTCATGTTCGCGTTGCAACGGATCCCGGAGGGCGGCTGTGTCCTGGCCGACGAGGTCGGCCTGGGCAAGACTATCGAGGCTGGACTGGTCATCGCCCAGCTGCTCGCCGAGAGCGCGGAACGGATTCTGATCATTCTGCCGCGGGCTTTGGTTGGCCAGTGGCAGGACGAGCTGTTCACGTTGTTCGGGATCTCGGCGTTCGAGGCGTCGGAGCCGAGCATCGACACCGATGGTCCCGGAGTCTTCCTGGTCGGCCGCGAGTGGGCCGGCGGCCAGCGCGGCTCGGAGAAGCTCGGCTCGGGCCCGCCGTTCGATCTCTGCGTGATCGACGAGGCGCACGAACTGTTCGCGTCAATCCACCGCCGATTCGATGGCCTTGGCACCTACCAGGAGGAGCACAAGGACGCGCAAACCGCGCATCGGGTGCGCAAGCTATTGGGGCCCTCACCAGTTCTGCTTCTTACAGCAACGCCCATGCAGAACTCGCTGCTCGAGCTGTGGGGACTCGTTCAGTATGTCGAGAGGTCGGACACACTACTCGGCCTTCGCCCCACCTTCAAGAAGCTCTTCTGCGAGGACACTGCGGGGAGACGAATCGTCCCCGAGCAATCGCCCGATCTGAGACGTCGTCTCGCTTCAGTGGTGCATCGAACTCTGCGTCGCCAGGCACAGGAGTTCCTGGAGAAGCCGTTCGTTGGCCGCAGCGCGCGCCTGTTCGAGTACCGGATGGAACTGGAAGAACGCTCGCTCTACGACGACGTCACCGCTTACCTGCTACGCCCGACCCTGCACGCATTCCGCGGCCGCTCGCGGCAGCTCCTCCTGATCGGTTTCCATCGTCGCATGGCCTCGTCCACGGCTGCTCTCGCCGCAAGCCTGCAGCAGGTCGCCAACCGCCTTCGAAAACTCCTACGCGGCCCGGAACAGGACGCCGCCGCGGAGTTGAGCGCCGACTTCCTCGCCGACCTCGAGGACGAGGACCACACCAGCCCCGCCGTGATCGAGGAGACCTCCCCCGCCCCCAAGCCCGCGGACGTTCGCAACGAACTCGCAGAGGTCGAGGATTTCATCCGTCGGGCCCAAGATCTGCCCCACGACAGCAAGGCCCAGAGCCTGGTGACCGCGGTGGAGACCATCGGCAAGAGGGAGAGCGGCAGCCACAAAGTGGTCATCTTCACCGAGTCTCTGACGACTCAGAGTTACCTGCGCGACCTGCTGGTGGAGAAGGCCGGACTGCGCGAAGACGAGATCACCCTCTTCTCTGGCGCCAACAACCACGCACGTGCCCGGGACGCCCTCGCGAGGTGGCAGGAAGAGATCGGCAACGGTCTCCCTCCCCATTCCCGGCCGAGCCCCAACATCGCCGTGCGCCTCGCGCTGCTGCACGAGTTCAGGACCCGCTCGCGCGTGTTCATCTCCACCGAAGCCGGCGCCAAGGGGCTAAACCTGCAGTTCTGCGACACCATCGTCAACTACGACCTGCCGTGGAACCCGCAGCGCATTGAGCAGCGCATCGGCCGCTGCCATCGCTACGGCCAGACCCGCGATGTCACCGTCATCAACTTCCTGGCGAAGGACAACGAGGCTCAACGGCTCACCTTCGACATCCTAAGTCAGAAGCTCGAGCTCTTCGGCACAGTCCTGGGAATGTCCGACGAGGTTCTCCACGAGAGCAACGAAGACGGCACCGCCGAGCTGGGCATGAGCCTGGGCCCCGACTTCGAAGCCGAGATCCGCCGCATCTGGGATCGCGCTCGCTCGGTGCAGGAAGTAGAGGTCGAGCTGCGCCGACTGCGAGACTCCGTCGATGAGCGCCGCCGTTCGCTCGAAGACGTGCGCGAGCACACGGTAGGCCTGATCGAGAGCCGTCTCGACGAGTCGGTGCGAGCCGCCTTCCGCCAGATTCGTGAGGAGCTCCCGGCGACGCTCACCGAACTAGACAGCGACCTGGAGCGCGTCGCAACAGCCTACCTGGTGGCCATCGAAGCGCAACACATTGTCCACGCCGACAACGGCAAGCGCGTCATCGAAGTGCCGGGGTCAGAAGCGCTCCCCACGACCCTCGCCGAGGGCTTCCGGGTAGCACTAGGCCACTCCAGCTCTCTGGAGGAAATTGAGTCGCTCCACGGCCGGCACCCGCTGATCGAGGCCGCCCTTAGAGAGTCGCAGCAAAGCGGCACCGGTGACTTCCGGCTTCGCTTCCTCCTCGCCGCCGACAGCTCCCCCGTCCTGACGGCCCGCCGCGGCGCCCGCGGACGACTGGCACTCACCAAGGTCTCCTACTCCGGCTACGAGAGCGAGGACCGACTGGTGGTAACCGCGATCTTCGAAGACTCCGAGGTGCTCCGCCCTGCCGAGGCCGCCCGCGAGCTGCTCCGCCTTCCCTGCGAGGACGTCTCGGACATCGACCTCCCATGCAAACTGACGAAGGACGACCTCGACGAGGTCGTTGACGAGGAGATGTTCCTCGATCAGTCGGCCGCCGCCCGACGCGAGCAGGAGCGCTTCGAGCGCGCCCTCGACCAGCTCAACCAGTTCATGGACGACCGCTCTCTTGTTCTCCGCCGCGAGCTGATCGACATGGCCGCGGCCCTTGAGAAGGCCGAGACCGCCCGCGACGGCGCCCTCGGGCCCGAGGCCCGACAAGCCGCGCAGGATCGCGTGCTGCGTCATGAGGAGCGAGTGCAGGCCATCGAGGCCGACCTCGAGAAGGTCGACTCGCGAGCGGACGCCGTGTACGAGAAGTGGCGCGATCACGCCCACGCCCGCCGATACAAGCCGCCCGAGCCCGAGCGGCTCTTCAACGTCGAGTTCGTTCTCGAATGAGCAAACCGGAGGCACCCGACGTGGCCTTTTCACTGCTGCACACCGCCGATTGGCATCTCGGACGCCGTTTCCCGAGGTTCCCGGAGGAGGACGAGCAGAAGCTCACGCGTGCTCGACGCGAGGTCGTGACCAAGATCCTCGACCTGGCCGAGAGCCGCCGCGTGGACGCCGTGCTGTGCGCCGGCGACCTATTCGACGAGTACGCCCCGGACTCGCAGTGGTGGAAGGCCGTGGTTGAGGACCTCGCCAAGCGTAAGTGGGCCCGTCAGGTGGTCCTGCTCCCCGGCAACCACGACCCGCTGGTCGCGGGATCAGTCTACGAGCCGGGGCACGCATTCCGCCGAAGACTGCCGGCCTTCGTGCACGTAGTCGATCGTCCGGACTTCGAGCTCGAGCTCGCCGATAACGTCGTGCTCTATGCGTTGCCTTGCACCTCTCACGCCGGGCAGAACGACCCGGCGTTGCAGCTTCCAGCGCGTACGCCCGGCGACGAGCGCATCCGCATCGGCCTCGTTCACGGCCAGACCTTCGACATCGAGGGGCACCAGACGAATTTCCCCATCGCGCGTGACGCTGCGCAGCAACGCGGTCTCGATTACCTCGCCATCGGTGACACGCACGGCTTCCGCGACGTCCAACCCGATGCGACAGTTCCCACTGTGTATCCGGGCGCGCCCGAGCCGGCCACGTTCGGAGAAACCGACGCCGGCCACGTTGCCCTGACCTTCTTCCCGCGCGATCGTCGCCGCCGGGCCATCGTCGAATCGCACCGGGTCGGCACGTGGCAGTGGAGCGAGCAGACCTGCAGCTCGATCGAGGAGCTGAGGGCGCTGAAGTCCGATGATTCTCTGCGCAAGTGCGTCCTGAAGCTACAGATAGAGATGCGCCTGCCCATCACTGAGTATGACGAAGCCGGGGCCGTCCTTAACGAGTTGCAAGGCTCCCTCGCTGCGCATCCCCGCGTGGGCGTCCTGCTCGCCGACCGCACCGGGCTGCGCCTGGAGCCTCCCGGGCAGAAGGACTTCCCCGACGACCTTCCCCCCGTCCTCAAATCGACCATTGAGCGGCTAGTTGCCGCAGCCGAGCAGGAACCTGAGCGCGCCGAGCGCGCCCTGCACCACCTCTTCCAGCTCGTGAAGGGACGGTAGTCCGTGTGGTTGCGGCGTCTCGTGGTGCACTCGTTCGCGGGCATCAAGCACGCCGACATTAAGCTCGACCAGGGCCTGAACGTCCTGTACGGCCCCAACGAGCTGGGCAAGTCGACGCTCGTGCAGGCCATTCGCGCGTCGTTACTGTTGCCCGACAGCTCCGCCGCCCATCGCGACTTCATCGACTGGCACGACGACCAGCCGCCGCGAGTGGAGCTGACCGTCGAGACGGATCGCCAGCGCATCTATCGCATCAAGAAGAGCTTCGGCTCGGGGGCCGACGGCTCGAGCCTCCTGGAGTTCTCCAAGGACGGCGAGAGCTTCGTCCTGGAGGCAAAGGGCCGGGATGTTGACGGGCAGGTGCGCGAGCTGCTCGAGTGGGGCATCGCGCAACCCGGAGGCGGCGGCGGCAAGCATGGGTGGCCCGAAGCCTTCCTCACCACGGCCCTCATCGGCACCCAGGACGAAGTGGAAGCCGTGCTCGAACGCGGCTTCGACGGCGATGCCAACGAGTCGGGAAAGCAACGGCTCACCCGAGCACTACAGGCTATGGCCGAGAGCCCCGAGTTCCGGCGGGTCCTAGCTGCCGCTCAGGTGAAGGTCGATGAGGCGTATACGCCCAAGGGAAGGCGGAAGCGGAGCAAGGGCTCGCCGTGGACCGAGATCCAGAGCCGCCTGAAACTCGCTCGGGATGAGCAGGACGCCGCGCGCAGGCTGGTGAACGACAGTGTCTCCGCAGGTGCGGCAGTCGAGGAGATCGCGGAGGAGATCGCGGTAGCGAGAATTCAGCAGGCGGAGGCCGAGGCGGCGAGCCAGCTGCTGCAGGTGGCCTGTCGGCAGAACGAGGCCCGCACCGCCGCGGCACACTTTCTGGCCGACGCGGAGAAGACCCGCGATCGGGTCCAGACCTACTACACGGCTGTCGAGGAAACCGGGGCCGTGCTCAAGACCGCAAAGGCCACTCTGCACGAAGCCAATGCCGCGGCGGCGGCGGCCAAGACCGCGCTCGACACTGCCGAAGAGCAAGTCACTGCCGCGTCCAAGCACCTGGTGAAGCTCGAGAGCGGCAGCGACGAGCAACAACGAAAGATCCAGCGGCAGGAGATCGAGAAGAAACTGCTCGCTCTCGACGCGGCCAGGAAGGACGGCGAGCGAGAACTCGAGCTTGCGAACCTGGCGGCTGTGGCACACCGCAGGGCCGACGAGCTGGCGAGCGGGGTCGAGGCGAGCGAGAAGCGGCTGAACGACGCCGGCGATCTCCTGCAACAGGTCGAGACTCAGACTACTGGCGACCAGGTCGCCTTGGCCAAGCTTGAACAATTGGAGCTCGCCGGTACTCTGGTGGCCGCCATCGCGGACCTGACCACGGCGCGCGTGGACAGCGAGGCCGTTGCCAAGCTTCGCCACGAGGCGGCGGCAAGGAAACAGGAGGCCCAGCTCGTCCGATCGCGACTCGCGGCGCTGGCCGTCCCCGACGAAGGGGCCCTGAACGAGCTGGGACAGCAACTCCAGTCGCTGCAGATCGCCGAGGGCAAACTTCAGGTTGGCCTCTCTGTTCGCATCGCGCCCAAGAAACCGCTGGACGTGTCTGTTGCCTCAGACTCGGCCCAGCCCAAAGACCACCATCTGGCAAACGAGAAGACTTTCGAAGCGGAAGGACACCTCCGAGTCGACCTCGCAGGACTGGCTGAGGTAGAAGTCACGAGTGGTAGCGTGGCCGTGCGCCACGAAACACAGGAGATGCGGCAGCGCTGGGACCGCGAGGTCACTCCCCTGCTTCGTGCTGCCAAGGTCGAGTCGTTCGAACGACTCATCGAGGCCTCTAAGCGGGCGACGAAGGAATACGGACAAGCTGGGGCCCTGGACGCAGCGGCGGACCAGGCAGAGGCCCAGGCGCGAGGAGCCGGCGATGTCGAGGCTCGCCTTGCCGTGGCGGAGCGGTCCGAACGAGAAGCGCGGGCACAGCTCGACGCGAAGCTGGCGGCTGGCGACTCCGTCGAGCACCTGCTTGAGGAGGCGCACGCGGTCGGCGACCCCGAAACTGTCGAGAAGGAGAGACAGGCCCTAGAGCAGAGCATCGCGAAGCGAAACGACCAGGCCGCTGCCCTGCGAACCCAGGTAACAAGGGACGAGAGCACACTCGAGTCCGCGAACCGCGAACTCGAAGCGCAACGTCGAGACTGCAAAGCAGCTGATGGGAGGCTAAGCGGTCCATTTCAGGACGTTCTCGCCCGCGCCCAGGGCACGCTCGCCAAGATCACGTCGGACCGGACCTCGCACGAGGCGGAGCTGAAGAAGCTTGGCACGAGCGAGAGTGCGACAATCGATGCAGCTCGCGAGAAGCAAGATGTCGCCCAAACTCGGGCCGACCAGACGCGGCAGCTCCTCGAGCAGAAGACCGAAGCGGCATCGAAGGCTCAGTCGGCGGTTACAACGCTCGCCGCACAACTCGACGAGCGCAAGACAAGAGCCGCCGACGAGGACCTGCCAGGCGCAGTGCGCCTCGTAGAGGAGCGACACAAGGCGTTCGAGGAGCTGCCACGACCCACAGTAGACGTCAACGATGAGAAACTCACAGCCGCACGCGAGCTAGTGCAGCGAACCGCCAACGCCGTCCGCGATCTTGAGAGCGAGCGGAGCAAACGCGAGGGCGCCCTGGAGACGGTGGGCGGCCAGTATATCCAGGACAGGCTCGATCGAGCGGAGGAAGCCGTCGAGTCGATCAGCGATCTCGAACACCTGACTGAAATCGAGTACTCCTCATGGCAGCTTCTCCTTGAGACGCTGAGGATCGCCGAGAGCGAAGACGCTGTTCACCTCGGGGATGCGGTCGTGCGGCCTATCGAGGAACGAGTCGCCGCCCTCACCCAGGGGCGCTACGACACCGTCTCCGTAGGCCCTCATCTCGACGGCACCAGCCTCACCCTGGCTGGGGCGGCGCGCGACCAGACCTCGCTGTCCATCGGCACCCGCGACCAGCTCGCTACCCTACTCCGCCTTACCATCGCCGAAGCACTCGAGACCGCCGTGGTCCTCGACGACCAACTCGTCCACAGCGACATCGGCCGGATGAGCCGTCTCGCGGAGTTGATCTATCGCTGCGCTGACAAGTCCCAGATTCTGGTGTTCACATGCCGGCCAGAGGAATACGAGGTCGAAAACTACACGGCCAAGGCGAACTGGGTCGATCTGGAGAGGGTTGTGGTGCGCAGCGGCGGTAGCGGGCACGAGCTTGGTTCACCATGATCAAGCGCGTCACCCCACGGCTTCTGGTTCGAACTCTGACGATTCCCGAGGAAGAGTAGATGGTACGGGCACTAGCACACCGGATCGCGGAACAGGTCCCGGCGGCAGCTGCGCTCTACCACCGCTTGATCCTGGTGCGCAAGTCGGGCGCGGCGGCGGAGCCTGCGACAACGGCGTCCGGGCGCCTGGCGCGCGACCGGCGGCTGCCGCAGCCGGGGACGCTGCTGAGCCGCATGTATCGGGGCCGCGACCTGGTGGTCGAGGTGCTCGAGGAGGGCTTCGTGTTCGAGGAGCGCCGCTACCGGTCGCTGTCGGCCATTGCCCGGGAGATCACCGGCAGCCACTGGAACGGCTTCGTGTTCTTCGGGCTCAAGTGAACGAAACCGGCGCCGTGCGGTGCGCCGTGTACACGCGCAAGTCCACCACGGAGGGGCTGGAGCAGGAGTTCAACAGCCTCGATGCGCAGCGGGAATCGGCACAGGCCTACATCGCCAGCCAGCGCCACGAGGGCTGGGTGTGCCTGCCTTCCGGCTACGACGACGGTGGCTGCTCGGGCGGCAGCATACAGCGTCCGGCGCTCCAGCAGCTGCTAGCGGACATCGAGGCCGGCACGGTGGACTGCGTGGTGGTGTACAAGGTGGACCGGCTGAGCCGGTCGCTGCTGGACTTCGCCCGCATCATCGAGCGGTTCCAGCGCCACGGGGTGAGCTTGGTGTCGGTCACCCAGCAGTTCAACACCACCAGCTCGATGGGGCGGCTGACACTGAACGTGTTGCTGTCGTTTGCGCAGTTTGAGCGCGAGATCATCTCCGAGCGCACCCGGGACAAGATGGCGGCGGCGCGGCGCAAGGGCAGGCGGCTCGGGGGAGTGCCGGTGCTGGGGTATGACGTGCAGCCCACAGACAAGCAGCTGGTGGTCAACACCGAGGAAGCGGAGCAGGTGCGGGCGATGTACGAGCTGTACCTGCAGCACCGGGGGTTGGTGCCGGTGCTGCGACAGATCCAGCGCCGGGGGTGGCGGACGAAGCGCTGGGTGACCAACAAAGGTATCGAACTGGGCGGTTCACCGTTCACCAAGAGTGGCCTGCATCGGCTGCTGAGAAACGTCACCTACACCGGGAAGGTGAGCTACAAGGGCGCCCTGTACGAGGGACAGCACGACGCGGTGGTCGGGGCGCAGCTGTGGCAGCGGGTGCAGGAGGTGCTCCGGGACAACTACCGCGCCGGGGCCCGAGAGGGGCGCAACCGGTACGGGGCGTTGTTGCAGGGGCTGCTGCGGTGCACCCCCTGCGGCACAGGGATGGGGCACACCTGTACCCAGAAGAAGGATGGCAAGCGCTACCGCTACTACGTGTGCCGCAACGCACAGCAGCGGGGCTGGGCGTCGTGCCCGCACCCGTCGCTCAACGCCCACGAGATCGAAGCCGCAGTGGTACAGCACATCCGCGCCCAGGCGAACAATGAAGGTGATGACCGGGCCCGGGCTCTGGAGGTGTTGGATGCGTGGGAGTCGCTGGCTCCACTACAGCAGGCACGGACTCTCCGCTCGCTCATCGAGCGGGTCGGCCACGACGCACGCGATGGCACGGTGACGGTGGCCTTTCGCTCCCGGGCCGATGGGGGCGCGAGCCCCCTGGAAGGCTCTTTCACCCTCCAGCCCAGGAACGGCCGCAGAAACGGCCACCGCACGGATCCAGACCCAGACACCGAGCCTGGAAGGGTGCCGCGCATCGCGAGGCTGATGGCGCTGGCGATCCGCTTCGAGGGGCTGATCCGGAGCGGGCAGGTGCGGGACTACGCTCACCTGGCACGCCTGGGCTACGTGACGCGGGCTCGCATCACCCAGATCATGAACCTGCTGTACTTAGCACCCGACATTCAGGAGGCGCTGCTGTTTTGGCCCCCCACCACCCGGGGCCGCGATCCGATCTGTGAGCAGGACCTCCGTCCCATCGCTGCCGTCACCCACTGGAGCCGGCAGCGGGCGCTGTGGGCAGTACTGCTCAAACAGCGGCCATCGGTGCGGCCGTAGTTCCTCTCATCGAGCGCGCATTCCCGGGAGCGGCTTCCGGCGCTGGGCCTGACGGTCATTCCGTAGAAGGACCGCGCTGGCCGCGCGGCTTCGCCGGCAGCGCGCGTACCAGCGCTGCCAGGAGTGCCCCATCCATCCGGCTCTCCCAGCCCAAGTCGTCCCATTCCGATGGAATCACTCGGACCGAGTCGCTGAGGGCCGGTGCGAACCAAGATTCGGCAGACGATAGCATCGTGCCGTATGAAGACAGGCCAGCTGGTTCTGTGCCGCATGGCGGATGGCCGCGCCGCAGCGCTGCGTGTGCTGTCCGCAACCGACCAAGCGGTGGAGCTCACCGCTGCTGGAGTGACCCAAACCCCGAAAACGGGGCCAGGTTGATGTTTAGGAAATCGGTGTACCGTCGTCCTCCAAGCAGGAGGACAGATGAAGCGGAAGAGGTATACAGACGAGCAGATCGCCTACGCGCTGCGGCAGGCAGAGGCGGGCACGCCGATCAAGCAGGTGTGTCGGAAGCTGGGCGTCAGCGAGCAGACGTTGTACACATGGCGCCGCAAGTTCGCCGGGATGGGTGTGGCCGAACTGCGGGAGTTACGACAGTTCCGCCATGAGAACCGGAAGTTGAAGCAGCTGGTAGCAGACCTGAGCCTGGACAAGCACATGCTCCAGGAGGTGGTGTCAAAAAAGGTGTGAAGCCGGCGCGCAAGCGCAAGGTGGTGCGGTACCTGCAGGAGGGGTTCCGTATCAGTGAGCGTCGAGCATGTCGGCTGATGGAGTTGTCGCGCACCAGCCATCGATATCAGAGCACGAAGACGGACGACCCTGTGCTGAGGCATCGTCTTGGCGAGCTCGCTGCGGCGCGTCCTCGGTTCGGGTATCGGAGGTTGTGCGTGTTGCTGCGCCGCGAGGGATGGGCGGTAAACCAGAAGCGCGTGTATCGGATCTATCGGGAGGAGGGACTAGAGGTACGGACCAAGAAGCGACGGCGCAAGCGGGCGAGCCACGTACGGCTCCTGGTGCCGCCGGCACAGCGGCCCAACGAGCGCTGGAGCATGGACTTCGTGACCGATCGGCTCGAGAACCTCGGCCTGGAAGGCACGAATTGTCGGCTGAACCGTCCTTGCGGGCACCGAAGCGGCGCCACTGGACATCTCACTCGATTCCGGCCGCTTCGAACGACTGCTCGGCCTCGGCTTGGCGGTAGGCATCGGCCACAGCACCAATGACCACATGGCCTTCGATGCGGCGCGCCAGTCGGTAAGGAAACGGCCGACCGCCATCACCTTACCCGGGGTAGGTCCGGATCTCGCGGCGCTCATGCATGTTGAGGTAGCGATCGCCGACTCCGTCCTTCGCTCCACGGAGCGTCAGGTTCGGGTCGGAAGGGAAAGCACCGAACACCTCGATCCTTCCTGTCTCACCGCCTAGCTTTCGACCTTCCCATTGACCTAGACCGACACACCTACCGCGCCAAGCGCTTGGGAGGCCAAAACTCGTATCACCGAAAGGGCCCGAAAGGCGATTCAACATCCGCCACCATCAGCGCCAGGTCATGGGTCATGGAACAGCCCCACCGTTCTTCCACGACCAGTTGTATCTGAAGCGGGCGTAGAAGAACGCACCGTTGTAACTGAACGGGGTGGATGGACCAAAACGATTTCCGACAGCATTGGCATTGGGGTTGTCATCCGGGTGAGTGTTGAATACGTTGCGGCCGCCGATCGTGAGTCTGACAGACTCGCTGATAGAAAAGGCAGCCTCAAGGTCAATGAGATGCTTGCCACCGTAGGTTGTAACGTCTCTGGAATCGTACCAGTCGCCGTAGTAGCTCAGGCGACCGAGGAGGCTCCAGCGGCCGAAGCTATGATCGGTCGTGAAGTTCCAGCGCGTCTTGGGAATAGCTTCCTGCAATTGGCGGATCCGAACGGCATCCAGAATCTGAGGATTGAATTCCGTGACTCGAGTATCAGTGCGGTTGAAGGCAACGCTGAACGTTGTATTACCGCCAAGCGCCAGTGATGTATAGGCGGCAATCAGGTCGACCCCTTGTGTTCGGGTTTCGAAATCGTTGGTGAAGAACCGGAAGTTCGACAGGTTGAGAGCGCTCGTGATGCCCTCCGTGATGAGGCTGTCGACTTCCTCGGGATTGAGGGTGAACAACTTTGTCAGCGCGAGTCGACCGGACAGGTCTATGTGGAAGTAGTCGGCGGTAAACCTCAGGGGGCCCGCGTCGATCACCGCGCCGAAGCCATAGTTGATCGACTTTTCAGGTTCGAGCGGGATACCACCTCGAAGCTGCGCGACCCTCGAGGTCGAGGGAATGGTGCCATTGTTGACCAGGTCCATGAGTTGAAGGTCGTACTGGGTTGACACGTTGAAGGCATTCTGCTGGCCGGGTGTCGGTGCGCGGAAACCGGTGCTCACGCCGCCGCGCACGGCGAACTCTTCACTGAGTTCGTACCGTCCGGCGAGCTTGCCGTTCAGCGTGGTGCCAAAATCTTGGAAGTCCTCCATCCGGGCCGCCGTGCCGATTATCCATTTGTCTTCGTTGCCCCGCAGTTCGACATCGCCGTAGAGCGCATAGTTGCTGCGGCTCCATTGTCCGGCGGCGATCGGGCTGAAACCGGGAAAGCCGTTGGAAGCAGCGCTGAAGCCCTGGGCGGCGAAAGGGCCAATCACCCACGACTCCTCTTGGCCAAGGCCAATCTCGAAGCCCTCCCTGCGCCACTCGGCGCCACCAGCTACGTTGATGTGCTGGTTGAGGGCGTAGCTGAGATCGAGATTAAAGCCGAGATCCTGTTGCTTGTAGAAACCGGGATCAAACTCGGTGGGTGTCACCGGCCCCAGTGAAGCATTGACCGTGTCGAAGATGAAGAAGTCCACCTCGTTGGAGCCAAGACTAAAGCTGGCATCCCAAACGAGACCGCCGGTGAACTGACCGCGCAGACCGGTCACTACTGCAGCGTCTGTCGCTTCACCGCCGAACTGCGGTGTGAAGCCGCCGGGGAACAGTTCCTGGAAAGAAAAGCAGTTCGGATTGGCGAAAACACTGGAGAGAGCCTCTGGATCGGGCGCTCCGTTGGTGATGCTGACAGTGGGGCAGTTGGCCGAGCCATCGAGGATGCCATCCTGTGCGTCGAGCTCATCGCCGATGAGGAGAGTCCGGCCCCCATCGGCGCTGAAGACCGCGGCCCGCGTGTTGGGATTACGGAAGTAGAAACCACCGGTCACTTTCTTGCGCGCGTAATTCGTGTGGCCGTACAATTGCATGTTGTTGAACACGCGGCCGAAACTGCCCAAGAACTTGAAATCGTTCTCAATGTCCGGAGAGCCCCAGATCTGCGCCGGATCGGCAACGTGCGTATTGCCCCCGGCAATCAAGAGAGCCGCATCCGTGCGCTGCACACTGCGGCTGGTGGGGTCGGTATTGCCGTACTCGATACTGAGGTTGACGAAGCCTTTGTCGCCCAACGGCAGCCCGACGTTCCCGGAAGCGGTGTACGTGTAACCGTCAGCTGCGCTGAAGCTACCGTTACGGACCTCTAGACTTCCGCCGGAAGAGCTGTCCTTGAGCTGTAGGTTCAATACCCCGGCGATGGCGTCCGAGCCGTATTGGGCTGAGGCGCCGTCACGCAGCACTTCTACCTGTCGCAACGCGATCGCCGGGATCGCCGAGATGTCTGCCCCCTGTGCGCCATCGGCAACGCCGTTACCGATCCAGGTGATGACCGCCGCCCGGTGGCGACGCTTCCCGTTGACCAGGACCAGCGTATGATCGGGCGCCATGCCGCGGAGGTTCGCCGGACGAATGATCCTGGCCGCATCGCCGACCGGCTGGGGGTTGACGTTGAAGGACGGCACGGCGGTTCTCAGCTGATCGGCAACGTCAATAGCACCCTGTCGGGCCAGGTCAGCGGATGAGATGACGTCGATGGGGACGATCGAATTGGTTACCGTCCGTGGCTGCGCGCGAGTGCCGACGACGACGATTACTTCGTCTACCTGTACCTGTGAAGTTGGATCTTCGGCCTCCTCCTGTTGCGGCTGTTCCTCTTGCTGCTCCTGGTCCTGCTGCTGTGTTTGCCGAGGCTGTTCGGTCCCCGTGTCCTGCTCCTGAGCTGCCGCTGGGGCGAATGAGGAAAACGTCAGGACCGAGACCAAACACCACGTCAACGATGCACGTGCGGCTCGACCGTTGTTCATCTGTGGCGACCGTTGTCCGTGCCGCCCACAGCAATTCCTGGGGCAACGTTCGATCCCTATGTCCATTTGGAGGTACAGCCCATCCTAGGCGAGAGTCTGGCCGGATAAACTCAGCAGGGCCGCAAAGATTACCGGAAATCTCTGACCAACCCGCATCGTGACCAGAGGGTTTGGCGGACCGTGCCGGCTCATGAGGTTCCCAGTAGGAATCCGGCTACGTCAAGATGCCCCCTGCCCCCTGGTCCAAGAATCTCCGCGTACCAAGTCTTGCGGGCCACCCAGCACCTACCCTCAATCCATGAAGAGTGGCCAGAGGGATGATGTAGCGGTCAGTGGCGGCGATGATAAGCAGGTCCACAGCCCTGACCTGCCCCCTTAGAACGGATCCAGCAGTAATCTCATGATCTGAATCCAAGAAGGGACATGGGGGCGAGTTTCGGCAAACTCGCCCCCACGGACCAGGGGAAGCGGAACCACCGCACCGACGCCTCGTTGTTCCCGATCACCGCGAATTGGCGAAGGGTACTCTCCGCGCCATTATCCGGCAGGCTGGACTGACGGTTCGCGAATTCATCGAGCTTCTCTGAACTTCTGCGCTTGCCCTGCGCCCTGGTCCGCCTGCTGGCTAAGCTGCTCAAGCAACTCGGCGATGTTCTCGGGCTGATGTCGCTCATGGCCTTTTACGCCCACACAAAGCCTTCGCGGCTCAAAAAAGCGCTGTCGTGACTACAGAGTTCAGGTTAGTGAACCCCACGTTCACGGGGGTGGGGTCGAGGGATAGTGGCCGGTGATCGCTTCGACGAGGGTCCGTCTAAGCGATGGCAGCATGAGCCATCTTAGGATGCGCGGGTGGCTCGGGCGTTGCGGCGCGGGGAATTTCGGCCGACGAACCCCCCCATCTTAGGGGTGCTCGCGCCCCACCTTGAAAGGACTCGATCGGCCGTGCACCGAACGCGTTTCGGCGGGGGAGTCCGACTGGAGCAGACGAAGGGGTCGGAACCTTTGGGCGAAGTCGGGGACAAGTCCATGATCGGCGATGGCAGCATGGGCCATCTTTACGGGCGCGGGTCGCTCGGGCGTTGCGGCGTGGGGGATTTCGGCCGACGAACCCCCCATCTTTACGTACTTGCGCCCCACCTTGGGAACTCGATCAGCCGTGCACCGAACGCGTTTCGGCGGGGGGAGTCCGACTGTAACCCGATCCTTCTCACCTCCGGGGACCCGGCCGGCCCGCGGGGGGTGGGGTCGAGGGATAGGGCCGGTGATCGCCTCGACGAGGGTCCGTCTGGGGGCGGAGGTGAACGCTGACCCGGGCATTGCGTCCGGGGGCAGCGACTCATAGGCCACGGCTATTGAGTGGCCGGCAGCGACCAGGCCGACGAAGGGGTCGGAACCTTTGGCGAAGTCGGGGACAAGTCCATGATCGGCGATGGCAGCATGAGCCATCTTAGGAGGCGCGGGTGGCTCACGCGTTGCAGCGCGGGAGATTTCGGCCGACGAAGCCCCCCATCTTGGGATACTTGCGCCCCACCTTGGGGACTCGATCGGCCGTGCACCCGAACGCGTTTCGGCGGGGGGGAGTCCGACTGTGACCTGTTGTGAATGGCTCACACCAGTTCCTCAGGTGACCATGGTACCGCCTGGTCCCATAGCGCCTCCAGGGCTTTGGTGTTACTGGCAGCGCGGGCGCGTACCAGCGCCGCCAGGAGCGCACCATCCATCTGGAACACCTCTGTGCGCCGGTACCAGGACGGTGGCCCTCCAACAGCAGTGAGCTCCACTGCCTGATCGGTCACGGACAGCACACGCAGCGCTGTGGCGCGTCCATTCGCCGTGCGGCACAGAACCAGCCGACCCTTCATGCGGCACGATAAGAGCTTAGACTAGGAAGTTCCAAGTGGGACCCCCAACTACTGACCGAGACAAAGGTGATGGCTATCAACAAAGCTGTTCGTAACGGACTCCAAGCAGAACAGGCGAACGTTGCCGATGAGATGGCTCAGATTGAGGCACGGCTGCAGTGGCTGAAAATACGACAGGACGCCCTTCGCTTGATACTGCAACAAGAGGCAGAACCCCCGGCACAAAAGGCGGCACCGGACGCCGGACTGCGCCGACTCGGTGTTCGTGATGCGGTCCAAGCGGTACTCAAGGAGGCTGGGGCGCTGAAGCCTGCGCAGGTCACACGGATTCTGCGCGATCGTGGCTATCAGCTCAAAGGAAAGATGAAGCCGGGTGCGCGAGTCGGGCAGGAGATTTGGGCAATGGCCAAGTCGGGCACGCTGAGCAAGAACAGCGCCGGAGAGTACTTCTTGCCCAGTGAGGAACAAACCGAACCGGACACGGCTGTTCGACCGCAGCCCGGCTCCGATGATGCCTCAGCCGTTGATCGGAACGAATCAGCCGCCGCAACGGGTGCTGACAGCGGTACCGAGACACAAGGGTCGGGAGCATCGAGTTGACGGTCTTGAGATCGGTGCCCCGGTGAACTCCATTAGAACCGTCACGGCGCCGACCCGCTAACGACGGCGGACACCGAGCGCTGGTTGGGCGGGGGTGGAACCGATGCGGGTCGTGAGCTGGAACGTAAACGGGATTCGCGCTTGCGTGCGACGCGGGTTCGTGGACTTTTTGGACCGGTCCGGAGCCGACATCGTCGGTGTCCAGGAGGTCCGCGCGCTACCTGAGGAGATCCCTGCCGCCGCACGCACCCCGATCGACTGGCACGCCGCGTTCTCGGTAGCCGAGCGCCGGGGATACAGCGGTGTCGGCATCTACTCGAAGCTTCAGCCCGATCGGGTGGAAACCTCCCTTGGAGAGCCTCGGTTCGACGTCGAGGGCCGGTTCATTGCCGCCCACTTCCGGACCGACCGTGGGCGGTTCGCGGTTGTAAACGGCTACTTCCCAAACGGGAGCGGAAGGGACCGGGACAACAGCAGGATCCGCTACAAGCTCGACTTCTATCAGACGGTATTCGACCGGGCGCAGCGGCTGCGGCGCCGGTGCCCGGTGCTCGTTATCGGGGACTACAACACCGCGCACCGTGAGATCGACCTCGCCCGCCCGAAATCCAATGTCAAGAACAGCGGGTTCCTCCCCGAGGAGCGGGCAGAGCTCGACCGCTGGCTGGCAGCGGGCTGGGTGGATACCTTTCGCGCGCTGCATCCGGATGAGCCCGACCATTACACCTGGTGGCGGCAATGGGGCGGCGCGCGCGAGCGGAACGTCGGGTGGCGGATCGACTACGCCCTCGCGTCGCCGGCCGCCATGAAGCGAATGCACGATGCCTTCATCTGGCCGGACGAACACGGCTCCGACCATTGCCCGGTTGGTGTCGATATCGACCTCTAGGAAGGCGGCGTGGCGAAGACCACATCGTCACGCCGCAGTTCACAGTCCGTGTCCGGTGCACTTGTTACTCTTCGAAGGTTCAGAGTAGGCGTCCAGTGAGCCCGCCTGGCGATTCGCACGCAATGAAAAATCTCCCAAGGCGTTTGCCTCCCTGTATCATCGCTGGTTGCAGTCGGACTCCCCCCGCCGAAACGCGTTCGGTGCACGGTTGATCGAGTCCCCAAGGTGGGGCGCAAGTATCCCAAGATGGGGGTTTCGTCGGCCGAATTCCCCCGCGCCGCAACGCCCGAGAGCGCTGCGCACCCAAAGATGGCTCAACGTGCCATTGCGATCATGGACTTGTCCCCGACTTCGCCAAAGGTTCCGACCCCTTCGTCGGCCTGGTCGCCGCCGGCCACTCAATAGCCGCAGCCTGTGAGTCGCTGCACCCGGACGCAATGTCCGGGTCAGCGTTCACCTCCGCCTTCCCAGACGGACCCTCGTCGAGGCGATCACCGGCCACTATCCCCGCGACCCCACCCCCCGCGGGCCGGACGGGTCTCCGGGGGTGAGAGATATCCAACTTCTTGCTGGCCGGGTTGCTCCCGGGGATTCCGCTCCAGGGCGCGTTGCCCTTCGCGCGTTCGCCTACCTCACCTTGGAGCGGACCGACTTGCTGGCCGCCTGCAACTCGCCGTCCGTCGGCGTGACGGAGGCGGGGGGATCGGAGAAGGAACCCTGTCACCGTAGACGTGGGCGGGGCTGAGCAGCTCGACCTTCGCGCTGAATCGCAACACGCGCCACGGCGGCATCGTGTCGATGTGGATGCCGCGGGGCACAGTCGCACTTTTCTAGCCGCGAGGCGGCGGCGAACTCGATGTCGCCGCGCGCTAGGTCCTGCTCCAAGCTGGCAGGCAAGGGCACCGAGGAGCTGGCGTCGGGGCAGCGGCGATCGAAGCCTCAGCGCAAGAAGCGCACGATCAATAGGACCATGAAGAGACGCAAGCGATGAGGCAACGCCTCACGATCATCGGAGCCGTGCACGACACCGGCAGCATGCGAGTGGACGCAGTAGGTGGCGCAACGAAACCGAGAGCCAGGCAGTACACCACGAGTGGGAGGTGTGACGGAAGCAACCGGAGGAGCGGAGGTCCAGCTAGTTTCACGAATGCGGAGTAAGGTATCCGACGCACCGCACCGCTCAGCGGAAAAATCCAGTAGTGAGGCACACACAGCCCTATGGCATCAATCTGCCCCGGCTCACGGAAGCTCGATGGGCGCACTGGACCCGAGGCCTGGCCATGAACCAGGCCTCGGACATGGCTGCGGTCCCTCGCGTCGGCATGCTCGCCGTTCTTCGCAACCGGCGAGGACTGATCTCGTCGGTCGACCCCTACGATGGCCCGGAGGGCCGCGAATACCTGGTGGAGGTTGAGTACACCGACACCGAGGGGGTGCCCGAGGACACTGTCCTGTGGAACCGCGAGCACGGAGCTCAGCTGCTGGAACCGAATGCCCTCCCGCTCGTCGGTCGTGAACCCCCGATGCGGGTCGCTGAGTTCGACGCCCTGGTCCGCGCCACCCGCTGGAGCGCGCTGATCCCGTTCCTGAGCCCAAGCGACGACACGGAACGCTCCGAGCTTCCGATCGCCGCGCCGTTCTTTGGTGCAGTCCAGGTGGATGACTTCCAGCTGGTCCCGCTGCTCAAGGCGCTGCAGATGCCTCGTGTGTCGCTACTGCTGGCCGACGACGTGGGGCTAGGCAAGACGATCGAGGCGGGGCTGATCCTCACGGAGCTGCTGTCTCGCCGGCGCATCCGCCGTGTCCTGGTGCTGACGCCCGCAGCACTCAAGAGCCAGTGGCGGCAGGAGATGAAGGATAAGTTCTCGCTCACGTTCGACATCGTCGATCGTGGGGAGACGCACACGCTGCAGAAGCGTATTGGCTTCGACGCCAATCCCTGGCGCACGTATCCGCGCATCATCAGCTCCTACCACTACTTGAGGCAGCCCGACATCCTCGAGGAGTTCCTGGCTACCTGTCGTGTGGCTGACGGCGTGCTGACGGCGCGCCTGCCCTGGGACCTGCTCATCGTGGACGAGGCTCACAACCTCACGCCCGCAGCCTACGGAGCCAACAGCGACCTGTCGAAGATGCTGGCGGCGATCACCCCGTACTTCGAGCACAAGCTCTTCCTCACCGCGACGCCCCACAATGGCCACACGCGGTCATTTTCGGGGCTGCTGGAGCTGCTCGACCCTGTCCGGTTCACCCAGACCAGCGAGTTCCAGGACGCTGACAAGGAGCGCATCGAGCAGGTTGTTGTCCGACGCCTCAAGAGCGAGATCAACGAGCTTGACGCCAGCCTTGAACGCCCGCGGCGGTTCGCGGAGAGATTCCTCGAACCGCTGCCGCTGTTCTTCGGTGAACGCGAACGCCGCCTTTCGAGAGCGGTGGAGGAGTTCCGCGCCGAGGTCAAGCAGCAGGTCGCGACCAGCGGCAGGTCCGAGCAGCTGGCGGGCAACTTCGCCATCGAGGTGTTGACCAAGCGGCTGCTGTCGTGCCCGAGCACGTTCGCCGAGTCCTGGTACCGATTCCGGGCTGGTGTGGATCAGAGCGACGCCGCCGACGCCTCCGAGGTGAACACGGCGCGGCGCGCCGCCGAGGCGGACATCGACGATGACCTCGAACGCGAGGGACGCACGCACCACGCCGCCTACACCGTGGGCGCCTGGATGCACCCCTTCATCGACACGCTTGCCGACGAAGTCGCGGCCGTCGACCAGGCCCTCGCGGACCTAGGCATCAATGCCGTTGCTGATGGAGTACCCACGATGCCCCAGGTCGAGGACGACGCCCGTCTTGGCCGCTTGTTCAAGCTCGTGCACGAGAAGCTGCGTACGCCGGACGGCTGGCGCGATGACGAGCGCCTGATCGTCTTCACCGAGTACAAGACCACGCTCGATTACCTCGAGAAGCGCTTGAAGGCAGAGTTCGAAGATGACGGCTCGGCGATCCTCGTGCTGTACGGCGGTATGGGCGAGAAGGAACGGGACGAGATCAAGGGAGCGTTCAACGACCCCGATCACACCGTCCGCATCCTGGCGGCGACCGACGCAGCCTCGGAGGGCCTCAACCTCCAGGAGACCGCACGGTTGCTGCTGCACTACGAGATTCCCTGGAACCCGGCGCGACTGGATCAGCGGAACGGCCGGCTTGATCGCCACGGTCAGGCCCGCAACGTGCTGGTCCACCACTTCACCAGCGACGACGACGCAGACATGCGTTTCATCGCCCACGTGGTGGGCAAGGTGCACGAAATGCGCGAGGACCTCGGCTCGGTGGGCGAGCTGTTGGACGCTGCGTTCGAGCGCCGCTTCCAGGATCTGGAGGATACCGACCTCGTGACCGAGAGCCTCGAACGTGAAATGGAGGCTACCCGTGGCCGGGCGGAGATCCCGCGTGAGGAGACCACCGACACAGGCCAGGAACAGGCTCAGCGGCTCGGCGAGCTGGCGCGGCAGATCGACCTGTCCCCGCAGACCCTACGCGACACGCTCGAGGTAGCGCTCGGGATCGACTACGGGCACCCGCGTCTGGAAGGCCCGGACGATCACGGCCGCATGCGGCTCGCCACGCCCGTGCCGCCGCGCTGGGAGGCCCTGATCGACGACACACTTCGTCTCGACACCCGCCGCGGCCTGGGGGCGCTCCCGAGCGTCGTCTTCGACCCAGCCCACTTCATCCAGTCCCGGAACGGACGTCCGGTTTTCCGGCCGGCGCGCGACACCAAGCTCCTGCACCTGGGGCATCCGCTGTTCCGCCACGCGCTGGCGACCTTCGCGCGTGCTCGCTTCCCGGGGGGTGGAGCGCAGGAGCTGTCCCCGAGCCGCTGGATCGTCCGGCACGGAGAAGTCCCGGAGGGCGCCGAGGCGCTCATCTTGCTGACCGTGGAGGAGCTGGCCGTGAACGAGCTCCGCGAGCCGTTCCACCACTGGATCCGGACGCTTCCGCTGCCGGTATCGGACGGAGAGGTTTGGCCCCCGGAGCCATACCGGCCCGCGGGCGAGGACCACCCGTCCGAGACGAAGGCGTCGGACGACGCACGCTCCCTGGCAGCCAATCTATGGGACGACGTCCGCCTCGATCTCGAGCTTCTCCTGCGCACACGCGCCAAGTCCCTGACCGAGCGGATCACCGAGATGCTCGAACAGATCGGCGAGGAAGCGGCCGCCCGTGAGAAGGAGCGCTTCGAGGAGCGTATCCGCGAGGTCCGCGCGGCCATGCGCAAGACCACCATCGAGAAGCTCGAGCGCGAGCGCGCCAAGATCCAGCAACAGATGCAGCAGCTTACTTTCTCCGAGATGAAGCAGCGCAATCAACAAGAGCAGCTGCGCAACATCGAGGAGGATCTCCAGCGCCGCCAGTCCCATTACCAACAGCTTCTGGAGAGCCTGCAGCGCGACCAAGAACGGGTACTGCAGCACGTGCTGCCGGACCGCTACCGGCTGCGAGGCAGTGTCCAGGTGTATCCGGTGACCGTCGAGATCCGCCTACCAGAGGCGAGCCAATGAGCGGTGCCGACGTCGCACCTGGCTGGTACTCGTCGCTGAAGCACGGCGGCCTGCTGATCGCTCCCTCCAAGATCCACGGGTACTTCGTTGACGACCTGGATCCACTGCCCGACGAGCAGATCCGGAATCTGCGCCGGGGCGTGGTTGGAGTGTTGTCGAGCCAGGGGGGCGACCTCGGCGCGCTGCTTGACACCGTGCTCGAGGAGGTCCTGGGCCTTGACCGTGCTCAGTGGGACAAGGCCTCGGAGGTGGGCACCGAGTGGTCACATCGCGCAATCACTCGCGAGAACGTGAAACCGCGGCGCATCTGGATCGATCCAGGCGGAGCCGTCCTGCCCGTCTTCGACGTTGCCCTGGGAGCAGGGGCACGGGATAGAGAACGTGTGCGGCTGGGAGTCGGGCGCGGCCGCAGAGCCGTTTCGCGCGTCATCGAGTGGCTGCGCAAGGCCGACCTCAAGATCGCGCTGCTCACCAACGGGCGGCAGTGGCGCCTGATCCACGCCGGCGCCGACTACGACGCCTGGTGCGAGTGGGACGCCGCTCTCTGGTTCGAGGAGGGCGAGCCGGGCCTCCAGGTC
This sequence comes from Acidobacteriota bacterium, assembly GCA_965197275.1. GTDB lineage: Bacteria > Acidobacteriota > UBA890 > UBA890 > WLXD01 > DASCOT01. Next base: position 25,746 of record CBDAMQ010000017.1, read on the forward strand.
GAGGCGCTCCGGCGGCTGCTCGGCTCTAAGGCCCTGCGGCGTGAGGAAGGACAAGAGCACTCACCGCTGGTTGGAGCGATCCTCGCTTCCCGCAAGGGCCAGGCGGAGTTGTCCACAGTGCTCGGGGAGCGTGTCCGTCAGGCAGTTGAGCTGCTGATCAGGGCGTCCAGCGACGGCCTTGATCCGATCGACCGAGCCGGGGCCGGCGGGCAAGTTTCCCGCAAGGACATCTACATCGCAGCTACCCGGATGGTCATGCGCTGTGTCGTTGTGCTGTTTGCTGAGGCGCGCGACCTGCTGCCGCGTGACAATCGCGTCTACCACGGCTCCTACGGCCTGCAGGGGCTGCGCGAGCAGCTGGATCGGCGCGCTGGCGGCCACGGCGCCGAGCGACTGCGTCACTCCTACTCGGCCTGGCCTCGTCTGGTGGCGCTGTTTCGTCTCGTCTACCACGGCTCGCCGCACGAGGCGCTGCCGATCATTCGCTATGGTGGTGGACTGTTCGAGCCTGGATCAGCCAGTTCGGAGGATCCCATTCTGCGCGCCCTGGCCGTGCTGGAGTCGTCCGCCAACAAACCCCCTGACGCGGTTGTGCACCAGATCCTTGAGAAGCTCACCCAGAGCCCGGTGAAGGTGCGGCAGGGCAACCGCAACACCTGGGTCATGGCGCCGGTCGACTTCTCGGATCTCTCGACCGAGTACATCGGCATCCTGTACGAGGGTCTACTCGACTTCGAGCTTCGCCGGGCGCCCGACGATGACCCGATGCTCTTCCTCAAGCTCGGCGACCAGCCCGCGCTGCCACTATCCCGGCTTGAGGCAATGAGCGACCAGGAGATCGCCGACCTGGTCGAGAAGCTCGGCAAGCCGAGCCGCACGTCACTGCAAGACGACGAGACGGGCGACGAGAGCGAGGACTCCGAAGACCTCGGGGCCGAGGAGAAGGATGGGGAGTCGGAGGAAGGCGAGCAGTACGCCGCCGCGCCCGAGGATGATGACGACCTCGAACACGAGCCTGACGATCACCGCCAGGCCCTTCGAGACCGCGCCCAGGCCTGGGCAGTCCGTGCCGTGAGGGCTGGGAAACTCGTCCGCAAGCCTCGAGGCCAAAGTCGGGAGGCGCTCGACAAATACGAACAGGAGGCCGCCCGCACCGCTCGCGGGCTACTCGAGCGCGTTATCTTGCCCGGCGACTGGTTCCTGGTCCGATGGGGTGGCACGCGGAAGGGGCAGGGCACCTTCTACACGCGTCCGCAACTGGCCGGGCCGACGACGCGTCGTACGCTGCGCCCGCTTGCCTATGCGCCGGTCCAGCAGCACAGGGATGAGGAGACCGGGCTCACTACGGTCACCGAGTGGGAGCCGCGCACACCGGAGGAGATCCTCGCGCTCAAGGTCTGCGACCCGGCGATGGGCTCGGCCTCGTTTCTGGTATCGGCCCTTCGCTTCCTCACCCAGGCGCTCGTTGAGAGCCTCCACCATTACGGCCGCTTGGAGGCCGACGGTACCCGCACGGTATGCAAGCTCGCCGACGGCCTGCCGGCGAACCACCCTTCGCAGGAGACGCTGCCAGTTCCCTTGGAGCATCCGGAATTCGATGAGCGGCTGCGCGGACGCCTCAACCGCCACATCGTGGAGCGCTGCCTCTACGGTGTGGACCTCGATCCCCTGGCAGTGGAGCTCGCCCGCCTGTCGCTCTGGGTCGAAACGATGGACCCGACGCTGCCCTTCGGCTTCCTCGATCACAAGCTCAAGTGCGGCAATGCTCTGGTGGGTTGCTGGTTCGATCGCTTCCAGGACTACCCAGTGCTCGCCTGGGAGCGGGAGGGTGGCGACAACAACCACGAGCGCTACGTCCACCATTTCCGTGAATATGAAGCGACCCGGGGGACAAAAAGGGGGGAGACGCTGCAGAAGGGCGACCGCTGGACTGCGGCGATCAAGGACTTCCGCAACGACGTTCTCAAGAAAGAGCTGGTCGCCTGGGCACAGGCGCAAGAGCAGGTGCTGCCGTTCATGAAGGAGGGGGTGAGTCCTGCCGACGTGCACGACGGTGCGCTGGCGGTGTTCGAAAGGCTACACGAGCTGCCGATTCACGAGACCGACCAGCGGCGCGAGCTGTATGAAGAGATGATCCTCGGCAGCCCTCGACTGGAGAGGCTACGTTAGGCCTTCGACACCTGGTGTGCGATCTGGTTCTGGCCAGGCGAGGAGATCGAGCACGCGCCCACCCCGCGCAACCTGATGGATCCTCCCGAGGAGACACGGCAGATCGTTCGTCGGGTCGCCGACGAGCACCGCTTCCTGCACTGGGAGCTAGAGTTTCCGGATGTCTTTACGGGTCCTGAGAGCGGCTTCGACGCGCTGATCGGAAACCCTCCCTGGGAGATCCAGAAACCGAACTCCAAGGAGTTTTTCTCCAACCACGATCCGCTGTATCGCAGCTATGGGAAGCAGGAAGCACTCCGCAAGCAGAAGGAGTACTTCGAGACTGACGCCGCCGTCGAGGAAAGCTGGCTCCAGTACAACGCCCACCTAAAAGCTCGGTCCAACTGGACCAAGTACGCCGCGGCGCCGTTCGGTGACGCAGAAGAGGGTGAGCGGTTCTCGGTCAGCCGATCATCCCGCGAGACCGATCACGTTCATGCGCTCTGGCGCAGTCGCCGGGCCAAGCGCGACGGGTATGCCAACACCGAGCACCCCTTTCAGCACCAGGGCTCAGCCGACATCAACACCTACAAGATGTTCCTGGAGCTGACGCATGCTCTCGCGGCACAAGATGGCGGGCGCATCGGCATGCTCGTGCCCTCGGGGATCTACACCGACAAGGGCTCCACGGATCTGCGCGAGTTGTTCCTTGAGCGCTGCCGCTGGGAATGGCTCTTCGGTTTCGAGAATCGCGACAAGATCTTCGACATCGACTCGCGCTTCAAGTTCGGGCCGGTAATCGTCGAGAAGGGTGGGGAGACCGGAGCAATTCGAGCGGCCTTCATGCACCGTTCGCTCGATGACTGGGAAGAGGCTGAACAGCATGTCCTCGCCTACCCGAGACAGCGCGTCGAGCAGTTCAGCCCGAACTCCAAGGCCATCCTCGAGATCCGAAGCAAACCGAGACCTCGAGATCCTGCAGAAGCTCTACGACAACGGCGTCCTGCTCGGCGACCAGGGTCCCGACGGCTGGGGCATCAAGTACGCCACAGAGTTCCACATGACCAACGACTCGAAGCTCTTCCCGCCGCGCCCCCAGTGGGAAGCCAAGGGCTACCAGTCCGACGAGTACGGCCACTGGCTCAAGGGGAACTGGCGCCCCATCGAACATTTCGGCTTCGACCCCGACAAGTCCCACCGAGAGCCCCAGCACGGCCACTGGTCCATCCTCGACCGCCCGGAGGGACTGGTGCTGTCGGTTGATGGTACGGAGGGCATGATGATGGATGAGGTCAGGGATGTGGCGTTGCCGCTGTATCAAGGCGCGATGATCCACCAGTTCGACTTCGCCTATGCAGTGCGGATTCGCAGGATGACCTCGTCGAGGTTAACCGGACTCTCCACCTCGACCACCTGCGTGATCCACTTCGCCAGCTGGCCGGGCGACACTTCGTGAAGGGGTTCGCAAAGCGGTCCGATATCCAGCTCGGCGACCGTGTACGGACGGGTGGGCGCGGGAACTTCGGGTGCTGGCTCCGCCGCCCGCTCCAGAGGCTTCGTGGGCTCAGGCACCGGGACGGAGGGGGCCGGGACCCCCGCCGCCCGCGCGCAGCGGATCGCGTCCTCTACCCTGACCAGTTCCCGTTCGGGATCGCGGAACCAGTCGGTGCTCCATATCCGGTGGATCTTCCAGCCCAATCCCTCTAGCACCTGCTGTCTCAGACGGTCACGGTCACGTGCAGAGCGGGCACTGTGGTAGCTGGCTCCGTCGCATTCGATGCCCAGCAGGTATCTCCCCGGACGTTCGGGATCTACCACCGCCAGGTCGATGAAGAACCCCGCCGACCCCACCTGGTGGTCAACATCGAAGTCGCGCGTCCGCAACCTGGAAGCGACCGCCTCCTCGAACGGGGAGTCGGCATCGCGCTCCTTGGCCCGGGGAATGTCGATGTTCCCCGTCTGCGCGTACTCCAGGAACGTCTTGAGCGCCTCGACACCCCTGGCCCGGGACCGCCTCAGATCCAGATCCGCGCCGACGAAGTTGCAGAACACCACGCAGCGTCGGCGCGCCCGGGTGATCAGCACATTCAGGCGCCGCTCGCCCCCCTCCCGGTTGAGCGGTCCGAAGTTCATCGGCAGGTAGGCACTGTCGATCTTTCCGTAGCCAATGCTGATCAGGATGACGTCGCGTTCGTCCCCCTGGACGTTCTCCAGGTTCTTGACGAAGAAGGGCTCCTCCGGGTGACCGGCGAAGAACTCCTCGCACGAGGGATCCCGGCGCTGCAGGATGTCGACCTCGTCCTCGATGCGGCGCGCCTGAACGTTGCCAAATGCCGCCACGCCCAGGGTCAGGTCAGGGGTCTCGCGAGCGTGCTTCATCACGGCCTGCGCCACCGTCTTCGCCTCGGCGGTGTTGATCCCCCTGCGCTGGTAGTGGGCTTCGGGGTCATGACGGAAGACGAGCCCGGTATCCACCTTGCCGGCATCGGGACTGGGGAAGACGACCAGGCGGTTGTCGTAGAACTCGTGGTTCGACACAGTGATCAGCGACTCGTGGCGGCTGCGATAGTGCCACTTGAGCATCCGCTCGGACGCTCCTTGGGCGCAGAACATGCCCAGAATGCTCTCCAGGTCGGCGGTCTGGCTCCCCTCCTCTTCCCTGTCGTCCGCCATGCGATCGAAGAAGCTCGTCGGCGGGAGCTGCTTGCTGTCCCCCACGACCACCGCCTGCCTGCCCCGGATGATCGCTCCCAGCGCCTCGACCGGACGGACCTGGCTAGCCTCGTCAAAGACGACCAGGTCGAAGGCGACCGAACCTGCCGGAATGTACTTCGCGATCGATAGCGGGCTCATCATGAACACCGGCTTGATGCTCTGGATGGCGCGTCCCGCCTCCTTCATCAGCCGACGCACGGGCATGTGACGGGTCTTCTTCTGGAACTCCCGCCTCAGGATGCCCAGCTGGCCGCCGCCCTGATGACGCGGAAGCTGCTGCCAATGCCGCTCAGCGATCACGGCACGGTTTTGGTGGAACTGCGCCATGTCCAGCTCGCGGAACCGCTCCACGATACCGGCGTGCGTGGCGCCGTCAAACTCGGCGAGCGTGGGCCGTTCCCGAAAGGCCAGGTCCAGCCAGGCGCTGTAGCACGCGTGTTCGAAGAGTCCCTCGAGCTGCCGGGCAGCATCTTCCCGTGACGCTGCAGCCTCCGCCACCTCGGCGATCCCGGCCTCGTAGGCCTTCCGCTCCAACTGGTTGAAGCGCACCACATCGTGGGCGGAGGCCACCCTGTTGTACGCGTGCTGGAGCCACTCATCCAGGGCACCGTAAGCTCGCTCTTCCAGCACCTCCCCGGGCTCAAAGCGGTCGGCCCGGAGCTCCACTGCGTTGGCGAAGGCCCCTAATGCTTGGTCGAGCGCTTCCGTCCCGCGCTCGCAGGCGTCGACGACGGCTTCCAGATCGGAGCGATCGGGGAGGTCGTCAAGCAGCGCATGAATGTCCTTGTCGACGAGCCCACCAGCCACGTCCTGGTGAAGGTGCGCGATCCAAACCGCGGCTTCCGCAAGACCGTGGTGCGCCTCCACGCGATCCCCCAGGATCAGCGCGGGGAACAGTTGAGTGACCAGATCACTCGATTCTTCGATACCGCGACGCAGGCGCCTAGCCTCCAGTATCGCGTCCACAAGCTCGATCTGTTGTTGGACAGCATCGGGCGCCTCTCCGCGGCAGAGTCCCTGTACCCGTCGGCGCGCATCGCGAAACGGCCGGGAGAGGAATCGCCACCACTTCTCGCCGTACGCACGCAACGCCTGGCGCTCCGTCAACACGTCCTGTTCCCACGCCTCCGGGATGAGGACGGCGTCGTGCTTCGACCGGATATCGGCGTAGCGGCGGGCAGCGCTCGCGACCTCGGTGACGCGTTCGGCAAGAGATACGGAACAGTCTACGGCGTCGCTCACACACAGTCGCTGGACGCTGCCCCTTTCACAGTGCTTCGTCGAGATTTGCTTTCGGGTAATTCCGCCTCGAAGCCGCTGGCACGCATCTCCGACTGCTTCAACTCGTCGCGGCTGAACACGATGAGTTTGTTGGGAGGATGAAGTTCCTGAAGTGTTCTTATGAAGGCCTTGCCGAAGGACCCAGTGCCACCCGTCACCAAGACGTTCTGGTCTCGCCAATTCATGTTTCTTCTTGCCTCGCCCTCGGGTGAACCCGTGCGGTCAGTCGCGCGATCTCAGATGACTCGCTCGATCTCACAGATCGAACTGACACTGGTCAAAACCCGGAGGCTGCAGGTTGGGCCGCCACGTCCCCTCGTCCACGAGGCCGATTGGAGTCTGCTCCGAGGGTCCCATACTAGGAGCCTGCAACGCAGGCTCGGACGGGCAGCGGCGGATGTCGCCTCGGCACTGAAAGCTGCGGTATTCTCTCACGCATCACCCAGCTGCACACTCATGACCTGCCGCCGAGGTTAGTACCACCTTCTATGGGAACACGTCGGTCCCGCCTGAACGCAGAACCTGACGTCCTTGCCCACGTTCAGACGGGGAGAGGCTCATCCAGGTTCCCCGGTACGAAGTGCGGGGGGCTTGGTGGCAGCACTCCGCTCGAGTGGGCGTGGCAGGCGATGCGTCTCGCCGAAGCTGTTCTTGCCACCACGTCGCGAGCGCGGCACACGTTGCCCTCCGGGCGTGGCGACTAGTGCGTCAACAGCGGCCCGCGGTGCTGGTAACGACCGCTCTGGAGGAGAGCTGGCCTTCAGATGAGCCCGTTCTGTTCCTGGGAGAATGGTGCCGCTTGTACTCCCGTGCGCATCGCTGGAAACCCCTCGATGCCGAGCTCGTCCCCTATCACTGGGACGACAGAGAGAAGCTCGCTCGCGACCACCGCTACGTCCAAGCGTTGAACGAACGACTGCTGCCCGACATCGCGGAACGGCTGAATCGTCTTCATGGTGTGCGCCATAGCCTCAAGTACTGGCGCCTCGTGGTCGGGTATTGGCTGAGCAACTTCACCGTGGTGGTCTTCGACCGTTGGGAGATGATTCGCCGCGCCCTGGCATTCGGGCCGGTGGATCGGACGCTGCGGGTGCAGATTCCGCGCCAACGAGTTGTAGCTAGCGACACCAGGCGCTTTCTCGACCTCATACACAGCGACGCCTGGAATCACGCGCTGTGCGCGGACCTGATCGAGGGTTGGACCGATATCTCTGTGGAGACGATCTCCTGCCAATCGTCCGCCCCTTCCACAGAAGCGGCTCCGGCCCCACCTGGGCGTCGACCTCGTTTCCTTCCGGGCTTCGCGACGAGACTCCTTCGCTGGCCGCGAGTGTATTTCCTGATCGGTACCTACCTGCCGCCGGCCGCCGAAGCGAGGCTTCAGCTGCGACTGGGACAGCTGCCGAGGCACTGGACGCCACCACGAACTCCCGAGGTCGCGTTCGACCCTGAGCAACGCCGGTGGACTCTGTCGGCAGGCGAGTTGCAGGAGAGCTTCGAGGAGATCGTCAGGACGCTGATCCCCTCGCAGCTACCGACCGCTTTCGTCGAGGGCTACGCCGAGGTGGTGGAGGCGGCGCGACGGCTGCCGTGGCCTGCCCGACCCAGGTTGATTTGGACCAGCAACTGCCACTTCTCGATGGACCTGTTCAAGTTCTGGGCCGCCAGCAAGACAGAGGCAGGTTGCCGCCTTGTTACGGGCCAACACGGGGGCGCGGGCACGGAGCTCGTTCACGGCGCCTACTCGTACCAGGCGAACGTCTCGGACGTTCACCTGACCTGGTCAGGACAGCCGGCCGACAACCCCTCCGAGCGCGCTGTCGGCATGTTCAAGAGAACACGGCCCACGGACCTCCAAAAGCTCGAGTGGAATGGCTCTTCTGGTTACATCAACCTTTGCGAGATACGCCTTCGACACACGATCGACGGTGATCGCTGGTCAAGAGCTGAAATACCTGGAGGCACAGTATCGCTTTGTCGAGTGTCTGACGCCCGCCATTCAAGAGCATCTTCAGGTGCGGCTCAAGCCGCGAGATTTTGAGTGGGATGCCACGCAGCGATGGAAAGACAGATTCCCCGATGTGGAGCTGGATCATGGGGCATCGCCTTTCCAGAAACAGGCTGCGAGGGCTCGACTCTGCATCGTGACGTATAACGGAACCACGTATCTCGAGTCGATGGCGATGGACGTTCCCACGATCATTCATTGGGATCCAGCACACTTCGAGCTCTGCGACGACGCCGTCCGACATTTCGATTCGCTCCGTCGGGTCGGGGTTTTTCATGAGACGCCCGAGTCCGCGGCACGGCAGGTCCGCGATGTCTGGGACGACACCGAGCGCTGGTGGAGGAGTCCGCACGTGCGCGATGCAGTCGATGGCTTCAGCCTCCGGTACTGCCACAAACCGCGAAACCTGGTGGCTCGGCTAGCCGACGTTCTTACCGCGAACGCGTCCTAGTGAGCCAAGTTGTCGCGAGACGCTGTAGGTAGATGAGCCGGGAAGCCCACAAGAAGAGCCGGGCGCGACGCCTGGCCGACACCGACAGCGGAAGGGACGTCAGAGCTTCCTTTCTGAGTCGGATCGTCTCCAACGCCTGCAGGGGGGACTTCGAGCTGACCTGTCCGGGGTGACGTCGGATTCGCGCCAGAACGCGGCCGAGAATCGCTGTCCGATGCTCTTTCAGGGCACGAAACCACAGACCGGCATCTTGCGAATGGCGATACTGCCAGGGGTAGCCACCGAGCTCAATGGCCACCGACCGTCGGAACATCGTGGTCGAATGAGCGAAGGGATTCTCTGACGCGGTTGCGTCGACGATGTCTTGATGGGCCGTCGGCGCGCGACGTGTCTCGATTCGTTTTCCGTCGTCGTCGATCAACTCGTACCACGATCCGAGCAGGGCTGTCTCTGGCGAGGATTCGAACCAACGCATCTGCTCGGCGAGTCGTTCGGGCAGCGCGACGTCATCCGCGTCCAAGACCGCGATGTACTTTCCTCGTGCGGTATTGAGCGCGTAGTTCAAGGCGCCGGTGCGGCCAAGATTGAACTGTAGCCGGCGTATCCGGAGCCTCTCATCGCTGAGTCCCATGAGAATGTCCGGCGTCTCGTCCGTCGAGCCATTGTCAACGATCAGGAACTCGAAATCGGGGAAGGTCTGGGCGAGGATGCTCGAGACGGCCTCGTCGAGATAGCGACCACCGTCGTAGACCGTCATGAGAACGGTCACTGGGGGATCAGTCTGCATTCACGACCTGGTCTTCGGCGAATTGCTCAAGGCAGAATCCGAGGGTCTCGCGAACACCCTCCTCAACATCTGTCGCGGTCCGAAATCCGGCACCGTTGATCTTTGCGCAGCAGTAGTCGAGGTCCTCGACACCTAGCCCCGGCGGCGGCTCGGGATGCTCCAAAGGGATCCGTTCACCGACGAGCTCGAAGAATATCCGCTGAACCATTTCGGCCATCGAGAGAATCGATCTCGAGCACCCCGACCCAAGGTTGTAGGTTTCAATGCCGCTCTTGTGCGATCGCAGCATGGTGGCTACGGCGACACAGACATCTGCCAGATTTACAAAGTCGCGGCGCTGCTGGCCATGCGATTGCAGCACCAGTCGCCGCCGTCGCACGGCCTGTCGACAGAGGTCGTTGACGACCAGCGTCCATCGGTTCACCTCAGGGTCTACGGGAGCCCCCACGGCGTTCGACAGTCGAAGGATCGTGGCATCGAAGCCCAGCTGGCGCGCATACATACCGACGTAGCATTCAGCCATCGCGTGGGTTGCAGCGTACGGCTGGACGGGCGCCAACGCGGTGTCTTCGGTAACCGTCCCTTTGGCGTTCGCTCCGTACACGTGATACGTCGACATGTAGACGAAGTGCTCGATAGAGCCCGACACGGCTTCGAGAAGGTTGAGCGTGCCCTCGACGTTGACTTGAAGGGCCTTTCTGGGATGACGGCTACAGTCGATCTCGTTTATGGCCGCCAGGTGGACGACCGCGTGACACGAGCTCAGGACACCTTCGAGGGTCTCCGGACGCGTCAGGTCAGCATAGATTGGTTGGTTCGGCTTGATTGCCGACGATGGGGGCGAGTGTTCTTCCGGGACCCGGAGTAGCTCCTGGACTTCGACACCGCGCGTCTGGCGCAGGTGCCCCACGAGACGGCCTCCGATGTAGCCGCTGGCGCCGGTGACGAGAACTTTCACCCGTGCTTGATGTCCCAATCGTAGGGAATCGAACGATCGAAAGGATCTCGGCGCAGGATCTCGTCAGGATCGTGGGGCTCGGTGGAGCAGTTCGCCACGATGGCCTGTTGCTCCCCGATGCCCTTGAATCCGTTCCACACGCCCGGGGGAATCGTGACGAGCTTGTAGTCGGACACGCCCAAGTAAAGCTCTTGGATCTCGTTTGCCGTTGGCGAGTTTTCTCGCTCGTCGTACAGAACAAGCTTGATCATGCCGCTGACTACAGCGTAATTGAGCGTCATTCGTGTGTGAATGTGCCAGCCTTTGACAACGCCGGGATAGACCGTAGAGAAGTAGATCTCACCGAACTGTTGGAAATGAGCGTCCGTTCTGCGGAGCATGTGCATGATCGCCCCACGCTCGTCCGGTATCCTCTGCAGCGCATTGATCAAGACGCCGTCGATCATACGCCGCCGGCCTCTGTCGGTAGATTCGGGAGGTACCGCTTGTACCACTCGGCCGTTTTCCCCAAACCCGTGGCGAGGTCGTAGCGCGGGTGCCAGCCGAGAACAGCGTGCGCCTTCGCGGCTGACAGGTGCTGCTCCGGAATCTCGTTGCCGGCGTGGCCCAGTACACGGGGCTGCACGTCGCCCCTTCCCGTCGCCTCGGCGATAAGGTCGACTATTTCCAACACCGTCGTGGGCTCTTCATTGCTGTAGTTGAAAGCCTCGCCGATGGCGTTCCCTTGGACCATCGTTTCGGCGAGATCGAGGTAGGCAGATACGGCATCCTCGACGTAGAAGTAGTCACGCACGGAAGATCCGTCGCTTCGGATGATCGGTCGCTGCCCACGATAGAGACTGCGCATGGTTCCTGGAACGATCCGATTGAAGTTAAGGTCGCCGCCACCGTACAGATTCCCGCACCGTGTAACGCTGACCGGAACCGCGAACGTCGTGTGGAACGCTCCTGCGATGAGGTCGCCGCAACTCTTCGACACGTCGTAAGGATGCTGCCCTTGCAGTGGTGCTTCTTCGGTGTATGGCAGCGATTCCTGCGTTCCGTAGGCTTTGTCACTGGAGGCGACCACCACGGCCTCGACAGTGCTTGTTCTACGACAGGCCTCCAGCAAATTCCACGTGCCCGAGATGTTTGTCTCGAAGGTCGAGATCGGATTCCGGTTCGCGATCTGGACGATCGTTTGAGCAGCCAGATGAAAGACCACGCTCACTTCGTACTCGTTGATCACGCGCTCGAGTAAAGGACGATCACGGACGTCTCCATCGACGAGGGTAATCCGTTCGTTTGTCCCTTCGACATACAACCGCGACCGTGGCACGCGATCTCGGAGCAAACCAATGACGTCGGCACCGTGATGCACGAGGGCTTCCGCCAGCCAAGAACCGAGAAGCCCACTGCATCCGGTTACGAATACCCGGCGGTCACGCCAGCGATCAGTCACTCCAGACCTTCCACGGTGCGTTGCCATCCCTCCAGAGCGCGGTCAGGTACTGGTAGTCACGAGCGGTGTCCATGCACTGCCAGAATTGACGATGCGGGTAGACCCGGAGCTGATCCTTCTTCGTCAGGCTTTCCAGGGGCTCTCGCTCGAGCACGCAGCCGGCGCCCTGATCCAGGTAGTCGAAGAAGGATCGCTCGAATACGAAGTACCCCCCACTGACGACAACCCGATCCGCAGTGGGCTTCTCGCGAAAAGAGACCACCCCGTCATCTCTTATCTTCAACTCTCCGTACTGCGACTCCGGAGAGACTCCCGTCACGGTCCCAACACAGCCGTGATCTATATGAAACTCCAGTAACTTTCCGACATCGAGGTCGGTTACCCCATCGCCATACGTAAGCATGAACCGGTCCCCGTGAATGTACGGTTCGATGCGCTTGACGCGAGCACCGGTCATCGTGTCTCTTCCAGTGTCGATCAGTGTGACTCGCCAGTCGGAGTGCCGGGAACGGCCGACTACTTGAACATCGCTCGACCCGAGGTCAACGCTGATATTGTTGGTGAGCCAGAGATAGTTGAGAAAATATTCCTTGATAAGCTCACCCTTGTATCCGAGGCAAAGCACGAAATCCCGAAAGCCGTGATGGGCATACGTCTGCATGATGTGCCACAGGATCGGTCGGTCTCCGATCTCTATCATCGGCTTGGGTCGATGCTGCGTCTGTTCGCGAAACCGCGTGCCCCTGCCCCCGCACAGAATAACGACCGGGACGCCCACAGTTACCTATGACGCGATGTGCTGGGCCAAGCCGGCACTGAGTCAGCTACAGTCAAACCAGTCTCGTAGCCCCGGCGCGGAACAAACACCAGCTGAGCGTGGTTCACGTTGTCGACCCACATGGTTCCTGCCCCCGCTCGCCCGACGTCCGTTTTCCGGATCTGGATAACAGGCACTCAGCCACTCGGAAGAGCTACGCCATCCACGCCAAGGCCCTCATCTAGCCTAGCGGCCGTGTTCATATCGAGATGACGCGTGCGAAGCTCATCGTAGCGAAGCCGACCCTCCGGGGTATCGCGCTCCGCCGGACGAATGCTGGGCCATTGTTCCTTGGGCAACCGCGTATAGAAGGCGAAAGTTCGAGCCAGTCCGAGCACGTCTTCACGGGAAAGATCCGGCTGATCAAGAATACTGGCGACCGGGTCCTGGATATCACAGACGGTATCCGGCGGTAGATACCCTTGCTTCACCGCCAACTCGCGCAGCGGCGTGCCTCGATAGGGCGCAAAGATGAAGGCGCCAGTGTGTTCGATATCACTCGGCAGGCGCCGAAAGAACTCGATCGTGTCGAAAACGAGGTCCCGCGTTTCGTCCGGCAGGCTGATCAGGCAGTTTCCGGCTACCTTGTAACTGCGACCAGATATGTTTTGGAACGCGCGCAGCATGCGGTCGTCGTCAACCCGACGGCTGAGCACTTTTTCGCGGTATTCCGCGTTGCCGTGTTCGATCCCAATGCTCACTCGAAGACAGTTCATGTCCTCGAGTCCTTCCGCCCTGTGCTCGTTGATCGTCTCCGCTCGCGTGTTCATCCAGAACGGGATTCGGAAGTCCGAGTACATCTCCACCATTTCGTCGAATTCGCGCTCTGACATCGCGAGAAACGTATCTGCCAGGAAGTAGATGAGCTCAATGCTGTGCCGCTCATGAAGCGTGGCAATCTCCTCGCGAACCTTCTCCATCGAACGCTTACGGTAGAAGACGCCGGCAGACTCGCCCCGGTAGATCACGTTGTTGGACGGAGAGTTACAATAGCTGCACGTGTACGGGCAGACGCGCTGCGGCTCAATGCCGATCGTGCGATGGATCTTGCCTTGCATCGGACGGTAAATGGCTTGCTCGTCGAACAGGCCATAGTCTGGAATGGGCAGCGCATCGAGATCGATCGGAGCACGCATCGTGTTACGAGACAGCTGCCCCGCTTCACGCACCCAGAGATTCTGGATCTCTGTTACTGGTAGCTCCTTGCTGAGCGCATAGCACAGTTCGAGCAGCGGCTCTTCACCCTCGCCGCGGCAGACATAGTCGCCCACATCATCCGACATGATCAGCTCAGGCGCGTAGGTAGCGAAGACCCCGCCCCACACAGCGGGGATCTTGCGGCCCAGCCCTCGGTACAGGGCGCGGCCGATCGGGTATGTGTTCTCGACGACTGAGAACGCGATCAGATCGGGCCCGAACTCAGCTACCTTCCGCTTGAAGTCGTCGAGCATATCGCCACGCTCGAATGCTACGCCCCGTTCGTTCCAGTCGAACTCGCGCAGAGCGGATTGGTAGAAGGTGTAGTTCATGTTCAGATCGTTCAGATAGTGGCTTGAGTCGAATAGGTCAACCTTGAAGCCGGCCTCGCGTAGCAGGGCCGTGAATAGCCCCATCGAGTAGGGCATCATGGCGCATTTGCTGCAGGTTCGGGTACACGAGAAGGACGCGGAAGTTCCTCGGTGGCCGTCCGTTACCTGGGGCGACGACGTACTCTCTAAGAGTGCTGTTCAGGCTGAGGGGCTTCACTTAAATTGGATTCCCTGCTATTGAGGCGTTCGGCGTAGGAAGGCACGCCAGTCGAATTGCCTTGTCGCTGCGTCGGGGAGATCCCCAAAGTGCGAGGGACTGTTCATAATACTTGTTCGACGAAGTGCTGACAGGCCGAAGCCGCCCTTTTACCGGATCCGAGCCCCGAGCCTCCGCGGATCCTTTATCCTTTGTGCGAGATAGGTTCCTCAGGAATGCGTGTGCTGCTGCTCGTCGATCACGCTGAGATTGGCGAGCTGCGACTTGGCCTGCCGGAGCACGCTTCCAGCTTGACGATTCTGATAGCGCCCCTCAACTCGGTCCTTGTTGGATCACGCGAGCTGGAACGGAGGCTGCGCTCTCTGTGCGGAGTCGACGCGGACTTCGAGTGGATCGACACTGCAGAGTTACTGGACGAAGTCGCCGCGGAAATACGTCCGCGCCTCATCGACCTCCCCAACCATCTCGCATCCTACCGAGCCTGTGGAAGGCAAGTTTCTCGCTGGCTTTGGGATCGTTCGCTGGGGGTCAGTCGTTGGTGGTGGGGTGCACTGGCCGAGAAGAACGTGTGGCGGCACGAAGCGTTCGTGGACATTGCCAGGCTGCGCCTTGTCGAGTCCCTCGTTCGTTCGCGGAAGTTCGACGACCTGTGGCTCGCACTCAGGACGCCGTGCCTGCTACGCGCTGCAGCGAGTGTCGTGAAGAGCGAGCAGCTAGGCGTCCGTTGGCTGGGGACTGGGCGACGAACTCCGAGGCCTGCCGGATTCGCTACCCTGCGTGAAGTGAGCAGGGCGATCTATCGTGGAATCTCCACGTGGTGGGCTTTGTCACTGCAGGCAATTCTGGTCCGCGTGTTCTGTCGTGATTCGAAGCACCTACTTCAGAACGCGCACAAGGTGTTCGTCACCTACTTCCCGGCATACGACTCGGAAGAGGCCCGCCGCGGCCGCTACGTGGACTCCTATTTGGGCCAGGTCAAGATGGCATCTGACGACCTGGGTCACCCGAGCGTGACCGTTGTTCTGGTCGCCAAGATCGGCGAGAGCAACCTACGTGAGTCTCTAATCAGGCTGAGGAAGTTCCAGGACGCAGGTGAGACCGTGCTGCCGCTTGTGGCAATGCTGGCGCCGTCCGACGTGCTAATCGCCACGCTCCTATGGGCGCGCCAGATCTTCGTAGGCGCTGTGCTGGGAAGCCTGCGCGGGGTGCCAGGCCACATGCGCGAGTTTCTCGACTGCTCGGACGAAGTCAGCCGGAGAGCCCTCTCGCTCTGGCGCGAGAGTTTCTTTGGTACCTCGGCCGTCGAGGGCCTTTTTTACTCACGAATGTTCAGTCGATTCTTCGATCGATGCCCACGAGCATCACAGTGCATCTATGTAGCGGAGTTCCTCACCTGGGAACGGGCACTGGTCGCAGCGGCGCGACGCAGACGCCCCGACCTGGAGACGGTTGCCTTTCAACACGCCACCCTGCATCCCAACATGCTCTCCTACTTCCCGAGCTGCGCGGAGTTGCGGAGCGACAAGGAGCTCGGCGCGCGAGTCCTGCCGCATACGATAGCGTGTAACGGACCTGACCCATGCAACTTCTTGCGCGCGGCGGGCCACCGACGATTGGTGCCCGTTGAGGCAATTCGGCAACGACGGTTCGATCCGTCTTCGCAGCCTCACAGCGGTGAAGAAGACGAGCGGGCCATGCGCCTGCTGGTTGCGGGGACCATCGACCTTCTCAAAACTCGCGCCCTGTTGCTATGGGTGGCCAGAGCGTTCCCCGGCATCGCTCCGGAAGTCAGGATCGCATTCCGGCCGCACCCGGTCACGTCGGCTCATAGAGTCCTCTCAACGGCTACCCTGAGATCCTGGGTACAAGCGGCGGGTGTCCAAACGAATGAAGCAGCTACACGAATACGACACGCGGACATCGTGTTCTCCGGTACGAGCTCGATATCCGTAGAGGCGTTAGCGGCGGGAAAACGGGTGGCGATCGCTTTCTTTCCCGACCGGCACTCGGCCAATCCCCTCCGAGACTTCCCCGAACTCTACGATCGCATCGCCGGACCCGACGACCTTCACCGACTCGTGAAGCGGCTCGCCCACGAAGGAATCGACCCGCCCCGGAGCGCGGCAAAGAGTTTCATATCGAGAGCGGGATACGTCGACTCCGGCCTCACGCGTTGGAAGAGATTGCTGGGTGACTAGCGGTATTCCCGAACACCGCTTGATTCCCGAACACCGCTAGCGGCGTTTGATCAGGGTCAGCCGTTCGCTTCTTGCGCCAACATCAGTATCTCAGCTAACGGCACCAAGTCCTCGATGATAAGGACATCACCGGGGAACGGGTTCATAGCGTTTCTCGCAACGCGCCCGACAAAACGTGCACCAACCGATTGTGCCGCCTCGAGATCCGGCATCGAATCCCCAATCATCGCTACGTCACTGGGCCGCCAGTCGTACTCGCCAACGATGCGCCGAAGGTGAGTCGTCTTCGGTACAGGGGCGCCATAGATCCCGCGGAAGGCTTCCGTCCAACCGCGCTTGTGCACGATCCGTTCGAGCTCATCGGCCGGTGTTGCCGAGACAACGAACAGCGGAACGGTACGAGGGAGCGACGACAGCAGACGGTTCGCTCCCGGCACAGCGGGGGCTCGGACCACTTCCTCCTCTACCGCCGCAGAGAATTCGGCTGCGAGGCACCGCAGCTGCTCTGGTTCCAGTACCTCCTCGAGTAGACGTTCATAGGCCCAGCGGATCTTGTCGTAGCGGGAGGCGCCTGTGTTCCGACGATGATACGCAAGGACGGACTCCAGGATCTCCTGCTTATCTGCGAAGATCGCGCGAAACCCGAGTTCCTTTGCCGCAAGGGACTCTACGAGAACACCGTCAAAGTCAAATACGATGGCCTTAACGGGGTCTTCACTCGTCAGCCTTACGCTCGATGTAGATCTCATCAAGTACACCAAGAAGCCCCTGGCCCATGTCCAGGTACTCATTGTCCACGAGCTTCACGCCGATCTTTGGTCTGAACGTGTACGGTGTTCTCGAGTAGTGATCTGCCGACGGCCGCCGGTTGGCTGCGGGAGGCTCTAGATCAATTACAACATCCTCTCCGACGATCTCCCGAATTGTCTCCAGAAGATCACGGAACCTCATTGGATAGTGGCCTGTGAGGATCACGTGTCGGTTCGCGTACTCTGGCGACAGCACGCTGACGCTGAGTCTGGCTGCGTCGGTTACGTGGATGTACTCGCGCATTTCGTTTCCTGTCGCCGTTACCTTGATATGACGGTCCATCAGAGCTTGACGCAGATAGCTGTAGACGCTGTTGCGCTCATCGGATCGCCTGCCGTAGAGCGTCCCATATCGCAGAATCGTGTAATCGAGATCATACGCCCGCTGGTATTCCTCGATGGCCAGCTCGCAAGACTGTTTGCTGACCCGATAGAACCCACCAGACTCAGAATAGACGTAGATCGATGACGCGAAAACGAAACGCTCGATCCCTGCTTCGACGGCGGCGTTGAGCTGATTCATGCACCCCAGAATATTCTGCTGCATGGTATCGAACGCCGAAGCGCGTGCCTCATCGATGTCTGACTGACCGGCGAAGCTGAAAACGATATCGTGATCGGCCATCGCATCTCGGACGGCGGCCGAATCCAAGATGTCTCCGGCAACGAACCGGTGCTCGTTTTGTCGGTGAGGTGACTCGACGCGATCGAATATCGTCACGTCGTGCCCCGACTCTGTCAGCGCATCGGCGACGTGACTCCCGACGAATCCAGACCCACCGAAGACGATTACTCTCACGACGGACCCTGCCGAAGTTCGCCCGACTCTCGCTCCAGACCGGCTACCAATTGGCCTTGACGCTCCTCATCGGGAACCCTCCGTAATAGTGGATCCCCCAGTAGAAAACGGACCGCATCCTCCGTGGCCTGCAACTCCATCTGTACTCGACAGTCTTCCGACATAGAACCCATGTGACTGGTCAGGATGCAATTATCCAGCGCGGCCAGCGGTCCCGCATAGGGTTCCTCCGAGAAGACGTCGATCGCGGCGCCACCGATCTTGTCAGCCGATAACGCATCTTGCAGAGCATCCTCCTGGATCATTCCGCCTCGTGAGGTGTTTACCAACACCGCCGACTCGCTCATCAAAGAAATCTCTTGCTCACCGATGAGGCCCTCAGTCGCAGGAGTGAGTGGCAAGTGCAGCGTTATCGCGTCCGCCGTCCGGTAGATCCGGTCCTTCGGGACCCACTCGACGCCGTGTTTCGATCCGAACTCATCGTCAACGATCAGGTCGTTCGCGAGAATCTTCGCCTCGGGGAACCCACCGGACAGATGTGCGATGACGCGACGTCCGATCCGGCCGACTCCGATCACACCGACTGTGGAACCGTTCAGACGGCGGCCCATGATCCGATCCCAGCGGCGCGAATGCATGCGGAGGTTCGCGCGACCGACGTGCCTGAGCAAGTCAATCATCAATCCAATCGTAAGCTCCGCGACCGCCGCTGAAGGAGCGTCAGGTGTCCAGCAAACCTCGATGCCCCGCTCGCCTGCGGCCGCGAGGTCGACGCTGTCGAGCCCTACTCCAACTCGGCAAATCAGCCGCAACCGCGGCGCATGCTGCATCACTCGCGCCGTGATGGGCTCAGTGCCCGCGATTAGCACGCTGAACGGACCTACCATCTCGGCCAACTCGCCTTCCGACAGTCGCCGTCCGAGGGGATTGACCACATAGTCCACGGAGTGTTGCTGAAGCAGGCTCAGCGGGCGGTCATCTGCCGCTCCGAAAGGCACGGTCGTCACCAGCACTCGGTGCGTGCCGCCGGGGTCACCCTCGCGCGTGGGGCCCATCGATCACCTTTCCATTCGGCCGCTCAGACTTCCGTATCCGGTGTACGAGTCTCGGGGGGAGATGACGGCTCTTCACCGATTTCATGAGCGCTCAGCCAGAACTCGACCTGGGGCACTTGCCACTCGTAGTCGACATCGAGTCCACCCCATTGCCGTAGGGGATGAATTCGTCGGCCCATCAATCGCTGAGGCAACGTACCGCTCTCGATGTTCTCGAAGCACCGCGGCCGCACAACGGACACCCCCATGTCGGCGAACCACACATCGCCTTGAGAGTCTCGATCGCATGACATGGTGGCCGGATCGGCGACGGCGGCGAGCGGAAAGAACGGCTCTAGCAAGCCGTCATCTGCTATTCGTCTTGCCCGGATGGGACTCCACATGTTGTAGCGCGATACGGATACGGCCGAGTCGAGAGTATCGTCTGCCTGAAGGGCCGACATGCCTTCGTCTATGAGCTCAGAGGTGATCGTGGGAGCGTTGGCTAACATCAGCGCAAGGAGACCGATTTCCTCGCCCTCGCGCTGCAGTTCCGCCCGGATTTCTCGGTAGCCATGAACGAACGCGTCGTCACTGAGAGCCTCGTCTGTCGCAAGATGCGCGGGTCGCTCGATCACCGCGGCACCGTGGGCCTTGGCGAGCTCCTTGATCGGCGGGGAGTCCGTGGATACGTAGACTCGCCCCACGTTCTCGGCTCTGCTAGCCGCCAGAAGCGGGAATTCGACCATGGGTCGCCCACGAACCTTGTGCAAGTTCTTGCCAGGAAACCCGGACGAATGATGCCGCCCGAGGATGAGTGCGCAGTTCATATCCGGCTCCCGTAATGTGCATGGGCTAAAGATCTGTTAGACGACGGGCCCCGTCAGGTGTACGGCGCAAGCGCCGTGGAGGGTCGGCCATCCGCTGTGGCCCGACTCCCAGTGACGCCGGCTCCTTCGCGAATGGCGCACACGAGCGGGGATCACCCCTCCCGCCCAATCGGTGCGTATCGATCGATCTGTTCGGCCCAGCGATCCCGGTACGTTCTCTCCCATAACGGGAAGTGGTTTACTGTCGCCCCGCGGCGGAGAACACGAAACTCGACGGAATCGATGAAGGCTACGACGCGGCGACAGATCCAGCGACGGATTCGCTCTATGTGGGAGCGTAAGCGCCCGGACGGATTGTAGCTGGAGTGGGTCCGCCCGATCTCATTGGCTATCTTAACCAATGCCGGCGTTGTCCGTGGAAAGGCAACCCGATCGGCGAGGTCACCCATGACGCGTTGATAGTGCTGCTGAGGATTCCACTCGCCTCGGTTCAAGGAATCAAGCGCAGCGAACAGATCGGCCGGCTCCCGCGCGTCGATCAGACCGTTCTTCTGAGAGCCGCTCGCCGCCTCGCGCCCCTCCGTGTGGACAGCAAGCCGGGCGCCGAGGATCCCATCGAAACAGATTCCCATCCGGCCCGAAGCAACGATATCGTCGACCCCGACAGAGCCGAAACACGCTACGGCGCAGACTTCGTACAACCACGCCTCGAGCGAAAGATCCTGGTGCTCGCATGACACGATTCCGGGGTACTTCTCGAGAAGATAGCGATACTGTTCCGAGTCATCACCCGGATAATGGCGAATCAGTATCGGTTGATCGCGCCGCTCGCATTCGTCAAGCACGTCTAGCAGAACGCGAGCCGTCGCCGCCTGAACCCAGTAGAGGTCTTCGATACCGCCGTCCACCGGATAGAGCGAACCTCGGTACGGGTCAGTTCGTAGTTCGTCGATGCATGCAAAGTGGTTCGGCGTAAACGAGCGCGGTCGCAGGAGATCGAACTTCCAGACTATACCCAGCGGCCGGCCGGCGGCACTTTCCGCGCCCGTGGCCATCGTCCCCCGATGACGCGGGTGCCCGTAGTAATCGAATCGTGCTGCTCCGGCCACCACGAGTCGCTCCGCTACGAACGCTTCTGTCTCGAGGAGTTGTCTTCGTGATCGCTCCCCCCACAGATGGATCACTGCGGCCGATTCTTCGATCGAACGTTGTACTGTCGCGCGCATATCGGCGCCGACCGATCGCGAGAGCATGGCGATGTCGCTGAGTGTCTCCACAGTCGGTACAACATGTATGTTGGCACCCTTTGCAAGCGCAGCCACGTCACTGATGGCTACGTCGCCGACTGGCATCACCACGGCATCGAAATCCGCGAATCGGAGGTACCAGCGACGACGGTGAAGGCTCGCTAATGTCACGTGAGCGCCTTGGGCCTCAAGGACTTCTTTCAGCGCCGCCATCAAGCAGAAGTCGCGGCGCAGCGTGCCTACCAGGATCAGAACGTGCATGCTGGCTGTTGCCGGGAATCACACCGGCACTGCGCCCTTCCCCGATGCAGGGGGGCGCTGATCAACTCTGCGATTTCGAGTCGTTCCTGACCGCCTCGACAACAAACGCCGAGCAGAGAAAGTTGCTTCTCCAATCAGCAGTTTGCCCTTCCATACGGATTGACTCGTCGCGAAAGAGCTGTGGGTTGTCGCTCTCCAAGTAGGGCATGGCGGGATGGTAATGATACCAATGGAGCTTTACGTCGCTGAATCCGTTACGTTCAAAGAGAGCCGGCATTTCGAACGGGTTGTGCAACCTTGCGAGGATTGCGTCGTAGCCTGGCGCGTTTGTTCCTTCGATGACCTCCCGTTTCGGCGGCATATCCATTCGCAGACGGGAGCCGAGCTCACGCGAAATCGCCGCCTTCATCTCAGGGGCCACGCCGACCAGAAGGTCGTCAAGAATGAAACTGGCCGTGGGTCGGTTGAATGTCAACATCGAGAAGAGCTTGTTGCGGAATTCGACGAAGACCGTGCCCTCCTGCGAAACGAGCTCCGCCAGGTTCTGCAACACGCCATCATCGTGCTCGACATGTGGCATGACACCCATCGCCACAAGGCCTTCGAATCTACCGTCTTTCAGCGCATGAGCGTAGGTCGCCGGATCCTGGATATCCCCGACGAACACTTGTGCAGGATCAAGGCCGTGCTCATCGAAACGCTGGCGCGCTCTTCCTACCATCCGCTCCGAGAGGTCGAAGCCCCAGACGTCGATGCCCAGGCCCGCCAACGCACAGAGAGGCGTTCCCTCTCCGACCCCGACCTCTATCAAACGGGAGGGGCGCCGACGCGCAAAGCACTGCAACAACAACTGGAGTCGGAAGTAATTGGCAGGGTAGGGTCGATCGATATCCGACAGGAGAGACTCATCGTATTGCAGGTGATAGTCGTCCGCCGCAGCGTCATAGTGCTTCTTCACGTGCGAAGTATCGCGATGCATGGTCATCATCTCACTCACCACAGTGATCCAGGTTACGTCGATAGACGTCCAGCCCCTGGAAAGCGAGGCCGTAGTCGATCGATCCGCGCTGCACCGATCTCAACAGGGAATACCCCATGTTCTGGTACACGTATCTGCTTGCGAAGAAACTTTAGACGCCAACCGGGAGATACGGGAGATACGACGACCATCGGTAGCGACGTCGGACAAGCCGAGAGTCGTTTGTGTAGAGAGGGCCTCGAACACGACGCAAAGCCGGGCCGACAATCACCGGTGCAGCCACGGCGTCGGCCCTGCCGAACAGTTGACCTGCGGTGCGAGGAGGGAGTCTAGCACGGGTGCCACAGCGCTGGCCGCGGAGTCGATCGGGCGTCTGAGGGGGGCTCGGAACAGTCGCGTAGCGGTTGGCTGATGACCGTTTTCTGGCGAGCGGCCCGGCGATTCCGGCCCCCCGATCCGATCTGAGAACGGCCGCGCTTGCAGGCGGCGAAGTCCTGACCTGAGGGTCATGCCCACTTGAACGGCGCCAGAATCCTCGATACGCTCAGAGCCTCTGCCCGGCACGCGTCCCGCCCTTACCCGCCGCACTCCAAATCACGATTCCGGATCTCTTGGCGTCGCGACCCACAGTGCCCAACCGTAGTCGTCGGACCTCGTCTATCCAACGACTGCTCCCGCCCGGTTCGACGAGCCGCTCTGCGCACGTCCCCAACGATGGTTGACGGTAAGACGCGTCGATCGCTGCTGCTTCACCCGGGGATGGGCAAGGCCGCGACTACCTACACTCAGGGTCTATTGGACCGCGTTCCCAACGCGCTCTATCTGGGAAAACGACCGGACGGGACGTTCGTCACGGACGAGCTGAGGCGCGCGCACTACTCTGTCTTCAGGCAGCTGGACAGGTTCGGTAAAGGCGAGCGTCGGAGCTCGTTCAATCTCATTTCTGCGTACGCGAAGCTAGCGGCCGAAGAGATAAGAGAGTCGCAGGATTCAACGGTCATCCTCTCCGACGAGTGCATCCTCGATTATGGCGCCTACGACGGAGAGGTGAACGCACTGCGGCTGGCGTGGCTGGTCGAGCGCCTGGAGCGAGAACTGGGAGAGGAATTCCGTCACAAGTCGATCGTTCTGACGATACGTGAGCAGGCTTCCCTGCTGCAGTCACACTACGCGTACGACTACTTGAGATGGAAACGACGCGCTCCCACCGGACAGAAGCTGATCCGGTTGTTCAGCGATGATCCGTTCGCAGGTGCATTCGCGGCGCTTTGGTTCGGCGAGCTCTCAGATCTGTTACGTCTCCTCTTCCCGGGGTTCGAAGTCAGAATCGCACCCTGTGAGTTGCTTTCCACCGATAGTGAAGAGTTCCGACGGTGTCTCATAGGAACGTTGCCGTCGGCGGGAATGCCCGTCCTCGGACTCGAAGAGCCACTGAACGTCAACTCCAGGGAGACTCCACAGGGACGTGTGAATGTGGTGCGGGAGCCCACGCGGTGGTCCGCTCTCCTGTGGAGACTGAACCCCGTGGGGCGAGCCGGCTCGTTGCTTCGTAGGCTCGGAGTTGTCGACACTTTGCCCGACTGGGCCATCCAAGGGCTCCAGAGGCTCGGTCGGAGCGTTGAACCCAGTGTCCGCTACAGGAAACACGCAAAGGAGATCCAGTTCGGGGAAGCCGAGAAGCGGGTGATCAGGGACCGGGTTGCGCGGTCGAACGCCAAGTTGGCGGAGGATCACTCATTGGATCTCCAGGCACTCGGATACGCGGTAGCGGACGATCCCTCCGTTCACGCGGGCACCGGCCTGGACTGAGGTTCTCCTGGACGTCCGAGCCGACGGACCGGCGGGTCTCGGAGCCGATGACTGACTCTCTCACGGACGAGTAGCGGCTACTGCGTGTATTTCTCGATGTACCCGCCCCACCGGCGTCGATACCATCGCTCCCACATCGGGTAGTACACGCTCACCACACCCCGTCGAAGAATCGCGAACAGAACGAACTCCACGAGCCGTACCAACATCCGGCACAGCCCGTTGCGCACGCTCTGCAACCGTCGGCCCCTGCGACGATCCGCGGATTCTCGCAGGGCCTCGAACACCTGATCGGCCACGTTGCTCAACGCCGGCTGGGTGCGTGGGAAGCCACAAATATCGCGGACGTTCTCCAGGGGCTCCCGATACTGCTCTTCGGCGCTCCACTCGCCAGAACGTAGTCGGTCGATCGCAGCGAAAAGATCGTCAAACGTGCGCGGCTGCACAAGGCTACGAGTAACTGGATACATCGTGTTCGCAGACAATCCTGTATGGTCGATTCCGCGATCTCCCAATAGCGCGTCGAGGCTGATGCCGAGACGACCCGACGCGACAACCTCGTAGTTGCTGGTCGAATTGAAACTGGCGACGGCGGAGACCTTCTCCAACCAGCATTCGAACGACAGATCTTTGTGGTCCCACGAGATGATGTCGTCGTATTTTTCCAGAAGATAGCCATGCTTATCGAGGTCCTCGCGAGGATGGGGCCGCAACAGCACTCGTTGACCACGTCTCTGACACTCGTCGAGAAGCTCGAGGAGAACACGGACAGCAGCCGCCTGAATCCAATAGACGTCTTCAGGCTCCTTGTCCATTGGAAAAAGCGAGCCACGATATCGGTCAGCCCTGAGCCGGTCGATCGTCCTGATGGGGTTCGCTATCATCCTGTAGGGATGCAGGAATACGAACCGACACACCAATCCGATGGGAAGGTCCAAGCTCGTCGGACTCGGTAGCCGTGAGGACTCCCGGTGATAGTCGAAGCGAGGCGCTCCGCACACCGGGAGCTGACGTTCATTGAATAGTCCGCTTGCGATCAAGCATCTCCGCGAGAAGTCGCCCCAGAGGTGAAACCGGGCAGTCGCGTCGATGTAGGCACGCTGTCGGCTCGGCTCGAGGCTCTTCGCGAAGGTTCGCAGGACACCCTTCTCGTCGGTAAGCGCGCCTTCGGTCGTCAGCATGTGAATATCCGTTCTCTCGGCGAGCCGGTGCAGCAGCTCGAACGGGATCATCTGTACTTGCGACACGAGCACCGCATCAAAGTCGCCGTACTGCAGATACCAGCGGAGACGTGACCTGTTCGTCAAAGTGACGCGGGCGCCGCGAGATTCGAGGACGTCCTTGAGGGCAGCGCTCACAAAGAAGTCCCGCCGGAGTTCATCGACGTGCACCAGAACGTGGGGGCGGTCGCCGTTGGAGGCACGCATGGGGCTGCTTTCCTCGGACTCACACCGGTCTTCAGGTGACGCGGCGTTGAAAGTCACTGCTCGCCGGTTACTTCGCTTTCCACGAGAAGTGTCTCATCCAATTCGACGCTTCTCATCGCGGCCTTGACCAGCTGGACGGCCCCGTCCGAGATCGGTACGCCATGGCGCTGCCGGTCCTGATACTCGAGCTGTTCGATCTCGCCAGGATAGTAGATTCGACCCGGCTTCCGCGTTGTGTCCGCACTCTTGACGTATTCGATCAGCTGCTGAACCAGCATCTCGTAGCCGCCAGCGGTTTGGGCCGGATCGATCACGATACCGAAGAAGGCATTGCCCACTCGGGTTGCCGTAGGATTGCTGCAGCCGGCCCCTGAGAGAGCGCCAGCGAGAATATCCACGATCAGGGCCAGCCCGTATCCCTTGTATCCTGCATCTCCCCCCATAGGTAGCAGGGCGCCTTTCGGCTCCGCATAGAACAGTCCGGGGTCTGTCGGCGTTTCACCGTCAGCCGTGATGAACCATCCGGCGGGGATTTTTTCTTTCTGCTCGTTCTTGAGTTTGATTCGCCGCTCCGCAACGACACTCGTCGTCATGTCGAGCAGAATCGGACGGCCTTCCTTGTAGGGAATCGCCACCGCCAGAGGATTCGTCGACAACCGACGCTCCGTCCCCCCATACGGCGCCACCATGTTGCCGGCGCCATGGTTGTTGACCATCGCAATCCCGATCAGCCCTTCCTGACTGACTCGTTGTGGATACTGTCCCAACCTCCCACAGTGACCCGCGCTGTGAACGCTGACACTGGCGACGCCCGTCTGCGTTGCCTTCGCTGCAGCCAGTGCCATGGCTTTGTGGCAAGCCACTGCGCCGAACGCCCAGTTGCCGTTTACAAGCAACGTGCTGGCGCTCTCCTTCTCGACCTCGGGGCTCCCTTGTGGGTCCACCCAGCCTATCTCGATGAACTCCAGATACCGACGGAGCATCGCCACGCCATGGGAGTCGATGCCCATCAGGTCGGCATCGACGAAGGAGTTCGCAACCAGGTCCGCAGCCTCCTCGGTCGCGCCGGCTCGCGTTAGCACCGTGCGGCACAATCTACGCAATCCTGAACCCGAGTAGCGTTTCACCTACTCACCCGCAACGTGTTCGAGCCTCATGTTTTCGCGTATCTCTGTTACGAACGCGTCGTAACGCTCGGGCTCGATCATCACCTCGATCAGGCTTGGGCCGGAACGCGTCATCGCTTTCTCGAGCTGCTCCTTGTGCTCACCATGTGAGTGAACCTGACAGCTGGGAACGCCATAGCCAGCCGCGATGCGGGCAATATCCACGGCCGAGCGCTCGAGCCCCGAACAGTCGTAGCCTTTCTTGCGATGCGAGATGCGGATTGTCCCGAGGCCGCTGTCGTTGAACACGACCAAGATCACTTTTGCCTGCAGCTCCGCGATTGTGGCCAGATCTCCTGCTCGCATGTGGAAGCTGCCGTCGCCGCAGAATGCGAGAACATGGTCGCCTTCGTGACTGTGTAGGCTCGCCGCAAGGCTCGCCGGAATGGAAAAGCCCATCGTGGTGGTCGCGCTGGGAGCGATGAAGCTGTTCGGGCGGTGGGAGCGCCACAGGTGCCCGAGCATCATGTTGAACACGCCGGTCTCCGTCGTCACGCAGGTTCCCGCCGGCACGACCTCCCCACTCACGCTGATCACACCCTCGGTGCTCAGCGTCCGTTCATCCGTATCGATTCTGGACAACAAATCGCTCCAAAGCTCCGATAGGATCTCTCGAGCCCATGGGGATCTTGCGGTCACCTGGTCCGTCAGCGACTGGACGATGGCGGTCGGATCTCCCGCCAATCTGTGGTTTGGAGCTGCGAGCGCACGCTCGCCGGGATCCATCCTGTCAATCAAGATACTGGGTTGATCGTAGCCCCACGGCCGGGTGATCTCGCCGCGCTCCGTGCCGAGCTGAATGATGAGGTCGCTTCGCGACAGCACGCAGTGCTCGAAAGAGCCCTCGTTCGACAATCCGAAGAGCGGCCCAGCGTAGTCCGGGTGCCGTTCGGAGATCAGGCCTTTTGCCCGGTAGCTCGGCAGGAAGGGCATCCCGAGCTTGTCCACGAAGCACGTCAGGGCATCACGGAGCCCCCCGTTCCTCGCCCCGGAACCGATGAGCAGGACCGGCCTTCTTGCGCTCTCGATCTCCTGAACCACGGGGGTGAGCTCGTTGGCGGGCAATACGCGCTCTTCGCATGCCTCGAATCGGCTCGAGCCGGAGATACCTGTGAGTGCGTCGTTTGGCACGTCGATGTGTACAGGCCCAGGGCGTCCTCCTTCATAGACGGTTCTTGCGGCGCGATCCATTAGGCCGCTTACATTGTCCGACTGCAGGGTTGCGGAGAACTTGACCACGGAGGCCAGCAGGTCGCGATGTGACAACTGCTGATGGAAGATCTCGTTCTGGAGATGATCAGGGTAGCGATCGGTGAGGAGAATGAGCGGCAGTCGTTCCAAAGCCGCGATACCCACGCCGAATACGGCATTCAGTGCTCCTGGACCCATTATCGTCGAACATATTCCAGGCACTCCGTCCAGATCGCCCAGCACGGCAGCCGCTATCGCCGCCGATCCCTCGTTGCTCATCAGGACGTACTTTATTCCCTGTGATTCAGCCTCATTGATCAGGTCGAGGCTCGCACCACCCCCGGGTATCCCGAAGATGTGACGGATTTGGTTGCGTTTCATCCACTGAACGAGCTCCTCGCCTACCGTCATCGGTCGCTCTGACCCTGCTGCTCTTGGAGGACTCTCTCGGCGAGCAGAAGATCAACTTCATGGTCTATGTTCACCGAGGATCGCTGTTCCAGGATCAAGGGAATCGTGTGCAAGCCGTACCGCAGATTGTCCTCCATCAAGACTCTACGCTTCGTAACACTCACGACACCGGCGGGTCGATACACCTTGAACGGAGCCGCTTGTCTGTTCTGGAGCGGCTGTCGTGGATCATCGTCGGGCATCAGTGGAAGCAATCGTCCCTCCACGATTCTCTTCATGTAGTACGGCGTATGCTCGACCTCACAGACGCTCATGATCGCGTCGCAATCATCGTGATCCAGAGCGAGTCCGACTGCTTTGTCCAGGTCAGACGTCGTGCCGAGGGGTGAGGTCGGCTGCATGCACGTGATGAGATCGACCCGGGGAACCCCTCCCTCCGACTCCATCCACCTGACCGCATGCTGAAGCACTTGGATCATGGACGCGCTGTCGGTGGCCAGGGGCGGTGGTCTGAAGAACGGTACATCTCCACCCCAATCAAGAGCCACTTGGGCGATTTCCCGGTCGTCGGTAGAGATGATCGTGCGATCGATCAACTCACTCCCTTTCGCCCTTTGGATGCTGTACGAGATCAGCGGCTGGCCGCCGAGCATTCGTAAGTTCTTTCGTGACAGACCCTTCGAGCCGCCACGCGCTGGGATAACGCCGAGGACAAACATCCAAATCTCTCGGCTATTGCCTTGTGAGGCCTATGTTCACCCAAACGCTCTTGGGCTGGGTGTGCTCGAGAATCCCCTCGAGGCCCCCTTCCGTCCCGAGTCCGCTTAGCTTGCGACCGCCATAGGGCGAGTTGGGATCGACGACGCCATGGCAGTTGACCCAGACCGTCCCGGCGTCGACGCTCCTGGCGAAGTGATGCGCCTTCACAAGATCCTTCGTGAAGACGCAGGCGGCAAGACCGTAGGCTACGTCGTTTGCCTTCTGCAGCACTTCCTCGATGTCTTCGAATTCCAGGATCGTCAAGACGGGCCCGAAGATCTCTTCCTGGGCGATTCTCATGTCGTTCTGGACCCGATCGAAGATCGTCGGCTCGACGAAATAGCCCTTTCCATCGCCAATACTCGCCCGGCCACCGCCGCAGACCAATCTCGCCCCCTCCTGCTTTCCAATGTCGATGTAGGAGAGCACCTTGTCGAACTGCTGCTGAGAGGCCAGTGGCCCCATGGTCGTATCGTCGTCTAGCGGATCTCCAAGTCTGGCCCCTGCTACTTTCGCGAGCAACGCCTCGACGAATCTGCTTTTGATGCTCTTCTCGAGGAAGAGCCGCGTCCCGGCGTTGCAATTCTGGCCCTGATTCCCGAAGGCAGAGTCGTAGGCCCAGGAGACCGCCTCGCCCAGGTCACAATCGGCGAAGACCACGTTCGGCGCTTTGCCACCGAGCTCCAGCACGCACTTCTTGAGGGTTGCTGCGGCGTTCCGCTGAATCAACTGACCTGTCACCGCCTCCCCCGTAAAGCTGATCATGTTCACAAGCGGGTGCTTGACGATGGCCTCGCCGGCTTCTTCACCGTACCCCGTTACGATGTTGAGAACTCCGTCCGGGAGTCCAGCTTCCTGGGCGATTTCGCCGAGGCGTAGCGCCGTAAGAGAAGTCTGTTCCGCAGGCTTGAAGACCACTGAGTTCCCCGTGGCGAGGGCCAGACCGATCTTCTTCGCAGCGATGGCAAGAGGGAAATTCCACGGCGTAATGACCCCGACAACTCCATGCGGCTCTCGAATGACATAGTTGAGGAATCGCCCATCAACCGGGCACGTCTCGCCGTATATCTTGGTCACCCAGCCTGCGAAGTGCCTGAAGTTACGCGCTGCACCGGGGATATCGCCCGCGTATGCGTTCGCAAAGGGCTTCCCGACATCGATCGACTCCAGGAACGCAAGCTCCTTTCGGTTCTCCAGGATCAATTCCGCTATTCGCTGGAGCACCTGCTCACGCTCCTGCGGAACCTTTCCGGTCCAGCTCGATTCGCTCACAGAGCGTCGAGCCGCCCGTACGGCCCTGTCGACGTCGGGCTCCCTGGCTCGAGCGAAGACACCGACCGTCTCCTGGGTTGACGGGTTCTCGGCGATGAAAGTCTCGCCCGAGAGGGCATTACTCCACTCCCCATCGATCAGCAGCTGGCCTTCGGCCGGCCGGTAGCTGTCTTTGAGATCACCAATCATCGCGTACTCCCGTCTTGGCGGTTGCTCTCTCGTCGCCCGCTGCGGAACAGCCATTCCGTCGAACGCCGTGCGTCAACAATTGCACTGTCGTGCCGATTCAGTCCGGAACCACTGGGTCCTGGCCATTCCGTTCTAGCCCGCGCCTACCCTCAGATGATCCCCGACTCGCATCTCCTTCCGCGGGATCTCGTAGGGATCGATCTGCTGGTACGAAGGATCGGTGGCTACAGAGAACGCCGCCCGGAAGCCCTTGCGTCTAATTGCCGCCTTCACCTGGTCATCGAAGTGAACGCCGCGAACGCCATACGGGTAGGCGAAGTACACAGGATCACCGAGGATTCCGATGTTCCTCTCCAGGTCGCGCTGAAGCTCCTCCGCAGCCTGGTTCTTCAGCACGCAGTGGCCGTGACTGTGATGGTAGAACTCGACGAGAGGGTGTTCCCGAAGCTCCGCGACGTCCGTCCAATTCAACATGTTCGCCTTCGCCAACTCCGTCCCCGTGTCGTAGTCTTCGAGCAATCGTGCCACGAGTTGTTCTTGACGCTGCGCGGACACACTCTTCGCGACCCTCTTCAACTCGAGTACCGTGTCGATCCGGTCCTGACTCCTCGCCGTGCAGTATGAGCTCCCCAAGACTCGCAACTCCGAGGGTCTCGCGTTCATCACGACGCGCTCGATCTCGTCCGTCCAGGAGATCCGCGTCCCCCTGGCGAACCCGGTACAAAGGAAGGCCGCCGCACACACTCCGTATTCCTCGAGAATGGGGAGAGCGTTCGATCTGAAGTTCGCGTACAGATCGTCGAAGGTGATCAGTGCGAAGGGCTCGCTCACCGCTCCAGACAGTGCCTTCTCAACGAACTCATCCGCACGCAGGACTCGGTAGTTATCGCAGAGCCACCGAATCTGTTCTTCGAACTCACTTTCCGGGAGGTGCTTCTGGAATACGCGCTCGAAGGGATCTGCTGCGTACTCCGAATCCCGTACAACACCATGATAGAGAGGAACAAAGACATCGCTCACAGCCAGAGCTTCCGCGAGTAGAAATTCATGATGCCGATCAGCTGAACAAAGATGCCTGGGACAGAAAAGTACTCGCCCTTCTCGCGCCATTGATTATCCAGGAAGCGCTCGTCCTGATGGCACCTGAGGCGGTCAGTGTTGCGCATCAGCATGGGAACCACCCGCTGCGTCGATATCGCTCTTATTTCCCATGGATGCCTGGCATCGCCCACGTCGGTCTCGCTCCACTCGATGATCGCGCCGGTGTCGAGGCCCTCTTCGATGAAATGCAGGCTCACACCAATCTCGTGCCAGCGGCGCCGGGCCAGGGACCAGCAATCTGACTCCAGGCCACGGATGTACGGCAGCACGGCGCAGTGAACGTTGACGAAGGGGACCTCTCGACGCTCCAGCTCGCTGATCAAGTCTGACTTGATCCGACGAGTCCCGAAGACCAACACGAGATCCCAGGGCTGCTGCAGAATCCCGGAGCGAAGAACGTGGTTGATGCTCTCGTGGTGCTCATCCACCCAATCCAGGTTCGCGGCTGGAAGCAGCTTGGATTCTGACCGCTTCCGCAATGCCTCGAAGAGGGGAACCTGGACAAAGGGAAACTCCGTCGCTAGTCGTTTGACCGAGGGCTCTGCGATGAAGTTTCTCACTCGGGCTCGCCAAACCGAGACCGTGCGGAGGTTGACGGGGGACTCGGTAACGACGTGGACCTCGCAACCGCTCTCTTTCAGTCGTTCCCAGACGTACTGATGATGAACGGTCTTCGTCGTTAGATACAGGACCTTCATGCGAGTTCTTGTCTAGCTAGACTCGTCCGAAACGCTCCGCGCCCTTGAGCTCAGGAAGTCCTGCTGCGTCCAGAGTCGCCTCCCGTAGTGGCTCAGTTCACGGAGCTCTCCTGGCCCCATGCTGCACGCGTGTGCGAGTTGCTTATCTCGTTGATTCGTCTTGTCCAACGAGAAGTGCTTCTCGACATAGTAGGCCCCGCGTGCGCAGGCTAGCAGCGCGGCATCGATCCCCAGAGAATGGTCGCTGAAACCCTCAATCGCGCCCCGCTCGTAACGCTTCGGAATGTCGCGCATGTCATCGGGATATGTCGGGTACTTGGCGATGCAGAAGAAGTAGTGCACCTTCGGGTCGGACCCGAAAGGGAAGCCTGGCCCGTCCCAGAATCCGAGCGACACGAAGGCCTCGTCGGCGTAGTCGATCATCTCGCGACAGAGCTCCGGGTACTGAGTGACCGTACGACTCGCGATCTTGATTTTCGTGAGGCCGAGCTCGCGCGCCCCCGCGAACGACCCCGCGTCGAAAAGCGTGAACAGCGGCTCCACGTCATAGTGCTCAGCGATTCCGATCAACTTCCTGACATCGTCGATCGAGAGTTCCAGGTCTCCATACTCCTTGCCGAAGACGGTCATCCCGTCGTCGTACCACTGGAACTTGACGAAGTCCGCGCCACCCAGAGCTGACTCGCGGATCATCTCTGCTGCCACCGCTATGTTGCCGCCATGCTGAGGATGAATCTCGCTAATGATCTG
Organism: Acidobacteriota bacterium; assembly: GCA_965197275.1. GTDB lineage: Bacteria > Acidobacteriota > UBA890 > UBA890 > WLXD01 > DASCOT01. The sequence continues at coordinate 59,028 of CBDAMQ010000017.1, forward strand.
CACCATCTCAGAGCTCCTCGTCGCCGTTCTCGTACCGCCTCGTCAAGGCCTCGCCCATTTGATGGAACTCGGCGCTCTTAGACTTATTGCGATCGTGCTGACGATAGCGGTACAGCGGAATCGGAATGTTGCCGATGCGATACTTCTCGTCGAGCCGCATTCGTAATTCCATCTCTTCACGATGCCTGTAGGCCGGATTGTAGAGACCTTCCTGAACGAAAATGTCCTTCCGATACATGATCCCGCAAGAAACCGGCTCTTCGATGGCAGAATGCACTTGAAGCTTCCCGTCGCCCACAGGGTCGACGGTTATGTAGTCAACCGAGACGCCGAAATACTCGGGATGGAATGACAGGAACAGGGACTGAATGAGAAGCATGTACTCATTAATGAAGTCGTCGGCGTCTACGCGTACAACGAGGCGTCCGTTAGCCGCTTTGATCCCCTCGTTGGCGGCGTAGGCGACGCCCCGGTTCTCCTCGAGATAAATCGGCTGCACGCGCGGCGTATAGACTTCGAGAATCTGGCGCGACATGTCGGTGCTCGCATCGTCGACGACGATGACCTCGAAGTCCTTTCTGGGTAGGTGTTGACTCAGACAGCTTCGGAGGCACCGTTCCAGGAAGATGCCGTAGTTGTAGTTCGTGATGATGACGCTGATATCCATTGCTTCTCACCTGTCGCGACAGGGTGAAACCGCGCCTCCTCGGACCTCGCTACATCTGCGCCTTTGAGCCCCGAGAGAGAAGCGAATCGGAGTCGCCGAACCCCGATACACATAGGTGCCGTCGGCACCTGATGTTAGGGCCTCCATGAAGAAACCAGTAGCACTCGCGTATCAGACCGCGCCGGACTCGGCGACTCGAGAGCACTCGGAGAACAAGGCCCGGGGCGCCGAAATCGTAGTGCTGTGCTTCCGAGTGCTGGGATCAGGCTGGGCGCTTCTCTACGAAGAAGTCGCCCAGAACGAGGCAGTCGATCGCCGTTTCTTGAAAGGACTCGAGCGCTTGCTCGGGCGTGTTGATTATGGGTTGGCCCTTCACGTTGAATGACGTGTTCAACAACACGGGTACGCCTGTTCTGCTGTGAAAGGCTTCGAGAAGCCTGCGGAATCGCTTGTTGTCGTTGTTGTCAGCTACAGTCTGTACGCGGGCGGACCCGTCTACGTGAACAACAGCCGGAATCTCCGAGAGACGCTCGGGACGCACCTGCACCGCCATTAGCATATGCGGGCTCGATTGAGAAAGCACGAAATAGTCGGCAGCGTACTCGTCCAAGACAGCGGGGGCGAACGGTCTGAATGACTCGCGGAACTTAACCCGCTCGTTGATGTGATCTTTCATCTCTGCTGGGAACGGTCGACAAAGAATCGACCTGTTGCCAAGGGCCCGAGGACCGAACTCGGCTGGCCCTTGGTACCAGGCCACGATGAGCCCAGCCTCGAGCCGCTCTGCGACGAGGTCGTAGAGCGTTTCGGGTCTCTCCCAGGATAGCCCTGAATCCTCGATGGCGCGCTCGATCTCATCCTGATCAGCGCGGTATCCGAGAAAGAAGTCGTGCATCCGGGCCGGCTGGTAGTCTGGCTCGCGCCTCCTTTGTGCCAGATAGCAGGCCCCGATCGCCAGACCAGAGTCGCTACTCGCCGGTTGCACGAATAGCTCTTCGAACATTCCGCTGGCGAGGATCTTGCCGTTCAGCGAACAATTCAGGCCTACCCCGCCGGCGACCCCGAGCTTTCGGAATCCATACTCCTCTCTACAGTACCTGAGCTGATTCAAGACGATCTCTTCCAGCCGGTCCTGAAGAGCTGCGGCAATGTTCTGATGATGTTCGGTCAAGGGATCCTCCCACTCCCGCTTCGGGCCGAAAGTACCGATGAAGCGATCGCTGACCCACTTGTCCCGGACTCGATAGTAATCCATCCACTCCAAACTGACATCGTAGTCGAGACCACCAGCCTCCACTATGATCTCACTGAAGATCTCACTGTACGTAGCCTCACTACCCGGAACCCTGGCATGCGGGTTTCCGTAGGGAGCGAGGCCCATGACGATGCCCTCGTCGTAATGATGCCGCCAGCCCAAGTAGAACGTCAAAGCAGAGTAAACAAGGCCAAGCGAATCGGGATAGTGATTCGTATCATGCACGATTTCGATTTCACCGGATCGCCCAACACCGATCATGCTGGCCTCGATTTCCCCGATCCCGTCGTGGCTCACCAGGAGCGCTTCCTGGAAGCCGCTCGGATAGTAGGCGCTAGCGAGATGAGATAGATGGTGACGGTAGAATCTCACCGGGCCACTGTAGTCTGTCTGTTCGCGCACCAACTTCGGCAGGTCGTATATCGTACGGACCTTTTCGATATCCCGGATGAGGAAACCGATCCTGTCCGGATCTTCGAGCGCAGGGCGCAGGTAGGCCTCTCGGATATTCCGTAAACGATCCCGAGCCACGGCAATCTCGTCGACATCGTCAATGTCGATCCCACCGATGGACAGGCAATCGCGGATCGCGCGGAGGGGGAACGCCCTCGAGTGCTTCTCTCGGTTATAACGCTCTTCTTCGGCGGCCGCGATGAGGCGGCCGTTCATCATCAGGGCGGCTGAGGTATCGTGCCCGCCGTAGTTGATTCCGAGGACAATCGCCTCTCTATTGCTCACCGAGACGTCTCTCCATCTGCTCGCCCCACCTGTCCGGATTGCCCGTCGACGCCCTATCAGCGGCGGGTCACGAGTCCTTTCTGCTCCAGGCGCGCGACTTTGGCGGCAAGATCCCATATAGGTTCTCCGACGATCTCCGCGATCTCGAGCAGATCACGGCCATCCGCGTATCCCAGGATGTCCATCATCGTCCGCCTTTCTTTGTAGTCGCCCTTTCGGGAGAGCGTGTTGTACAGACCTCGCTTTCCCATTTGCGGCTCACACTGAACAGTGCCTCGCACCGCAGTATTCTCCTCGAGGCAAGCAAGGCACAAGCGCAGCGCTGTGTACCCCCCATAGAGTCCATCGGGTGTCACGAAACTGAGGTCGTCATTCGACGTATGGTATTCGGGATACTCTCTGTATTTGCTCCGGGCGACCACCGCCACCGGTAGATCAACACCGGGGCTATTGTACTGGCGTTCGTCGCTGCCGCGATCGAGAAAGCTGTAGTGGTCGAACGCTGGATAGATATGTCGAAGCACATGGAGCGCAACTCTGTCCGAGAGCGTGTCCCCTCGACGCGTTGGTACGTATGAATACGTTCGCTCATCACCCAGGCAAGAGAGGTTGTAGCCGGCGACTACTCTCTTCTGGAGATGATTGAGATTGCGACTGATGAAGACGATCGCCCCGATCGTCTCCGGCACGAAGACCAGACGGTATGTATATTTTCGCGAACGGGCGCCAATCCACTGAGCGAGGTGCGTGGCAACAACGGGCCCCGAGAGCTCGTTGTTCGCCATGGACGGGTGACACACGTACGTCGACAAGAGCACTTCCTGATCGAGTGTCCCCGGGACGACGAGCTCTGCATATGTGAGGTGCCCCGGCTCCAGGGTGGAGTCTATCTTCACCCGATAGTCTCCATCTCCCAGCTCGGACCGAGCGTTGTGGCTGATGCAGAAACCCCACCGTTTCTCATAGTAGGAAGTCGCGTACGGGATCGCATCGGGCTGTTCAGGATCAGAGTGAAGATGTGTCTGAAGCTCAGACAAAGGCACCGTACGATCGATGGGGACCGAGTAGCCAACTAGATGGAGGTTGTTCTCCTGGAAGTCCGCGACCTTGTTCCCCTCGGGTCCGACAATGTATGCGTCGCGGACATTCCACTCCTCGGGGACGACCCAGTCGAAGGCTTCTGTGCCGGATGGAACTTCATGGACTACTAGATCGGGAAGGTCACCCGCGATGATGTCGAGGGTTTCGCGAACGCCGTCTCCGGTTATGCTCCGGCAGATCGGGAACAGACGGCCCGCGAGATCGTGCATACGCTGACCTAGAGTCGGTGCCTCGAGGTCGTCGATGGATAGTCGCTGTCCCACGCTCTGTCCCTCCCGGAAGACGATCCGAGCTCTACCCCGATCACGGCCGCGCGCCGGGCGCGCTGGCCGTCCCGAAGACCCCGCGTCAAGCAGATCTCTGCCCGTACAGGGGTCAGGGAATGGACCTAGCTGGGCAGTTCCTGCACGGCGTCGGGATCGGGCAAGCTCAGGCGTGCCGCACGAGCTCTCTTCGGAGGCGAGGCAAGCGTATCAACTCGACTCCGCCAACGTCGTCATTCCGAAGCGGCATCGCGAAGGTCTTGCGCGGAATCCCGCCCGGCCAGATGACCCTGCAACACCGCCGGATCTTGCGCCTGCATCAGGTACAAACGCCGGAATCTGCCCTCGGAGGCCAGCAGTTGCTGAGACGTCCCGCTCTCGACGATCCGGCCGCTCTCAAGAAAATGAATCCGATCTGCTGTCGTCAACGTAGACAATCGATGCGAGATGACCAACACTGTCATCGTCCGCCCCAGCCCGACGATTGCCTCTTGAACGAGGCTTTCAGACTCCGAGTCTAGGGCACTGGTCGCCTCGTCCAAGATCAGTAGTTCCGGCGCTCGCGCCAGCGCTCGGGCGAGGGCCAGCCGCTGGCGTTGACCTCCGGACAAACGCACACCTCGGTCACCGATTACTGTGTCGTAACCGCGGGCTAGGCTCACAATGAACTCGTGAGCGTGTGCTAGTCGAGCGACCTCTTCCAGGTCGATGTCATCGGGGCCGGCGTCTGCCCCCCACAAGATGTTCGCGCGGACTGTGTCGTGCAACATAATCGTCTCTTGGGAGACGTAACCGACACGTCGGCGCCATGAGTCGACGTCATACTGAAAGAGGGGCGTCCCGTCCAGGAGGACCTGGCCGGACAGCGGCTGCAGTAGACCGAGGGCGATGTCGGCCATGGTGCTCTTCCCCGCGCCAGAGGCACCCGTAATCCCGACCGTCTCACCCTTTCGGATCGTCAGGGATACACCATCCAGGGCACGAGACCCATCCTCATAGGAAAATGCGATGTCGTCAAATTCCATCTGGGTGGCCAGATGATGGAACTGAACGCCGCCAGTGCGCTCCTGTTCCTCGCTGGCTTCTGCGTCGGCGATCAACTGCTCGACACGATCGAACGCCGGAATGTAGACCAATGTCTGGAAATAGGTCTGCTGTATCCCCATGAGCGTGGGAAAGAGCCGGAAGAAGATGTAGATCAGCGTGAGCAACAGGGCCATTGGAAGCTCTAGCAGCCCGATGGAAACGAAAACAGCCACGCAGAGAACACCGACAATCAGGGGCTCCCCGAGAATACGGAGTCTCGCACTCTTGATCAGCACCTCTTCTTCGATGGAAGCCATTTCTTTCGCTTCATCTAGGATCAAACCCACGGTCTTGCCTTCCAGGCTGGCTCCTTTGACCAACTTGGCGGAATCGACACTCTCCCCCAGGACATTCTGTAGCCGGCTGTTCACGAGTGATTTCCTGTTGCCGACGGCCTGGCCGGCGCGAATCTGGCGCCGCAGAACAACAGTGAGAAGAACGGCAACCGCGAGCATCCCTAGTGTGACCTGCCAGGACATCCAAAAAGCCACGGCCGAGTACGCCGTGATGAGTGAGACCCCGGTCAAGAGCTTGAGCAACCTGTGAAACGCCAATCCGGCGTTGTCGCATTCGATGAACACGCCGCTAATGAGGTCTCCCCTCTTTTGGCGGAGGAAATACGACCAGTCGGCGTTGAAGATCGCCGTCGCAAGGCGGCGTCGAAACCAGAGCTTCACGGATGCCAGACTCTTGGCCAACTGGCGTTCTCGAACGAACACCAGGCCCGTCTGAAGGCAGAAGACTACGAAGAACATCAATAGACCCAGCTGCAAGCTGAATTCCAGTCCGACTACCTCGAGCGGACCAGCGATCAGGCGCTGAATCTCGGATGGCTCGCCTCGCCCCGGTATCGCCATTTCCAGAACTGGCACCAACAGCATGAAGCCCGTTCCTTCCAAGAGTGACCCAACGATCAACAAACACACAACGACGGCCACGCGTCGTGGAAAGCGACGGACCATCTTGGAGGCAAACTGGAAGAGACTCATTCTGAACGTTCCGATCGGTGCCCACCGGCCAGGCGCATTGTCATTCGATTTGGCCAGAGAGAATCGCCCTTGGTCGGAGAATCCGTACCGCTAGCTGCAATAGAATTCCAGCTGGCGGCGATTGTGTCTTCCCAGAGGTGCCTCATCCATGACGAACACATGCTGGTCGTACGCCTCTTCATATCGGTATTTCCACTGCCGCTGCATGTTCGCCCTCAAGAACCTTGCGTTCGCAGCGCATCCGTCGACGACAACAATGGTCCCTGGCGTCAGGAAGTGTTCCATTCGCAAGACGTCACAACCCATTGGCATCATGTCCCGGTGGCACGTCGAGAACCCGCAGATCGGATTGTGAATGTTGAACAGTCCGGGACCATCGACATAGATGAAATCGGGATTGACCAGCGGGAGCGAGCAGAATTGCGTAGCGAAGCGACCGTTGAACAAGGTCATTTCCGCCTCGCTGAAATGTTTCGTCGCGAACTCCCTCAATTCATCTGGCAAGCGTTCGAATGCTATGTCCAGAAACCGCTCCTCGTTATCGACTGCGATGACCCGGAACGGATCGTGCCGACGGAGCCGGACAACGGCATCCCGATGGCGTTCGCGATTCAGCTTCAGGGCGTGGGCCAACACTAGCGTCGACCAGCCGACCCCCAACTCCAGCACGGTCGTTCTCTTCCAGTCGATAACAAAGCGGTGCAGCCTGTATAGATCCGCCAACTCAGGCCCGTAGGATGCATCCTGCCCGATCTCCCGTGCCGCCTCCGCATGGGCCCGCGCAGCTTCCACGATCACATTTAGGCCGTGATCCAGAAAATACTGCGGCAGATCTTGATTCCGACTAATCTGTGGAGAGTCCGAGATCGACAGCACAACTCACTCCTTTCCCAGGAGATACCGCCCCGCCCGCCTCGTCGCAAGTGTGCGCCATCGGACAGTTTCGTTTGTGGAAACGGCCGTCGGTCGGCGCGGTCGTGCCCGCGTTGCTCCAACGCTGCTGGCCCTTATATGGAGGACAGCAATGCTACCATCGCGGCCTTGGCGTCATATTGGGGAACAGTACCCCTGATTTCGGGTCGACATCCCACAAATCGAAGGCATCGACGACTGGAATCATGAGAGCAGTGATCTTGGCCGGAGGACGGGGCACTCGGCTTCGCCCCTATACGGCAGTGTTTCCAAAGCCTTTGATGCCACTCGGGGAGCGCTCCATCCTCGATGTGGTGCTCCATCAACTCCGTTATCACGGTGTGGAAGCCGCCACGCTTGCCGTCGGACACCTAGCCGAGTTGATCAAGGCGTACTGCGGCAGCGGGGAGAGGTTCGGGCTGAAGCTTGACTATTCGAAGGAGGATACGCCTCTGGGAACAGCGGGCCCTTTGGCCCTGCTGTCTGGGTTCGACGAGTCATTTCTCGTCATGAACGGGGACGTATTGACAACGCTGGACTATGCACAGATGAGGGAGCGGCATGAAGCTAGCGAAGCGCTGGTCACACTCGCTGTGCATCGACGAAGCGTCTGTATTGACTTCGGTGTCGTGGAATTCGATGCAGGGTCTCAGCTCACTGAATACATAGAGAAGCCTGATCACGACTTCTGGGTCAGCATGGGCGTGTACATAATGCGACCAGAGGTCCTCGACTACGTCAGCGCCGGCGACCGTATGGATCTACCCGACCTTGTCTCACGAGTGGTCGAATCAGGCGAGCGAGTCGAGTGCTATCAACACCAAGGTTATTGGCTTGATATCGGGCGGCATGATGACTACAAGCAGGCGATCGCCGACTTCGCCGAACGCGGGGCGGAGTTTCTGCCGGATGATGCGTAGGAATGCGCATCCTCGTTACCGGCGCCACCGGATTCAGCGGCCAGCACCTTTGCCGACTGGCTCTCGCCAGAGGCGCAGAGGTCTTCGGGATGGCACGCGCGGGAGACTTCCCGGTCGGTGTAGCCGGCATCGAGGGTGATGTCACGGATCGACGCGATGTGGTGGCGGCGCTCGACGAAAGCCAACCGAACTGGATCTTCCACCTGGCAGCGGCTTTGCCCAACCGGAACATACCGGCCGAAGTGCTTGTCGGAGTGAATATCCTGGGCACAGTCAACCTGCTGATGTCGGTTGCCGACATGAGTCCAGAACGCCCTCGGATTCTCATAGTTTCTTCGTCCGCCGTATACGGACACACCAAGCCAGATCGGCCCGTTACGGAGGAATCGAGACCGACACCGCTGACCGTCTACGGGATGAGCAAGCTGGCACAGGAGGTCCTCTCAAGGGAGTTCGGCATAGCGAACGCAGTGGAGGTGATTAGAGTCCGGACATTCAACCTCACGGGGCCCGGAGAACCCGCGTCACTCGTCTGCGGGAGCTTTGCACGGCAGATTGCCAAGATCGAGAAGCGTTTGCAGTCGCCCACGATGCGCACCGGCACGTTACAGACGACCCGGGACTTTACTGACGTGCGCGACGCAATTGCGGCCTACTGGGCTGTCATGGAGCAGGGAGAGGCCGGAGCGGTGTACAACGTCTGCAGCAGCCGGGAAGTTCAGATTGGTGATGTTGCTCGTCGGCTCGCCGGGCTGAGCACCGTCTCTGATATCGAGATCATCGAAGCAGGTGAGCGCGAAGGCGCCGCTCGACAGGCACACAGCCAAGTCGGAGACAACTCTCGTCTGAGAGAAACAATCGGATGGTTGCCAATGATCCCGTTGTCGCGGAGCTTCGAGGATTTGCTGACAAGCTGGCGACAGAGACTCTGACTGCTGAGACCGTTGGCCATGTTGAGAGTATTGTTCGTTCGCAGGCAGCCCCCTTGCCCGTCATTTGTGGAACAACAAGCGGCGGCTCTGAGGGAACACGGGCTCCACGTAGACCTTTTCTACATACGCGGCGCCGGACTGCGAGGCTATATCCGTCAATACCGCCCACTGGTTCGAAAGCTGCAGCAGGGCGAGTACGACCTGGTCCATGCCCACTACGGGCTTTCGGGATTGCTCTGTGCACTCCAGCGACGCTGCCCTACGGTAATCACGTTTCTGGGCAGCGACGTGAATCTGCTCTTTGTACGACCTTTCTCCTACGTGGCCTACCGATTGAGCAATCACGGGGTTTTCGTAGAAGAGTCGATGAGGCTACGGCTCCGGGCTCATGAAGATGCGTCGGTGATTCCTTACGGCATCGACACGGATGAAGTCCAAGTCCTGGACAAGGCGTGGTGCCGCAAACAACTTGGGTTGGATCCCGATGCGAAACTGGTGGCTTTCGCGTCGTCATTCGATCGTGCCGTAAAGAACTACCCGCTCGCGAAGGCCGCGGTGGACCTACTAGGCGATGTCTCTTTGCTGCAGTTGGGCGATCACTCGAGAACCGAGTACATACAGCTCTTGAATGCGGTGGACGCGTTGTTGATGACGTCCTTCACCGAGGGCAGTCCCGTGACTGTCAAAGAGGCGATGGCCTGCAATTGTCCCATTGTGTCAACGGACGTTGGCGACGTCCGACGGTTGATCGAAGGAACCTCGGGGTGTTTTCTTACCTCGGACGTTCCGGCCGAGGTGGCAGCCAAGCTTCAGCTCGCCCTCGCACACGGTAGCCGGACGGATGGAAGGGCTCGCGCGTTGAATCTAGACAACAAGGCTATCGCGGCCCGCATTGCAAACGTCTACGAAAGGGTACTGGAACCAGCGGCTCAGGCACGTTGACACTCCGTCATCGGGGCGATCGTTGCCGCCCTCCTACCAACATATCCAAGTACGGTGTCATACGAACTGCCGCCGGCTGGAATACTCCTCTGGATGGTCCCTTATCCAATGGATCGTCCGCTCGAGTCCGTCGCGGAATGTCACCGCCGGACTCCAGTCCAGTAACTCGGCCGCTCTGCTGTTGCCAGCGCACAGGCGATAGACCTCCGAATCCTCCGGCCGCCATCTCGTGTCATCGCTTTCCACGAGGAGATCGCGACCGACCAACTCCAAGATCAGCTCGACCACGTCGCCGATGGTCGTTGCTTTGGCGTTGCCGAGGTTAATGGTCTCTCCCGCGATACCGTTGACGGTCCCGGCCTTGATGAACCCCGCGACGACATCATCGACGTACGTGAAATCCCTGACCGGACTGAGATTGCCTAATCTGATGCGGTCCGCCCAGAGTGCTTGCGCGATGATGGTGGGAATGACGGCCCGCATGGACTGTCGCGGGCCATAGGCGTTGAACGGCCGGACCGTCACCGCGACCAAACCGTATGATCGGACGAAGCTCTCGACCAACTTGTCCGCGCCGATCTTGCTAGCAGCATAAGGAGATTGGCCCTGCAGCGGGTGTTCCTCATCGATCGGAACGTACTGGGCGGTTCCGTACACCTCGCTTGTCGACGTATGGACGATACGAAGACCCTCATGGGCTCGAGCCTCCATCAGGAGATTCAGCGTGCCGTTGACATTTGTCTCGACAACCTCGGCCGGATGCAAGTAGGAGTACGGAATAGAGATAAGGGCGCCCAAGTGATAGACGAGATCAATGTCGACGAGCGCGTGGGCGACCGCGGATCGATCTCTCAGGTCGCCGAAGAACACGTCGACGTTCTCCAGAATCGATTCCGGGAGTTTCTGGAGATGGCCCAAGTTCGCCTGCGAGTTGTATCGGACGAACGCGCGTACCTTCAGACCTTCGACAGCGAGCCGCTCCACCAGATGGCTACCAATGAAGCCGGCGGCCCCGGTCACTAGGATCCTCATTGCGCGAGACCCGAAAAGCGTGAGCGACCTGACCACGGATAAGAACCCGCGGTTGGCCGGGTGGCGACGTACGTTTGATCGGCCATTCTCAATGATCCTCTCGTCGTTGAATGAACGATGCACTGTTCCTCATGCAGCAGTAACCTCAAAGGCCCCGTCGCGCATCGTCTTGGCCGAACAGCCCCCGAATCACATCCGGCTTCGCTCGGACAAACCTCGCGAGCGTCGGGAGCTCGTACTCATGAGGGACCTTGAGCAAGTAGCTCTCCGGAACGATCGTGCCTCGCCGTACCAGGCAGATCGAAGTCTTCTCGGCTGCGGGATCAACGGCCTTCTCGGCCTGGTTTGACTCTACCTGTGTCGACCGCTTGCACGTTACTTCGACATTTGGCCAGTCTCCAGCGACCGAAGCGCGGGCAGCCTGAACCACCACTCGGGCGCGTTCTTGAAAAGACGCTTCGGTCCATTTCAGAGCCGCCCACACGACTCGACGGTAGTCGGCGTTCACACACCATCTTCCTGCGATGGCTGCGCCCAATCGGCATTGGGATACGATCCACGCTGCCCAGCTGCCATCGGGATCAAACTCATCCAGCCAGCGGCTGAACAGGTGGCGTCGCCACTGCCAGGTGAGCTTGAACTTCCATACTAACCGGCGTGTGGCCTCTGCTATCGTCGATCGACGATCGCCGCGTGTCGAGATCCCGGTACGTCTTCCCGGCGCTCGCTCGGGCAAGCCAACTCGACGCTGACGCTCCTGGCTGACAACTTCATCGAATCCCTGGATGAATGCGAGAAACGAATAGCGGCCGCTTCCGACGATCTCGTCGTACGTTCGATCCGCGAGATCTTGAAGGTACTGATCGTCCCGGAGATACCTGGCGACCTCCTCGAAGTTGGAGAGGTCGCGCTTCAACATGATGTAGTGGCGTTCCGCCTCGACGACACCGGAGTACTCACCCGGAAACAAGACCAACGCTGTCCGAAGCGCAGCAGCCTCGAAAATCCTCGGTGAGATCACATCGATCACCGCGTTCCCCTCGAAGGGTTCCAGGACTTCCCCGTGAACCTCTTTGAAGCTCGCGCGCGGGTTCGCCTCGAGATACGCCGTAACGCGTCGCTCTACGTCGCCGTCGAAGTCGGCGATGCTGGCGCCGCTACCTGTGCCGAGAACGGCCTTGGCGGAGGCCTGGAAACTCAACCATTCGGAGCCGTAGATCCGGTCGTCGAGTCGCCAGCTGATGTCGTGAACGAGGCCGTGGGTCTCAGCCAGCGCGGCGAATCTCTTGCCTATCCACAGCTTTTCTTGGGCGAACGCGCCGAGGGCAAAGGGCACCTCGCGGCTTCGGTAGGCCGCATGGACGCGGCGTTCCGCGATCGGGCTCGTCCTGAAACGGGCGGCCGCCGCGGGGACATAGCCGGTGAGCGTCGTTACCAACCGGACGCCGCCACGCTCCAGGCGCTCGTACAGGAGTCCAGCAGTATCCGGGGGACAAACAGTGAAAAGGACACCGATGCCCAGTTCCAGAAGACTGTCCACTGTGGCGTTGACCTGACGGTACTCGTCCTGCAGAAACTGGACCTTGAGACCGCCGAAGGAGCGGATCGCCTGGCGTACCGGCTCGGGTAGATAACTGTCCTGCAGAATCCAGATCGAGTAGTGGATGACGACGACGTCGAAGCGAGTCAGGTCGGGGGGGTCCGAACGCACCCAGCGACGTGGGTTCAATCGATAGATTTCGTGTCGCGAGTAGAGCGAAAAAGCACCCATATGCTCCAGGAGGTTGGCCTGGAACTCCCAGCCATCGTCGCAAAGCAGGAGAACCCGCAAGCGCGGCGACGACAATCTCGGCATCACCTAGCCATCGGGCTGAAGCAGGAAGGTCCGTTTCAGCTCTCCGTCGATCTTGACCTCTAGCGCGAAGTCGATTGCCCGGCACGGGACTCGGACCCCATAAGCCTCCGAGTACCAACTCTCCGCCACCTTCGTCAGCAGATCACCGGACACGTTGAATCGGATGCGGGTGCTGCTACCGACCCCCAGGACGAGCTGCCCGGCCTCGTCGCGGTCGACGTCCACACCAGGAGCGCAGTGAAAGTGCCAGCGCAGGGAATACTCGCCGTGGCCCTCGAGACAGTCGGCGATGCTTAGCGCGCCGGTGTCAGAGTCGAAGGAGAACTCTCTGCGATGCCGAAGGCCGACCTCGCCGTTGTTGAAGCCGCCGTGGCTCCCGGCATACCGCAGGATAGGTTCGTCAACGTCGAACGACTCGTGACTCGGCAGGGCTCTCTCGAACATCCGGAACAGCCACTCCGACCGGAACTCGTTCTGCTCCAGGCCATCGACCTGCACGGTGTTGTGGAAACCCGTTCCACGGAACCGATTCCGCTCGTCGGGATTCGACGTGTACACATAGCTCCCGGGATCGACCAAGACCGGGGCGCCGCCGACGTGGTACTCGAAACCGAGCAGGTCGTTGTGCTTGTGGTTTCCGAAACCCTCCGTGCCGACGCAGCCATTCGTGACAAGAAGGTAATTTCCGCTTGCTCGGGCCACGACGATGCCGGCGTCGGGATAGAGCCTGAAATGGCTCGGCGGAACGAAGGGTCCCTGGGCTCGGCCGGCGGCTTCGTACCCCCACCATGCCGCCTCCCATCGGGAATTGCTTGAACTGAACGCCGCCCAGTCATCGGTTTCGAAGAACGCTCCAGCAGGACCGAACAGATGCCGGGGATCCTGAGGTTCCCAGGTCCCATAATCACTGAGGATATGCAGCCGCCCGTCGTCGGCATCACCTACCTGTGGCATGAGACCGTCGGGCCGCAACACGCCAGCCAGGTACTCCACCATGGCCCGCAGCTGGGTCTGGAACACTTCCGAAAGCGGCTCTCCCCGGAACGACGCCAACCGGGCCGCCCCGAGAAACAGCTCGGTGACCAGCCGGTGGTAGGGAATGGAGGACTCGAAGTCGGCTCCGTCGTCGAGAACCTGCACCTGGATCTCTTCCTGGAGGGATTGTCGGCAGAAACTGCTCCACTGCCGACCCTGGGGGAGGTCCGGGAACAGTCCGGCAACGAAGTACAGGCCCACAACGTTGGTCAGGAAGTGATTGCTGGTGACCTCATGAACGTTCTCGAGATTGTCGAAGATGAACACTCCATGGTCGAACAGCGCGTCCAGGGCTCGGGTCTTCACGCGCACATCCAACACATCGGAACGGTCGATCAGCGCCAATCCGATGACCCAGTTGGCAGCTCGAAGCGCCACGTCCATCGTGCAGGTCCAGTTGATACCGATCCCCAGCGGGTTGGCCTCGAGAAAATCGTCTAGTTGGTGGACGATCTCCCGCGCGTACCGATCATCGCCGACGAGGCGGTAGGCCTGACCCAGGGTGGCCCAATGCTGACACCGGGCCAACTCCCACGGCAGCTTGATATCGGCCAAGCCCGGCCGCATGGCGTAGAGATCCCATTCGTCGTGCGCTATTCCCTCCGGGAACCGCAGCCCGGAAACAGGATCCAGGAACCAATCGAGCGGCTCGTAGTCGTTCCGAGACGGTCGGATCGGATCCCTGGAATGCCATGGGTCCGGGCTGAGCAGCCGGAACTCGTGGTTCAGGATCCGGTCGGCGGCCCGGCGCGTGGATTCGATCCGGTCGAGATCGAAATCCTCGACCGACTTGATCGCCGCTTCCGATGCGCCGACGTACACAGCGTCGGCGAACGATGCCCCACATACCCACTCGTCCAGCTCCTTCCCAGTGGCGGCCACCACAGCTCGTAGAGTCGACCTCGGCCGGCGTTGAGTAAGCGAACGGCGCAGGCGCCGCGCCACTCGGCGGGCCACCGCGGTCCCATAGCCAAAGAGCTTGCGAGGGTCGCGTCTCAGGACGAAAGCGACCTGGCGCAGCCGCTCGAGGCTGCGCCTCACGGTGATTTCGTGGCTTTGATGATCAGGTTCCAACCGACGTGCTTCTCGGCGACGCTCCTGGGGATCCAGCGGAGCGGCTTCGGGATCTCCGCGTTCGTGAGCTGTCGTTGCAGGATCATTGCGTCATCGAAGACATGGAATAGTCTCCGGAGGCGCTCGCGCGTGTAGACCTTTACCAGCGGTCGGGCGTCGTTCTCTGAGATCTCCACATGCTGGGACATGATCTCACCCATCGAATATGTTTGTAGCAGCTCGCGCTTGAGCCCGTAGTTGCGGACGAGCTCGAGCCAGTAGTGACGTGAGTTCTCCGCGTAGACCATCACCATCGCCTTGCCCCCCGGCTTCAAGACACGATGGATCTCATCTACGACCCTGTGGGAGTTGGGGATGTGATGGATCACGCCATTGCTGTAGATGACATCAAACGTGTCGTCCGGAAAGGGGAGCCCTTCGGCATCGCCGTAGACGAACCGGCACGACAGACCCCGGAGCTCGAAGTTGCGGCGCGCTAGCGCCAAGTGCCCTAGGGACAAGTCGAAGTCGGTGACGACGGCACCGTTGCTGGCGAACCGCGCGAGGTCGGTCCCCATGCCGGCGCCAACCTCCAGGACACTGTGGCCAGAGTGCTGGTCGAATTCCATGACGTCGAGCATCCACGGTGCATACTCTCCGTAGCGATACTCCTCTGCCTTCTTGAACCACTCCAACGTTCGTGGCTCGCTTTCGTGGACGTAGTGGGAGCCGCACGGGTCCTGGTCCCACTGGCTTTGCGCCTGACGCTTGAAGTCTCGATCGGAGGCGTTGTCCTCAGCAGCGCCTGACTCCGTCGTTACAAGACGGGTCACGGCAGCCGCGGCCATCGCGACGACATCGGGCCCCTCTTTTCGGACGCCATCGGGCATGTTCATCGCGACCGCGGTCGCCTCCCCTACAGGCGCCCGCTCGTTCTGCTCGATCTGCCGACTCCGCTCGATCGCGAACTCCCAGAGCTTTTCGACGTGCCTATCCCAGGAGTAGTGGTCCAGGATGGCCTGACGGGCATTCGCGCCCAGGGTCGCTGCCAGCTCTGGGTGCCGCGCCAGTGCCACGGTGGCGTCCACAAACTCATCAACATCGCCCGGGGTGCAGAGGACTGCGCGCTCGTCCGACACCGTTGGTGTCCCTGCGTCGAAATCTCGCGGGCGGAGGGCCGGTGATAGAACCTCGCCTATCTGCTCCAGGTCGCTGGCGACAATTCCCTGCCCGAGCGCCATGTACTCGAAAATCTTGGTGGGAGAGCCGAAGAAGCGACTGTCAACCATATGGCGACTGTGGGGTGACACATAGATGTCACAGGCTCGCAGCAGCCTCGCCCCTTGCTGTTGCGGTACGCGCCCGGTCATCCGGACACGCTCGCGAATCCGATGCTTCTTGACCGCGAAGTCGACCTGGTACTTGTAGTTGCCGTCGCCGATGAGCAGGAAGGTGGCCTCGGGCACCTGGTTCAGGATCCGCGGGATCCCTTCAGCCAGGACGTCGATCCCGTGCCAGCCGCCGAAGGTCCCCGTGAAGCCGATCACCAAGTCGCGGTCGGCAAGGCCGAGCTCCTCGCGGATCTGCAGCTTTTCTTCTGGCGACGCCGGTGCGTACTGACGCGGGTCGGCCCCGTTGGGGTTGACCAAGATCTTCTCCTCGGGAACGCCCCGCCCGACCAGGTCCTCCTTGATCGGCTCCGACACCACTGAGATCACCGTGGCCTGCTTGAAGGCGACCTCCTCGGCGCGCAGGTAGAAGCTCTCGTACTTGTACCCGTGGCCATCGAAGCTCTTACGCATGGAGATCTCGGAGCCGTTGTACTCGACGAAGTAGGGCACCCCGAACTCTCGGCTCATCTGTGCGCCGGCGAAGTTGCCGAGCGCCAGCCGCTCGTAGATGTACTTCGGCCTGGCTAGGCGCATGTAGCGCCGCACGATCTCGGCGTAGTGAAGCGTCGCCGTGACGATGTCATCCTCCGCCGCCCAGTGACCCGGGGCCTCGAGGATCAGTTGATCGACGCCGAGCTCGTCCAGAAGAGGAAAGGGCTGGGCCATCAAGCAAAAGAAGCGCTCGGTGGCGCGATCGAGCGACCGAGCCACGTAGCACGTGTGTCCGTAGCTGCCACCCGAGGTGATCTTGGCCCAGTAGTCGGTCCGTAGGTACAACCCAGCGCCAGAAAGCGGCCGTAGCGAGCTCGGTACATCATCGAGCTCGAACGGCACGGCCGCCGCGTCGACCCCGAGCTCGTCTGCCTCCCGCATCGCCCGCTTGATCCGCTGGAAGGACACGCCGGTTTGCATCTCCTCCGGGACGCCGTGCAGCAGCACGTACTTCGCCATCTGCGCCATGCTCACGAAGAAGCGCTTCGGCTTGGTGATCAGGAAGAGGACGAGCTTCGTGCTGCCCCTAGCCGCGGCACGCATGCGCCGCGGCAGGTTGCGAACCGGCCGCCAGACGAAATCATGGAGCTGCGCGGCGAGCCATAGCCGGCGGAAGCTCCGATAGCGCTCCTGGTCGACGCGCTCGATGGCGCTCTCCTGCGGCCAGTGGACGTAGACCTCCTTACCCCGGGTCAGGGAACCGCGCGCTAGCTTCATCTGCGGTCGGGTGAGGTACCCGGGACCGAGCTCGAAGCCGAACACTACGCCGTCGATATCCTCCTTTTCGAGCCGCGCAAGGAAGTCGTTCGTCGAAGCGAAGGGCTTGGTGGGAATGTCGGCCAGCCCGAGTCGATGACGCTCTTTCATTCTGTCGAGACGGGCGTCCTGGAAGACGCCGGCTCGATCTGCCGTCGGCGCGACGTAGAGGTACCGCGGAGGCGAATCGTCCTTTCGACTCTCAGCCGCGTCCGCGACCGCCTCAGTCATGCTCTCCGTGCCTGCCTAACAGCAGGTCCTCCACATGAAGGGCTATCGCACTCGTCTCGACGATCTCACCGAAGGGGATTGGCGCCTCTTGATTGGCGATGATGGCATCGCCGAAGCGGCTGAGCTCCTCGAAGTGTCCCTTGTCGGCCGTGGCGTCGCTCCACAACACCTTGCCATCGCCGGCCCGTCGGAGCTGCTTATAGTCCTCGAGCACGTACGCTTCGCCGTCGCAGAACACCTCCAGGCGCTCCTTTTCGAGCCCTGTCTTCGGCCCCATCGACGTATAGGTGACGGTGCCGACGCTGCCATCCTCGTAGCCGATGGTGGCCTGGAAGTTGTCGGTGCGACGATAGGGCGTCTCGCCAGGATCGATCGAAGTCGCCGCAACGCTGTTGGCGGTCACGCCGGCGAGATACCGCAGGCAATCGTAGAAGTGGCAGGCCTCGCCCAGGTTGCGGCCTCCGCCGTGGGCCCCCTGGATCCAGTGATCGGGCGGGATGTATCCGGCGTTGACCCGGTAGTTCATCACCAGCGGTCCAGTCCGTCGCTCGAGGCATTCCGCGAGCCGACGCATCGCTGGCGCGAAGCGTCGATTGAAGCCCACCATCAGCAGCGGTCGCTCGTCGAGTTCCTCATAGGACTCGACCAGATCGGCAAGCTCCCGCCACGAAAGCGCCAGTGGCTTCTCCACGAACACGTGCTTGCCTGCCTGCAGCGCGGCCTTCCCTTGGGCAGCGTGCTCATGATGGCGGGTGGCGATGACCACCAGGTCGAACTCGGGATCCCGGAGGATCTCGGCCAGATCGGTGGCGAAGACCCCGAGGCCCTGGGCGCGGGCGTAGTTGCCGCCGCGAGTGGGGTCGCGGCTGACAATGCCGCCCATTACGAAACGGTCCTTCCGCTTCGCCATCTGAGGGACGAGCATCGACGTGCCGAATGCCCCCACGCCGACGAGCGCGTACCGGAGCTGGTCCGCGCGAGCCGCTTTGCGCTTGCCCAGACGCAGGGACGTGGCATCGCCCAACGGCGACTCGGCACGATCGGGACCGACATAGGCCAGGGCAACGCCGATGGGGAGAACCCCATCCGCCTCGGCGAGGTCGGCGTAGGTGTCGTGCGCCGCGTCCACCGACACCACACGGTCCAGCAAGGCGGCAACGTCGATTCGACCATCGGCGATCAGCTCGAGATAGGAGCGCAGGTTTCGGGTGAGCGTCCAGCGTACGTAGGCGTAGGGATAATCGTGCCCTTCCTCCTCGAAACTCGGGTCGTAGCGCCCCGGCCCGTAGGAGGTGCTCATCAGCAGGTCGATCTCCTTGCGATAGAACTCGGACCGCTCCACGTCGAGGCCGACGTCGCCGACGCTCACGACGGTGCCCCTCCGCCGGGTCAAACTCATGGCCTGGTTGACGAGAGCACTGGACTTGGTAGCCGCGGTGATTATGGTGCGGTCGACACCGTGGTCTCCCGTTAGGTCCCGAACGCGTCGTTCCAGCTCCTGCGCCGAGGTGGTCCCATCCCGCAACCCCATGTCGATTGCCCGGCTCACCCGGGACGCTTCCAGGTCCATTCCCACCACCCGACAGCCGGCGGCCGCCAGGATCTGGACCGTGATTTGACCGATGAGCCCGAGCCCCAGCACGCAGACGGTCTCACCCACCTGAGGCCCGGCCCGGCGAACGCCCTGCAGAGCGATGCCGCCGATGGCGGCCGACCCCGCCAGCTGGAGCGAGCAGCCATCGGGTACCTTGCAGGCCATGTTCTGCCGCACCACCACGAAGTCGGCGTGGTTGGCCTCGCCGGCGCCGACACACGCAACGCGATCACCGACGGCAAACCGCTGTACCGTATCGCCCACCGCCACGACCTCCCCGGCCGTCGAATAACCCACGTTCCAGCCCTGTAGCGAGCGGTCCAAGGCAGTCAACTGAGACTCCTCGACCGCGGCGCCGTCGTTACCTGCCGTGGAACCATCGCCCGCAGCCGGAACCGGATCACCAGCGGTCGTGCGGCTCAGCAAGGGTGCGACGCCGCTGCGTGCCAGCGCCAGCGCCCGCCGCGAGGCGTACCCCGGGTTACGGATCGAATAGCTCACGTAGCGGCGCAGCCTGGCTGGCAGCGTCTCTACTTGACCCTCGCTGCCGGTGGCGCCCCGTAGCGGGGCGATCTCGGTACCGATGCTGATCCAGGAGAAGTGTGCGCGCACCAGTATCGTGCCCGCCCGGGCCACCGGTCGTGGTACCCGAACGACATAGGCACCGCTGCTGTTGCAGATGACCTGACGCATGGCGGAAGTACCGGCAGGGGACGCGCGGCCCTTGCCCATCTGGGCTGGCTGGATCTCGGGCGGCGGGCGCTTGTTCTAGAGCCGCCGCTCAAGGTGCTCGGGAGAACGCCATTCTAGCAAGCGACGGGAGCGCTCGCGGGTCGAAGGCGTCTCGAAAGGACCTCGCCCCGGGCCAGGATCTTCCGGGACCGTTCAAGGCCGACCCGCCGAACGAGCGCTCCCCTGTCAGGCAGGACGCGGATGGCCGAGGGATATGCCCAACTCGTCTAGGACACTCTCGAAGGCCTCGAGGACGTTCCGACGCGGGGAGAAGCCGAGATCGAATACGCGGTTAGTCATTAACTGAAAGAACCCGGGAATACCTGATTCGTAGCCGCTGGAAACGAATCGATCGGTCCAGTCGGCTAGATAAGTGTGCATGCCGTAGCCGGGCCAGCTGCAGATCAATCGATCCGACGTCTGTCTCTTCAGCGTCGGACAACTCACCCCGTCCCCGGACAGGAGCACGAAGTCACGTTCTTCGAGCCCGTAACTTCGGATCTCGATCGCCTCGGTACTCCCACGCCGCGCCAAACCCACCATCTGCCGGAAGGACAGATGATCACCGGAGTCCGGATCTCTGAACGTAACGTTGAATGTGGGGTCGTAAATGTAGAACCGGAGCGACCCCTGGTCGCGATGCGGGACGATGACAGTCACGTGCGTGAGCGCAGCGTCGAGGTCACCAAAGTCCATCGTGAAGGCGTCGAAGTCGAACAGCTGCAGCACCTTGCTCAAGAAGACCGACATCCCGCCGCAGTACACGGCACCGATGTCGGGGACCAGCAGGTCGTAGTAGATGTCGGACGCCGGGTTTCGCGACACCAGCGGATTGCTGACGTTCCGCAGCTCATGGCTCAGGGCCATGTCCGTTACGTTGGACGCCCAGTCGAGGATCAGCTCGGCTGCGTGCAATCGATCCGACCCCAGGGCTACGTCCAGCCCCGGCACGTCCGCGAGGATCTCCGCCACCAAATCGCCGTCGGTTTTGCAGTCGGGGCACTCTTCCAGCGACAGCTCCCGGATCTCGTAGCTGAATGGGTCGTCGGCGTAGAACAGCGCCTCGAGGCTGGTGACGCCGCGAACCTTGAAGTCCTCGAGTCCATCCGGAGCCCGCAAGTAGACTGGCTCCGCGTCGCCCTCGCGGAGCCGCAATGTCGTCTGTCCTTGCAGCGATCGCCCGCGCACTACGAGCCGATACGTTTCGGTCGGCTTGAGATCGAAGGCGATTTGTACTCCGGCCGGAGCCTCCGCGGCCGCGGAGACCAACAGACTGGACTGTTGCACGGAGAGCACCGGGTTCCGATACAACCGTGCCTGCCCGTCCCCCAGGGAAAGAACGCGCTCGACCTCGACAAGCGGCGTCATCGGTGACGAGCTGCCTGTTGCCAGCCACCACGCAGCAGTTGCCCCAAGAACCAACAACAGTACCAAGGTCAGCGTGCGCGCGAGTTCGCTCAATCGATCCATAGGCAGCTACCGAATGGCAACGAAACCCGCATCCGGAAGACCGTGGGTGTGGTGTGTTTCACGAGCGACCGCCGCAATTCTGCGCTTCCTCCAGAATCTCGACAATGCGCCCGGCCGCCGCGCCGTCACCGAACCACGGTTTCTCACCCGGTGTCGCCGACAGCATGTGGTCGATCGCGGCGCGCACTCCTTGCTCCGAGGTTCCTGCGACCACATTCCAGCCGCTCTCTACCGTCTCGACCCACTCGGTCTCCGCCCGCAGCGTCACGCATGGGGTCTCCAGAAACAGGGCCTCCTTCTGCATGCCACCGGAGTCGGTGAGCACCAGGCGAGCACTCTTCTGCAGCAGAAGGATGTCGAAGTAACCCACCGGATCGATGAGCCGGACGTTCTTCGAAGCGACTTCGCGCAATTCCGGGTTTTCGACCACGGTACGCTGCGTTCTCGGATGCATAGGAAGCACGACCTCGCGCTCGAGATCCCGGAAGACTCGGAACAACGATGCGAGCTTGGAGGGGTCGTCGACGGTGCAGGGCCGATGAACCGTCGCCAGGAAGTACCCTGAAGGCTCCAGATCGAGTCGCTGAAGGATCGACGACCGGCGCTGAGCGACCTCGTACGAATCCAGAACCGCGTCGTACATTGTGTCGCCGACGAGGTGAACGCCCTTGCCGATACCCTCAGCACGGAGGTTATCAACGGCCGTTTCAGTGGGACACAGTAGCAGATCGGCGCAATGATCCACCAACCGGCGGTTGTGCTCCTCGGGCATCTCTCTGTTGAAGGAGCGCAACCCGGCCTCGACGTGGGCCAGCGGTAGGCCGGATTTGCAGGCGGCGATCCCGGCCGCCAGCGTCGAGTTGGTGTCGCCGAAGACCACAGTCCAGTCAGGCCGGGCGTCGACGAGGAACGGCTCGATCTCCATGAGCATCTTGCCGGTCTGCAAACCGTGGGATCCAGAGCCAACCCGGAGGTTGTGGTCCGGCGCCGGGATATCGAGCTCTTCGAAGAACACCGCCGACATTTCGTAGTCGTAGTGCTGCCCAGTGTGGATCTGAATAACCTCGTGCCCCTGCTCGACGAGAGCTCGTAGTACCGGCACAGCCTTGATGAACTGCGGCCGGGCGCCGACCACGAGCGCGACCCGCATGGCGGCCGTCAGACGGATGCCGCGACGACCGACATTCCCTCGGCCACACGGCTCGCCACCGTCTGCATCTGCTCGTCGGTAATCGAAGCGAACAGTGGGATTGCAAACGTCTCGAGGCAAGCCCGCTCAGTGACGGGAAAGTCGCCTTCGGAGTAGGGCAGATGTCGACACGGGGCGTTCAGGTGCAGGGGTACCGGATAGTAGATTGCCGTCGCGATGCCGTGGGTCTTCAGGTGTTGCTGGACGCGATCTCGTTCTTCGCAGCCGACGACAAATAGGTGAAAGACGTGATGCGCTTCCGCGCGCTCCACCGGCAAGGTCAGGCCCGAGATTGAGCTCAGCAATTCAGAGTAGCGTTCCGCTCGTTCGCGCCTCTCGGCGTTGGCCCGATCCAAGTGGGGCAGCTTGGCGCGGAGAACCGCCGCCTGCAGTGCATCCAAACGACTGTTGTAGCCTAGGAGCTCTGGCTCGTATTTCTTGCGCCACCCGTGGGTACGGAGCATCTTGACGCGGTCGATGATCTCCTCGTCGTCGGAGACCACCATGCCGCCGTCGCCGAAGCAGCCGAGGTTCTTGCTTGGAAAGAAGCTCAGGCATCCCACGGTGCCCATGGCCGCCGTTTTCTTCCCCTTCCACTCCGCTCCCATGGCCTGGGCGTTGTCCTCGATCACGCTCAGATCGTGGCGAGCAGCGATCTCGCAAATGGCGTCCATGTCGGCCGGGTGCCCGTACAGATGGACCGGGATCACGGCCTTCGTGCGCTCGCCGATGCGGTCCCGAGCCTGCGTGGCATTGATCGTGTAAGTGTCCGGAAGGACGTCCACGAAAACCGGCGTGGCTCCCACCATCAACACCGCCTCGGCGGTGGCGAAGAAGGTGAACGCCGGGACGATGACCTCGTCGCCGGCCCCGATATCCAAGGCCCGCATCGCCAGGACGAGCGCATCTGTCCCGGAGGCAACACCGGCAGCGTGCCCAACGCCCAGATACTCGGCCACCTCGGACTCCAGCTCTTTGACGTTGGGACCGAGGATGAACCAGCCGCTATCGACCACTTCGCGGATGGCTGCATCGATCTCGTCGCGGATGCCAGCCTGGTCGGCCGGCAGGTCCATCAAGGGAATTCGGCTCATCGCTCCGTCCATTCTGGATTCAGGCGTCCGTCTTCTGCTCGATACGCGTGCCCGCAGCTAGGACACACCACCTCTCCGTCATCGTTACCGATCGCCAAGGGTAGCTTGATCCCGCAGTGGCATACCCACCCCCGCTGTCGGGCAGGCGCTCCGTATACCAGCGCGTACGCAGGGATGTCCTGCGTCACCACCGATCCGGCGCCGACGAACGCGTACTCGCCGAGCTCCACACCGCAGACGATTGTTGCATTGGCTCCGACCGAGGCACCGCGCCGGATCAGCGTCTTTCGGAACTCGTTCTTGCGGGGTACGTGGCTTCGCGGGTTGATGACGTTGGTCAGAACAGCTGATGGCCCGAGGAAGACATCATTCTCGACGATAACCCCAGTGTACAGAGACACGTTGTTCTGGATCTTGACGTTGTTGCCCACGACCACGTCGCGATCGACATAGACATTCTGACCGATATTGCATTGCTGACCGATGCGCGCCGTTCCCATAACGTGGGAGAAATGCCAGATCTTCGTCCCGGCGCCGATCACAGCACCGTCGTCGATGACGCTGGACTCGTGGACGAAATAGTCGGGTGCCATGTCATCGACCATCGATTTCCGCGACGCGCACCGTCTCGCCGTTGCGCTCCAACGAAAGTTGGCTCGCTTCCAGCACCTTGAGCACGCGCAACGCGCTCTCACCATCTGCCAGGGGAGCGCTCCGGTCCGACACCGCCCGCAGAAAGTCCTGGCATTCGATGCGAAGTGGTTCGGCGTCTTCGATGAAGAGTGTCGTCTCTGACGTGTGCCGGGCGATCGGAACGTCACCGTCCCAGTCGATGCCCTTGTCGAAGATCTTGAGCTTGCCCTCGAGCATGGTGTCGTCAAATACTGCCATCTTGCGATCGCCAATGACGACCAAACGTTGCTCCTTGTACGGGTGCAACCAGCTCACGAAGACGTGGGCGCTGATCCCGTTGGAGAAGCCAAGATTGGTCGTAGTCACATCGGCGACATCGGCCCGCACGTGGTTGGATCCCGTAGCGCGGACCCACTCGGGCTCTTGACCCGCGAGGCGCAGGATCAGCGAGATGTCGTGAGGGGCGAAGCTCCATAGGATGTTCTCCTCGCGCCGGACTTTACCGAGGTTCAGGCGGTTGGAGTAGATGTACCAGAGGTCGCCGAGCTCTCCACGCTCAACGATGCTGCGCAGATGGGTGACCGCGGGGTGGTACTCGAGAATGTGGCCGACCATGAGCATTCTGCCGCGCTCCGCGGCGAGCTCGACGAGCTGCTTTCCTTCCCCAAAGCGCACCGCCAGAGGCTTCTCGACGAAGACATCCTTATCGCGCTCCAGCGCCACTCGCGCATGGTCGTAGTGACGGATGGCCGGCGTCGCCACGACCACGGCGTCGATGGAATCGTCCTCGAGTACATCTTCGTATCGGGTCGTAACTCGGATGTCGGGGTACAGAGTCGATTGCCGCCGCAACGCCTCCGGATCCTCGTCGCATATTGCTGCCAGGGCGCCGAGCTGCGCGAAGTTCCTGACCAGGTTCTTTCCCCAGTACCCGCACCCGACCACAGCGATCGCGGTCATGATACGCATCCTCCTCCTGGGCCGGAGCTCCGGTAGGGCGGCAAGAACACCCACGAACATCGAATCCCAAACCGGTGACTGGTACCGATTGGGGGTTTCTGACTGGTACCCAATCTGGAGCTTCGGTCTTGTCGAGCCGCTTGTCGTTGACAGGCGGCTCGGCTACTTAGGCCGGCCCACGCCCCCATGTGATCTTGCGTGCCCGCGCTGTGCCGTTGCGCTCCGCTTGCCGACGGCCGGCTTCATCTAGCTGCGCGACGCGGTGCCTTCCAGACCCGAGCTTGTTGGCCACTCTAGCTATCTTGTCGGAATCACACAAGACACCCTCCACCTGAGCCCGACCCTCAGCCGGCTTGCTCGTCCGCGAGGCGCTGGATGATCGCCGCACCCGCCTTCCCGCTTGCGCCTGGGTTATAGACGACGCGCTGTCGCAGCTCCGCGATCCGGTCTGTGGCTGTCGGGGAGTTGCGCGTGAGATTCCGCACGACGTCGGGCAGATCGTGCAGGCGATCGACGGAAACCACGGCCCCGAGCTCCTCGCGGATCGAGCTTTCCAGACTGCCGATCCCGATCTCGCGATGCTCGGGGTTGTTCAGTTTCGGAGGCACGTCGATAAACACGACCGGTTTGCCGAGAGCAAGGGCGAACTCGATTGCGGCCCCCGACCAGTCTCCGACCATGATATCGGCGGCGTGCAACGAGCGCGTCGAGGCAACTCCATCATCGAACTCGACGTCAGGATGGTCGTCGAAAAGACCGCGTAGCTCCTCCAGAAGCGCCACACGGTGCCGACGCGTCATCGGATGAGGACGAACGAGCACCGGTATCCCGCCGTCGATCAGGCTCCGGATCACCTCTGACCCACAGATTTCGAAGATCCCTGCATCACCCCATGTGGGCGCAATGAGGGCCAGTGGCTTGGAGGCCCTGGCAGCGGGATTGGGAGGAGAATCGATCGCCGCCGCTTCCGCCTCGCGGATCAGCGTGTCCAGACGACCGTACCCATGTTCATACAACGCCTTGCGCTCCAACCCGTAGTGGCGTTCGGTGGCCCGGATCTCTCGCCAGTGATGCGGGCCGGCGCACAATACCGAGTCGAAATGATCGAACGCTCCCTGCCGATACGCAGTGTGCGTGCTGTTGAGTGCATGGAATACATAGGCGTAGTGAACCGGATACGTCTTCGATCGCTTGATGTGGAAGTTCTCCAGGTCCGGCATCGTCATGACCATTACGGTCGCCTTCAGGGTGAGGAAGAAGTAGGTACGCACGGCACCCGACCCCACGTAGAAAGGACTGACGCTCGCCAGCGTCGAGTCGAGAATCGGGTCCTGTCTGCACGACGTGACGTAGCAGACGTGGCGTCGCATCCGGGCCGTCAACTCCCCCAGGATCGGCTCGAAGTGCGGCCATGAAGAGTCGTGATCTTCGGCGTAGAACACGATCCGACGTCGCGAGAGAGGGAGCGCGCGAAAGGCTCGCAAGCCTGCCAGGGCGCGCAGCACGTCCAGCATCAAACCATCCTAACCGTGGCCGGCCTATCCGACACGCAGATCTGCCGTCGGTTCAGGCGGAACCAGCCACCAGCGCGCTCCCCGGACTTCGCTACGACTACCGGGGCCTGTACTAGAATGGACTGCTGCGAGCCACCGAGGGACTGTTCATGTGCGGCGTCGTCGGGGCCTACCGGCCACTCGGCCTGGGAGCCACTACCCCAGAAACTATCGAGCGGATGCGGGACCGCATGACGCACCGCGGCCCCGACGCCGCAGGCGTGTGGAGCTCTGCCGACCAGCGGTGCATTCTCGGTCATCGACGTCTCTCCATCATCGATCTTTCCGCCGCCGCGAACCAACCGATGGTCAACGAAGAGGGGTCGGTGGCGCTGGTCTATAACGGCGAGATCTACAACCACGTGGAGATCCGTCGGGAGCTCGAGGCGCTCGGCGAGACCGACTGGAAAACCGACCACTCGGACACTGAGGTGGTCCTGCGAGCCTATCAACGATGGGGCGTCGACTGCGTCGACAGATT
Organism: Acidobacteriota bacterium; assembly: GCA_965197275.1. Lineage (GTDB taxonomy): Bacteria > Acidobacteriota > UBA890 > UBA890 > WLXD01 > DASCOT01. The sequence goes on from CBDAMQ010000017.1 coordinate 86,384, forward strand.
CTCCGGGATGTTCGCTCTGGCGGTGTACGACATGCGCGATCGGGATCGACCGATCTTGCATCTGGTCCGCGATCGCATTGGTATCAAGCCGCTCTACGTCACTCGGACCCGATCCGGGGAGTGGCTCTTCGCTTCTGAGATCCGAGCGCTGATCGAGCATCCGGACGTCTCCGCAGAAATGGACCCCACGGCTTTCTGGCACTACTTGACGTTCATTGTGGCGCCCGCACCGCTGACGATGTTCAAGGGAATCTTCAAGATCTCCGCCGGACACCGCGTGAGCATCGACTGCGACGGGCGCGCTCGAGCCGAGCAGTATTGGGACTGTAGCCCCGACCGACTCGAGCGTCTCACCGAGAACGACCTGAGCGAGGACGAGGCCGCCGAAGAGCTCGTCCGACTACTACGTCAGTCGATCGCACGCCGCATGGTCTCGGACGTTCCGTTCGGGGTGTTGCTCTCCGGCGGAGTCGACTCCTCCCTCAACGTAGCTCTGATGAGTGAGTTGATGGACAGGCCCGTCCGCACGTTCACGATCGGGTACGAAGGCAAGGATAGCTATAACGAGTTCCACCACGCGAAGAAAATCAGCCGTCAATTCAACACCGATCATCACGAGATGATCATCGACGGCAAGCAGATGCAGGAGTTTCTACCGCTCCTCATCGAGCTGCAGGACGAACCGATCGCCGACAACGTCTGCATACCACTCTATTTCGTCGCCCAGCTCGTCAAGGAAAGCGGCACCACAGTGGTCCAAGTCGGCGAAGGAGCAGATGAGAACTTCCTCGGATACTGGTGGTGCGAGTACTACCGTGACCGCTACGAAAAAGTCTATCGCCAGGCGCGTGACAGCGGCCGGCGCATCGGTCTGCTGGGAAAGCTCGTCTCGCGAGCCACTTCCAGGTTGCGTGGCCGCACCGACGAGGACGCCGAAATCGAGAAACGCGCCCGGATCGGCCAGGAGCTGTTCTGGGGTGGTGCCGTCTGCTGGCGTGGCCGGATGCGTGATCGGCTTACGCCCGACCTCACGCCGTTCGAGGGTGAAATCGACTGCCCGATCGAGGACCTGCTTCCCGAGAGTCATCGTTCGCTCGACAGCCACGCCGTGGTCGGTCACCATCTCGGGACGTTCAACGGCTCGCTGCCGGAGCCCGATATCATCCAGAAAATCCCGTACATGGAGCTGAAGCTGCGCCTGCCCGAGCACCTACTGATGCGCGTCGACAAAATGACGATGGCGCACAGCGTCGAGGCGCGCGTACCCTTCCTTGACCACGACTTGGTCGAGTTCGCCATGCGGCTTCCTCCGTCCTACAAGCTGCGCGACGGCATCGGCAAATGGCTCCTCAAGAGGGTCGGCGAGAAGTGGCTCGACAACGACATCCTGTACCGCCGCAAACAGGGATTCGGCGCGCCCATGGCCGAGTGGTTCCAAGAGGGCGATTTTGGCCAGCGATGCCTGGCGAGCTTCGATCGGTCTGAGATCAAGAAGGCCGGGTACTTCGACAACGATTTTTTCACCGACCTTCTGAAGCAGCAGGTGAGCCGTGGTGGGGGCTACAGCTTCTATCTCTGGACCGTGATGAATGCGATCATCTGGCATGAGTCCTGGGTGGCGGGCCGTGCCGATTGCTTCTGAGCAATCATCAGAGGAGCTGACGGATGAAGATACGACCAGCCGCGATCGCGGTGCTATCGGCGGCTCTCTTGATGGGCTCCGGGGAGCACGCCTACGCGTATCTGGATCCCGCGACCGGCAGCATGCTTCTGCAAGGCCTGATGGCGTTGATCGTCGGGATCGGGGTCGGTGCCAAGATGTACTGGTACAAGCTAACGAGCCTGCTGGGAATCAGAAAGCAGCGGCCGGGCGAGGATGAGGGCTGACCACCACCGCTGCGGGGGTGGCACCGAGCTGAGACCATCGTTCGCCGGTCGTCCGTGTGATGGCTGAGCGAGCTCGCAGGCATCGACTGATTGCCGCCGGCTGCGTGCTTGTCGCGTCGGGCGCGGCAGTCCTGTGGCTCACCTTGGATCGACCGTCGCTGTCCGAAATGGTCGAGCTGGCGCGCGGCAACGCGCTGCTTAGGAGCAGCGAGACCGAGGTTCTGAACGCCCTAGTCACCGCCGGCGTCGCCCCGACCTACTCGTACTACAACAACCCGCAGCTCGTACGAAGCACCGCGGGCATGTTGATAAGCGGTGACGGTTCCGAAGCAGCGGGTGTCTACTTTCGCTACCAGCTCGATCCGACGCTTCGCTACCGGCTCACCATGACCGGGAGCTCGGTTGCCGGCACCCCGGTTCTTCGAACCCGATCCGGCAACGCGGATCCGGTATACCGACCGCCTATGGAAGGGACAGACCACCTGTCTCTCAGCGGTGTGTCGACCTACGAGCTGTTGCTCTACTCGGATCAGGCGTTCGGCTACAGGCTCGATCAGATCAGCCTCAGACCGTGCTCCGATTGCAAGGTCGACGCGGACATCACGGATCTCATCCTGAGCGCCTCGGGGGTGGCGGAGCAGATCCGCGACGAGCCACTGGAGGGTGCCCGGGCGATCCTCGATTGGGTGGCGAACGCCGGCGACTACGCGCTGAGCTCCTCGATCCACGAGGAAACTGATGCTCGCGTAGCTCGCGGCTCGGCGGCCGATATCTACTATGAGGTCTTCTTGCCAGATGCCGGCGGTGTCTATTGCGGCGGCTACGCGATCTTTCTGAACAAAGTGCTGCGTTTGCTTGGCTACAACTCGTTCACCATGAACTACGGTGACCTAGCCGACGACCTGACCCACGTCACCGTCGTGGTCCCAATTCAGCGCGACGAGAGCAGCCAAGCGTCGCCGAAGGTCGGGAATTCTTGGGATTTCTACATCTTCGATCCAACGTTCAACGGCATCTACGTTGACGCCCAAACGGGTGCCCAGTTGCCCTTCCAGAAGATGTTGGAATTGATCGCAGCCGGTCAAGAGGCCAGCATCCGCGTCGATGAGCGGCCGCTCGACCAACGGGAGTTCCTCGCCCTGCCCGACGACCGCGGTCAGTGCCCCGAGTTGATCGAGGAGGGAGGGCGCTACCTGGTGTGCGCCTACCCAGGGTTCGGAATAGAACAGTACCTCGCCGATTGGGATCAACGACTCCGTCGTAACGGGTACTCGACCGGTGTCGGCGGTTTGTTTGAGCTCATGTTTGCGCGCGTTTTCTCGGTTGAGCCTAGCCCCGCGCCTGGCGCCAGAGAGGAGTTCGTGACGCTGCTCGGAGAGTTCGGCATTCCAGTGGGCCGTGACTGAGGCCTCATAGGGGCTGTATTGAAGATCTGCTTCCTGTCGTCGCTGCACCCCCCCTATGACAAACGCGTCTTCCACAAGGAAGCGGTCGCACTCGTTGAAGGCGGTTTCGACGTCACCCACGTCGCCCCCAACACCGTTGCTGGCGAGGCCGAGCACCGCGGTGTGCGGGTCGTTACCTTCCGCTCACGTGGGAGTGGAATGAACCGTTGGCTGTCCCTGCCGAAGCTGTGCTGGCGTGCTCTGCGAATACGACCGGATGCGTTCCACTGCAACGAGCTCGATTCTTGGCTGGTCGGCATCATCGTCGGAGTCGCAACCCGAGCCAAGGTCGTCTTCGACGTACACGAGATCTACTCCGGGGAGATTGCCGAGAGGTTCCCCGGCCCGCTACAGGAGCTCGTCGCAGCGCTGGTGCGTCTGTATGGAAGGCTCCTCATGCCGTTAACCGACCGGATCGTCTTCGCCAAGAAGTCGGCGCAACATGACTTCCCGCGACAGAGCTCGAAGTACGTTCTGGCTAGGAACTTCGCACTGGTGCCGGCCGGAAAGGTGGATCGGGATGCCGCAACCAAAACACCTGCAGCCGGGGCATCGTCGATGCGGGATCGCGACCTGGGAGCGGAGAGGGAAACCCTCACCGCCATTCATGTAGGGGAGATCAGCATACGGCGCGGCTGGCCCGCGATGCTGGAGGCGCTGCGAGGGACCAATGTCGGTGCCCAATTGGAGGTCATCGGAAGCTTCGAAGACGGCTCACTCGCCAACTTCCGCGATCGAGTTGAGGAGCTCGGTCTCGCCGATCGTGTGTCGGTCTCCGAATGGCTACCGCATGAGGCGATGATGGAACGGCTGCTCGTCGCCGATGTCGGTCTTATCGCCTTCCAGCCCGGGGCGCTCAATCACACCTACGCACTGCCCCATAAGCTCTTCGACTACATGATGGCCGGCCTGCCGGTGATCGCTCCCGGGTTCGCCGTCGAGGTGGCGGAGATCATCAACGCCAGCAGGTGTGGTCGACTGGTCGACCCGTCGCGTCCACAGGAGCTCGCCAGCGCGCTCGATGACGCCGCCACCAACCGTGGAGCGTGGCGGAACATGGGACGGAGGGGTCGGGACGCGGCCCGGCTGCGCTACAATTGGCCGGCCGAGGCGGAGAGGCTCGTGCGCATGTACGAAGAGCTCCTACGCCCCTCCCGCTGAGACTCCGTGGCCCGCATGAAACAAGTCTTCCAGCCGATAGGCTCAGGTGCCACCGAGATCTCTGAGCTCCCCGTTCCCGTGGCCAAGCGTGGCCAGGTGCTGGTGCACAACCACGCCAGCCTGGTGTCCGCGGGAACCGAGCGCACCATTGTCGACTTCGCCGGCAAGAACCTGGCACAGAAGGCCCGAGATCGGCCGGACCTCGTTCGACAGGTGCTCCAGACGGCACGCCAGCGGGGCCTCCTGTCAACGCTCGACCTGGTGCGTTCCGGCCTCGACACTCGCATCGCCCTGGGCTACAGCAGCGCCGGCACGGTGATCGAGGTAGGCGACAACGCCGGGCCCTATCGAGCGGGAGATTCCGTCGCCTGCGCGGGCGCCGGTTACGCGGTGCACTCCGAGGTGGTTTCAGTCCCGGCGAATCTGGTGGCAGCCGTGCCAGACGGCGTGGATCTCGAGCATGCCGCCTTCACCACAGTCGGCTGTATCGCTATGCATGCCCTGCGTCTCGGAACCCCGCAGCTCGGCGAAACCGTCGCGGTCATCGGGCTGGGCTTGGTGGGTCAGGTCGTAGTGCAGCTCGCCAAGGCGGCCGGCTGCACGGTGATCGGCATGGATCTGGCCACCGAGCGCTGCCAACTGGCGGAGCAGCTCGGTTGCGATGTGGCCGCCGACAGCGACGAGGGGATGCACGCAGCACTGGGGCAACACAGCACAGTGGGCGGGTGCGATCTGGTGATGATCGCCGCAGGGACAGAGAGCAGCGGACCGGTGCGACTAGCCGGCGAGATAGCGCGCGACCGAGGTCGGGTGGTAGCGGTGGGGGCAGTCGGCCTCGAACTACCGCGCGACCTTTATTTCGGCAAGGAGCTCAACTTCGTGGTTTCCCGATCGTACGGCCCGGGGCGATACGACCCCGGCTACGAGGAGCAGGGCAACGATTACCCGGCCGGCTACGTGCGCTGGACCGAGAACCGCAACATGGAGTCGTTCGGTCAGCTCCTGGCCGACGGAAAGGTCGACGTTGGCCCGCTCATAAGCCATCGCTTCCCGATCGATGCTGCGGCCGCCGCCTACGAGCTGATTCAGCAGCACGACGAGCCCTATCTCGGCGTGCTGATCACCTACCCACGAACCGAGGAGATCGAGCGCCGCATTGATCTTCCCGCCGGCATCGAACCTAGCCCAGCGCCCACCGAGCGCCGGCCCGCAGGTCAGGGGACAGCTTCCACGACTTCGAGCCAGAGACCTACGCTGCCGGTCTCGCGGGTTGGTGTCGGGCTCGTCGGCGCCGGAGCGTTCGCTCAAAAGACGCTGCTGCCCGCAGCGCGCGGCGTCGACGGCGTTGACTGGATTGGTGTTTGTAGCAGCACCGGCCGCGATGCACGAGTCGCTGGAGACAAGTTCGGCTTTCGCTACTGCACCAGCGATGCTGGCGAGCTTCTCGCCGACGACGAGATCAACACGATTGCCATCGTCACCCGGCACGACCTTCACGCCTGCCTTGCCGCCGCGGCGCTGCGCGCCGGCAAGCACGTGTTTGTCGAAAAGCCGCCGGCCCTGAACGGCGAAGAGCTTCGCGACCTGGTATCAGCTGTTCTGAGGGCCGGCCCGCAGGCGCGATTGATGGTGGGGTACAACCGCCGCTTTGCGCCGCTCGCGCGGCAGCTGAGCGCTTTCGTGAAGAAGATCAACGAGCCGCTGATGATCAACTTCCGAGTCAACGCGGGGTTCATTGGGGCAGATCACTGGATCCATGACCCGGAGCAAGGCGGCGGCCGCATCCTCGGGGAAGTGTGCCATTTCGTCGACTTCATCAGCTTCTTGGCTGGCGCGACCCCGGCCTCCGTCTTCGCGCACTGCCTGCCGAATAAGGGCAAGTACGTGGACGACAACGTGCAGATCACCCTCGAGCTGGCGGACGGATCGATCGGATCGATCACCTACGTAGCAAGCGGCGACGCCGCATTGCCCAAGGAGCGGGTAGAGGTGTTCGGCGGTGGCCGCGCGGCGGTGCTGGACGATTTTCGCCGCTTGCAACTGGTCGAGCGAGGTCGCACACGCGTTACCAAGTCTCGGTTCCGCCAGGACAAAGGTCATCGCGGCGAGTGGACGGCGCTCGCCAACGAGTTGCGCGGCGTCGAGACGAGCCTGCCGCCGCTTGAACAGCTCGTGGGCACGTCGCTGGCGACGTTCGGGGTGGTCGAATCGATCCGCAGCGGTGTCCCCGTCGCATTGGATCCGGCAGGCTTCATCGAGCGCCTGCCGGAGACCGTCGTCAGCGACGATTCAGAGTCGGAGCTCCCGCCCGAAGGGGCCTCGCGCGCGCCTGCATGAGGATCGCGGTCTTTTCGCACATCTTCACACCGGAAATCGGCGCCCCTGCGGCCCGCACGCACGAGCACGCCCGGCGCTGGGTAGATGCCGGCCATTCGGTCGACGTGGCGACCTGCTTCCCGAACCACCCGGTGGGCAAGCTGTATCCGGGCTACGAGCTATCACGCTACGCATCCGAGGATATCGACGACATCAAGGTTCATCGATGCTGGAGCTATGTAACGCCGAATACCGGCCTGTTGCGGCGAACGCTCGGCTACATCTCCTATGTCGTCTCGACGCGATTGTTCGGCGTAGGCCGACTGCGAGACCCCGACATCGTCGTGGGAACCTCGCCGCCGATCTTCGCCGCGTATGCGGCGCTGCTGGCCGCGAAGCGGCTCGATCGTCCGTTCGTGATGGAGGTGCGCGATCTGTGGCCCGGGGTGTTCGCACAGCTCGGGATCATTCGCAACCGGCCCATTTTGCGCCTGCTGGAGCGCTGGGAGCTGAGCCTCTACCGTCGAGCAACCCGGATCGTGGCCGTTACCCAGGGCTTCAAGGAGGATCTTTGTAGCCGCGGCGTTCCGGCCGAGAAGGTATCGGTGATTCCTAACGGCGCCGACCTGGAGTTCTGGGACCCGCAGCGGCCTGCTTCGCCTGGCTCGATCGAAGCGGCTGTAAGCGCATGGCGCACCAGCCCGAACGCTCCAGCCCTTTCCGAGGACCAACTCTCGGGCGCCAGTCTGCGCCAGCGGCTCGGGCTGTCCGGACGCTTTGTCGTCCTGTATCTCGGAGCACACGGCATGTCGCAGGGGCTCGATCTCGTCCTGCGCAGCACCGCCGACGCTCACCAGGACGTGGTGTTCCTGTTCGTCGGCGAAGGCGCGCAAAAGGACGCGTTGATGCGACAGGCGGCCGCCGACGAGCTCGACAGCGTCGTGTTCCTGAACGGAGTGAGCAAACCGGTGGCACACGAGTTTTACCGCCTCGCCGACGCCTGTCTGGTTCCACTGAGAAACCTCGATGTCTTCAATACATTCATTCCCTCCAAGGTGTTCGAGATCATGGCGATGGCACGGCCGATCGTCGGTCGGCTGGGCGGCGAGGCCGCCGAGATTCTCACCGAATCGGGAGCCGGCATCGTGGTCGGCGGCGGCGACGTCGCCGGCCTGCAGAAGGCCATCGACACCCTGCGCGCCGACCGCCCTCGCGCCCGGGCTATGGGCCAGCGCGGGCGACATTTTGTCGCCGAGCGATACTCGCGAACCGACCTGGCGGCACGCTATCTCGAGCTGCTCGAGGAAGCCGGCGGCCACCATGACAACGTTGCGCGCAGCAAGGGAGCGGATCGATCGGTGAGCGAGCCGCAGCAGCCTTCGGCCGGGGTTGAGCAACCATGAGCGTCACGCTCGACATCTCGCTCCTGCTAGCCGCCGCCGCGGCGACGATAGTGTCGTTCCTGGCAACGTTCGGGGTGCGCCGTTGGGCTCTCGCCCTCGAGCTCATCGACGCCCCGGACGAGCGGCGCTGGCACGAGGTTCCCACGCCGCGCGCCGGCGGTGTAGCGATCTTCGCCGGCATGCTGGTCGGCCTCGTGATCGCGCTTCGATTGCTCGGCCTCCCATGGTCGCGTGAGGTGATCGTCTATCTAGCGGGAGCTACGGCGATCGCCGTCGTCGGCCTGCTCGACGACATCTACACGCTGAGCAAACGATCGCGCCTCGCGGTTCAGGCGGGAGTGGCCCTGCTCTGCATCGGCGGCGGGATCACCCTGCGCTTCCTCGATCTGCCCTACTTTGGGCGCGTCGAGCTGGGCTTGCTCGGACCCGTCCTCACCTGGCTGTGGATCGTTGGCTTCGTCAACCTCTACAACTTCATGGATGGGATCGACGGTATGGCGACGATGGAAGCGATTGTCGTCGGTGCGCTGCTGGTACCCATCGCGATCGATGCGGGCAACCCGTTGATCCTGGCTTTCGCGCTGGCCGTCATGGGGGCGGCAGGGGGCTTCATGCCGCACAACTTCCCGTCGGCCCGCATCTTCATGGGCGACGTCGGGAGTACCTTTCTGGGTTTCACGTTCGGCTTCATGGTGATCCTCGGCACCCAGGAGCAGCCGGGCCGCATTCCGTTCGTGCTGAGCGCGATTCTCCTCGCTGCTCCGCTGCTCGACGCCGCGGTCACCGTGGTACGCCGGGCCCTCAGAGGCGAGCACTGGCTGTTGCCGCACCGCGACTTCTATTTCCAGCGTCTGGTGAAACACGGCTTTACGCCGCGCTCGGTGACGCTTGCCTACTTTTGCTTCAACCTCATGCTCGGGTTTCTGGCCTATCTGTACGTCACGGGGGTTCGGCCCGTCTTTTGGACCCTCGTCAGTCTGCTGTTTGTCGGCGCCATCGTGGCGATCGCCATCGAAGTATTGAACCCACCGAGCCCCGAGGACTGAGGGCGCATGTGCGGCATCGTGGGGTTCACCGGGCCGTTCTCCTCCGCGACGTTGGCGTCGATGAGCGATCTTGTCGCCCATCGAGGCCCGGATGATGAGGGCGCGGTGATGCTGCAGAGGCGGGACGCGGTGCCGGTGGGGTTGGGGCACCGTCGCTTGTCGATCATCGATCTGTCGGCGCGCGGCCATCAGCCGATGCGCCTTCATTGTGAGGCCTGCGGGGCCGATCGCGGCAGCGCCCGGGAACAGGGTGTGTGGCTGGTCTACAACGGCGAGACCTACAACTACCCTGCTCTCCGAAGCGAGCTCGAGGGGCAGGGCCATCGTTTCACAAGTCGATCCGACTCCGAGGTGCTGCTGCACCTGTATGCCGCACACGGGCCCGGCTTCCTCGAGCGCATGAACGGGATCTTCGCGCTCGCCCTCTACGACGGCCGGCACAGCGGACGGGCGGAGGGCATCGAGAGCGGCGACGTGTTGCTGGCGCGAGACGGCGTGGGCGTCAAGCCGCTCTACTTCGCCCGCGCCGGCGGCGGTGTTCTGTTCGCTTCCGAGCTCAAGGCAATCCTGGCAAGCTCCGACGTTCCACGCGACCTCGATCTCGTCGCCATCGACCAGTACCTCACCCACCTGTGGGCTCCGGCCCCCCGCACGCCGCTGCAGGCGATCAAGAAGATGCGCCCCGGAGAGGCGCTAGTGCTTCGCGATGGCGCCGTGGCCCGCAGCTGGATCTTCTACGACTTGCCTCAAGCTGAGGCATGCCGGCGCGATCGGGTCTCCTTGGCGCACGGCAACGACGTCGCGACCCAGCTAGCGGCGGCGGTTGAAGACGCCGTCCGGCGCCAGCTCGTGTCCGATGTTCCGGTGGGAGCGTTTCTGTCCGGCGGCCTCGATTCGAGCGCCGTGGTGGCAATGATGCGACGCGCCGACGCCGACAGCCCGGCGGTGGCCTACACGATGGACTTTCAGGGCGCCGAACATATCGAGGGTAATCCCGCCGACCTGCCGTATGCCCGACAAGTGGCGGCCCACCTCGGGGTGGATCTGGAGATCGTGGGCGCCGGGCCGGAGATGATCGGCGATCTCGAGCGCATGCTGTGGTGTCTGGACGAGCCGCAGGCCGATCCGGCGCCGATCAACGCGTTGATGATCTGTGAGCGCGCCGCCAACGACGGCTTGAAGGTGCTGATGTCCGGCACCGGCGGAGACGACATCCTCGGCGGCTACCGTCGCCACCAAGCACTGCGCTCGGAGCGGCTGTGGTCGTGGCTGCCACACACAGCACGAAGCGCGCTCGCTGGTGCCTCCCGAGCTCTGCAGCGCGGTGCCATCCCTGGTCCCGCGATGCGACGGCCGCTGGTTCGGCGACTGGCAAAGGCGTTTGCCCACGCCGACCTGGATGCCGAGGCTCGGCTCGCCGCGTACCTAGAGTGGACACCGGATTGGCGACGTCGGGCCCTGCTGACAGCGCCGGTGACGGCCGAGATTCAGCGCCAAGCAGCGCCCAACCCGCTCGCCGAATCGCTGGCGGAGGTGCGCCGTGACGCCGATCCGCTGGACCGCCTGCTCTATATCGACGCCAAGCATTTTCTCGCCGACCACAACCTGAGCTACACGGACAAGACCGCGATGTGCGCCGGCGTCGAGGTGAGGGTACCGCTGCTGGACCTAGAGCTCGTAGACCTCGCGGCGGCTATTCCAAGCCACCAGAAGCTCGCCGGCGGCACGCTCAAGCGCGTGTTCAAGAAGGCAATGGAGCCCTACCTCCCCCGCGAAGTGATCTATCGGCCGAAGAGCGGCTTCGCGGCGCCGCTGCGCGGCTGGCTACACTCCGATCTGGTCGAGCTGCGCCGCGAGGTGTTGTCGGAGCGTTCGTTGGCACAGCGGGGCCTGTTCGAGTTCCATCAGGTTCGACGTCTGGTGGACGCCGACCGCCGGGGGCGAGTTGACGCCGCGTACACTCTGTTTGCGCTGATGTGCGTCGAGCTCTGGTGCCGCATGTTCATTGATGGCGCCCGACCCACCGGCGTCGGCGCCGGGGTCAGTGGCGGCGCGCGGTAGGGCGAGGCGCCAGCAACCCCGGTAAACTCGGACCGTCCGTCTCCCCGAGGAGCCATGAAGAAGACCACCCAGCTCAGGAACCTGCTGCGCTCCGACCGCACCGAGTTTCTCATGGAGGCCCACAACGGGCTCTCGGCGCGCATCGTCGAGGAAGCCGGCTTCAGTGGCATCTGGGGCAGCGGCCTGGCGATCTCGGCGGCGCTCGGCGTACGGGACAACAACGAAGCCAGCTGGACACAGGTGCTGGACGTCGTCGAGTTCATGAGCGACGCCGTCGGCATTCCGATTCTGCTGGATGGCGACACCGGGTACGGCGACTTCAACACCTTGCGGCGTGTGGTGCGCAAGCTCGAGCAGCGCCAGGTCGCCGGCATCTGTATCGAGGACAAGCTCTTTCCGAAGACCAACTCGTTCATCGGCGGCGAGCTCCAAGAGCTCGCCGACCCGCAGGAGTTCGCCGGCAAGATCAAGGCGGCCAAGGACACCCAGCAGGACCCCGATTTCTGCGTCGTGGCGCGGACCGAGGCCTTCATCACCGGGTGGGGGCTCGAGGAAGCGCTACAACGGGCCCACCTGTACCGCGAGGCCGGCGTTGACGGGCTGCTGATCCACAGCAAGATCACCCGCGCCGACGAGATCGTCGCGTTCATGAAGGAGTGGGACCACGACACGCCGATCGTGATCGTGCCGACAAAGTACTACTCGACCCCGACCGAGGTGTTCGAGGACATCGGCGTGAGCCTGGTGATCTGGGCTAACCACCTGGTGCGGAGCTCGATCGAGGCGATGCAGCGAACCGCCCGCAGCATCCAGACCGAGCGCAATCTGTTCACCGTCGAGGACGGCGTCGTCCCGGTGCAGGAGATCTTTCGACTGCAGGGGGCCGAGGAGCTCCAGGAGGCCGAGCGGCGTTACCGGCCGCTGCAGCCGGCGGCCACCGCGATCATTCTGGCTGCCTCCAGGGGTGAGGAGCTCGAGGCGCTCACGGCCGAGCGTCCAAAGGCGATGCTGAAGCTGGGAAACAAGCCGATTCTCCAGAAGCTCTTTGACGCCTTCAGGAACATCGGCGTTCGCGACGTCCATGCGGTGGTTGGCTATCGAGCCGATGCCGTCGATGTGCCGTCAGTGAAGAAGGTGCTCAACGAGCAGTACGCCAGCACCAAGGAGGTTTTCTCACTTGCGTGCGCCGCCGAGCACATTCGGGGGGACGCGTACATCTCGTTCGGCGACATCGTCTTCAAGCGCTACGTGCTGCAGGCTTTGCAGGGAGAGCCCGGCGATGTGGTCATCGTCGCCGACTCCGATACCGGAACCGAGCCACCGACGCGGTACACCGAGCTCATTAAGGCATCGCGGCCTTACACGCCGGCCTACACCGAGGAACCCGTCCTGATGGAGACAATGGATCCGGACCTCCAACCCGCCGACGCCGACGGTGAATGGATCGGCCTGATGAAGCTCACTGCGACCGGGGCCGACGCGATGCGTGGCGCGCTCGAGCTGCTGCGATCGCAGGACGGGTTCGAGACCATGCGGATGTCGCGACTGCTTAACCACCTGGTTTCGGCGGGCGTCCAGGTGCAGGTTACCTACATCGCCGGCAACTGGCTCGACATCGACGACATCGCGAACTACTCGGAAGCGCTGGAGTTCTGATGCCGGAGACCGCGCCCGCGCTTGCCGGGCCGAGCCGTCGGCGGTGATCACCGCTGCCGGCTTCGTCGCCGAGATGGAGGCACAGGGTTTCGACCTGTATGCGAGCGTCCCGTGCTCGTTCTTCAAACCGGTGGTCAACTATCTGATCGACAACCGGCCGCATGCGCACGTGCCGCTCAACAACGAGGGTGAGGCGGTCGCTTACGCGTGCGGCGCACAGCTCGCCGGCATGCAACCGGTGGTGATGTTCCAGAACTCGGGCCTCGGCAACGCCGTCAACCCACTAACCTCGCTGGCGCAGCCGTTCCGCATCCCGTTGCTGGTGGTGGTCACCTGGCGCGGACAGCCTGGAATCGGCGACGAGCCGCAGCACGAGCTCATGGGCAAAGCGACACTGTCGATGCTCGAGGCCATGGAGCTCGAAACCGAAGTGCTGTGCCAGGACCTCGAAGAGGTGCGCGCACAGATAAACCGCGCTCGACGGTACCTGGCGGACGCGCAACGATCTTTCGCGCTGATCATGCCGAAGGGGTCGATTGAGCCATACGACCTGCAGAGCACCAATCGAGCGGCGCGGCCACCGCGGGATCACGCCGACACCGAGCCCGAGCCCGAGCCCGGAGAGCCGACGCTCAGGCGCAATGAGTGCATCGCCCGGATCGCACAAGTGGTGGGGCAGGCGCACCCAATTCTCGCCACCACCGGCAAGTCAGGGCGCGAGCTGTTCACGCTGCGCGACACCGCGAATCAGCTGTACATGGTGGGCTCGATGGGATGCGCCAGCACCCTTGGCCTGGGGTTGGCTCGACATCGGGCAGCGGATCTCCGGACGGTGGTCATCGATGGCGACGGTGCGGCGCTGATGCGGCTCGAGGCGATGGCGTCGGTCGGTCACTATCGTCCCGCGGGGCTGGTTCACGTGCTCCTCGATAACAACGCTCACGAGTCGACCGGCGGGCAGCAGACGCTCTCGGACACGGTCGACTTCACCGGCGTGGCGAGATCCGTCGGCTACCGGTACGCGCGTAGCCTGGTCACCGGCGACGCGCTCGAGGCCGAGCTTCGAGCCGCCCTGGCGAGGCGGGGTCCATCGTTGCTGCACATGCGGATCATCGAGGGGTCGGTGGATCCACTGGGCCGGCCGCGGATGCATCCGTCGCAGGTAGCTGAGCGCATGCGCCGCTACCTGGCAGGAGACGACGCTTGAGCGCCCCGGTGGAGTGGACCTGGCGCGCGACCCGGGTGATCTGCGGAAATAGTGCGCTCGCCGGGCTTGCTGCCCGCCTCGACGCGCTGAATGCGGACCGCGACCCGGCAACGACGATTGGCCTCTTCACGGGCGGCAGCGCTATGGAGCGCCAGGGAATCCTTGCGGCGGTGATCGAGTCGCTAGGAGAGGTGGGCACCGTCCGCTCGTTTCGCGGCCTGCCGCCCAATCCGGAACCGCGGCACGTCGACGAGGCGGCGGACTTCATCCGGGCCGAGCGCCCGAGCACGGTGGTGGCGCTGGGTGGGGGCAGCGTCATCGACGCGCTGAAGGTGGCCAACTGCGCTGCTGGCAGCGACTCCGACGCGCTGTCGTTGCTTCATCGGAGGCACGAGACGCGGGCACGCGCCGCACGGCGTTTCGTTGCCATACCGACCACAGCGGGAACTGGCAGTGAGGTCACGCCTTTCGCCACCATCTGGGACACCGACGCAGGTCGCAAGCTGTCGCTCGACACGCCGCTGAATCTCCCGGAGCTCGCGATTCTCGACCCGCGCGTCACCGTCGGCATGCCGTCCGACCTGACGGCGCAGACGGCGGCGGACGCTCTCGGACACGCGGTCGAGTCGCTGTGGTCGCGGCGGCGCAGTCCGTTGAGCGAGGCGCTGTCGTTCGCGGCGCTCGACAGAATCCGCCGTGCGTTGCCGGTCGTCGGCGACGATCCGACCGACATCGTGGCGCGTGGCCTGATGCTGGAGGGAAGCTCGCTGGCAGGCATGGCGATAAGCCTGACGCGAAGCGCCGCGGCGCACGCCATCTCCTACGGGATCACACTGCGGCACGGCATTCCGCACGGGCTTGCGGTGGCCTGTCTGCTGCCGTCGCTGCTTCGCCTCAGCCTGGCAGCGTTGCCGGCGCACGTCGCGGACGGGCTCACGACGGCGCTGACCGCCTTCGACAACGGTATCGACGAGGAATCCCAGCCGGAACACCCGATCGAGGACCGGTTGTCGAGCTCACCGAACACTGCCGATACCCCGGGCGACCGACTGGCGATGTCGCTCCAACGCACGCTGGCCCGCTACGGCATGCTTCCCGCGCCCGATGCGGTCAGCTGGGAGGCGCAGGAGATCGAGCAGATCGCGGCTGCCAGCGATGTGCCGGGCCGCCTCGACAACAGCGTCGTGGTGCCCGACCGGAAACAGATCAGAGCGATGCTCGCCGGGTTGCGGAACCAGGTTGGGGGCGCGTCTGACAGCGGCGGTTAGCCGCCTGGCGGCGGCCGATCGAACGCCGCCTCCAGCGCCGCCACGATGCGGCCGGCCGCCTGCCCATCCCACAGTCTGGGCGTCGCGGCAGCATCAGCCTCTGCTACGAGTGCATCGTCGACACCCGCCAGTATCTTGGCTCGGTCCGTCCCCACGAGCCGATTGGTCCCCTCGGTGAGGGTCACCGGCCGCTCGGTGTTGTCGCGCAGGGTGATACACGGGATACCGAGGATGGTTGTCTCCTCCTGGATTCCGCCGGAATCGGTGAGGACGACACCAGCGCGGCTCAGCAGGCTGAGGAACTCCACGTACCCCAATGGCTCCAGCAGCCGCAGGCGAGTGTCTCGACCAGACACCTGCAGATCGAGCCCGAGATCCCCCAACCGCTGGGCGGTACGCGGGTGGACCGGAAACACCAACGGCAGACGCTGGGCGGCCTCCAGGAGCGTGTCCATGATGTCGGCCAGCGTTTCGGGCTCGTCGACGTTCGACGGTCGGTGCAGGGTGACGACGCCGTATCTGCGCTCATCGAGGCCGAGATCCGCCCACGCTTCCAGCGCCGCCGCACGCTCTACCTGATCCAGCAGCGTGTCGATCATCACGTTGCCAACAAAGAAGATCTTCTCGTCGGGCACACCTTCGCGGCGGAGATTGTCCTCGGCACTGGGCTCGGTGATGAACAGGTAGTCGGAGATCGAGTCCGTCAGCAGCCGATTGATCTCCTCCGGCATGGTGCGATCGAAGCTGCGCAGCCCGGCCTCCACATGCGCGACCTTCGGCCGGCGACCATCCGGGTAGACCGTTTTTGCCGTGGCTAGCGAGCAGGCGATGGTCGAGTTGACGTCGCCGACCACGATGACCAGATCGGGCTGGCGCCGCTGTAGTTGCTCCTCGAAGCGCTCGAGAACGCGCGCCGTTTGCTGACCATGGCTCCCGGAGCCCACCTCCAGATGCACCCCGGGCCGCGGCATGTCCAGATCCCTGAAGAAGCTGTCCGACAATCGCTCGTCGTAGTGCTGTCCGGTGTGAACCAGCGTCACGTCGAACGCGGCGCTGGTCTCCAACGCTCGATACACCGGCGCTACTTTGACGAAATTGGGCCGCGCCCCGGCCACCAGGAAGACGCTCGCTGCCGCCATGGGCGCAAGCCTAGCAGGCGGTGCGCTATCCCGGCGTTGGAGCGACGATCAGCGCGTAGCGGGTCAGCAGCTCGATCTCGATCGCCCGCCGGGGCGGCATCGGGTCGCCGTCGACTTGCCAGCGGAACGGCCGCTTGGCGGTGATCCGATACGACGCGGCGCCGCCGTACTCTGCCACCAATCCCGGCACGCGGCGGTGCAGTATCGCGGCGGCGATGGTCCAGAGCACGAACCACGGCGCCGAGCGGCGGTTGGCTTGATGGTCGAGACGCCCGTCTCGGATGTCGGCGCCGGGCGTCATCGCCCAGCCGAGCCCGTACGCTTCGGCGTTGCTGAACACCGCCGAAGGATAGCGTCGCGACAGCACCTCGCCATCGGCCTCGATGCAGACACGGTTCGGAATCGTTCTCAACAGCAGCGGCGGCAAGCCGGCGAGCACATAGAGGCTACTCGAGCCGCCGTTCCGATAGAGCCAGCCGCCGAGACGAGTACCACGCAGTCGGTCGACTCCGGTGATGGTCCAGCCGTCGTATCCGACGCTGACCATGCTGAGGAAGATCAGACCATCAACGCGGCCGACATCGATCGCCAACGGCTCCCCGGAGGTGAGCAGCGGGATTGAGTGCTCGGGACGCTGCGGGATCCCTAGCTCGCGCGCCAATACGTTCGCATTGCCCATGGGCACGAAGCCAACCGGCACCGGTGCACCATCCAGCCCGGCGACGGCCTCGCGCACCGTGCCATCGCCGCCGACAACGACGATCAGATCGGCGCTCCTGCGGCATGCCCGCGCCAGCTCGGTGGCGTGCCCAGTGGCACTGGTGGGCCGTACCCCGACCTCCCAACCGCGTGCCTCGAGGTGACTCCGAGCTTCCTCCGCGATCTGCATCGGAGCACCCTGGCCAGCGATCGGGTTGACGATGACTTCGGCGCGCTGCATCCGGTGCCTGGCAGGCCGTAGTGGGAGTCTGGCGGACCTGGTTGCGGTGGGTACGACTCGTGCGACTCCCCGAGGCTATCAAGGCAAAGGCCCCGGCGCCGTTCGGCGCCGGGGCCCTCACTAGCTCTTGGTCGGTGGCAGTGGGATTCCCCGAATCGGGGACGGATCCCTCTGCAGCGCCAACAACGCTGGAGCCTTCAGCTCTAAAAGAAGGATCTCCCGTTACGGGGCTGCCACCTCCGTTAAGCCGTGTTTGTCAGATAACACTAGATCACCTCCCTTTCGAGCGTGTCCGTATCGGCGGCTCCCATCACCGCCCGGCTCAATAGGCCGCTCATAGCCTCGACCGAACCGTCACGCGTATCCCTCCGGAAACCGTGAGAAACCTGTTGCCGGGCAACGCGGGCGTCGCCGCGATTTCCCGTAGCGCCCGAGTCAACGAGCACTCGGCTGGATCGTAGCATGCGATCCGTTGTTCACTAGCGATCGATGTCTGAGCCCTCGAACGTCCAGTGGGGCGCGGTCCTGGTGATGGCCGTGTTCTATGCGCTGATCTTCGCGGTCGGGATTTATGCTGCCCGGCGCCGCTCCCACGGCACTGCCGAGGACATGCTGCTGGCTGGACGGGCACTGCCGATCTGGGTGGGTGTCTTGACCATGTCGGCAACCTGGGTCGGCGGCGGATACATCAACGGCTCTGCCGAGGCTGCCTATTCCAGCGGGCTGGTCTGGGTGCAGGCGCCGTGGGGTTATTCCCTCAGCATGGTGGTCGGCGGTCTGTTCTTCGCCCCCATCATGCGGCGCCACGGCTTCACCACGATGCTCGATCCGTTGCACCGACGGTTCGGCCGACGGATGGCGGCGCTCCTGTACCTGCCGGCGTTGACTGGCGAGATCTTCTGGAGTGCGGCGATCCTCACCGCGCTGGGAACGACGTTCGGAACCGTGCTGGATCTCGACTTCACGGTATCCATTCTGCTGTCGGCGACCGTCGCCGTCGGCTACACGCTCATCGGAGGCCTGTGGGCCGTTGCGCTGACCGATGTCGTGCAGCTGCTGCTGCTGGTCGGCGGCCTGTGGTTCGTGGCACCAATCGCCGCCGAAGCGCTGGGCGGTCTGAACCAGGCGTGGGCAACGTACATCGAGCGGATGGGACCGGCAGCGTCGTTCATGCCGGCATGGGGATCGTGGCGTGACCCGGCGTGGGGGAACTCCTACTGGAGTTGGTGGGACTCGATGCTGATGCTGATCTTCGGCGGCCTGCCCTGGCACGCCTATTTCCAACGCGTACTGGCGATGCGCAGCGCCGCCGCGGCGCGGACTGCGTCGCTGATAGGGGCAGCTGTATGTGTGATCGCAGCACTACCGGCCGTACTGATCGGCATTGTCGGGGCGGGGGTCGACTGGGAGGCGCGCGGCGTCCCGACACCGGACCCGGCGCTGATCCTTCCCTGGGTATTGCGCTACCTGACCGACCCCTGGATTGCTGCCCTCGGGCTCGGTGCGCTCGCCGCGGCGGTCATGTCGTCGGTCGACTCATCGATTCTCTCGGCGTCATCCATGGGCGCCTGGAACGTCTACCGACCGCTTTGGAAGCCCGATGTCTCCGCCGATCAGCTCACGCGTGTGATCCGGCGCGCAATCGTGATCGTCGGCGTATCGGCGACGATTCTGGCACTGCAGGTGCAAAGCGTCTATGCGCTCTGGTACCTGTCGAGCGACTTCGTCTACTGCATCCTCTTCCCGCAGCTAGTCCTGGCGCTCTACGATCGGCGCGCTAACCGCATCGGGTCGATGGCCGGCTTCGTAGTGTCGTTCGTGATGCGCTTCGGCGGCGGCGAACCGATCCTCGGCATTCCGGCGCTGTTGCCCTACCCGATGATCGACGCCAGTGGTGCCGTGCTGTTCCCGTTCAAGACACTGACGGTGCTTTGCGCTCTGATCACGATCATCGTGGTGTCGCGGCTTACGCTCGATCGCGCCGCGCCGCAAACGCTCGGCGAGCAGCAATCTGCGTCAGATACACGCTGACGGCAGCGTAGAACCCGACGTACGACAGCGAAAGCCAGAACAGCCAGGGCGCCGGATCCGGATACTGGATCAGGATCGCGATCACGCTCACACCCCACAGCATGGTGACCGTCAGCGTCAGCGTGCGCATCTCCAGCATGCGCGACGGGTAGGCCCACTTCAGCGGCACGAATACTCCGACGCACAGCAACACGAGAATCGCCATGTTCACGCGCACGTCGACGCCAGCGAGGTACATGTAGAACACGGCGACGTTCCAGAACGAGGGGAAGCCCTTGAAGAAATGGTCGCTCGTCTTGGCCCCCGCCTGGCAGAACTGGTAGGCGGAGGCGAGCAAGATCGCAGCAGCCATCGGCAGCCCGAGGGTCGTCGGCACGAGCTCCATCCGCCAGACGAAGTAGGCCGGGACGACGGCGTAATTCAGGTAGTCGAGCGTGTTGTCGAGCAGCGCGCCGTCGAATCCCGGCAACACCTTCTTGACGCCGACCGCGCGTGCCAGCATGCCGTCGAACGAGTCGACAGCCATCGCCGCCACCATCCAGATCAGCGCCAAGCGGGCCTCGTCACGAGCCACGGCGTCGAGCGCCAAAAGGCCCCAAATCGCACCGCTGGCCGTTAGCGCATGAACTGCCCAGGCCGCAATCGTCCGTCCCATGGCACTGCGACGATATCAGACTTGTCGGCGGCGGCGCGGCTGCCGGCTACGAAGACCGCCGCGCTAGCGATTCAAGCGGCAGAGCCGGACCCTGGGGACCGTTTCGCCGCGCGTCCAGTAG
>CBDAMQ010000018.1:0-103147 GCA_965197275.1 Acidobacteriota bacterium
CGCCAGAAGCTCCAACAGCGCTGCCGCTGCCTCGGCATAGGCTCGATATCCGGCAGCCCGGGGGTGGCCATCGGCAGACGGATAGACACCTCCGGGCGATTGGCGCTGCAAATCGACTAGCTGCTCGATCGCATCAACAAAGGCAATTCCATCCTCTCGGAGATGAACAGCTAGTCGCTCGGCGACTTCGTCTTCGGCCCCCGCTGCCGCCGCCAGCTCAGCCGGTGGGGAGGCGCCCTCCGCGATCGCCCACGCATGCAACACCCTCGATTTGGATGGAATCAAGAGCAGTCCGAACCGAGATCCTCGGGCGACGACGCTGTCGCGCATCTGCTGTAGTAGACGCCGACCGTTCTCGATCCCCGTCGACACGGCTTGGCGGCTCAAGTCGGCCCCGCGTCCGTTCACGCGAACCCGTGCGAGCTCGATGAAGTGCGTCGTACCTCCTGCGCGTATCTCGACGGCGGGCTCGAACAGGGGTCGCACGTATGGCTGCCAGATGAGCAATTGGACGGCGCTGCCCAAGGCGGTAGAGAGCAGTTCAGAGGTCCACGTAGGCGGCGCCGGTATGAATGCGTCGACTTCCGGCTGTGGACCGCAGCCGGGATCGAGAAGCTCGCGATCCTCCACCCATCGCTGCCAGCGCGGAGAGCGCATGAGGCGGCACACTCCGAACTCGAAATCGTTGGCGGCGAACAGACCAACGACCACGAACCTCGGTTCGAGCTCGAGCCCGAGCTCGATCAGCTCGGCGTATTGGAAGACGTTGTAGCTGCCCACACCCAGGTTGTGCGCACGCAACCCGGTCAGCTCGGCCAGCTGTTGTGGCCACGACTCGTTCGAAACCACGTTGACCCCGTAGGTATGCGAGTCACCGATGGCGACGATGTCGTACGGCGGCGACGCTTCTGAATCTCGAAAACCGGCCGAGTTCACGTCCGGCAGCGCGGGGTCGAGCCGGTACCCCAGTCGTTCGTCAGTCACGCGGTTGGAGAACCGCGTGACTGGAAACGGCGTGAAGATTCGCAGCACGAGCTCAGCGACGCCGATGGCTATCAGCGTGGAGGCCAGGAGGACCAGAACACTACGTGGCTCCGGCATCCTGACTCTCGACCGAGGCATCGCCGGTCAGATCCCGCGGAACAACGACATCGTGCAGGGTTGGATGCGCCAGCCGCGCGCGGTGACCAGCTCCAGCACCGGGGCACGAAACATGCGGCTCGAGAAATCGATGTCATACAGCTTCCCGACCTGCAGCGGAAATAGATCCTTCATGCCCCAGGCCTTGCTCTTGTGCACATTGGCGATCGACCAGCCCCGAAACCCGACCCACGAAGCCTCGAAACGGTTCAACGAAACGCGCTTGCGAGCCCGCTTGCTGACCTCGATCGCCCGCACCACCTTATCCGCATCGATCAGCAACAGCTGCAGCTGATAGTCCTCCCGCAAGCTCACCTTGGCAAAGAACTCGTACCACCGAGCCTCGGCAATCTTCCACGAGCAAACCACCCGCCCGTCATCGAGCCGCTCCACTCCGAACGGCACCTCGTCGCTTCCCAACCCCAGTAACGCTCCCTCCAGCTCGTCGCGAGACACCGGTGCCACGCCCACCGCCGGCGCCGGCAACCCGATCCGAGTCATCGCCCACATCAACGGCTGCAGCACCCCGAAAAACGCCCCGATCATCAACGGCGCCGTAACAAACAGCAGCCGAGGATCATCCTCGATGTACAACACCGTCGCCGCGATAGCAGCGAGGAGGACTAGAACGGACACGACCAGCAGTCGAAGACCTCTCAATTTAGCCCGGCAGCGTTCGGCCGGCGCGACTGGGCGCGGGGTTCGGTTGAGAGGGCTGTCCTGGCCATGCCCAACGGCCCGAGAGGAAGGAGACCCGAGCGCTTCGCGTCCAGTGCCCTGCGGCGTTTCGCCCGAGGTAAAGGGCGCGGGGTTTTGTTGAGAGGGCTGTCCTGGCAAGCGGACGCCGGCCCGAGAGGAGGGAGACCCGCGAATCTCAATGTTCAAAAACCAGGTCGCGCGTCCAACGAACGGGGCTCCCGACCGAGGCGCCGATCTATCTGGTCGTGGGGCCCGGCCAACAAGGCCCCGCGCGCTTTACCTCGGAGCTCAGACCTGGATCCCTTTCTTGACCGCGTGCTCGATCGCATCGCAGAACCGGTCCAGCTCCTCCAGCGTCGTGAAGACACTCGGAGAGATCCGCAGGCCCGTGAACTCGGCGTGGTTGATCGCCACTGAGATGATGCGGTGCTTCGTCCACAGCCAGCTGTTGAGCTCCGAGGTGTCGATGCCCTCGATGCCGACGTTGGCGATACCGGCCGCCTTGCCGGGGGTTTGACTGGTGTTGAGGTAGACGCGGTCGGAGAACGACTGCAGGCGGTTGGCCCAGTGGTCCCGCAGAAACACCAGCCGTGCTTCCTTGCGTTTGGCGCCGATGCCCTGGTGGAACGTCAAGGCGTCGCCGATAGCGAGGTAGTTGGCCGCCGGATGGGTGCCGATCTCCTCGAACTTTCGGATGTTCTCGTCCTGCCGCTCGTTCGCCGCCATCAGGGGCCACAGATTCTTGATCTTGTCGCGGCGCACGTACAGCAGGCCGGTGCCATGGGGGGCGAACAGCCACTTGTGCAGGCTGGTGGCGAAGTAGTCACACTCCAACTCGGCGATCGTGAAGTCGAAGTGGGCCAGCGAATGGGCACCGTCGACGATCACCGGGATGCCGTGTCGGCGGCCCATGTTGGCGACCTTGGCCACCGGCAGGATCTGGCCGGTGAGGTTGATCATGTGGCACATGTGGATGATGCGCGTACGCGGCGTGATGTTGCTCTCGAACAGGCGCACGATCTCGTCGTCGTCCTCGGCCGGCACCGGGACCGAGATCTGCTTGAGCACCACGCCCTCGCGACGCTCGCGCTGCTTGTAGGTGGTGAGCATGCGGCCGTAGTCCTGATTCGTCGTCAGGATCTCGTCGCCGGCCTCGAGGTCGATGCCGAGCTGGCAGATCTGCATCCCCTCGGAGGCGTTGCGCACCAGCGCCAGCTCCTCGGCGTCGGTGTCCCACTCCATCGCCAACCGCTCGCGCACCTGCTCGCGCTGCGGCTCGAGGATCTGCCACATGGCGTAGGTAGGCGAGGTGTTGGAGTAGTCGAGGTAGCGCTTCATCGCATCCTGTACGGGCAGCGGCGATGGGCTGACGCCGCCCGAGTTCAGATTGATGATGCCGGCCTCGGCGCTGAACGCCTGGCGCACCTCGTACCAGAAGTACTCGTCGTCGGCGAGCTCTGCGGCGCTGCCTGGATGGGCGGCGAACCCTTCCGCCGCGGCCAGCACGTGGGCATGCCGGGTGGGTCTGAGAAAGGCACCACCGTAGGCTGCTGCTGCCGGCCAGGAGAGGGCTCCGAGGAAATGACGCCGGTTGACCATCGCACGTACCTCAGTAACGAACAGGGATTCCGCGTGGTCGGATTCTACTCTGGAAGCGACGGCCAGCCCACTGCCGGCGGCCATCGGCTCAGCGACAGCACTGTTGCGCAGGGTCGTCCGGCGACGTGAAATCCTCCGACGCGAACAGCAACCGGATCCAGCGATCGTCGGCGTTGTCCATCGTCGATTCGAGATCCACGCGTATTACCCGGCCACCCGGCTCCACGTAGGCCTGGTCGATTCCGTATCCGACATCCAGCTCCCACGCATGCATCGTTCGCGGGCCGACTTCGATGTCGAGGCTGGACCCGAGCTTGAGCTTCCAGGTATCGAAGTAGCGATCACGGTTGCTGAAGTTGTCGCGCTCGCGTATCACCCAGTTGTTGCCCATCACCGGGCGGAACGGCGATTCGGGGATGCCGCCCGGCATGAAAAACATGAACTCACGCTCGACCTTCTTGGCGTCGCCCTCCGGATCGATGTGCTCGAACAGAGCCGGCAGGGCGATGCTCAAGAAACCGGGGTTGGCGAACGCCGGATCGGCCTCGATGCATGTGCCGCGCGAGCTGCCGAGACACGCCAGCGACGACGGCATCCAAGCGTACAGGCCGCTCGGCCGGTCGAAGTCCATGTTGCGGTAGCGTGGCACGCTGACCTTGAAGTCCCAGTCCCGGGTGCCGACCTTGACGTCCTTGCGGAATCGTCTGTCGGACTCGTTGTAGGTGAACACGACGCGGCGCCGACTGTCGGCTGCCATGGACTCGCCGCGATGCTCGAACCGCTGTTCGAACTCCACCCGCAACGGAAAGCCATCGAGCGTGACTTGCAGGCGGCCCTCGACGTGCACGCTCATGATCGCTTCGGCGGGCCTCCAGGCACCCGGAATCAGCTCCAGACGATCATGCCCGAAAGTGAAGTCGGCGCGCCTGGTGTCGCCGTGTTCCACCAGCCCGTCGAACACGATCCACCACTCGGCCGCCTCGCCGGGCGCCAGCGAATCGAGCGGACCGAGAACATAGCGGCGCTCCTCGCCGGCGCGGAACCCGAAGGCCGAATCGGTGTGCAGTTCCTGCGGCCGCGCCGCACCGGCACCGGCACCGGCAACGAGGAGCGCCAGCGTCAGAGCTGCCGTGACGCTTGACCGGAGCGAGCGATGAGGATCATGGCCGGTTTGCATGACTCGGATACTATCAACGTGACCTAGTGGCCTGTAACAGACCGCTGGTGACCGGCCGCGATTCGTGGCCGGGCGTTGGTATGGAGCCTGACGCGGCCATGGATCCTCTCGCCGATTGCTGCCAGCAGGAAGCTCAGCGCAGCCTCGCCAAGCGCCGGCAGGTGGCGCGTTGCGATGGGTGCGACAGCCTGCTGCTGTCGTACACCGACCGCGGCCACTACGACCGCACTATTGCGGAGCTGACCGGCAACGAGGTGCCGTTCCAGGTCGGGTCGCGCGGCAAGCTCCTAGTCATCGCCTACCGGCGTTGACGCGACCCGGGCGCTGCGTGTTGGGCGGTCTGCCGGGGGCCCCACGAGGGCGCGCGCCTTGAGACACCACGCCACAGGCACTGCGCTCCTCGGCGCGCTGCTGCTCATCTACCTGACCGCCGGCGATTCACTGGCGCAGAGCGCGGCCGATGTGGTGCCCGTCGACGGCCGCGCTCCGGCATGCGGGTTGGCCGTCGTGCTCAGCGGCGGCGGAGCGCGAGGAATCGCGCACCTGGGCGTGCTGGAGGTGTTCGAGGAGAACGGCATCCGCCCGGATTGCGTCGTCGGGGCGAGCATGGGAGCCGTGATCGGCTCCCTGTATGCCACCGGCCACTCGCTTGCCGCCATCGAGGCACTGCTTTCGGGGCTGAGCTGGCGCACCGTCTACATCGATTCCCACAACCGCCGGCTGCAACCGATCCTGCATCGCCTCGAGCGGCAGCGGTCTGGGCTCCGACTCGGCCTCACCGCCGACGGGGTGCGGACGCCGCGCGGCCTGCTCAGCGACACGATGCTGAATCGCTTGCTGATCGAACACCTGACGCCGGCCAACTTCGATGCCGGTCGGCGGTTCGATGCGCTCTCGATCCCGTTCCGCACACTGGGAACCGATCTGCTCTCCGGAGAGCGCGTCGCACTCCCCGCCGGCGACCTGGCGCGCGCGGTTCGCGCCAGCATGTCGGTGCCGCTAGCGTATGCCCCGGTGCCGTGGGAGGAGATGCTACTGGTAGATGGCGGCCTGGCCGACAACGTCCCGGTGAGTCTGGCCACCGAGATGGGCGCCGAGTTCACGCTCGCAGTCGACGCCTCGACTCCGATCGACGCCAACGTCAACCCGGACCTGTTCGGCGTCACCGAGCGCGTCATCGATCTGCTATTTGCCGAAACCAACAGTCGCTATATGCAGGCGGCCGATCTGACGATCCTTCCTGACCTCGCCGGCCACAGCTTTGGCGACTATTCACGCATCGACGAGCTCATCGCCGCCGGGCGGCAAGCGGCCGAGACGATGCTCGATCGCATCCCGGAACGATTCAAGGGGCATCGGCTGGAGACACGGAGTCCGGTCGACGAGCATGTTTTCGGGCCGCGCATGGTGCGCGAAGTCGCCGTCACCGGCAACGAGTACCTGTCCGACGAGGTCATCCTGCGCGAGTTCCGGGCTCGCGTCGGGAACCCGTTCGACTGGGATCGAACCCTCGCGAACCTCGATCATCTCTATGCCTCGGGGCTGCTGCAGAGCGCCTGGCTCGATCTGGCTCCGGTAGGCAGCAACGGCATCCGGCTACTGCTGTACGTGCAGGAGGAGTACCGGCATACGCTCGATCTAGGCCTGGCGTACCAGAGCGACGATCAGGCACAAGCAATGGTGCGGTTCGAGACTCGCGACCTGCTGGGAGCCGGCGAGCGACTCCAGTTCGGCGGTACGGCCAGCGCCAAGGATCTGTTGCTGGGAGTGCGGCTGCATGGTGAGCAGCTTCTCGGGGCGCACGTCGGGTACCAGGTAGATGTCGAGCTGCACCAGGAGAAGCCCAAGGTCTTCGAGTCCGGACAGCATGTGTCGCGTGCCGAGTTCCGGCGGCGCCACGCGGCAGTGCGAGCGAACCTGCCCTTCAGCTTCAACCATCTCCTGCAGCTCGGGGTGCGCGCCGGCGAGGTGGAGACCGTGGAGCGACTCGGAATTCCACTGGCGGCGGACACCCGCCAGCACCGGGTGCTGACCGCCAGCTATGTGTGGGACAACCTGAGCTCGCTCGCCGTGCCGTCGCGCGGCGGGCGCTACGCAGTGCAGGCAGAACGCAACGTCGAGGCGTTGGGCGGCTCCTCTCCGTACTGGCGGATCCGGCTCGACGGCACCGGCGCAGCCCAGTTCGGCAGGCTGAACCTCACGGGTCGGTTTCTCTACGGGTACTCATCGACGTCGCTGCCGGTTTACGCCCAGTTCCGCATCGGCGGGCCCGAACTCGTGCCCGGACTGGCGCGCGACGAGCTCTGGGGCAACCAGGCGCTGGCGGCCTCGGCACAGGTGGGGCTAGACTTCGCCTCGGTGGCTCGCCTCTACGCTCGGATCGGCGCCGGTGGCGTCTGGGCGCACCAGGCCGATATCAATCTGGATACGGCGATCGTCGGCGGCGGGCTGGGCCTCACGGTGACCACTCCCATCGGGCCGCTGCAGCTCGACTATGGCTGGGCGGAGGCGAGTCGAAACCGGCTTTATGTCGCCATCGGCTGGCAATAGTCGCAGCGGGCGCTCGGCGGCAGCCGTTCACGCTTCCGGAAGGATCAGCTCGAGCGCGCTCGACGCAAGTGCTCCCGGATCGCCTCGATAAACCGCGGCACGGTGTCCCAGACGTCACCCACGATCGGATGCACGAGCGGCTTGGGTCGCTGATCGTTGAGCCTCATCAGCGGCGCGTCCGGGTCAACGTTGAACGATAGGATCACGGCGCGATCGCCGATGTAATCGACGTGCTGCGGCGCGCCCGACACGGCGAGAGCAATGATGAGCTTGGGGTTCACCGAAACACCGGTCTGCCCGATCTGGCGATCCGCGGGAAGCAGCTCCAGGTCCTGGGTGACTTTCCGTGTGGCGCCAACCATGACGTTCGACAGTCCCATCTCGTCTGCCAGGAGCCGTCGCAAGGGCTCGGCAAGCTCGTCGATGCCTTCGCGGCCACCGGCGCCATAGCCGAAATCGATGATGATGTCGGCTTCCTGGAGCGTCCCCTCGGCGACCGCCAGACTCGCCATGAGTCGCGCCAGGGGGTCGCGGCTGGCGTCATACGTCAACTGCGGCGCCCACTGGTAGACCTTCGCTTCCGCGGGCTCCCGGGCGGCGCCGCCGCTGCCGTTCAGATCGAGATCGACGCTCGGCCCAAGGGTCAGCACGCGCAAACCGCCGTCCAGCGGTAGCTCGGCCTCGGCGCTGGCCGCACCGGCGTAGATTCGCGTCCCGACGCGCGCGTGCTCACCTCCGTTGGAGATCGAATCGACGTTGTGCCAGCTCCAGCAACGACCTGCCTCTGGGCGGGCCACGCCCCCGGCGACGAAGCGGGCGAACAGCTGCCTCGCCCAGCTCCCTGCCAGTAGCCAGCGGGGTTCACCGCGGTACATGGCCCAGAACTCCTCGAGCCACTCGAGGTGACCCTGGACGCTGAATCGCTCGGCGCCCGGTAGGTCGACGACGTACAACCCCCGGGGGCTGGAGCTAGCCAACGCCGCCCCGGCGACGCCTTCGCCGGACACCTGACGGAGATCGACCGGAGCAATCACGTCGAGCGCCATCCCGAAACTGTCGGCCAGCCTGGCCCCAATGCGCAGGTCGGCGCGCGCTCTAGTGGCCAGCCCCGCCCCAGTTGGCGGCAGAACGAGCACGCAGCATTCGCCGGTGGTATCGGGCTGCTCGCCCAGCGTCAGCAAGCGATGTTCATACGCGGCGACGGCCTCGGCGGAGGCGCCGCCGAGCTCCGCCACATCCAACAAGACGTCGACCGCGGCCTCCGGTGAGGCAACGCGGGTGACCTGCCCGCCGACGCTCGTGGCTCGCCGATGGTGGTGTCGGACGCGAACTGCCGCCTGCCCTCCGTCGAGCTTGGCGATCGGAATGCGCTCGATCTCGATGGCGGATGCTCGCACCCAGGAACGCAGGTCGGAGACCGCCGTCCCGGCAACGCGCCGACCCGTGGTGACAACACACGGGGTCCGAACCGAGAGCTGCTGACCCGCCCACGACGAGGCGGTCACGTCGAGCTCGGACGCGGCGACATCGTTCCAGCAGAGGTCTTCGATATCACCGTACATCTCGTGGCCGAGCGCCGCGGCCAGATAGGCCGGCACCGCCCCTTGGCCGGTGTCTGCGGCTCCCGTGCCGCACAACACAACGTCTGGGTTCCGTCGGCGCAGCGCAGCGGCGATGACACGGGCCACGAGCTCGCCGTCGTGGCGGATCGGAACGGCGCCATTGTCGCCCGACGAGTCGATGTGCACGCCGAAGTCGGCGCCGGCCGCGACAGCGGCACGCAGAACGGCAGCCCCTTCAGCCTCGGCAACAGTGTACGCGCTCACCTGGACATGCGCCGGATCGCGCTGCTTGAGCGCCATCGCTGCCGCCAGTGCCGCCTCGTCCGCCGGATTCGTGCAGCGTAAGGGCTCGGCAAACTCGCCCTCGGTGAGCCTGGGTTGCGGCGCCGCCGCGGGTACCGGCTTGAGCAACACAGCGATCTCGACGGTGCGTTCGAGGTCGGGCTGGCGCCGGCGCTCCCTGAGCCGCTCGGGCACCAGACCCCAGCCCTCGGTGACGGCTCCGGCCTCCTCCAGGGACTGTGCCCCGAGCTGTGTCTCCGGCGAGTAGCGGCCCTCTTCGAGGTACGCCAGCGCAATCTCGTAGCGGCGCTCGAGCATCGCGATGCCGGACAAGGACCGCTGCACATACAGCCGCGACACGCGCTCCAGACGTTCAGCGTGGGCGTCCGGTACCTGATGCCGCGAACTCCACTCGAGGCGATAGAGCACCGCGTCAATCACCTTGGTCAGCCCGGCGATCTCCGCCAGACGGAAGAAGCACGGCTGCATTCCGACGTTGGCCCACACGAGCTGACCGAAGCGTTCCACTGCGGCGTCCACGTGATGCAGCAACGACTGTCGCGCCCGCCCGAGCTCGCCGACGAGCTCCGGGTAGGCGAGGTCAGGACCGTCACCGACGCCCGCCGTGTCGCGTTTCCAGGCCGGAAGAACGCGTTGCACGAGGTCCTTCAGCAGCAGGAAACGCTGCACCTCGTTCGTGCCTTCGTAGATGGTGAGCACGCGCGCATCGCGACGCGTTTTCTCCACCCGGTGCAGCCAGGTCTGGCCTTCGAGCCCGCGCGCGCGCTCCATCCAGTCAATGCAATCGTGTACGGACTCGGTGCCGTAGTACTTGCCGATCGCCGACTCCGTGCGCACCGACACGGTTCGTTTGTTGTCGAGCAATCCGATCATCTCGTAGGTGACCGATCCGGTTGCCACGGTCTCCTCGGCGACGCGCCCCAGCCAGAATCGCTCCAGCGGCCGCGCCGGTTGGCGCGGCGAATACTCGAAGCCGGCAGCCACCTCGCCGCGCAGATAGGGGATAGCGTCGTCAGCCAGCTCGGCAATAGTCGAGTGCGTCGTCACCGCCAGACCGGCTCTCCCGGTATTCAGCGTCTCGAGCGCGTTGACTTGCCCACGACCACGGAAGCCGATGATCGCCTCGCGGGGCACGCGGACGTTGTTGAGCGACAGCTCGTTGGTCGGTGAGCCTCGCTGGCCGAGCTTCTCCTCGTCGGCGCCCACCACCAGCCCCTCGGCGTGCCGATCGACCATGAACCCGGTTACGCCCTCGGGCTCGGTACGTGCGTACAGCGCCATGCAGTGGCAGAAGCGGCCGTTGGTGATCCACATCTTGGCGCCGTTGAGCACCCAGTACTCGTAGAAGACGTCGTCCGAGGCATCGACGCGCAGCTCACCGATGTCGCTGAAGGGCACCTTGCGGTCGCCGTACATGTAGAAGCGCATGCACTCCGGCGTGTCCTTGTCGTAGTCGTACTCGGAATGATCGATGACGGCGGGTTCGGCATCGTCGGCGAAGCGATAAAGTAGCCGCCGACCGTCGTAGTCATGCTCGAGGCGATCGGCATCAAGCAGGTTGCGGCGCTCCTGCTCGCCGGGTTCATCGAGCCAGAACCACAGCACGCCATCGGCGTCCCGGTGCACGCGGCGGCGCTCGCCGCGGGCCGTCGTCTTGACCCCGCCGGAGTCGGAGCCCGCCGTCGGCTCGGTGAGCGCGAACGCCGAGATGTAGCCGGCGGAGATCGTCTTGAGGAAGTCCTCGTGGGCGCGCTGACGACGCGGCAACTCGTCGAACCGTTGCTCGATGGCAATCAGGAGACCATCGATCAGCGTGCACGCCCGGGCGATGTGGGTGGAGAGATCCTCGAGATCGCCTTGCCGTTGCGCCTCCGACGCCGCCTGGAAGGCGCGCAAGAAGCCACCGCCGATGTACTTCAGCACCATCGACCCGGCGACGCGCTCCTTGACAAGCGCTCCAACCTCGGTCATCGCGGCCGCGATCGCGGTGGCACGAGGCCGCTTCAGCATCTCCAGCAAGCGGTCCAGTCCGTCGCGAATGTCGCCGAGCACATCCGGGTGATCGCGCACCCGCCGCAGATCGGCGATCGCGCGCGGTAGATCCTGGTAAAGCCCGATCAGCGTCGGGGTCGTACCGATGCTCGTGTTGCCCATGATCGCCAGCGACAGCGCCGCATCGCCGTAGCGACCGATGAGGTCACACAGGATGTAGTACTCGGCCTTCGAGGCCCCTTCGCCGCCAAGCCGAGGTTCGATCGGCATGCGCATGAACCCGCGTCGGACCATGTAGTCGAGGTCCTCGTCAGGAATCATGTGGAGCTTCTCGAGATAGCGGCCGTAGGGCAGCCCGTCGAACTTCGGGGCGACGAACCGGGCGCGCAGCTCGGCTTCGAGCGCCTCGCTGTGGTCGGCGAGGCGCGCGTCGTTGGCCACGATCTCGGGCACACAGCGCGCCGATATCGCATCGAAGCCAGCGTGCAGCCATTCGCCTGACCGGTGTGTCCGATCGACGGTGCACACGCTGTCGTATGGCTCAGCGTCAGGGATCGGCGGCGCGACGAGCTCGCCGTCGGTGAGCAGCTCGTCGCCAGCCGCCAGCGTCAACGCTGCCAGGCCCGCCGCCTCGATCCGGGCGGGTATCTCGGCGCTGAGCCTGTCGAGCACCAGGCGTGCGGCCTCGGCCATCGACTCCATCGGCAGGCCGGCATCGATGCGACGCATCGTCCGTATCAACAGGCTGCGGGCGGCAAGCAGCTGGATCACCACGCCGCCGACGGCATGCTTCACCAGATCCCCGGCGAAGGGATCAATTCCGTCTGACCAGCTCTCGACCTGCTGGCAGGCTGCCTGGAAACGAGCCGCCGGCCGGCGAAGCAACGGGTGGTTGCTGCTGCGCTCGATCCACTGCCCCTCGGCATCGCCAGACGGGATCAGGGGACCCTCTTTTCGAGCCGCGGGGAGGCGGCGGCGTCCGACCTCGACTCGCAACGCGTCGTCGTGCCCCAGCAGGAATCGGAAGGCAGCGCTGTCGCGGTAGTACTTGGCGATGTCGTCATCCTCCGAGAACGCCGTGCCACCAAACAACTGGCCGGTGTTGTAGCTGAAGGAGCCGATCCCGGGGCCGAACGCTTCGCTGGCCAGCACCTTGCGCACTGCAGTCCCGGTCCAGCCGTCGCCGCCGCCTGGGTCGACCAGCGAGACCGATTCCAGCACGAACCGATGCGCTTCCATCTCGGCGAGCATCTGCTTGACGGCGCCGAACTTGGCGATCGTGTCGCGGCCGGCCTCGTCCTCGAACGTCCCGGGAAACTGCACCCGCCCGGCGGCGTGGTCGCGGGCGCGCTGTAGCAAGTACCGGCCGGATCCTCGCACGCTGGCCAGGTAGCCGCGCAGCGCAACGCCGATGACCGGGGCCCAGGATTCCCCGGCCGCCGGATCCTCGAGCGAGACTTCGTCGGCCGCCGCCGACAGATCGACGTAGCACTCTACGGGCACTCTGATTCCAGCACCACGGAGCCGACGGATACGCGCACCTACGAGCCCCACCGCACCGACGTCCTCGCATGCCAGACCCGCATGGTCGGCATCAACGAGGAAGCCCTGGGCACCGACGACAACCAGGTATCGATCAGCGAGTGCGGTCGGAACGAAGTCCGAGCACACGTCGAGCTCGTAGTCGCCGCTTTCGAGCCGCCGCACAGCACGCACCCCACCGTGGACGGTCGCCACCAGCGTGGATGCCGTCTCGAGCTCCGCATCGGGAGCGCCGGCCAGGGTCAGCAGATCGATCGCCAGAAGATGCGATGCGGCCACCGTCGCCATGGCCGGGTCGGTGGCGGCGAGCTCTTCGAGCAGCACATCACTGCGCCCGTACCCGGCAGCGTAAGGTCGCGCGGCGGCGAGCTGTGTCCTCAGCCAATCCGACTGCTGCGCCGACAGCGGCTCGGCCCCCTCCAGGGCCCGCACCGCGTGATTATCGAACAACCGCGCGCATCCATCCCGCACGACCTCGCGCCACGACTCGAAGACGCACGGTTGGGCCTCGAGCTGCCGCCACTCAGTGGCCGAGAGCTCGGCGACAGGCTCGCGCTCGACGCTTGCGGTGACACCCTCGCGCTCGTCGGGTGCGGTGACGCCATCGCCCGCATCGATTGCACCGCACACCGCCAACACCGCAGCGAAGTGATGCTCCTCCAGCTGCCGCGCCAGGACGTCGGCCCAGAAGAGCCGTTGCGCCTCAACGTGCGCTCGCATCTGCTCCAGTCGCTCATCGGCATCGGCCCAGACCGGGTCCAGCAACGTCGGCGCGATCCCGGCGCCCGCCGGCTCGACTGCCCCGTCCCAGGCGAGACGGGCATCGGCGAACGCGTCGCGCGCTGCGGCCAGCCACGCGCGCAGATGCTTCCGTCGGGCCTCGTCAAGCGCCAGGGGCGAACGCGCGAGGTCGTCTCGATAGGCGCGCAGCGCCACACGCGAACGCTCCAGTTGCTCCGAAACATGGCGGCAAACCTGGGCCGGCGGAACGCCGGCGGCGTCGTTCCGAACTGCTTCCACCAGCTCAGACTGGAAACCCGGTTGTGAGCCCAGGCGCGGCTGTGGCTCGGGTCGATCGACGAGGTAGGCGTGGAGGTCCTGCTGAGCGGGCGTGTAGGTCTGGTAGATGAGCCGTTGCCGGGTGGCGCGACTCCAGTGCACGTCGCCGGTTGCGCGCCAGCAAGTCTCGCACTTGATGCAGTTTTCGAAGTTGACCACCACGCCCGGTTGACCCGCCGGGTTGCGTCGCACCTCGTAGACCTTCGCCGGACAGATACTCCACAGCGCCGACGACGACATGCTCGATCGCTCGGCAATCGGCGTCGGCCACATCACCTTGATGTGAGAGTGGTCACCTTCCTGATAGGTGATCGTGCCGAGCTTCGCCTCGTACGTCGTGGTAATCGCAACGCGATCGTCGTCGAGGCGTATGCGCTCACGATTACCGGCCAGCAGGTGGGCGATGGGCTGCTCACCGAAGCGGCGCGGATCCCAGCGCAACACGGAGCGCTGGAACCACTCGGTGACCGCTTGTTTGGCGCTGGTGGCCGCAAGAGCGATGCCGACGCCCGCGAAGACAACAATGTCCCAGATCGAGACGCAGCCGGCGATGTGCCGTGCCGACGCACCCAGCTTGTCGGCCAGGTCGGTGTCGTCGTTGGTGTAGACCTCGCTGAATGCGTTGGCCAGCGCACCGCCGAAGCGCCTCCAGTACCACTGGAACAACCACGGCGCCCGGCCCGACGACTCGCCTCCCGCCATGACCTGGTACACAGCCCGCAGACGCGATCCGTGCGGTCCCGGCGCTTCGGCGACACCGGCGCCGGCAGCCGCTCCATCAACCTCAAGGACGCCAACGCTGGCTCCCGAACCGGCCGGTACTAGCGCCCCGAGTGTGTTCCACATCACACGCAGCAGCGTGGTCGGGGTCATCACGGAGCGCGCCAGCGCACCGACGCCGAGAGCACGGAACAGCTCTCGACTGTTGGCAACGATGGATCCCGAACCGGCGGAAGCGACGCGGCGCGTCAGCCGCACAAGGTTCCAGTAACGTCTCCACGCACTCGAGTCCGGCCGCGACAGGATGTAGGCGGTGTTGTTCACTAAATCGAGCTGCTGCTCGAAGAAGAACTGCGTGCGCTCGACGTACGCCGGCCAGTCGCGCAGGTGCTGGACGTTGCGGTAGTAGTGACTCGACTCCACCGACTTCAGGTACGTGTCCCGCAGCGCCTGCTCGGTGAACGGTGAATCCGATCCGCCGCGGCGACGTCCGGGCCCGCGCGAGTCGGCGGCGATCTGGCCCACTGCGCGGGCGAAATACAAGCCCATGGCGGTGGCCGGGCCGGTGAAGTTCGGATAGGGAAAGTCGAGGCCAATGCCGCTGGCAGCGCCACCGATGGCGAGGCCGTCGTCGACCAGGCGCGGGATCTCCCGGAGCCCTCCACCGCGTATGATCTTGGCGCCGTAGGAGGTGAGCTCCCCGCCTTCGATCATGCGGGCGATCTCCGGCAGTCCCTTGAACCATTCCACCAGGATGTTGTGATCACCGTCGAACTGCTGCCGCAGGTTGTCGACCGGCAGTACGTACCCCAACGACAGGCTGTCGCAGTTGGTGTAAACGAAGCCGCCCATGTTGAGCCGCGCCGTGCGGCCCTTGCGGGTGGCGTTGCGCAGCAGCATCTCGAACGCCAGCCCCTCGCCCGGAGCGAGCCCGAAGCGCTCTTCGATCACTTCCTCCGGCAGCGAGATCACCTCTTTGACCCCCTGCAGGAAGTGCGGCGCGCCCGCGGCAGGCTCGGTCGTTTCGAGCTGTTCGTACCCTTCTTGAGTGACCAGATGCGAGGCGTCGCCCTCGGCCAGGAACACCACGTCGGCGTACGCCGGCCCGCGCTCGGTGTGCACGCCAATGACCCGGCCGCGATGCCGGATCAGGCTCTGCACGGTGGTCTCGCAGGCGAGCATGACGCCATGCTCGCGTGTGACCTCGGCCAGGTAGCGGTCGTACACCGGCCGCAGGACCGTGTAGCAGGACCGGAAAGCATCCGTAGACCGCAGGCTGGCGCCGATCAGGCTATGGCCGTTGTACAGATAGGCGCCGCGCTCCACGAGTCGACGCTCGTAGGGCGCCGCGGCGACGATGTCGGCGCCGAAAGCGTCCGGATGCTCGAGGTTCTCGGAGAAATAGACCGCGCCGGACCAGTTCTCGGCGCCGGGAAAGATACCCGCCTCGCACAGCAGCACCGAGAACCCGGCTCTACCGAGAGCCATCGCGGCGGTCGCACCCGCCGGGCCTGCCCCCACGACGATTACGTCGAAGCGATCGGGGGCCAGCATGGTCATGACGTGTATAAGAGGGCAGACAAGGAAGCGCGATGAAGCAAAATGAAACGTATGTATATGAGTCCATGGTACGCGAGAGGTCAGATGCCGACTAGCGAACGAAACGCCGCAGACGCTCAGCAGCACCGATTCTCCTGGCCCGCCGTCGGGGCGCTCGCCCTGGCAGCTACGGCTGCGATGCCGGGCAGCCCGGTGGCCCAATCCGACGGCGGCCGACAGCTGCTGGTGGGGGCGACGATCGTCGACGGGACCGGAACCAGCGCCTACCGCGGCGAGATCTTGATCGACGGCGACCGGATCATGGCTGTCGGCGCCGCGGGCTCGTTGCGCGCCTCAGACGCCGGGCGGGCGGCGACGGTGATCGATCTGGCTGGCCTGGCGCTGGCACCGGGGTTCATCGACATCCACAACCACTCCACCAACCGGCTGCAGGACGACCCGCTGGCAACAACGCAGATCGCCCAGGGCGTGACGACGATCTTCGTGGGTGCCGACGGCTCGTCGCCGTGGCCGATCGGTGAGTACCTCGACGGTATCGATACGCTGTCGCCGGCATTGAACGTCGGCACCCTCGTGGGTCACGGAACCGTCCGACGCGCGGCACTGGGCGACGACTACCGCCGCGAGGCGACCGCCGCCGAGGTCGCCGAGATGGCGACCCGGGTCCGCCAGGGGATGGCGGACGGAGCCTTCGGCCTCTCGAGCGGTCTGGAATACGACCCCGGCTTCTATTCCACCACCGAGGAGCTGATCGCGCTGGCCAGCGAGGCCGGCCAGCTCGGCGGCTTCTACATGTCGCACGTGCGTGACGAGGAAGGCGGCCTGCTCGATTCGATCGACGAGGCGCTGCGCATCGGCGTCGAGGGCGAGCTGCCGGTGCAGATCTCGCACATCAAGGCCGGCAACGCCGAGGTGTGGGGCCAGGCGTCCGAGGTTCTGGAGCGCATCGCGACAGCGCGCGTCTCCGGGCTCGACGTGACTGCGGATCAGTACCCCTACACTGCCTGGCAATCGGGACTCGGCATCGTTGTGGCCTCACGACGGTTCGACGATCCCGACGATGTAGCGGCGGGGTTGGCCGACGTCGGCGGCGGCTCGCGGCTGCAGATCGTCAACTACGACGCCGATCCGACAGCGCACGGCATGCGGCTGAACGAGATCGCCGCTCGCGAGGGCAAGAGCGAGGTCGAGATGTACATCGAGATCATGGCCAACGGCGGCTCCGGCGTCATCGGCCACACCATGACCGAGGAGGACGTCGATGTGTTCATGGCATCGCCGCTCGTCATGACCACCAGTGACGGCGGGGTGGGCAGCGCGCACCCACGCGGCGCCGGAGCGTTCGCTCGTATCCTCGGGCACTACCTGCGAGAGCGGGAGATGATGTCGCTGGAGCACGCCGTGCACCGTGGGACCCGGATGCCCGCCCGGCGACTCGGCCTCGAGGATCGGGGTGTCATTCGCCCCGGTGCGATCGCCGACCTGGTGGCGTTCGACGCGGCCACCGTGACCGACAACAGCACCTTCTCCGATCCGCTGCAGCAGGCCACTGGCGTGCACGGCACCTGGGTGGCGGGTCAGCGGGTATGGGCGGACGGACAGCCGACCGGCGCCCGCCCCGGTCAGGCACTGCGCCACGGCCCTCGATAGGAGCCGCTAGTGGCCTGTAACAGATGAACGTTGCCTATCGCAGATGGGATTTGCGGGTGAGATCAAGGCGCGGCGAGGACGGCGATGCAGTGAGCATCGTCGACGAGGTGCAACGCCGATATCGCCCGCAACTGCCCATCTGTCCGTAGGATGGCGGCGAAATGGACCCGTCTGCGGCGTTGCTCCTCCTCGAAGATGGGCCAACATCGTCTCGTCGTAGCGCCTGGCATCCGGACCCATTTCGCCACCACGATAGGCAACGTTCATCTGTTACAGGCCACTAGTCGATCTCTGCCCGCACGGCGGCAGGTAGCCGATCAAACACCAGCTGCCACGAGTGGGTCACCATCTCGACGAGCTCGCCACGCGGCACGCTGCCGTCAAGCATCACCGTGTTCCAGTGTTTCTTGTTCATGTGGTACCCCGGCAGCACACCGTCGGGATAGCGCTCTCGCAGCTCGA
Organism: Acidobacteriota bacterium; assembly: GCA_965197275.1. Lineage (GTDB taxonomy): Bacteria > Acidobacteriota > UBA890 > UBA890 > WLXD01 > DASCOT01. The sequence goes on from CBDAMQ010000018.1 coordinate 18,016, forward strand.
TGGCACGTTCCGGGTCGCACTTCAGGTTCACTCGCGACGGCACCCGTTCGAGGCCAACGAGCGCGAAGATCTTGCCGCCGACCCGGTAGGCAACCGTGTCGGGACCGAACGGCATGTCGTCGGCGGCACCACGTTGGGCGAGCAACAGCTCGTGCATCTCATCGAGTTCCACGCGCAGAGCTTCATGGGATCATCCCACGAAGTCCAGTCCCCGCCGACCGGCGCGAGGTCGAGTCGCGCGCCATGGTGTAGTCTCGCTTCGCCACGCGCGCCCGCGCTGCTTCGCCGCATCGGAACCCGGCTGCTGACCACGGCTGGCTGGTGTCCGGAGTCAGTCAGAGGCACTCGATGTCTGCAAACAAGCGCCTCGGCCTCATCGGGTTCGGGCAGTTCGGTCGGTTCGCCGCACCGTTTCTGACGCCCCATTTCGATCTCCTCGTCTACGACACCGCCGACATCGAGCCGTTCGCCCTCGAGTTCGAGGTGCAAAGTGTGACCCTCGAGGAGGCTGCCGCCTGTGAGGTCGTAGTGCTCGCCGTGCCAATCCAGGCGATGCGAGCGACCCTGGCCAAGATCGCGGGCAGCGTTCGCGACGGCGCGCTGATTGTCGACGTCTGCTCGGTGAAGGGAGCGCCGCTGCAATGGATGCGCGAGGCGCTTCCGGAGCACGTCGAGATCATCGGAACCCATCCGATGTTCGGGCCCAACAGCGCTGGCGAGTCATTACAGGGCCAGCAGATCGTCGTTTGCCCGGAACGAACGACCCGGCTCGACCGAGTGGCGGAGTTTCTCGAAGGCCTCGGTCTGAGAGTCATTGTCACCGACGCCGATCGCCACGATCGCGAGTGCGCTCACACCCAGGCACTAGCCCAGTACCTGGGTCGCGCGCTGCGACGTGTCGAGGGTCGCGAGCTCGACATCCGCACCCCGGCGGCGGTTCTGCTGCGCGAGGTCGAGCACATCGTCGAGGCCGACTCGTGGGAGCTGTTCGCGGCCATCGAGACGGTGAACCCCTACGCGGCCGAGATGCGCCGGGAGATACGCGAGCGACTCGACGAGCTCGAGGAGCGCCTGGCGAACGAACCAACTTCGCAACAATGAGAAGTCTGCGCTGCGAAGATCACGGGCCGGTCCGCTGCTACACCATGACCCGCTACGTGGCGCGCCAGCGCGTGCTGCGGGTGGGCGGCCTTCGTGGTCGACGAGTTGCTGATCGATACCGGTCCGCGCCATTGCCGCGCCGCCTTCGGCGAGATTCTCCGGCGCGAGAAGATCCGCCGCATCGTGCTCACGCACCACCATGAGGATCACATCGGCAACGCCGCTGCCGCGGCGCGATCCACCGGCGTGACGCCGCTCATTCACACCCTGGGCGTCGAGCCGGCACGCAAACCGCCTGCCATGCCGCTGTACCGACGCGTGGCATCCGGAACGCCGGAGGCGGTCGAGGTCGAGCCGCTGGGCGAGTCGGTACAGACCGACAAGCACGTGTTCCGCGTGCTCCATACGCCGGGCCATTCCGCCGATCATGTGGTGCTGCATGAGCCTGAGCAAGAATGGCTGTTCGCCGGCGATCTGTTCATCACCGAGCGTCCGCAGAGAGCCTTCGCCTTCGAGCACATCGGCGAGCAAGTGGCATCGATGCGGCGCGTGCTGGCCCTCCCGGACTGCCAGATGTTCTGTCAGCACAACGGGCGCTTCGCCAGCCACCAGCATTGCATCGGCCGACGGCTGGACAACCTGCTGGGCCTGCGGGCACGCGCCGTGATGCACCACGAGGAGGGGCAATCGGTTCGTGAGATCACCGCGGCGCTCGATATCCGGGACGGCATGAACCGTCTCTCCAGCAGCGACGAGTGGAGCGGACGCAACCTGGTGCTGGGATTGCTTCGGGATGCCGGAAAGATCGACTGACGCAGCACGTCGGCAGCAAGCTGACGACGACCCGGGCACTGTCGTCATCGACCCGAGCGCGGTTGCTGCGCTAGTGCGCTGGTACGAAGCCGAGGCGCGCGATCTGCCCTGGCGCCGGACCAGCGACCCCTACCGCATCCTGGTGTCCGAGGTGATGCTGCAGCAGACGCGGGTCGAGTTTGTGATCGCGCGGTACGAGAGCTTCCTGCGCACGTTCCCCGACCTCGAAAGCCTGGCCGCGGCCTCCGAAGACGAGGTGCTCGCCGAGTGGTCCGGGCTCGGCTACTACCGACGGGCGCGCAACCTGCATAGGTTGGCGCGACAGGTCATCGCCAGCGGATCATCCGGGCTGCCGCAAACCCTGGTCGCGCTGCGCGCGCTCCCCGGGATCGGCGAATACACTGCCGCCGCAGTGGCGTCGATCGCGTTCGGTTGGCCGCACCTGTCCGTTGATGGCAACGTGGGTCGCGTTCTGTGTCGGGTGCTGGACATCCGTGATGACCCCCGACGCGCAGCGGCGCGCAAGAACATGCACCGTGCCTGCGAGGCGGCGTTGCGGTCGCATCCGCCCGGCCTCATCAATCAGGCGCTCATGGAGCTCGGCGCGCGCGTATGCACTCCGCGCTCGCCGCGCTGCGACGCATGCCCTCTCGCGCCCGTCTGCGTCGCGGCCGCCGAGAACACCCAGGACCTGATTCCGGTGCGCCAAACGCGTGTGGTCAGGGCGGTCGAGGAGGGCGCCGCCGTGATCGAGCGCCACAATCGCTTCCTGCTGCTGCGCGGCCAGCGTCCGGGAGCGCTGGCGGACATGTGGGAGTTCCCGACGCTCGACTCACGGCTGGGGGAGCAAATCGTTGCCGAGGCGCCATCGGCGGCCGATGGAACCGTCAGCAGCGAAGTCGCGAAGATCACGGCAATCGGCCGTGCCTTGCAGCGGCACCTCCGAAGCATCGGAGTTCACATCCACGGTCTGGAGCACGTGGGCGAGATCCGCCACGGCATCACCAATCGCCGCATCCGGTGCCACGTGTACCGACCAAGCAAGGTCCGGCTAGCTGCAGCCGGGTCGACAACGGCCGACGCTCCGCCGCGCCAGTGGTTTTCCCCGCAGGAACTGCACGGAATCCCGCTCGGGGCGACCGTCGGGAAGATCCTCGCAGCTCTCGGCGCCGCCATCTAACCCGACCGAGCCCCCAGCATCGGCGTGGCGCGAACCGGCTTGCGCCCGCCTCCCCGGCTGGCTACCGTTGACCACTGCCTGACCTGCGGCCCTATCGTCTAGCCTGGCCCAGGACACCGCCCTCTCAAGGCGGAGACAGGGGTTCAAATCCCCTTAGGGCTACCTTAGCGCCTTCGGGTGCATCGAGCCCCCGTAAGTAGCTGAAAACAGGGCTACTTGCGGGGGTTCCGATATTCTGCCCCTCTCCTCCAACCCGCTCCCGCAGGAGCGCCCGCGCCGCGACGTGTACTCCGCCGAAGCCTGCCCGCGCGCCTATTGCTGGAGCTCGCGCAGCAGGCGTTGCGCCTCCGCGTGTCGCTGTCGAGCACGCTCTTGCAGCTCTGCTGGCAGCGCCCGCGCCCCGGCCCCTTCCTGAAACTCGATGTCGATCATCGGCGCATCGGAGACCTCGATGACGTCCTTCTTGGTCTTCATCTCGAGCTTCATCGTGTAGTCCTCTTCGATGTCCCACTCGCCGATGTTGACCGTACGCTTCTTGATGGTGGTCCCCTTCACCTTCAGCACCACGCGAAGGCTGTCCACCTTCTTGCCGGCCGCGTCGCGCAGCGTGACGAACAGGAGGATCTTCGCCGGCAGCGTCTCGCCCCGGGCGGCGCCGGCGAACATGCCCCTGAACGTGAGCTTGCTGCCGTCGCGGACGTGCAGCGGCACGCCGAACCTGAGCGTGAAGAGGTGCTCCTTCTTGGCGCCGACGCTACGCTCGAACGGCACCAGCATGCCGCCGCGCCCCTCGGCGGCCATCCGCTCCATGTTGCGCCAGGTCCGCCATGCCGCCATCGGACCGAGACGGCGGAGCATCGGCAGGAACGCCCTGGTGGTGGCCAGGACCTGTGTGGAGCCGCCGACGAGGGCGCCCCGCCGCCGGATGGGGCCGCCCTCCGCGGTGGTGGAGAACGCCAGCTTGTCGCCCTCCTCGATGCGCATACCCTTCGAGGTCGTGAAACCGACGTACGCGCCCCGCGAATTTTCCATCCGCCCCGTATTTTCCATGCGCATAATCGTTTCGGCGATGTCCTTGTCGTCTCGCTTTTGTCTGAGCGTGTTCGTGATGGCCGAGGGATCGTCGTCGGGGTTGGAACTCGAGATGAAGGCGGTGGACTCGACGTGGGCCGGGGGGCAGTACAGCGGCACGCCGAACGTCATCTCCCACAGGACGTTCGTCGCACCGACGGCGACCCAGAACTCCTCTTCGCTCTCGGTGCCGTAGAACAGCTTGTCGAGCACGAACTCCTGGAAATCGCTCAGGCCATCCTCGCCCCCGCCGAAGTCGGCGCGCGTCTCGAACTCGCAGCCCGTTCCCACCAGGGCGAGCAGCGCGTAGCCGAAGACGAACGCGGTGAAGAAGCCGGCCCGCAGGCGGAATCGATTGGCGGGCAGCGCTGGTCCGGAAGGCATGGGCCGCTCCTGTGCTACTCGGCCGCGAGCGCGCGAGGCTCAAGGGGCCGCGGGATCGTCGGGACGCGGCGAGCATAGCTCACGGTACCGCGGTTCTCCATGCCTCGAAACGAGCTCGCCGCAGCGGCGCCACCTCCTTCCTGGCCGTGCCGCTGGGGACAGGTGCCACATAGAGTCATCGCGCTCATGGAACTCTGCATCACGAGCCTATGCGACCTCGCTGCGTAGCTGCTCCCAACGCTCCAGCCACTCGGCTAGCTGGTTTCAACTCGGAGTTGTTAGGGTACTTTCAGCAAGTCCTTGGCAAGCAGGGCTTGGGCGGGATCGGGCGGCGCGGCCGGCATCGTTCGGCAGCGCCGCCCAGTTGCTTTCGGTTCGTGTTGTGGAGCTGTGTTCCCGCCTACCCTCGCCGAGAATCGCGTAACCTGACGCGAACTCACTACGCTGACAGGCGGAACCGCCGAGCAGGGAGGTGCCGAATGAACCCTTTGACCAGGGCGCTGGCTGCGTCGGTCCTGGTACTGCTGGGGGGCGCGAAGGTAGCCGCGACACAAGAAGACAGCGGCGCGGCGATCCCTCCGCCAGAGCCGAAGTACGACGTCCGTCTCCTCAAGAGCGTGATGGTCCCGATGCGCGACGGAGTGGAGCTCTCCACGGACCTCTACTTTCCCGAGGGCGCTGGTGACGAGCTGCCCGTCGTGCTGCTGCGCACGGCGTACGACAAGAACGCGTACTGGGAACGCGAGCGCGGCGCGCCGTATATCTTCGCCGGCCAGGGGCACGTTGTTGCGGTGCAGGACAAGCGTGGCAGATACGAGTCGTACAAGAGCCAATACTCCGTTTACGGCGGTGACGACAAGGACGGCTACGACACCGTCGACTGGTTGGCCCGGCAACCCTGGTCGAACGGCAAGGTGGGCACCTTCGGCTGCTCCTACCTTGGCGATGTGCAGATGATGCAAGCGAGGCTTCGCCACCCTCAGCTGGCGGCCATGGTTCCTCAGGACTCGGGAGGCTCCCTCGGCTACGTGGATGGCCGCTACCGTTACGGGAGCTTCGTCAGCGGCGGTGCATTCGAGCTAGCGTACGGCTTCACCTGGCTCTGGAGCAGCGGTAACAAGATCTTTTACGGGCCGCCCGACCACATCGACGCGTCGGAGTGGTTTGCCACGGAGGCGGCGCGCACCTTCGACCCGGCTCCCACACTACCGGAGATGGACTACGACGAGGCCATGTCGACCCTGCCTCTCGTCGACATGGTGCGAGCACACGACGGCGCGCTGACCGATTGGGAGGACCTCGTCTCCTCCGGAATGACCGATCCCTACTGGGACCAGTTCGGCTATCTCGACGATGACGACCGCTTCGACGTGCCGGCGCTGTTGATCAACTCTTGGTACGACGCGGGTGCCCGCGACCTTTTCCACGAGCTCAATTTGTTGAGCCGCAACGCCGAGAGCGCCAGGACGCGCGACAACCAGTTCATCATCACCTCGCCCACCACACACTGCGGCGAAGAGGAAGCGACGGAGCAAACGATCGTCGGTGAACGCGACCTAGGGGACGCGCGCAAGGATCACTGGAAGATCTATGTCGACTGGTTCGATCACTGGCTCAAGGGAGTCGACAACAACGTCACGGAGATGCCCAGGGTGCAGTACTACCTGATGGGCAAGAACGAGTGGCGCAATAGCGACGAATGGCCCCTTCCCAACACCCGGTTCACCACCTACTACCTGCACAGCGACGGGCGCGCCAACAGCCGCTACGGCACCGGCTCACTCACCACCGTGCCGCCGGGGGAAGAGCCGCCGGACCGCTATACCTACGATCCCGCTACTCCCGTTCCGTCGAAGGGAGGAAACATGTGCTGCACGTGGCGAACGCGGCTGGCAGCCGGCAGTTTCGATCAATCCGACACCGAGATGCGCCAGGACGTGTTGGTGTACTCCAGTCCCGTACTGCACGAGGGGATCGAGGTCACCGGTCCGATCGAGGCAGTGCTGTACGTCTCCTCGTCGGCCAAGGACACGGATTTCACCGCCAAGCTGGTGGACGTCTATCCCGACGGCAAGGCCTACAACGTGCAGGAGGGAATCTTCCGGGGCCCGCTATCGGGAGGGCTTCGACAAGAAGGTGTGGATGAGTCCCGGCGAGGTCTACCGGGTCGAGATTGACCTCCAAGCCACTAGCAATTACTTCGGCCCCGGACACCGGATACGAGTGGAGTTCTCAAGCTCCAACTTCCCGCGCTTCGACCGCAACCTCAACACCGGTGGGAACAACTACGACGAGTCGGAATGGGTGGTAGCCGAGAACACCGTTCACCACAACGCCCTCCACCCGTCGCACATCATCTTGCCAGTGATCCCGTGACCTACGACGGAATCAGGCGGCGCTACTGACATCGTTCGGTGGCGCCGCCTACCTACTCTCCGCTTCCGTCGACCCGACGTTTTCGGCGAAGCGTCGCGAACGATGGCGTTACCGAAGCCGGGCTCCGGCACATCTTTGCGCGGTGTCAGGCTGACCCGGGACCCGACCGTCGATACCGCTAGAACTGGTGCTCGGAGAGCGGGAGCGATCGGATTCGCGTACCGGTTAGGGCGAACAGTGCGTTGGTTACCGCAGGAGCTATGGGCGGAACTGCTGCCTCACCGGCACCACCCGGATCCTCGTTGCTATCTACCAGGTGGACGTCGACCTCCGGCATCTCGTCGATGCGCAGCAACGGGTAGTCGTGGAAGTTGCTCTGCACGACGCGACCGCCCTCAATCGTGATCGCTCCGTCCAATGCTGCTGCTAGGCCGGTAACGACGCTGCCCGTCGCCTGTGCCTCGACCGTTGCGGGGTTCACGATCAGCCCGCAATCGAAGGCACACGTCACCTTGTGAACGCGTGGGCGGCCGTTGTCGACCGAGACCTCTGCGATTTGGGCAACGTAGCCACCCTTCTCCACAACGATCGCCACGCCACGCGCACGACCCGACGGCAGCGGGGAACTCCAACCCGCCTCGTCGGCCGCAAGCCGGAGCACATGACGTAGCCGTGGCTGCTCTCCGAGCATCTGCAACCTGAACTCGATCGGATCGGTGCCTGCTGCGTGGGCCAGCTCGTCGATGAAGCTCTCGAGGATGAAGACGTTCTGCGACGGTCCCACGGAACGCCAATGGCCGACGACCACGGGAACATCCGACTGGCAGTTGTCCACGAAGCAGTTGGGGAGGGAGTAGGGCATGGAGAGGATGCCACTGAGCGAAGAGCGGTCGACCTCGCCTCTACCGCGAAAGAGCGGCGGCGCAACGACACGGATCTTCAGTGCCTGGAGCACTCCGTCGTCATCGAGCCCACCCTCGAGCCGGTTGTACGTCGCCGGACGGTAGAAGTCGTGCTGCATGTCTTCTTCTCGACTCCACACCACCTGCACCGGCTCTCCGAGCCTCATCGACGTCTCGACGGCATCCTCGACGTAGTCCGTGCGAGCTCGGCGGCCGAGGCCGCACCCCATGAACGTGACGTGCACCGTGACGTCTTCCATCGACAAGCCGGTGATCTCCGCTGCAGTGCTCTGCGTTCCCTGCGGGTTCTGGGTCGGCGCCCAGACCTCGCAATGGCCTTCTCGCGCATGGGCCGTACAGTTCATCGGCTCCATGGTGGCGTGTGCCAGGTATGGCACCTCGTAGGTGGCCTCCAAGCGCGTCGTCGCGCGCTCCAGCGCCGACGACGCGTCGCCGTCGTCCCGTCCCACGCCTCCGTCCGATTCGGCGAGGGCAGCAAAGCTGGCTCTGATGTCGGAGCTGTCCATCGAGAAATCGCCGTCATCCCAGGTCACGTCCAGAGCGGCGGCACCGGCGAACGCGGTCCAGGTGTTGTCAGCGACCACGGCGATGCCTCGCGAGACCTCGAAGACCTTGCGGACACCGGTTACCTGGAGCGCCCGGGTCGCATCGAAGCTCGCGACGCTGCCCCCGAACACCGGCGGATGCACCACGGTGCCGTACCGCATGCCCGGAACACGAACGTCCGTGCCGAAGATCGCCGCGCCGGTCACTCGAAGCGGCGTATCCCGTTGCGCCATCGGTTTCCCGATGTATCGGAACTCGGACGGGTCCTTGAGCCTCGGGCTCTCGGGGACCGGCAACTCCGCCGCCGCCTCTGCCACGGCGGTGTAATCGAGGCTCCTCCCGGTCTCCTCGTGGAGGATGCGACCGGCACCGGTGCGGCAGGTCGAGGCTGCAACACCCCAGCGTGTCGCCGCGGCGGCGACGAGCATCTCGCGGGCAGCGGCACCGGCTCTTCGAAGCGAGACAAAGCCGTTGCCGCGGATGCTCCTGCTACCCACAGTCATCTGCGACCCGTACTTTTCAGGGTGGGCATTCGCCTGGACGATCCGGACCGAGTCCAAGTCGGCATCCAGCTCGTCGGCCACGATCATCGGCAGCGCGGTGCGGACACCCTGACCCATCTCGGCTTTGGCGACCCAGATCGAGATGCCTTCGGTCGGGTCGATCTGCACGAAGGCATTCGGCTGGAACGGGCCGTTGGCCTCCGCCCAGTCTCCGTCACTGACGTAAAGCCCCAGAACGAGACCACCGCCAGCTGTACCTCCGAGCCTCAGGAACTCACGCCGATCGAGCTTCACGTATTCGTGCATCGCTCAAGCCTCCCGGGCGGCCCGGTGAATGGCCCGACGGATCCGGTCATAGGTTCCGCAACGGCAGATGTTGCCTGCCATCGCCACGTCGATTTGCTCGTCGGTCGGATCGGGGTGTTCGTCGAGCAGCGCGACGGCGCTCATGATTTGCCCAGATTGGCAGTAGCCGCATTGCGGGACGTCCTCGGCAATCCATGCCTGCTGGACCGGATGAAGCTCATCCGATGACAGTCCCTCGATGGTGGTCACCTGGCGCTCGCCGACCGAAGAAACCGGTGTCTGGCACGAGTACGCAGGTGTGCCATCGATGTGGATCTTGCAGGCGCCGCAGAGCGCCAGTCCACAGCCGTACTTGGTGCCGGTCAGCCCGATGAGGTCGCGGATCGCCCACAACAACGGCATGTCCGGGGGCGCTTCGATGGTGTGGTCACGACCGTTCACGTTAAGAGTGAGACGGGCCATGTGTCCTCCTCGACAAGGATGCGCATCAGTGATCGCCGCAGCCGTGGCAGCTTGCCCGCCAGACTAACCGCTCCGAGAGGTGGGTTGGTTACAGGAATGCGAATTCGTCGGCGAGCGTTGGCAGGTCGGCTCGCGCCCGAGGCCGGGCGGCGACTGCTATGGGCATGCGTCGTCCTGCTTGGAGAGCCTTCCGGCGGCCGCAAAGTGGTGCCGCCGGCGCGGCGCGCTTGAGCCCCTCGGTTGACAGTGGTCAGCGCCGTTTTGTATCAACCGCCCCATGCGATCGCTCAGCGGCCTCTTGGCGACACTCTCGTTGATCGTTGCTTGCGTCGATTCGACGCAGCAAGGCGATGAGCCGACGGAGACCGACTCGCCCTGGTCGTTGGGCGACGTGCGCGTGCCGATGCGGGACGGCGTCGGACTCTTCACGGACGTCTACTTGCCGCCGGGCGACGGGCCGTTCCCCGCGGTCGTCACCCGCGTGCCGTACGGCAAGCGCGACGACTATGTCTACCTGCCGAAAATCGGACTGTTCTGGGTGCAGCATGGCTACGCGTTCGTTGGTCAAGACGTGCGGGGGCGATTCGGCTCCGAGGGATCGTTCGCTCCGTACGCGCCCAACGACCAGGAAGGCCTGGACGCGTACGACACGATCGAGTGGATCACCCAGCAGCCATGGAGCGACGGCAACATCGGCATGATGGGTGAGTCGTATTACGGATACACGAGCCTGGCAGGCGCGAGGAGCGGTCATCCGGCACTGAAGGCAGTCTCGCCCGCGAACATCACCATGGCGCGGGAGAAGCAGGTTCTCGATGGTGCCTATCCGTTACAGGCCAGTGGCCTGTGGACACTCAACATGGATGACGTCGAGGACGGCGAGTACCAAGACCTGTCGAGACTCGACCTGATGCATCTGCCGTTGATCACCATGGGTGAGATCCACGGCCTTCGCGACGATTTGTGGAGGGACCGTGTCGGCGGTTACCTGCACCGATCGGCCGACTGGCGGGAACAGCTTCACGAGCGCTACGCGCAGGTTCGCGTACCGGCGCTACATTTCGGCGGATGGTACGACTCGTTCACACGAGGATCGATCGCCATCTGGGAGGGCATACGCGAGCACAGCAGCGACGAACGCGCACGCGATAAGCAGTGGCTGGTGATGGGGCCCTGGGATCACAATGCCACGTCGGTGCACCTGTCGGGCGCCCCGGGGTTGACGCAGATCGGCCGCATACCGATCGGCGGTTCGTCCGTGACGACCTACGAGGAGCAACTCGTCGAGTTCTTCGACCATACGCTTCGCGGGCGGGCCAACGCGTTCGGCAACGGGCCGAGGGTCCGGTACTTCACCATCGGCGACAACGAATGGCGCTCGAGTAGCCAGTGGCCCCCGGAGGCTGCGCAGATGATGCCCCTGTACCTTCGCGCCGATACCGCGGCGACCGGCGGACCCGAGACAGGGAGGTTGGCGCCGACAGCGCCAGGCAGCGAGCCTGCCGACACGTATCGGTACGATCCCAACGACCCCGTGACCATCAGCTCGCAGACCGATGTCTGGGGAAAGGCGTCCGCGCTGCCGGATCGTACCGCGTTGCTGGAGCGCGCCGACGTGCTCACCTACATAAGCGATCCGCTCGATGAGGCTCTGGAGATCACCGGCCCGATAACCGTCAACCTGTACGCGTCATCGTCGGCAACGGACACCGACTTCACCGCCGCCCTGGTCGATGTCTACCCCGATGGATACAGCCTGATGATCCAGGAGGGCATTCTGCGAGCCAGCTTCCGCGATCGGGATGCTCCGCCGAGCCCCATAGCGCCGGCTGAGGTCTACCTCTTCCCGATCGACCTATGGGCGACGAGCTACGTCGTACCGCCTGGCCATCGGCTCCGCGTCGAGATCTCCTCGAGCAACTTCCCGCGCTTCACCCGGAATCTCAATACCGGTCACCCCTTCGGAATGAGCGATGAGATCATGGTCGCCGACCAGACCGTGTATCACACGGCACAGCACCCGTCGCACGTCCTGCTCCCCGTCGTTCCGCGTTAGTCGACGACGCGGCCGGGCGACGAGGCGGAGCGTCGTCCTGGCGTTCCAGTCCCCGATGGGACGCGTAGTCGACAGGTGGCGGGACGAAAAACGGGCACAGCGCGCTCGTACACCTCGTAGCCGCTCTTCCGACGAGATAGTGTGCCGCCCGGCGGTACGCGGTATGCCGCATCCCGGTCCGACCAGCAGCACCAGGTCGCCCCCGGAGTGCACGAATCGTCTGAGGGCCTGTTGCTCGGCCTCGGAGCGCACCGCGCTCACCCACGGGTCGTCGAGCCAATCCGACCACGATTTCCATTAACATGACCGATCGACGCTTTCGCCCACAACGAGATTCCGGGATCTGGCGAGGTCGTAGTCATGCCGCACTTTCAGCTGAAAGACCGCCGATGGCAGGGCAAGCGGAACATCGCGACGAGGGGCCAGAGACTGTCGAGCTGGATAGCCCGGACGTTACTTGCGGGGTCGGGCGCGGTACTCCTCGTAGCCGCCCTTTGGTGGGGGGCCACAGACATACGGATCGTGTCGCTGTTCCGCGACACGTTCGGATTGAGCGGGCTGACTGCAGCGGAGGTTGGTCTGCTGTCGGCTGTGGTCAAGGGTCCAGACAACGACACAGTCAATCAAGGTACGAGATTGAACGATCGTGGCCGAACCAGCGAGGAGTTCGGTGCACTAAATCGAATGACGAAGTATGGCAACCCCACGTTTCGACAAGCCGATGGTGGCGTGTTGCTGAGCAACGATCGGGACGCGCCTGCTGGCATCTACTTTCGGTTTCGGGTCGACGCGACGACTAGATATCGACTCACAATCGCAGGCGCGACGACCGGCGGCGCTCCCGTTCTGCGAACGCGCCACGACGATTCACAGCCGAGCTACTCGGCTGCGGTCGATGGGGTCGATAGCCTGATCTTCGGTGGACCAGAGAGCTATGAAGTACTGATCTACGGCGACGGACCCTTCGAATATCGGCTCGAAACGCTCCGATTAAGACGCTGCACGCAGTGCAAGCTCGACGCGGACTTGGTGCAGCTAATCCGCGATGAGATCCCGGGGTTGGACCAGATTGTCGCGGCTGGACCGCTTCAAGGCGCCCGGCGGTTGTCGGATTGGGTCGCCAACGTCGGTGACTTTGCTCTGAGCGCCCGCGCGGAGGCGCACGACCGGGTGGTCCGGGGTAGCGCCGCAGGGATCTTCTACCAGATCTTTCTACCGGATCGGGGGGGCGTTTACTGTGGCGGATACTCGATCTTCCTCGACAAGGTGCTCCAGCTATTCGGCTATGCCTCCTTCACGGTGAACTACGGAGACCTCCGCGACGGCCTCACGCATGTGAACGTCGTGGTGCCGGTCCGCCGCCTCGTCATCGGTGCGGCGGCCCCAGAGTTCGATTTCTACTTCTTCGATCCGACGTTCAACGGAATCTATGTAGATACTCAAACCGGTGTCCAGTTGCCCATACGTGAAATGTTGAAACGCATCGTCGACGGACAGCAAGACAGCATCCGTATCGAGGAGATGCCCCTAGATCGACGGGAGTATCTGGCGATGCTGGACGAAGATGGTAGGTGCCCGACGCTGATCGAGCGCACGAATCACTTCCTGGTCTGCGCGTATCCCGGATTCGGCATCGATACGTACCTAGAGGGCCTTCGGGATGCCCTCGTTGGCAACGGATACCCCGCCGGACGAACGGGCTTCCTGGACTTGCTCACCGAGCGTATCTTCGCCGTCGGAAGTAGCCCGAATCCAGATGCAACCCGCTCGTTTGCCGCCATGCTGGACGAGTTCGACATCGCCATAGGGGGCTGAAACGCGCGGCTCTGCTTCCGCGGTCACACCGGCTGCCGATCCTCGCGTAGCCCTGGAGCCATTGGCGCAGCTGGTTCCAACTCGGAGCATCTAGGGCTACTTCGAAGAGCCGCGGCGCCCCAGTTTCGCGGCTTTTCTGCTTTCTCAAGTCTCCCACCGACCCCAGGGCGGTCCCGCAACACACCTGCCACCCTAAAGTGATTGACTGGTTGCCGCGACATGCCTCGAACAAGGGAACCGCAGCCATGGGTGCCAACATCCTAGTCGTCGATAGCAACCCAGACGAACTCGACGGGTTGCCTGACCTCCTGCACGGGGCGGGATACGACTGCGACGTGGTCCGAACGGCGAGCGACGCAGTGTCGGCCTTCGCGCAGCGTCGCCCAGCTGCCGTTCTGGTCGACTTGTCGCTCCCCGACATGGACGGCATCGCGCTGTATGAGGAGCTCCGGCAGGTCGATGTCCGGGGCGATGTGCCGGTGCTGTTCATGGGCGACGGTGACAACGTCGCGAAGCGAATCGAAGCGATCGAGCAGGGTGGGATCGACTTCATCCTGCGTCCTTTCGCCGCCGAGGAAGCCGCGGCGCGCATCCATCGTCAGGTTACGGTGGCCGCGGCCCGCCGCGGGCTGCAGGAATCCGTCACCGATACGGCCATTGACGCGATCGTGTCATCGGACCCCTCCTCGACGGTCGTGAGATGGAATCGCGCCGCCGAGCGGATGTTCGGCTGGAAGGCCGAGGAGATCACCGGCAAGCCGCTCGAGACCATCATCCCGGAGCGGTACAGAGAGCGACACCGGGTCGGACTCAACCGGGTAACGGAGACGGGCACTGGTCGGGCACTCGGCCGAACGTTGGAGGTCTTCGGCCTGCATCGAGACGGACATGAGTTTCCCATAGAGCTCTCGCTGTCGACCTGGACGGGGAACGAAGATCGTTACTACACGGGCATCATTCGCGATATCAGCGAGCGCAAAGCGGCCGAAGCGCAGCTCAAGGAATATGCCGATCGACTCGCCACGCAACACGAGGAACTAAAAGCGCCGCCACGACGAGCTCGAGCGCTCACGAACGGCGCTGGAGAGCTCCGTCAGGCAGACCCAGAAGCTGTTCTCGGCGGTGACCGACGGGCTCCCAGGAGCGGTCCTCAATGACAAGTATCGCCTCGATCGCAAGATCGCCGGAGGGGGCTTCGGCGTGGTCTACGAGGGAACTCAACTGGCCCTGGAGCGCAGGGTCGCCGTGAAGCTCCTCCGACCTCCCAGCCAGGAGGACGAGGAGATCATGTTCGAGCGGTTTCGCCGCGAGGGTGTGTCCACGACACGCGTGAGCCATCCGAACGCCGTCTCGATCATCGACCTAGACATCACGCAAGGCGGATTCCCGTATCTGGTGATGGAGTATCTTGAGGGCGAGACGCTGGCTGATCGGCTCGCTCGCGTCGGACCGATATCGATGGCGCTAGCAGCGCGTGTCATCGGCGAGGTGTGTGCCGTCCTGGTAGCGGCCCATGCCGCCGAGGTCGTGCACCGAGACATCAAGCCATCGAACGTGTTCCTGGTCGGCGACCCCGACAGCCTCACCGTCAAGGTGCTCGACTTCGGTATCGCCAAGCTCATGGACGATGCCGGGCTCGCTGCCGTCACGCGCGCCGGCCAGTTCGTCGGCACGCCCTCCTATATGGCCCCCGAACGATTCGACCCGCAGACGCCGGACACGGAGCTCTCTGACGTGTATGCGGCCGGGGTGGTGCTCTACGAAGCGATCACCGGCAGCTTGCCGATTCTGCCCCGCAGGACGCTGGTCGAGACGATCAAGACGCACCTGCATTCCACCCCGACCCCGATTGGCGATCGTTGTGCCGGGATACCTGCCGATCTCGAGCGGCTCGTCGGCTGCGCCCTTGAACGCCAACCATCGGACCGCCCCTCCGCGTCGGAGCTAGAGGCGGCGCTCCTCAGTCTCAACGGCCCGGATTACGACCGCGTCGCCGCAAGGACCTCGCCAGCAGCGGTCGACCAAGCAGGCACAACTATTTGGACGGACATGTAGGGCCAGCACAGCGAAACTGCGCGTCGGTGGAGTGTTCCAATCTTTGAAGGGAAGGAGGTAGACAGCAGGAGGAGTAGATGGGCGCGGATGTCTCCTAGACCACTCTCCAATGCGCAGCCGCTCGCACCGCTCGAGCCATTCGTGCAGCTGGTTCCAACTTTGCACCCGTAGGGCTATTCGAAGAGCCTCGGCTTTTTGGCTTCGCGGTTTTTCGTGTTCGTCGCGGCCCGACGCTATGAGATAGCGTCCTCGGGGCGGATTCAAGAGTCCCTCTGCCCGGGTCGGCCCGTGATGCACAATGGCCCCTGCGCGAAATCCCGGATCTGGTTACCGAGCTCCGCGCGGTGCTGATGGCATTCGACGAAGCTGGCGTCCAGTACGCCCTGTGCGGTGGCCTCGGGGTTCACGATCGACTCCGGCATCATCCCACTGTCGGATGGAACCTTACCGGATGCACCGCGTGGCGAAGCTCGAAGGGGACTGGGAGAAACCGTTATCCTTGGATCTCATGATTGCCGACCGCGGCACGTATACTTCCGTGTACGAATCACGCCACGCAGTCGAGCACGAGGACAGACAGCTGTGGCTGGTGAGGCTCGAAAATCTGCTCGAGATGAGACGCGAGTCGGGTTGACAGATCGATCAACAGGATGTCGAGAGCTTGACCTGACCCCCGAGCTGGTCATCCGCCGCCTCGCGCTGCTGACCGAGATTCGCCGATTGTCGGCGTGGCTGCCGCGGCTTTCGCGGTCCAAGTGATGTATCGAGCTCCCGGGCTGCGCGTGAAACACCTCGGTATTGGCGAGAGGAGGCTGCTCACGTCAGCCAGCGCCGCGCTCCTGCTGCCCGCAGTTCTGTTTGTGGCCGCATACAACGGGATTGTCTTCCTGAACGTCGAGGAAACCGGATACGTCGCTTCCCTGACCGGCTCGTTTGTCATCATGTTTGCCGTTTCCTTCGTCCTGACGACGATCGTGATGGTGCAAGGCATCAAGAGTTCGCGCCTGCGCAGCGCCGCGCGAACATTGATCTTCATCCCGCTCGTCGTGCTGCTACTCGACGTCCTGAGCCCTTTCAGCCTCGGTATCCAGACCTTTTTCGGGGTACTGGCGCTCGAGGGCCTTGTCGTTGCCGTCCTGGGTCTCGTCGCTTACCGGTTGCGCTACGAGAACCTACTGTCCATCTTCGCTTTGGTGGCGCCCATCGTTCTCGCAAGTAGTGTTTACGAGCACTGGGCGCAGCTCGCGTCGCTGCGCGCCGAGCAAGTGATGAGCGTCGCCACTCAGGAACGCATCACACCACTCGCACCGGTGGGTTCGATCACGGAGCTTCAGCCGGCGTTCGAATGGCCAGTTGTCGACGCTGCGACCGGTTACAAGTTCGCGCTGTACGACGAGACGGATGCCGTCTACCTGGCCGAAGCGACCACCGAGGCGCCGACGTTCTCCTTGGAGACGAGGCTGAATCCGGCGCACACGTACCGATGGAAGTTTGCCCCCATTCCCGATTCTCGCGGACTGGATTATCGAGGCTGGGTCAGCTTCGATTATGCCCGTCTTGCCAGGCAACGTCAGGGTGTGGTGGACACCCAGCAGCGGTTTTCCGGCAACGTGTACCACCTGGTCTTCGACGCCTACCAACGCCAGGCGTTTCTGTGGCTCCGCGACCGGGAGCCGAACGCAGGCACGCCGTTCACCCTGTTCCGCGATTTCCACACGAATTCCGGCAAGACATGGTCGGCCGTCCCGGAGATGCTCCGGAGCCGCTTCTATGAAGGAGAAACCCTGCTCCGCAAATGGAGACTCGACGCCTATCAAGAGGGGCTGTTTCAGACGCTCTTCACCGCCGGCGCTCGAGTCGACGTTTATCCCCACTACACCTACTTTTGCTACGACTTCGCCACAATCTGCCGGCCGAATCTGCTACTCAAGGCCAAGGCACTAGGGCAATCGATCGGCAGTAAGACGATCATCGACCTGTGGTTTCTCAAACTGCTTCCGGTCACCGTGAAGAGATTGCTGATACCCGACCATGAATCGCGGACCGAGGGCGTCGTCGACGCCGACTGGGGCTACGGATTCTCGATAAGCGAGACGATCTTCGGCGTGCCGTTGACGCCGGACGACGACGACAATCCCTATTTCTCAGTGCTGCAATTCGACGAGTTTCTCGAGGACGAGATCACCAGAGGTCCCACCGGTCAGTACGTTTATCTGCACTCGATCCTGCCCCACGGACCCGCCGTGGTCGACGCGGAATGCGGATACATCGGGAAGCGCCCGGGGGCACTTGCTGATCTTGACGGGTACTTGGAGCAGGTGCGATGCGTCAACTCCCTGATCGACAAGTTTCTCGACCGGCTCGAGAGCCTCGGTCGACTCGATGATTCGTTGGTGATCATCCAGGGCGACCACGGCTTCTTCTGGCACCCGAACCAGCTGGGCCACCTGCTCGACTACAGCCCGGAATTGAACCCCGACGCTCGCGTCGTACTGTTTG
Source organism: Acidobacteriota bacterium (assembly GCA_965197275.1). Taxonomy (GTDB): domain Bacteria; phylum Acidobacteriota; class UBA890; order UBA890; family WLXD01; genus DASCOT01. The sequence goes on from CBDAMQ010000018.1 coordinate 36,106, forward strand.
ATGAGGAAGACAGCTCGACCTGGCCGAACGACGTCGTTGAGGTCCGCTCGTCCGCAGTCCTGCTGATCAAGTTCCCTGGCCAGCGCGCGTTCGAGACCCGCGAGGACGCGGCGCAGACCGTCGACCTCGCACCTACCGTTCTCGAGTACTTCGGGATTCCGAGCTCAGAGCTGCAAGGCATTCCGTTACAGGAGCCGAGTCCGCAGCCTCGTGAGCTTCTTTACTTCGCCCACAACAAGATCCCGAAGATCGGCAACCCGAATTTGATGTCACGCTACCGGCGCGTCGACGGTGAGTGGGTTTTCGAGACTGACATCACGACCCGACGTTGACGCAGCGTTCCCCTGCTCATCACGGACACTCTGTGTCGGGCGCGTAGCGAAACAGGTCCGGCCTCGGTGATGGACTGGACTGCATCGACATACACGGCAGGATGAACCGCTTCGACTTTGTTCTCACCGACGACTGGGAGTTGCGCGGCAACGGCTCCGGAGATCCACGAATCATTCAGTTCGCCTCGGCACGGCGACTCATGGAGCTCTATGAGCGATTCGGCTTCCGCTGCAGCTTCAACGTGGAGGTTTTGCAACAGCTCAAGCATCTGGAGTGGTCCGAGGGCCATCCCGAGCTGCGGGACATCGCCAGGGAGTGGGAAGAGCTGGTGCGAGAGATGTGGCAGAGAGGCCACGACGTCGAGCTGCATGTCCATATCCAGTGGGTGGATGCTCGGTATGACACGACCGACGGCTGGGAGCTCGGCAGCGACTGGAATCTGAGCAGCTACGAGCCCGAAGTGGCGCGGGATGTGCTAACTCGGTGTAGGGACTATCTCGTGTCGGTGTTACGACCGATCGATCCCGACTACGCACCGGTTGCGTATCGCGGCGGCGCCTGGGCACTCACCCCCAGTCCCTACGCGTTACAGCTCCTTTCGGACCTGGGCATCGTGTTCGACATGACCGTGGTCCGCGGCGTGTATTACGACACTCCGGGAATTCGTCTCGACTACCGCGGCGCCGAGGAGGGTCTCTTCCCGTTCTATCCCGAGATGGGCAACGCCAACCTCGTCTCCAAGCAAGTCGAGCCGATCGTGTGCGTTCCGACGTTTACCGGCTTCGTCGAGCAGGCGATCTACGAGGACCGCGAACGACTCAGCGCCAACGACCCCGGCAGGTACCGTAGAGAGTTCCTGTCGCCGAGCGCCACGCCCCTGGCTGGCGCCCGCACCCGCAGCAAGGGCAGCGCCTTTGCCCTCGCAACACCCGCTGGCCCTACCGTCGTCTCCCCGGCCCAGAAACAGTTCTTCCACGGGACTCATCCCGACCTGAGGATCTTCGATCTATCCACGCTGTGTTTCCGCGAGAGCCAATGCTTGGTCACCGGGCTGAAGCGGCGCGCCGCGCGGGTCCGCTCGCCCCAACCGGTGATCCTGGAGAATCACTCCAAGGATCTCGGGGACCTGGCTCCCATCGAGCTGTTCTGCCAGATGATCAGCGATGATGCCGATATCGAGGTGATCACGAGTCGGGATTGTGCGCAGCGACTGCAGACCGGCTATTACCCGATACGCACTTCCCAGAGCCTGGGCCTGCCCGCCGACGCCCTGACGAGCCGCGTGCAGGAGCGCAAGGCACGCGTCTCCGAGCGACTGCGCACGCTCGCCGACGTCGACCCGGCACGTATTTCGCCGCGACCCGCCGATAGCGAGGAGGCGTTGCGCATCTTGATGGTGAAGTACTGGCCACGAGGGGAAGGTACCCGGGCACTGTCCTGTCTGGCGACCATCGAGCCACTGAGCCCGGCACTATGGCGCTTCTGGGATGCATGGAACAACGTCTTTGAGAGTCTGGACATGCTGCAGTTGCCCGATGCGGAACGGAAGTGGTTCCTGTCGCGGTACCTGCGAGTGCTCGACAACATGCCGGCGATCGGATCACCATCGTCGAGTGAAGCGGCCACTCGGGTTGCGGTCGACGAGGCCCGCCCGTGAGAGTCCTTTGCCTTTGCGACAACCTCACCAAGGCGATGCGTTGCCGCAAGCACATGCGTAACCTCAGCGAGGTCCAGATCGACTATCTGATCTGCCCCCTGCAGCCGCCGACCAGGTTCGAGCGCTATCGAGAGGTCTACGCACCGGGGAGGTTCTTCCACACGGCTTTCCTGTTCTCGAAGCGAGTCGCGCGCATCTGCCTGGGAGGCGGCCAGAGAGCCCTGCGCGGCCGGTTCGCAGAGCTGAAGTCCTTTCTAAGGATGCGACTGCGGGAGCTGATGAAGACCATCCTCTACGAGGAAGCACACTGGAGCATCTGGTCGGAGCTCCTCTCGCGGCCGATTTTCGGTAGACACTTCGGCGCCATTTTCTACCTCTCGCATGATGTCAACAGCGACGAGGTCGCCGCGTGGGTCAAGCGACGAGGCTATGACATCGGTCTGCACTTCAGCGGCACCATCTACCGCAAGCCCATTATCGAGGCGTTCGAGCGCGGCATTCTCAACAGCCACATCGGCGTCCTTCCCAAGTATCGCGGGCGCTCGGTGATGGAGTGGTCGCTGTTCTTCGGATCGCCCACCGGAATCACTGTTTTCTTCATCGACGAGGGTATCGACACGGGGCCCGAGATCGTCCTCATCGAGGAGGTCCCGTTGACGGAGATCGAAAGCCTGGCCTCGGCGAAGCTAGAGCTTTTCGCCATGGATGTCGAGTTGTATCAGAGCGCTATCGCGACCTTGCAGAACTCCTCGTATCGACCGCTTGTCCAGGACACGGCCGACGGCGAACGATTCTATGTGATGTCGCAGCTCTTGCAGGGCTCGTTGGAAGAGCAATGCAGCAGGGCCCGAAGCTAGCGGCTCGCTCCCGTTCACGCCGCGGTAGTGAGGTGCATGCAACGATCGGGGCGTGGAAAAGCCGCGACGTGGGAACATCGCGGCTGTCTCTCGGTAGCCGATAGCGGGCCGGCCCGGTGGCGGGCTCGTTCAAAGCTGTGACGCTACTACCACTGCCGGCGCTCACCTCGTGGCTGAGCTTCGTTGACACGGAGTCTTCTGCCGTCCATTTCATGACCGTCGGCCTGCGAGATCGCCTTCTCGGCGTCCGCATCTTCCATCTCGACGAACCCGAACCCACGCGATCGACCAGTGTCGCGATCGGTGATCACGGCAGCCGAATGCACCTCGCCGTAGGCGGAGAAAAACTCGCGTAGCTCGGCATCACCGCTGCCCCAGGACAGGTTTCCAACGTAGATCTTCTTCACTTACCCAAACACTCCCGTCGAGCCAATCACAACAAGGGGAGCGCACGGATTGCGCGCCCCGGCAGTGAGCCAGGGTAGCAGCTTTCTCCGCCAGAAGGGCGTTCGTCGCGCTTGGGCCGCCGTTTCAGGCCAGCTGCCGCATCGTCCAGCCCACGACCCTCGGTAACATCCACAGAAAAGCCAGCGGAAGGGCGATCGTCTGCAGCGTGAACACGACGACCAGTTGCACTACCTGCTCGGTCACGGCCGCGAGCCGTTCACGAAACGCTTCGATACGGTCGCGTACATCGAGCCCCTCGACGGCCTCGGCGAACCATACCGAGACCCGCTCCAGCCACGTGGCATCGGGGTCGAGCTCGGGTCCGGCCGCACCAAGCCGCTGCAGCTCACGGATGTCACCGCTGGTCTCCTCGATGGCACCGACCGCCTCGGCTTGCGATGGAGCCAGGAAGTGCTCGAAGAACAGGCTCGAACCGAGCGCGTAGATCGGCAGAGCGAGGCGGGCGATCAGCGCCACGACGAAGGCTCCCGCAATCAAACGCCGGGTCGTGTCGTCGACCGCACCGGGGTACCAGAGGAGCACCATACGCGCTAAGGCAAGCCCGCCAAACAGCACCCCTAGGACCCACCACTGGCTCACCCGCAGGAGCATGTTCTGCAACCCCAGCGAGGTGGTCGCCACCAGCATGAGCGACGAGAATTGCTCCACCAGATCGTTCACCGGATCGAGGAGCTCTCCGGCGCTCACCGTAACGCCCATTCCCGCCGGCTGCAGGGCGATCTCCGTGCCCTGGGCGAGCGAAATCGCACCATCGAGCGCCCGGGCGGCAGCGAAAGTGAGGAGGGCGCGCCGGAACACCTTGTCGGAGCTGTCCTGAGCGCTCTGATCCAGGACGCCGGTTGCCATCAATAGAAGCAAGGCGAAGACCGCTACCGATCCGACGGCGCGCAACCGGCCCACGGACATGGTTGAGGCCTCACGATCCGGGGCGTTCATCGGCCCCTCGTATACCAGACGCCGCAGTTTTCCGTTGTAGCTCTCGCCGGCGCCCCAGATGAGGTGGTTACGGCCTTCCCGGTCAACTTCCAGGCCGAATCCACCGCCAGATCGACGCGCGGCCCCAGGAACCCGCGCTCCCCGAGCAGGCAGGCACTCAGCGGCAAACAGGCGACGATGGCGCTCGAGCGGCGACTCATACGTCCATGGTAGCGGACGCAGCTACGACTCGATGGGCCGGCTACTCTCCGATCCGGAGACCGGTGGCCGGCTCCGCGCCAGCCACAAGTGCTCGTTGATCGCCGCCTCGATCATCCGCTAGTAGAAGATCGGCGGGGCTCGCCACTGGTCCGCATCGCGGATCGTTGCGGTCAAGACGCTGCGCGCCGAATGGTATGAAGGGACCATGATGCATCCCACCGACCAGGATCTGCTCAACTTCGCGCGCAACGAGCTCGGCGAGCGCAAGAAGGCGCGCATCATCGAGCACTGTCGGGAGTGTCCTCGGTGCGCCGACCGTCTCATCGAAGCGGTCGGCGAGCACGGCGCCGAACCGGGCCCGCTCAAGCTGTCGCTGGAACAAAGTGTCGCTGGTGGCGATGGTCGTGGCGTTGATCGCCATTGTGCTCGGCATGTTCTGGTTCCTGCGCCAGCTCGGCGAGCAGGCGACAGTTCCGCAGACGCTCGAAGCACCGCAATGATCCGGCGGGCGCATCGCAGCCTCGTTCCAGGGCTTGCAGTGCACCTGTCAATTGCCCGCTAGACTGGGCTCATGACAAGCTCCTCGCTGGCGCGCCTGTCGCGCCGCTTCTTCCGCCGCGATGCCGCGACGCTGGCTCGAGCGTTGCTCGGTCAACAACTGGTGAGCGAGGTCGATGGCGTCCGCACAGCGGGGGTAATCGTGGAGACGGAGGCCTATCTCGGGATCGAGGACAAAGCCGCACACACCTACGCTGGACGTCGTACGGCCCGCAACGAGACGATGTGGGGCGATGCTGGCCACGCTTATGTCTACCTCGTGTACGGGATGCACCACTGTGTCAACGCCGTCGCCGGGCGTGCGGGCGAGCCGTGCGGTGTGCTCATTCGGGCCCTGCAGCCGGAGGACGGCGTGAACGCGATGCGCGCTCGACGCAGGCGGGCCCGGCGCATCGCCGACCTGTGCTCCGGACCCGGCAAGCTGTGCCAGGCGCTCGGGATCACGCGTCAACTCAACGGCGTGGATCTGACCAAACCGGGCTCCCTCTGGATCGAGCGACGGCGACGACGACCATTGTCGAGCTCGGCGGTTACTACGGGGCCGCGTGTCGGCATCGGATATGCCGATGAATGGCGTTACGAGCCGCTCCGCTTCTGCGTCAGCGGGAATCCTCACGTCAGCCGCGGGCCCGCAGCCTGACCAACTATGACCCTCGAACGCGAGCTGTTGCGACCCCGAACGCTACCGGTCACGTGCCTTCTCGTCCTGGTTGCCGGCTTCACGGCGACCGGGCTCGGCTACCCGTTCTACGTGACGCGGGCGGTAGGCGGAATCCAGCTGTTGATCGCAGCGAGCATCGTCGGGTCGGCGTTCCTCGGCTACCGCCGCCCGCGCATCGCGGTGTTTGCCGTGCTCCTCACCGCGCCGGTGTTGCCTATTCCCCTCAAGGCATGGCTCGGCTACGACGCCCTGCTGCACCTGTACCTTGTCTACGCGGCGCTGGCAGGCGTCACCTGTCGAGAACGAGTGCGGCTATGGCAGTTCGCGGCACGCCTGGATCGAACGCTGCTGTCAACGATGCTGGTATTCGCCTCGCTGGCCGTCGTGTCGGGGCTGATCGCCGCGGCGCGCTACAGCCCGACGATCGCACATTTGCTGCAGACAGTTTCATTCGACGGCTTTACCCGGGTTCACAGTTCCTACGCACCGGTCATGTCGTTCGTGTCGGTGTGCATGAATCTGCTGCTCGGTCCGATCCTGTTCATCACCCTGGCAGTGACGAGAGCAAACGCGTCGGACGGCACCAGCCGCGAGTCGCGCCGCGCGCCGATGGTCGGAGCCGTCACGGCGCTGCTGATCGGCGTAGCTGTGAGCCTGGCGTTCGCGGTCGTTCAGGCGTACGCGCCAAACTACGGGCTACCCCTGGTGAACGGATGGCCCTCCGGGCTGATGACCGACGCCACGGCGCTCGGGGGTACGCTTGCGATGCTGATACCGCTCGCGGGGGCGATAGCGGTTTTCACCACCGACAGGCTGGCGCGCGGTGTTGCGCTCGCGGTCGTCGGGCTCGCGGCGCTCATGACGATCCCGGGAGAGTCCCGCCTCGTACAGGCGTCGATCCTGCTGTCTCCGTTCGCGGTCGGCGCCGGCTGGGTCGCGGGCAAGGCGATTCGGGGGGAGACCGATCGCGACTTCTGGGTGCGGATCGGCGCCGTCGCCACGATCGGCGGGTTGATCGCCATCGGCGTCGCCGCCTGGCTGCTGCCGGGCACGGAACTGGGTGGCTACCTCTACCTTCTAGTCGCCGACCCACAAGTGGCGGAGATCCTCGCCGGCGGACGGGACGAGCTCGCCCTCGTCGCCCTTCGCATGGGCGGCGACTACCCGGTCGCCGGGATCGGCTTCGGCTCCTTCACCTGGGAGCTGCTCCACTACTACGAATTGTCGGGAACGGAGAATCGCTGGTTCGATCTGCCGCACAATTTCTATCTCCAGGTGTTCGCCGAGATGGGCATCGTGGGTGTAACGGTCCTGCTGGCGTTCGGCGCCGCGATCGGGCGCATGCTGCTCCGGCCGCTCAGGCAGTCGCTGGATCCCGTCAAGGTGGGCGCCTACCTCGGCGGGGGCACGGCGGCGCTGATCTCGTTCTTCGCCCTGCTCTGGGGCCCGTTCATGATGTTCGTCGAGTATCAGGTGGTGTTCTGGGTCGCCCTGTATCTGGCCCACTGGGCCGGCATCGACGGAACGGAACACCCCGGCGAAGCCTCGGCCGATGGCGGCTACCCGGAGATTCTCTCGACCCGCACCGTCGCCGTTTGGCTCATGCTGATACTGGTGTCTGTCGTCGCGGCTCTGCTGAGTCCACCGATCGTCCCGGGCTGAAGGACGGGTGCGACCCGCGCAACACCGCGCCACAGCTCTTCGATTCGACCTGAAATGGTGGGTAGGATGAGGAGTTGATCCCGTCCTCGTTCGTCTGGATGGTCTGGGACGGTATGCGGCTCGAGCTGCCGAAGCACGCCTCCTGTTCCAGCACCTGAACCAGTCCTACGGGATTTTTAGCTACGCGCATATGCGCCGCCTCGCCGACTTCCAGAATCGCGTCTTCCGTAACTACTCTGCCGAGCGGGAGCTTGAGTTTGTCGACGTCGCGAAGCAATTCCCCCGTGATCCGAACCTCGTTTGGGACGCGATCCACAACACGCCGGCGGGCGTGCGCGTACGCTCTTGGATCATTCTCCAGGAGCTCGTGCCGATCCTACGCGACCGCATCGAGCAGGGGATTCTGCCGCGCCCGGACCGCGAGCGCTTGACGGACCATCCGGCATTCGGCGAGCCCCGGTTCCAGACGACAACGTGGCGGCGACTGCAGCGAGCATGCACCTAGCTGCTCGTCATGGGTCCCGCATCACGATAGTGAGCCCGGGCTTGCTCCAGGTCGTGAAGCGTGTCGAGCTCGAACCAGGCCCCGTCGACCACGACGGACCCGACATCGACACCGTCGTCGATCAGCTCCTGCAGCAAGTCCGTTAGGCGGGACATCGGCAGGTCGGGGGCCTGCTGAAACGGGGCTCGCGGGACCTCTTGCCGGTGCGCGTAGATAGAACGAGCCCGCTCGGTCACATCGCTCGAGAAACGCGCCAGCCCGACGAACTCCGCATCACCAGCGCGCTCGGCAGAGTGCTTGCCGACCCAGTGGACGGAAGATCCCTGCAGCTCGACCGTCTCGGCCGCCGGCGCCAGCTCGTCGGCGCGGCCCACGTAACGGCTGCGCCAACCCGGATCGACGGCGAGCGTAGCCTCACCCTCGCTCGCCAGCAGGCGTTCCACCAGGCAACTCGTGTAGAGCAGGTCAGTATAGGAAACCAGCAGCTCACCGGTGAACTCTGGCGCGGCACACATCAACGACGCCAGCATCTCGGTGGAGTCCCAATGAGGGTTCTCGTAGTAGCGCAGGTCCGGATACAGAGTCCGAACCGCATCCAGGCGATACCCACCAACGAAAACGATGTCCTCTACACCGGCTCGCGAGAAAGCGTCAAGCAACCAATCCAGCAGGCGGCGGCCACCTATCTCGCCGACGAGACACTTGGGCACGTGCTCGGTTTCGGGCATCAGGCGCGCCCCTCTTCCCGCACCAATGAGGATCGCTTTCATACGTGCCTATTTGCGTGGGCTCTGTGAGGTCAGCTGGGCGGCGGAAAGTCGACGAGGCCGGATAGCGCTAGCGCACCGTCTCGATCGTCTCCCGGAAGACCCACGTCCCGCCCTGGAACTCGTACCGGGAGAGAAAACGCGGGGCGCCGTCCTGGGGAATCTTGTTGAAGGCGTAGAAGGAGATCGGTCGGTCGTCCTGCGGCGAAAGCTCGTCGACGGGGACGCCAGGATTGCCCGGTGACATGATCCCGAAGTAGTCAGCCACGGTAGGAGCAACATCGAGCATCTGCACGTGCTTTGAGGAAACCTCCGATAGCCGCTGTTCCGGCTGCTTGATCAGGAGGAGCGCCGACGAACGCACCTCGATGATCTCGCTCGGCCACGTGCCGCTGTCCGCCTCGTCCACTCGCACGCTCGGGACATCGGTGCTCATCGGGTTGTACGGCAGCAACTCTGGTCCCAGGTCTTCAGGGTGCCAGCCCCAACCGTGGTCGGACTGGATGATCACCAGCGAGTTCTCGAATCGGTCCAGGGACCGGAGCCGGTCCAGCATCCTGCCAATGAGCCTGTCGACACAGCGAATGTGCTGCAGGTACTTGGACCGCTCCGACATCTCCTTCCGCTCACCGACGTACTCGCAGTCGGCGTTCACCACGTAGGGCCCGTGGGGAAGAATCGAGTGGACGTAGACGTACTCACCGGAGGAGGCCCGATCGACCTCGTCCTCCAGAAACTCCTCGAACTGGAGGATCGAGAAAAACGAATTGTCGAGGTCGGTCGGCTCCAGGGACACACCGAACAACGCGTCCGTGATCGAAAAGCCGTAGTCCCACTGGTCAATACCGAGCTGATCCGCGGTGACCGTTCCGCGCTCGCTGACCAACAGCATCCGGGCAGAGGTGGGTAGCAGGTTGAGGAACCAGAGATCCACCACGGTCTTGCTGCCGGGAGGCCGCCCGAAGTAGTCCGCTTTCAGATTGAGGTTGGTGCGACAGGTGGTGGCGAACTCGTAGCAAAAGTAGTTGTAGTGGGGGTACTGATGCAGTCGGACATTCTCAGTAAAGAGTCGCTGCGGCAGCCCCTCCTGGTACGCCCTTACTCGCCACTCGACGATCGGCATGGTCGGCGCGTAGTGGCGTCCCCACAACATCTGAGCCACGGACGACCAGGTCTTGCCGGAGTTGGCGTGGAAGTTTGGGTAGTAGGTGAAGGGAGGCAGCTCACTTTCGGCGCGGCCGTCCACCAGGTGTTCGTAGGCAGCTCCCTGGTAGGCATCGAACACGATCTGGTACACGTTGCCCGGAAACCGCGGCTCGGCGTCGGCCGATTCTCGGAGGCGACCGCGGCGCAGATCGGCGAGCCCCGAGTAGTTGAACCGTACCCACTGACGATACCGGCCGTAGACTCCCCCGTCGCGGACTTCGGCAAACTTCCAGCGATACGAGTGGCGGGGATCCAGCGGTTGATCTGGAACGAACGAGTTGCCCTCGACGACGGCCTCGACGACGTACAGATTGTCTACTTCGTCGTACACCGCGATTTTGTAGTTTTTGGCATCCGATATCTGCGGCCAGCGAAACTCAGGGCGGAGGTCAGCCGCCAAACCGACCGGGTGGAGTGTTGGCGCGCTGCGGATCTGCCTCGCTGCTGTCGATCCGGCCCCCGCGAGATGTTCCCGGACAGTCGCATAGTGTTCGTAACCGCCCGTGACGAGCAGCAGCGGGCCCAGAACCGCGGACGCTGTCGCTAGCACCTCGAGCGGGATTCGGAAAAGCAACACGCCGAGCGCCAGCACCAACACGACTTCGATCGCAATGACCACACCCACCTGCTGCTCGACGAGCAACGTCGAGGCAGCGTCAAGGACCATCACGGACACCCCCACGAGCACGATGGAGCGGGCGACGATCGCCCACCTGGAGGACGCATCCGACATCAGGAAAGCTGGAGCAGACAGGATCGCCACCGCCAGACCGACGGCGAGGAACTGCCAGGTCAGGCCGGAGTTGTACGGAATTTCTTCGAGATTGCGGAGAACGACTCCGTTCACCGCGGTTACGAACAGGATCGTGGGAACGAAGAGGGCCGCTCCGGCGGCCCGGATGTATCTCATCGTCTTTTCCAGCACGCCTTACGAACTTGTCGGCACGGGTTCAGGACGAAGGTGCCCAACGGTCGGCGCCGCGGTCCCGGGAGGAGCACGGGGGAAGGCTTGCGGGGTCGAGGGATCACCATACATGAGGCCCCAAGGATTGGCGAGTAGACGTTCTCGTTCGGGTGGCGCCGAGCAACCGAGCGTGCAGCCACCAGGGTGGGACGGGATGTCAAGGACCGTGCGAAGATGGGCGGCTGCTTCTTCAGCTTGACCGAGACCTCAAACTCGGAATCCGGAGCTTCCAACGTGTGTGGACTCGTCGGCGTCCTAGGCAAACGCCCTCTAGCCGGCCTCGCAGATCCACTGCGTGCGGCTGCTGACGCTGCCCACCACCGGGGGCCCGACGGGGCAGGGTACTTGGCCATGCTTGCATCACCCGACGGCGATGGCACTCGGATCCGCAGGCTCGACTCGGCGCCGGACGCCTCTCTGCTAGCGCGTTCGACCCTGGCCCTCGGCCACCGTCGCCTGGCGATCATCGACCTTTCGGAGGCCGGAAATCAGCCGCTGGGCAACGACGCCGGCAGTCACTGGATCGTCTACAACGGCGAGATCTACAACCACGTCGAGCTGCGCGAGGAACTGCGGTTGCTCGGCCACGGATTCCGCACCGGTACCGACACCGAGGTGCTACTGCGAGCGTACGAGCAATGGGGACCGGACTGCGTGCACCGGTTCAACGGCATGTGGGCGTTCGCGATCCTCGATCTACATGCCCGTCGGCTGTTCTGCTCACGAGACCGATTCGGCATCAAGCCCCTCTATCTCTATGCTGACGACGATTACGTGGCCTTCGCTTCAGAGATCAAGCAGCTGCTGTGTTTCCCGTTCGTTCCTCGGCGAGCAAACGAACGGGCCGTCTCCGAGTACTTGGCGTACGCAGGGGTCGAGTATTGCGAAGAGACCTTCTTCGATGGCATCGACAAGCTTGCGGCCGGCACGAACCTACTAATCGACCTGACCGAAGGGACGCGGAGCACGCATCGTTACTACGCGCCGGACCCAGGTGGGCACCGCCAGATTCGGACTACCGAAGCGGCAGACGAGTTCCGGGATCTCCTCGCCGACTCGATCCGGCTCCGCCTACGGAGTGACGTCGCGGTGGGGAGCTGCTTGTCGGGCGGCCTCGACAGCTCATCCATTGTCTGCTTGATGAACGACCAGTTGCGTCGCCACGCACGCGAGGAAGTCCAACGGACTTTCACGTGTCATTTCGATGTGCCCGAGGCCAACGAGATCACCTATCAGCGAGAGGTCGTGCGCCACACCGGCGTTCGGTCACACTTGGTTGAGCCTACCGCTGACGATCTGATGACCGACCTCGAGTCGCTCGTCCGACAGCAGGAGGAGCCCGTTAGCTCGAGCAGCGTCTTCGCCCAGTGGAAGGTCTTCGAGCTGGCGGCAACGAAGTCGGTGAAGGTGATGCTCGACGGCCAGGGTGCTGACGAACAGCTGGCCGGGTACGTGCCGCTGCTGGCAACCTACTTGACCGAGCTGCGGGTCAAGCGCCGTCTGCTCCTGCACGCGTGGGAGCTGATCCAGTTTGCCCGCCTGCACGGAGGTGACGGGCTTTGGCAAGTCGAAGGGGGGCTGAGCCTGTGGCTTAGGCGAGCCCTCCAGGCCAGACCTCCGAACAGTCTGCCGCCGCCGTCTGACTGGATGCACGATGCGGCCGTCGTTGTGCCGGAGGATTCACTCTATCTGGCCACTCGCGGCGAGCGCGCCTTCGACGAGGACGAGATCCTCAGCAATTCCTTGTTTCAGCTCGTCTTTCTCAACAATCTCCAGGCGCTGCTGCGCTACGAGGACCGTAGCTCGATGGCGTTCTCCATCGAGGCACGGGTCCCCTTCCTCGACCACCGGCTCGTCGAGTTCCTCCTGGAGCTGCCGTCCGACCGCAAGATCCGCAACGGCTACACCAAGCGCGTCCTCAGAGACGGCATGGCCGGCGTGCTTCCCGAGCGCATCCGCTGGCGGGTGCCCAAGCTGGGCTTCGCCACGCCTGAGCGACGATGGCTGAGCGGACCCCTGCGGCCGCTGGTGGTCGCGGCCCTGGATGATCCTCGCGTGCAGCGCTTCGTCGCCCCGGAGGCGGCCCACCGATATCTGCGGGCGTGGGACGGGGTCACGATCGCCGACTCGACACCGTGGCGCTGGCTCAACGTCCATTTGTGGATGAACGCGTACGAGCTCGACTGATCGGCGACCGAGTCCGGCAAGGGCGCGGTTGCCAGCCCCTGTCGGAGTGTCGCGGTCGCGCCCAGAGCTCCGCCTCGTGCTACGCGGAGCCCAGTCGGCACCTGCGCGGCGAGAACCGGAGCTCGACCTCCTGCCCCGTCTCAATCGATTCGTAGAGTGCGACGATCAGCTCCAGGGACTTCCGGCCTTCGAGACCATCGACAAGCGACGGAGCATCCTCGTTGATGGCATCGACGACGTTGGCGAGATAGGCGCCGTGGCCGAACCCGTATACATCGGGGGGGTTCTCGCGGTATTCGGTGAGCACGTCGCCGTCTTCCGGCCCCTCCTCGGCGAATTCCCAGACCCTCATCTCGTTGACAGCAAACCCCCCGATCTCCACCGCCCCCCGTTCTCCCAAGATCGAGAGCGAGCCCTCCAGGTCCCGGGGTCGCGTCGCCGTTGTCGCATCGATGACTCCCAGGGCACCGCTGCGGAACCGAATCAGCGCAACGCCGGTATCCTCGGCCTCGATGTCGACCAGGGCAGTTCTCGAATAGGCGAACACGGATTCCGGCTCGCCTAGGAACCATTCGAGCAGGTCGATGTGATGGCTTGCCTGATTGGCGAACACGCCGCCATCGAGAGCCCATGTGCCGCGCCAGGGGTCCTGATCGTAATAGGCCTGGTCCCGCATCCAGCGCACCCGCACGGTGCCCATGATCAACTTGCCGAATCGCCCGGCCTCGAACGCCTGTCGCAGCTTCTTCACGGGTAGGTTGTAGCGGTTCTGCTTGACCACGAAGAGCTTGATGCCGACGGAGTCACAAGCGCGGATCATCTCGTCGGCGTCGTCCAAGGTCAGAGCCATCGGTTTCTCGACCACGACGTGCTTTCGATACGGCGTGAGCTCGAGACAGTGGCGGGCGTGACTACCGCTCTCGGTGAGAACACAGACCACGTCGACGTCGTCCTGGAGCGCGTCCATCATGCTTTGGACATCGTCGAAGAACGGAACTCCATGACGCTCTCCGAGCTCTGATGCCCGCTCGGGTATGACGTCGCAGACCCCGGTCAGACGGGCCCCCTCTACCTTGCCGTCGCCCAGCAGGCGACCGTAGCGCTGCGCGATCCGGCCGCAGCCCATGAGCGCAAACTTCAGCATCCGCTCTCCCTGCCGGTCATTGCCAAGGTCCGCCTCGGGCAATTCCCAGTTGTCGTAGCCACAGCGACTTCAGTCGTTTCCTTAGACCAGCCGACAGGATCGGCCGAACGGTCACACCTGCCTTGCGAGCCACAGCGTAGCTCAGCTTCCTCACCAGATCGCCAATTGTCGGATCCTGAAACGTGCCCCTAAGACTGAGCTCCAGCTCGTCCAAGGTCTCGAAGCCGAGATTGGACCCGACTGGCGTGATCGGCGCCTGCCGCGATTCCAGCAAGTCTGTGATCCTCGCCAGCACGACGTCGAATTTGCCATCGTAATCCTGCTCCGCAGCCAGATCTCGCAGCCGGCGCCGCTCGGCGCTGCTCAGGGTCTCTCGACTGAGGTCCCGAATCGCCTCGATGAACTCACTCGTGCTCCAAACGACCTCGATGCCACGCTCTTTCAGAGGAGACAACATCTTGAGGTTGGTCGCCACAACTGGCAATTCCGTCGCGACCATCTCGAACGTCTTGATCGGGAACGTGTTGTCGGTCACCAGTGAGTCCTGCGCGTAGGGCATGAAACCGACATCGGCGGTCCCGTAAACCGGTGGCAACCGGTCAGGCTCGACGAGGCCGAAATGACGGACATTCGCCTTTCCGATGAGCGACGCCCACTGATCCCGCAGCTCGTGAGACTCGAGGTGCACACGCCCGAAAAAAGAAAAGAGTACGTCTGGAAGAGCGTCCGCGGTATCCGCCAGCAACTCGAAATCGAGGCGGTTGTTGATGTTGCCGGCGTAGATGGCCACCTTCGAGTAGCTCGTTGCCGCCTCCTGGAGCTCCTCGTCCAGGCCACCTGGAGCATAGAAACCGAAATCGCAGCCGTTCGTGACCACCACACACTTTCCCCGCGTGTGGGGCTCATAGCCTCTCCTTACACCCTCGCTGCAACATACGGTCAGGTCGACCGTCCCGAGTGCTGCATGCATCCTGTCGACGAACCACGAACTCACCCCGGGATACATGAGGTGGTTCTCGGTAGCGTGATAGACCCGTGCCACCGCAGGCATCAGCGCCATCATCGCGACGAAATCGGCGTTGTACATCCAGAAAATGATTCGTTTGAATCCTCGCCACTCCAGGTGTCGCCGAAGCTGCTCGACCTGCATCAGTGCGCGATGTAGAAAATCGTGTCCCTCCTGTGACGACGTTACATAGAGAATCTCGCAGTTGGGAATCCGCTCCTCTTTCTCGACTCGGTTCTCGCCGGGCGGCAGCCACTGAACGGGCTGGACGAGGATGACCGGCAAAAGCCGGGCCCATCGGCTGGCATAGTGCCATCGATTGGAGCGTAGTTCGTCTTTCCAGCCTGGAGCCATCAGGAACACGACAACGTCGGCCCCTAGATCACCCGTTCCTGCGCTGGCGCGTTCGTCTCCCATCGTGAACCCGCGGCCGACTAACCCGGGAGGCGTAGGAGCAATAGAAGCGAAGCCGCGCTCATGGCACTGACCACCGCGAGGCCCAGAGCGAAGACCACGATAAGCAGGCGGCGACGATTTGACGCTCGCGCACTTTCGACCTCGAGAAGAGCGTGCAGTCTCGAAATCTCGGCCTCCAGGTCAACATCGCGGCGCCGGGCATGCTGCGCCTCTTGGCGAGCCTCTTCTACGCGCGCCCTCAGCAGAGCCCGCTCCTGGCGCTCGGCTACTAGCGCCCGCTCCAGAGCATCTACCGGGTCCATTCTCGGTGTCCTCGTTGGTTGCGAGCTCGGCGGCGAGCCCGTTGCCGCGAGAATCCTGTCGAACTCCGCGGCGAACTGACGGTGTCCATGATCGTGGTTTACGATGATCTCATCGTAGGCGCGGTCCACCATCTTCTGGAGGGCCCCCACATCTTCCAGTCTCGCCAGAGCCTCGTCGATGTTCGAGAAATCCGGTTCCAACGGGATGTAGTGCTTCTCGGGTTCCAGAATGCCACTGTACTCACCGCGAACGAGTATCTGTGCTGTCTTCGTGGCAACGGCCTCGAAATGCCTCGGTGAGACCGCAAGGAACTCATATTCATCCCAGCCCTCAGGCATCGCGGATGCTACCTCCTCGAACGTCGCATCGGGGTTGTCCGCCAACAGCACCCCGA
This sequence comes from Acidobacteriota bacterium, assembly GCA_965197275.1. Classification (GTDB taxonomy): domain Bacteria; phylum Acidobacteriota; class UBA890; order UBA890; family WLXD01; genus DASCOT01. Next base: position 52,332 of record CBDAMQ010000018.1, read on the forward strand.
TCTGGGCACGAATCTCGCCCCGCCAGTCGAGGACGCTCGAGCCCCCTTCACAGCCAATCACCGCCTTGCTGGATGCCAGAAAGTCGAGCCATTTCGGCCCTACGATCGCATCTTCCGCGTCCGTCGAGATGTCGACACGATAGCCCAGGTTCGTCGCCCGCTCTTTGGTGACGTCTCCCACGCGATGCTTCAATTGGCCGGCACTGCCAAACCAATACGGTAAGTGACGAGCCCGGTAGCAGATGTCGACAGCACGGTCCCTGATCGGCTCGAGGGACTCATGCGTCCTCGACGCAAAGCGCTCGTCGACGTATCCGGTATGACACCGATGAAACTGCGCGCGAGCCTGCATGAGTGGATACAACGGCGGTCGCGTATCTTCACCGAAGATCGTCATCACGTGGTCGACATCCCAATCGAGCAGCCACTCGTCGAGGGTTCCCGCATGATCGTATTCGTCCTGAGGCACGGCGATCTTGATGCAGTCCAGGTCACGAATCCAGTCGAACCGTTGCTTCCATTCATGCGCGCCGGGGCCGGACCATCGCCAACACAGGAACGTGTTGTGCAGGATCAACGCCTCTGGAGAAAGGGCGGTGATCGCTTCCATCGGATCAGCATCGGACTCCCCACCCTCGAGAATAAGCACGTTGCCAATCACGTTGGCGTAGCTGATCGTGTGGTCGTGCGGGGATTCCTCCAGCACGCTTACGTGATTCCGAACGGCGGACCGCATTCCGGAGCGCTCGTTGGGATCACTGAACAGCATCAAGATGCGCTTGGCGCATGACTGCATGGTTTGACGGACCCGGCGTGAGGCCAGAGGTCAGCGAGACCCGGACACGAGCGGATGTCCCGCATCCCGACGATCGGCAATGGATCCGAGACAATCTAGCATGACCTGACTTCGCCGCTGGCTCTGGTAACGGCGTCCGAGACGTGACGTCTGCGGTCCCCGAACGACGCGCTCTCCACGCCAAGAACGCCCCGCGAGCGCGCTCGTTGTTCTGCTTCCAAAGGGATCCCGGTGCCGCCATTTGCTGCTACCCTAATCATCGCGAACCGTGCACCTGTCCGCCTCCTGTTTGCACCGACGCAGGGTGCGACCAGCCCATCGCGCCATTGTCTCGAATCCGGACCGACGCTCTGCACGCCCTCGGAGGAAGAGAACCTTGAAGTCTGCACTTCGCTGCCTGGACTTACTGGCGCGACGGCGGGGCATGCTCGCGACTACTACCTACAACGAGATACAAGCGCGATACGCTGGGACGTTCTTCGGACTGACCTGGACCGTGCTATACCCGCTGTTGTTCCTCGGACTCTACTCAGTCGTCTATATCTTTATCTTCCGCGTTCGAGTGGGTGAAGGGTCTACGATCGACTATGTGCTAATGATCTTCTGCGGTTTGATCCCCTTCATCGGCTTCTCAGAAGCACTGAGCAGCGGCACTGTATGTGTCGTCTCTAACAAAGCCCTGTTGAACAATACTCTGTTTCCGATCGAACTGATCCCGGTCAAGACTGCTCTCGTGTCCTCCTTGACCATGGCCGTTGGCCTGACGATCCTGCAGGTAGCGCTATGGCTAAAGGGCTCGTTCTTTCTGTCACAACTGATCGTCCCGGTAGTCCTTGTACTTCAATTGGCGTTTACATTCGGGATCGTCTGGATCTTGTCGGCCCTTCACGTGTTCTTCAGAGATCTAGGGCAGTTTATTAATGTAGCCGTGCTGTTTCTGATGCTCGTATCACCAATTGCGTACACCATAGATATGATACCGTCACAGCTCATTTTGGTGATGTATTTCAATCCTCTCTACTACCTAATCATGCTGTATCGTGCCGCGATGATGTCGGGATCTGTCCCCCTGGACCTATTAGGATTGTTCTCGCTTATATCGCTCGCTAGCTTCGCCGGCGGCGCTCACGTGTTCGTTCGCCTGAAGGGAATCTTCGCGGAGCATGTCTGACGTACGCGTCGAGTTACAGCATCTGTCCAAGATGTTCCGGACCTACCGGAACCCCCGCAACATGGTCCTGGGGCTCTTGGGACTTCCCGTCAGCAAGCGTGCCTACAACGAGTTCTGGGCGCTGCGGGATGTTCAACTCAGAGTCAAGAAGGGTGATCGCCTCGGGATCGTCGGCAGGAACGGAGCCGGCAAAACGACGCTGCTGAAGTTGATCGCCGGGCAACTTCAGCCCACCGACGGTGAGATCGAGGTAAACGGCGACGTACAGGCCCTCATGGACCTGGGTACCGGTTTCTATCCGGAATTCACCGGTCGTCAGAACGTCTTTGCCGCGCTCGGCTACCAAGCGATCGGCGGCAAAGAAGCCCGCGAGCGCTTCGAGGAGATCGTCGAGTTCACCGAGCTCGGGGCTTTCATCGACAATCCGTTCAAGACCTACTCTGCCGGCATGAAGGCACGGCTGACTTTCGCGGTGGCTACGGCGATCGAGCCTGAAATACTCATAATCGACGAGGTCCTCGGCGCCGGTGACGGGTATTTCATGCAGAAGTCAGCCGAGAGGATGTCACGCCTCGTCGGCGGCGATGCCTCCGTCATGCTCGTTTCTCACGCGCTAGACCAGATCACTCGGTTCTGCGATCAAGCCATCTGGATCGAGCGCGGAAAGATCGTCATGCGCGGTTCGAGCCTGGAGGTGCTCAAGTCGTACAACCAGTTCCTCAATGTCCTGGACGAACGCCGTCTTGCCGCGAACAACTGGCGGAAACGCAACAAGCGGGAACAACCCGGCGACTACGACAAGCTCTACCACGATATGTTGGAGGTGAGATTCCACTGGCGCAGCACTCATGAGTCCGAGTTGAACATAGGGTCTGTTCGGCTCGAAGAAAACGAAGAGGTGGTCGAACAGTTGGATGTCGGAGACGCTCAGGACACGAACCGAAGCCATCCAGCCTGGGTGGTTCTCGACGCAACTATGTGGTCTGAGCCGCGACAATCCGGTGAGCGCTTCCATCGGAGCTTGAAGAGGTCTCCGGATGACAATGCCGCAGTAGGCAGAATCGTCTTCTATGCTTATTCGCTTTTCGACAACCTCAAGTACGACCTTGAGTGGGAGTGCCGTGCCGACTCAACAGGCGAGCTTGATGTCATCGTTGTACGAAACGGTGAGACTCTTGCCCAGGCAACTCACGAGGTGGCCGATGGCGGCTGGACATCATTGCGCCAGCTCATTCGCGATCCCAACATGACGGACTCCCCAACAGATCGTGGCCACCCTGCAACAGCTTCAGGGCTCCCAGCCAGCCGGCACGACGGCGCGGTAGGCGCCCCGATCCGCTGGCCAGGGCTCGGGTCGGTTCAGATCCAGGATGTGACCCTTCTCGACGAATCGGGGAACGAACGGCCTGTCTTCGAGTCCGGAGAAAGATTGGTACTTATCCTCACGATGGTGGCCCGGTCGTCAGGCACATATCGCGTGATTCCGGCAATCACGATCCACCGTCTCGATGGAATTCCCGTCTCGAATCATATCTACGACAATGACCACGAGTTCGTGCTCGAAGCCGGTCAACAGCGCGTTTTCCACCTCGATTTCGACCGGCTCCTGTTGGCGGAAGGGCACTATTTCATCTCGGCGGCACTCTTCAGAGAAGAGATCAGCGAATCGGAACGCTATGACGTTATTGATCGGAGTTACGAGTTCAAAGTAACCGGCGATGATAGTCCGTTGCGGGTCGTCTTCCACCATCCGGCAACGTGGACATTCGAAGACAACGCTTCGCTTTCGGGTCGGAAGGGGCCCGTCTAACGCTGCTTCCGGCAGTGTCGGGGCGCGCGCATTTTCGACGAGTGAGGCGCGATTCGCCCTGAGACCGACGCTCAGGCCTCGGCGGACAAGGCTCCGAGTTGCTCGCTGTGCCGGTCCATACAGGCGTCGATTCGACTCATACTGGCACGGGTCCAATCCACCGTCCGCTGAACGCCCTCTGCAAGATCAACACTGGCGCGGAATCCCAGCTCCCGATGGGCCTTCTCGGTGGATCCGTACCGGCGCATCGAATGATCCCATTCTCGTCCTGGGGTGAAATCGGGCGGGAAAGGGTTTGCGGTCGTCGCGTTGATCATCTCGGCGAGATTCGCGATCGACGTCTCCACACCCGAGGCGAGATTGTAGACCTCACCAGGACTTCCGGAGCTCGCACAGCGGAGAAGGCCGTCGACTATGTCCTCCACGAAGATGAAATCTCGGGTCGCCCGGCCGTCACCGTGAATCGGCAGTGCTCCTCGGTGAAGCGCCTTGTAGATGAACGTCGGGACGACGTTACGCCAGAGGGTGGCAGGGGTGCCACGCCAGCGTCCCGCCCCGAGTACCTCACCGGGTCCATAGACGTTCTGGAAACGAGCTTTGACGATCGGCAGACCATCATGTTGATGGAAGTAGTTGCCGTATAGCTCGCCGATGATCTTCGAGATCTGATACGGACTGTCCAGATACAACGAGATCTCGTCGCGCTCGATTGTCGCTTCGGGCTCGGCTTCTGTCTTCGCGGCAACCGTGCAACCAGCGGAGGAATAGACGAGCTTGCGCAGGGCAGGCAAGTCCTTCGCCCAGTGGAAGAGCTTCAGTGAAGTCAGCGTGTTGTTCTGGTGATCCGCCAGCGGATCGTGTATCGAGCTCTGATTGCCGTGATACGTCGCGAGATGGAAGATGTAGTCAAAGTCTGTCGGAAGCGCCTCGAACACCGTGTCATCGGCGATCGAACCCTGGACGAAACTCAGGTTGTCCGCTTCCGGGAGGTTGTCTCGCTCTGACGACAGCAGATTGTCGACAACCAAGACCGCGCGCGGCTCCAACGACAGCAATGTGCGACACAGGTTGCTGCCAACGAAGCCAGCTCCACCGACAACGAGGACGTGACTGTCACGCAACGATGGCACCACCGACGTTCACTCCCCGACGTGCTTCAGGTGTGTGTAGGTTTCGGAGAGACCGTACTTGTCGTAGTACTCGATCGCGCGCCCGACTCCTTGCTTCAGCTGTGTCTCCACCTGCCAGCCGAAATCGCTTTTCGTCCGCGCGGGATCGAGCAGGATCGTGTAGGCATCGTCGGCGCCACGAGGCCGAACGTCGACCGGCTCCTCCAACTGGATCCCCAGGGCTGTCACCACCTCGTCGAAGAGCTCTTGAATCGAATAGTCAGACCCGGATGAGATGTGGTATCGCCCCTGGCCGATCCCGTCGATCGCCGGCATCACGCACTGGACAAGATCGTCGATGTAGATGAAATCCCGGCGAGTGTCCATCACGAAGCAAGGCTTGTCGTTCGACAGCCGATGATAAAACGTCGGCAAAGGACCGCTCAGATTCCTAGGACCATAGGCGTTAGCTAGCCGAAAGCTCACCCAGTCCAGATCCGATAGGGCGATGTACTGCTCGCCGGCGGTCTTGCTGATCGCGTAGCTGCTGTCGCCTGGCAGGATCGGATGCTCGAGCGTGATCGGCTCCTCCAACGGCTTCAAGCCGTAGCACAGGGCGGTCTGAAAGTAGACCAATCGACCGCAGCCGCTCTCCTGCGCAGCCTGGACCACGTTCACAGTTCCCACGACGTTGGTAAGTGAATCGGGGTTCCAAGCACCGGGATCCTTGTAGCTCGCGGCGGCGTGCACGACGACGTCGGGGGCGAACCTGAGGAATAGGGAGCTCACTAGCTGGCTATCGGCAATGTCTCCCTCGACGATCTCGAGCCCCGTTCTGGGATCCAGGTTGTCCCGCCGGCCGGTAGCGAAGTTGTCGACAACGAGTACTTCGTCGTCGCGCTCCAGGAGAGCGTCTGCCAGATGTGAACCGATGAAGCCGGCTCCTCCTGTAATGAGTACTCGCATCTCGTGGTTTCTCCGTTGGTTACTCGAACTGGCCCCCCGCGCGTCGACCGATACCGGTGAGCGGGATACCTAGGCTGAAAACGACGGCGCCGGCTCGGCCCGCGCGCGCGCCAACCGGGACCGGTATTCGTGCGACCGATCGTGGAAGGCCTGATACCACAGCTCCAGGGACAGAAGCCCCCAGAGCTTGCGACTGAAGCGCGATGTCGAGGCCAGGCTCCTTGTAACGGCCTTCCCCTTAATGAACGGCCGATCGCCGAACTTCCCGGCTCCGAGCGTGTCGTGCACGAACTCCGACAGCTCACCGTCGAACCACTCCTTGAGGGGAACCGGAAAGCCCATCTTGTCCCGTCTATTCAGGATCTCGTCCGGCAGTGCGTCCGAATATGCAACCTTTAGGAGGTGTTTCATGTGGCCGTCTTTGAACTTGACGTCTGCGGGCACTGTGGCCATGAACTCGATCAACGGATGATCGAGAAGCGGCACGCGCGACTCCAACCCGTGCGCCATGCTGACCCTATCTTCTACATGTAGGAGAGCCGGCAACAGGCACTTGAAATCGAAGTGCGTCATGCTGTCGAAGTAGGCTCCCTGGGGCACGTTCCGACGGTCATTGAAGATCGCGCGGAACTGCCCGAACGTGTCGTGCTCACCCAGCTCCTCCCACTCGATTTCTTCGTGCAGCTGGGTGGATCGATCGATCAGGCGGAAGTACCGAGCGTCCAGGTCCTCGAACAGGCCCTCGGCCCAGAACTTCTTGATCAGCGGCTTGTATTCCCGCAGCACTCCGAGATTCCCGATAATCGATTCGGCTGTCACCACGAAGTTGCCGTCCTGGTACGTGCCGTCGATCGCCGCCTTTATGCACTGTTCGAAGTAGGCGACCAGATACCGAGCATAGCCTCCGAAGATCTCGTCGCCACCTTGCCCTCCGAGCACGACCTTGACGTGTTGGCTGGCAAGCTCCGCCACCATGTACTGGGGGAAGGAACCTGGCCCTGCGATCGGGTAGTCAAGATGGTAAATCACGTCGGCCATATGCTCCGCGAAGTCGGCTGCCGTGATCTCTATTTGTCGAAGATCGCCGTCGCAAGCCTGCGCCGCGATAGCGGCATACTGGCTCTCGTCGTAGCCCGGATACTGGGTAAACTTGCCGTGGAAAGCGAGCCGATTGCGCTCATCGTGATTTCGAGCCAACGCGGCAATCAAGCTAGAGTCGATGCCACCGCTCAGGTAACTGCCGATCGGCACGTCGCTGCGGAGGTGAACTCCGACGGAGTCGTCCAGCAACTCTCGCAAGCGGCGCCGAAAGAACTGCGGACTGTGGTCCCAGTCGATCTCATAGTCGACGTCCCAGTACCGCCGTACTTTCACCTCACCATGCTCGATCAGCAGGCAATGGCCGGGCAGCAGCTGGTAAACACCTTCGAATAACGTCCGTTCACCGATCGGGTACTGGAATGTCAGGTATTCGGCAAAGGACCTCGAATCCGTCTTCACCGCATCAAGGAACGGCACCAGCGCCTTCACCTCGGACGCGAAGGCGAATGTGTCGTTCACAGTCGTGTAGTAGAAAGGCTTGATTCCGAATCGATCTCTGGCGCAGAAGAGCCGATGGTCATCCCAGAGAGCAAAGGAGAACATACCGCGTAGGTGATCCACGCAATCCGTTCCGTATCGGGCGTACGCCGCCAATATCGTCTCGGTGTCGGAGCTCGACCGGAAGTCCCACGAGCCCGCCAACGACGCCCGTAGCTCCTCATAGTTGTAGATCTCCCCGTTGTATGTGAGCACCGTGCCGTTCGCGCCGATCATCGGTTGGCGGCCGGCACTCGAGAGATCGATGATGCTCAACCGGCGGTGGGCGAACCCCGAGGCACCGCTGTCACTTGTCCACGTCGCCTCGTCGTCGGGGCCACGGTGGGCGAGAAGCTCGCTCATCAGACCCAAGGCCCCGCTCAGGCCATTGATGGGCTCGTTGCGTAGATTGTGGAGACCTGCGATTCCGCACATTGCTGACTGATTATCTTGTTGTAGGGAGCCCGAGCCCTGACGACACGGCGCCGAACGAGAGCTAGCTAGCCGTGGGGAGCTCCACGAGCGTCGAACCCTCAAGAAGGTAACATGGGGGTCGAAAGAAGTGTTTTAGGCTGCAACGCCAGCACTCCGTGGCAAGGCTGGCCCTCAAGAGCTGCCGTGATAGCGACGGAAACACAACGACTGCACTCTGTGCCAACCGGCAAACCACGTAGTCGCCGTGCCGAGCGCCGACGCTCCAGAACCACCGCGACGTCTGACCGGACGGACTCGGGGTATGCGGGCAGCTACCGCCGCGCGATCAGTCTTCTCGCGATCATTTTCGTGTGCGGTGCATCCGTTGGATGCGCTGACCAGGTCACCCTCGGTGGAAGCGCACTGACGCCACGCCAACAACGAATCCTGTCGGCTGCGGTCGGGTCGGGGGTCGAGCCGACACTGTCTGCGTACCATTCGCCAACACTGCGACGCGCGGGTGACTCTGTGCGTCTCTCGGGCTCCGACGGCGACACGGACGGAGTGTTTTTCGTCTTCGACGGGTTGGACCCGGAAGCCACCTACGAGGTTACGATCTCCGGCCGAGCTCTCGAGGCGGAGACGCGTTTCCGTCTCCGATCCAGATCAGACGAGCGACAGTTCTACCTCGCACCAAACAGCGGTTCCATCGACTTCCCGATCAGCGGAACCGACGCGCTGGAAACGCTGATCTTCTCGGAAGGAGGGTCTGCGTACCGCCTGCGTACCGTTTCTGTCGAACGCTGCGACTCCTGCGCCGACCAAGCTGCGCAAGTCCTACGCTACACAACCGCATACGTCCTCCAGCTCATCCTGATCTCCACTGCGCTCGGCCTCACCAGCTTGGTACTGCCTGGAGTGTTCCCGGTGCCGCCATTGAGCCGGTTTCTCATTGGGTTCGCCCTGACACCCTATGCACTCGGGATTTGGATGATGTCGATGGCATACGTCACGCCAGGGGCGTCGCGCTGGTACTTCATCGCCGGTCCGATCTTCCTGGCGCTTGTCGCTATCTGGTTGTGGGGGCCGCGCACGGCGCGTCGTATCGCCGAGGCACATCGACAGCGGGGCGACCAATCAGGATCTTGGATCGTCCGCTACATGCCTCACTTGGGAGCGGCAACTGTCCTGCTCATGCTTTCAGGGTTCTTGGTTGCAAACGGCCGTGCGCCCGTCATTGAAGCCGATGCGCTCGTCTACCTGGGAGAAGCGCTTCACTTCGCTCGCGAACCCCAGCCGTCGAACATTGTCGGCATTGCAACCAAGAACCCTCGGCGATGACGAGGGTACCTTCAGATCGGCCTATCACGGCTTCGTCTATCAGGCATACCTCAGCCACGCGCTGATGAGCCTGACGCCCGGTCCGATCGACTATCCCGGGCCAACCACGGTAGGCGCGCCGTTTCAAATGACGTTCGTGTACATGCTGTTCGCGGTGGCCGCAGCAGCAGCAGCCATCCAGACGCGCGGAACAGTTGCGCTGACGATCCTCCTTACGCTGCTGGCAGCACCCCTCGACTTCATTAGCTATGGCCTCGACAGGGACGGGTTTCGGATCATCCCGTTGATGTTGCTCGTGGCGCTGCTTTCACACCTCTCTGGGCAGCGTAAAGTGCCAGGCTGGTTCCTCTTGTCTGTCTTGCTGCTCTCCGCCGCGGCAATGACGGGTCACGCAATAGGCGGTCCGATAGTTGTCGTCATTCTCGCCGCCTGGGCTGGCGCTCGCCTCCTGAGAGGCGAAAACCCATACAAGCTCATCGTCGCCGTTGGTTTCGTTGGCGCGTTGGGATTGCTGTTGGGTGGGGCACGGCACCTGGAGGCCTACTGGGAAACAGGCAGACTCCTCGGGTACGCAAACGGTGCGGTTCTGTTGGAGGGGTCAGTGGCTGATGACGATCCTCTGTCGCTGGAAGAAGCATATGCTCAAATGCCCCGCACCCCAGTGCTGACCCGCATCAAACGTTTCATGGCGCTCGATCATTGGGTCCTCAGTCTGATGGGTTCAGTCATCGCGACAGGTCTCCTTGCATGCTGGCCTTGGTTCCGACGCACTAGCCATGCCTTTCCATTGTTGTTCAGCGGCCTGCTTACAGTGCTTGTTGTCGCCCCGCTCTTGGGAGCATTCGATTGGCTTCGGGATTATCCATTGTCCGAATCGCTGATCCGTAATCCACGGTACTCAATGCACTATTATCCGATCGCCGCTCTGCACATCGCGCTGGTTTCTGCGGCAATCTGCGAGAGACTCTCACGAGAGCGCGCCGCTGGTCCGAGCGTGTTCGGCGACGCTCGGGGAACACGTCCACTTCTGTACGGGTGCTTTGCGCTTGTCGTGGCTTTCGGGTCGACCTGGACGCTTTCTACCAGCTGGCGCCGTGCCGAGTTATGGCACGAAATATGGTTTGACGAGAACATCGCGCCACTACAGGCTCTAGCTGAACAGTTGCCACCAGAAAAGCGATTCCTGATCGAGGATCAACGGTATCGCTACTACCTTCCTGCCCGCGTGATGACACTCCACACGCTGCCAGCGTGGGGTGTGATCCAGGCCCGCGACCAAGCGAGCGCCAGACAGGAGATGGACGACCGCGATATCGGTGCCGTTGCGGTAAACCGTAGGTTCAGGAGTGTATGGAAGCGACTACCGTTTGGTCAGGCCCTCCTTGAATCCGCTGACCAACCTGCCTGGGCGCAAACGCCAGAGGCCTATGTCTTTCTGCGAACTGCGTCCGGCTCACCGCGGCTACCTGAGTAGCCTTGGGAAGGAGCCACAAGCTCGCGTGCGATTCTGGTGACCTGTAGAGTGCCTGTGATCACTTCCCTGGGCGCCGTTTGGGCCGCTGCAAACGCGTGCGCTCTGCTCCTGGTCACCTTGGCCAGAACAGGGGGGTCACGGTGGAGAAGTCACCGCACTCGTCACCTCAACACAAGAGCACTCACACCCCGCGGGCTTCGCGCTTCGCGGGTCTGGCCGAGCCCCCCGTGGGGTCGTATGACGACATATACATCGCTGTAGTTGTCCCGGCTTTCAACGAGGAACTACTGATCGCTGGCGTGCTCGACACACTACCGCAATACGTCGACAAGGCCATCGTTGTCGATGATGGCAGCACCGATGCGACAAGGACCATCGTCGAAGCCTTTTGCCAACAGGATCCTGCGCGCTTCGAGCTCGTTTCCCATGAGTCCAATCGCGGCGTCGGCGCCGCCATCGCTACGGGATATCAATGGTGCCACCGCGAAGGGGTCGATATCGCCGTGGTCATGGCGGGCGACGGCCAGATGGATCCGGCGGATCTCGACCGCCTTCTTGAACCCATCGTCGCGGGCGTGGCTGATTACGCGAAGGGCAATCGCCTGTTTACAGGTCTGGCCTGGGAACGCATACCCAAGTGGCGCTACCTCGGGAATTCAACGTTATCGCTGCTGACCAAGATAGCCTCGGGTTATTGGCACGTGGCTGACAGCCAATCAGGATACACGGCCATCAACTCCCGAGCGCTCGAGCTGATTGATTGGAACGAGATGTATACGAGCTACGGACAGCCGAACGACCTGCTCGTGCGGCTGAATGTATACAACCTGCGCGTTAGGGACGTACCGGTTCGCCCCGTCTACAATATCGGCGAAAAATCCGGTATCAGACCTCATCGGGTTATCCCCGCCTTGTCGATCCTGCTCATCAAGCTCTTTGTATGGCGCATGGTGCAGAAGTACGTAATCCGCGATTTTCACCCGCTCGTATTGTTCTATGGAAGCGGGTTCCTCCTCCAGATCGTCAGCTCCATCTTCCTCGGTCGAATGGTCTGGATGTGGCTCTGGACGGGGAACTTACCCTTGATGAACACCTTGCTGTTCGTGTTCACGGCTATCAGCGGCGTCCAGTTCATTCTGTTCGCGATGTGGTTCGATATGGAGCACAATCGACATCTTGGCCGGTAGCGTGCAATCACGGGAGAGCCCGCAGTCCATCGAGGTTATTCGAGATATTTCATCAGAAGCAGGCGAGGAACTAGACCGAGCTTGCCAGCTAGTCGAAGTGGCTTCTCCATTCGCTTGATGAGCGGATAGTAAGTCCGATAATCACGAAAGGACTTCGGTTCCGCCGCCATGATGTCTTCGAACTCCGCGGTCGACAGGCCTAGCTTCTTGACTGTGTATTCAACGAGCTCCGGGTCGTAGGGATACGTCTCCGTTCGAATGATGTCCAGCGCATCGGCGCGACTCATCTGCCCAGAAAGTACGAGGGCCGAGTACTCGATCTTGCGCTTGTCGATGTTGAACTTCGTGGGGAGATAATATGACTGGAAGAAATGAGTGTAGAAGGACTCATGATGATGGCCGCCGTAGTATGTCCAATTGAGCTCGGCCGCTAATAGGTCGTCAACGGAACTGTGCTCGTAGTCCGCATAGTTGAGAACAGGAACTGTCCGAATGCGGCGAATGGTCGCGTAGTGAATAAAGTCAAGAGCGGTGAAATTCGGCACGGTACGGAGCCTTTGCAGCGTTCCGAACCGTTGGTGGACGTCGCGGATATACCTTCCGTCCATGTAGGTCCAGTCAAGCGGCACTACGCCCTCGGTCCGAAAAGAGTGGCCGTTGAGGATATAGCCCACCCGCTCATCGGCAGCGGCTTGGTGTAGCGCTCCGAAGATAGCCACATCCGTCGGTATGTCTGCATCGGACACCGAGGCCCGTAGGAATGCTTTCTGGAGGTCCTTGAACTCCTCGTAGTCGGCTACGTGTGTATGCAGATCGACATCCAGCCTTTTCGTCGCGTTGCGAATATTGGTGACGGCGATGTCAGAGTTCCAGCCATTATCGAAGTGCACGGCCAGCGGCCTGAGACCCAGTTGGCGCGCCCGATAGAGCGTATACGTGCTGTCACGACCCCCGCTGACACCAACTATGCAATCGTAGGCGCGGCCTCTCCCTTCGCGCCTGATCCGATCTGTGAGTGCTTGGAGCAGCTCGCGTCCCTCGGGACCAGAGGGAAAGAACGTGTCCAGCTCGTCGTACATATGACAGTATTGACAGACGCCGTCGCGGTCGAACTCGATATTTCGAATCGTCGTATCGCAAATGCAGCGCGTACAGATCATCTCTTCAGAACTAGTGTGACCTGACACCGGAGTGTTCTAGCCTCTTTGTGGGTGAGCGGGGCTCAGCCGTGGCGCCCCCATTTTCGACGCGTCTGGCGGTCGCAGCGAGAAGGTAGCATAGGCGCCACCGCGCCCAATCGTGGGCACCTTCCGGGTGCCGAGCCTGGAGTACACGGCCATCGTCATTGTTGTCGACTACGGGATGGGAAACGTCCGCTCGATCGTCTACAAGCTCAACAAGGCTGGTGTGCGCGTTGTCGCGTCGTCTGACCCCCGACAGGTGGAGAGAGCCGAGAAGATCATTCTGCCGGGTGTGGGCGCGTTCGCGGCGGGTATGCAGCACCTGCGGGAGCGCGGGCTGGTTGAGGCTCTGGATAGCGCTGTCCACGGCGCCGGCATTCCCGTGCTGGGGATCTGCTTGGGGATGCAGCTGTTCGCCAAGCGCAGCGACGAGGGCGACGCGACGGGTCTGGGGTGGATCGACGCTCATGCGCGGCGGTTTGATTTCAGCGATCGGAACCAGGCACGCCCTATCCCCAACCTGGGGTGGAACACAATCGACGTGAAGCGGTCGAGTGACCTTCTGTCGACTTTGATGCCCAAGCAGCGATTCTACTTCGCGCATTCCTATCATCTCGAGTGCCACGACATTGATGACGTGGTGGCGACCGCACACTACGGCTACGAGTTCCCGGTAGTGGTTCAACGGGCCAGGGTCTGTGGGATTCAGTTCCATCCCGAGAAGAGCCACCGACGTGGCTTCGAGATCGTCAGACACTTCGCGACTACGACCTGAACGATGCGGCCGCGAGTGATTGCCGTCCTATTGCTGCGTGGCGATGGCCTCGTGAAAGGAACCAATTTCGCCGAACACAAGTACGTGGGCGACCCGATCAACGCAGTGAAGATTTACAATGAGAAGGAAGTCGACGAGCTCGTGTTTGTCGATATCGCGGCGACGAACACTGGCAGCATTCCGCGCCTCGAGTTCATCGAGAAGATCGCAGATGAGTGTTACATGCCGTTTGCGGTCGGCGGTGGCATCCGGAACATCGAACAGATCAGGGAGATTATCTATGCGGGCGCAGAGAAGGTTGTCATTAATTCGGCGGCGGTTAGCGATCCGGAGCTGATCCGTGCAGCTGCAGAGCGATTCGGGAGCCAGGCGGTCATCGTCTCGATCGACGCCAGGAAACGACGGTGGGGTCGTCAGGGATACGAGGTGCTCACTCATTCCGGACGACGACGAGCGAAGATTGACCCAGTGTCGTGGGCGTGTCGCGCAGAGCAGCTCGGGGCGGGAGAGATCCTCCTTACCTCGATCGATCGGGACGGAACGATGGCTGGCTACGATTTGCCCCTCGTAAGTTCAGTGTCAGAGGCGACCACGGTTCCCGTGGTTGCTTGCGGAGGTGCGGGTGAGCTCGCACACATGGCGCAGGTGGTCGCGGGGGGCGCCGCTGCCGCCGCCGCTGCCGGATCCATGTTCGTTTTCTACGGCCGAAGACGAGCCGTATTGATCAACTACCCGACGGCCGAAGAGCTGGACGCAGCGTTCGCACCCCGCGGCTCGTTAGGTTCCTAGCAACACCCTAGGCGCGATTGGCCCGATGATCCGGCGATTCGACAGTCCGCTAGGTGTGGCGTGTTGTCCGGCCAGGGTCTCCCAGTTACCGGTTTAACAAGGACGTGGTGGAAGGAAGCTGCGGAGTTGCCTGTTGATGCGAGTTCTGATCGAGATCGGCCATCCTGGACACGTCCACCTTTTTCGCCATGTATCGGCCGAGCTAGAGCGACGTGGCCACGAGGTCTGCGTTGCCTCTCGAGACAAGGACGTGACCATAGCGCTTCTGGACGAGTTCGGCATCGAGCATACGAGCCTCAGCCGTCAGGGCAAGGGCCTGTTGGGGCTGGCCTGGGAGATGCTCGTGCGCGACTGGCGGTTGCTGCGGCTGGCCAGGGCATTTCGGCCGGATATCTTCGTCTCACTTTCGATGTGCTCCGCCCACGTAGGGGCGGTGCTTCGGCGCCCGGTCATCATGCTCGACGACACCGAACACGCGCGGATCGAGCGCGTTCTGTGGAGATCGCTAGCGACGAAGATCTGCACCCCCGCAGCGTACGCACTGGATCTGGGACCCAAGCATCAGCGTTACGCCGGGTGTCACGAGCTCGCCTACTTGCACCCCAACCGATTCACTCCCGACGCGAGCGTGCTCGGCGAATTGGGACTCTCGCAAGACGATCGTTACTTCGTATTGCGGTTCGTAGCCTTTCAGGCTGCCCACGACGCTCACCGACAAGGGCTTGATGACGTCGCCAAGCGCGCTCTGGTAACGGCCCTCGAGCATCACGGCACGGTGTTCATCACATCTGAGGCCGCCGTACCCGACCATGTCGGAGGGACGCAGCTCGACATCGTGCCGACCCGCATGCACGATGTGCTCTACTACGCATCGCTATTCGTCGGCGAGGGCGGCACGATGGCCACCGAAGCGGCGCTCCTCGGGACGCCCTGTGTACACTACCGGCGCGACGAGGCTCCGGGGATCCATGCCGAGCTCACGAGCCAATTCGGGCTCATGACGTTGTGCTCGGAGCCGGATGAGATGATGTCGGTGGCCCTGCGCCTCGGCACAGATCTGGAAGCGAAGTCGAGACAACGGCAACGACGTAAGAAGATGCTGGAGGACAGAATCGACGTCACCGCGTGGCTCGTAGATTATCTTGAGGCGCAAGCAGACGATCGTTAACGATCCGGGTACGCGGGAGCAAGGTCTCATTGCAACGCCCGCTACAAACCCGCTCATGGGCAGACGGCATGGAAGCGAGCGAGTCTGGAGAACGTCCGCGGGCCACGGTTCTCATCCTCGCCCCCCACGTCGACGACGGCGAGCTGGGCTGCGGCGCAACGATCGCTCGGATGATCGAGGCCGGCGCCAGAGTGCATTACGTTGCCTGCTCCACGTGCGAGGAGTCGGTGCCGGACGGATTCCCGCCCGACGTGCTCGCCGCGGAGATCTTCGCCGCCACAGCTCAGCTTGGACTCGACCGGGGGCGCGTGTCTTACTGGGATTACCCCGTACGTCGATTCGGCGAGCGCCGGCAGAGGTTGCTGGATCAGCTGATCGAGCTACGCGACGATCTGCGCCCGGACCGAGTGTTCTTGCCCGCCAGTACCGACATCCACCAGGATCATCAGGTTGGTGTTCGAGGAAGCCACGAGGGCGTTTGAGTCGGTTTCGATGCTCGGCTGCGAGCTTCCGTGGAACAACCTACTTTTCAATGGCCGGTACTTCGTTCGGCTCGAGGAGCACCACCTGCACAGAAAGTTAGCGGCGTTGGCGGAGTACGCGTCGCAGGCATCGCGGCCGTATATGGGCGATCTGGCGGAGAAGACGGCACGCGTACGCGGTGTCCAGATCGGCGCCCGTTTTGCAGAGGCGTTCGAGGTACTGCGATTCGTCGAATGAGTCGGCCGTCTGACCCGTTCTACGACCCTGAGACACCGGAAGCGTGGATCCACCCCTGTCGGTCGACCTTGGTCTCGAAGCCGCGGTGCCGGAGAAACTGGCAGATCCGCTCGTTCAGCGGCATACCGTCGGCTTCTGCTCGAAAGGTCTGGGTCGATCCGCTCGCGATTAGCAACGACGGCTCAGTGGCCAGTACCTTGGACATGCCTTCAAGCGCCTCTAGCTCGGCACCGTTAATCGTCATGCAGATGTGCGAACGTTGACCAAGTCCATGATGTTCATAGTCGGGATCTTGGGAACGAACACTTCACCGCCCTGCATATCTTCTATGCAGCGGATAACGAACCGTGCGCCCTGTTCGAGTGTGATCCAGAATCGGGTCATCCGAGGGTCAGTCACGGTTACAGTGCCCGTCTCTCTTTGCTTCTGGAACAGCGGTATGACGCTCCCGCGACTGCCTACTACATTGCCATAACGGACACAGCTGAAGCGGATTGGCCGATCGCCACGATACGAGTTGGCCTGAATGAAGATCTTCTCGGCAACGAGCTTCGTCGCTCCGTAGAGATTCACCGGGTTAACGACCTTGTCGGTCGACAAAGCCAGGATCCGCTCCACTTTGCAGTCAAGGGCGGCATCGATGACATTTACGGCGCCATCGACATTCGTACGCACAGCCTCAACAGGATTGTATTCGCACGACGCGACTTGTTTTAGGGCTGCGGCGTGAACAACCACCGTCACCTGTTCCATACCACGCCGCAACCGCCTCAGGTCGCGCACGTCCCCGAGAAAGAATCGGAGGTTCGGTGCGTCGAAGCCGCTGGCACGCATCTCCGACTGCTTCAACTCGTCGCGGCTGAACACGATGAGTTTGTTGGGAGGATGAAGTTCCTGAAGTGTTCTTATGAAGGCCTTGCCGAACGACCCAGTGCCACCCGTCACCAAGACGTTCTGGTCTCGCCAATTCATGTTTCTTCTTGCCTCGCCCTCGGGTGAACCCGTGCGGTCAGTCGCGCGATCTCAGATGACTCGCTCGATCTCACAGATCGAACTGACACTGGTCAAAACCCGGAGGCTGCAGGTTGGGCCGCCACGTCCCCTCGTCCACGAGGCCGATTGGAGTCTGCTCCGAGGGTCCCATACTAGGAGCCTGCAACGCAGGCTCGGACCGGCAGCGGCGGATGTCGCCTCGGCACTGAAAGCTGCGGTATTCTCTCACGCATCACCCAGCTGCACACTCATGACCTGCCGCCGAGGTTAGTACCACCTTCTATGGGAACACGTCGGTCCCGCCTGAACGCAGAACCTGACGTCCTTGCCCACGTTCAGACGGGGAGAGGCTCATCCAGGTTCCCCGGTACGAAGTGCGGGGGGCTTGGTGGCAGCACTCCGCTCGAGTGGGCGTGGCAGGCGATGCGTCTCGCCGAAGCTGTTCTTGCCACCACGTCGCGAGCGCGGCACACGTTGCCCTCCGGGCGTGGCGACTAGTGCGTCAACAGCGGCCCGCGGTGCTGGTAACGACCGCTCTGGAGGAGAGCTGGCCTTCAGATGAGCCCGTTCTGTTCCTGGGAGAATGGTGCCGCTTGTACTCCCGTGCGCATCGCTGGAAACCCCTCGATGCCGAGCTCGTCCCCTATCACTGGGACGACAGAGAGAAGCTCGCTCGCGACTACCGCTACCTCCAAGCGTTGAACGAACGACTGCTGCCCGACATCGCGGAACGGCTGAATCGTCTTCATGGTGTGCGCCATAGCCTCAAGTACTGGCGCCTCGTGGTCGGGTATTGGCTGAGCAACTTCACCGTGGTGGTCTTCGACCGTTGGGAGATGATTCGCCGCGCCCAGGCATTCAGGCCGATCGACCGGACGCTGCGGGTGCAGATTCCACGTCATCTAGTCGTAGCCAACGACACGAACTCCTTTCTCGACCTGATGGTCGGCGACCCCTGGAATCACGCGCTCTGTGCGGACCTGATCGAGGGTTGGACCGACGTCTCGGTGGAAACGATCTCCTGCCGATCGTCCACCGTTTCCACCGATCCGGCTCCAACTTCACCTGAGCGTGGCCATCGCTTCCTTCCCGACTTCGCGACGAGATTGCTCCGCTGGCCGCGAGTGTATTTCCTTATCGGTACCTACCTGCCGCCGGCCGACGTGGCGAGGCTTCAGCTGCGACTGGGACAGCTACCGAGGCACTGGACGCCACCACGAACTCCCGAGGTCGCGTTCGACCCGGAGCAACGCCGGTGGACTCTGTCGGCAGGCGAGTTGCAAGAGAGCTTCGAGGAGATCGTCAGGACGCTGATCCCCTCGCAGCTACCGACCGCTTTCGTCGAAGGCTACGCCGAGGTGGTGGAGGCGGCGCGACGGCTGCCGTGGCCTGCCCGACCCAGGTTGATTTGGACCAGCAACTGCCACTTCTCGATGGACCTGTTCAAGTTCTGGGCGGCCAGCAAGACAGAGGCAGGTTGCCGCCTTGTTACGGGCCAACACGGGAATGCGGGCACGCAGCTCATTCACGGCGCCTACTCGTACCAGGCGAGCGTCTCGGACGTTCACCTGACCTGGTTAGGACAGCCCTCCGACAAGCCCTCCGAGCGCGCTATCGGCATGTTCAAGAGAGCACGGCCACGGGCCTCCGGCAGTTCGAGAGGAATGGCTCTTCTGGTTACATCATGCATTCCGAGATACGCCAAAGATACTCGATCGACGGTGATCGCTGGCCAATGGCTGGAATACCTGGAGGCACAGTATCGCTTTGTCGAGTGTCTGACGCCCGCCATTCAAGAGCATCTTCAGGTGCGGCTCATACCGCGAGATTTCGAGTGGGAGGCCACGCAGCGATGGAAAGACAGATTCCCCGATGTGGAGCTGGATCATGGGGCATCGCCTTTTCAGAAACAGGCGGCGAAGGCTCGACTCTGCATCGTGACGTACAACGGAACCACGTATCTCGAGTCGCTGGCGATGGACGTTCCCACGATCATTCATTGGGATCCAGCGCACTTCGAACTCTGCGACGACGCCGTCCGGCATTTCGAAATCGCTCCGACAGGTCGGGGTTTTTCATGAGACGCCGGAGTCCGCGGCGCGGCAGGTCCGCGATGTCTGGGACGACACCGAGCGCTGGTGGAGGAGTCAGCGCGTGCGCGACGCAATCGAGGGCTTCAGGTTTCGGTACTGCCACAAACCGCGAAATCTCGTGGCCCGGCTAGCCGAAGTTCTTACCGCCAACGCGTCCTAGTGAGCCAAGAGGTTGCGAGGCGCTGTAGGTAAATGAGCCGGGAAGCCCACAAGAAGAGCCGGGCGCGACGCCTGGCCGACACCGACAGAGAGAGGTGCGTCAAAGCATTTCGTCGAAGAGTCCGCTCGCGAGCAAGCATCTTCGCGAGAAGTCGCCCCAGAGGTGAAACCGAGCGGTTGCGTTGATGTAGGCGCGCTGTCGGCTCGGCTCAAGACTCTTCGCGAAGGTTCGCAGCACGCCCTTCTCGTCGGTGAGCGCGCCCTCGGTCGTCAGCATATGAATGTCCGTCCGCTCGGCGAGGCGGTGCAGCAGCTCGAACGGGATCATCTGTACTTGCGACACGATCACCGCATCGAAGTCACCGTACTGCAGATACCAGCGGAGACGCGACCTGTTCGTCAAAGTGACGCGGGCGCCGCGGGATTCCAGAACGTCCTTGAGCGCAGCGCTTACAAAGAAATCCTGCCTAAGCTCATCGACATGAACCAGAACGTGGGGGCGGTCGCCGTTGGAGGCACGCATAGGGCTGCTTTCCTCCGACTCACACCGGTCTTCAAGTGACGCGGCGTGCAAGGTCACCGCTCGCCGGCTACTTCGCTTTCAACGAGAAGCTTCCCATCCAAGTCGACGCTTCTCATCGCTGCCTTGACCAGCTTGAGCGCCCCGTCGGTTAGCGGAACGCCACGACGCTGACGATCCTGATACTCGCGCTGTTCGAGCTCGCCAGGATAATAGATTCGATCCGACTTCCGCGTTGTATCCGCACTCTTGACGTATTCGATCAGCTGCTGAACCAGCATCTCGTAGCCGCCGGCAGTGTGGGCCGGATCGATCACGATACCGAAGAAAGCATTGCCCACCCGGGTTGCCGTAGGACTGCTGCAGCCGGCCCCTGAGAGAGCGCCAGCCAGAATATCCACAATCAGCGCCAGCCCGTATCCCTTGTATCCAACATTCCCCCCTAAAGGTAGGAGTGCGCCTTTCGGCTCGGCATAGAACAGTTCGGGGTCCGTGGGCGTTTCACCGTCACTCGTGATGAACCATCCGGCCGGTACCTTTTCTTTCTGCTCGCATTTCAGCTTGATTCGCCGCTCCGCAACGACGCTCGTCGTCATGTCGAGCAAAATCGGACGGCGTTCCTTGTAGGGGATCCCCACCGCCAAGGGGTTCGTTGACAACCGACGCTCGTTGGCCTCCGAAGTTCAGCGATCGGAACCCTCGTTGAGCGCAGCACGCGCTTCACAATGCTGCTGCATTTGCCTCGGATGGAAGGCCACGGCAAGAAGCCGAGGACCAAGAACGGGCCAGCGCTCACCGGCCGTCTCGTCGATTTGGTGCGGTGAACCCTATGAGCGGCTCCGCAATCAACATCTGCAAGGGCAGCGCGGTGAATGCTATCCATGCCGGAACTGCTACGTAGTCTGACGGGTCATGGCTCTGCGTTATCGGTCTGAGCTCGATACATTCGACCGACCCCCGCTAGAACCTCGGCATAGGCCCGGATGGATACGCCTGGACAAGAACGAGGCACCGTTCTCGCCGCTGGAGAAAACGCCCGGGTTTCTTGAAGCGCTGCAAGCTTCTGATCTTCGGGTCTACCCGGATCCATATCCCGTATACCAGAAGCTCTCGGCCTTCACGGGCCTGCCTGCGGATCAGCACCTGCTGACCTTTGGCAGGCTCGGAGTTGTCGACACTTTGCCCGACTGGGCCATCCAAGGGCTCCAGAGGCTCGGTCGGAGCGTTGAGCCCGGTGTCCGCTACAGGAAACACGCAAAGGAGATCCAGTTCGGGGAAGCCGAGAAGCGGGTGATCAGGGACCGGGTTGCGCGGTCGAACGCCAAGTTGGCGGAGGATCACTCATTGGATCTCCAGGCACTCGGATACGCGGTAGCGGACGATCCCTCCGTTCACGCGGGCACCGGCCTGGACTGAGGTTCTCCTGGACGTCCGAGCCGACGGACCGGCGGGTCTCGGAGCCGATGACTGACTCTCTCACGGACGAGTAGCGGCTACTGCGTGTATTTCTCGATGTACCCGCCCCACCGGCGTCGATACCATCGCTCCCACATCGGGTAGTACACGCTCACCACACCCCGTCGAAGAATCGCGAACAGAACGAACTCCACGAGCCCTACCAGCATCCGGCACAGCCCGTTGCGAACGCTCTGCAACCATCGACCCCTGCGACGATCGGTGGATTCCCGCATAGCATCGAACACCTGATCGACCACGTTGTTCAACGCCGGCTGGGTGCGTGGGAAGCCACAAATATCGCGGACGTTCTCCAAAGACTCCCGATACTGCTCTTCGGCGCTCCACTCGCCAGAACGTAGTCGGTCGATCGCGGCGAACAGATCGTCGAACGTGCGCGGCTGCACAAGGCTACGAGTAACTGGATACATCGTGTTCGCGGACAATCCCGTGTGATCTATTCCACGATCTCCCAGTAGCGCATCAAGGCTGATGCCGAGGCGACCCGACGCAACAACCTCGTAGTTGCTGGTCGAATTGAAACTGGCGACGGCGGAGACCTTGTCCAACCAGCATTCGAACGACAGCTCTTTGTGGTCCCATGAAACGATGTCGCGGTATTTGTCGAGAAGGTAGCCGTGCTTGTCGAGGTCCTCGCGAGGATGGGGCCGCAACAGCACTTGCTGTCCGCGGCTCTGACACTCGTCGAGAAGCTCGAGGAGAACACGGACAGCAGCCGCCTGAATCCAAAACACGTCTTCAGGTTCCTTGTCCATTGGAAAAAGCGAGCCGCGATATCGGTCAGCCCTGAGCCGGTCGATCATTGCGATGTGGTTCGCCGTCCTCCTGTAGGGATGCAAGAACACGAACCGACAAGCCAATCCGATGGGAAGGTCCAAGTTCGTTGAACTCATACGCTGTGAGGGCTCGCGATGATAGTCGAAGCGAGGCGCTCCACACACAGGGAGTTGACGTTCGTCGAAGAGTCCGCTCGTGATCAAGCATCGCCGCGAAAAGTCGCTCCAGAGATGAAACCGAGCGGTGGCGTCGATGCGGGGCGCGCTGTCGGCTCGGCTCGAGGCTCTTCGCGTAGGTTCGCAGGACGCCCTTCTCGTCGGTAAGCGCGCCTTCGGTCGACAGCATGTGGATATCGGTTCGCTCGGCGAGCCGATCCAGCAACTCGAACGGGATCATCTGTACTTGCGACACGATCACCGCATCGAAGTCACCGTACTGCAGATACCAGCGGAGACGCGACCTGTTCGTCAAAGTGACGCGGGCGCCGCGGGATTCCAGAACGTCCTTGAGCGCAGCGCTTACAAAGAAATCCCGCCTAAGCTCATCGACATGAACCAGAACGTGGGGGCGGTCGCCGTTGGAGGCACGCATGGGGCTGCTTTCCTCGGACTCACACCGGTCTTCAGGTGACGCGGCGTGGAACGTCACTGATCCTTCTGTTTCGAGTTGAGATCGTCGTACGTGATGCGCTTCAGTCGCATGGTCGCCGCGTGATACTTCCCTTGACGCCTATCCGCATCAGGGATCGTACCGTTCGCCGGGTCGATCAGGAAGGCTTGACTTCATCGCAGCCGGCCCCGCGTAGGCTCCGACCTCGCGGGCCAGCTCGCGGTTGGCTCACGTTCCTTTCTCGCGCCTCAGGGTTGTGAAGAAGGATCCGTTTGCCCAGGAGCGTCTTTTTCCCGTCTCTCCGTTCTGCGTGATACCGGTCAAGTCATTGAAAACAGAGATGTTGAGTCTCCTTCGTAGGCTGGCATGAACACGCACCCAACGAAAATAGCGTTGGACCCGAAACGATCCGCCGTCAACGCTGGCACGGCGATACCGCGCCTGGCGGCGCTGGATTCTGCGTGACGGCCCCTGTGTAGGCTCTGCCGCGGCCGGCCCCACCGTCCGCTGCCGAGCACATCGACCACATCGGAAAATGCGCAGCATGGGAACGTAGCCCGTGTCGCCCTCCGGCTGCTGAAGCGCCGATCGCTTTCGGGACTCCCACCCGACAGCTCATCCGGATCCCCGTGCCGCTTCCACTGCGGTACATCTGCCAGAATCACCTAGTACCGGTCGACGAAAACACGAGGGTGCCTCGCGTGGGCACGCATGGCGCCAAGGGCTATAGCTATATGCCCCTTGGACACGCTCCTTTCTACGACGCCGTCGAGGCCGTGGGCCGCCCGGCTTCGGCCGCGTGACGAGGCGGAGGCGAAAGCACGTCTTCGCGCCTTTACCGATGAGTTCGGGACTACCCGAGAAACGCCGTGACCTCCTTCGCCAAACGATCGACATCCCTGGTCTCGCATTCCCAGATCACGAGAACGACCCAGCCCATTTTGCGGAGTGCGGCCTGGTTGAGTCGATCGCGGCGGGCGTTCCCGTTCAGTTTTTCCCGCCAGAATTCTTGACGTTCGGGCGACTTTGGGATGCGATTCCGCGAACAGCCTTCATGCCGATGCCAGAAGCAAACGTGAACGAAGATCACCTTACGTCGCGGGCGGAATACGAGATCTGGACGGCCCGGGAGGTCGCTCGCGTGAAGACGGTAGCGATACCCCAAGCCGTGTACGATCCGCCGAACCCGCATCTCGGGTTTCGTGTCCTTGGATCGCACTCGGCTCATTCGTTCGCTGCGCTCGCGAACCGTGAGCGGATCGAGACTGCTGTGTTCCGAGTTGACACCCCGGCGAATGTCGCCGCCGCCGCTCCCAGCGGCGCGGTTGAGGATGCTCGGTCCAGGCATGAGGCTCCAAAGCGGCAAGATCGACGCGTCCGACCGAAGGCCTTACGATACCAACACTAGGGGAGGTATCGGCAAGCCGCTATCCACCGGTCGGCTTGCTCGTGTGGATGGTGCCACCGGCCTATGGCCTAGGAGCCCAGTTTCGCCAACGCCTTCTGGCACCGTCCGTCTTCCCGAGAGAGTGCTGCTGGCACCTCATGACCCTCCGCTAAAGCTGCGAGCACCTTTCCAGGCGATTATACCTTTGAAGCACTGAACTCGGACGGAGACGCACGCGGACTTTCCAGATGCCCTCTCGGAGTCATCCCGAAGGGTCCGCGTGTGGTGTGAGGGCGCAGGGGGCCAGCCGGGGACTAATAAGCTCTACATTCAGCAGTTTCTTTGACGAAGCGTGCGTGAGGCTAATACTGTACCCGTCCTCGATTCGAGAACCGCGCGGGACCGTGGAAGACAGAGGCTCGGTATGGAGAATGAAAAGGAAGCAGCACCACGAGATGACGACGTGAGTCGTGCCGTAATGACGGTTAAGTTCGATGGTGAAGCCCTCAAAGGCGGAACGATGGACGTGGAGGAACTCGCGCCATCGCTTCTTGCATTAGCTGATCTAGTCAAGCGGTCCAATTCTCTTGTCAACGAGGACAGGGCAAACGTTCGGGTAAAAGTGTCTGGCGGATTCCGGCATGGATCGTTCGAGTTCGATGTTGAGTTGTGGCAGACGATCATCCAGAGAATTGGCACGCTCTTCACCAAAGAGAACATTCAAAGCGCCGCCGAACTAGTCGAGATCGTAGGACTAGGCGGCCTTGGTACCGGCGCGGTATGGCTCATCAAGAAACTCCGCAACCGGAAGCACAACATAACGGTCATAGAGGACAACAGGATCGAGATTACGCTTGAAGGAAACACGTTCAACGTCGATGCTCGATCCTACGAATTGAGCCAAGACAGGGCGTTTCGTCGTTATGCAGAGCGTTTCGTGAGGCCCCTCAAGAAAGCCGGAATTGATGTGTTGGAGACTCTCGCATCTGAAGCAAAGGAGCCTCAGCGCATCACCAAGGATGAGGTAGACGCTTTCGACCAAGTAGAAGACGGAGCGGATGCAGGAGAAGTGCTCCACGATGGTTCCAGCCACCAGTTTTTTGAGATTGACAATGCCTCTTTCCGCGAAGGATTGGTGTGGAGGCTGAAGCAAGGAGACGACCGAATAACGGCCCATCTACTGGATGATGAGTTCCAGCAGAGAATTGAGGATGGAGAGCGATTTGGTAAGGGCGACGTTCTAGAGGTTGATCTGAAGAGCGTCGTGCGAAGACTACCGGATGGAAAGCTCGACAGACGAAACGAGATCATCGCCGTCCACACCCACACAAAGTGCTAGAGAGGAGATACAGCGGAACTTACTTGATTCTGACAACAAGACTTCGAGCGACGACGACAGCTGACATGTCTGAATCTCAGAGGAAACGGAAGCGCACGGTGCCTCGCAATATCGGCGAAAAGACGGGCCGCGAGATCATGGAAACGGTGTTTGGGAAACGGGTCATGCGGGAGATCCACTCCCGCCTGGACGCCCAAAACTCTAAGCCCGCTAAGGGTCGTCACCAGGAGTCCCCCCGTGCCCTCACACCGCGCACCGACACCACAGGATGAACCCTCTAACCGTCCAGATCTGTCGCGTGCGTCTCCGTCCGAGTTCAGTGCTTCAAAGGTATAATCGCCCCTTTCCATGGAGCATCGTGAACCGGGGTGGAACCGCTTCGCCAATCATCTGACGCACACCGGTATGCCCGCATTTGCCCATTGAGTCTCCCCACTGGAAGGTGGAGGGAAAGGTCTGAAGCCAAGCACATTCGACCGGGCTGAGAACCCGATGCTCCCAAGGATGTAGCGTCCGGTCGCTCCCTATATGCCCGCTTGCGGTCCAGGGGCTCGACGTCGTCAGCCGTCAGCCGGCGACTCCGCACGCCGTGCCGAGCGAGCACCAGCGTGTCCTCTTTTCCGGCGAGAATGACGTCATGGCCTCGCTCCGCCGCTGCTAGGGCAAGGAGCGTCTTCCCTTCGAGCTCCCGCGCCTTGATCTCGACCGGTACGTAGATGTTCATATCCGCCCCGCAGGCCTGCTCATAGGGCGAACTCCATCACCATGTTCCAGATCAGCGGGTATTGGTCGGGCCAGTACTGCTTTGGAAGCGACCGGTGCTCCGAATCGAAGGTATAGAACGTCCCTCGAACCTCTTCGGGCTTTGGAAAGGAGGAGTTGCCTTTCGTGAGATTACCGAGCGATGTCGGTGTCAACAGAGACTCGTCAAACGGCACACCTAGGGATTCGCATATTCGGGTTGCTGTTTCTTTCGGCCGGTTGACGACGTGATCGAAGTTCACCAGGACGACTCGTTCAGTATAGGTTTTCTTCAACAACAGATAGTCCACTGTCTTGTGCATCCAGTGTTCCCAGGCCGCTCTGAGCGCGTCTTCACGTATGTCGGCTGTGTCGAACCGTGCCTTGGCGAACGAGGAGTAATAGCTTTCGAAGGGCCGCAGCGGCGTAACGCAATACACGAACGGTGAACGTGCATACAGGAAGTTCAACTCTCGCCGCATACCCGATCCGACCCAGCAGTACGGATACGTTAGGCCGTCCTTGGGCGGCGACAACTGCTGTAGTGCATCCATATAGAGCCAGACGACCTCGACGAACGTCGAGGCCTTGCGAATTGCGGAAGCATGCTCATACAGCCGAGACTCGAACGCGGGATAGTCGATTCGAATTACCGTGTCCTGATAATCGGTAACATAGCCTGCGCCAGCCGGCTGAATTCCCGACCACACGTTCGCGCGGCCGTCCTGCCTTTCCAGCTCCCAGAGCGACTTCCACTTGTTGATGCCCCACGCGGTCAACTGGAGGATGTACTCGACGTTGTCCGATCCTCGTAGCTTCGCCAGGGCCTCCTCCCGGTCCTTCACGAGTGCCTGAAAAAACGCCGGCAGGAAAGAATCCTCTCCCGGAACGGAGGCCAGGTTCGGATGCCCATCGAGCATCGAATGAATCAGGTGGTTCCCGTTTCGGGACGGACCGGATATGAACAGGGCTCGACCACCGGGGACATCCCGCGGAGCATCCCAGTACGGATTGTCATCGAACACGGGTGACTCGCGCAGCCAGAAGGGCTGAACGTCCAGCTCGGCAAAAGTCTCGCCCCCGAGCTCCACGTGTTCGAAGAACTCCCGGGAATAGTCCATCTGCTTATGCATGGCTCTCCATGAACATCTTCACGTTGATGGAAGAGGAACTTGGCTCATGCTGTTGGGAAGATCCGTCTGCATCAGCAAGTCCTCGTGACCTGACCCCACGGTTAGTACCACGTCGTATCTCAGTAATTCGGTGCTTTGACCCCACCCCGGAATCAGTACCAGTCAGAGGTTTAGAGTTCGGCGTTCCGAGGCCTCCGGTTGCCAGCCCCTGACGAACTCCGTAGGAGTTCGATCCTTCAGTGAGCTATGGGGTCGTTGGGTATTGTAGTGGAGCCTCCAAGCCTTCGTAGCGCCGACCGAGACCACCGCATGGCGCGGAGCTTTTGCCGGGCGTCGTGGATCGACAAGAACAGGTTGGCGTTGAGACATTCGTCCCGCAGCCGACCGTTGAAGCTCTCGATGAACGCGTTCTCCATGGGCTTTCCCGGCCGGATGAAGTCTAACTGGATTCCCTCCGAGTAGGCCCAGGCGTCGAAGTGCTTGGAGGTGAACTCCGTGCCGTTGTCGAGCGTCAGCGCCACCGGAGCACCGCGCTCGAGCGCTTGGGACGGGGGTTGATCGCCGCAGGAGCCGGGGTGCACCACCAGCCCCGCGATCCCGAGGCGCTGGCAGCGCCGCAACTCGGCGCGACAGGCGCGCCATGAGCGCACCCGTAGCTCCGCATCGCCCGAGGCCAGGTTCACCAGATAGCTGGCGTGTGCCAGCACCGGGTGGATCCCATGACGGGCGCAACCGTCCCGGAAACGTGCGGCCTCGCCGCGCCGCAGGCGCCGCATCGCCCACTGGCGGTTGCTGCTGACGTCTCGCAGCCGAGGTTCGCGGCGCGCTCGGGGGTCCGGTCCAGGCCTCCCGCTGCGGAAACGTGGACACCGAATCGCACGCCGCGCTTCGGTCGCTCACGCTTCAACCGCCCGAGCTGCTCCCGCAGCTCGGTAAGCCAGTGAGGCGTCGGTCAAGCTCGCGTCGGCCGAAGGCACGGCAACCGACCACCGAGCCCTCCGATCGTATTTCCCTGTTCCGGCGCAGGGTGAGCAGAAGAGCGGTACAGCCCAGGAGAGGGGGACCGAATCCCCGCAGCGAGCCGTTGCGCTGCACCCCGAGAGCCATCAAGCTCGCGAAAAGCAGCAGTTGGATGGCACCGAACGCCCAGCCCAGCGTCGCTGTCGAAGCGTGCCGAGCGGCGCCGTCGCCGCCCGAGAACATCGCGCCCACCCGGCTGTGGTCGATGTGCGCCGCAATCTCGGCCCCAGGAGCGAGGATGATGCCGACCACGATGAGCGCCATCACCAGCAACGTCGCGAAAATCAGCTTGGGTGGGTTCACGGGGTCGAGCATCGTTGCGCGTCGAGGGTCGGCGCTAAGCTAGGCTGTCCGGGTCGCGTGAGCGGCTTACGGAGCACGGTGGCACCGTAAGATCGTCAAGGGAGATGGAAGGTTGCCGACTGTACTCGATCTCGAGCACAAAAGGGTCCTGATCACGGCCGCCGCGGCTGGCATCGGGCGAGTGGTCGCGGAACGCTTCCACGCCGCCGGTGCGAGGGTTCACATCTGCGACAACGATGAAGTGGCCCTGGCCGAGGCCATCGTGGCGCTTCCCGGCCTGGGAGCCACACTGGCGGACGTCTCCGATGCAACGCAGGTGGAACAGCTGTTCGGCCAGGCCGCGGCGAGTCTGGGCGGGCTCGACGTTCTGGTCAACAACGCCGGGATCTCCGGACCCGTGGCACCTGTGGAGGAGATCTCGATCGACGATTGGCGTGCCACGCTTGCGGTGAATCTCGACGGCGCGTTCCACTGCGCCCGCCACGCCGTGCCGCTGCTGAAGGCCACCGCCGGTGGCTCGATCGTCAACATGTCGTCGACCGCAGGGCTTTTCGGATACGCCTTGCGATCGCCCTACGTGGCGTCGAAGTGGGCCCTCATCGGCTTCACCAAGTCGTTGGCGACGGAGCTCGGGCCGTACGGAATCCGCGTCAACGCGATTTGCCCGGGCAGCGTCGAGGGCGACCGGATCGAGCGCGTGATGGCTGCCGAGGCGGCGGCGCGGGGGGTGACGACCGAGGCCGTTCGTGAGGAATGGCACAGCTCGATGTCGCTACGCAGGTTCGTGACCCCCGACGATATCGCCGCCATGGTCCTGTTCATCTGCTCGGAAGCCGGCGGTCGGGTGTCCGGGCAGGCCCTCACGGTCGACTGCCATACCGAGGTCAAGTAGCTCGGCGTGCAATCAGGGTGACCACCACCTGCCGCCGTCAGCGTTCGCTCGAAACGCGATGGTACCGTACCCTTCGTCCGACCTGCCGAAGCCGCCACCTCCTGCAACGAAGCCCCCTTGGTTCGAAGCGTGGCGGTTCATCCTGCTAATGGCGAGACCGCTCGGAAGGCCTAGAGCAAGTTATGCTGCCTCCGTTGAAGATACTGATGACGGCGAGTGGTGCGCCGGGGTGCTCGACGCTGATCCGCAAGCTCAAGGAGACGCAAGAGCGAGATATCGAGATCATTGGCACAGATATGGCGCACGACGTCATCGGTTCTTGCTTTGCGGACCGCTTTCACATTGTTCCGGCAGCAGACAACCCGGACTTCATACCGGCGTTGCTAGATATCGCGGAGCGCGAGGAGCCAGATCTGCTCTTTCCCGTATCCAGTGCTGAGGTGTACGCGGTATCAGTCGCGCGCGAGGAGTTCGAGAACCGCGGCATCAGGGTGCTCGTCTCAGATCCCGAGCCCCTGGCGCTTGCAAGCAACAAGCACGAGCTCTATCGGGCAATGAAAGGCTGCGACGTCTCGTGCCCCGAGTTCAGGGCGCCTTCGAGTCTCGACGCGTTCGTCAAAGCCGTTACCGATCTCGGCTATCCCGACAAGGCGGTGTGCTTCAAACCCTACGTCAGCAAGGGGAGTCGAGGGTTTCGTATCCTCGAACCCAGCGTCTCTCGCAAGTCGCTGCTGCTCGACCACAAACCCAACAACGTCTATATGAGCCTCGACGAGTTCGTCAACATTTTCGAGGACGAGCCAGAATTCCCTGACCTGTTGGTCATGGAGGTGGTCGAGGGAGTCGAATACGATGCGATGACGTTAGCGTTAAACGGCGACGCCCTCTTGACCACGGTCAAGACACGCGAGCGGTCGCGCTGGGGGGTCATCACCCTCGGCGCGCTCGTTGATCAGCCGAGAATCCATGAGCTGATCCGCAGGATCCTGCAGCGCATTCCCTTGAGCTACAACCTCAGCGTGCAGTTCATCGGCAAGAAGTTGATCGAGATCAATCCCCGTACATCGACGTTCATCTATCAGCCCGACCTGAATGAACCCTACATGGCCATCAAGCTGTGTCTAGGTGAAATGACGCCCAACGAAGTGCGGCGGGCCGAAGATAGGATCAGATACGGCAGGCGGATGATGCGCTACATGGACCAAGTCTTCTGGGATCCCGGGTGCGAGTGGGAATCGTAGCCGGCGTGGCTGTTAGCGCTTGGCTCATTGGTTGGTGAGAGGGTTCGATGTTCAACTGTGTGCTCGTTTTGGCACCTCATACCGACGACGGCGAAATCGGTTGTGGCGGTTCGATTGCTCGTCTCATCGAAGAAGGTAAGCAACTTCATTACCTAGCTTTCTCTACCGCGAGGACGGCTGTCCGGCCGGAATTCCCGGACAACATTCTCGAAGTCGAGGTCAAGGAGGCGACACGAATCCTGGGTGTGCTCCCGGAGAACCTCCACGTGTGCGATTTCCCCGTACGCGAATTCTCCGGTTGTCGACAGGAGATCCTGCAAACATTGATAGATCTTCGGAAGGCCATTCACCCGGATCTTGTCTTCGTCCCGTCACCGACCGACATACACCAAGACCATCAAG
Source organism: Acidobacteriota bacterium (assembly GCA_965197275.1). Taxonomy (GTDB): domain Bacteria; phylum Acidobacteriota; class UBA890; order UBA890; family WLXD01; genus DASCOT01. The sequence continues at coordinate 83,896 of CBDAMQ010000018.1, forward strand.
TCGTGGCTGCGGAGGGGCTCCGGGCGTTCAAGTCGCACACGCTCTTGGGCTATGAAGAGCCGTGGAACAATATCGAGTTCGCGACACGGTGCTTCATACCGCTTGAAGAGCGGCACCTCGACTTGAAAGTAAAGGCGCTACAGGCGTATCGAAGCCAGCAGCACCGTTCGTATCTCGATGCCGAGTTCATACGAAGCTTGGCCCGCACCCGAGGCACACAGATCGAGGGGCGGCATGCCGAAGCATTCGAGGTGCTGCGGTGGGTCTATCGCTGAGAGGGCGCGGACCCTACACCGACGGTCGAGTCACCATGATGCAGGTCGCGACGCCAGACCTTCCGCGTCTCCATTGCGGCTCCAAGCAGGCGAGTCGGAGTCCGGCAGCTCGATGCGCATCCTAGTTGATATCAATCACCCTGCGCACGTTCACCTCTTCAGGCACCCGATCGGGATCTGGCGTGAGATGGGCCATGATGTGGTCGTTGTGGGACGATCCAAAGACGGCGCGCTCGGCCTGCTCGCGGCGTTCGGAATCGAGCACTCGCCGGGAACGGTCAGACGCCGGAGCCTGGTCAGAGAGCTGTTTCTCAAGACACGACTGCTCTACCGAACGCTGCGAAGCGAGCGAGCGGACATTGCCTGCAGCCTGGCCTCGGTTCCCCTCGCCTGGGCTGCTTGGGCCGGCGGCGTGCCGCATATCGCATTCGAGGATACCGAGCACGCCGTTGAGACCATCTGGCTGTATCTCCCCGCCACAGACGTAGTCTGCACGCCATCGGCATTCTGGCGAGATCTTGGCTCCAAGCAGGTCAGATACGCGGGTCTTCACGAGCTGTCGTACCTGCATCCGAACCGGTTTACTCCGGACCCGTCGCACCTGGCGCTCCACGGCCTTACGCCCGAGGATCGATTCAGCATCGTGCGGCTTGTCAGTTGGCAAGCGAGCCACGACATCGGCAAGAAGGGTCTTTCTGATCGCGCGAAGTGCGACCTGGTTGACTTGCTGGAGACAATGGGACCGGTTCTCATTTCCGCTGAAGGGGAGCTTCCGCCGTCCTTGCAGCACCGACGATTCACGGCTCCACCCGAGCTGTTTCACCACTTCCTGTACTATGCGTCGCTGTATGTGGGGGAGGGCGGAACAGTTGCCTCCGAAGCGGCGGTTCTGGGAACGCCCAGCGTTCAGTACCGCTGGTCGCTGAAGGGCGCGCCAGGTGTGCACGACAGTCTCGACAAGGAGTGGGGCCTGCTTTATCGCGCCACCGAAGAGGCCGAGCTGCTCGAGCTGGTCCGACGTTTACTGGGAGTTGCAGGCTTGCAAGAAACCCATCGCCGCAGGCGCGATGACCTCATCAGTTCCTCGGTAGACGTCGCAGCATGGATTGCGAACTATGTGGCGCAGGCGGATGTGGATAGAGGACGTGCCCGACATCAGAGCGGCGGTTCGTAGCCCGCCAGTTTCAAGAAGCCGTTTGCCTCGGTGGGCAACATAAAGAGCTCCGGACTTTCCGACGCGATCATGAGCTCGACCCTGTTCGATAGCCAGGTAGCGACCCCGTTGCCGATAACGACCTTCATCCCGAGTGAGTGCGCTCGGGTCGCCAGTGCCGTGACTTCCCGAATCCCACCCTGCTTGAACAGTTTGAGTTTCACCGCGCCTATCCCGATGCGCGACGCGCGGGTCACGTGCTGGTCGGTGACGATGCTCTCATCGAGCATCAACGGAACTGTCGGCACCGCACGCACGAGCTCTTGGTGACCGGCCCAGTCGGCGGCGTCGAGAGGTTGCTCGAGGTGTGACACAGCCCGTCTGAGCTCGGGACACGAAGCCAGGAACTGCAACAGCTCGTGCGCGTCGTCCCGGGCATAGCTCTGGTTGGCGTCGAGCCGCAACGACGAGGAAGGCAGGGTCGGGGCCAGCTCACGCAATTCACTCAAGACCTCCTGATCCGCCCCGGGGTCGCCGCTGAGCTTGATCTTGACGGTAGCGGCCTCTCCCGCCGCCTGCCGAACCGTTTCAACCAGCTCTCGCCGGTTGTCGGTCGATACAACGTGCCTGAGAACGGTGGTTAGGTCCGGCGTTGAGCGCGACGCCCCCTCGGGGATCTCCAGAAGATCTGCGGCGGTCAGAATTGGTGATGTCGCGAACGGCGTCCGCGACACATCTCCGCCAACACGAGCTCTCGCTTCAGCGAGGTCGAGGCCCGGTAGGGTCGGGCAAATCTCGTCCAGGTACCGGCGAATTGCGGCCGGCGTCTCAGTGGAGTAGCCGACCAGAGGAACAACCTCGGCCGACGCCCGTCTACCGTCCGAGAGGCGCATCTCGACGCGGATCGATTCCACGCGATCGATCGTCCGGAACGAGAGTACGTAGGGCTTCTCCAGAGGGCAGACCCGTTCCGACCGGACAACATCGACTATGACCGAGCGAGGTTTGGCCACGAACGAGATGCTCGGCGACGGCTACTGCGCCAGGTTGGGCGTCGTGGGCAGCCTGACTTCTACATCCGACGCGATGCGCTTGCGGCGCCGCTCCACCATCGTCCTCCGACGGCGGAGTTGCTGATCTTCGCGCTCCTTCTCGGCGCTCAAGACGTAACCGACCGGATTGTACTGCGGGACGCCACGCGATCCGTCTTCGAGTGACGAACTGAGCGTGCCCCCGACGAGAAGCCGGGCCCTCGCGAGAATGCGGCCGAAAGTCTCAGCCACCGAATTCAGATTCAGGATCGTATCGTCGAACGAGTAGGCCACCATGGGTTCGGTCAGCACGGTGTGATGCCGAATCAGAGAGGTCGCCATTCGCAATTGCATGTTCTCCAGAACCCCGACGTCCTCGAGAACGAGCGGTGTAGTCAGCTTGTCACTGAACACATAGTCGCCGCGTCGTAGATAACGCGTTCGTTCAACAAACTTCTGGTAGTTGTTGGTTAACCCGGTCCGGTCATTCGGACTGTAGACAACGGGGACAATCACGTCGTGGTCGAGGAACTCTGAGTGGAACTCCTCGAAGCTGTCGCGTTTTCCACCCTGGATGATGCAACGATACGCTTCATCCACATCGATATGAGTCGGACAGATATCACAAGCTATGCACCTGCTGACATACGCGTTCGCCACATCCACCACGGTCGCATCGACCTCACCCGCGTGCCGATCGATCAGGTGAGAGACGAGGTCCAGAGCGCGGTTGCCCTTGTCTTGTAGAACCCAGAACATTGCCTTGATCGGCCCTTGGACCTCCGTCCGCTGCCCCATCTTCACCAGTCTGGCGACGTCAGCAAGTCGACGTCCCGCACCCATCGAGGTCCAGATCCCGTAGTCGTCGGTCGCGGCGGTGCCCACATCGCCCGCGTGGCCCGTGCCTCCGTACTGTGACGTCGTGTCCGAGTCGTTTCCCACTCCCAGCAAGCCCAGGTTGACCATGTCGAAGAGCTGGTAAATCAGAGTGGACTCCTGTCCCCCATTGCGTTTGGCGCCCACCGCGACGCCCACATAGACCTTGTCTGTCAGGTCGCGGCGTAATTCGGGATCGTCGCGAATGAGATCGACCAGATCCTGGGAAAGCGAGCTCCGATCGCCGAAGTACACCGGCGTCGACAGGAGAAGACCGTCGGCCGCCCGGAGCCGGCTCTTGAGGTCGTCGAGCCGTCTGTGCACGCCGGCGGCCGGAAAGTACTCGCTCAGGGACAGGTGTTCGATTCGCGCCCCGTGCGATGCCGCCGCCCAGAGTGCTGCGGCGAGCAGGATTTCCGAATTGCTCAAGCCGCGCTTGCCGCTGAGACGCCGCAGGTTCGCGTAGATCTCGTCGAACGGCAGCCCCTGGGCACGACCGGATTCGACGAAATTCTCTAGGTGGAGCTCTGCTTGCTCGACCAGGTACGCGCGCAGAGCCTCTTCATCCGGACAAGCCAGCAGGCTCTCGACTAGCGCGCCGCGGCCTTTTCCCCACCGGGCGTTGCGGAGACTGGCTGCGACTCCGAGTATCTTGGTTTCCAAGGTACCGTGCCCGCCGGTTCCGACTCCGGCTGAGTTCCAGGACGAGAAGGGCGACGAGACCCCAAGCTTCGCCCACAGTTGCAAACGCTACTCAAACTCTCACGAGAGGCCCATTTCTTGCAATGTGACCTTGGTGTAGCAATGCCCCGCCCCATCCTCGGAGAAACGGCAACCAGCGTCGCCAGATCGTCTCCGGCCGATTTCCAGGTCTTGCCGTTGTTCTTGGAAAGGTGGACGCCGCCCAGGGCCGTGCCGATGAGGATCTCCTTCTTCTTCCTGGGATTTTACTGCCACGGCGCTGACCCGCCCGCTGAGCGCAGCCTTGTCGACGAAGGGGTTTTTCGTGCGGTTGTCCAGCGGCGTCGGACCGACGCTCTTCCAGCTGGCAGAGCTGCGTCGGGCCGGGAAGGCGCACGATAGGCTTCGATCTCGCGCGCCGCCCGCAGCTGCGCGCCTGCCGGGATATCTACGCCTGGGTAAGCGCGTTGCTCGTAGTGCCACATGGCTCGCTGCCACGCCTTGCTGTGCCGCACCGCCTCGGGAACGACGTTCCCGGCCTGGGAGAACGCGGGCCGCTGGGCCCCGAAGGTCGCCAGCGCCGCGGCCAGGCCCACCAACAAGACGGCGAGCCCGAAACGAAACCGGGGTTGGCGGCTCTTTGCCGGGGCGGGACGCGATGTGTTCATGTGGTTCCTCCGGTTCGGTCGGTTGGTGGGTCGTCAATGGTGTCGATTCGGTGCAGCCACCACCGGACACCCTGCGTGCTGCCGAGGAGCTCGAGCTCGACGTTCACTGCGCTGCCAACGAGCTCGGTGGGTGGCAGACGCGCGGCAAGCACGTCGATGGTGGTATCGGGGATGCACATGTTGTCGAGGTCGTCGCGTACCGGCAGCACGCTGTCGATGCGGACCTGCAGGCTGAAAAGCTCCTCGGCCGCGTCGTCAGGCAGGGGCATCCGCAGCGTCGAGCGCTCGGGTCCGTCGGCCGAGGAGATCAGAACCGCCCTGGCGAGGCAGCGGTTCGGGGGCACTTCCGCCGGCGGTGGCGGAGCCTGCCCGCGTGAGGAATTTCCGCGTGATTACGGTGTCGGGTGTTCGTCGCTTGGCGGCATCTGGTGCGGCTCACCGGCAACCGCGCACGCGCCCATTGTGAGCCAGGGGCTCAAGACCACCACCAGCGTGCTTCGAAACCAGCGCACTGCCTCTCTGGTTCTCGTGACGGAAACGGATCGGACGGCCACGGCGATACTCCGTACAAGGGCGTGCCTGTACCCTACAACTCGACGAGCACCTTGCCGAACGCCCCTGCTTCGACCGCCTCGTGCGCCGCGGCGATCTGGTCGAGCGTGAACCTCGGGCCCAGGTGATGATGCAGCTGTCCGGCCCCGAGCCATTTCGAGATGTCGCTCACTGCCTGTGTCTTCGCCGCCTCGGGCATCCCGAATACGAGCACGTGCTGCACGGTCACGTTCTTGTACACCAGCACGTAGAACGGCACCGTGGGCTCGGGATTGGCCTGCGACGCGTAGGTGGCGATTACGCCATTGTCCTTGAGCGCGGCCATGCTAGTGGCCAGGTTGCCACCGAACTCGACCTCGACGACGCGATCCAGTCCCGACTCGCCGGCGAGCTCGCCAACGCGCTCGGCGACATCTTCGCTACGGTAGTTCACCACGTGATCGGCGCCGCCCTGGCGCGCCAGCTCTGCCTTCTCGTCGCCGCTCACCGTGGCGATGACCGTCGCCCCGCCGAGCTTGGCGAACTGCACCGCGTAGTTGCCCACCGCACCGGCGCCACCGGTTATCAGCAGCGTCTGGCCGCTCACGGTGCCGTCGGCGAAGACGCAGCGATGCGCCGTGAGCGCTGGGATACCGAGGCAGGCGCCGGCGTCGAAGTCGGCAGAATCCGGTAGCGGCACAGCGCGATCGGAGGCCACCACGGTGAGCTCTGCGGCGGTGCCGAAGGCGCGACCCAGCTGTGCCTCGTACACCCAGACGCGCTCGCCCAGACGCGACTCCGAAACCGCTTCGCCGACGGCCTCGATGGTGCCGGCGCCGTCGAAGTGCGGCACCACGGGCGATCCTTCCTGGGCGCCCCGACCGCCGAGGCGGCGCTTCACGTCGACCGGGTTGACGCCGGAAATAGCAATGCGAACCTGCACCTCGCCGGCTTCGGGTCGCGGCGCCTCGACCTCGCCGATGCTGAGCACCTCGGCCGCCGGGCCGAAATGCGTGAACCAGGCGGCACCCATCGTCTCGCTCATGACCGCTACTCCCGCCCGCCGTCGGTTTCCATGGCGCGATCCATCTTTGCCCTCGCCACCATGTCGCGTACGTCGGCGCGCAGCTCTTCAGCGTCGTATACGACTCCGTCCTTGATCGTGTATTTGACGCCGCCGACGCGCGCTACCGTGCCGTCGTCCATCAGCTTCACTGCGCCGGTGCCGTAGAGGACCTTGAGGTTCTCGAGCGGGTTTTCTTCCACCAGAATCATGTCCGCAAGATAGCCTCGCTTCACGATTCCGATGTCGAGCTTGTCGGCGTCTGCGCGCGGCTTGTTGATCTCCATGGCCGAGTGCATGGTGGCCGCCCGGACGACCTCGAGTGGGTGGAAGCCCGCCTCCTGCAGCAACTCCAGCTCGCGGATGTACCCGAATCCGTACAGCTGGTAAATGAAGCCGCTGTCGGACCCGGTGGTGACGATGCCACCGCGATCCTTGTACTCGTCGAGGAATTGCATCCACACCCGGTAGAATTTCTTCCAGGCGATCTCGTCCCAGCTCGTCCAGTAGAACCAGTACGAGCCGTGGGCGCGGCGTGACGGCTGGTAGAAGTCCCACTGCGTCGGCAGCGTGTACTCCTCGTGCCAGTCGGCGTTGCGTGCTCGCATGACGTCGCGGCCGGCCGAATAGATGGTCATCGTCGGGTTGATGTAGAAGTCGAGGTCGAGCATTTCCTGCATGACCGCGTTCCACTTCTCGCCGCCCGGATTCACCAGCTCCCACTGTCGCGCCACCTGGCCGAAGCGGTGCTGCTCGTTCATGTAGTTGTAGTCGACCGGGTAGGGCTGCAGGCTGGTGTTCTCGTACATCGACTCGAACAGCCCGTAGTAGTGGGTGATGGAATCGAGGCCGAGACGGGCGGCATCGAGGGCGTTCATCTCCCCGACACCGGTCTGCGCCAGATGCGCGGTGGAGCCCATGCCGTGCTTGTGGGCCTCGTCGATCAATGCCTCCATGACGTCGGGCGCAGGGGACCCGAGCTTGAGGCCGTCGGCACCCCTCTGAGCGGCGTACTGCACCCACTCGCGAGCCGAATCGGGATCGTCGACTGGCGGGCCCTGATAGTCGGCGCCAGAGCCCGGTCGCACGTACGAGACCATGCGCGGCGCCACGATCTCGTTGCTGTCGGAGCGCTCGCGCTCGTGCAGGGAGAACTCGAAGTTGCCGTGCCCGACGCCGCGCGACGTGGTGATGCCGTGAGCCAGCCACAGCTTGTAGCTGTACTCGGCCTCTGGCGCCTTGCCTCGGCCACCGGTGTGACCGTGAAGGTCGATGAAGCCTGGCAACAGGTACATGCGGGAGGCATTGATCTCGTGGTCTGCGTCGCCCGGACGACGATCCTCGTCGATCGGAACTCCCGGGAACCCGACGCTCCGCACCTGAGCAATGCGGTTTCCCTCGACCACGACGTCCACGGGCCCCATCGGCGGGCCGCCGGTGCCATCGATCAGCGTGGCCCCGCGGATGATCAAGCGATCGAACGGTCCCGCACCCTCGTCGGAGCCGCGATCAGGGGCCGGGATCATGCCGCCGAAGCCGTCATTCTGGGTGCCGCCGTCGACCGGAGCGGTGATCGTTACGGCGAGCAGCACCATCAGGACGGTGACAAGACGACGCAATTTGGTGTACATGCGAGCTCCAGAAATCGGGACGTGGGGGCGGACGCTGGTCGTACGCGGCGACGTCGTCGTTCGAGCGGCGGAACGGGCTAACTCTACTTAGGCGGTCCCTGGGAGACAACGCCACCGCCAGGGCTCTTTGGGTGCCGGACTCGAACCGCCCGGCAGTGTGGTGGGCGCAGCGCAGCGAACCCTTTGGCCGTCCCGCGACCCGCGCATACCATCCCGCCGTCCTCGGGACTGTGGCCCCCGCGCCGCACGCTCATCTGGTTGGAACCGGTCAGCACAAGGAGTCGGCACGATGGAAGGAATCAACACCGGCAAGTTGATCGTCAGCGGTATCGTCGCGGGCGTCGTCATCACGATCAGCCAGATGGTGCTCAACCTGGGCGTGCTCGGTGGGGCCCAGGATGCAGCTCTGGAGGCCATGGGCGTCGCGCCTGTGGGCGGAGCGCAGATCGGTATGTTCGTGGCCATGACGTTTGTCGCGTCCTGCACGATGATGTGGCTCTATGCGTCGCTGCGGGATCGCCTTGGCGCTGGCCAGGACCGCTGTCTGCGCCGGCATCGTCGTCTGGGTGCTCTACTATCTCCAGGGGCTCAGCAACTTCTGGATTCTCGGCATGATGGGCACGTCGCTGGTAGCGCCGGCACTCGTGTGGGGCCTTGTCGAGCTGCCGGTCGCCGCGATTGCGGGAGCGTACTTCTACAGCGACTAGCGCCCCGGGGAAGAACTCGCTCGTGATGAAGAAGTCGTTTGCGCCGTACTCATGGCGGCCGCCTTGACGATCCCGGTGGCGCTGCCGCCAGCGCCCCGCCGGAGCCGCCCCGGTCGGTTGCTACTTATCGTTGTGGTCGTTCTCGCCGTTGCCCCCACGGATCGCGCCTGGGGTCGGCCCGCGATGTCGGCTGGCCAGCAGGAGACGGCGAGCGAGCCGTCTGACCTGAGCCCGGCAGCTGATCGGTCCAGCGCCGGTGGACAGGAAGGCGACGATGGTCGCCGCACGCTGGCGCGGTTGCCGGAGAATATCGGCCGCGGCGTTGTCAGCGTCTTCTCGTTCGACACGCTGTTGCCGACGCTTGTCGGTCTGGCGGCGACAGGCGCCGCGCGGCCTCTTGCTCGGTGGGCGTGCCGCGGGCGCCGGGAGCTTTCGCGACGCCAGCTACGACCTCTTCACTGCGACGACGGTGAACTTCCTCTATACCGAGGCGCTCAAGCAAACCATCGATCGGACGCGTCCCAATGGCGACGACAACAAGTCGTTCCCGTCCGGCCACACATCGAACGCCTTCACATGGGCGACCGTCGTCGACCACCACTACGGCAAGAAGCTCGGCCTGCCGATGTATGCCCTCGCTACCTTCGTGGCGGGCTCGCGCATTCATCGTGGCAGTCACTTTCTCAGCGACGTCGTCGCGGGTGCCGCGGTGGGCTTCATCACCGGCCGAGCGGTAGTGCGCTCGGCAGATGCGCCGCAGGGGGAACGCAGTTGGACTCTGGTTCCGGCGGTCGGGCCCCGCGGTCAGCGCGGCATGCTCGTGGTGATGGCCTTCTAGAGCGAGTCGGTCTGGAAGATCTCTAACGGTGGGGTCCGGGCCACCCGGCGGGCCGGAGCAAGCGTCGCGACCACGCTGGTGGTGAGCACGATCAGCGCCCCGCCGACCAGCACGAAGGGATCGGTCGCGCCAACGCCGTGCAGCCGGCTACGCAGCAAGTGATGCAGGAGGGGGTAGGCGCTCTCATCGCGCCGGCGATCCCCCAGAGCGCCGTGCGCAGGCCGGCGGTCAGATGGCGCGCCGGACGTCGCGGCGGGTTGCGCCCACTGCCTTGCGGATCGCCATCTCTCGGCGGCGGCGCTGCGCCTCGATGGCCAGGGTCGCGTAGGTGCCCACTGCCATCAACGCCAGGCCGAGCACCCCGAACCCCGACGCGAACGCTGCGGCGGTACGGTGGGGCCCCAGGCTCTGGACGACCCGCGACGACATGGTCGACACGTTGACCGACTGTAGGTCTGCATCCAGGCTGCTGACGGTGCCTCGGATCGCGACCTGCATCGCCTCGGCGGTGCTGTCGGCGCGGAGGACGTAGGTACCTCCCTCGAGCGGGAGATGGCTGCTGGAAAGGTAGATCGTCGGCTCGGGTGGTACCGCCAGCGAGGCCTCCCGAACGTTCTAAACCACGCCGGCTACCTCCCAGCTCGTCCCCGGTGGGTTGATGCGACTGCGCCACCCGACCTGCAGCTGCTCGCCGAGCGGGTCGACGGCGCCGAAGCCGGCCGCGACCAGCGCCTCGTTGAGCCAGGCCAGGCGTGGGGTGTCGACCCCGTCGGCCCACCCGGGCGCCCGTCCCCTTACGACGGGAATGCGCAACGCCTCCAGATAGCCGGGCGAGATCACGTTGATCCGTACCCGGGCGCGGTCGGTCTCGCGCTCCGCCTCCCCATCCGGCGCGAACCAGGTCTGCATCCTGCGCCCGCCCAGCGGCAACGCGGCGACGAAGCCGACGTCTCGGACTCCCGGAAGCTCGTCGAGCGCCCCAGCCAGAGCCTCGTGGAACGCGATGATCTTTTCCTCGGTGTCGTATCGAGCCTCCGGTATCCCGATGCCAAAGCGCAGCACGTTATCGACGACGAACCCCGGATCTACCGCTGCGGTCGATACAAACCCCCGCAGCAGGAGGCCGGCCGCCAGCACGAGCGCGAGCGAGATTCCTGTCTGCGCCGACAGCAGCAGCCCGACGAGTCCGGGTGCCGGCGAGCGATCCTGGGGCGCCGACCGCGAGCAGCGAGTGGGCATCGCGGCGGGCCAGCACGGTAACGGGCACCGCTGATGCGGTCATTGCAGCGCCGGTGCATACTGCCGCCGCCAACAGCAGCGCCGTAGGATCGAGCCGCGGGGCTACAGCCTCGAAGGGGCGCAGGTTAGAGGTCGCGATCGAGCGGTATCAACGCGTCGGGTGAGCGTCCGCTAGTCGGATACCAGAACGAGCTGCTGAGCACCCCGACCACGGTGTAGGCCTCTTCGTTGAGCATCGAGCTGCGGCCGATGGCGGCATGCTCTTCACCGAAGAGGCGTCGCGCCACCGCCGCTGACGGGACCGCCAGACGGGTCCCGGCACGCTCCTCAGCGGCGTTGGAGCCGACCCATTCCCGAACGACGCAGCCAGTCCGATACCGTGGAGCGTGGCACACACACTCGCTGGCTGATCTGCCAGGCCGTCAACTTGTGGCGACGCAGCCGCTGGATCCTGCGCACCGTCCGGGGAGTCGTTTGATGCGGACACCGGTGCGGTCGGCTGCTGAACATACGGCCGCGCAGGATCGCTACACCGAGCACTGCTGGCAGGTCGCCGCTGGTCATCGCCACACTGGCGACGAACGATTCAGCCGTGGCCGTATCGGCCGTGGCCAGGTAGGTTCGAGCGCTGTACCCGGCGAGGCTGGCGAACGATTGCCCCCGCCCCCGCGTCCTCCAGTCGTCGAGCGTCAGCAGGGCGACGCGTGTTCGCGCACCGTTCGCCGTGGTCTCGTGCAGGGTGACCAGTCGGTCCGGATCGTCGAACGGCAGCGGTTGCCAAAGCACGGTGTCGATGGCAGAGAACATCGCCGTCACCATGCCGGTGCCGAGAGCGAGCACCGCAATCGTCGCGTTGCTGGACGCCGAGTGAGTGCAGAGCCGGCGCCAGGGTGTCGGCAGACGCAGCGTCATTCGGTCGGGGCAGCGCGCGCGAAGAGCTCATAGCCGTCGCGCCGCAGCCGTAGCTCGAACCCTGCAGGTGGATCCAGACGGTTGCGCTCGCTGCTATCGGAAACGCGCAACACGACGCCGACGACCTCCCAGCGGTCCAGAACCCAATCGAGCTGGTCGGCCGTCAACGGCGGGAAGACTGCGGCCCGGCCGGTGAGCCACGGGATCTCGAAGGCGAAATCGCTCACCAACACGCCCTCTGGCGGCAGGTGCTGCCGAATATCGGTTGCTGTTACAGTCGGACTCCCCCCGCCGAAACGCCTTCGGTGCACGGCTGATCGAGTTCCCACGGTGGGGCGCAAGTACGCAAAGATGGGGGGGGGGTTCGTCGGCCGAGACCCCCCACGCCGCAACGCCCGAGCTACCCGCGCACGTAAAGATGGCCCATGCTGCCATCGCCGATCATGGACTTGTTCCCGACTTCGCCAAAGGTTCCGACCCCTTCGTCCGCCTGGTCGCCGCCGGCCACTCAATAGCCGCAGCCTGTGAGTCGCTGCACCCGGACGCAAAGCCCGGGTCGGCGTCCACCTCCGTCTTCCCAGACAGACCCTCGTCGAGGGATCACCGGCCACTATCCCCTCGAGCCCACCCCCCGCGGGCCGGCCGGGTCCCCGGGGGTGAGAGATATCCGTCCCTCAGCCATTTCATTTGCGAAAACGAGGTGATGCTGGGAGACCTTGCCGGCCGGCACCTCGGTGATCGCGCGTGGGCGGGGGCACGACGCGGGGGCGGTGCGCGTGCGTGGGGTGCGCTACGCCGCGGGCTCGTCGTCGGGCTCGTTGTCGCGGTCGCGGAGCTGCGCCACCGGCGCCGATTCGGTGAGACGCAGCGGCCGGCGCCGCTCGACCGGGCTCCGAGCTCGGCAGCTGCGCGGCCATCTCGAGCAGCGCCCGGCCCGAGATCGCCAGGTCGGCGCGGAGGGTCGTCTCCACCTGCGAGTTCCTGGGCAGCCCGCCACGGTCCAGGACCTCCGCAGCCGCGCGGATGCGCTCCATCCGACTCCCCTACTCCAGCGCCTCGGCCAGCGCCTCTATCGCCGTTGGCACCAGCTCGCGGGCATGCTCTCGCGGCGGAAGTCCGGCCCGGACCAACGCCAGACGAACTTTCGGATGGGCAACGAGCTCAGAGGCCGAGGAAAGCGGCTGCAGCCGGCGTCGAGTCTGGATCCAGGGTGAGCCAGGCGGCCGTGATCGACTCGCCAGCGGCGACGAGGCGGATGAAGGCTCGGACCTTGGAGAGCTTTGGGTTGACACCGTAAACGGCGATGGCGCGCTGGAGCATCTTCGGCGAAGGGGTGCGTGGGGGGTCGAACTTAGCCACGGTGTGAGCCTCGCGCGCGTGTGGGGCTCATGAGTCGTTGCTCGGCTCCGTAGGCTGCGCGCCGCACACGGGCGCGGCCGGTGAGCCTGCGCATTCCAGGCAGCTCAACGGCGAGCACGTCCGGCGCTCGGCACGCTGGCTCCCCTGGTAGGCGGTCTCGGCAGCTGCTCGGGCGGCGCTCGGCGGCCGGCGACCCCCTTTTTCCCTGCCACCCCTGCTGATCGAGGCGCGTGTGTGTGTAGTACTCCTGTCAGACTGTCCCCCTTCGGGTCTTTATGTGTACCCAGAAACCTCCTGTGCCGCATGGGAAATTCAAGGATGCTCCTGTGCTGCATGGGGAACTCGATGATGCACCCTTGCGCGGGTTCGGGAGCCGGAGCGCCAGCTCGAGGACCTGGTGTAAAGCGCCGGCAGCGGTGCTCGAAGCGATCGGCTTCGCGTTCGATCCGGAGCCAGCCGAAGCGCACGGCGCGGTCGATCGCTGGCGCGCACCAGCGCGGCGTACCGACCAACGCGCGCAACGTCGAGGCTGGCACGTCGGGCCGCCCTTGACGGCACCGGGCAAGCGTATAGCCGACGAGGCGCAGGAATGCGCGAAGACCGGCCGTTCGTGATTCGCTCGAATTCGCGCGCCAGCGCGTCTTTGGTGCGCGCGCTGCGATGCCCGTCCAAAATTTCGTCCAGCTGCCCAAGGTGAGCGAGGTAGAAGGTTTCGTCGGCCGCGGCCGCGCGTTTCTCAAGGGGGGACGTCGACCACGGGATCCGTGGCGGGCGCCTTGAGCGGGGCGGCCTCCGCGACGCCGGCCGAAACAGCGGGCTCATCCGCGAGCTCGCCGACGTTGGCCGGGGTACTCGTGAGCTGCTAAAATGCGGTAAGGTTTGGAGCCGTCAGCGGTACTCGCCATCTTGTCCTCGGGCCAGTAGGTTGCCCAGCTGGCGCCGGTTGACGGTCGGCTATCCAGCTGATGCGCTAGGCGCGCGGCGGAGCCATCCCGCTCCGAGCTACCCTGAGATTTCAGCAGCGTCTCCAAAACGTCTCCAAAACCGGGGTTTACTGCCGTTGAAACCAGTCGACTCAAGTCGACGACCCGAGCCTCTGTAAACCTGTACCTGCCAATCAGAAACGGCGAAAGCCTTGCACCATCAACTAGTTACAGGTATCCGTTACAGCAGGTTCAATTCCCGCCGCCTCCACCTTGCTGGTTATTCCATGCGTAGGGAGAGGGCGAGCAGGACGGCCGCTACAAGCGGAGCGATCGTGCGGACGTGGTTCATCCTCACCCACTCCTCGAGGTACGTCGCCCAGTAGGCGACCCCTGCCGCTGTATTCGGATCTAGACCGTCCAGGATGTTGTTGCGGGGCACGTGGTAGCCGCCCGTGACCACCACCACACCCAAGATGTACAGAGCTCCGGCAACCAAGTGGTACCCGGATCCAGGGTCGCGAAGATACGTCGCCGCGTAGGTCATGAGAACGAGGCAAGCGGCGCCCGTGCCGAATAGCAGCAACATGAAAGGCGGCGTCGGTGCCTCCTTGTTGATCGCCTGCATGGCAGCCGCCCGTTGCTCCGGGGAAAGGCGCTTCAGCCCCTGCATGGTGAACGTCGAGAAGGTGAAAAACGCTCCGGCCGCAGTGGCCGCACCGACAGTGCAAATGATCGTCATCGTTTGAGCAAAGGAGCTCATGAGGCCTCTCCGGGGACGTTCCAGACGCCGGTTGCCGCCGCGTCGCGGGCATAGTCAGCGAAGTCACGAGGAGGACGGCCGAGAGCTCGGTACACACCGTCGGCAAGTTGCGCGTTCCGACCATCGAGCACCTCGGCGATCAGCTCTGAAAGGGGACTGGCCTCCTCTCGGGGCAACCCGTGTCGCACGAGCTCCGCAGCGTATTCGCCCGGAGTCACCGGTACGTATCTGACCTCGCGCCCTCGCGCTGCGCCGATTTCGTCCGCCGCATCAGCGAGCGTAAGGAGGCGGGGACCCGTCAGCTCGTAAAGCTGCCCGATGTGGCGGTCGTCGGTCAGGGCGGCGAAGACGACGTCGGCGATATCGTCGGCATCCAAGAACGGCTCAGCCGTATCTCCGCCAGGCATGGCGAGTACGCCGTGGCGAACCGCGTCGCCTCACCGGCACGGCCTCACCAGTCGGGCCAGCCACCGATCGCGTGCTCGCCGGCTTCCGGCGCTCCGGAGCGGATCGCGGCCGCGATGGACAGGTTCTCTCGTCGTACCTCGAGCGCAGACGATCGTGGTCGCCTCGTCGCTCGGGCAGGCGCGCATCGCGTTCTCGCACGCGATCTGGTTCCTGCGGCCGTTCATGCAAAACACGAAAGCGGTGGCGCGTGATCGAAAACTCTCACGACTGCCGCATCGAGGACCGCAAGACGGGAGCCACTCTGCGCGCGATCGGGTCGGATCCGCGCAAGGCGCACGGGTTGGCGCCGGTGCTGGTGATCGCCGACGAGCCGGCGAAGTGGAAGTCGAACGACGGGGCGAGGATGTACGCGGCGCTGGTGACGGGGCTCGGCAAGCATTCGGTGAGCAAGCTGATCGCGATCGGGACAGGCCGGAGGACCCGCATCACTGGTTCGCGAAAATGCTCCGCGGCGGTCCGGGAATCTACGCGCAGATCCACGCTGCCTCTGATGGCAGCTCCGACCTCGAGGCGGGGTCGATCAAGGCTGCGAATCCGGCGCTGCCGCACATGCCGGCGCTGGCCGAGACGATAGAGCGCGAAAAGAAGGTGGCTCGAGAGCAGGGCGGGACGGCGCTGACGCGGTGGCGGGCGCTGCGGCTGAACCGCGGGACCGCCGAGGTCATGGACGTGGAGAAGAGCGTGAGCCTCGAGAACTGGCGGGCGTGCGTGGTGAAGCGCGACAAGATGCCGCCGCCAGAGGGCCCGATCTCGATCGGCTTCGACCTGGGAGGGTCGGCGAGCAGGACCGCGTTCGCGGTGTACTGGCCGGAGACGGGTCGGTTCGAGGTATTCGGTGCCTTCGGTGCGGATCCGGACGTTGAGCGCCGCGGCCGGGAGGACGAGGTCGGCCACAGGTACGTGAACATGGCTGCCCGCGGCGAGATCCGGACCTATCCCGGGAAGGTGACGCCGGTGGGCTGTTTCTGGAGGACATGGCCAGGCGCCTCGAGGGGCACGAGGTAATCGGTGCAGTGGCCGACCGGTACCGGCGAGCCGAGGGCGAGCAGTCTCTCGCGGGCCGCGGGTGCGGAGTGGAACGTCGAGTGGCGCGCCTCCGGAGCTGGCATGCACGGCTCCGCTGATATCCGTGGGTTCCGGGCCGAGGTCCTCGAGGCGCACCTGCGAGTGGGCCCGTCGCTGCTCATGGAGTCGGCGATCTTCGAGGCGGAGGTCGGCCGCGACACGAACGGCAACCCACGTCTGGACAGGCGCCGCCACCGTGGACGCATCGACGCGCTACAGGCCGCGGTGCTGGCCGTGGGGATCGGTCGCCGATACCGCCTTCCTAGGGCTGGAGGCGAGTCTCGGCGAGTACATCGAACGCATGGCGAGGTGTTCCGCGACGTGCGCCGGGTGCTGCGAGACGACGGCACGCTGTGGCTGAACATGAGCGATTCCTACGTCGGGAATCGCCGCGGCTCAGAAGGCGACTCTGTAGGTATCGATGGAAGCCGCCACAATCAAGCCGAGAGCCGAGACCCGTCTCGCGCCGGCGTGACCGCGCACTATGCCCGCGCTCAGACCGTCGCGTCGGCAGGCTCAAGACGAAGGATCTGATCGGGCTGCCGTGGCGCGTCGCTTTCGCGCTCTAGGAAGACGGCTGGTGGCTGCGCGCCGACAACATCTGGCACAAGCCCAACCCCATGCCCGAGTCGGTGCGCGATCGCACCACCCGTGCCCACGATTACGTTTTTCACTTGAGCAAGTCGGCAGCACTACTTCTACGATGCCGAGGCGATCAAGGTGGCCGTGACTGGCGGGGCTCACGCTCGCGGCTCCGGGGTTCACCCGAAGGCCAAGCACCCGTCAGGCTGGGACTTCACGGCCTCGTGGCCACCGAGAACGTCTTGGGCGCTATCCGCGGCCGAAGCAGAACGAGTCGTTCTCGGGAGCGATAAAGGAGCTTGTAGCGAACCGCAACAAGCGCTCCGTGTGGAGCATCCCCACCGAGCCCTACCCGGAGGCGCGTTTCGCCACCTTTCCCACGAACCTGGTGGAGCCGTGCGTGCTGGCGGGGAGCCTCGAAGGCGGGACCGTGCTCGATCCTTTCTGCGGCTCCGGCACAACCGGCGTCGTCGCCCTGCGTGCCGGTCGGTAGTTTGTCGGTATTGAGCTCAACCCCGAATACGTCGAGATGGCGCGGCGACGCATCGCCCAGGACGCGCCTCTGTTGAACTGCGAGGCCCCCGAGCTACTAGCGCGCGAAACGGCGCAGGAGGCGACCAGTGAGCTTGTGGCATCATCACCTGATGCGAGGTGGAGCAGTTCGGTAGCTCGTCGGGCTCATAACCCGAAGGTCGCAGGTTCAAATCCTGCCCCCGCTACTTCCAGAAAGCCCCGGTGGCGCAGCGATTTATTCCCCGTGCTCGTCACCGGGGCTTTCTGCGTCCAGCCGAAATGCCATGTACATGCCACAATTCGGCTCCTCTCGGAAATGGTTCCCTCGAATGAATGACGGTGGTGCGTCCCATGAAGCAGAGAGCGTCGAGCCTGCGGGGGCCCGTTGAGCAACGCAAGAAGAGGGCGGATTCTGGACGCCACAGCTGTTACGAGTTGGTGCAGTTTGAGTTCGGTTCAGCGACAATGCAGCGACGACTGTGGCGAAAAAAGAGCTGCGGGAGACCGACGGGTCCTACACACTGAATCGTAATCAGCAGGTTCGTGGCTCAAATCGCCGCTCCGGCTCTTTGTAAGCCCCGCAGGATCGAATATCTTGCGGGGCTTCATCTGCTTGTCCGTCCAGAGCGGCGTAAATCGAGTGATCATAGAGTGACCATGCGGACAGGTTTCGCTGTTGTTTTCAGCGCCCCTAGAAGGCTTGCGCGCTCATCGCGGGGCACTCACCTAGCCGCAAACTCACCGCCTTTATTCGATCGGTGCTAGCCGTCGCCGACGCGGCTCACGCGCTCGGCAAGGTCGCGTCCTGGCCCCGCTGCTCGGTGCCTTCGTGCGCCAGCCACCGTTGTATTGGCTGCGCGATTCAGCAAGGATGGCTGATCACACGAAATGCGGTCAAATACTAGTCATCCAGCGCACGGAGGCGGAGTCGAACTCGTGGCGGACGACGTGATCAAGTTTGTACGCCAAAGAGACTTGGTCTTCCGACAGGAGATCGGCAGAGGGTGCCTGCGGTAGAACGGTCTTGCTGTATGACGACATCATTGACCAGGACTTCGTCTGCAAGAAGTATGCGCCGCATGATGACGATCTGCGCTCGGAATTGTTTGAGAACTTCAAGCGCGAGATCAAAATCCTTCATCTTCTTCAGCACCCGAACGTCGTTCGCGTGTACAGCTACTTCTTGTATCCAGAGAGCTTTGCGGGCTTCATTCTCATGGAGTTCGTCGGAGGTACGGATGTTGAGACCTTCCTCGCTTCAAGACCGGAGGCAGCGGCGAGCGTTTTCCGCCAAGCGATTGATGGCTTCCACTACCTAGAGTCGAACGACATCCTCCATAGAGACATCCGACCACAGAACCTGCTGGTCCTCGGACGAAGGTCGTGTGAAGATAATCGACTTCGGATTTGGGAAGCGAATCATCGAACCCGAAGACTTCGGAAAGAGCGTCTCGCTTAACTGGTGGTGCGACCCTCCGAACGAATTTTCCGACAGCTTGTACGACTTCCGGACAGAGGTCTACTTCGTCGGAAAGCTGTTTCAAGGTGGTCTTAGAAAAGGCCGGTGTCGAGGACTTCGAATACTACGATCTACTTCGGTCGATGTGTGATCCAAACCCCGATGGTCGCATACGGTCATTCGCTCAGTGCAGGAGAGCCCTCCTCCAGCGAGGAATCGCAGACCCACAGTTCGGAGATCAGGAGATCACGGTCTATCGGGAGATGTCGGACGCTCTTTGCGGCACCATCAGCAAGATCGAGGCGGGTACCAAGTACGTAACCGACATTGACGAAGTTCTGAACAGGCTCGAAGCGCTCCATCTGAAGGTGATGCTGGAAGAACATCTTCCCAGGAACACCCTGATCGCCGCGTGTTTCATAGAGGCCGGCTACTACTTCGGGAAGCACCTAATTGCAACCTCACTTGTGAAGCGTTTTCTCTCGTTCTTCAGAGCCTGTTCCCCGGAGCGGCGC
>CBDAMQ010000019.1:0-142034 GCA_965197275.1 Acidobacteriota bacterium
GTCGGCCGCCGTCATAGGCCCCACTGAATGCAAGCCAACTCCCGAAGCCGTGCGTCGTTCAGTCATGTGCTCGCTGGAGACGAGGCTGTCTAACCCAAGGGAACGACCATGAAGAATGACCCTCCTCGCGTCAAAGATCATTACGATGCCGAAGCTGAGAATCATAGCCTTCGATATGACAGCGCCCTTCTCAAGGATATCAATCGCAGCTATCCAGGCAACTACTTTCGGCTTCAGCTGTTGCTGAACTGCTTCATGAGCAAGCAACCCAATCGCATTATCGAGATCGGGGTCGGTGAAAGAACCCCCCTTTGCGCACTTGCCGCGATGGGCGCTGAGGTTTGGGGGTTTGACCTGTCGGAGCGCATGCTTGAGCAAGCGCGAGCACGTTTCAAGAGCCATGGCCTTGATCCCGAGCACCTATTCGTCGTCGACATTACCGATCCCGTCACGTATGCGCATGTCCTGAGCGGGGGGCAGTTCGACGGGCTCGTGGCGATGGGTGTTCTGCCGCACGTTGAGAACGACGACACAGTGATGCGAAATATCGCCCAGCTGATCCGGCCAGGCGGGACGGCGTTCATCGAGTTCCGCAACAAACTCTTTTCTCTGTTTTCCTTCAACAGATACACCCTAGAGTTCTTCCTGGACGATCTGCTGAGCGGAGTTGATCAAGATCTGAAGATGGAAGTTGCCAGGGACTTGGAGCCGCGCCTGCGGCTCGATATGCCACCGGAGGAGAAGTTCATCGAAGGGACCGACGCGCCCGGATACGATGCCATCCTCTCGAAGTTCCATAACCCCTTCGAGGTTCCGCCGCTACTTGAGCGCAATGGTTTCACGGGTATCGAACTGCATTGGTACCACCATCATCCGGCGATGCCGTATCTGGAGCAGGGACGGGAGCAGATTCTTCCGAGACGAGTCCATGCGCCTCGAAAAACGAGGTCCCGATTGGCGGAGCTACTTTCTGTGCTCCGCTTTCGTCGTCGAGGCAATGCTAACGGAAGACCCCGTGGGATGAAACGCTCACCTGTTCCGTCAAGTCATACCGGCCGAGAATCGGACGAGATGACACCGCCTCAGCTTTCGCTCCCAGACTGACCTCGGGAGACGGTGGAACTCCCTCGGTCTGTAGCTGGTAGAGACTCTGGAAGCCGCCAGAAGCACACACCAGCTGTTCGAATGTACCGCTTTCAACGACTCTGCCGTGATCCAAGAAGTAGATTCGGTCGGTCTGCGCAAGGGTGGAAAGTCGATGGGCAATGATCAACACCGTCACATCGCTCCCTAGCCCGTCAATGGCCTCCTGTATCCGGAGCTCGGCCTCGGAATCGAGGGCGCTGGTTGCCTCATCCAGGATCAGCAGCTCCGGCGAGCGCGCCAGGGCGCGCGCGAGTGCCAGCCGCTGTCTTTGACCGCCAGACAGCCTCACACCGCGATCGCCAACGATCGTGTCGTACCCGTCTGCCGTTTCCTCGATGAAATCGTGAGCGTTCGCGAGCCGCGCGACGCGATGTAACTCGTCATCACTGATTTCGTGTTCAGCGCCCCAAAGAATATTTGCGCGAACGCTGTCATGAACGAGAATCGTCTCCTGCGACACATATCCAATCCGCTGCCGCCAGCTTCTGAGGTCGAAGTCGGTGAGAGCTACGCCGTCGACCGAAACCATGCCAGATTGCGGCTGCAGCAAACCCGAGGATCAGGTCAGCAATCGTGCTCTTCCCAGCACCGGATGCACCGGTAATGCCTACGGTTTCTCCTCTCGAGATCGCCAGGGAGACGCGGTCAATCGCAAGAGGTCCACGTCGATAGGTATACGACACGTCCTCGAGCGTTAGCTGAGCTTTCAGTCGCGAAAAGACTACTCCGTGATCCTTCGCAACCTCTCGACTGGCCTCGGCGTCGTCGATCAGTTGCTCTATGCGTGCGAAGGACGGTATATACACGAGCGCTTGGAAGTAGGTCTGTTGCGCCGCCAGGATTTTCGGAAAGAGCCGGAAGAAGATGTAGATGAGTGTAAGCAAGACGGCGGCGTGCAGATTGAGCAGAACGATCGCAGCGTAGACTGCAAAGCAAAGAACTGCGACGATCAAAGGCTCACCAAAGAACGCGTAGTTTCGCGTGCTTGATGTGGACGTTTCTCTCGATGTCTGCCAGCTGCTCGGCTTCATCAAGAATGAGGCCAACAGCCAGATTCTCTAGACTGCTGCCTTTGATGAGCTTTGCGGAATCGAGACTTTCTCCAATCACGTTTTGAAAACGACTGTTCACTGTCGTCTTCCTGGTGCCAAGATCTTCGCCTGCGCGAATCTGTCCTTGCAGAACCACTGTGAGAAGAACGCCGAGGACCAGCATTCCGACTGTGACCTCCCAGGACATCCAGAGCCCGGCTGCTGAATACACGACAATCAGCGCGACCGAGGTCAACAATTTGAGAACGTGCTGAAATGCGGACCCTGCGTTGTTGCACTCCAGAAGCACGCCGCTCACTAGGTCTCCCTTTCGCTGGCGAAGGAAGTAGGGCCAGTCGGACGCGAAGATCGCGCTCGAAAGTCGCTGACGGAACCACAACCTCACGTGCGCGAGACTCATGGCAAGCTGGCGCTCGCGAAGATAGAAGAGACCCATCTGCACAACGAAAACCAGGAAGAACGCAGCCAGCCCAACCTCGAGAGAGAATTCCCATCCGATTGCCTCGAAGAACCCCGCAACCATCTTCTGCACGGCCAGACGACTCCCCACACGCCGGCCATCGTCAATTCCAAGATGGGAATAAGTGACCGTCCGATACTTGCCGGCCTTCCTCAGCTTGTCGGCATATACGTTGCGACGACAGAGCTCGGGTTCGCAGTGGCGATGAGCGCCACCCCAAGCGCCTTGATGGTTGTCGAAAGTGAACGCGCTCCACAGGAGTTCGTCGATGCTTCGGTCGCGTTGCTCCGTTCGCTGGGTGCCTTCAATGTCCTCAATTACGACGAACTGCTACAAAGGGCGCTCAGCAGCGATGTGACTAGCACAAACGCCCCACCACGATCGGCCTGGAGACAGTTGAGTAGAGCGTGTTCTATGACCCGTTGTCCCGGCCTTCCCGGGCTCCTCCGCGCGTTCTAATTCCGATGTAGATCGACAATGCCCGTAGGCCCGCGTTGGCTCCCGTCATCGCCGCTTCAGTTGCCCGAGGAGGACAAGCCGGGATGCCGAGCGGGGCGTCCTCATTGTGCACCGCAGCAGCCCCTGCAACAACGCCCCGTACCGGTGACCTGCCCCAAGTGTTTGGGCCACTTCGTAACTCATAGAATCGGTGCTGACAAGAGATTGTTGGAGCCGGCGGAGCGGAGCGCAGCCGGGTGCAACAACATCGCTTCCGGCGCAGGCGGCCGATAGCCCAACGAGCTATGGGGCCGCACCTGGTTGTATTCGCGTCGCCAGCGTTGCACCAAGCTCTGCGCCTCCTTGAGCGTGTAGAAGATCTCCCCGTTCAGCAGCTCATCGCGTAGCTTGCCGTTGAAGCTTTCCACGTAGCCGTTCTCCCATGGCGAACCGGGCTCGATGAACAGCGTCCCCACGCCGATCCGCTCGAGCCACTCACGCACCGCCCGAGAAGTGAACTCCGGTCCGTTGTCGGAGCGGATGTGATCGGGAACAGCCCGGTTCACGAACAGCTCAGCGAGTCGCTCCAGCACGTCCTCAGAGTTAAGCCTGCGTGCCACCTCGATCGCCAAGCACTCCCTGGTGTACTCATCCACGATCGTCAACAGACGCAGCGCTCGCCCGTCGTGAGTTCGTTCGTGCACGAAGTCATAGGCCCAGACGTGATCTTTCCTCTCCGGCCTCAGTCGCACGCACGAGCCATCGTTGAGCCACAAGCGTCCGCGCTTGGGCTGCTTTCTCGGTACCTTCAGCCCCTCACGACGCCACAACCGCTCGATCCTCTTGTGATTCACTCGCCACCCCTCACGCGCCAACAGAGCCGTGATCCGCCGGTACCCATAGCGCCCGTACTGCGTTGCCAGCTCGGCCATCCGCTCCACCAGCGCCGTCTCCTGTCCCGGCACCTTGGCTCGATACTGCTGCGTCGAGCGCACCTGGCCCAGGACTCTGCAGGCCCGCCTCTCGGACACCCCCAGCGACTGCTGCGCGTGTTGCACCGCCCGGCTCCGCCGCGCCGGGCTCAGAAGTTTACCGACGAAACCTCTTTGAGGATGGCGTTATCGAGCATCGTCTCCGCCAGCAGCTTCTTGAGCCGCCCGTTCTCTCGCTCCAGCTCCTTGAGTCGCCGCGCCTGATCCACCCTCAGTCCGCCGTACTCCTTACGCCACCGGTAGTACGTGTTCTCGCTGATCCCCAGCTTCCGGCATGCCTCCGGCCTCTTGGCTCCTTTCGCCAGCTCGATCTCTGCCTCCCTGAGCTTGGCGATGATCTGCTCTACCGTGTACCGCTTCCGGGCCATTTCTCCCCCTTCCCGAGCCTTCCTGAGAGCCTCAAATCCTAACTCTCAATCTGGCCCGATTATTGGGGGTCAGGTCAGGTATCGGCCTGGTATTCGACGCCATCACAGACCCACTCATCGGCTACCTGTCCGACAGTACCCGCTCGAGGTGGGGTCGGCGCCACCCCTAGCTGTACGCCTCGATTCTCCCATTGGCCGCTTCGTTCTATTTGCTCTGGCATCCGCCGGGGTTTGTCGAGGGCAACACACCACTGTTCATCTGGTTGGTGGTCTGTAATGTCTCGGTGCGCACCGCGCTCACCATGTTCATGGTGCCGGCCTATGCCATCGTGGCCGAACTGACCTCGGACTACGACGAGCGCACCCGACTGTTGACCCTATTCCACGTCGTCTACTCGACGTTTAACAACGGCATGTCAGTGCTGATGTATGCCATCTGGCTGGTACCCACTGAGGAGTACGCCGACGGTGTAATGAACCCATCGGGTTACCAGAATGCGGGTCTGGTCGGCACCGTTATCATCGTAGTGTCTTTGCTGGTCTTTACCATTGGGCTACACGGGTTCATACCGCGACTCAGGCAGTACAGAATCGATAGCCCGCCCAGCCCGAGCCAGTTTTTCCGTCAGGTAGCAGACGTGTTCCGCAGCGCATCGGCGCGTATCGTCGTCCTGGGCGGTGTTTTGTACTACGCCGGCGTCGGAACCTTCACCGCACTGTGGGTATACATCTACAGTTATTTCTGGGAGTTCACCAGCGAGCAGATTTCCATCATCGTCATTCCCAAGGCGGTAGCCGCACTGTTCCTGCCGCCGGCCATCGCGCGTTGGGGGGTCGGGCGCGAGAAAAAAACCGTGGCCATCGCAGGATTGCTGGGCGGCATGGCGATCTACGTGATTCCCATCAGCCTGCGCCTCCTCGGTCTCTTCCCCGAGAACGGCAGTGAGGCCCTGTTCCGGATCATGCTGGTGGCCGGGGGTTTCGAGACCATGCTTCTGTTGTTGTTCGGCATCTGCTGGCGCTCCATGATTGCGGACCTGACCGAGCGAACAGAATTGGAAACCAGGCGTCGCAACGAAGGCGTGATCTCCTCGACGATTACTTTTACCTCCAAATGCGCCGACGCGCTGGGTACGTTGATTGCCGGTACCGTGCTGGCGCTGATTGCGTTCCCCACTGAGACCGCTGTGGGTGACGTTCCAGCAGATGTGATTGCCAAGCTGGGGTTGGTATACGGGCCGATGGTATTCCTGATCTGGATGGGGGCGATCCTGACCATCAGTCGCTATCGGATCAGCCGTGCACGCCACCAGGAAACTCTGGAGCGTCTTTCCAATATGTAGATTGCCGAGGTCCTTTAGGCCCAGTAAGCAAAAACCGTGAGATCAGGTTTGTACTTGCGCGATACAACGGGTTTGTACTTGCTCGATACAACGGGCAAGACGCGCAATACCTTCATGGATGTCCGCGACCTTTGACCAACCGAAAGCGAGACGGATGAATGGTCCGCGCTCGGCGTGGATGTGGAACTCCCAACCGTGAGCGAAGCTCACCTCGCGCTCGGCAGCCAACGCTTCCAGCTTGTCCGTATCCACGCCTTCGGGGACTTGCACCCAGATGAACAACCCGCCGGGTGGGTGAGACCATGAGCACAGATCGCCGAGCTCGGCTTGCAGCGCATCCAGCATCGCGTCGCGCCTTTCTTTTAGGCCAACGTTCGCCCGCTCGCAGTGCTCCCACAGATTGTCTTCCAGGTACCCGGCGGTGATCGCGGCGGCCAGGGTGTTGGGGCCGGCATCGTGTCGCCGGGCAATGAGCCGGTCGAACAGCTCGTCCGATGACGCGGTGAGATAGCCGAGACGGACCCCGGGGGCAAAGATTTTCGACAGAGAGCACATGTAGATCTGATTGGGACCGTCATCCAGGGTGTAGAGCGTCGGCGGCTTGGGGCTGGCCTCGAAATGTACGTCGCCGTAACAATTGTCGTCGACCACGATGCAATCGTACTCACGCGCGAGTCTCAGCAACTCGATACGTCGCTCTCGTTGCATGACCGCGCCGGTCGGATTCTGGTAGGTCGGTATCGTGTATATGAAGCGCGGCAGCCGATCCTCCTTGTGCAGAAGCGCGAGGGTTTTCGCCAACGCATCCATCTTCATGCCGTGCTCATCGAGTGGAACACCGACCATCTCGATACCCAGCGACTTGTATGCGTCGATGGTGCCCGAGTAGCTGTACTCCTCCATGACCACGACATCGTCACGGCCCTGGCACAACGTCTCCGCAACCAGGGTTACCGCCTGCATGGAACCGTTCGTCAGCATGATCCGCTCGGGGTCCAGCGCTACCCCTTCGCGGTCCTGCTCTCGTTTCGCCATCAATCGGCGCAGACCCTCATGCCCCAAACTCCCGGGGTAAGTGTTGAGCTCCACCCCATGCTCTCGAACCGCACGGGCTGCCGCCTCGGCCAGCTCCTCGGTGGGAAACGTCTCCGGGTTGGTGGTGCCGATACTGAAGTCCATGGGGTCCATCATTCAACTCCTCTCAAGACTCATATCTTCAGCTTCGTTTCCTGTCTGCTTCGGAAGCGAGCTACTCAAGTCCGATCTAAGGGGTCGTCGCGCCGGCGATGAGCGCCTCGACCGCCAGCTCCGCCGCGCCGATCGCCCCCTCGGTCATTGCGTTGGCGAGCGCGTCCGAGTTGGCAATGGCGATACGGCCGAACGGCTGGCGTGCGGCGATCCACGGGGAACGCTCAGGCGGCAGCTCATCGAGCATCCATGCGACGCGCCCTGTCTCCGGATCGTGGCCATAAGCATAGCCGTGCGGCCAGCGGTTCACGGTGATCGCCTCGATATCGCGCGCCGGGTCGAAGCCCCCGGCAGAGAGCACGCGGCCGAGCTGGCCCCTGATCTCACGTTCAACGGTCTCGAACGTCGTTGCCAACAGGGCACGGCGACCGGCCCTCCACTGCTCTGGCGCGGGGCGCCGCCGGGCCTCCGGCACCAGTGGAGCGCGCCACATGCGCACCACGATGGGCTCGTCAGGGGTGCGCGCGTGTCGGTAGCCCCCGATGCTGACTGGAGGCGTCAGCACGATGGCGTCGAAGTAACCGCTGGGGCAACGGACGGAGCGCACGCCGAGACTGGCGAAGGCGGTCCAGTTGCGTATCAGGACGTTGGCGTAGACGAGCGGCGCTTTGAGTGCAAACGACAGCGCTCGTTTCTGCTCTTCCGGCAGCTCCTCGCAAATGTGAGGAATGATGACGTTGTAGCAAGCCAGCACGCAACGGCCCGCGCGGGCTCGCATGGCGCGGCCGTGGCGGACGTAGGTGACCTCGACCTCTTCGGCGCTTCGGGGGTCGCCACGGTGTCCTACTCGCACCGCCGTGCTTTCCAGACGGAGGCGGATAGGCGAGCCGTCCCGATCCAGCTTGCCGTAGTCGAATCGGGCGGCCACGACGTCCTCCATCGTGGTGCCGGGAGCGACGTCTGGGATCAGCGAGCGGACGAGCAGCCGAGCGACCGACGCGTTGCCGTCGGGGAACTCGAAGAACGCCGGCTCGTCGGCGGATTCGCCCCGCTCGTTGTCGTCCGTCCCGAACCCGAGTCCATCGGTGCCAGGCCTGCCGATACCGACGGCCGCCCAGGCCGAGATGGCATCGAAGCCGATGGCCCAGTCGTTGTCCGTTTCGAGAAAGGCGACTGCCTCCGGGCCGATCTTGACGACCTTCAGCAGATAGTCCTCGTAGCTGGTCCGCTGCAGGTACTCGACCTTCTCCTCCAAGCTGAGGTGCGGCAGGTAATCGACGGTCGATTCGTGGACTCGCACGATGTCCTCGCGAGCCCTCTCGGATAGCGGCGTACGCGCCACGAAGTCACGCCAGTTGGGTCGGTCTGCGCCAACCACCAGGCTGTCGATGCCGAAGGTCTCCTGGTCGCCCGCTACCAGGCTATCGGCGCCGAAGGTCTCACGGGCGAAGAAGACGGACCTGCGCATGCCGAGCGAACCATAAAGATCGCGATCGACGAACTCGGAATAGCGGCTCACGTCGATCCCGATCCCGCGCATCAGGCGCCGGGCCGCCGCACCGTACCAGTTCAGGTTCGTGATGTTGACGGTGCCTCCGTGCGACAGCAGCATCCGGCCGTCGAGCGAAAACTCGTTGCGCTTGGCATGGCCGCCGAAGTCGTCGTGGTTGTCGAGGATGAGGATGCGAGCGTCGGGAACCGCCTCGCGGTAAAACCACGCCGCTGCGAGGCCGCTGATGCCGCCGCCAACCACGATCAGGTCGTATTCCTCCCCCGTCTCGTCCGGGTCGTCCCAGCGCATACCTTCCACGAGCTGGTGAGCAACCTCGTAGGAGCCTTCGTGGCTGCCGCGCAAACCGGTTCGGATCGGCGGATACCCTGCTGCCGTGGCCTGCAGGGCTTCTCCCGGAGCTACGGGTCTCGCCAGGGTTTCCGTCTGCGTCCACGGCAACGCCAGGCTACCGCTCAGGGCTACGCTGACACCGGAGACGAAGTCGCGACGGGTGATCTCCCGGCCGATTCCTAAATCAAGATCCCGATCTCTCATGTTTCAGCTCGACGCGCGGCAGGGAGTATCGAGGCCTCCTTTTGAGGCAGGCCCCGAAGCCTGGCCACGACACCATGGCCGGGACCGTGCTCGCGATTCAGGGCCATTCGGATCGTTCAGTAGCCTGAGCTGCGACCTTGCCAAGTCGCCCGCTCATCATACCTGGCAGTTGGCCGATCCCGATGGCTGGGTGGCGGCGACCGACCCCCGAGAGATCTGGTTCCTACCGCCTGGCTGCCGAGTCGCTCGCCCGCGTCCTCCAGCCGTTGGATCTCAGACGATCCAACGATAGGCTTCAGGCGCTCACCCACCTCCCTCTGTGGTAGCGCCATGGAATCCGGCACCAAGCTCGGTCACTACGAGATCCTCTCTCCGCTGGGTGAAGGCGGGATGGGCGAGGTGTATCGAGCGCGCGATACCAACCTTGATCGTGATGTTGCCATCAAGGTGCTTCCGGAAGACTTCGCCGACGACGCAGAGCGGCTGGCTCGGTTCGAGCGCGAGGCGAAGCTCCTTGCCTCCTTGAACCATCCCAACATCGCAACGATCCACGGCTTCGACGAGTCGGAGGGTGTGCGCTTCATCGCCATGGAGCTGGTCGAGGGTCAGAGCCTCGACGAGCGGATCGCTGCAACCAGTCGGATCGAGGTCGATGAGGCATTGGAGATCGCTCGTCGGATCGCGCTGGCGCTCGAAGCCGCCCACGAAGCGGGCGTCATCCACCGGGACTTGAAGCCTGCGAACGTGCAGGTCGCCCTCGATGACACGGTCAAGGTGCTCGACTTCGGGCTGGCCAAAGCCTCCGAAGCTGGCGGGGCGCCGTCGCCCGACCTGAGCCAGTCACCGACCATGATGGCCGCCACGGGCACCGGCGTGATCATAGGAACGGCTGCTTACATGAGCCCCGAGCAGGCGCGAGGCAAGCCACTCGATCGGCGCGCCGACGTGTGGGCGTTTGCCTGCGTGCTGTACGAGATGCTCAGCGGCAGCAAGGCCTTTGATGGGGACACCGTGTCCGACGTGCTCGCCGCCATTCTCAAGGAAGAGCCGGACTGGTCGCGCCTGCCCGCAGAGATACCGCCTACTCTGCGCCGGCTTCTCGAACGTTGCTTGCGCAAGGACCCGGCGCGGCGCCTGCGCGACATTGGTGACCTGCGGGTGGAGATGGAAGACGCGAGCTCGGACGCGTCGTCGTCGCCGGAGAGCGCTCCGGCGCTGCGCCCATCCAGCGCCGCTGCACGACTGGCGCCGTGGGCCGTTGCGGCGGTCGCCATGACGGTGGCCGCTTGGGCCGTGTTTGGCGCGCGCACCGGCCCCGACACAACCGCCGCTCCGATGCAGCGGTTCAGCGTCATCGTGCCTGAAGATCAACAACTGCCGGTGCGGAACTTGATGTTGGCGGTATCGCCATCCGGCACCGAGATTGTCTATTCGGCGGAGCGCGACGGAGCATCGATGTTGTACCGACGACGCATCGACAGCTTCACTGCTGAGCCGATAGACGGCACAGAAGGCGCAGATAAGCTGACATTTGCCCCCCACGGTGAATCCGTGGCTTTTCGTCAGGGCAACGCCGTGCGCGCGGTGTCGATGGACGGCGGGGTCCTCCGTAGCCTGTGCGCACCATGCTTAGCGGAGTTCGGATTGGCGTGGGGGCCGGACGGGACGGTCATCGCGGCGCCGGTGTGGGCGTCGCCGCTCGAGATCATCGCCGGCCCGCGCGATCCTGGCGCGATCACCGAGCTCGACCCGACGCGCGGCGATCTCTCTCACCTGTGGCCGCAATTCTTGCCCGACGGCGAGAGTGTTCTATTTACCATCTGGGCTGGCACAACCACCTACGGCGCTGTCGTTTCCCTCGACGATGGCGCCGTTCGAACCGTCGGCGAAGGCGGCTCCAACTACCGCTATGTGGAGCCGGGATACCTGGTGTCGGGTCGAGAGGGTGTGCTGGTTGCCGAGGCCTTTGACCTCGCGTCGCTGCAATCCACCGGTTCGCAGATCGCCGTCGCCGACGGTGTCATCATGTCGGTAGACGCCTTCGCGTCCTTTGGCGCATCGTCTTCCGGGATGCTCGCCTTCCGGCGCGGCAGTTCGCTGACCCGCATCGTGTGGGTGGATCGAGACGACAGAGCAACAACCGAGGCGTGGCCCCGGCCGGGCCGGTTCAGCTCGGTGGCGGTGTCGCGCGACGACCGTTACATCGTCGGCGACGTAACAACAAACAGCAGTTCCTACGAAGTATGGTTGCTTGACCTCGGAGCCGGTACCCGTCAACTGCTCAGCAGCGGGACCGACGATACGAAACCGGTGTTTTCCCCCGACGCCAGCGCGGTAGCCTACGCTTCCGCAACGGACGATGGTTACGCAATCCTCTCGGTCTCGGTAGAGGGGTCCCGGGAGCCTGAAGAGTTGATACGCCGCAATGCCTTTATCGTTCCGAGCGACTGGTCAGCCGACGGCCGCTATATCACGTACTACGTCGAGGGTCCGGGAGGGGACGCAACGGCCGGTACCACATATCGTCCGACGGCAAGCGTTTGCTCTGGGCGCGCTTCGAGGACGCCGGCCTCGAGGACCACTACTTCAACGTCATCCCGAATCTGCCGGCGGTCTTGGAACGCGGGGGCGGCCAGTAGCGACGGTCGACCTAGATGGAACCAAGAGCGCGCGACTCGGTCACCAACGAAAACCAGCGTCAGCCAACGAAAAACCAACCAGCGCCAACTCGAAGCAAGTGCGCGTTTAGTTTGGAAGTCCGCTGCTCTATCCAGCTGCGCTACGGACGCCCCTGATTCGATGGCTAGGCTACGTGCGTGCGAACGCGTTCCTCGATTTCGGAACCGACGGTACGCCGTGCGACCCGCAGCTCGTAGTCGGCCTGCAACCCCGTCCAAATCTCCGGCGAAACTCCGAAGAACCTGCCTAGTCGCAAAGCCGTGTCGGCTGTTATCGAACGCTTGCCGTTGACGATCGCGCTGATTCTGCCGGGAGGAACGGAGAGCTCGCGCGCAAGCCGGTTGATGCT
Organism: Acidobacteriota bacterium; assembly: GCA_965197275.1. Classification (GTDB taxonomy): domain Bacteria; phylum Acidobacteriota; class UBA890; order UBA890; family WLXD01; genus DASCOT01. The sequence continues at coordinate 12,063 of CBDAMQ010000019.1, forward strand.
GATGCTCATCGGTCTCATGAACTCCTCCATCAGAATCTCACCGGGATGAATGGGCTCGAGGGTTTTCGATTGTCTGCTCATGACTCGCTCAGTGGTAGTCGACGATTTCTACATCGATTGCATTGCCTCTCTTCCAACGGAAGCAGACACGCCATTGCTTGTTAATCCGGATGCTGTGATGCCCCTTGCGCGTCCCCTTCAGGGCCTCAAGTCGGGTACCAGGGGGTATCCGAAGATCGTCCAGTCGACGCGCTTGATGCAACAGCAATAGCTTCCGTCGAGCCACTCTCTCGAAGGGCCGGAACCGTCGAACCGCGACATCACCGAATAGCGCTTCGGTATCCCTGCACTTGAAGGAGCGGATCATGGATCTAGATTATCACGCGTCGCGTAATAGGCGACGCGCCATATCTATGCACCTTGGTTGACGCATCCCCGAGGAGGATCTGTTTTCAATGGAATACATGGGGATTTGAGTCCTCCGGTCGCGGCGATTGTGCCCAGCGTGTGCCCACGAATCCTGGCATTTAGTGCCGTGCGTCCGTTGTCTCCCGGCCCGTCGAACGGGTAACTTCTCGCGGTTCCCCTTCTCAACAACTGCGGCGGAAAACCCGTGATCGGCAAGACCCTCAACCACTACGAAGTTCTCGAATCCCTCGGCGAGGGGGGCATGGGCGAGGTGTACCGCGCACGGGACACTAGGCTGGCCCGCGACGTGGCGATCAAGGTGTTGCCGGCGCATCTTGCCGACGACCTTGAGCGCCTGGCCCGCATGCAGCGCGAGGCGCAGATGCTGGCGGCGCTGAACCACCCGAACATCGCGACGATCTACGGCCTGGAGGACGCCGATGGCGTGACCTTCCTTGCTATGGAGCTGGCGGAGGGGCAGACGCTGGAGCAGAGGCTTTCGACCGGCGCCCTCGGCGTCGACGAAGCCCTCGAGATCGCCCGGCAAATCGCCGAGGCACTCGAGGCCGCCCACGAGCGCGGCATTGTGCATCGGGATCTGAAGCCCGCCAACATCCAGGTGGCTAGCGAGGGCGGCACGGCCGGACAGGTGAAGGTGCTCGACTTCGGCCTCGCCAAGGCCTACGAGCCGGACGGGGCAAGCTCGGAGCAGTCGCCCGATTTGTCGGCTTCGCCGACGATGGCGTCGGCGACGCGCACGGGTGTGATCATGGGCACAGCGGCCTACATGAGCCCCGAGCAGGCGCGTGGCAAGCCGCTCGACAAGCGCGCCGACATCTGGGCGTTCGGCGTGATCCTGTACGAAATGCTGACGGGCCGGCGCCTGTTCGACGGCGAGACCGTATCGGACACAATCGCCGCGGTGCTTCGGGGCGAGGTGGACTTCGGTCAGGTGCCGGCGCCGGCGAGGAGCGTGGTAGAGGCGTGCCTCCAGCGCGATTCGAAGGAGCGACTGCGCGACATCGGTGACGTTCCGCTCTTCTCGACCTCGATCGGCGTGATGACGTCGTCGGGCCGGGAGCACATGCATCGTCGTCGAGCAGCGGCGCATGGCTGTGGCCTGCACTTGCCGCGATCTCGGCGTCGGCCGCGATGATTCTCGCGGTGATGCTCTTCGCGCAGACGACGCCCGCGCCGCCGGAGATGATCACATTCCCCCTGGAAGGCAGCGGGCAGGCGCCGACTGTGACCGCCATCTCGCCGGACGGACGCCACGTGCTGTACGTCGTGGTCCCTCAGGGTTCGCCGCCGGAGCTGTGGGTCCGTTCGCTCGCGTCGCTCGAAGGACGGCCTCTCCCGGGGTCCGAGGGCGTCGACTTCCGGGTGCGCGGCGGGGGCACGCGTGGTGGTTTCCCTCCGGTCGCCGCCTGGTCAAGTGACAGTCAGGAAGTGGTGTTCACCGTCGCCAAGTCGATGCGCCGAGTCGACTTGACGGGGCAGATCACAACTCTCGCTGAGCCCACCGGCAGCCCGGTAGGACCGGGCACATGGAGCGTCGATGGCACGATCCTCTACGGCCGGCGTGATGTCGACTTGGCTGGCAGCGGCATCTGGGGGTTGCCAGAGACAGGTGGCACCGCGGTCCAGGTAACCCGAAGGGGGGGCTCCGAATCGGTGCATCTGCCGTCCAGCTTCCTTCCGGACGGTCGCCGGTTCCTGTACTTCGTGCAAGAAATCGGTGACGAGAGGTCAGGCGAAGTTCGAGTCGGATCGCTCGATCGGCCGCCGGACGAACAGGACACGACGGTTCTGCTCGCGGCCGATGCGCCTGCAGTCTACGCGCCGGCCACCGAGGATCACTCGGGCCACATCCTGTACTTGAGTCGCGGAAGCCTGATGGCGCAGCCCTTCGACCAGGAGACCGGGACACTCGAGGGTGAGCCGGAACAGGTCACCTCGGGAGTCGGGAGCTCTTTTTCGGTATCAGCCGATGGACGACGACTCGCATATCGACTCGCTGGCGAGTCCGAGCCGCTATCGGAGCTCATCCGACTCGACCGATCCGGCCGTGAGCTGGAGACGATTGGTCCGCCAGCCGGCTATGAGGGCGTGGGCCGATTCGCGGATGGCCGGAGTCTGGTAGTCCCCCGCGTCGACCCTGGCCAGCAATCGCACACCTACATCGTGGACATTGCTCGAGCGGCCTTCACCCGCCTGGGCAGCGGTCCCGCCTACGACTCCGGCGACGTCGTATCGCCCGACGACCTGGTGGCATACACGTATTCACCGGAAGGCCTGGCTCTCGACCTCTACGTCCGCGCGTCAAACGGCGTCGGCGAGGCACGGTTGCTGGGCTCGTCCGACTTCATGAAGCATCCGAACGACTGGTCACCAGATGGCCGCTTCCTGATCTACGACGAACATCACCCCGAGCGGGCACAGGATCTGCTGCTCGTCGGCGTCGACGGTGGAAATCCCGTCCCCTTCTTGGCGACGGAGGCGGATGAAACCTTCGGCCAGTTCTCTCCCGACGGCCAGTGGATCGCGTACGCATCCACGGAATCCGGCCGGAAGGAAGTCTACGTTCGTGATTTCGCAACCGATCAGACACCGGCGTACGGATCAGTCCGCGAGCAGATCTCGTTGGACGGCGGCGACAAACCGCGCTGGGGGCCGAACGGCCGCGAGATCTTCTTCCTCCGGCCCGACGAAACGCTTGTCGCCGTGCCGGTCAATCTCGGCACACCGTTGGAGGTCGGCGCGCCCGAGGAGCTCTTTCCGATGCAGTGGGTCGGCTTCTTCCCCTACGTTGTCATGCCCGACGGGACGTTCATCGTCAACACACCGCTCGAGCTTCTGCCAGAGGCCACGCCGCCCCCGGTCGTGATCCTCAACTGGCAAGCCGGCCTCCGGCAGCGAGGACAAGGCGTTCCATGAACCTCGCACCCCTCTCGCGACCATCGACAGCGTTGGCCTTCGTACCTCTTTCGAGGGAGTGATTACGGATGATTCTGGATCAGATACTCGAGGCTGGCGCCGTCATCGTGTTGGATGGGGCGATGGGCACCGAGGTTGCACGCTATGGTGCACCAATGGACAGCGTCGCCTGGTGCGGCGTCGCCAACAAGACCCACCCCGACATCGTCCGCCAGGTTCACGAGGATTACATCCGCGCGGGCGCTGACGTGATCACGACGAACACCTTCGCGACGTGCCGCCACGTCCTGGAAGCCGCGGGCCTGGGTGAAGAAACGGTGGCGATCAACCGGCGCGCCGTCGAGCTTGCCCGGGAGGCACGCGACCGGGTGGCGGCCGACCGGCCGATCGCGGTAGCCGGTTCCATGTCGAACATGACGGGCTGGCTGCCGGGCACCCTCAGCACGGACCCGCGCTACGAGCCTACGGCAGACGAGGAAGCCGCCAATCTCCACGAGATGGCGGAGACCCTGGTCGAAGCGGGTGTCGACCTCATTATCATGGAGATGATGCTCGATCTCGAGCACGCCAAGCGCGCCATCGTCGCCGCCCTTGCCACGGGGCTGCCGGTCTGGATCGGTATCAGCTGCACGCGACGCCCCGGCGGCCGCATGATCGGCTGGGACATGGTGGCGGAGGAAGACGCCTCCCGTCTCGTCGAGGACCACCAGCCGAGGCCCGACGTGCCGCTGGAAACACTGATCGATGAGCTCATGGGGTTGGGCGGAACCGTCGCCGGCATCATGCACAGCTCGTTATCCTCGACGTCGCCGGGTCTCGAGTTGCTGTTCGGACGGTGGTCGGGACCGGTCATGGCCTACCCTGAGGTGCTCACTGTAGATCCCAGGAACACGAACGCGCGCGCCCCCGTGTCGCCCGAGGAATTCGCCGGCCATTGCAGGGGATGGGTCGAGGGGGGCGTCCAAATCATCGGCGGTTGCTGCGACTCTACCGTGGAGCACATCCGCCGGATGGTGGACGCCCTGCCCGATCGCGTAGGTGGCCGTCCGTTACCGACCGCGGCATCCAGCTAGGCTACAAGGAAACCCGCCTGCTCACTCCGCAGTGAATGCGAGCAGTACGTTCCCGGCAAGAGCGTTGGTCACCGTGTAGCCGGAACCGATCAGCAGCAGGCCATCCACGACAACGGGGCCGGCGCTTCCGATTCCGCCCCCGTAGCCTTCAACCCCGTTGACCGTTTCGAACTCCCGATGGGTGTCGTAGCTCCACAGGATCCGGCCATCGTCGTCGGCGAACGCGTACAACATGCCGTCTCTGCCGCCGGCAAAGATGGCACCCGGAATACCCGTCGCCGCCGCGTGCAGTCCGCCGTCGCATCGGCCACCGTACTCCGGGTCAGGGCAGTTCTCCCGCTTCGGGACGTCGGTGTACCAGACCTGCTCGCCGGTCGCGGGATCGAGCGCGATGACGCCGCCGGTCTTGTCCCGGTAGCCGAGGGGCACGTAGTACAGGCTCCCGTCGTCGACGTTGCCGAAGCCGCCGATATTGACAGCGACCCGGCGAGCTCCGGTTCCCGGCCAATCCTCGGGCATCTTCTGCCACACCAGGGCTCCCCCGCGGTCGGGATCGAAGGCGGTGGTTCTCCTGCTCTCCTGTTGAACGATCACCACACGCTGGCCGTCGGGCAGCGTGTGAAGAATCGGCGAAGAGGGCACGTCATCGCTGATCCCGAATACAGAACCGGGACACTCGCGCTCACGTTCCTCAGGTGTTCTGCCGCATCCACCCGGAGAGGAGTCGTCGGCCAATAATTGCCGGTGCCAGCGGTGCTCGCCGGTATCGAGGTCGAGAGCAACAAGCGCGTCCGTGAAGCCGCCGTCGCGCTCCGGGGCATGGATATAGGCATTGCCGGTGCCGAAATACAGCGCTCGCCGCTCTCGATCGATGGTCGGCGTGCTCCACACCGCCGCCCCGGCCGGGGCATACAGCAAGGTGCCCTGCGAGGTCTCTCGGAGAGGGCTCGGCCGCTCGAGGAACATCGGCGTCTTCCAGATCTGTCGTCCACTGGATGTGTCCAGCGCCGTGATGCTGCCCTGGAAGGTGCAGCATTCGTAAGACAGATTCGGCCCTGCGACCTCCTCCCATGAGCTCATCGGGACGTACAGGCGGCCAGAGTCCTCGTCGAGCACCGGCGTCGCTCTGATCTTGGCCCCGGTCGGATGATCCTCGATGCGGGTGCTCCAGAGCTCGCTCCCGGTCTCGGCATCGAGGGCATACGCCGTGCCCTTCCAATCACCGAAATAGGCTGCGTACCGCGCCTCTGGGTGGTCAGTTGCCCCGAGGATGATCCCGGACGCAATGGCGGTCTCGGCCTCGAACGACCAATGTACGCACGCGGTCGCTGCATCCAGGGCGTAGACCATGCCGTTGTCGCTGCCTACGAACACCCACCCGCCGGCAATCGTCGGTGGTGCCCACGCCGACACTGCATCCGGAAACCCGAATGCCCATTTGAGCTTCAAGCGCGGCACTTGCTCCGCGGTCAGTCCCGCCGCCGCGGTCGGTTGGAAGCGCGCGTTGCCGCCCGCATCAGGGCTCCAGCCGTTCCACCGTGGCCCGGTCGTCGGATCAGCCAGCCGCATCGAGCTCGGGCAGCGGTTGGGCATCGCGTCGGCTGTGCGATCCGCGATGTTGCCGAACGGGCGGCCGGAGACGAATGTCGCCAGTCCACGCAGCTCATCGTCCGTCAATCCCTCAGCGTTCGGGGCCATCACGCCGCCGTCGGCGAGCGCCTCGTAGATCCGTTCAGGCGTCAGTCGGGCCAACGTGTCTCGGCTCGGCCCTCGTTCCTCGGCGCTCAGTGCTCGATTGTCATGACACACTGCGCAGCGCCTCTCGAAAAGGCGGAAGGTGGTGTCGTTGGTGATCTGCCCGGATGCGACACCAGGCCACAAGAAAACGCCCACCGACACCGCAATCGGGAGTGCCCTCAGTCGCCAAGCGTCTTTCAGCATCCGAGCCTCACTCAGCACGCTCACAACAGGGCAGATGCGAATCATCGGATTATATGCGGGACTGCTGATCGGCCTACCGTCTATCGAACTTACGTCAGGTCCGACCCGATCGCCATCGAGCCTTACCGCGTCTTTGCCTATTCCCTGCCTAATCGCCTGATCATCTTACCCGGAAGGCGGGGCGTCCCATGATCCGACGGCTGGACGAGGCGACTTCACATCAGCCGACCTGGTTTGACGGCAGCTTGACGAGCTCGAACCAGTATTCCGTTAGCCCCTGCACAACCCGTTGAAGACCGGCGAACGTCACCGGCTTCGTGATGTACGAGCTGACACCGCTGTTGTACGTACCGAGGACGTCCTCTTCGGCTTGTGAGGTGGTTAGTGCCACGACCGGAATACGGCGGAGATCGGGATTGCTCTTGATCTCCTCGAGGGCTTCCCGTCCGTCCTTCCTGGGCATGTTCAGGTCCAACAGGATGAGCTGCGGCTGATCTGGCGGCGACCGATCTTCGTAGGCGCCATTGCAGTTGAGGTAGTCCAGCAACTCCTGTCCGTCCTCGACACAGACGAGATTGTTGGCCAAGCGGGCCTCTTCGAACGCCTCCTTGACCATCATGCGATCTTCTTCGTCGTCCTCGGCAAGCACGATCGTGACCGGATTGGTGCGGTTGGTTGTGAGCATGGTGACGCTTCCTGGTTGGCTTGATGGAGCGGTAGAGTGAAGGTGAACGTCGAGCCCTGACCGCAGCTGCTTTGCGCAGTGATGCGGCCGCGGTGACGCTCGACGATTCTGCGGCTGATCGCGAGTCCGATTCCGGTGCCTTCGTACTGGCTCCGGCCGTGCAAGCGCTGGAAGATCTGAAAGATACGGTCGCCGAATTTCTTGTCGAAGCCGATACCGTTGTCCTCGACCGAGATCCGGCAATGCTCGCCGTCGTGAACGCTGCCCTTTCTATCTCGTCGGACGACCGCGCTTCGGATCGTTATGACCGGCGCCGTTTCCTCACGACGGAACTTCAGCGCGTTGCCGATGAGGTTTTGCATCAGCTGCCTCATCTGGGACGGGTCAGCGTCGATGGTTGGTAGGTCTTTCGCGTCGATGTGTGCACCCTCGCTCTGGATTCGCAGCTCGAGATCGGAAGTCACCTCGCGCAGGACCTCTCCGAGGTCGACGGGAACGAATGGCTGGGCGTTCGTTGTAACTCGCGCGTACGTCAGGAGGTTGTCGATCAACGTCCGCATCCTGGTCGTCGCGTTGAGCATCCGGTTCAGATAGTCGAGTCCTCGATCGCCGAGCTCATCTCCCTGTCGCGTCTTCAATCGATCACCGAACGCCTGGATCTTTCGCAGTGGCTCCTGGAGGTCGTGCGAAGCGACGAAGGCGAAGTGTTCGAGCTCGGCGTTGGAGCGAGCCAGATCCGCCGCCTTGCGCTCCAGGGCCGTCCTGATCACTTCGCGCTCGGTGAGGTCATGGAACGACGTCAGAACGCTTGGCCTCCCCTGGTACACGAGCGGGGCATTGCTGATGTCCGCGGTCAGGACAGAGCCATCGAGGTGTTCGAACCTGGCCTCATAGCGCGCCGGCACGACCTCTCCTCGTAAACGAGCTTTCCTTCGCTCGTCGATCATCTTGAGATCTTCGTCCGCGATGATACCGGCCAGCGGCAGCCCGATCGGGGCCAGCTTATCCGCGAAGCCGAACATGTCCGCGAACGCCTGATTGACATAGACCAGCGTTGCGTCGGTGTTGATACAAAGAGGCTCCAGATTCGCCTCCACTATCGTTTGGTACTGGTCCTCGGTCTGCTGAAGCTGGATCTGGAGCGCTTGCCGTTGACCCTCCAGGCTCCGCGTGCGAAGGGTGGTGGCCAACCAACCGAGCGCAACACCGAGAACCAGGACGGCATTCACGCTTGCCGAAAGGTCGGCGCCGCCGACCCAGGTCGAGGCTTGCAGCAGCAGGCTGGAAAGGACCGCGAACGCCGCCAGCACCAAACACGAGCGTTTCGTCCAATGAGTGGCAAGGTCTGTCATGGGGCACCTGTTGCAGACGTAAACGACGGATCCGCGATCATGCGGCCGCGGCGTGGCGGAGTGGGGCGCGGCCGTTCCCCCGCAGCACGTCCTCGATGGAAGATGAGGGCCCCGGCCTGCCTAGCAGGAACCCCTGAGCAGCGTGGCATCGACGGGAACGCAGATAATCCAGCTGCGATCGTCGCTCAACGCCCTCGGCCACCACTCGCAGTCGCAATGCCTGTGCCATTGCGAGGATTGCCTCGACGATACCGCGGCGTTCTGCATCGACGTCGATGTCGCGAATGAACGAGCGATCGATCTTGAGGATGTCGGGCTTGGCCTTGTGGAGATAGCTGAGCGATGAGTATCCAGTGCCGAAATCGTCCAGGGCCAAGCGCAGACCCAGGTCCCTCAGCTCCCCGAACACCCCCTCCGTGATCTCGATGTCCTCCATCAAGAGAGTCTCGGTTAGCTCGAGCTGTAGCGACTCCGCACCCAATCCGAACTCGTCGAGTATCGCGCCCACCGAAGCGGCGAAGTTGGGGCAACGGAGTTGTACGGCCGAGACATTCACCGCCACACAGACCTGACCCAGGCCCTGGTCCTTCCACATCCGGGACTGAGCGCATGCGGTTCGCAGCGCCCATTCACCCAGCGGTCCGATCAGGCCGCTCTCCTCGGCCACGCCGATAAAGCGACCCGGCGCGACATTGCCGAGGGTGTGATGCCGCCAGCGAATCAACGCCTCGACAGCTATGAGGCGCTGCGTGTCGATCTCGAAGATGGGTTGATAATGAAGTCTGATCTCATCCCGATCCAATGCCCCGGCAAGGGCACCTTCGAGCTCCAAGCGATCCTGCGCGTCGAGTTCGAGCCCCTCGGTGAAGAACTGGGAGTTATCATGCACGGCGCCAACGACGCGCGCGTTCCCCCGGAGCAGGCGGTGGAGTTTTACCAGGCGCTGCGCGATCTGGGTAAGGACGTCACCTATGTGTCGTATCCGCGCCAAGGACACGGAATCGGTGAGCCGCGGCTACAGATGGACCGTTTGCGTCGCTACGTGTGTGCTTTCACCAATGCCGTGGGCATGGCGGCGACCACCGAGCAGTGCGACGGCGGCGTGCCGGCGATGGCAACCGAGGATGAGGAGGAAGACGACGAAACGGCCGCCGCATCAGGTGACGGTGCAGCGGCGGACGGGCTCGATGCCGGGATCCTTCGGGTGATTGAGCCCGACTAGCTGCCCAGGTTCTCGTACCAGCGGATCTTGCCGCTGCTGCCGGTGCACACCAGGTCGGGGCGGGCGTCGCCGTTGATATCGCCGCCGACGCAGCCGTTCATCGCGAGCTCGTCTTCGATCCGCGCATAGGTCCATTCGCCGGTTGCCGGTTCGTCGGGGGAGAAGAACACGTGAACGCCCGGCGTGTCGTCCGGTCCGTACTCGGTGACCTGCGGGTCGTCGTTGGCGACGATGTCGACCCGGCGGTCGCCGTTGAGGTCGAGAACGGCGATCTCGTGCCCCCTGGTGACCGCATCGAAGATGACGCGTCGCTGCCACTCGCCTCCAGACTCGGTGTAGACGACGACCTCGTTGCCGTGCCACGGCTCGACCGATGCCACCACGCGCTCGCCGGCGCTCATCCCCGTGCCGACATCGCTGGCGCCGAGCCTGGGGGCCGCCTCTACATGCCCGTTCGAGATGATCTCGCGCTCGAACGTCATCGCGTCACTTAGGCCGATCGCACGGTACAGCCAGATCCCTCCGAAGCTCGCAACGAGCACCTGGTCGCGGCTGCCGGGATCCCACCGCACCGTGCGCACGCGATGGATGACGCCGGGAACGTCGGCGTCGGCGATGATGCCGCGCGCCCAGTCGTCCTGGCCGTACCAGAAGATCGACGCCTGGTCCTGGTCGTAGGTCGGCGACAGGCTCCCGGGTCCGATGAGCGGGGCGTTGACCAGCTCCAGGTCGCCGTCGCCGTCGAGATCGGCCCAGGTGACGTGATGCGAGGTCGCGAAGCTGTCGATGGGCTCGACACTCCAGCGCGCTCTCGGATCTCCCTGGGATCGCGCGATCCAGTTGATTCCCTCGCTGTTGGCCGCCTGCATCGCGAACGCGCTCTGCAGCGCCACCTCGGGTATGCCATCGCCGTCGAGATCCGCCATCGCCTTATTTACGATGCCGGGCATGTCGGCGACGATCACGTGGCGCTCCCAACCGGGATTCTCGTGCCACGCCAGCTCTGGCTCGCTGGTGGAGTTGGCCATGACGTCGAGCCGGCCGTCGTTGTTGAAGTCGGCCACGTCGACGGCGTAGCCGTTGCGGATGTCGCCGATGTCGTGCGCCTGGAACCGGACGGGTCCGGCTGGCGGGGTCCCGTCGAGTGGGCTTCCGGATTCCTGGGACGGCCCGCCGTCGGGAGCAGCGCATCCGGCCAGCGCGGCGACTACGGCGAGACCGAGGGTCGGGATGCGGAACATCCGGTTATCGCTCGATGTCGGACAACCGCGGCGTTCGTGGCCGGCGGCCAGAGCAGCACGGGAGCCTCTGGGGCGGCCGCCCATCAGTAGGCGTCGAGGCCTTCGGTCAACTCGACGCGCACACCCGCCGGATCGATGAAGAAGGCGATCGCCAGCTCGATGCTCTCGATATAGCGGTAGGGCACCTGGAACTCCACGCCGTTCGCCGCCAGCGTCTCGCAGAACGCCTCCAGGTTGTCTACCTCGAAGCCGACGTGATCGATGGCGCGGCCTTGACTGGGGTCTCGCTCGGCGCCGGAACCGTTGAAGCTGAGGTTCATGCCGGGAACGTCCGCCGTATCCGTGTGGGTCCCGCGCGCCCGCTGCACCGCCCCGAACGTGTCGATGTACCAGTTCATGAGCTCGAGATGGGCGTCGGTGAAGAAGTGCACATGATAGGCGGTCGCCTTCGCGGGCAGCGCGGTGTCCTCCTGCAGCTCGACCCGGATGCCGTCGGGGGCGATCAGATAGGCGTTGTCGAACCCCTCCGCTCCCGTGAACTCCGCTTCCACCTCCAGGCCAGCCGCGCGCCAGGCGGCGAGTACCGCGGTGATGTCGCGCACCTTGAACCCGAAGTGGTCCATCGCGTTGCCGTCGGCGTCGCCGGTCGGCTCCCGATCGCTGAGGACGATGAACATCCCGGGGAACTTGATCGTGGTCAGCGAACCCTTCTGCACCACGATCCCGTCGAAGTGTTCCACCCATAGCCGCTTGTGGAGCTCCATGTCGGCGACGTTCAGGTGCACGTGCCCGAAGCTCACGCCTGCTGCGCTGGGTTGTGCCAGCTGGGCATTCGCCGGCAAGGCGAGCAAGAGCGCCAGGGCACCGGTCACTAGCAGCCTCATGCTTGATCCTCCGCGGGCAACGATGAAGTGCAAACGCCTGAGCGGACGCCGTCGAGCATAGGGGAATGCCCACAGACACGCGAGGGTGCAGCCGGCGGCACGATCCGATTCGGGTCGAGGAAACGAATCGAATTGTGCGCTAGAGTGCTTGCCTACGTTTTCGTGGCTAGAACAGACTTGACTTCGGGTGTCGATTTGTCGTATAATCTTCTGATTGTTGCTGTGAACGCTCCGTCCGGGCAGTTGCCGGGCGGTTTTGTTTTTGCGCTGCGCAGGCGAAGTTTTCACGCTGACGCAGGCGAAGATCGGGCCGGCTAGCGGCTCATTCCTGCGCCAGGACCCGGTCGACCTCGGCGCTCACCTGCGCCGCCAGCGTGGCGCACTCGGCGAGCGCCGAGTCCACCTCCGAGCGCATCTCGGCCGTGAAGTCGGCGTCGTCGATGTGCCGAAGGTTGATGCGCACGTTGTAGGCAGCCGCGTGGGCGCCGGCCTGGGCCATCAACGCACCGGTGCCGGCGTCGCTGATCATCTCCGGATCGGCCATGGCTGACATGTCGCGGCAGAGGCGAAGCGCATCGCGACACTGCTGCACGGTTGCCAGCGGCACGCGGGTGGCGGTCTTGTAGCCCTGCAGCATCGCAGCGGCGCGGTCGGCCTGTTGGGCTTCCGTGTCGCGCGGCATGCGCATCGCATCGAGTACCTTGTCGAAGGCGCTGGTATCGGCGTCGACACCGCGTAGCAGCGCGTCCTTGACGGCTTGGCCGCGCTCGGCGATCGAACAAAGCTCGTCGTACCGGTCATCGAACTCGCCCTTGCCGGCGCTTAGGTTGGCCACCATGGTGGCAAGGGCGCCGCCGATGGCACCGGCCAGAGCGGCGACCGAGCCGCCTCCCGGGGCCGGCGAGTCGCGCGAGACTTCGTCGACAAAATCGAACGTCGGGCGGTTGACCAGCGGCCCGCCCATGCGCGGCATCGCCAGCACCTTGTCTTCGGCTTCGAACGGCGCCACGTCGCGCAGCCCCATCGACTGGATCGCTGTCTCCATCAGGTCGGGGACGGGTAGGCCCGTCGATTTGCGCATGCGGCGCAGATAAAACACCGCCGCGTCGCGCATGACCTCGAACGGTACGACGCCGACGATCTCGGATCCGGTGATCGCGATACCGCGCTCGCGGGCGACCTCGCGCGCCGCCTCTAGCACGTCGTGCAGCGCCGCCTCCTTGGTGTTGGTGAGGTTCATGCTCACCTGGGCGCGCTTGAACTCGTCGATCACCCAGCCGATGCCCTTGACGTGGGTGAACTGGCCATCGGTGTACACCGGGCCGCTGGGGTTGTCCGGATCGATGCCCAGATCCTCGTAGCGTTGCCGCAGGTCGCCACCGTGTTCGGCACTGTAGTGGGCCTCGAGCTCATCGAAGGACGCGCCGACGAAATCGCACGGTCCGCACGGATACGTCCCGTCGCCCGGGAACTTCACCACCTTGCCCTTGTAGTAGAAGGGCTCGGTGTTGCCGGTTCGCTTCCAGCGGCCGCGCTCGCGCAGTGTGTAAGCGATCTCGTTAGCGTAGCGGCGGTCGGTGGTGTTCAAATCGACGTTGTAGGCGACCAGAAACTCGCGCGCTCCGACTGCCGTGGCGCCGGCCCCGGGGTTGAGCTCGGTGGGGCCGAAGTCAGGCGCCCACTCCGGGTCGGCCAGCTTTTCCTCCAGTCCCTCGTATTCACCGGCGCGTACGCGCGAGAGGTTGCTGCGCTCCGGCCGGCTGGCGGCGTGCTCGTACAGGTACACGGGAATGCCGAGCTCGGTTCCGATGCGCTTGCCGACCTGTCGCGCGATGGCGGCGCATTCCTCCATGCTGATGCCGGAAACCGGCACGAAGGGCAGAACGTCGGTGGCGCCGAAACGTGGGTGAGCGCCGGCATGCTGGCGCATGTCGATGAGCTCGGCGGCCCGTCGGACCGCCTGGAAGGCGGCCTCGCCAACGGTCTCGGGCCCGCCGACGAACGTCACCACGGTCCGATTCGTGTCGGCTCCGGGATCTACGTCAATCAGCCGAACCCCCGCGACACTCTCGATGACGGTGGTGATCTCCCGGATAACGCTCTCGTCCCGTCCCTCGGAGAAGTTTGGAACACACTCGACGATGGGATCCATGTGACGCCTCGAGTTCACTACTTGGTGGACGTTTCTGCGTATCGCCGCTCGTACCGGGTCGTGGTGAACTCGCGGTCGGGAAGGGTATCCCGGATCGCTTCTGCCTGGACGGTGCTGTGCAGCCAGGTATGTAGTGGCGGCCGATCGTCAACCAGCTCCGCGAGGCCGGTGATGCGGCGCAGCCAATCCATGCGCGCCCAATGCGGCGCGCAATGGAAGGCGAGCAGGCTCTCGGGTCGCTCTCCGCTCGCGGCCACCGTGGTGGCGAGCGCATCCAGTTCGCGCCCGATGCGGTCACGTCGGTCGGTCTCGATGCTTCCACCGGCGCGCATCGAGTCGTAGAAAGCGTCGACCACGATCTCGTCCCACTGCTTCATCGCCACTCGATGGCGCGCGCGCAGCTGCGCATCGGCTGGGAACGCCTCCTGCCAGTCGTGGACGTCGGCCAGATACTCGTTGATCACCTGCGACTCGTAGAGGGTGAAATCGCCGTCAACTAGCATCGGCACACGACCGGTCGGGCTCAGCGCCAGGAACTCGGGGTCACGGTCGCTCAGATCGATCTCCGATAGCTCGAACGGCACCTCGAGGTGGACTAGCAGAGCGCGTGTGCGCTGCGCGAACGGGCAGATCTGTGCACTGTAGAGCTTCAGCATCGGGGGCGTCCGAGGTGGGAATAAACGTCCGAAAGAGAATGCCAGCGGGCGCATCTCGTCCGGCGTCGGGCGGGCGGGCTCATCGTGGTTCCAACCAGCCGACGTCGGCGCCCACCGGGGCGCGCTCGGCCAGATAACCGGCCACCACCTGCACGAACTCCGAGTTGGTCAGGTCCTCCCCGGAGCCCGAGGGGCTGTAGCCGATCCAGCAGTGCGGCTTGCGCCAGCCGTATTCGAACGACGCCTCGGCCGGCGGGTTGTCGACCCGGTCGAGGAAATCCTGCAGCAGGAAGACCGCCTCCTCGAGGTAGTAGGTGTCCATGTCACCGGTGGCGACGTGGATCTTCCCGCGCAGCGACGGGCCGATCCGGGGCCAGTGCTCGCGAAGGTAGCGGTGCAGGTCGAAGTTCTGCCGCCAGTGCTCGGCCACTTCGCGGTGGATTTCGCCGCTTACCGGATCCCAAATCGGTGCCGGGTAGCCGTCGTCGCCGACCGGGCCGAACACTGCTTCCCAGATCGCCCACTGGCCTCCGGAGCGGCTGTTGGGCCCGCGCGCGCTCTCCATGTTGTTTTCCATGCGCACGGTCGAAGTGATGTTGCCGTCGGGGCGGCGAGCGTTCGGGCGTTCGATACGATGCCACTCATTGCCCGTCGTGTAGGCGTTGTCGTCCTCGTAGATACCGACGATCTGGTAGTAGTTGAAATCCACCGGATCGGGACACCAGCCCCACGTCCCGCCGAAGGTCTCGGGGTAGAAGATCTGCGCTGCCAGCGCCTCCCAGCCGCCGGTGGAGCCGCCCGCGGTGACCCGTGCCCAGGTTTCCGGGATCATGCGAAACTCGCTTTCTAGGAGCGGCATCAGCTCTTCGGTTATCGCCGTTCCATAGGGGCCTACGTTGGCGGAGTCGACCGAGTACGAGGTGTCGTAGTAGGGGTTGGCGTCGCGCAGGCTCACGGCGAACATCCGCGGTGCGTCCTCGGAGTCCCAGAACTCGGTGAAGTCTGCCGATCGGGTGCGAGGGGCTTCGTCGCCATAGCCGAAGGGGGCTCTGAGCCCCGGAAAGTGGCCCTGAAGGTAGACGGTCGGGTAGCGTGTGCTGCCGTCGCGCTCGTAGCCATACGGCAGCAGAACGTTGGCGCCGATGTACATGTCCTGGCCCCAGAACTCGCTGAGCACCTCGCTGCGGAGCTTCACGAACCGCACCCGGTCCCGGTCGCGCGGGTTCCCCTGCTGCAACACCTCCCCGGCGCGCAACGGCTCGATCGGCGGAACGACGTGGTCTAGCCGTAGCTCGATGCTGCCGCCGGCTTGCGGGTCGATGCGCAGGCGCGTCGACTGGCCGTACGCGTTGCCCGGGGCGCGGAAAGCCTGCTGCCCGGCGCCGGAGTTCAGGTGCATGTCGACGACGTGCCCGTCGGCGCGTTCAAAGCGTGTGTATACGCTCAGGAACGGCTGCACGAAATACTCGCCCGGCGGGATGGCGTCGAAGCTCGCGAGCGGGTAGCCGATGACGCCGCCGCCTGACCGCTCGCCGGAAGCATGAGCGCCGCTGGCATCCAGTACCACGGAGTCGCCGGCACCGAAATCGTGCACGTCCATGCCCCACAACGGCACGCCGGTGACGCCCACTTGCAGGCGGGGCTCGGAGCTCGCATCGCGCGACAGGATGAAGAACACGCGCCCGGTCACCGGCGTCTCCAGACCCAGGGCTGCAATCTGCCGCGCGGTCTCCGGGACCAATCGAATCTCCACCCGCAACGCATCGTCGGGAGGTGCAGACATCGACACGCCGGCGAGCGCCAGGACTACGGACGCTGACACCGTTGCTACAATCCAGGCCGGTCGTCGCATGGGGGAATCTTACAGCGGTCGACGGTGTGGTTGCCGGACCCCCGCCGCTGATCCAATAGCCGCGAGTTGTGGGCGGCATACGAGGAGCGATCGGCTGATGGGCGTCTACGCAGAAGTGTTTTTCGATATCACTATCGACGGCGAGCCGGCGGGGCGCGTGGTCATGGAGCTGAGCGACGAGACCCCCAAGACATCGGAGAACTTCCGCGCGCTGTGCACCGGCGAGAAGGGCTTCGGATACGCGGGCTCGGGCTTCCATCGCATCATTCCGAACTTCATGTGCCAGGCCGGCGACTTCACCAACCACAACGGCACCGGCGGAAAGTCAATCTACGGCGACCGGTTCGACGACGAGAACTTCACCCTCAAGCACACCGGTGCCGGCATCCTCTCGATGGCCAACGCGGGTCCCAACACCAACGGCTCGCAGTTCTTCATCTGCACCGCGGATACGGCCTGGTTGGACGGAAAGCACTGCGTGTTCGGTCACGTGTCCGAAGGTTTGGACACAATCCGCGCCTGCGAGGCAGTGGGTAGCGCCTCCGGAACGCCGTCGGCACGCGTCGTCATCGATACCTGCGGAGAGGTCTCGCAGGACTGATCCGCAACTCCGACCGCCGGAGCGTCCTGCGCCGAGCCGTTCCGTTGGCGCAGCCATACACATCTCGGTACCCTCAGGCGCGTCGCGCCGCACCTCGCGGCGGCGCGCGTCTACCCGACGTCTGACTCGAGCGACGCACCCAGACCGTCGCTCCCCGGAGCTGCCGATGAACCGTCGTCCCTGGCCGGCCCGTATTCTGGCGTCGATCGCTGCCCTGTCTCTTGTCGCCGTCGTTGCCTCCACAAGTACGCCGGTGGCGAGCGCCCAGTCGACGATTCCGTCCCCGGAGGATTACTTCGGGTTCCAGATGGGCGCCGATCGCAAGCTGGCCCGCTGGGACAAGCTGGTCACCTACTACGAAGAGCTGGCCAACGCCAGCCCGCGCATGCTGGCGATGAACATCGGCCCGACGACGCTGGGCAACCCGTTCTTAGTGCTGTTCATCTCGGCTCCGGAGAATCTCGAGCGCGCCCGCCTCGGCGAGCTACAGCGACTCAATGCAACGCTCAGCGATCCGCGCGGCGCTACCGAGTCGGCAATCGAGCAGGCGATCACTGATGGCAAGGCGGTGGTGGTGCAGTCGATGGGGTTGCACTCTACCGAGGTGGCCGCGAGTCAGATGGCCGCCGAGCTCACCTACGATCTCCTCACTCGGACCGACGACGAGGTGATGCGCATCCTCGACAACACCATCGCGATCATGATCCCGTGCTTCAACCCGGACGGCGAGATCATCGTCACCGACTGGTACAACGAGACCCTGGGCACCGAGTACGAGGGCGTCGGTCCGCCGCAGCTGTACCACCACTACATCGGCCACGACAACAACCGCGACGCCTTCCAGACCAACACCGTGGAGTCGGTCTACGGCGCCCAGATCATGTTCCGTGACTGGATCCCGCAGGCGTACATCGATCATCACCAAATGGGCGCCTACGGGGCGCGGCTCTACGTGCCGCCCTACGCTGAGCCCATCCGGCCCGATGGCGACCCGCTGGTCTGGCGCGAGATGAGCTGGTACGGCGGACACATTGCCTACAAAGAGGAGGAAGCCGGTCATGCCGGGGTGGTCAACGCCGCCGTCTACTCCGGCTGGGGACACTTCCGCTTCCACTGGATCACGCCGTTCCACAACATCGCCGGGATGCTCACGGAGTCCGCCAGCGCGCGGCTGGCGACACCGCTGTTCCTGCATCCCGATCAGCTCAACGGCGGCACTCGCGGCCTACCGGAGTACGAGGCGCAGACGACCTTCCCGAACCCGTGGCCCGGCGGCTGGTGGCGGGTGCGCGACATTGTCGAACAGCAGAAGGTCTCGGCGCTCGCCGCACTCGATCTGGCGGCGCGAAACCGCGAGACAGTGCTGCGCACCGCGTACCTGAAGGCAAGCCGGCAGACGCAGCGAGGTGCCGAGAGCAAGCCGGCAGCATTCGTGATCCCCGCCAGCCAGCACGATCCGCTCACCGCCGCGCGGATGATCAACAAGCTCCGCGTGCAGGGAATCGAGATCCACCGGGCCGACGGCCAATTCACTCACGAGGGCCGTGCCTACGGTGCCGGTAGCCACGTTATCTCGCTGGCGCAGCCGAAGCGCGGCGTCATCCGCTGGCTTCTGGGCCGCACCTTCTATCCCGACAACACGTATACGCGGACACGCGACGGCGACCCCATTCGGCCCTACGACATGTCGACCGACACGATGTCGGAGTTCATGGGTGTGCGGGTCGACCCGGTCGACACCCCGATCGCGTCGGGGCTGTCGGTGGTGACGTCGGACATCGAGCTTCGGGGCGCGGTGGCGCGCGGCAGGCATGGCTACTTCGTCGACGGTCGGGCCAATGATGCCTTCAAGGCGTTGAATCTGATGCTCGACAACGGCATCGCTGTACGTCGGGTCAGCGAAGACACGTCGGGCGGCGTGCGGGCCGGCGACTTCGTCGTGTCGACGGATGCAGCCCCCGGCGCCGTAGGCGCCATCGCCGAGCAGACGGGCGTGGATTTCGCTGCTCTGGAAGTGGACACGTCCGCTGTCAGCTACGCGCTCGAGCGTCAGCGCATCGGCATGTATCAGCGTTACTACGGCGGCAACATGGACGAGGGCTGGACGCGGCTGCTGCTCGAGATGTTCGGCTTCCCGTACACCACCCTGCTGGATGCCGACATCACCGGCGGCAACCTGAGCGACAGCTACGATGTCATCGTGCTGCCGGCCGACTCTCCGAACGTCATGACCGGCGACGGCGAGGGCAGACTCCGTGGCCGACGCGAGGATTGGCCGCCTGAATACCGCAGCGGCTTCGGCCAGGACGGTGTCGACGCGCTCGCCGCATTTGTCGAAGCCGGGGGAACGCTGGTTACCTTCGCGCAGTCCGGTCAGCTGGCGATCGACGCCCTCGATCTTCCCATTCGCAACGTCGTGGCCGACGTGCCAGCGCGTCTGTTCTGGTCACCGGGATCGACGCTACACGTCGACGTTGATCGCACCAACGCGCTCGCCTACGGTATGCCGGAGGAGGCGTTGGCGACCTTCCTGCAGGGCAACCAGGTCTACCGTGTCGTTCCCAGCAATCGGAACCACCGGGTCGAGAGGATCGCGACCTTCGTCGGCCGCGACATCCTGCAGAGCGGCTGGCTGCTGGGCGAGAAGCTCATCGCCAACAAGGCGGCGATGGTATCCGTCGGGCACGGTGAGGGCCGGGCGGTACTGATCGGCTTCCGGGCGCAGCATCGGGCGCAGACGCACGGGACCTTCAAGCTGGTGTTCAATGCCCTGTTGAACGCACCGTCCGAGTGACCGGCATCGCGGTCTTCCGGCTCGCGGATCCCGGAACGCGTGTGGAGTGCCCCTGTTGGAGGGAGAGCTGATGAACGGAAGGAGACTCTTGGTCGCCCTGGCGATTGCCGCTGGGATGCTAGTGGTGTCGTCCACTCGGGGAGCGCTCGCGCAAGAGGAGTCGCGGCGATTCGTTCGCTACAGCCACCTGGGCGCGGTCGCCTACGGGGTGGTTGTCGGCGACCTGATCCAGCAGCTCGACGGTGCGCCCTACGATTCTCCGCAGCCGACCGGAGTAGAGGTCTCGCTCGCCGACGTTACGCTGCTGGCGCCGAGTGAGCCCTCCAAGGTGATTGCCGTGGGGCTGAATTACCTCAGCCATCTCGGCGGCGCTGCACCGTCCGAGTACCCGGGTTTGTTTGCCAAGCTGCCGACGTCGCTCATCGGACCGGATGCGCCGATCATGATCCCGGACGATGCCCACAACGTGCACTACGAGGGCGAGTTGGTGTTGGTTATTGGCAAGGAAGCCCGCGATGTGGCCCCGGAGGAGGCACGGGAGTTCATCTTCGGGGTGACGGCGGGTAACGACGTCAGCGAGCGCGACTGGCAGCGCGATGATCTGCAGTGGTTCCGTGCCAAGGCCGCCGATGGTTTCGGACCCCTGGGGCCGGCGATCGTCACCGGGCTCGACTACAACGACCTGCTGGTGCAGACGCGGGTGAACGGCGAGCTGCGCCAATCTGAGAGCTCTTCCGACCTGCTGTTCGGGGTTGACGAGATCGTCAGCTATATCAGCCGCTACGTGACGCTGCTACCCGGTGACCTGATCTTCACCGGCACGCCAGGCAGCACGCAGGCGATGCAGCCGGGAGACGTTGTCGAGGTCGAGGTCGCTGGCGTAGGAATTCTGCGCAACACGGTGGCGCGCAAGGGGAGTTGACGGAGGCGGAGTGGATAGGCGCCGTTCGGTAACGCCTTCCCGGAACACGCGTTCCTGTCGCGTCGATACGCTACTCTGACGCGCAGCCAGGAGGTCCGTTCTTGAGATACGTCCGCTTCAGTCACGGTGACACGATTGCTTACGGCGTCCTCGGCGACGATGTGATCGAGGAGCTCGCGGGACCACCCTTCGACGCGCCCGCATCGACCGGCAGGACCGTGGCCGCATCAGAAGCGCAACTGCTGGCCCCGTGCGAGCCATCCAAGGTCCTGGCGGTGGGTCTGAACTACCGCAGCCATCTGGATGGCCGGCCGTTGCCGGACCCGCCGGGCATCTTCATCAAGCTGCCGACCTCGATCGCCGGCCCCGGGGACGCGATCGTGCTTCCGGCCGATGCCACCAACGTTCACTTCGAGGGCGAGCTGGTGATTGTCATCGGTCGCCGCGCACGCAACGTCTCGGCGGCGGCAGCAGGCGAATACGTCTTTGGTGTTACGGCCGGCAATGACGTCAGCGAACGTGACTGGCAGCGCGACGATCTGCAGTGGTTCCGCGCCAAGGGCTGCGACACCTTCGCGCCCATCGGTCCGGTGATCGTAACCGGCCTCGACTACGGCAGGCTTGATTTGCAGACGCGCGTCAACGGTCAGGTGTGCCAGGAGCAGAACACCGACGATCTCGTCTGCGGTGTTCACGAGATCGTCAGCTATGTCAGCACCTACGTCACACTGTTGCCGGGCGACGTCATCTTCACGGGCACACCCGGAAGCACGCACGCGATGCATAACGGCGACGTCGTGGAGGTCGAGATCGAGGGTATCGGTGTGCTGAAGAACCCTGTCCTGCGCCCCTGACGTCGTCGGTGCCGGCATCGGATGCCATACCAGGATTCGGGAGGTCTACACAATGAAGGCTCGCCGACAGGCGATCGGTGGCGGCAAGGCGCTGCTCAGCGCGCTGCTGGCGCTCCCACTCGTTGTGGGATTGGTCTCAACGCCGCAAGCGACCGGGGCGGAGTCGATCGTCTACGTGCTACGCCACGCCGAGCGCGCAGACGCCGCCCAGCCTCAGCCTGACCCGCACCTCAGCGCCGCAGGACACCGGCGTGCCGCACGGCTGGCTGATCTTCTCGCCGCCGAGCCCATCACAGCTGTTCTCAGCTCCGATTACCACCGCACCCGTGAGACCTCTCAACCGCTGGCAGCCCGTCTCGAACTGCCAGTGGAGATCTACGACCCACGAGCGCTGCCCGAGCTCGCAGCCGCTCTGAGGGCACGGCCGGGACGTCACGTCGTTGTTGGCCACAGCAATACGACACCGCAGCTCGTCGAGTTATTGGGAGGAGATCCGGGCGAGCCGATCGATGATGCAACGGAGTTCGATCGCCTCTACGTCGTCATCCGGAATGCCGATGGTGGCGTCAGCACGTTGCACTTACGCTACGGAGCGCCTTCAAGCTGAGTCTCGGGATGCCATGACGACCGGGCGCCGAGACGAGTCCTGTTTTCCGGCGGAGTTCTACTCGCCCTCGATAGCCGCATCGTTAATCGGAAGGCTCAATCGCACCCGGCGGGCGCGACCCTTCTGCACCTCGAGCACCTCCGCCGTGGCGCCGTCGAACTCGACCATGTCCCCACCGTCGACGACGCGAAGCAGCTTCTCCCGCAACAGCCCGGCAAGGGTGTCGGCGGCGTCTGAGCGCAACTGCAATCCGGTCCACCGATTCACCACCTGCAGTAGCGTCCCACCCTGCACGAGGAACCGTCCTGGTCCGTCGGGCACGACATCGGGCTCCTCTTGATCGAACTCGTCTTGCACCGGGCCGACAATTTGCTCGAGCACGTTTTCCAGCGTCACGAGCCCCGAGACCGTACCGAACTCGTCGAGCACGAACGCCATGTGCTGGCGGGTCGCCTGGAACACGCGCAGCAGGCGTGCGATCCGCAGAGTATCGGGCACGAACCGCGGCGGTCGCATGAGCGATTCCACCCTGATGTCGCTGTCGGCGGAGATTCCGGGGAGGTCGCGCGTATGGAGCACCCCGACAAGCTCGTCCAGTGTCCCGCGACATACCGGGTAGCGTCCATGCTTGGTGAGCTGCACCTTGCGGATCACCTCCTGGATGGGATCGTCTATATCCACGTAGACGATCTCGCGCCGCGGCACCATGACCTGCCGGCAGGTGATCTCGTCGAACTCGAAGACCGCATCGATGAGCCGATGCTCGGCTTTGGTGAGCTATCCGTGGGCATGCGCGTGACTGACCAGCCGGCGGATCTCCTCCTCGCTGTGTAGCTCATCATGCTCGGCGCCGCCCTCCACGCCGAGCCGGCGGAGGAGGACCGAGGTGACCGAATCGAGCGCGATCAGCAATGGGTAGGTGACGACGTAGAAGAACTTCAGCGGCAGTGCGCACCACAGAGACATCTGCTCTGGTCGCCGGATCGCGAAGATCTTCGGTGCCTGCTCGCCGATGACCAGGTGTAACGCCGTGATGACGCTGAAGGCGATCGTGAACGAGGTGGTATGCAGCACGGTTGACGAGGTAATGCCGACCTCGTGCAGCCAGGGCTCCAGCAGCCGGGCGATCGCCGGCTCGCCGACCCAGCCGAGCCCCAACGACGCCATCGTAATGCCCAGCTGACAGGCCGACAGCGATCGGTCCATGCGATCGAAGAGCCACTGGGTCGTCCTCGCCAGTAGGCTGTCGCGCGGCGCGAACTCGCCCAGCCGACCGGGTCGCAGCTTCACGAGCGCGAACTCGGCGGCCACGAAGAAGCCGTTCAGGATTACCAGGATGACTGTCAGAGCGACGAGAACCAGATCCACGCTCGGCCCACCTCCGGCGTGTACCCGTCGCTGCACGCTCGCAGCGGCGGTCACCGATCGAGAGCTTACAAGATTCAAGCGCGCCCGTAGTGGTCTGCAGGCCGCTTCGGCAGGACAGTGCGGACCGTAAGACGCTACGATTCGCTCCGCTGCTCCGCGCGAGTCCCACCGCCGATCGACAAGGAGATGAAGGCCCGTGATCGCCTCACCCTCGAGAGCTCTGATCCTCGTCATGCTCACAGCCGTCGGTTTTCAAGCGATCGCGGGCGAGTCGAAGCCGGCTGACCCCGGGCGTTTGGTGGTGACCGAGGCAGCGATCCAGGCCCTGCTGACACGGATGGTTT
This sequence comes from Acidobacteriota bacterium, assembly GCA_965197275.1. Classification (GTDB taxonomy): domain Bacteria; phylum Acidobacteriota; class UBA890; order UBA890; family WLXD01; genus DASCOT01. Next base: position 35,956 of record CBDAMQ010000019.1, read on the forward strand.
TCAACCAAGAGGGACGGTGGTACCTCAGAGAGCCGAGCGATTGCGGTTACGCCATCGTCCAGAACCACTCTGTGGAGCTGGCCGACGGGGTGATCAGCATCCGCGCCAAGCTCTACTGGAGCGAGGCGAAGCGCCTCCTGGGTGAGTGCCGAGGCCCGAGCACCAACTTCGAGGTGCTGGCCACCGCCACCCCGGTGGCTGACGGAGACACCGTCGGTCTACGTGACATCCAGTTGACGGCGCCGGATGGCAATATGGTTGCCTTGGCGGCGCTCACGCTTCTGAAGAGCAGGATCCCGAGCTCCTACGATGTGGATGTGGCGCAGATGCTGGGCGAAGCGCTGGCCGCCACCGAGGTCACCGACCTGCTCGCAATCAGCGATCTTCGGGCCACCGATGCCGTGGTGGAGGAGGGCGTTCTCGAGCTGGGCCTGGGGTTTACGTTGATCAGCCGTTATTGACGGTTTCCTGTGCTGGACGGTCGAGCAAAACGACCACTAGTGGCCTGTAACAGGGGAATCGATAGTGCCGTGGTGGCGAAATGGGGTCGGATGCAAGGCACTCCGACGAGTCGATGTTGGTGCATCTTAGAGCAGGAGCAACGCCGCAGGCGGCCCCAGTTCGCCGCCATCCTGCGGACAGACGGGCAGTTGCGGGCGATCTCCGCGTTGCGACTCGTCGACGATGCGCCGCGGCATCGCCATTCTCGCCGCGCCTTGATCTCGCCCGCAAATCCCATCTGCGGCGCTATCGATTCCCCTGTTACAGGCCACTAGAATCAGCCCATGACCAACATGGCAGCGCCGATGGTTCCGCTGATCGTGGCGATGAAGCTCAAGCAGATCTTCGCCGCCTTCGAGTCGCATGGCGCCACCAGCCCCGATACGGCGATGTCGTTCGCGAATCTCGGCATCCGCGAATCGCACTTGCTCAGGAGGCTTGTGAGTCACGGTGTCCTCGTGCCGACCACCGAAGAGCGCTACTACCTCGACCGGCAAGCCAAGGGCGTGTGGCGTCAGGGCCGGCAACGGCGCGTAGCGGTTATCCTCATGGTGGCCGCCGCCGGGTTGATCATCGCCTGGTACATCAACGCCCTCTGAGTCGAACGCGACTGCATGCGCGCCGACCCGGCTGACTACGGTCGGCTGCCGCTTCGTGCCCACACGCTGCTCGAGGATGTCCCGCTACATGACGTGTGGAGTGTCGAGCTGCGCGGCGGCGGGCCGGGTCGCACGCTGCAGGAGCTGCGTTCCATCGTGTCGATGCGGCAACTCGCCAGCGCCAGCCGCGCGGTCGGGTTCTTCTTCTGGCTACGGCGGCAGCTCGGCCGCCTGTTCCGCTGGGACCGCGGCACCAGCGACCCGACCGAGTCGACCTACTTTCAGCGGTTGACCACGGCCGACCGACAGGCGTCGGTGATCGAGCCCGGTACCTCGGAGGGCCCGGGGCGTACTCTGTACGCCTCACCGAGCGAGAGCATCGAGGAGATCCGCAACGCGACGGTGCACGCGTTCTCCGTCTTTGCGCTGGTCGAGCGGAATCAGGGATACCGACTCTACTGGGCGATCTACGTGCTTCCGGTGGGCTGGATCACGCGTTGGTACATGCGCCTCATCAACCCCTTCCGCCGGTACCTGATCTATCCGGCGGTCTTGCGGCACATTGGTGCCGCCTGGGAGCGTGAGCTAGTTGAGTAGTGGCGTGTTGTGGTCTGCAACAGGCCACTAGCAATCCCGGCGAACCACCAGCAACCCTGACGGAGCACATGCTTGAAGCGACCGATCCTGAGCGGTCAGAAACGCTCGAGCCACTCCTCCGGCAGGCCGTACTCCCGCGCCCGGGCGGCGATGTCGGCCCGAGTTACACCGAGCTGCGAGAGTGCGCCAAGTAGCTCGTCGAGCATTGCAGGCTCCCCGTTGTTCGATTCGAGCGGCCGCTGGAACGCGGCGATCAGTCGCGGTAGCACGGGGAGCAATCGATCGAGCCCTTCGATCTCGGTGCTGATGCTACCGAGTAGTCCGGAGACGGCGCCGCTGTCGGCGCCAAGCATCTCGGAGAAAGCGCTGACCGATTCGGGGCTGATCAGGCCGGCGATCCCGTCCGGCAGCGGCCGGGAGGAGGCGGTCGCCGGAGACTCGACTGAAAGGGCCGGGGGCCAGCGTCGGGCGCCTTCCTCAATCGGGACGGAGCGGGTGATCGGCACCGGGCCGACGCGGCGGTCGCTGACGACACGCTCGACGATGGCGAGCGGGATGGTCTGCCGCCCACCGTACTGGGTGAAGATCACTTCTCCGCCCTCGACGCGTGCTTGCGAGGTGTGGATCACGCGGCCGTTCTTCAGATAGATGCTGTCGGCGGTGGCTTCCGGGCTAGCAACCAGCACGGTGGCCACCACGAGCGGCAACAGGCATGCTCGGCGTAGGGTCATGTGATGATGCTGTCGATGCGTACGCGCGCGCGCAAGGGAGTAGGCGTCGGTGGCCGCGGATGGCCACCGCTGACCGCGATTTCGACAGCCGTGCGGACCCTCAGGTCGCCGCCACAGACTTGTCGTGCAGCCCCGACGCGTGGAACATGTCGGCATGTCGGAGCATCGATATCACCTCGCGCAAGTGAACGTCGCGCGCATGCGGGCGCCTCTGGAAGACCCGCTCATGCAGGGTTTCGTCGACCGGCTGGAACCGATCAACGCCATCGCCGATCAGGCCCCCGGCTTCGTTTGGCGGCTGCAGGGCGAAGAGGGCAACGCCACGGCGGTGCGCGCATTCGAGGATGAGCGATTGATCATCAACATGTCGGTCTGGACGTCGATCGAGTCGCTGCGCGCGTACGTCTACCGCAGTGGCCATACCGAGCCGCTTCGCCGGCGCCAGGAGTGGTTCGAGGAGATGGAGGGCCCCACCAGCGTTCTGTGGTGGGTTCCCGCAGGTCACATTCCGACCGCCGTCGAGGCGCGCGAAGCGCTCGACCGGCTGTGCGAGCAAGGCCCGACCGCAGCCGCGTTTACTTTCAAGGCGCCGTTTCCAGTGCCGGACGCGATTCTACGGCCAAGCTCGATCGGTTGACGGGCGTGAGCTATGGTCATGGCCGTTCTCGACTAGCCCGCAAGCAACTGTAGGATCGACCATGCAGCGACGTGTTCCCGTGCTGATCGCATGGTGCTTGGTGGTCGCATCGGCGCTGACACAGGAAGTCCGGGCGCTGGCACAGGAGACCCAGGCGCAGGAGGCTCAGCCACAGGAGACCCAGGCGTCGGAGTCGCACGCGGACGCGGCGAAGGGCCGGCCGCTCTATGCCGCCTACTGCGCACGCTGCCACGGGATGACCGGCGGCGGCGGCGAGGGGCCCAGCCTCGCCCGGCACGAGCTGCCGCGGGCGCCAGACGATGAGGCACTGATCGCCATTGTCATTGGCGGAATCCCTGGCACCGCCATGGGGTCGACCTGGTGGCTGAGCGCGGCGGATTGCGCCGCCCTGGCGGCCTACGTCCGATCTTTAGCACCGACGGTTGCGGCGGCCGACGACTTGCGCGGCGATTCCGCCAGGGGCCGGGAAATCTTCGAGGGGACTGGCGGCTGTGGCAGCTGCCACACCGTGGGTGGGTTCGGTACCAACCGGGGCCCTGATCTCAGCACCGTCGGCGCTCGCCGTGGGGTGCCCTATATACGCCAGGCCATCCTCGATCCCGCGGCGACATCGCCGCGCGGGCTCACCGAGATCGGCGCCGACTTCGTCGACTACCTGGTCGTCCGAGTGGTCGATCTGGATGGCCGCGAAGTGGTCGGAATGCGCCTGAACGAGGACTCCTACAGCATTCAGGTACGCGATGCGGGAGGCCGGCTGCACTCGTTCTACAAGCCCGATCTGCAGACCCTCGAGAAGCACTTCGATGCGAGCCTCATGCAGAGCTACCGCGACCAGCTCTCGGAAGCGGAGATCGACGATCTTGTTGCCTATCTGTCCACGCTGCGAGGATCGCGATGATGTGGTGCGTTTCTAGACGCTCGGCGGCCCACTTCAGAGGAGCTGCCCTGCTCGTAGCGACGGCGCAGCTGTTGACGGTCGCACCGTCGGCTGCGCAGGAGGTGTCCTTCGACCGGTTGAAGCGTGCCGCCGAGGAGCCGCACAACTGGCTCACCTACTCGGGCACCTACAATTCGGAGCGCTTCTCGCTATCGACCGAAATCACCCCGGAGAACGTCGGCGACCTGAAGGTCATCTGGGTCTACCAGACCGATCCCGGAGCAGTGGAGACGACGCCGCTGGTGGTCGACGACGTCATGTATCTGACCGAGCCACCGAGCACGGTGACGGCGCTCGACGTGCGCACCGGGCGGCGCATCTGGCGCTGGAGGCCGTCGATGCCGGCCGAGGTCAAGCACATCGGTTTTCCGGCAGTGAACCGTGGAGTGAGCTTGCTCGACGAGACGGTCTACGTGGGCACGCTTGACGGTCACGCGGTGGCCCTCGACGCCGCGTCCGGGGTCGAACGCTGGACCGCGACGGTTGCCGACAACGATCTGGGATTCGCGATCACCGCGGCGCCGCTGACGATCGACGGCAAGGTGATCATCGGCGTGAGCGGTGCTGAGGCCGGCATTCGTGGCTTCATCGATGCCTACTCCACCGAGGACGGCTCGTTGCTGTGGCGTACCCACACAGTGCCGGCGGCCGGAGAGCCGGGCAGCGAGACGTGGGGCGGCGACAGTTGGGAGACCGGGGGCGGATCAACCTGGCTGACGGGCTCCTACGACCCGGAGCTGAACCTGCTGTACTGGGGGATCGGCAACCCGGCCCCCGACTGGAACGGCGACGATCGGCCTGGCGACAACCTCTACACCTGCTCGCTGCTGGCGCTCGATGCGGATACAGGCGAGATCCGCTGGCACTTCCAGTTCACTCCCCACGACACGCACGACTGGGACTCAAACGAGATTCCCGTGCTGCTGGATCTGGAGTGGGGCGGGGAGATGCGGCAGCTGGTGGCGATGGCCAACCGCAACGCCTTTTACTACGTCCTCGACCGCGAAACCGGCGAGTTTCTGCACGGCAGCGAGTACTCCAAGCAGACCTGGGCGGCGGGGCTCGACGAGGCTGGCCGGCCGATCGTCCTGCCGGATACCGAGCCCACCGAGGAGGGCACGCTTGTCTGGCCCAGCCTGCAAGGGGCGACCAACTGGTTCAGCCCGAGCTACAGTCCGCTCACCGAGCTCTTCTACGTCGCTGTGCGGCACATGGGCTCCGTTTACTACAAGGCCGAGGCGGAGTACGAGCCCGGCATGCCGTTCATGGGCGGCGGCGAGCAGGCGCTCAGCGGTGACGATGCTGGCGGTTTCGTTCGGGCGCTCGACGTGCGGACCGGCGAGCTGCGCTGGGAGTTCCCGCTGCTCACGCCTCCGTGGGCGGGCGTGATGGCGACCGCTGGCGGGCTGGTTTTCGGTGGCTCCGAGGAGGGCAACTTCTTCGCCCTCGACGCCAACACCGGCGAGACGATGTGGGATTTCCAGGCCGGGGCACCGGCGCGCTCCAACCCGATGGCGTTCGAGGTCGACGGCAAGCAACGCGTCGTCATGTCGGCAGGCAACACGGTCTTCGCGTTCGGGGTCCGTGACTAGTGCTCCTGCAGGCGTTGCCGCACGCGTGACCGGGAGCACTAGCCTCGCCGACTACTACGGTGCCGGCTACGCAGAGTTCGCCTCCGAGCTCTACGCCACCATCCGCGCCGAGGCATTCGGTGAGGACATCGGCCAACACAGTTGGCTGACCGCCACCGAGCACGATCGGTTCATCGCGTGGCTGGCGGTCGGCGAGAGCGCTCGCGTGCTCGATGTTGCCTGCGGGTCCGGTGGACCGACCCTGCGTATCGCCAGCTTGACCGGTTGTCGGGTTGATGGGATCGATGTGGAACCCGGCGCCGTGCATACGGCGAATCAGCAGGCCGAGATGGCCGGCCTGGGGGAGCGCGCCCGGTTCGAGGTCCACGATGCCGGCCAGCGATTGCCGTACGATGACTCGGAGCTCGACGGCCTGATCTGCATCGATGCGTTGACCCACTTCCCCGACCGGAGACGCGTGTTCGGCGACTGGGCGCGCGTCCTTCGACCGGGAGGACGCCTGGTCTTTACCGACCCGGTGACCGTGACCGGAGTGGTCAGCGACGAGGAGATGCGCCTGCGCGCTTCGATCGGCAGCCTGTTCTTCGCGCCCTCCGGGCTCGACGCCGACCTTCTTGCCGAGACCGGGTTCGAGATCGATCGCGTCGAGGATCGCACCGAGAACATGGCGAGCACCGCGGCGGGGCGGCGTACGGCCCGCGCCGCACACGAGGCCGACCTGCGGCGCATCGAGGGCGACGTGACGTTCGAAGGCCAGCAGGCGTTTCTCGCCGTGGCGTCGAAGCTGGCCGCTGAGCGCCGGCTATCGCGCTTCGCCTTCCGCTGCCTGCGCCAGCCGCAGTCCCAGGCCACTAGATTCTCTAGGCGCGGGTAGGGCAGAGTAGGATCATGAACACGATCAAGAGGCTCGCCGCCACCCTTCGCAGGGTGGCGCGACTCTGCGCGCTGAACCGCATAACGATCGACTCATAGAGGCCGAGCCACCGTCTCGCCGTCCCGGAGCTGGCCACTGAGCGGGACGATCGCACTTCGCCTTCCGCTGCCAGTACCGCCGCTAGCCCACGGTTTTCAGCGGAACCTCCTAGCTGAAGAACTGCAAACCGTGCCATACCGACGCCAGGATGGCGATAGCGTTGAGCGCCAGGCACACGAACGCGGCGACGAAGTGGCCGGCGTGCTCATCGGTGCGCGGGTCGAGGAGCCGCGCCGCCAGGTACCCGCCGCCGAACCCACCCAGGTGGGCCCAGTTGTCGATGAACGGCACGATCAGCCCGATCACTACGAAGATGCCGACCCAGCGCCACACCTGCTGGCCGATGCTGCTCGGCCCGCCCAGCTGGCTGTATACAACAAGCGCCCCGAAGAGCCCGAACAGCGGCGCCGATGCGCCGATCGTGAAGCCGGCACCGGCAAGTGGGCCGAGGAACGGAAACAACCCCATGATGGAAGTGGCGGCGAAGCCGGCGGCCGCTGAGGCGGTGTAGATGATCACCAGTCGGCCGACGCCGTAGAACTCGCTGACCGCCGGCATCAGTTGGCGCAGCCACATCATGTTCATGCCGATGTGGAGCAGCCCGCCATGCAGCCATGCGGCGCTCAGCACCGTCCACCAACGGCCGTAGCCGAATACCGGCACGGCGCCGCTGGCGCCGAACAGGAACAACGGTCGTTGGCCCGGCGACAGCATCGATAGCAGCCCACCGCCGCCAATCGCAGATGGATCGCCCAACAGCGTAATGACGAACAGGGCGGCGCAGACGAAGAGCACGATCTCGGTGAAGCCGAGGCCGCGACCGAGCTTGTTGAGCATCGGGGCGAAGCCCCACAGCCCGGGGTTGAAGCGGCCACATCGGAAGCAGCGATCGTCGCGCACCCCGACCAGGCTGCCGCAACTGGGGCAGACGACGGAGCCGCTCGTCGGTCGGTTGAACAACAGTAGTTTTCTCTATCGGCCGCCCCATGCGCAGGCGGCTTCGGCGGGGAAGAGCGAGTCGAGCATCGACCCTACGGGTGGCAGGTCGGCGCTCATGAGCGCAAGGTCTAGCCACGAGGGTGCCGGTTGTCCGATCGGCGCGCCAGGCGGGGCGTTCCGTTGCCCGGGTTGCGAGTAGGCCGCGGCCGGCCGTGACAGGAACCGTTCGACATCGCGCTCCAGCAAGGCAAGGTGGGCCTGGCTCGGTCCGATCATCTCCTCGGCCTCCCCGATCCGGACGGCGATTCGGGAGCTCAACGCGGCCAGTCGGGAGGTGGCGATGGCCCGCACCTGCGGCATCGGGCCGTTGGCGCCCAGAGACATCACCTGTTCGACAGCCGCGCGCTGGACGGTGCGAATGATCTCCTGCTCGTAGCCGTCGCCACTCCGCATGGTGAACAGCGTTTGCAGCGTGTGGTCGAGCACGTCTACGAGGCCTGGCAAGTCGCTGTCGAGGGCGTGCTGCTCCACCATGCGGGCGGCTCGCGCCGGGTCGAAGATGTTGGCGAGCACATGCTGGGCGGCTACCACGGCCGGTGTGATGGCGTCGAACGTCATTCCGGTGTAGCGCGGGAACAGCTCGCGGTGGCGGCCATATCCGGATGGCCGCGGTGGTAGTAGTGCGAGTACGGAGCGCGGTATCGACAGCTGCGACGGTTGCAGGGTCGCCAGCAGGGAGTCGAGCGCCGCCCGCTGTTCGGTACCGGGGACGGCGCCGGTGGCGTTGCCGTGACCGTCGCCGCGCAGGGCGTAGTGGTAGTTCGAGCCGCCGATGGCTGAGGCGGTGGCCTGCACCTGATAGCGATGATGTAGGTAGAGAGGTACGAGGACCTCCTCGATCGTCGCCAGCGGTGCGCCGAGCTTGATGGCGTTGTCGCCGAAGCGGTCGAGAGCGTGCCGCCGGACCGCCATCATGCGGTCGAGCTCCGCCACCGGATCATCGCCATTGGCCCACCAGTGCACCCGCGGCTGCGCCGACATGTCCTGATTGGTCATGTAGATGACGTCGCGCTCCCAGGCCTCATCGAGAATGGCGCGCAGCTCCTCGGATTGGTCGGCGCCAGCGGGGAAATCCTGGTAGGCGTAGGTCACCGCAACCTTGTCCCAGTCGCCGATCTTGTCGTCGTAGACGGCCGAGTAGTCCAGCTCACCGTCGTCGGTGAGCTCGATCAGCGGATGCGGGTAGTCCATCACCGAGATGCGCCCAAGGCTACTGGCGTAGTAGTTGTGGCCGAAGCCGAGGGTGTGGCCGACCTCGTGTGCCGACAGTTGGCGCAGCCGCGCAAGCGCCCATTCAGCCAGCTCGGGAGGGGTCTCGGTGCCGTTGGCGTAGGGCGACAGCAGGCCCTCGGCGATCAGGTAGTCTTGGCGCACGCGCAGCGACCCTAGCGTCACCTGGCCCTTGATGATCTCGCCGGTGCGCGGGTCGCTGACCGAGCCGCCGTAGCTCCAGCCGCGCGTCGAGCGATGCACCCACTGGATGATGTTGTAGCGCACGTCCATGTTGTCGGCGCCTTCGGGCAATAGCTCGACCCGAAAGGCATCGCGATAGCCGGCGGCCTCGAACGCCTGATTCCACCAGCGCGCTCCGTCGAGCAACGCCGAGCGAACAGGCTCGGGAGTGCCGCGATCCAGGTAGTAGACGATCGGCTCCACGGCCTCCGAGACGTCGGCGGCCGGGTCGACCTTTTGCAGCCGGTGGCGGTTGACGAATCGCCTCGCCAGCGGCGTGCCGAGCGGCACCGCGTAGTCTTGATAGGTGAGGCCGAAGGCGCCGGAGCGCGGGTCGTAGGCGCGCGGCTCGTACCCGTCGTCGGGCAGCTCCACGAACTGGTGGATCGTGCGAACCGTTACCGCTTCAGTGCTTGGAGTCACCGCTGCCAGCGAGCCTCGTCCGAAGCCCCCGCCGGGGCCAGGCTGTGCCCCGAATCCGCCGAAGCCTCGGCGCCCACCGCCCTGGGTGGTGAACGTGAGCGTGGCGTTCATCATGATGTTCTTCGGGAAGGCTTTGGTGTGCTGCCTGGAGATCGCGCTGCGCGAGGCGTCGAGCCGGTACTGAGCGGGCTGCAGGTTGACCGCCACGCCGTGGGTGTCGCGCAGAAGAAACTCGGTCATGTCAACCAGCGTGCGACCATCCGTCTCGGCCGCAACGGTGAATCCCCAGAGCACCGACTGTGCGAACGCCTCCTCGACCGCCCGACGTTCGTCGGCGTTGTCGCTGTCAGCCCGGTACCTCAGGTTGGGTTGCAGCATCAGGATCTTTGGGCCTACGCGCTCGAATCGGACGATCCGACCGCCGCCATTCTGTCCGCGATCGAGCCCGATGTCGTTGGAACCCAGACCGGCCGCCAGGCCACGGACATAGAGGATGTCCTCGTCGAAACGGGCGATCTCCATGTACAGCGTGCCGGCGGCGGCGTCCCAGTACAGCGGCAACAAGCCATCGAGCCGTTCCATCGCGGCGACCTTCTCCTCGATCGACGATGGCGGGCTGGCGGAGGAGGCGCCGCCCGGTGCCTGGGCGGCGGCGGGCGCCGCCGCGCACACGAGCAATGCGAGTAGGAAAGCGATCCGGCGGGTACTCAACAGCTGACGTTCGATCAACGGTTACCTCTGGCAGCAAGGGCTCCCACGGGCGCCGGGGTTGGGGCCTCGATGGTCAGAGCCCAGGCGTTCGCGGAGCGGAGTCATCGAGCAAGCGTCGCCAGTGTGCCAAGAGTGGCGCCGATCACCAAGTCAAGGCCGTGACTGGTAGCGCCAGCGAGGCAACGGCCGCGGCAGGCCGAGGTTGTCCGGCGGAACCTGGCAATCAACCTGTCAAGGGTCCCCAGCCGTCGAGGCAGTCTGCGATTGTTGGTCGGGGTCAGATCACGCTGACTCACGCCGCCGCCAACAACGGTCACCAGTCGCGGCGGCAATCCGATCTTGATGGTGCTCGCCGGGGTAAGACCCGGCAAGCTTCAATCGGTTGCTGCGCTCCGTCCGACGCAGTGCTGAAGCCGCCAGTCACGCTGCGGCGAGCACCACCAGTTCTGTCGGTCTCTCAGCCGGCGGCCCGCATCCGCGCTACGTCGGCTTCGGCGGCGATGTAACCGAACGCCGCCCAGCTGGTGCCATCGAGAATACGCTCGAAGATCTCGAGGGCGCGCTCCTCGTCGCCGTTGTACAGGTACCAGTTGCCGACCCCGTATCCCTGCGTGGCGATGTTGAGTGCCACATCCGGATCATCGACCGCTCGCAGGTCGAGCAGGTCATCGGGCTCGACCTCGCCCTTGTACATCAGCAATCGCCGGTGATAGGCGTCGTTTTCGACCACCTCGAGCTCGGCCGTGATCGCGGTCAGAAGCTCGCTCGCCTCGGCATCGCGCCCGAGTCGGCGCAGTGTCATGTACATCCAATCGCTGGTGGCAACCAGCAGATCGGGATTGGTCGAGACTTCCATGCAGTTGCGGTAGGCCTCCAGCGCCGTCTCGAAATCTCCCTGTAGGTAGTGCGCCAGCGCCAGGTGGTACCAGATGTTGAACTTGTCGGTCGACAGCGGCGTGTTGAGGCGATTGGGGATGCCATCCGGCTCGACGGCGTCTTCGAAGCCGTCGGCGATCTCCGCTGCTCGCGCGAGGTCGGCAACGGCGTCCTCGAATCGCCGCAGCGAGATGTATCGGTGCCCGCGGTGGCGACGTAGTCGGTACGACTCGGGATACGTTCGCAACCCGTCGCTGTAGGTCGCGACGGCGTCGTTGAAGTTGCCAGCGTAGGCGATGCGCCTGCCAAGCCAAATGAGCCTGTCCTCGTCGGGCTCCGCCTCGTGGGCCGCGCGCGCACTTTCGATGTTGGTGGTGAGCGTCGCCAAACGTTCGGGCGTGGGCTGGGCCGCATACAACGGCCTGCCCAGCAGCGACGTGGTCTCGGGTTCCGCTGCTGCCGCTGCGTTCGTGCCTCGGTCTGCAACGTCATTCGGTTGACCGTTGCAGGCGGCGAGCGCCATGGCGAGGAGGTAAACGAGCGATCGCATGGGGGCTCCTTGATCAGCTGGGAGTGGAACGCAGCGAGACCAGCGTCGCACCCCAACTGGATCCGTCGCCGGCGAGTCGATACGAGCTCACATCGGCACGGCGGTCGAGGGCCGCATGGACGATGCGCCGAAGGGTGCCCGTTCCTTTGCCGTGGATGATGCGGACCTCGGTGATCGAATGTTCCTGACAGGCATCCAGATAGTCGTCTACCAGCTCACTGGCGTCGCCGGGGTGGAAGGTGTGCAGGTCGAGCACACCGTCGATGGGCAACTCGATCAGGTCATCGTCGGGCATGTGTCGAACGCGGTAGCAGTGTGCCGGGTCGCTGCAGGCTGCGCCGAGAGGGTACACCCAGACAATTCCCCGTCGCCGGGGCCGCCTGGCGTCAGGGGCGCAAGTGCCTATACGAATCGAAGTGGTGGATGGCGATGCCACCGAATCCCGGGCCGCCGCTGAGTGCTCTGACCACAGCGTCGAGCTCGCGCTCCATTGCGCCGCCACCCTCTTCGTAGAAGGTGAGCTTGTCGAGCTCGTCGTCGTCGGTCTGCACACCGATCACCACGCGCTTTCCCAGCGCTGCCCCCGCGACAACCTCGTTCAACGTGTGACGCAGGATCCCATCGCTGCCATCCGCGTGATCGCGATACGCCATCACGACGATCCCATCAACCCGCTCGAGGACGTGCTCGAGCAATGATCTCCCATTGAAGCGGTAGCCGTCGTGATCAAACCAGAAGGGAATCGCCGCCCAGACCGGAAGCCCTCTGGCCCCCCGTACGGCGCCCTCCAGCGCTCGCAGATAGCCGCGCATCAACTGTGTGCGGCCGGGTTCAGAGTCCCACTCGCGGAGAACGTAGGGCTCGATGTCGAGCAGCAGCCCACCGTACAGCTGGGCGCGTCGGACCGCGCGCACCCAGGCGAGCAGCTCGGCGGGGTCGAGCGCCCAGTCCGGATGCCCCGAGACCGCCAGGAGTCCGATATTGCGCCGCTGCGCCTCGGTAGCCAGGCTCGCGAACACACCGGCTTTGGCCTCGGCGGTCGGTACGTTGATGAGCAAATGGCTGAAGTCGTGAGCCCGTGCGAAGCGGGCCAGTCCGGGCTCGGGACGGCTCCACACCCACAGGGCACGCGGCACGAGCGCGCTACCAGCCCCGGGCCGCGACCCTGCGATCAGCATCATCAGCGTACAGGCGATCAGCAGCTGGGTACGACGCACGGTGGGCTCCGACGAATCTCGTTGAGGATCGATACCTGCGGTACGCTAGCAGTCGCCGGCGCCAGAACTGATAACCATGGCGCCGCTGAGGCCACCGTTGGCCGCTGGTGTCGAGCCACTGTCATAGGCCGTGGACGACGGCGGGCCGGGACTGACAGAGAGGGACGTCGAATGCACTCGAAAGCGTCGGAAGCCACCGCGATCAGTCGCCAGTACGGCGCTCAGAGCATGGTCGCGTCGTTACGCCGCGTCGCACTACGGACGCCCGACGAGAGCTTCGCCAACGCCGACCCCTCGATGTGGCATTACACCGCCGCACCCGATCTCGCCGGAGCCCGCGCCGAGCACGAGGCGCTGGCCGAGATCCTGCTCTCGCATGGCGCCGAGTTGATCGATCACCAGCGTCCGGCCGACGGCCTGGCCGACGCCATATTCGTGCACGATCCAGCGCTGGTCACCGACCACGGGACCGTCGTGTTGCGCATGGGCAAGTCGCTGCGTCGTGGTGAAGAGGAGCTCCTGGCGGCGACCCTCGAGGAGGCTGGCGTACCGATCCTCGGTCGATTGTCGGGCACGGCGACGGCGGAAGGGGGCGATCTTCTGTGGATCGATCACGACACCCTGGCGGTGGGCCAGGGGTTTCGCACCAACGCTGAGGGCCTGCGCCAGCTCGAATCGATTCTGGGGCCGATCGGCGTTACCTGCGTTCCGGTGCCGTTGCCGTTTCACGACGGTGCCGACGCCTGCCTGCATCTGATGTCGTTCATCAGCATGCTCGACGACGATCTGGCGGTGGGTTTCGAGCCGCTGATGCCGATTCCGTTCTGGCGCCTGTTGCGCGATCGGTCCATCGATATCGTCCCGGTGCCGGACGATGAGTTCGCCACCCAGGGTCCCAACGTGCTGGCCTTGGCGCCGCGCCGCTGCGTGATGCTGGAAGACAACACGCAAACCCGCACGCGCTTGGAGGCCGCCGGTTGCGAGGTGCTCACCTATCGTGGACGCGAGCTGTCGCTGAAGGCAGAGGGTGGCGCGACCTGCCTGACCCGACCGGTGCTGCGATTCGACTCGTGAGCACCCCGTTCAGGCCGCTGCAGCAACCGGCGCTCACGCCGCTCGAACAACGGGCGCTTGCGGTGCTGGACCTCGACGGCATGATCGAGATCCTCGATCGCCTCGTGCAGGTGCGCAGCGTCGGCGGCAACGAGTCGCCGGCGCAACAGATGGCGGCCGATTTCATGGCAGCCGCCGGGCTGGACGTCGACACGTGGCCGATCGACCTCGAAAAGCTTCGGCGCCACCCGTCCTTCTGTGAGGAGATCGAGCGCCAAGCCGCCATCGGCGTCGTCGGTCGGCTGGGCTCCGGCTCCGGCCCCTCATTGCTGTACAACGGTCACCTCGACGTCGTCGGGGCGGGGGATGAATCGGACTGGAGCACGCCTCCATGGCGCGCGACCGTACGCGACGGCGCGGTCTATGGCCGCGGCGCCGTCGATATGAAGGGTGGCGTCTGCGCCGCGATGTGTGCAGCCAAGGCGCTGGTGGACGCCGGGGTGCACTTGCGAGGCCGCCTGCTGGTGACTCCCGTCGTCGGTGAGGAGGACGGCGGCACCGGAACGCTCGCCGCCATCGAGCGTGGTCATGTGGCCGACGCGGCCGTCATCATGGAGCCGACCCGCATGCGCATCGCCACGACGCACGCCGGCGCGTTGAACTTCCGAATCCGTCTCAAGGGTCTGGCGGCGCATGCCTGCATGCGTTCCGAGGGCGTCAGCGCAGTCGACAAGCTGGCGCCGCTGCTAGCCGCGCTGGCCGCGCTCGAGTGCCAGCGTACGGAACGCTACGACAACCCACTGTTCGATGCTTACGCCATCCCGTTTCCGCTCTCCGTGGGGCGTGTACAGGCGGGCGATTGGCCGTCGTCGGTTCCGGACTGGCTGCAGGTCGAGGGACGCTACGGCATCGCGCCTGGCGAGAGCCTGGAGTCGGCGCGCGCCGAGTTCGAAGCGGCGGTGGCCGCGCTGGGCGAGCGCGATCCGTGGTTGGCGGACAACCCGCCGAGCGTGGAATGGTGGGGCGGGCAGTTCGAGCCTGCCGAAATCGATCCGCAGTCGCCAATCGCCGCGGCGGTGGCTGACGCCTATCAGGCCGTGACCCAGCGTCAGGCGGTGCTCGAGGGCATGACTTACGGGGCCGATATGCGCCTCCTGGTCAACGTGGCCGGTATTCCCACCGTGATGTTCGGAGCCGGCGACGTGCGCCAAGCACACCGACCCGACGAGTTCGTGCCCCTCGATGAGCTCGAGTCGCTGGCACAAACGCTGTGCCTCACGGCGATGCGCTTCTGCGGTGTGGAGGAATCTGACTAGCTCCCGCGGGATCAGATAACCAGCACGCGCTCCATCGTCACCGCGTCCTCGCGAGGGTTCGGATAGTACCCGCGGCGTCTACCGACAGAGCGGAATCCGAGTCGCTCGTAAAGGCGCTGCGCGCCCGTGTTCGACATTCGCACGTCCAGCCTGCAGCTTTTGGCTCCGCGGTCCACGGCCCACCGCAGCGCCGCCTCGACAAGACGTCGCCCGTACCCCAGGCGTCGATAGGCGCGGGCCACGGCGACGTTGGCGATCAGCGCATCCTGGCGATCGGGGCAGACGATCAGGTAACCGGCGACGCTTTCTTCGTCGGCGGCCAGACCGCCCGGGTCGGTGGTCACGCCGAACGGGCAGGCGACCAGACAGAGCAGCTCGCGGGTAGTTATTGCCAGCTCGAACGTCGATCGCGGCCATGGGGCGGCAAAGCTCTCGGTTTCGATTGCCAGGATGGCGTCGAGGTCTTCTTCGCCCATGCGTCGAAGGGGTACGCCTCGGTCCGCGACGGCGGTCGCCGGGTCGATCCGTGCGCCGACCGAAGGGCACATTAGCTGGCGCTGTGCTTGACGATCATCAGCGTGAGGTCATCATGCTGTGGCGCACCGGCGCTGAAATCCGCCACGGCGTCGAAGACCGCTTTGCCCATCCCGTCCGCGTCCAGGTTGCGATCGGCCACGACGACCTTTGCCAGGGCTTCCTCGCTGAACTCTTCCTCATCAGGGTTGTTGGCCTCCGTGACGCCGTCCGAGAACACCACGACGACATCGTCGGCGATGAGCTCCATGGTCTGTATCTCGTAATCACGGTCCGCGAACAGCCCCAAGGGCATGCCGCCGCCCATCAACCGCTGGGGCTCCCCATCGCCGCGAACCAGCAGCGCGGGGTTGTGTCCGGCGTTGATGAATTGCAGCTGTCCATCCGGTCGCAGCAATCCCACAAAGAACGTCGCATAGCGTTCCGGGGACGTACGCTCGACGAGAAAGTTGTTCACGTGGCTGCACACGAACGCCAGGTCTTCCGAGGCCTGGATCGCCGCCAGGAACGCCGCCTGCAGGGTCGCCATCAGCATGGCCGCCGGAATGCCTTTGCCGGAGACGTCGCCGACGGCGAACCCCAGGGTGCCGAACTGGGTTTCGAAGAACTCGTAGTAGTCGCCGCCGACACCGCGCGAGGGGACGTTGAGGGCGTGCACGTCGTACCAATCCGACTCCGGGAAGTCGGAGAGCAACAGGCTGCGCTGGATCCGATTGGCTACCCGCAACTCGTCTTCCATCTTTCGCTTCTCGAGTGCTTCCTCGTACAGGCGGGCATTGTCGATGGCGATCGCAGCGTGACTCGCGAACGACTCGAGCATCGACAGGTCCTGGTCGCCGAAGTTGCGCGTCGGCGACCGACGGTCGACGTAGAGCACCCCGAGAATCCGCTGTCCATCGTCTTCCGAGCCGGTCTGGAAATCTCCCAGATCCGAGTCCACGTCGCGGGCGAAGTGCGATAGCCGCAATGGCACGCACATCACAGTCCGCAGGTGCAGCCCAACGATGCTCTGCTGAGCGCTGAAGTGCTCATCCTCGGCCACATCGGTGAGAATCTGCGCCTGGCCGTTGCCGAAGACGGCGCTCACGACACTCTGGCTGTACTTGGTCGACAGCGACTTGTCGTCGGTCAGGTTGCGTTGCGCGGCGATTT
Organism: Acidobacteriota bacterium; assembly: GCA_965197275.1. Lineage (GTDB taxonomy): Bacteria > Acidobacteriota > UBA890 > UBA890 > WLXD01 > DASCOT01. Next base: position 52,827 of record CBDAMQ010000019.1, read on the forward strand.
CCAGCGCGTCGGCGTCGCCGCCCAGCAGCATCATGCAACGCTCACCCTCGGTGAGTGCAATCATCGCGTCCATGACTTTCTCGAGCACGTCGTTGAGGCGCAGCGACGAGTTCAGCGCCTTGCTGATCTCGAGCAGCGCCTCCAGATTCCGGGTGCTGTCCTGGCGGGACGTGGCAGCGGCCGAGCCGTCGCGGTCCTCCGCGGTCGTAACCTTGCCGGTGGTGCCGATCATCATCGTGAACTCACCTCCCGAGCGGAAGGTGAGCAGGTGATTGGTCGCTCCCCCGAGGCGAATTCGATCGTTCGGTCCGAGCACATGACGCTGGACACGCTGCTGATTCACGAAGGTCCCGTGTGTGCTGCCAAGGTCTTCAATGACGAACTCGTTGTCGTCGCGCAGCAGGCGCGCGTGGTCGCGCGACACCGTCGGGTCGAGCACCTGGACCTCGTTGGTGCTTCGGCGTCCCAGGGTGAGCGGCAGGTTCTCCAACGCCACCCGGGTCATGTTTCCGTCCGGATCCCGGAACATCAGGTACGGCTGGGCCGACAGATCATCATGCATCGTGGAGGGGATACTACTTCGCGATCGCCGCCGACGTCACAAATCGATTCGACTCGAATCGGCCTCGGGGGCGCCCGCGATCCAGTAACATTGTCGAACAAAGTACTCGACGGAACGAATACGGTGGACACGCCGATGGACTCTTTGCAAGCCCGCGCGGAAGAACACCTGCGACTGATTCGCGGGGTCATGGACCGGGCAACGTCGTTCACCGCGCTGTCGGGCTGGGGAGTCGTGATCATGGGTGTGGTCGGGATCGCGGCGGCGCTGGTCGCGGCGCGGACGCCCGATCCGCAGCAGTGGGTGCTGGCGTGGCTTTCCGCTGCCGGCGTTGCGGTACCGGTCGGGGCGTTCGCCATGTGGCGCAAGGCGAGCGCCGCTGGCGTCGACATCTATTCCGGTACCGCCCGCCTGTTCGTCGGTTGCCTGGCGACGCCCATCCTCGCTGGCGCCATCCTTACGGCGGCGCTGATCGGGCAGCAAGCCTACGCGGTGCTGCCGGCCGCATGGTTGACGTTGTACGGCACGGCGACGGTCGTGGGCGGCGTTTTTTCCGTGCGCCTGGTGCCGGTTACCGGCACCGTGTTCATGGTGTTGGGCGCGCTCGCTGCTTTCGCCCCGCTCGAGATTGGCAATGCGCTCATGGGCGTGGGCTTCGGCCTGCTTCATGTGCTGGTCGGACTGATTATCGTTCGCCGCTACGGCGGCTGACTCGAGGAGGCGATCATGAAAGCGAAGCGAAAGCGTGGCCATTCCACCCGCGACCCGGACGCGACGTCACCCCCGAGGCTATTGGAGGGGGGTGTCGATGCCGCTGCGCCCGTCGATCGAGTGATTCATCAACCGGTGCGCCTGTCGATCGTTAGCGTGCTGGCGGTGAACGATGTGGTCAGCTTCAACGAGCTCAAACAGCTGCTGGAGCTCAGCGACGGCAACCTCAGCGTGCACGCGCGCAAGCTCGAAAACGCCGGTTACGTCGCCTGCGACAAGAAGTTCGTCGGACGAGTTCCACGCACGCAGTATCGACTGACCACCTCGGGGCGGCGGGCGCTCGAGCGCTACCTGGCGCATATGGAGGCGCTGATCGAATCGGTTCGGCGACCGTAGGCACGCCACGCTGCGTGGCATAGTTGAAGGCATCATGGCTGCCAAATCGACGCGCCCCGAGCTGCTGCTGCGCCTTCTGCTCATAGGACTGGCAGCGACAGCCCCAGTTGGCCTGCTGTCGCTCGGCTGGGCTACAGCGGGGCCCGGCGAGGCGACCGGTGCGCCGGCGCAGCAGGAAGGCTACCGCGATCCGACACAGTTTCCGACCTACTTCGAGGCCGGGCCGCATGTGGAGGGGTACAGCTTCACCGAGCTCCCACTGGATCGCGACTCGCCGTTCTATCCGTCATCGGCGACGACGCGATCCGGGGGCTTTTACTCCCAAGAGCAGCTCATGGACGTCGAGCGTTGCGGTGACGCGGGATGTCACCCCGACATCTATGACATGTGGTTCGAGTCGACGCACCACCTCGCCTCCATGAGCGACCCTTGGTACCGCCGCACAGTGGAGTTTTTCCAGGAGCGGTCGGGAGTGCAGGCTTCGCAGTGGTGCGGTGGGTGCCACGATCCGGCGCTGATGATGACCGGCAAGATGCAGGGAGTCGAGCCGATTGACTTCGAGAGTGCCGGTGCCAACATCGGCATCTCGTGTCAGTTCTGTCACAGCGTTGATCGGGTGCACTCGGCGCGGGCCAATGGCTCGTATCGTCTGGCCCCAGCCGCGGCGTTGCCCTACGCGGGCACCAGCGACCCGGATCTGCGGCGGCGTGGCAACGAAGAGCTGTTGGCGGACCCGGCACTGATCCGACGCCACAGCGCCAGGCGCCGCAGCCCCTTCCACTCGCTGTCGCTGTTTTGCGGCACCTGCCACAAGCAGAGCCTGATCACGCCGGTGAACAACTACAAGTGGTTGCGCGGCTTCGACGAGTACGACGGCTGGCAGGCGAGCGGTATTTCCGGCGGATCGGCGCGGTCGTTCTACTACCCGGAGGCGCCGCTGCAGTGTCAGGACTGCCACATGCCCGAAGTGCCCTCGAATGATGCTGGCAACGACGACGGTATGGTCAACTCGCACCGTTTCCTGGGCTCCAACACGGCGCTGCCCGCGGTGCTCGGCTACCAGGCGCAGCTGCGCGCCACGGTGGAGTTTCTGCAGAGCGATCAGGTGACGGTCGACATTTTTGCCCTGCGCCGGGGGCCGCCAGGGGAGATGACGCCGCTGATTGCCCCGTTGGACGCCACCCAGGTCGCGGTGGCTCCCGGCGAGCAGATTGGCGTCGAGGTCGTCGTACGCACGCGCGGCGTAGGGCACCAGTTCACCGGCGGCACCACCGACAGCAACATGAGCTGGCTCGAGGTGAGCCTCCTCGACGACACCGGCAAGCCACTGCTGATGTCCGGCGGCATGAACCAGGGACGCGCCGTCGATCCGGCCTCGCACTTCTATCGTGGCCTGTTCCTGGACGAGGCTGGGCAAGAGCTCGACAAGCGCAATGGCTGGGATCGACGCGCCCCTGTGTACGTGCAGGCGATCCCCCCGGGCGCCGCCGACACGGTGCACTACCGATTTACCGTTCCCGGTGACGCCACCGGGACGCTGCGGCTGCGGGCGCGCCTCAACTTCCGCAAGCACAAGCAGGCGTACAACCGCTGGGCGCTGGGGGCGGTTGCGGCGGAAGAACAGCCGGCCGACGCGGTCAGCTTGCCGCAGGTGGACACCCGTCAATGGACCTATGACGACACCAAGGTCGCCGATCTGCCCACCGTGATCCTCAACGAGGCGGAGCTACGGCTGGCCGTCAGCCCGACGACCGACACGGCACTTGCCTCGCCGACGCCAGGTCCCGACGATTGGATGCGCTTCAACGACTACGGCATCGGGCTCCTGCGACAGGGGGACTCGCGTGCCGCCTTGGAAGCATTTCGGGTTGTCCAGAAGGTGGCGCCGGACTATGCCGATGGTTTCGTCAACGAAGCGCGAGCGCATCTGCGTGAGGGCAACCTGGCCGATGTGGAGACGGCCCTCGGAGAGGCCGAGGCGTTGCAGCCGGGGTACTTCAAGGTGGCGTACTTCCAGGCGCAGGCGGCGCGCGGCTTCGGCGAATACGAGCGCGCCGCGGAGCTGCTCGAGCAGGTGGCAGCCGAGTTCTCCTACGACCGGGTGGTACAGCTCGACCTCGGCAACGTCTACTACCTGCTGGGGCGCTACGACGACGCCATCAGGAGCCTGTTATACGTGCTCGATCAGATCGACCCCGAGGAGCTCGGAGCGCACTACAACCTGATGCTTACCTATCGCGCGCTGGGCGACGAGGCCAAGGCCCGGGTACACGAAACTCGCTATCTGCGCTATCGCGAGGACGAGGATATTCGGCAGCTTACCGGCCCGTACAAGCGCGAGCACCCGCATGCCAACAACGAGGCGCAGCCGATTCACTTCCACGAGCTCGCGGCGGTCTCGGGTTGGTTCAGTGCCCCGGAGCGCGATCCGTGGACCGATTGGCTCGAAGGCGGCAGCCGCTTCCGCCCGGCGCGCGAGTTCCCCGGACCGACCCCGCCGTGGCGCCGCGTCGATCGCGCCGGTAAGCGACCGTGAGTCACCTCGCGCTGCCACTGCTGGCGGCTGCCGCCGCCGCAGTGGCCTTGGCTGTCCCGTTTGCCGATGAGCCACCGCAGTTCGATGACCACACGGCGGCCGCCGGGATCGACTTTCGGCACGTCAACGGGGCGTTCGGAGGCAAGTGGATGCCCGAGAGCCTGGGAGCCGGCGTGGCGTTGTTCGATGCCGACGGCGACGGCTGGACCGACATCCTGTTCGTGCAAGGGAGGTCGTGGCCGGGACACGAGTCGGCGGTTCCCGAGGCGCTGCGCGACGCGACGATGCAGCTATACCGCAACCGCGGCGACCGCACGTTCGAGAACGTCACCGCAGGTTCGGGTCTCGAGGTGTCGCTCTACGGATTCGGCGCTGCCCCGGCCGACTACGACGGCGACGGCGACACCGATCTGCTAGTGACCGCGTACGGTCCGAATCGAATGTTCCGCAACGCTGGCGACGGCACGTTCACCGACGTCACCGAGGTGTCCGGCCTCGGGCACGCTGGCTGGAGCACGTCGGCGGCGTGGCTCGACTACGACCTGGACGGGGATCTCGACGTCTACGTCGCCAACTACGTCAAATGGACCTCAGACAACGACATCTGGTGCTCACTCGACGGTACGAGCAAGTCTTACTGCACGCCGGAGTCGTACGAGGGGGAGCCATCGGTTCTGTATCGCAACGAGGGCGACGGCACCTTCACCGACGTCAGCGTCGAGGCGCGCGTGTTCGTCCCCGGCGGCAAATCGCTGGGGGTAACGGTGGCCGACTTCAACGCCGATGGGCGGCCCGATTTCGCTGTCGCCAACGACACCGAGCCCAATTTCCTGTTCGAGAACGCCGGCGACGGCACCTTCGCCGAAGTCGGACTGCTGTCGGGCATGGCCTTCGATTCCAGCGGTCGGGCGCGTGCCGGAATGGGCATCGACACCGCCGACCTGAGCAACACGGGCAGCCTGGCGCTCGCCATCGGTAACTTCAGCAAGGAGATGATCGGGCTATTCGAGCAGGGGCCGGGCGGTCTGTTCGTCGACATCGCCGGCCGTGCCGGAGTGGGACGATCGAGCTTTCCGTTTCTCACCTTCGGGCTCTTCTTCTTCGACCACGATCTCGACGGCTGGCTCGACTTGTTCGCCGTCAACGGGCATCTGGAAGACCGCATCGCCGAGGTGGAGGCCAGCATTTCGTACGAACAACGCCCGTTGCTGTATCTCAACCGTGGTGATGGAACGCTGCAGGAGGTCGGTGAGCGCGCTGGAGAGCCCATGGCTCGCGCCATTGTCGGGCGCGGCGCGGCGCACGCGGATCTCGACCGTGACGGCGATCTGGACGTCGTGATGACGAGCAATGACGGGCCTGCCTATTTGTTGATCAGCTCCGCTCGTGACCGTCGGGATCCGCCACACGTCGTTCGCATCACGCTGCGCGACGCGACCGCCAATACGGCGGCGATCGGTGCTTCCGTCACAGTGCGATCGGGCCAATGGCAGCAAACGCAGCTGGTACGTGCCGGCTCGTCGTACGCCTCGCACAGTGAGCGCACGCTCACCTTCGGCCTGGGATTGCGTGAGGTGATCGACGCGGTCGAAATTCTCTGGCCCGACGGCGACCGGCAACAGCTGCCGATCGAGGATCTCGCCGCGGTCGTGGACCACGAGCTGTTTGTTCGGCGCGACGGTATCGAAACGCGACGGCGTCTCGAATCCGCGGCTCTCGGCTCGGATTCAGGTGCACGCTAGCGGGGTGGACCGCTTCCAGCTCACCGGACAGCGCGGCCGCTAGCAACCGCTAGCGCCCGTTCGCCTAACCTTTGTCTTGCCCGATTTGCGGTGCCGACGTACGCTCAACACTGGTTTCCTGACGCAAACGCCTCCAGCGCATGCGTGAAGCAGGCGGCCAGCCCCCCCACCAAGACTCCCCGCCCAGCGCTATGCAGACCCCGGATCTCGAGTCCAACAGGCGAGCTATACCCAGCGGCGGCGAACCCACAGGGCCGCAGTCGCTGAGACTCCCTTCGGCCATCGTCGGCCTCATACTGGTTCTCGGTGTGGCTGTCGGCGCGCTCTCGGTCATAGCCGCGGTGGGCTTCGGGTTGCTCGGTGGCCGGTCCATGGGCCTCGGATCGGCCGAGATGCCGCTGATGGAGCACGGTGGATCCGGTGGAGGTGACGGCGGCCCCGGTGCTCCTCCATCAGGCCCGATGGCATCGCCGGTCGAAGTCGTGCCGGCGGTCGAGATCGTTGCAGCCGAGAGAGTCGAGCTGCTGGGTACGGTAGCGCCGGTACGCGAGTCCCTGGTGGCCAGTGAGGTCGATGGTCTGCTGTCGGAGCTGCGAGTCCACGAAGGTGATGCGGTGCGCGGCGGCCAGGTGCTCGTACGTCTGCGCACCGCCGCAATCGAGCAGCAGCTGGCCGCGGCGCGTGCGGCGCGCGATGAGACCGAGGCTCGGCTGGCCCGGGCAAGGGCCGATTTCGAACGCCTTGCGAGCCTGCTGCAGCGGGCCGCGATCTCGCAGCGCGAGTATGACCAGGCCGTTGCGGACCGCGATGCGAACGCGCAGGGAGTGGCGCGCCTCGGTGCCGAGGTAGCGCGCCTCGAGGACGTGCTGGCGCGGGCGACCGTGCGCGCGCCCTTCTCAGGAGGCGTCTCCGCGGTTCACGTCGAGGTAGGAGAGTGGGTCGCCCAGGGGGCCGAGATCATCTCGCTAATTGATCTTTCGGAGGTCGAGGTCGCGGTGCAGATCGCCGAGCGCTACATCTCGGCGATCCAGCCGGGGTTCCCGGTCGACGTGCGCTTGGACGCCCTACCGGGGCGCGACTACGCCGGAACGGTAAGGGCGATCGTGCCGCAGGCGGTTCCGGAAGCGCGTACATTCCCCGTTCTGATTCGCGTCGCCAACACGGATCTGGCGATCAAGGGTGGCATGGCGGCGCGCGTGTCGGCGCAACTCGGAAGCCCTGAGCCGGCGATGCTCGTCAGCAAGGACGCGATCGTGCGCCGTGGCGACCAGGTGCTCGTCTTTCGGATCACGCCCGTGGGCCCAGCGACTGTCGGCGGCGTCGGCACGCGCGGCATGATCGAGCAGGTTTCGGTTGACATCGGTCCGGCGCGCGGGCAATGGCAGGTGGTATACGGAGCCGTAGCCGGGGGTGACCTCATGGTCGTGCGTGGCAACGAGCGCGTCTTCCCGGGCCAACCCGTGCAGGTATCTGCCGTACGCGACTTGCCGGTACCGATGGCCGACCTGAGCAAGCCGATCGCTGTCGATCCGCGCCAAGAAACGGGTTCATGAAGCTCGTCGACGAATCGATCAAATCTCCGGTCAGCGTAACGGTCGTCGTCCTGCTGGTAACGCTGTTCGGCATCCTGGCGCTCGTCCGTATCCCGATCCAGCTCATCCCTGACGTCGAAATTCCGCAGGCCGTCGTGACCACGATCTGGCCGGGGGCCTCGCCGGAGGAGATCGAGACCGAGATCGTCCAGGAGCAGGAGGAGCAGCTCAAGTCGCTCGAGGGGCTGGTGAAGATGACCAGCCAGAGCAGCCAGTCGACCGGCACGGTGCGGCTGGAGTTCCGCATCGGCGTGGACCCGGATGCGGTGCTGTTGAAGGTCAGCAATCGGCTGCAGCAGGTCCAGCAGTACCCCGCTACGGCTCTCAAACCGGTCATCACGAGCCGGTCACCCTTCGAGCAGAATGTGGTTGCGTGGATGGTTCTGCAGCCGCTGCCAGACGCCGACATCGATATCGAGCTGCAGCGTGATTTCGCCGTCGACGTGGTCCAGCGCACGCTGGAGCGGGTACCCGGCGTCGCGGTGGCGCAGATCTGGGCCGGCCGTGACCGCGAGCTGCAGGTGACGGTCGACCCTCAGAAGCTGGCCGTTCGTGGTCTGACGCTAAGCCAGATCGCAGCGGCACTGGATGCCGAGAACCGTGATATCTCGGCCGGTGACTTCGACGAAGGGAAGCGAACCTACGTCGTCCGTACGGTGGGCGAGTACACCGCGCCCGAACAGGTCGAGGACGTGGTTCTTGCCTGGCGTGACGGCGCTCCCATCTACGTTCGTGACGTTGCCAGCGTCGAGCTCGGATACGCCGAGGCCGCATCGGTCATGCGGCAGCGGGGTGCACCGACCATTGGCGTCGCCGTGCAACAGCAGACGGGCTCGAACACGCTCCTGGTGCTCGACGGCGTCGAGCGTGTCGTCGAGGTTCTGAATGCCGGCAGCGTGGGTGAGCGCGGCATGCGACTGGTGATCGCATTCTCGCAGGCGGATTACATCGAGAGCGCTATCAGCCTCGTGCAACGCAACATGATCATCGGTGGGCTGCTGGCGCTGATGGTGTTGCTGGTTTTCCTGCGCAGCTTCTCCAGCAGCATGGTGGTCGGACTGGCGATTCCTGTCAGCGTGGTGGCGACCTTCCTGGTGATGAGCCTGTTGGGTCGCAACATCAACGTCGTCAGCCTCGCTGGCATGGCGTTCGCCGTCGGTATGATCGTCGACGCATCCATCGTCGTGCTGGAGAACATCTACCGCCATCAGCAGATGGGGAAACGGCGAGCCCAAGCTGCCTACGATGGCACGGTCGAAGTGTGGGGGGCGGTCTTCGCATCGGTAATGACCACGGTAGCCGTCTTCCTGCCAGTTCTTTTCGTCCAGGAGGAAGCCGGGCAGCTGTTTCGCGACATCGCCGTGGCGGTGAGCGCCGCAGTGCTGATCTCGCTCGTCGTCTCGGTCACCATGATTCCCAGCCTGTCGGCGCGAATCCTCAGCAGCACCGCCGGAGCCGGAGCAGCAACCGAACCCACCGGCTGGCGCTCTCTCTGGGGGATCACTGGCGTGGGCGCAGGCTTGAACCGCCGCATCGCCGGGTTCAACTACTGGCTGTCGGGGGCGCCGGTGTTGCGCGTGCTTGCAGTGGTGCTTCTGGCCGGCGCAGCGGTGTTCACCGCCTGGCTGCTGATGCCTGAGACCGAGTATCTGCCTACCGGCAATGTGAATTTCGCCTTCGGCATGCTGATCCCGCCACCCGGCTACAACATGGATGAGTACCTCTCGATGTCGGAGACGGTGAGCGACGCGATCCGTCCGTACTGGGAGGCTACCCCCGGTTCTCCCGAGGCGGCCCTGCTGGCGGCACCGCCAATCCGGCAGGATTTCTTCGCCTCGTTTGCTGCCGGCGCGTTCATGGGCGTGATCGGATACGACCAGTACGCCGAACGCACCGGCGAGCTCATCCCCGTTATCCAGCAGGCCCTCGGGCGAATCCCCGGTACGTTCGGGGTCGTGCAGCAGCCGTCGATATTCCAGCGCGGGCCATCGGCCGGCCGCGCAATCGACATCGATCTGACCGGTCCCGACCTCAGCCGGCTGCTGGCTCTTGGCGGGCGGGTGTTCGGAACCGTGATGGCGACGATACCTGGCGCCCAGGCACAGCCGATTCCGGGTCTCGATCTGGGCAACCCCGAGATCCGCGTGGTTCCGGATCGCGAGCGCGCCGCCGAGCTCGGAATGACGGCAGCGGATCTCGGTTTCGCTCTCAATGCGCTCGTTGACGGGGTCAAGGTCAGCGAGTACCAGTTCGAGGGACGGGCTGTCGATCTGATGTTGCGCGGGGCAACGCCCTACGCTGCGAGGTCGCAAGACATCGAAGCCCTCAACATCGCCACGCCGTCGGGGCGCGTCGTCAGCGTCGGCGATGTCGGCCGGGTCGTAGAGACCAACGGTCCGACGCAGATCAACCGCATCGAGCGCCAGCGCGCCGTCACCATCCGCGTGCTGCCGGCGAGCGACATGCCGCTCGAGGCGGCGATGACCATTATCCAGGAGAGCGTCCTGGGGCCGATGCGGGCTGACGGGTCGCTGTCGCTTCCCTACGAGGCGACGCTGGCCGGATCAGCCGACAAGCTGACCACTGCCCGGCAGGCGCTGCAGGGGAACATGCTGCTGGCCTTGGTGGTTACCTACCTGCTGATGGCGGCCCTGTTCGAGTCGTTCCTCTACCCGTTCGTGATTCTGTTCTCGGTGCCGTTCGCAGCGCTCGGCGGCTTCGTCGGCCTGGGATTGGTCAACGCCTTCATCGCCCCGCAGGCGCTCGATGTCATCGCCATGCTCGGCTTCGTAATCCTGGTCGGCATCGTGGTGAACAACGCCATCCTGATCGTGCACCAGACCCTCAATTACATGCGCGACCGCGGGCTGGGGCACCGCGAGGCGCTCCGCGACGCGGTATCCGACCGCGTCCGCCCGATCTTCATGAGCACCCTCACGTCGGTGATGGGCATGGCGCCGCTGGTAGTGGTCACCGGCGCCGGCAGCGAGATCTACCGTGGCCTAGGCGGTGTGGTGGTCGGCGGATTGGCGGTGTCGACGATCTTCACGCTGTTCCTGGTGCCGGCGGTGTTCTCGATCGTCATGGACGCCCGCGTTGCCGTGTTGCGGACCGTGCGCGGCAGCGACGAGGCCCGCATCCGCGTCTGAGCCGGCCCGTCGGCCGGATCGTCGCTTGAGCGGCGCTGATTGCGGATGGCTGCCGGCCACAGGATGATGGGCCGTCCGTTGTTGCCCCTCGTCCCTCTATCCATCGTCGGCGCCTCATCCGTCGTCAGCGCCTGAGCCCATGAGCCAGAACCGTGCCGAGGTTGTCGATCGTAATCTGCGCGCTCTACTCGCCGGCCAGCACCAACCGGTCGAGCGCGCCGATCGGCGGGCACCGGTGCGCGCCGGCGCTTCGCTCACCGGCCACCGGTTGCTCGACATCATCGAGTCGCAGTTCTCGGCGCGCCAGCTCGACCTCGAGGCACGACGCCTCAAGGACCGCGGCGAGGGCTATTACACGATCTCGAGCGCCGGTCACGAGGGCAATGCCGCCGTAGCAGCGGCGCTGCGGCCCACCGATCCGGCGTTTCTGCACTACCGGTCCGGTGCCTTCTTCGCTCAGCGGTCCAAGCAGGTGCCCGGGCAGACGCCGATCTTCGACGTCTTGCTGTCGCTGTGTGCTGCTCGCGAGGAGCCCATCGCCGCCGGGCGCCACAAGGTGTTTGGAAGCCGCGCCCTGTGGATACCACCGCAGACCAGCACGATCGCCTCACACTTGCCCAAGGCCACCGGTACGGCGTTCGCAATCGATCGTGGGCGTTTCCTCGGCCTGGACCTGCCGGTGCCCGATGATGCGATCGTCGTTTGCAGCTTCGGCGACGCATCGCTGAACCACTCGACGGCACTCGGGGCGATCAACGCCGCGATGTGGGCTGCGCATCAGCACGTCCCGGTGCCGGTGCTCTGGGTGTGCGAGGACAACGGTGTCGGTATCTCGGTGCACACCCCGGAGCAGTGGATCGAGAGCACCTGGAGCAACCGGCCAGACATGGCCTACTTCGCTGCCGACGGGCTCGATCCGGTCGACACGTTCGAGCAGGCGGTGGCGGCGGCGCACGCCTGTCGTCGGCGCCGGGCACCGGTGTTCCTGCACCTGAAGCTGGTGCGCCTGCTGGGCCATGCGGGAACCGACCCGGAGCTCGCGTACCACGATATCGAGCGCATCAAGGCGGCAGAGGCGAACGATCCGTTGCTGCGTTCCTCCGAGGCGGCTTTGGCGAGCGGCGTGGCAAAGGCCGGAGAGCTCGAAGGGCTGTATGACGAGATCGGAGAGCGGGTGAGCGCCGCAGCGGCGCAGGCGGCGCGGCGCCCGCATCACGAGAGCGCGGCGTCGATCATGGATGCGCTGGCGCCCTACAGTCCGGTGTCGGTGACCGCCGTCGCCGAGCGCCGCGGCGATGCGCTCGCCCGCGTCGAGCACTGGCGTGGAGAGGATCGTCTGCCGGAGCGGCGCGAGCCCGAGCATCTCGCCAAGCTGATCAACTGGGGCCTTCACGATCTCGCCCTCGAATACCCCGAGCTGCTGGTATTCGGTGAGGACGTGGCCAAGCGCGGCGGCGTGTACGGCATTACGGCAGGTCTGTGGCAGAAGCTCGGCGGGGCGCGGGTCTTCAACACGTTGCTCGACGAGCAGAGCATCCTCGGCATGGCGATCGGGGCGGGGCACCTGGGCTTGTTGCCGATACCCGAGATCCAGTACCTGGCCTACTTCCACAACGCCTGCGACCAGATCCGTGGCGAGGCCGCGTCGCTGCAGTACTTCTCAGATGGGCAGTTCCGCAATCCGATGGTGGTGCGGGTGGCCTGCTTCGGCTACCAGAAGGGCTTTGGCGGCCATTTCCACAACGACAACAGCATCGCTGCGCTGCGCGACATTCCGGGGCTCGTTCTCGCCGCGCCGTCACGCGGCGAGGATGCGGTCGGCATGCTGCGTACCTGCGTGGCGCTCGCCAAGGTCGATGGCCGCGTGTGCATGTTCCTGGAGCCGATCGCTCTCTACATGACCCGCGACCTGCATGCGGATGGCGACGGCCTGTGGCGCGATCGCTATCCAGAGCCGGGCGCAGCGGTACCTCTCGGCACCGCACGGGTGTATGGCGACGGCGATGATCTGACGCTGGTCAGCTGGGCGAACGGCCTCTGGCGAACGCTCCGCGCGGCGCGCGTGCTGGAGCAGGAGCACGGCATTCGCGCCCGCACCATCGATCTGCGATGGTTGCTGCCGCTCGACACCGAGACGCTCCTGCGTGAGGTTCTGCACACCGGCAGGGCGCTGATCGTCGACGAAGGCAGACGAACCGGTGGGGTCGCCGAGTCGGTCATCACGGCGATTGTCGAGGGCGCCACCGACGATCGGCAACCATCGCTCGCCCGCTTGACCGGCGCCGATACGTTCATCCCGCTGGGGCCGGCCTGGAATCATGTCCTGCCCTCGGAGGAGGAGATTGTTGCGCGGGCGACGCAGCTGGTGCAGGGCTCAGGGGAGCCGGCATGAGCGAACGCGCCATCGTTTTCTGCCCCGGACGCGGTAGTTACACCGCCGCGCAGTTGGGATCGCTGCACCTGCTCCCCCACGAGCCTCGTTTCGACGAGCTGCGAGCGGTGCTCGAGTCGGTGGACGAGCGTCGGGTTGAGGCGGGAGATGACGCGATCCTCGAGATGGATGCGGCAGACCGCTTTGGCTCCCGCTTTCTGCGCGGGGAGAACGCTGCGCCGCTCATCCTGGCGGTGACCGCGCTCGAGTTTCAGCGTCTCGATCTCGACAAGATCCGCGTCGTCGGGGTGGGAGGCAACTCGATGGGGTGGTATTCAGCGCTGTATTGCGCCGGCGCCTGGAGCATCGAATCGGTGTTCGAGGCGGTGCAGACGATGGGAGCCATGACGCGCGACGGGACGATCGGCGGCCAGGTCGTGTACCCGGTGGTGGATCCGTCATGGCGTCGTGATCCTCAACGTGTCGAGGTGGTCCAGGAAGCACTCGCGTCGGCGGCCGAACGTGGTCATCGCGTCGGTCACTCCGTCCGTTTCGGCGGTTTCGCGGTGCTCTGGGGCGACGAGGAGGGCGTCGCCGCGATGCTGGGAGAGCTGCCGCGGGCGACGCTCGGTGAGCAGGAGTACCCGCTGCGGTTGCCCGGTAACTCGGCGTTTCATTCCGACCTCATGGCCGAGGCATCGGCCCGCGCCCGGGCGGAGCTTCCGGACCTGCCGTGGACGTGTCCCAGGCAGCCCCTCATCGACGGTCGTGGCGCCCAATGGCGTCCGCTGACAACCGAGGTCGACGCGCTGCGCGACTATACGTTCGGCCACCAGGTGCTCGAGACCTTCGATTTCACCGCCGCCGTGCGTACCGCTCTACGCGAGTATGCGCCGGATCGCATCATCGCGCTGGGCCCCGGCGAGTCGCTAGGTGGCGCCATTGCCCACGTTCTCGTACAGGAGCGTTGGCAGGGCATCAGCGGCCGAGAGGCATTTCTCGAGCGCCAGCGCGACGACCCCATCGTGATCTCCCTGGCGCGCCCCGACCAGGCGCAGCGGGTCACCTAGCGGGTCGTGTCGGCGATTCCACCTGCGGAGCTTGTCGACGGCACCAACATGCCGGTGATCTCGTTGCCGCTGTGCACCACGGACGGCGGCCGGCGACGGTTCGAAGGCAGGTGTCGAAGACGTCAGCCGCTAGCGGCACATCAGAAACAGGCGCATCATCGACTCCTGAGCACTGACCAGAAGACACTCACCGGAAGGACGCTGACTCGGAGGTTCATCATGCCAAACGATCTGCCGCGCGACGCGGTGAAGGCGGCGCGCGGCGGGCTCCGCGTGCTGGCGGCGACTTGGCTCGTCGTCATCGTGCTGGCGATTACGCCGGCAATAGCATTTCAGGAGCAGGAGAGCTGGCGCGGTGTCGTTGATCTGACGTCGGCCGGGGGAGAGGAGCTAGAGCTCTTCGTCACCTTCACGCTCGGCGACCCGGTGACGGCCACCATCAGCATTCCGGCACAGGAGGCGACGGATGTAGAACTGTCGGAGGTGGTCTATACGGCCGAGCGTATCGAGTTCGGGCTGGCTGCTGTAGGGGCTCGTTTCGTCGCCGACAGGGACGGCGACGCGGCGACGGGAACGCTGACACAGGGGCTGGAGTTGCCGCTGAACATGCGACGCACCGGCGGCGACGCAGCGGAGGCCGCGGCTGCCGCGGCGCCGAACCGGCCGCAGACGCCGCAGCCACCGTTTCCCTACCAGGCGCGCGACGTCAGCTATCCGACCCCTGATGAGGGCAACATGCTCGCCGGCACGCTGACGGTCCCCGCGGGATCCGGCCCGCATCCGGCGGTGCTGCTGATTACCGGCTCCGGCAGTCAGGACCGCGACAGCACGATCTTCCACCACAAGTCGTTCTGGGTGATCGCCGATCATCTGGGGCGCCGCGGCATCGCCGTGCTGCGCGTCGACGATCGCGGTGTCGGCGGCTCCGACGGTGTCCGCGCCGATCTCACCAGCGCCGATTTCGCCCGCGACGTGCGCGCCGGCGTCGAGTTTCTCGAGACCCAGCCGGACATCGACGCCGGGCACATCGGGTTGATCGGGCACAGCGAGGGCGGCCTGATCGCACCGATGGTGGCTGCCGACGCCGACGACATTGCCTTCGTTGTGCTGCTCGCCGGTCCAGGTGTGAGCGGCGCCGAGCTCATGCCGCTGCAGAACGAGATGCTGCTGCGGGCCGCCGGCGCCACCGACGCCCAGATTCGCACCCAGCTCGACGTGCTCGGCCGCCTGTATGCCGCCCTGAGTGGCGATGCGGAGGCGTCCGTCGTCGAAGCGGTGGTGGACAAGTTGCTCGACCTGCAGCTCGCCGGCGTGCCCGAGGCGCAACGTGCCGAGGTGCGGGACAACGCTCGCGTCGCCGCTCTCCAGCAGGTCGGCAGCGCCTGGTTTCGCTACTTTCTGGTGGCCCAGCCGCGCGACTATCTGACCCGCGTAGGATGCCCGGTGCTGGCGCTTAACGGCACGCTCGATCTGCAGGTGAGCGCCGACCAGAACCTGGGCGCCATCGAGGCGGCGCTGGCCGAGGGCGGCAACAGTGACGTCACGACGCGGCAGCTCGAGGGGCTGAACCATCTCTTTCAAAATGCCCGCACCGGGCAAGTAGCGGAGTACGCGCAGATCGAGGAGACCTTCGCACCCGAGGTGCTAGACCTGGTGACCGACTGGTTGCTCGAGCGCGTTAGCGGCCGCTAGCAGGCCGTGTTGAAGTGTGGCGGGCCTGCTAGCGACTCGCGGGGTTGCCGGGCCGCCCGTCGCGGGTCTCCTTGCCCGCCGCGGTCGCGGAGCGCTTGCTCGGCGGAGTGTATCCTCGGTGCATGCGACTGACGCGTCTGTACACCCGCAACGGCGACGGCGGCACGACGCGGCTCGCCGACGGCACCGACGTGCGCAAGGATTCGCCGCGGGTGGTGGCGTACGGCGAGGTCGACGAGCTCAACTCTCACATCGGGAGTGCTCTCGCCATCGGCGTCGTGCCCCGACTGAGCGTCGAGTTACAGCGGCTGCAGAACGAGCTCCTGGACTTGGGCGGCGATTTGGCCACCCCCCTCGACGCCCAGATCGACTTTGCGGTGCCGCGCATCCAGGCGACGCAGGTGGCGCGGCTGGAGGCCTCGATCGACGAGCTCAACGAGGTGACCGGTGACCTCGAGAACTTCGTCCTGCCGGGGGGCGCCTCGGGTGCAGCGGCCCTGCACGTCGCCCGTACGGTGTGCCGGCGGGCCGAGCGCGCCGCAATCACGCTGGGCGCCGAGGAAGAGGTCGGCGACGTC
This sequence comes from Acidobacteriota bacterium, assembly GCA_965197275.1. Lineage (GTDB taxonomy): Bacteria > Acidobacteriota > UBA890 > UBA890 > WLXD01 > DASCOT01. The sequence continues at coordinate 69,226 of CBDAMQ010000019.1, forward strand.
GTGATTCCGTATCTGAACCGACTATCCGACCTGCTGTTCGCAATGGCCCGCTACGAGAATCACGAGCGTGGCGTGTCAGAGCCGATCTGGACGCCGTCCGGCGACTGATCGGTAGAAGTGGCCGGGTTCGGGGCGGTGCGATTCCTGCGACGTTGGTGCAGGGAGGTGGGCCGGGAACAGCATCCCGTACACCCAACCGGCGACGGCGATTCCGAACGGACGCGGCAGGGTGAGCGCCAGGACAACCGACACGGCTCCGGCACCCACCTGGATCAGGTGGGTGCCGATGAGCGAACGCGTCTCGTGCATCTCCACGGCGGTCAGCTGCAGTTCGTCGCCCCGTGACTTGGCGTGCGCCACCATCGCAGCGAGCAAGCCGTACACCGCCATGAACCCAACGCCGTAGATGACCATCAACCATTGCCATTCGCTGTTGCGCAGGACGCTCCAGTCACCGCCACCGCCGAAGATCTGCGCCAGCAGCGCCATCAGGAAGCGCAGTGGGTAAACGTAGAACAGCACCACGAACAGCAGCATGCCGTTGAGCCACACGGTCTTGGTGTCTCGGAGGCCGTAACGGCGGAAGAACAGGTAGTGCTGGTACCAGATGATCAAAAGGAACAGGAAGCTGATCGCGAACCCGGGGAAGCGGGCAAGGGCGGCAGTCAGATCCTGAAATGACGTCGGTGGATCTAGTGACACGATGAGGAGCGTCACCGCGAACGCGAAGACCGCGTCGCTCAGCGCCTCGATGCGAGACATACGCTCGCCGCGCCATCGGAAGTTCGCTGGTTCGGGGGGTCTCATCGCGCCGCGATCATAGCAGTCGGCCATTACGATCCCGCTCGCGGTCGTGGAGCACAGGTCCCGTCTTTCGGTGGCCCGGGCTTCGAGCGGGGGTGGACACAATACGAGCGGCATGTACGATGGGAGTCTCCCTAGGCCTCTCCCCCCAAGGGCGAGAATGTTCTACAGGCCTCGACTGGTGCACCGGGTATACGCCTGGGTGCGCGGCTACTTCTGGATTCCGTGCCCGATCTGTAAGCGCGGGTTCGGCGAGCACGAGTGGCTGCCAGGCAACGAGCTGTGGCTCACGGCGCGCGACTCGGTCGCCGTGTGCCCGGATTGCGGTCCACAGGCGGCGGAGACCAACCGAGAGCAGGGGTTTCCGCCCACCGCCCGCCCGACGGACGACGCCGCACCATCGATCTACTGAGGCGGTGCGCGTGACGACCCGGCTCGTGGTTGCTGCGCCGGGTCCGGGCAGCTAGTCGGCGGCGCTTCCCGCCAGCAGCTGGTCGATCAGCACTCGAAGCTCTTCGTGCTTGGTCCGCACGGAGCCGATCCAGCGCTTACGTATCTGCCAGTCCGGATCGATCAGCAGGGTCGTCGGCAGGCCCCAGAGCGGGCCGAATCGCTCCTCGAACTCCGCCGTGCCCATGACCACCGTGTAGTCGATGCGGAAGCGATCGCGGCTAACGAATTCCTGCAGGGTCGAAGCGCCGCCCGATTGCACCGCGATGCCGATCACCTCGACGTCGTTGTCCCGATACTCGTCGTAGATCTCGTTGTAGCGCGGTATCTCCGTCAAGCAGGGTCCGCACCAGGAGGCCCAGACGTCGAGCACCACCACCTTGCCGCGCAGGCTCGACGAGCGCATCGGGGTGCCGTCGAGCCGATCGAGCACGAACGCGGCGGCGGGCGCGGGCGCATTGAGCGCCGCCATGCCCGCCGCGGCGACGGCTGGATCTCCCCCGTAGCCGGTGATCGCCAGCGTCCACGCCACCAGGGCGACGGTTGCGGCGACGGCTATCGAGGAGACGAGCTGCGGTCGGGACATGAATACCGGCGGTCAGAGAGAAGCAGGGTCCGAAGACTGCTTTGCCTCTCGGTGCCTTCCGGTTTCTGCTCGCCGACCAGGGTCCACGGCCTGCTAGCGCCAGCGACGATAGCCGTAGGACCGGTAGCCGTACGATCGATAGCCGTAGGATCGGTACCCACGGCCATACGAACGATACCCGTAGTACCGCGGGGCATACCCATACGAACGGCCGTAGCCGCCGTAATAACGGCTGTAGCCGCCGTAGTAACCGCTGTAGAGCGGGCGCCCGTAGTAGGCCACCGGAGGCAGGCCGCCGCGAGCGCGAATTGCGTACGGAATCGGCTGGCGCGGCCGCATGCGGCGCTCGGCGTAGGCACCGATTTCGGTCGCGAAACCGACCACCATGAACAGCGCTGCCAGGATGATACTGAGCCTTCTCATGCACGCCTCCTAGGCTGGGGACGCGCACATCATACTCGGACAGGAGCGGACAGGAGCGGCCAACGACGGCCAGGGAGGGCCGGCTGTCGCGGGGCCACGAGGTCCGTTCGCCGGGGATAGAATCCGGCCATGGTCCATCGCCTGGCGACACGAGCTCCCAACACCGGGCTCCACGAGATCACCGCCGACGTGGCAGAAGCGGTGCGCGCCTCAGGGATCGCCGAGGGAATCTGCACCCTGTTCATGCGCCACACCTCGGCCAGCCTGACGATTCAGGAAAACGCCGACCCCTCAGCCCGGCGCGATCTCGAAGCCTGGCTCGACCGGCTCGTGCCCGAGGACGATCCGCTCTACACCCACACCTCCGAGGGCCCGGACGACATGCCGGCGCACGTCAAGGCCGCCTTGACAGCCACGTCCTTGTCGATTCCGGTGATCGATGGAGGACTCGGCCTCGGCACCTGGCAGGGCATCTACGTCTGGGAGCACCGCCGCCCGCCCCGCGAGCGCGAGATCCTGATCCATCTGGCCTAGCAGGCGCGGGTTCAATTCCCGCCGCCTCCACCCGGCGTTCCGTCCGTTGGACTAGCCGCGTGGCGCAGGGCCACCCAAGGACAGTCCGTTTCACCCCGCCGGACAGAGTCCTTTCACCTCTTCGCGGAGTTCTCGCTCGTTGTCGCTCAAGGCACGGTCATCGCGGGTTGTGAGCCAGCAGAGACGGACAGCGATTTCGTCGGCCGCATCGTCAAGCCCCTGCTGTCGCAGCGTTTGGACAAGGGACCAGTGCGAGGCCCATGTGCCGGCGGCTTCCGGGTCACCGGCCTCCAGACCGGGTAGCACGCGTTCCAGAATCTCGCGAGCCTGGGGCAGTTGATCCTGTCGCCGCATGAGCTCGGCCAGATAGGCTTCGCGCATCAGCGTGGCGCGATGATCGGGTCCCAGCACACGAATCGATGTGTCCACGAGTTCCTGCGCGAGCGCCCGCCCCGCTGCGAGCTCACCCTGTTCGACCATCGTAAAGATGAGTTGTCTGATGACGTCGAGAGTTCCCGGATCTTCCGCCCCGATGAATTCGCGATACCCTGCGAGGGCTGCCTCCTGCGCGGCGCGCGCTTCGACCAGATTGCCTTGGCGGCGCAGGATGCTCCCGAGCCAGTGGTTGCCCCAAGCGTTCCATATAGCGCAATCACTGCCGAGGTCGTCGCCGCAGTCGCTCGCGTCGCCGGTGAGGTCCAGCCCGATGCGAACCTGCGTTACGGCTGCATCGAGGTCGCCGTTCCGTTCGTAGTAAGCGGAAAGGTCGCCGCGAAATCGGGCCTCGGTGACCGGTCGAGTGGTGAACTCTCCTTCGATCGTGGCCGCGGCCAGATCGAAGACCGCGCCGACGCCGGCTTCGTCCTGCAGTTGAGCAGCCTTTAGGAAGAGATTGAGGGTGAAGTAGTCGAGTACCCCGTTGGCATGCTCCCGCTCTCGGTTGGCTTCCAACCGCCTCTCCTCGGCACGTAGATACATCGCGGTCGTTGTCGCGAGGCCGCCCACGAGCGCTATGAGCACGGTTGCAGCCGCCAAGACCAGACCCTTCCTGCGTCGGGCGAACTTCCTTAGCCGGTAGACCATCGAGGCGGGTCGAGCCAGAACGGGCTCGTGGTCGAGATGCCGACGGATGTCATCAGCGAATTCCGAGGCCGCCGGATAGCGCCGGTCGCGGTCCTTGTCCATCGCCTTGGCCACGACCCATTCGAGGTCTCCATGGAGCTGGCCCATCAGGTGCGCTGGCTCAGCGCCGCGCCGCTTCGCGGTCTCGGTGATCTCGTCGCCGAGGGAAGCGAGCCGCTTCGTCAAGCTCGGCGGATCCTCACTCCGGATCATCTCGTGGAGCTCCGACATCCCGGCATTGCGCATCCGTTCTGCCGCAAACGGCAACTCCCCGACGAGTAGCTCGTACAGCATCACGCCGAGCGAATAGATGTCCGTGCGCGTATCGATATCCACCGACAGTGGGTCCAGCTGCTCGGGGCTCATGTAAGCCGGCGTGCCGATGACTTCGCCAACGCGCGTCTCCGTCGCATCAGACAATCGTTGTCCATCGCCTTGGCCAGTCCGAAGTCGATGATCTTGGCTGAGGGTGCCCCCTCCAGATCAGTCACCAGGACGTTCGAAGGCTTGAGATCGCGATGGACGATGCCCTTCTGGTGGGCATGCTGCACCGCACCGCAAACCTCCTCGAAGAGCTCCAGCCGCTCGGGCACCATCATCCGGTGGCGATCGCAGTACGTGTTGATGGGCTCGCCTGGCACATGCTCCATCACGAAGTACGGACTGCCCTGCTCCGTAGCTCCGGCATCGAGCACGCGGGCGATGCCACGGTGATTCATCATCGCCAGCGCCTGCCGCTCCGCCTGGAACCGTCCCACGATCTCGTGCGTGTCCATGCCGAGTTTGATGACCTTCAGCGCGACGTCGCGGCGTACGGGTTCTTCCTGCCGCGCCAGCCACACCCGTCCCATGCCACCTTCGCCAAGAGGCTCGATGAGTGTGTAGGGGCCGATACGCTCCGGGGTCGTCGTCAGGCGGGCATCAGCCGCGCCGGTACTGACTGTCGGCGCGGCGGGATCGCCCGGAGCGGCCTGCTGGGTTTCGAGTTCGTCCGCCGACCCTTCCGAAGCGCTGTTCGGACGATCGTCAGACAACATGGGATCCTCGGTCTCATCGGAGTCTGGAGAACCAGGACGATTCATCCGCCCGGGCCGGCAGGGCCAGCGCAACTATATCCCCGTAGCGACGGGGATCGACAGAGTTCCCACGCACGGTCGCTGCGCCAGCAGGCTCTTCCAGTTCTGACAACAGCGACCTCGGTCAGAATAGGCCGCGAAGGATCCGTCCCGAGTCTTGTGGAAATAGAGATGGCGTAACCTCCGCGTAGGCAAAACACGGCCGCGAAGAGCGGCAAGGAGGTTGCACCATGAAGCAGGTTAGCACGGAGGCAGCGGGAGTCATCGAGTTCCGGCAGGACATCCAGGGACTGCTGCGCTGGAGGATCCGCGAGGCGATTCAGATGACGCTGGAGGAGGAGCTCACCGAGGCGCTGGGGTGCGACCGATACGAGCGCAACGGACAGCGTCCAGGCTACCGCAACGGCAGCCAAAGACGGCGGGTAACGACAGCCCAAGGGCTCCAGGAGCTGGACATACCGCGGGGGCGCATCGTGGGGCAAGACGGCAACACCCGGGAGTTCCGCAGCGCGATCCTGCCAAGGTACGCACGGCGAGCCCGGCAAGTGGACGAGGCGATCCTGGGAGCATACCTGGCGGGAGCCAACACCCGGCGGATTCGCAAGGCGCTCTCTCCGCTGCTGGGCAAGGCGCACCTGTCCAAGAGCACGATCTCCAGGGTGGTGGGGCGTCTGAAGGCGTATTTTGAGCGCTGGAGACAGCGAGATCTGTCAGGCGAGCGTTACTCGATCCTGTATTTGGACGGGTTCCATCTGAAGGTCAGGCTGGCGAGGCGGGTCGTGTCGGCGCCGGTACTGGCGGTGCTCGGGGTCCAGCCCGACGGCCAGAAGGTGTTGGTGGCGTTGCGGTTGGCGGTCTCGGAGGCGGCAGTGCACTGGCAAGCACTGATCGAGTCGCTGGTGGGACGAGGGATGCAGGCGCCGGAGGTACTGATCGCCGACGGCCACAAGGGGCTGGCCAAGGCGATCGAGGTATGGCCCGATGTGCTGGTGCAGCGGTGCACGCAACACAAGTGGAGCAACTTACGCGACCACTGCCCGGTTCATGCACGTGCGGAGATGAAGCGCGACTGGGATGGGATCGTTCGGGCCGATGACGGCAACCAGGCCAGAGCCGCCTACGCCGCCTTCGTACGCAAATGGTCGACCCTGGTGCCCGCCGTGGCCCGGAGCCTGCAGGAAGCCGGCCTCACCCTGCTGACCTTCTACCAGTTCCCGAGGCCGATGTGGAAGACGCTGCGCACCACCAACGCGCTCGAGAACCTGAACCGGGAGTTCCGTCGCCGTACCAAGACGCAGGGCTCGTTCTCGACCGAGGCCGCTGGGGTGACGTTGCTGTGGAGCCTGGTCGCCTTCGGACAGATCCGCATGCGACGCATCGATGGCTATAAGGATCTGCCCCTCATCATCGCCCAGTCGGAAAGCACGGCAGCATAGGAGAGAGGATCAACGCCCGACTCGGAGGCCCCGTCAGGCTTTTCCAGAAAACTCCGTGGCACAGCCCGGAAGCGGCGGGTGACGACGGCACACGGGCTCGAGGAGCTGACGGTGCCGCGGCGGCGACTGGATCAGCGAGGATGGTTACTGACGCGCCAGCCACTCGCGCACGGCCTCCGTCGCTTGCTCGTTGTGGGGAATGTCGTCGTGGTTCTCGCCGTCGACCAGGACGACCTCGCCGACGCTGTGCGCCGTGACGACCGGCTCGTATTGGTCGCCGTGGAAGGCCTCGTCCTCGCTGCCGACGAGGACGATTAGTGGCACGTCCACCGCGCCCAGCGCCGCGGCGTGATCGTCGGGCGAGGTAGTGGCGGTGGCGCGGAAGCTGTAGGCGCGCATGGGGAGCGTGGGCGGCAGGTTGAAGATCATCGTTGGCAAGCCGTTGAACACGGTGATACCGGCCATGTTCAGGAACGCGAGGCCGAAGAGCCGGGGAACGTGGATCTTCATCATCGGCTCGAAACCCGGGTCGGTGCCGTCGACGGGCTCGGTGGGCTCCGTGCGAGAGGTCGGCGAGTTGATCCCGAGGTTGGGCGCGTACAGCAGGTAACCGTCGACGGGCGGAGCATCGGTCAGCAGCGCGTAGCGCAAGACGATGCCGCCGCCCATGGAATGGCCGGCGAGAATGACTTTGCCACCCGGCGTCGACGCACGGATTTCGGCGATGACGTCGGCGAGGTCGTCCTCGTACTGGCCGATGTAGTCGACGTCCCAGGGCCGACCGCCGGACTCGCCGTGCCCGCGGAGGTCGAGCGTGATGACCTCGACCGGACCGGAGGCGCGGAGCGTCGCCGCGGTCTGGTTGTGCTCGCTGCTATCGCCGGCCAGGCCGTGCACGAAGAGCACCGTGGTGTCGGAGTCGGCGGCGAAGCGACGCCCGAATAACTCGACGCCATCCCGCATGGTAAACCGGGTCTCCTCGTAGGGGAGCTGCTCGTAGGCATGAACCTCTTCCGCGACCGCTTTCTTGCGGTGCTCGAGGACGCGCGCAAAGGCCACATCGGGGTCGGTGCTGAACTCCGGCTCGGGCCAGAAGGTCAACACGAGGGCGGCGACGAAGTAGAGGACAACGAGGCTGCCGATGCCGGCGACAATCCAGCGCAACCACTTGCGGGTCTTCATGGTGGGTTTCCTTTGTGTAGCGGGTGGGGTGGGCTCAGATGAAGTCGGTCTTGCGCGACTGGAAGAGGAACGTCAGCCCCACGATCACGATCAGGAGAACGAGCTCGGCCGATAGCGTGCCGACGAGCGGTGGACTCCACACGGCCGTGGCGGCCTCCATGTCGCGGTCGACCGCCGGGACGTGCGAAATCCAGTACAGGAAGAATTGAAAGAACAGGTTGCATGCAACCATGGTGACGATCGTCCAACCCTCCGATTCGCTCACCAGGGCGACGCCGAGAAGGAGGCAGTAGGCGACGAGGATCTCGGTCAGAACGACGGCCGTGAACGGGATCAGGCCGTTCGGAATCGCGTCCCTGCCGGCGATGACCACGAAGCTGGCGACTACCGCCGTTGCCCAGGGCACCAGGAAGATCAGCAGGTTCGCCAGGATCTTGGCGGTCGTGTACTCCATGGTGGAGATCGGGAGGCTCATCACGAACGCTAGCGTCTTCTGCGTTCGCTCCTGGATCACGGTCATGATCACCAGTTGGATACCCACCGCGATCAGTACTGTGATCAGCAGTACGCTGCCGGCGTAGAACGCCGCCTCGCCGCCGAACCGGATAAGCGCCAGTGCGATCGCTCCGACCGCGATGTAGCCGACGATCGAAACGCGCTGGAAGTACCAGTCCTTCAGGATCAGGTGGCGCACGATCGACGCGTTCATTGGCCTCGCTCCCGGCGGCTGCGTTCCACGTTGGCGACGAAGATCTCCTCGAGGGTCATGTTTTCGACGGCGTGAACCGTGGCTCCGGCCTGCTGGTAGGCGGCGACAAGCTCTGAGTTGCCGTCGTTCACGGTCACGACTGCCAAGGCGACCGCTCTGGCTCAGGCCAACGACGCCCGGCAGGACCGGGAGATCCACCCCCTCGGGAACCTCGAGCCGCACTCGCCGCCAACGATCGAGGAACGTCTCCTTGTCTCGGGAGTCGATGATCCGGCCGCGGTCGATGAAGGTGATCTGATCCGAGATCTGCTCGATGTCGAGCGTGTTGTGCGAGGAAAAGAGGATCGTGCGGTCCTCGTCGGCCAGCACCTCCATCAGCTCGGCCAGCACCTCGTGACGCGCGACCGGATCGAGACCGGCGGTCGGCTCGTCGAGCACCAGAAGCCGCGGACGGCGCGCGAGCACGAGCAGGAGAGCGGCCTTGACGCTCTGGCCGTGGGACAGACCCTTGATCTTCTGCTGGGGGCGCAGATCGAAGCGGCACAGCAGGCTCTCGGCGTAGGCCGGGTCCCAGCCGGGATAGATCGACTCGATGAAGCCCATGTGCCAGGCGAGGGTGGCGTAGCCGTACAGCTTCATGTCCTCGGAGGCGAAGCCGATGTCGCGCTTGGCGTCGGCCTGCTCGGCGGGCATCGGGTGATCCAGGACGCGGACCTCGCCGCAGTCCTGGTGCACCAGCCCCATCAGGATCCGGATCGTCGTCGACTTGCCGGCGCCGTTGGGTCCCACGAAGCCGACGATCGACCCGCGGGGTACCTCGAGCCCGACGGAGAGCTTGAAGTAGGGGTAGCTCTTCTCGACCCCGTCGAACTTCACGGCCGGTGTATTCATGTCTGCTCCTTTGCCATCCGTTCCATTGCCTCGCACAGCCGCGATTTCAGCTCCTCGGGCTCGAGCCCCAGGAGCGAGCCGAGCTTGGCCGCCTCGGCGAGGTGCTCGTCGAGCTTCTGCTGGCTGAGATTGGCCGCCAGATCCGCGCCCGTCGCAACGTGTGAGCCCTTGCCCTGCCGGGTCACGATCACGCCCTCGCGCTCGAGCTCTAGATAGGCGCGCCTGACCGTGATCACGCTGACCCGGACGTCGACGGCGAGGCGACGGATCGAGGGAATCTCCTGTCCCGGTTTCCAGTGGCCGACCGCGACCCGCTGCTTCACCTGCTCCATGATCTGCAGGTACATGGGCCGGCCGTCGGTCTGGGAAATCACGAAATTACTGTTCATTTCTATATACTGAGTATATACAGTAATCAGACGGAGTCAAGACGGGCCTGGCGGGCGTGCCTGCGGGAGATGCACGACGCCCGCAACCGCGCTTGGATCGGCGAACTGGCCGAAGCTAGTGTTGAGTGCACCGGCGAGGGCCGACGGCGGCCGCCAGGATCTGAACACTGGGGCTCGCGACGGTCTCCACCCGTCGATGGAGGCCGAGATCCAAACAGCGATTAGCCGGTACAGCGCGCTACAATCGACCCATGACGCTGGCCGAGGCACCTGCGCAAGATCATCCTCGACCGCGATCAACAAGCTGCATAGACGGTAGGATCAACCAGCCGACTCGGAAGCCACGCTCATCAAAGTCCACAGACTTCGGGACACATCCGCCGCGAATCTGGATACAAGCCCTGTCTTCAAAATGTCTCCGCGACTGGAGTCGGTCAAAGTCGTCGCGCCATGTCCTGAGCGCCCGATTCAGTCGGGACGCTGACGCGGCGAGAGGGACCGCTCGGTACGCGACGCGGCGGTCGACTCTACGGCGCGCATAACACGCAAGAAGTTGCCGCCGGCGATCGCTCGCAGCTCCTCGTCGCTGTAGCCACGGCGGGCGAGCTCGACGAACAGGTCGGGGAACTTGGACACGTCCTCGAGCCCGTCGGGGAGTACCTCGATACCGTCGAAGTCGGAGCCGATGCCGACGTGCTCGGTGCCCATGACACTGCATAGGTAGTCGATGTGATCGGCAACCTCGGCGAGCGTTGCGCGGACCGTGGGATGGTCGGTGTCCCAGGCAGCCAGCTCACGCTCACGCCGCTCCGCATCGTCCGGATGAAGCTCCGCGAGTCGCGCTTTGCAGCCGGCGCGCTCGGCGTTGTGCTCCAGCACCCGGGTGGAGACGAAGTAGGGAACGAAGGTCGCCATCACGATGCCGCCCGTATCGCGCAGCAGGTGCAGCACATCGTCGGGCACGTTGCGCGGATAGTCGGTGATCGCCCTGGCGCCCGAATGGGTGCAGGCAGCTGGCGCGCGCGATGTTTCGATCGCTTGCCGCATGGTGTCGGCGGAGGCGTGCGACAGGTCGACGAGCATGCCGATGTCGTTCATGCAGGCGACCACCTGGCGTCCGAAGTCGGTCAGGCCGCCGTGGATCGGATCCAGAAAGCCGCAGTCGGCCCAGTCCGTATGCACGTTGTGGAGCAGGGTCATGTATCGCCCGCCCGCCTGGTGGGCGCGCCGTAGGAAGGTGAGCGAGTTTTCGATACCGTGGCCGCCCTCGACGCCGATCAGCGATGCGATCTTGCCGGTGGCGTGGATGCGCTCGATATCGTCGGCACCGAACGCAGCCTCCAGCGTGTCGGGGTACGACGAGATGAGCCGCGAGGCGAGCTCGATGCTCTCGAACATGAGCCGCGCCGCGCCCGGCCCGGCCCGCTCGATCGGCACGTAAGCGGCCCAGAACTGCGCCCCGACACGGCCGGCGCGTAGGCGCGACAGATCGGTGTGCATCGGCGGCTCGAGGCCGGTCGTGTCCTCGAAGTCGAATCGCTCCAGGTCGCCGTCCAGGCGTCGGGACACCTGATGCGGGACGTCGTTGTGCCCGTCGATGAGGGGCGATTCGGCCAATAACCGAAGAACGCGGTCGCGGGTCTCTTGGGTCATCTGAAGGACTACTACCGGGGTGCGATATTGCGGTCGAATGGCTCAGAGCGGAAGGTAGGCTACAACGAACCCGGAAGATCCGATGCAGACCGCCACAGTGGCGCCCACCGGTGGCGCCCACCGTGGCGCAGCGAGTGTGCACCGAGCGAGGGATGAATGACCGAGCGGGCCGATTTCGTGCCGTTGCCGGCGTATGAGGAGTACCCGGCCGAGGAGATGCGCCGCCGGGCGCGCGCCTTCTTCGAGAATCTGTCGCGCCGTCGAACGGTGCGGGAGTTCGACTCCCGCCCGCCGCCGCCGGAGGTGATCGACGACTGTATCCGTGCCGCCGGTAGCGCGCCGAGCGGCGCCAACATGCAGCCGTGGCATTTCGTCGTGGTGACCGATCGGGAGATCAAGCGCCGCGTCCGCGCCGCCGCCGAGGAAGAGGAGCGCGAGTTCTACACCCAGCGTGCCCCCAAGGAGTGGCTCGAGGCGCTCGCGCCGCTGGGAACCGACGAGCACAAGCCATTCCTCGAAGAGGCGCCGGCGCTGATCGTGGTGTTCGTGCAGCGCTGGGGCCGGCTACCCGACGGACGCAAGGTGAAGCACTACTACGCCGTCGAATCGGTCGGGTTGGCACCGGCATGCTGATCGCGGCGGTTCACGAGGCCGGGCTGGCGTCGCTGACCCACACTCCGAGCCCCATGGGGTTCCTGAACCAGATCCTCGGGCGGCCCGACAACGAGAGCGCGTTCTTGATTCTGGTGGTGGGCTATCCGGCCGACGACTGTCGTGTGCCTGATATCGGCCGCAAGCCGCTCGATGAGGTGCGCAGCACCGTATGACGGCTCAGACCACTGCTTGCTCTCCTTCGACAGTGGCGGAGTAGTCGCCGCTACGCGCCAGACCGTTGCAGCGGGCGCGGTGGGCGAAGGCCGTCTGCGCGTCCTCGGCGTTCTCGGCCTTTCCCCCCCACGCCTTCAACGCCGACGCCTGCAGGGCGCGCCCGAACGAGTAGCTGAGCTCCCACGGGTGGGGCCGACGCTGGTTCATGGAGTTGAGAAAGTCAGTGGCGTCGATCTCCGAGAGCCCGCCGGAGAGGAACACGATGCCCGGGACCGCTCCCGGCACCGTGCGCCGGAGGGTGCGAATGGTCGCCTCGGCGACGGCGTCGCGGTCGGCCTGGACGGGGCACTGATCGCCCGACACCACCATGTTGGGTTTCAGCAGCGTTCCCTCCAGCTCGACACGCTGAACGTGCAGTTGGTGATAGACCTCGGCGAGCGTCGCCTCGGTTGCCTCGGCGCAGCGCTCGATCGTGTGATCGCCCGTCATCAGCACCTCGGGCTCGACGATCGGCACCATGTCGGCTTCCTGAGTCAGCGCGGCGAAGCGTGCCAGCCCGTGCGCGTTGGCCTCGATGCACGTGCGGCTCGGAATGTCGTTGCCGATGGTGATGACCGCGCGCCACTTGGTGAATCGGGCGCCGAGCTCATAGTACTCGGCGAGTCGCTCGCGCAGCCCGTCAAGACCCTCGGTGACCTTCTCGCCAGGACAACCGACGAGATCCTTGGCGCCCTTGTCGACCTTGATGCCGGGCACGATCCCTTGATCGGTGAGCACCTTGGAGAGCGGCACACCATCGTCCGTGCTCTGCCGTAGCGTCTCGTCAAAGAGAATCACCCCGCCGATGTAGGGGGCGGCCTCTGAGGTGGTGAACAGCAGCTGGCGATACGCCCGCCGCGCATCCTCGGTCGACTCGACGCCGATGGAGTCGAAGCGCTTCTTGATCGTGGGCGAGCTCTCGTCGGCTGCAAGGACCCCCTTCTGCGGTGCGACGATTTGCTGCGCGATATCTGCCAAGCTCATGCGGATTGCCTCTCAGACCCCCGGTCCGGGAGTGGAAAGGGTGGAAAGGACGCGGTTGGTGGCATCTTGCGTGCCCTCGCCGGAGGTGTCAAACGCCCCACCGCCCGCATGCAGGGGAACCGATCAACCGTGGTCACTCCCGTGCCCGGGGGCGTAGAATGGCTCGCACGCCCGCCCTGCCGCAGATCCACTTCGAACAGTCCAGGAGATGGTGAATGACCGAGTCGAGCCCTCCGAGCCAGCCCCAGGATCCAGCGCCCGCCGCACCGCCTGAAGCCAAGAAGGGTCTCAGTCCCCTGGCCTGGGTGCTGATCATTCTGGGCGTCGTTTTCGTGCTCATGATGGGCGCTTGCGTGGCGTGTGGACTGGTCGTTACGCAGGCGGCGCGCGAGCTGGCCAGCGACTTCGAAGCGAATCCCGCCAAGGCGATGGCCGAGCTGGCGGTGCGGGCCAACCCCGACATCGAGCTCGTCGAAAGCGACGACGACGCTGGCACCATGACGGTTCGCAACACGGAGACCGGCGAGGAGCTGACGCTGAACTTCGAGGACACACCGAAGGCCGTTTCTCGATCACCACTGACGAAGGTGGGGTGTCGTTCGACACCGACGCCGACGGCGGCGGCATCACGGCCACCGGTGTCGACGGATCTGTTTCGCGCATCGGGGCACTCGGCGGCGAAGATCTCCCAGAGTGGCTCGACCCGTACCCAGCCGGCACGATCGCGCCGGGTGGCTTCCGCGGCGTTACCGCCGATGGCGTGGCCGGGGCGTTCCAGATGAGCACCGACGACGCCTGCTCGGAGGTCAACGGCTTCTACACCGAGGCCCTGCCGGCGGCGGGATTTCGTATCGTCGCGTCCTCGGCATCCGCCGCCGCTGCTGTCAGCTCCGGAGTGATGGTCATGCTGCAGGCGGCGATGGACGATCCGGAGCGCTCGGTCACGGTCACCATGATCGACGCGGACGGTGGCGGCTGCGCGATCAGCATCCAGTTCGGCGGCGCTCCCTAGGATCTCGATCCCTCCGGGTCGCGGTCCTGTCGGATCGCGGCTCTGCCAGACGCGCCGTCGGCTGAAACTCTGCGCTCCCGGATCTCCGTCTCTCCGGCACGAATCGGCTTTGGGCCACCCTCGGCCAGTAATTATCATTAATAGCGGTTATTGATCATCAAAGGTCATCAGTGGCCGATAACAGCCGGTTCGGCGGAGGCCGCTCCTTCGTTGCACCCGGGTCCCGGTGTCGAGGGAGGGGATCCAATGACACAGCAATCGGGCATAGAGGCGGTCCTGGCGGCGTACGGGCGCGGTGACGCGGACCTGTACGACCTTGCGGAGGCGCTGACCGACGTCGATCACGTGTCCGCCTTCGTGCCTCCGGGCGAGATGGCGCGCTACATGCAGGATCTGAGCGCCGCCACCGATGACAAGGGCTTCGGCAACGTCCTGACGAGCGACGCTACGGCCCCTCGCATGTACGGCCGCGAGCTGGCGGACGGCGGCTTCTGGCTCAGCCTGTTCTTGGACGACGATCACGCTCGTGAGCTGGTTGTCACTGAAGGTCTGATCGAGCCCGATGGCAACGCCCCGTTCATGTCCAAGGGTTTCGATGGCTGGCTGTGGGATGTCATGGGGGAGGAGCACGCCGGCGTCATCCTGGATCAGGGAACGGACCATGAGTTGCAGCTGCCCACTCACTCCTGTGCGCGCGTCTACGCCCTGCTGAACATGCACGCCTTCGCGCACCTGCCCGAGGTCTTCCCACTGTGCAGTCGCGGACAGGCTGTCATCACCCGCGACGCTGAGGGCGAGAACCAGCTGGCGACCATCTACAGCGACGCGCGCTTCGCCGAGTGGGTTCAGAATCACTCCACGCTGCCGGAGGCGACGACGCCGGCGATGCCGACGGTGGAGGTCTTGCAAGCGCTACTCGACGCGGGGGTGACCGCGGTGCTCGTCGACCAAGCGTTGCCATTCGAACGCGCCTACGTTCGCCAGGACCTGGTGCAGATGCTGCAGATGCTCGACGGCGGTGCGGCCGACATCGAACAGCCGCAGGCTCTGGCGCCGCCTCCTGGCGATCCGCATGCTGCCACCGGTACGGTGACCACGGCCGGTCCGGAGCCTGATACCTCGGCCGCCGTGACTCGCGCGAATCGGTTTCCGACCCTGCCGCCGGTGCGCCCACCGGGCCGCCCGGACGAGGAATCCCACCGCGTCTTTCGCGATATGCAGGAGAAGCTCCAGGCGAAGAAGATCCAGGTGTGGGATTACTCCGACTATCTGGCGTACGGGCTCGACCTTTACATTCCCGTTCATCATGAGCGCGTGGACGGGCTCCGATGGCCCAGCGTCTTCTCGCACCCGGAAGATGACAAGAAGGTCATCACGCACAGCTTCTATGCCGAGAAGATCGCCCGGCAGCTGACCGAGGACGGGGCCGCTGGCAACGAGTACTTCCATCTGGCCGGGATCGAGGCGCTGCGCTGGGCGTGGGCCGCTCCGAAGGGAATCGATGAGGTAGCGATCAACCTCTATCCCGGCACCACCGGCTGGGTCACGGTACCGACCTACTGGGTGTTGAGCGCGGTCTACCCGCACTTCCACGACATCGACGAGCTCGAAGACGTCGAGGCGATCGGCCTCTCGAAGCTCGGCCGAGTAGTCGGCGCACGAGGCTCCCAACCGCAGGTGACCCGGGCGTTGCTCCGAGGCTGGAATCAGCTCGTGATGGTCAAGGGCGATGGTAAGAAGCCGCCGTCGGTGGCCCATCGCGGCGGCCGCTACCTGCCCGTGTTCAGCAGCGCCGACAGCTACTTCGAGTTCGACACGGCCGATTGTGGCGTGCTCACCGCCGCGCCTCGATCCGAAGAGCCGCCGTTCGCCGGCTGGCTGCGGGACTGCGCTGCGCTCGACGGTGTGATTCTGGATCCCGGCGGCGACAGGCCGGTTGCCCTCGATCACACCGACCTCGTGGTCTTGAGCTCCTGGATCGAGCAGTCCGAGCGTCGACCGACAGGCACGGACATCCTGCGCGAGGCATCGCGGCACTACGAATCGCTCAGCCCGACGCTGACCGGTCGCATCGTTGCTGATTGGCCACGCTATTTCGTCTGCGTGCAGCAGTTGGACGACGGTGGCGCCGGAGTGATGACGCTGCCGGACCAGGACTGCTGCGCCGTCTTCAGCGACCACGCCCGCGCCGACTTCTACCTGCAGGCCTACCGCCAGGCCGGAGTGATCGACGGCTCCTGGAAGGCGGTACCGATGCTCGCCCATTGGGAGCGGTCGGTGTTCCACGAGCTGGCGCGTAACTACGACGAGGGCGGCTGGATCGACCCGATGCCGCCGGCCGGCGGGATGGGGATCATGGCAGCTGCCGTCAACGGCGAGTCCGACTACGAGTACGACCCGCGCATGGTGATGGACGAGTACCCCGGAATTCACGTCGAAGGCGAGGTGCTGGAGTCGGCGCTACGCCGCATCGACGAGAAGCTCAAGCCGCGCATCCCGGGCTTCGTGCTCGATGAGCATCGGAGCGCCGCGTGACGCCTGACCCGGTCGTCGAGAGCAACCTCACGAAGGGAATCGCGGCCTTCGACCACCGTGACTTCAGAACCGCGCGCAAGCACTTCTCTCAGGCCGTCCTGCGCCAGCCGGACGACGTCCGCGCCCGGTTCTGGCTCGGTGCTGCGCAGTACCACATGGGCAATATCGCAGAGGCGCGCAAGCACCTCGAGAAGGCAGTCGAGACGTCGCAGCCGCCGGTCGCGGATCGCCCGACGGCGGTCGGTGAGTACCTGGCACGCTGTTACCTTTCCGAAGATGCCGACCGCGCTCCGGCGATTGCTCTGGAGGCGGCCGAGAAGGCTCCTGAAGACGCCCGGGTACGCCTGCTTCTGGGTGACGTGTGTTTGCGCATGCAGCGCGACGACGACGCCCTGAAGCACTACGAGACGGCCTGGAAGCTGGAGGGTGGAAGCGCTGGTGAGCCGGCGGATCCGATGCGGCCGGGGCACGTGCCCTACGCCCGCAGCAGCGTCCTGGTGCGCCAGGAACGCTGGCCGGAGGCGCGCGCCGCGATCGAGCAGGCGCTCGCCCGTGATCCTGACAACGCCGTCTACCAGAATCGACTCGGGGTGATCTTGCACGACGGCCTCAGCGACGTTGCTGGTGCCGCAGTGGCGGCGACTCGTGCCACCGAGCTCGACCCGCGCACCGTCAGCAGCGGCGGCGATGGTGCCTACTGGTTCAACCTGAGCAACTACCTGCAGGCACTGGGGCGTTTCGCCGAGGCGCTGACGGCGATCGAGCGCGCCATAACGCTGTCGCCACGGCGGCGATACAAGGCGCTGCGCGATGAGCTAGCCCAATCGGCTCCGCAGTCTGCGCCGGCGCCGTTGGAGGCATCGACCCAGGTTGATTTCTCGAAGGTAGGCGGTATGAACGCGCTCAAGGACCAGGTGCGCCGCATCATCGCCGTGGTGCATCAGCGCCGTGCCGAGGCACAGCGCTACGGCATCGGCCGGAACGGAATCCTGCTGTACGGACCGCCGGGCTGTGGCAAGACCTTCTTCGCCGAGGCCATCGCCGGCGAGTTCGGCTTGAAGTTCCTGCGTGTCAGCCTCGGCAGCATGGTCACCAAGTATGTCGGCGGCGCTCCCGAGGCTATCGAGAAGGTGTTCGCCGAGGCGCGCGACAACGCGCCGTGTCTGCTGTTCTTCGACGAGTTCGACTCGATCGCCGGGCGGCGCGACGATCAGGGAAGCAACCACGAGCAGCAGATGGTCAATACCTTGCTGCAGCAGATCGACGCGACGCGCGATGTGGCCGGCGTGGTCATCATGGCGGCGACGAATCGGCTCAAGGAGATCGATCCGGCCGCCATCCGCGAGGGTCGCTTCGACTACAAGGTGAAGATCTACCGGCCCGATTTCGATGCCCGCCGCGAGATCCTGCAGGTGCTACTGCGCGATCGGCCGCACGACGACAACGTCGACGCTACCGCCCTGGCACACGCCATGGAGGGTTTCTCGGCGGCGCAGGTACGCAGTGTGGTCGACGGTGCCGCGATGGCGGCGATGGAGACGCACGCGCCGATCTCGGCCGACCACCTCGATGCGGCGCTGCAGGAACGCATCGCCGAGCGTCGCTACGACGGCCCGCGGTTGGAGTGGAACGACCTCATCCTGCCGGACGAAGCGATGCGCAAGCTGCAGTTCGTCGAGCGCTTCATCGAGAACCCGCAGCTGGTGCGTGAGCTCGGGGTCGACCCTCCGACCGGCTTGCTTCTGCACGGTCCGCCGGGCACCGGCAAAACGACCATCGCGCGGGTGCTGGCCTCGCAAACCGACGCTTCCTTTTTCGCCGTCAACGCCGCCGACGTGTTCTCGAAGTGGTTCGGTCAGTCCGAACAGCGGGTGCGCGAGATCTTCGAACAGGCGCGCGACAACGTGCCGGCGATCATCTTCATCGACGAGATCGATTCCATCCTCGCCTCGCGTGCGGAGGGTGGCTCCGGCGGTACCCGAGCCGCGAACGCCGTGGTGAACACATTCCTGGCCGAGATGGACGGCATCGCGGCGACCCGACGGATCTTCGTCGTGGGCGCCACCAACCGCCCGGAGCTGGTCGACGATGCGGCGCTGCGCCCGGGGCGCCTCAGCGAAGCCATCGAGGTAGGTCTCCCCGACGTCGACGGAAGGTTGGAATTGCTCGGCCTGTTCACGCGGCGCATGAAGCTCGGCGAGCAGGTGGATCTGGCCAGTATCGCGACCGCCGCGCATGGCGCCAGCGGCGCCGATCTGCGTGGCCTGTGCACCGCCGCCGGGCGCAACGCCGTGCTGCGCGAGCTCGACTCCGACAGCGCCGACCCGGCGGTCACTGCGGCGGATTTCTCCGGCGCGCTGGAGGAGCTATTTCCGGAACGCGCCTGGGCGGGCACGCAGAAGATCGGATTCCTTCCGGGGACGGCCAGCAGACCGTAGTGGCCGCGCGGCGAGCCTGGCGATAGGGCTCCGCTAGCCGGCGACGGACAGCGCGCGGCAAGCTGCTCCCAGGAGCGCGGCGCGCGGCTCCAGGATGACGCCGACCGGGATCTTGCGCACCAGAGACTCGAACCGACCCTTGTTACAGAAGGCATCGAGGAACTCTGGCCGACGCAGCGCCGCCAGGATGCGCGGCGGGATGCCGCCGCCCAGGTAGATTCCACCGGTCGCTACTACCTGCAACGCCAGATTGCCCGCCGCAGCCCCCAGCATCGCCACGAACGTGTGCAGCGCCAGGGCGCACACGTCGCAGGCTCCCGACAGGCCGGACTGCAGGATCACCGGCGTTGCATCGTAGTCGGATGCAATCTTCGCCGCGACCTCCGGGTCCGCCGAGGCTTGTCCCGACGCCGATAGAAACTCGTAAAGCAAAGGCACGCTGCTGCCCGAACAGGCGCGCTCCAGGCTCACGTGTCCGAACCGCTGGCGCAGAAACACCAGATACTCGGTCTGCAGCTCGCCGTTGGGGGCGAAATCGATATGGCCTGCCTCCGAGGCCAGAGCAATAGCTCCGGCGGCGGCGCGCACCAGGATCGCCTCGCCGATTCCGGTGCCCGGGGCGATGACGCCGATCACGCCGTCGGCAGACGGCGGCACGTCGTGCAGCAGCTCGATCTCACCTTCGTGCAGGCAAGGGACGAAGGTGGCCGTGGCTTCGAGATCATTCATCAGCTCCAGCGGCCCGTTGACGGCGGCGGCGAGCGGCTGGCGCTCGATGTCCCACGGCAGCGTTGAGCCCGGGATGCGATCACCGACCACCGGCCCGGCGATCGCCAGCGTGGCTCCGTCGACCCGCTCGTTGCCGAGAAAGCTGCGTACCAGCTCGCCGGCGCTGGCGTAGCGCCACGTGGGTAGGCTCTGGCTGCGCACTGCAGCGCGCGGTCCAGCCTCGGGGGTGAACAGCCCGAGCAGGCTCTTGGTGCCGCCGATGTCGCCAGCCAGATAGACTCCCATGACGCGGAGGATTCTAGCGAAACCGCCGCGCCAAGCTACCTACCCGGCGCCCCAACCTTGCATTGCGTCCTTGGCGCGCCGCGCCTCGGTGTTGTCCGGATCGAGCTCGAGCGCCCGATCGAGCGCCCGCTCGGACTCCGTCGCCAACGCCTCTTGCTCGCTGCCTCCGGAGTAGATCGCGGCGATCGCCAATAGCCCGCCGTATAGCGCAATCGCATCGGCATCGTCCCAAGCGCTCGCCGCGGTGTAGGCCAGACCGACGAGCTCCTCGTATTCGCTGTCGCTCAATCCGATCAGGATCGCTTCCGCCGCCGGCTCCCACAGGCTCATGGTCGAGAGTGCCTCGAGCGCCGCCTCGGGGCCCTCGAACGCTGCGGCTGAAACCTGGTCGCCGGCCATCATTCGGGCTGCCGCCGCAAGCATCGCGGCTTGCATTTCCGCCTCGTCGTCGGCGCTGTCTGCCACGTATGTCATGTACAGCTCACCCATCTCGTCGCTGGACTGTAGGCCCCATTCAACCGGCACCGGCGGATTACTGGGGTTGGCCGGATTGTCGGCCGAGTTGTCCCACTGATACCAGGCGTCAATGCGCGAGCCAGCCGGTAACTCGACGGGCTGTCGAAACGTGTAGACGTTTTGCCAGCGGAAGTCCCACGCCGGGATGTGGATCAGCGGACGTTCGGTGCCGTCGGGGAGTGTGGCGACCACCTTGGCGCTCTTACCGATGTAGTGCATGTGCGGCGACACGTCGATCAGCTGCACATCCACCGGCAGCTCGAGGCTCAGGTGGCGCTCATAGCGCCGGTCGCCGGGCTCGATGTCGAGGTTCATTTCCGACATCCAGAGTGCATCGACGGTGCGCTCCACCTCACCCTCGGCGAAATAGAGGGCCATAGCGCTTTGGTCGCGGCTGGCCTTGCCGGTCAAGTGGTAGTGGATCTCCAGCACGATATCGGCACCGCCGGGTAGGCTCATCGCCAGTCCGTCGGGCAACGAGTAGGGATCGGATCCCGGCGCCCAACCGCCGATCGCCATGGCGTTCTCACTCTGCATGAACCCACCGCCGTCGAACACCGAGAAGCCCACTCCGGGGGTGGATTCGTCGAGTGCCCGCGCTTCACCGCTGTAGTCGACGTAGAAGATCCCGTGGTGCACGACGCTCGGGTCACCGGGCCGAAAGTCGATGCCGGTGATCATGCGGTCCTGGTCGAGGGCGTCGCGAATGACGAAGTACTGGTAGATGTCGTCGCCCTGCGCCGGGATGTCGAACGGCATCGGCATCTCCACCAGTTGGTGAGGATCGCCCAGACGCCACGAAGCGTCGGCTGGCGCGCGCGTCGGAAGCGCATGCGCCGCATCGCCCTCCGGTGCGCCGTTGTCGGCCCACGTTTGCAGCATCCGGATTTGTCCGTCGCTCAGCGTGCGCTGATCGCGAAAATGCCCGTATCCGACCTCCGCTGGCCACGGCGGCATGATGCGCTCGGCGACGGTGTAGGCGATCATGCCGCGGCGTCGTCGTGCCTGCTCGTAGGTGCGCAGCTCGAATGGCCCGATGCCGCCCGCCGTGTGGCATTCAGCGCAGTTGGCCTCGAGCACCGGTGCGACGTTGCGATGGTAGGTTGGGTTCTGTGTGTCCGCCTCGACCCACGCCTCGAAATAGCAACCGATCGGCTGCGCTCGCCGGTTCTCTGGACGGCCACCATCAGCAACCACGTTGATGGCCTCGAGCAGATCATGGGAGGTGATCGTGCCGCGCAGCTTGCCAGGGGACACGAAACGATCGTCGAT
Organism: Acidobacteriota bacterium; assembly: GCA_965197275.1. GTDB lineage: Bacteria > Acidobacteriota > UBA890 > UBA890 > WLXD01 > DASCOT01. The sequence goes on from CBDAMQ010000019.1 coordinate 91,119, forward strand.
ACGTCCACGATACACGATCCGATCGGCACCGTCGATAACGAATACCTCCGGCACGATCTCGGGACCGAGACGATCGGCGAGGTCGCCTGTTGCGTCCCAGAGTACCGGGAACTGCAGGCCGTAATCGTCGCGGAATGTGCGCGCCTCAGACGGGGTGGTCGACGGATCTGACAGCACACCGTAGAGCTTCACTCCATGCTCGGCGGCGCGAGCGGCAATGTCGTTGAGGTCCGGAAGGTAGCGACGCGAGATCGGGCAGCCAGTCTCCAGGAACACGAGGGCGAACGGACGGTAGCCGGAATCGCCGCCGGGCCGATGGACGTTGCCGTCGATGTCCGGCACCCGTACATCGACGACGCCGGCGATCGCGGTTTCGTCAGGCTCGGCAGGAGTGACACTGTCCGTCTCCGGGTTCGTCCAGGCCGAGCCGACGGCGAAGACCAGTAGAGCGAGCAAGGTAATGCGCTTCATGACGACGTTCCTTTGTCGGGGGACAGACCATCCAAGAGGCTTCGGAAGGCAAGAGCGGCGGCGTCGCGTGACGCGATGCTGCCCTCGTGAACGGTGAACCAGGCGGTATAGATGAGCGCATCGAACAGGGCTGCGACCCAGGCGGTTGGCACCTCTCGAGCGATCGATCCCTCGTTCTTGGCCATCTCGATGAGCTCGCCGAGCTCTGCCGCTTGCCGGTCGTATTCGCGCTCGACCTCGGATGCCTCGTCGTAGGGCTGGCTCATCAAGAAGTGGTAGCGCTCGCCTATGGGTACGATCGCGTCGAAGATCAGCTGCAACGTGTGCCGGGCGCTGGTGGCCTGCTCGCCGATTGGAGCGGTTACACGATCGATCTCGGCCATCGACTCCAGCGCCAAAGCCCCGATGAGCGCATCGCGGGACGCGAAGTAGCGGTATAGCGTGGCGCGGCCGACGCTCGCCCGTTCGGCGATCTCCGCCATCGATGCCCCGGGGCGCGCCGCCAGCACGGCGGCGGCAGCGTCGAGGAGCTGCGATCGTGTCCGACGTTCTTTGTCTCGCATGAGACAATTATGTCTCATTACCACGACACGGCGCAAGTCGTGGCACCCTGCGGGCTCCCTATCACCTCCGGGGCACGGCACCGAAGCTCATGAACGGACGCCCTGAGTACGACGTCATCATCATCGGCAGCGGCTTTGGCGGCGCCTGCACCGCTGACCCACTGGTGCGGGCCGGCAAGCGCGTGCTGATGCTCGAGCGCGGTGACTGGGTAGCGCGCGGCCCCCACAACTGGGAGGCGGACGGGTCGCTCGATTTGACGCCCTACTACTCAAAGGAAACGCCGTACGAGGTGGCACCGGGAAGTGACACCACGGCGTCATTGCTCGACCGGCTGGTGACCGGGCGCACCAAGGCCGCCGAGATCGGTGGCTACTATTGTGTCGGCGGTCCGTCGGTGTTCTACGGCGCCGTTTCGCTGCGACTGCGGGCCGAGGACTTCGTACCGGCGCGTGAGATCCGCGGCAGCTCGGAAGCAGAGTGGCCGTTCGGCTACGACGAGATCGAGCCCTACTACGCCGCCGCCGAGCGATTGCTCGACGTCGCCGGAGCCGCCGGCCAGGACCCGACCGAGCCCAGGCGCTCGAGCGCCTATCCGGCCGCGCTCGGTCCGCTTTCCGATACGTCACGGATGATCGGCGCCGCCGCCGAGCGCCTCGGCATGCAGCCGTTCCGCTTGCCGCTGGCGATCAACTACTCGGCCACCGACGATCGCGCTGCCTGCGTCGCCTGCACGACCTGCGACTCCTTCGCCTGTGCCATTGGCGCCAAGAACGACGTGGCGACGTGTGTTCTCCCGTCGCTGCTCGATGCCGGGATGGAGCTGCGCCCGGGCGTGGTGGTCACGCGACTGGTGCGCGACGGCGGCCGCATCCAGATAGTGCAGGGCGTTGACCGGGCCACCGGCGCGGCGCTGGAGTTCCATGGCCGGCAGATCGTCCTGGCGGCGGGAGCGTTGGCGACACCTTTGCTGCTCCTCGCCTCGGGCCTGGAGGAGGTCAACCCGGGCGGCGCCGTGGTCGGCAGGTATCTGACTCGACATTCCAACGCTATCGAGTTCGGCTTGTTTCGGCGGCCGGTGAACCCGCGGCAGCAATTCCACAAACAGCTCGGCATCCACGACTACTATTTCGGGCACCCCGATGTCGCCGAGCCGCGCGGCAAGCTTGGCGGCATACAGCAGCTGCAGTCGCCCCCGGTCGGTTTGGTGAAGGCGCACCTGCCTCCGGGAGTCGGTGCCCTCGTCGGTGCGCTGCTCATTCCGCGCACCACCGGTCTGCTGGTCATGGCCGAGGACGAGCCCCGCGCCGAGAACCGGGTTCGCATCGACCCCGCGCGCGCCGATCGTTTCGGATTGCCGCGGGCGGTGATCAAGCACGCCTATACCGATCGCGACCTGGCGGCGCGGGATGCGCTGCTGGGGCAGTCGCGCCGTATTCTGCGCCAGGCCGGAGCGCTGTGGACGTACTCGCACTACATCCACACGTTCTCGCATGCGGCAGGTACCGTACGCATGGGAAACGATCCCGCCACGTCGGCCCTCGATGCCCACTGCCGTTTCCGTGGTGTCGACAATCTGCGCGTCGTCGACGCCAGCTTCATCCCCGCCGGTGGAGGCCTCAATCCCAGCTTGACCATCGCTGCCAACGCACTCAGAGTAGGCGAGCATCTCCTCGGCGACCTCTGATGCGCTCGTCGTAATCTGCCCCGCCAAACTCTCGCAACGATCATCTACTACAGGCCACTAGTGCCCCCTTCCGACTCCCTCAAGCTGGCGTTCCTGGGCTGTGGCGCCGTGGCGCGCAAGCACAGCGCGACGCTGAAGCGTATCGGTGGCCTGGAGCGCTACTACGCCAGTCGCAGTGCCGGACGCGGCGTCGAGCTATGCCGTATCACCGGAGGCGCCGGCGCTTTCGACAGCTATGCCGCGGTGCTCGATGACGAGGCCATCGACGTGGTGCTGGTTGCGACACCACCCACTACTCACCTCGAGCTAGCGTTGGCGGCGCTAGAGGCTGGCAAGCACGTTATCGTGGAGAAGCCGCCGTTCCTGCGCAGCACCGATTTCTATGCCGTCCGCAACGCGGCGCGGCTTGCCGATCGGCAGGTATTCGTGGCGGAGAACTACTTCTACAAGCCGTTGCTGGCGTGCCTGCGCGGCGTTCTTGCCGAGGGCGATATCGGCGAGCCGCTGTTCGTGCTGCTTAACGCCCTCAAGACCCAGGAAACCGATGGCTGGCGCGACGACCCGGCGCTGGCCGGCGGTGGAGCGCTGTTCGAGGGCGGCATCCACTGGGTCAACTTCGCCGCCAACCTGGGCCCACCACTGCACGCCGTGCGTGGCAGCCGCCCGGGCGAACATGCCGGCCTCGAACGGAGCATAATGCTGACGCTCGATTACGACGGACCGGCCGGCGCTTTGTTGTATTCCTGGGAGGTCCCGTCGCTGTTCAAGGGCCTGCGCATGTCGCGCATCTGGGGCCGCGAGGGCAGCATCAGCTTCGAGTCCAACGGGCTGTTCGTGATCGTTCGCGGCCGCCGCCGGCGGGTTCTTTTCCCGGGAATCCGCGACATCTCCGGCTACCGCGCCATGTTCCAGGATTTCCTCAACGCCATTCGCACCGGCGCACCACCGGCTTTCGATCTCGACGCCGCGCAGCGCGATCTCGAGCTCGTCGAACAGGCCTACGAGACCATCGGTCGCTAGCAGAGGGCCGCTAACTGAGCCGCCAGACGGGACCGCTAGACCGAGCCGCCAGGACGGGGCCGCCAGACGGGCTGCCAGCTACGGGCCGCCAGGATTCACGCCATGAACGACTTGTATGCCGTGCTTATCGGGCTCGCCTCCGGAGTCCATACATCCACCTGGGGGATGTACAAGGACGCCCCTCACGAGGGCTTCACCTGGCCCAAGTACCTGCGCAGCACCGTGATTGGCGTGCTCGCGGCGCTGGTGCTGAACCGTGTGCTGCAGCTCGACCTGACGCTGGCCTCCAACGTCGCGGTGTTCTTCGGCGCCACCTATGTCGGCGAGCGCGCCCTGCTGGAGTTCTGGAAGACGTTTCTGCGTGTCGAGGACCAATCGAAGTACTTCATCCCCATGCAGTTCGCCGTCCTCGGCAAGGTGGTGGAGAACCGCGCCATCCAGCTGTGCGTTGCAGTGGTCTACGCCGCCACCTGCATCTTCATCGCCTACTCGATCTGGAGCTTTCAGCAGACCGGCCCGGATCTGAATCCGCTGCTGGTGGTGGTCACCATCGGCGCTGCGGGCGGCTGGATCTCCGCCTTCGGTGGCGCCTGGAAGGACGCCCCCAAAGAGGGCTTCGAGACCCTCAAGTTCTTCCGCAGCCCGCTGCTCGCCGCCGCCTGGGCCTGGCTGCTGGCCCATTTCACGGACAACTATCTGCTCATCGCCGCCTGCGCTCTCGGCTACACGATCGCCACCACTGAGACCTACAAGACGTTCTTTTTCCCCAGCAAGCCGCGCGGCAAGTTCGCCGGCATGCCGATCTCGCACCCGGAGTGGCTGCAGCGTCGCTACTACTTCGTACCGGTCTACGTCGCCGTATGGATCGGCGTCATCGTGACGTTCGTGCTCGGGTTCCTGGGGCGTCACGAGGGGTTGCTCGCGTAAGCTCGACGGTACCGGTGCCAGTCCGGCCGAAGGACCAGTCCGGCGCCGATGGATCCGTCCTTGCGAGGTGAGCATTGCGACGCGTTCTGGTGATTGGCTGCGGCGGCGCCGGCAAGACGACCGTCGCGCGTCGCATAGCAGAGCGTACCGGCCTGCCGCTCGTGCACCTGGACGCGTATTTCTGGCGCGATGGTTGGCAGCGGTTGTCCAGCACCGAGTGGAAGGCGCGCGTTCACGAGCTGTCGGCAGCCGACGAGTGGGTGCAGGACGGTAACTACGGCAGCACGATGACGTACCGCCTCTCCAGGTGCGACACGGTCGTGTACTTGGACATCGCGACTCGCATCTGCCTGTGTCGCGTCGGGCGTCGATGGCTTCAGTATCGGGGCGAGAGCCGGCCCGAGATGCCGGCCGGGTGTTCGGAGCGTCTCGACCTGCCGTTCGTGTGGTGGATCTTGACCTTTTGGGCGCTCAGACGACCGGGACTCATGGCGCGGCTGCGAGATCTGCCTGCCGACAAGAACGTGGTGGTGCTCCACGACGATGCTGCGATCGACGCGTACGTGGCGTCGCTCTAGTCCGACGGATCGCGTGGGCGGATGCGCCCGTCTATGTCGGGGATTACGAAGGCGGGGTTGATCCGACACGGACCCTGCGCCGACCCGTCGGATCGATTGGCAGCGGTCCTGAATTTTGGTTGCCGTCGGCTGATCTCCACCGTCGACCCATTCCACCAGGCTACGCCAGCCCGCTAGCACCTCGGCATCGTTGAATCCGCAATGCGACGGGAGTTGCTCCTGCACCACGGCGACGGTGAACTGGTCGGCCGGGACCTTGCTGGCGTAGTCGCTCTCGTTCTCGACCAACATGAACCCGTCTTTGTCGGTGTGCAACGCGACGATCTTGGTCTCGCCGATCTTGCCGGTCGGTGTGTAGTTCCTGGTTAGCTTGCGCTGTGCGGCCTTGCTCCCCTGCACACGCTCGATTCCGGCATTGATCGCGGGGTCGCCATAGTCGACGTTGGAGTTCTCGTACCCGAGCTTGCCGCCCATCTTGCGGGGGTTGTAGAACAGGTCCGTCATTTCGAAGGTGACGAAGCCCATGTCGTTCAATAGAAAGCTCTCCGGAATCTGCGTGGTCTCGAGGAACTGATCCAGCCGCGCCTGCTGCTGTTGCGTGCGGTTGGCCGGTGGAAGGAGATTGCCGGTGCAAGCGTTGACCGCAATCGCCAGCGCTTGACCGTTGAAGTTCGATCCTTCGGGGAGGCCTTTTGCGCCGCCCGGGATCGCTGCGCCGGGCACACCCTGGCAGACGAAGTCGTACAGCAGGCGCAGATCGACCCCGCCGTCCCAGATTCGGCTACCCGCGAGGCCGCCACAAATCGGCAGGGCACCCACCACGTTGCCGAGCCCCGGCGCTTCGATCGCCTGTGCTGTGACAATGCCGCCGAGCGACTCCCCGGTGATGAAGATCTTCTTCGGCTTACCCACTTTGGCGCGGAACACTTTGACGAGCGCCTTGATGTCCTTGGCGGAAAGGAAGAGGCCCCAGCCGGTTTGCCGCAGTGAGCTCGCCGCCACAGCGAAGCCGTCGTCCAGCTGTACCTGCGCCAGCGGGCCCAGGTCGGGCTCAGGCCCTATCGGGGCGAACGAGAATCCATGGTTCCAGATCACGAGCCCAGCGGACGGGGTCCAACCGTCGGGCACCATGATGTTGTAGTAGGCACCGCCGGTGGTCTGACCGGTGAGCTGGGTCTGTGCCAACGCTCCGGTCGATGCAGCCAACCAGAATCCGGCCGCCGCCAACGACATACCCAAGAAATGGAACGCGCTCGCCTGGCGAAGCGGAGTACCCGTACGCGGCTCGGTCATCGTTGCCTCGTTGCTTGTTCCACCCGTGTCGATGGACTCAGAAATCGTACGTCAGCCGCGTGTAGTAGAAGCCACCGTTGAAGCCGAACGGCGCCGTGCGGCGCGGGTACACGAAGATGCCGCCGAACGAGATCTCCTGGCGGTTCTCGTCCGGGAAGGCGTGGAAGATGTTGTTGGCGCCGACGGACACGTTGAGCCCCGGGCGCAGTGGGTGGGTGAGTTCGAGGTCGACCAGCCACTTGGCGGCGAACACCTGGTCGAGGGCCGGGTTGCCGGCGCTCTCGACGGTTTTCACCGAGCCGAAGCGGTTGGCGCGCACCACGGCGGTGATCTCCGGACGCGTGTAGCGCGCCGCGACCTGGTAGTGGTTGCGCGGCTGGGCGCTCTCGATACGCTCGCGCTCGATGCGGTTGAACAGTGTTCCTCCGAGGCCGTCGAGCGCCGGTGGGGTGCGTACATCGCCGACCACGCGGGTGCGGTTCCAGTTCGCCGCCGCGGTCAGGTGCAGGCTCCCCTCGCGGTCGATCTGGTCGAACCAGGCGAGGACCAGGTCGGCGCCGACGGTCTCGGTGTCGATGGCGTTGCTGAAGAACTGCGCCGCGTTGACGCCGAAGGGTTGCAGGATGGCGCGAATCTCTCCGTCGGCATCGCGCTCGGACTGGAACTGTCCCGAAACGACGATGCGATCCTCGATGCCGATGAAGAACACGTCGCCGGTGAGCGACCAGTTCGACGCCGGTCGGGCGACGAACCCGAGGCTGACGTTGCGCGCTGTCTCCTCGCGGAGCGAGGGCACGCCGAAGGCGTTGGTGACCTGGCTGCCGTTGGCGAACGTACCGACCTCGAAGGGCAGCAGCTCATCGGTGACGTCGCTGAAGACGAACTGTGTGCTGGTGTTGTTGAAGTAGGCTTGGTGCAGCGACGGGGCACGGAAGCCGCTGTTCACCGAGCCGCGCAAAGCGAATTCCTCCGACAGCGCCCACCGTGCCGCTACCTTGCCGCTGAGGAAGGAGCCGAAGTCACTGTAGTCCTCGTACCGCACCGCGGTGGCGAGCAGCAGGTCGTCGGTCAGCTGGGTCTCCAGGTCGACGTAGGCACCGACGTTGGTGCGCAACTCGTCGACCTCGTTGCCGGGTCGGAAGCCCGGAAACACCTGGATTCCCGGCGCCGCCTGGCTGGCGAACTGGTTCGGGAAGCCTCCGTCGACCCACGACGCCGTCTCGCCGGCCTCGATCTGGTAGTTGTCGCGTCGTACCTCGGCGCCGACGGCGAGCTGTACCGGGTGCGCCAGGCCCCAGTCGACGTTGGTGAAAGCGTCGAAGTTGAACGTCGTCTGGCGGAAGTTGAGCGTTCCGGCGCCTGCCGACGTGGGGCTGGACGGTCCCATCGACACGTTGTTGGAGTTGTTGATGATGAACTCGAAGGAGTTGGAGCCGCTGGTGAGGCTGGTATCGACGCTCCAGCCGCCGAGCAGCTGTCGGTAGCCTACCGACGCCGATAGATCGTCAACCTCGGTGTTGATCCGCGGCAGGAACCCGTCGGGATGGATCTCCGGCCGCGTACGCGCGTCCAGCGCGCGCCGATAGAAGCCCGCCGACTCTCCGTTGCGCCCTGAGTACCCACCGAAGAAGTAGAGTGTGCCCGTGTCGCCGACACCTGCTTCAGCGTTGGCCCACAGCGTCAAGTTCTCCGAGTCGGCGTCGCCGTACCGATGGTTGAGGCGGTCAAAGCCCGCCTCGCGGGGATCGATGCCGCCGCCCTCGAGTGGCAGGTACTGCGACCGCTGGTCGAGTCCGGCGCGGTTGGTGTTTCCACGGTTGCGGTAATCGGCGGTCAGGTTCAGGAAGCCGCGACTCCCGAGCATCAGTCCGTGGTTCACCGAGGCCTGCACCAGCTCACCGTCGCTGCGGTACATCTGCCCGAGGTTCAACTTCACCTGTGTGCCCTGTGGTCGCTCCTTGAGGACGATGTTGATCACCCCGGCGATCGCGTCCGAGCCGTACTGTGCCGCGGCTCCATCGCGCAGGATCTCTACTCGCTCGATGGCCGCCGCCGGGATGGTGTTGAGGTCGACCCCCGCCGAGCCGCGCCCGATCGAGCCGTTCACGTGCACCAGCGCGCTCATGTGGCGGCGCTTGCCGTTCACCAGCACCAGCGTCTGATCCGGCCCGAGTCCGCGCAGCGTCGACGGACGCACGATGTCGGTGCCGTCGCTGATCGTCGAGGTGGAGAAGTTGAACGACGGCGCCAGGAACTGGATCATGCGGCTGGTTTCGGACTGCCCGGTACGGTCCAGCTCGGCAGAGTCGAGTACGTCTACCGGCACCGCCGTTTCGAGCACGGTGCGCTCGCCGCGCGAGCCGATGACCACGACCTCCTCGCCGAGCGTTGGCTGTTCTGGGAACATCACGACGTCGATGCTGACGCTCTGTCCTGCCTCCAGCACGATGGTACGCTCGACGCTCACGAAGCCGGGGCGGCTCACGCGCAGGGTGTACACCCCGGGCGCCAAAGACTGGCGGTAGAGTCCGTCAGCGATGGTGTCGACCGACGTTCCGGTCTCGACGATCTCGACCGTGGCGATCTCGATCGGTTCCCGCGTGAACCCGTTGACCACGCGGCCGTGAATCTCCGCGTCCTGCGCCGCGTCTGCCGCCGACGACGACACAAGTAGCGCCATACTCGCGAGCGTGAGGGAGAGAATCGACGGTAGCGCGCGTCGGTGCATGGTGCCCGGCTCCGAGTTAGGAAATGAAGCGTCACGAGTCCTGTGGGGAGCTTAGCAGGGCGCGTAGAGGGCCCCCTTGGCGCATTCGCGAGATGTGCTCTGGAAACGGTGCGCTACACTGGCCGAGACGGGCAACATGGCGCTCTGAGGGAGACAGGCGACCGCATGCGCCGTATCATGCGGACTCGACCGCGGCGATCGCTGCGAGCCGCCCCAGAATCCCCAGCCGATTGGTGTTCGATGCGCAAGCTCAGCCTGCCCGTTCTGATCGCTCTGCTCGGCGTCGTGCCGTGGGTCGGTCGCGAGCCAGTGGTTGCCCAGCAGACCTCGGCCGACGATGCGACGGAGGAAGCCCGCTTCCTGAGTCGCACTCGACGGCTCACCTACGACGGCGTGCGGTCAGGTGAGGGCTACTACTCCTACGACGGCACCCAGATGGTGCTGCAGAGCGAGCGCGAGGCCGACAATCCGTTCTACCAGATCTACCTGCTGGATCTCACCACCGGCGACACGCGGCGCGTCTCGCCCGGCTACGGCAAGACCACCTGCGCGTTCGTTCATCCGGTGACCGGCGAGGTGGAGTATGCCTCGACCCACCTCGACCCCGATTCCCGGCGCCACCAGCAGGAAGAGTTCGACATGCGCGCCTCGGGGCAGGAACGACGCTACGCCTGGGACTACGACCCGGCGATGGACATCTTTGTCACCGACATGTCCAACGGCACGACCCGGCAGCTGACCGACGCTCGCGGCTACGATGCCGAGGGCAGCTACTCGCCCGACGGCGAATGGATCGTGTTCTCGTCGAACCGCAATGCGTACGGGCGTCAGCTGACCACCGAGGAGTCGAATCTTCTGGAGCTCGACCCGGCCTACTTCGCCGACCTGTGGATCATGCGCTCCGATGGCTCCGAGCAGCGCCAGCTCACCGACGTGCCTGGCTACGATGGCGGGCCGTTCTTCTTTCACGACGGCTCGCGCATCATCTGGCGACGCTTCCATCCGTCGGGCCTGATGGCCGACGTCTACTCGGCGAATCCTGACGGCAGCGATGAGCGGCGGCTCACCGATTTCGGCGCCATGAGCTGGGCGCCCTACGTGCATCCGTCTCGCCAGTACGTGTTCTTCTCCACCAACAAGCTGGGCTTCGAGAACTTCGAGGTCTACATGGTCGATATCGCCGGCGAAAAGGAGCCCGTCCGGGTGACGTACGCGGACGGTTTCGACGGCTTGCCGGTCCCTTCGCCGGATGGCGCGACGCTGGCGTTCACGTCGCAGCGCCACGGCGAGAAGGGCTCTCAGATCTTCGTTGCCCAGTGGAATCACGAGGCGGCGCTGGCGGCGCTGGCAGCTGCGCCGGCCAGAGTGCCCAACTCCGAGGAAAGCGGCCAATGAGCATCCGTCCCGGATCGCGCTCGCAGACGGTCCTTGCTGTCGGCGTGTTGCTCTGCAGCGCCGCCTTGGCTCAGGGGCAGCAGACCGCCGGCACCATGCACGGCGAGGATGCCATTCGACGACACGTCGAATACCTGGCTTCGGACGCCCTGGAGGGTCGGCTCACCGGCACCGTGGGTGCCTCGCTGGCCGCCGATTACTTGATCGAGCAACTAGGGGAGCTCGGTGCCACGCCGCTGCCCGGAACCGACGGTTATCGGTTGCCGTTCGAGTTCACCTCCGGGATCACCGATGCCGGCAGTCGGCTCAGCACCGCGGGACATGAGTACGCTGCCGATGACGGTGTGCTGCAGGCGCTGTCCTTCTCCGAAGACGCCACAGCCAGCGGTGAGCTGGTGTTTGCCGGCTACGGGCTGTCGATTCCGGAGAGCCAGAACTACCCGTACGACAGCTACTTCGGGCTCGACGTCACCGACAAGATCGTTGTCGTGCTGCGGTACATCCCGGAGGACGTCGACCAAGAGACGCGGGCCATCCTGTCGCGTTACTCGGGTCTGCGCTACAAGGCGATGCAGGCGCGCGAGCGCGGCGCCAAGGGGCTGCTGGTAGTCACCGGGCCACGCTCACCCAATGCCGGCGAGTTGGTGCGGATGACGTTCGACACGGCGGCGGCAAGTTCCGGCATCGTTGCCGCGAGCATCGGCGGTTCCGTGACCGAGGCGATCTTTACGGCCGCCGAGCGGAATCTCGAAGAGGTACAGGCGGACCTGGACACCGGCAACCCGCACGCCACCGGCTTCGATCTCGGCGTGACCGCCGAGCTCAGCGTCCGTGTGCACCGCGAGCGCGGTGAGGGGAGCAACGTGGTCGGTTACTTGCCGGCATCCGATACGACCGGCGGGGTGGAGCGTCCCTGGGTGGTGCTGGGGGCTCACTACGATCATCTGGGCCACGGGCTCGGCGGCAATTCACTTGCCGGCAGCACGGAAGCCGGTGAGATCCACAACGGCGCCGACGACAACGCCTCCGGCGTGGCGGCGGTGCTTGCCGCCGGGGCTCGACTCGCAGAATTGCGACGGGGCCGCAACGTGGCGCTGGCGTTTTGGTCGGGCGAGGAGCTCGGCACCATCGGCTCGCTCGATTTCGTGCGTGGCGATGTGCTGCCGATGGAGCAGGTGGCCGCCAACCTCAACTTCGATATGGTGGGCCGCGCCAAGGACAACCAGCTCGTGGTGCAGGCGGTCGGCAGCAGCGCCGAATGGCCGGGCCTCATCGAGCGCAGCAACATCGTCGTCGGCTTCGACATCAAGATGGACGACAACCCCTATCTGCCGACCGACTCGAGCTCGTTCAACCAGGCACGCGTGCCGACGCTGGCGTTCTTCACCGACGTGCACACCGACTATCACCGCCCGAGCGACGATGCCGAGCTGCTCAACATCGAGGATCTGGCACGCGTCGCTCACCTCGGCGCGCTCGTCGCCCACAAGGTGAGCAACCTCGAACCCGCCCCGCAGTTCGTGGCCGTGCAGCAGACACGCACCGAGCAGCAGGGGAGCCGCGATACGGTACGGGCGTTCACCGGCACGATTCCTGACTACGCCTCCGATATCGAGGGCCTGCTCCTGGGCGGTGTTATCGAAGGAGGGCCGGCGGAGGCGGCGGGATTGAGAGCCGGCGACGTCATCGTAGAGTTCGGCGGACAGACGATTGCCAACATCTACGACTACACCTACGCGCTCGACGCGGTGAAGGTAGGTGAGCCGCTCGAAATCGTGTTCCTGCGCGACGGCGAGCGCCTCCAGACGACGATGACACCGACGGCGCGTAGCTAGTGGCCTGTTACAGGCCACTAGACAGGCCAGTAGTGTGTCCCGTCTCGTCCCGGCGATTTGCACGGATTGCTGACTCAGGGGACTAGGTGATCGACCCCGATTACTTGCTGGATCGGCTCAGCGCCTACGTCGCCACGCCGTCGGTCAATCCGGCGTTCGACCCGCAGGGCGCTGAAGCTCCGCTTGCCGCCATCGTCGCTGCTGATCTGGAAGATCTCGGCCTGGCCACGCACCTTGTGGAGCCCGACCCCGGCCGCACCTCGGTGGTGGGCGTGCTGCCGGGCTCCAGCGACGGCGCGTCGCTGATGCTCTATGCGCATCTCGACACCGTCGGGATCGAGGGTATGGAGGCTCCGTTCGATCCCGTCGTGGCCGACGGTCGCCTGTACGGTCGCGGTGCCTACGACATGAAGGCCGGGTTAGCCGCGTGCGTAACCGCTGCCAAGGCGTTGCGCGACACGGACGCGGAGCTGGCCGGAGACGTGCTGGTGGTAGCGGTGGCCGACGAGGAGGAGGCCAGCGTCGGTATGCAGGCGGTACTGCAGCAGTTCCGAGCCGATGCTGCCATCGTCACCGAACCCACCGAGCTGCAGTTGTGTGTGGCCCACAAGGGATTCGCCTGGGTCGAGGTCGAGGTGCCGGGGGTCGCCGCGCATGGCAGCCTGTTCGAGCACGGGGTCGATGCCAACCTGCGCTTGGGCCAGTTGCTCGTCTGGCTGGCGGCACTCGAGCAGGAGATCCGACTGCGTCCCCCTCACCCGGTGCTGGGGCCGGGGTCGATGCATGTCGCGCGTCTCGACGGCGGCACCAGCTGGAGCACGTATGCGGCGCGATCTGTGGCACAGATCGAGCGCCGTTTGCTTCCCGGAGAAGACGGTCGGCTGGCGGTCGACGACCTGGAGGCCCTTCTCGGCCGCCTCGACACGCCATCGCCAGACCTGGCCGGGACAGCCCGCCTGGTGCTCGAGCGGCCGGCGTTCGAGGCGTTCCCCGATTCCAGGATCGTACAGGTAGTGTCGGACGCGGCGTCCAAGGTGCTCGGCGAGCCGCCGAACCGACTCGGCTTCCCCTACTGGATGGATGCCGCCTTCCTTGCCGCCGCTGGCGTCGACACCGCAGTCTTCGGCCATGTCGGACACGGCGCGCACGCCGCCGTCGAATGGGCCGAACTGGATTCCGTCGAGAAGCTGAGCGCCACGCTCACCCACGCGGCGATCGAGTACTGCGCCTAGCGTTGCTGCCTTTCGGTTGGCGGCGCTTCGGTGCTGTAGTTGACCACCGTGTCGATGATGCCGAGCTCGACGCGTCGGTTGCGGGCGCGCGCCGCCTCACTGGTGCCCTCCGCAAGAGGCTGCGTCTTGCCGAAGCCTTTTACGGTGAGGATGTCGGAATCGAGGCCGGCCGACACCAGGTACTCGAAGACCGCTGCGGCGCGACGCTCCGACAGGGTCTGGTTGTAGCCGTGCGTGCCGACGTCGTCGGTGTGGCCGAATACCTGAATCCGGTAGCCGGCGGCGGTCATCAGCACGCCGACGATACGGCTGAGTAACTCACGGTCCTGGGGCTTCAGATCGGCCTTGTCGAACTCGAAGTTGATGGTGTCGTCGCCGAGGTTCATGACTAGTCCCAGCGCCGTGCGCCGGGTATCGGCTATCTGGCCGAGCGCGTCCTGCAGGCGCGACATCTCGGCATCGCGCTGAGCGCGAATCTCGTCGGCCTCGGCACGGGCCTGGCGTGCTGCACCCTCGGCCAGGTCGGCACGCTGATGGGCGAAATCCGCCTCGCTCTCGGCCGCTAGCTGAGCGTCTTCGGCAGCGGCGCGCGCCGTCGCCTCGTCTTGGGCACGCTCCTTCGCCTCGCCGACGAGCACGCCGGCCGCGGTAGCGGCTTCTTCCGCTTCGCGCGCCCGCCGCGTTGCTTGCGCGGCCCGCTCCTGGGCTTGGCCGACGTCGTCGCCGAGAGCCGCCATCTGGTTCTCGACCTCCTGCATACGCAAGAAGACAAACACCACGAGGGCTGCCAACAGCACTACGAGCAGACCGATGGTCCATAGGCGCGGCGTCTTGGGCTCCTTCAAACCGTCTGGCTCGTCGCGTAGTTCGTCTGTCATCGGCTCACCTCCCTGTCGAGCCGCGTCGCACCGTCCCTCGAGCTTCAATAATACCGCTGAGCACCGTGCTCAGGCACGGCGCCGTCGCGTGCCCGGCTGGTACCATGATGACTCCGTCCCCCAGCGCGGAGCTTCGATGGTTCGACGCACGGTCGTGCTCTCCCCGCCAACCACGTTCGTCGGGCGCCTGGTGTGGGCGTTGGCGACCGTTGTGGTGCTGGCACTCGGGTTCTTCCTGCTCACTGCCGGGTTCGTCGTGGCTTTGGCGCTAGCGGCGGGGGCGGCTCTGCGCCTCTGGTGGAGCGGCAGGCGCGTGCGCCAATCCACCGAGACCCGCCCCGGAGAGTTGCTCGAGGTCGACTACACCGTCGAGCGCGACCCTACCCAAACGCTGCCCTGAGGGCGCGATCGAACGTCTTTACCTCGATGACCTCGCGCCTCCGGCAGCACGCCAGATGCAGAAGGTCGCGTGCACCGAGGCCCGGATTCGTCTGCACGAGGTCGCGCGCCATGAGCACGTCGTCGACCTCGATGGGCCACACTTCGGCGGTGACATTGCGCGCCAGTCGCAAGGCGGCATCCAGTGTCGCCAGGCGGTCAACGGCTACGTAGGCGTGAACCAGCTCCTGGAGGACTTGGGCCGAGGTGCATAGCGTTGTCCGGCCGATCGACGTCTCGAGGAACTCCTGAGCCTCGGATCGAAGTGGGTGAGGGCGACCGACCGCGTACATCAAGACGTTGGTATCCAGGAAGATCACGTCGGCGACCGTCCACGCGCCTGTGACGCATCGATGATCCGCCGCTGCTGCTCCCACTCAGGCTCCGGGCCCTGGTCCGATTCGCGCCGCTCGCATTCCTCGAAGAAACCGCGCAGGTCGGCCGGCGTTCGCAAGGTGTCTTCCTTACGACGGTGAAGCCGTTCCTGCCCGGCGCCACGCAGCCAGGCGCTCAATGAGATGCCCTCGTACCGCGCCGCGCGACGGAATCGTTCCAGATCGGCGGGCGAGACCAGAACCTGCACTCGTTTCCGCATGATGTAATAAAGATACAGCTATATATGTTTATTACACAACATGGGTCGTGCATATGCACAAGAGACGGTCAGCCGGCGGCTGCCGTCGCGGCGAGGGGACCACATACGCGATGATACGGACGTGACATCTGGATCCGCGGGCCGGTCGAGTATGGCCGCACATTCGATGGTCTCGGCCAGCTCGCTCGAGTGATATGCCGCCTGTCTCGATTCTCCACTACCTGCCGATTGCGACCACCGCGCTGTCGCTGGTGTTCGCTGGCGTCGTGTACCGGCGCTACCTGGCCCGGGGCGGCGGCAACCACCTGCTGTGGTGGAGTGGCGGTATCCTGGTCTATGGACTGGGCACGTTCGCCGAGGGCTGGATCACGCTGTTTGGCTGGAGCCCGTTCATCTTCAAGTTCTGGTACATCGTCGGGGCGCTGCTCGGCGGCGCACCGCTGGCCCAGGGCACGGTGTGGCTGTTGCTACGGGCACGCACGGCGAGGTTGCTCACCTTCGCGCTCGTCGGGCTCGTGGTGGTGGCGTCGGCGTGCGTGATCGCCAGCCCGATCAACTACGAACTGGTCGATCCACACCTTCCGAGCGGCGCCGCGTTTGGCTGGCAGTGGGTGCGCGCCTTCAGCCCCTTCATCAACACCTACGCGGTGATCTTCCTGATCGGCGGCGCCATCCTGTCGGCCTGGCGGTTCGGTCGCGCGGCGAGAGCGAAGGGCGGTGAGCCGGGCATCGCCCGCGACCGGTTCGTCGGCAATGTCCTGATCGCCATCGGCGCTATCCTGCCGGGGATCGGCGGGGTGGCGAGCCGCATGGGGCATACCGAAGTGCTCTACCTCATGGAGCTGGTCGGTATTCTGCTGATCTGGCCGGGGTACTGGTACAACATCCGCCGCCGCCCGATCGGTAGCAGATGAAACTCCGGGCTGTTTCGTGCGTATTTCCTCTATCATGTACGAAAAATCACGATTCGGCAGGCGCACCACCAGCAGTTTGAGCTACCGATGAATCAGGCGTCCCGCCACCGAGGCCATCGCACTCCGCGCCTGGCAGAAGCGCTGCTGCGCTTGCGCCTGCCGGCCGCCGACCGCGAATGCGTGGTCGGGGATCTGGCCGAGGAATACCGCCGCTTGCGGCTACCGCTGCTAGGCCGATTCGGCGCCTACCGTTGGTATTGGGGCCAGGTGCTGCGCTCGCTGCTGGTGCTGAACCCGTCCCCCGACCCAGGAGCTGCCCTCATGCGCTCGTTGCCCCAGGATCTCCGCTATGGCGTTCGTAGCCTCATCAAGGCGCCGCAATTCGCGCTGCTGACGATCCTGACGCTGGCGCTGGCCATCGGCGTCAACACGGCGATCTTCAGCATGCTCAACCCGGTACTCCTGCGCCCGCTGCCGATCGCCGACCCGGACAGCATGGGCTTTATCTACTCGACCAACGCTGACCGCGGAGTGATCACCTCGCCGGTGTCGGCCGCCGACTACATCGATATCCGCGATCAGGTGACGTCGTTCGCCAGCATGACGGCGGTCAACCGGGGCGCGAGCTTCATCCTCACCGGCGGCGATGAGCCTGTTCAGATCACCGGCTTTGAGGCTGCAGCCAACACCTTCGACCTCTGGGGAGTGCCGATCGTGCTGGGGCGCGCCTTCGCCGAGGGCGAGGACGAGCCCGGCGCCGATCGCGTCGCGGTTCTCGCCTACCACACATGGCAGAATCGCTTCGAGGGTGACGAGGGTGTGCTTGGCCGTTCGATCAAGCTCGACGGCTACGAGACGACGATCATCGGCGTGGTGACCGAGGAGCTCGAGTTCGGCACCCTGGCGAACGCCGAGGTATGGGTTCCGCTGACCCTGGAGCGTGACGCCGTACGCCGCGATGCGCGCAACCTGTGGGTCAGCGGCCGATTGAAGGCGGGCGTCAGCGCCGAGCAGGCCGACGAGGAGGTCGCCGCTATCGGACGCCGCCTGGCCGAGGAGTATCCGGATACCAACGCCGGGTGGATGCCGACCGTCGTCGACATGAACGGAGCGCTGGCGCCGCCACAGACCTGGGCGCTGCTGCTGCTGCTGTCGCTCACCGTCGGTCTGGTAATGCTGATTGCCTGCTCCAACGTCGCCACGATGATGCTTGCGCGCGCATCTGCGCGGGGTCGCGAGATTGCGGTGCGCGCCGCGTTGGGAGCTCGACGCTCGCGCATCCTGAGCCAGCTGGTGACTGAAAGCGCGCTGCTGTCGCTGGCCTCGGTGGTGGTCGGCCTGGGTTTGGCGAGAGTATTCCTCATGGGCCTCGTCTGGATGGCTGGCGCCAACAGCGGCATCTCCAACTTTCTGCAGATCGTCACCATCGACGGCAACGTGCTGGCGTTCACCGTGCTGGTTGCGGGACTGGCGCCGATCCTCTTCGGTCTGATGCCGGCAATACGCGCCTCGCGGCCCGATGTTGTCGAGGCGCTGAAAGAGGGTGGCCGCGGCAGTTCTGGGGCTGGCCTACGCGGCCGACGGACGCTGGTCGGTGCGCAGGTGGCGCTGGCCCTGTCGCTGATGATCGTCGCCGGGTTGGCGATCCGAGGCATGATCGAGACGCGTATTCTCGACCCTGGATTCTCCACCGACGGGTTGCTGACGCTGCGTCTGGAGCTGCCGGCCGCACTGTATGCCGAGGAGACCGACTGGCGAGCGTACTTCGACGCCGCCCTGTCGCGAGTGCGGGAGTTGCCGCAGGTGCGCCAGGCTGCGCTGGTGAGCGAGCGTATCTACCAGAGCTTTCCCCCGAGTCTGAATTTCCAGGTCGAAGGGCGACCGATCCCGGAGGCCACGGAGATGCCGTGGGCTCTGGTGTCGGTAATCTCCGAAGCCGGGCTCGAGACCATCGGCCTGCCGTTGCTGGCCGGCCGCTCGCTGACCGCCGATGACAATGCCGAAGCGGTGCCGGTGGTGATGATCAATGCTGACGCGGCGGAGCGCTTCTGGCCCGACGACGGCGCCCTCGGTCAACGGTTACGGCTAGGGGTCGACGACGGCGTCGAGGGCGACGGTCACTGGGTGGAGGTCGTCGGTATCTTCGGCAACATCAACAGCGGCGATCCGGAGAATCCGTGGTTCCCGATGATGCTGCTGCCGTTTCAGCAGAACGCCCGACGGGGCATGGCGATGTTGATCGAGACCCACAACGACCCGCTTGCGGCCGCCGGCTCGGTGCGTCAGGCGATCTGGGAGATCGATCGCGACCAACCCATCTCCGACATGCGCACCATGGGGCAGATCGTCGACGATGCGCTCGCCGCTGGCGAGACTCTGCTGATGATCTTCGTCGTGTTCGCCGTGTTCGCGGCCGTGATGGCGGCGGCGGGCATCTACGGGGTGATCTCGTATGCCGTCTCGGAGCGCACCCAGGAGATCGGTATTCGCATGGCGCTCGGGGCGCGCGGCGGCGAGGTTGCGCGTCTTATCGGACGCCAGGCCGTGGTGCTGATCGCGTTCGGGATGGTCGCCGGGCTGCTTGGTGGGTTCGGGCTCAGCCGTATCTTGGCGAATGCGTTCAATGGCGTCAGCACCACGGATCCACTGGTGCTTAGCGCCGTGGTGGCGCTGCTTGCGGTCACCGCATTGGTGGCCACCTGGATCCCGGCTCGACGCGCTATCCGCGTTCAGCCGGTGATCGCGCTGCGCATGGAGTGACCGGATGGGCAAGGGTAACTATCTGGGCGAGTTCGAGCTCGTGGTGCTGTCGACGCTGGCGCGTCTCGGGGGCGACGCCTACGGCATGACGATTCGCCTCGAGATCGAGCAGCGAACCGGTCGCTCCGTATCGATCGGCGCGGTCTATGCGACGCTGCGCCGCATGGAGCACAAGGGTCTTTTGAGCTCGTCGCTCGGTGAGCCCACGCGTGAGCGCGGCGGTCGCGCCAAGCGCTTCTTCTGTCTCCAGCCCCGGGGCGAGCGCGCGCTCCGGCGTTCTCGCCAGATGTTCGACTCGCTATGGGAAGGGTTGCCCGAATCTCCTGCGTGAGCCGTACCGGGTCTTGATTCCTCCGTCGACAGGCCCCAATCTTCTCGTACAACTGTGCGCGCGGGGTCGGCCCCGCGCTCACTCCATCGACCGGCGGTCCGCGGGCGTTGCCTCGCGGCCTCGGTCGATTCATGGAGCGAGCGCGAGGCCTTTTTCGATTCACGAGCACGGTCTCTCGCTCGAATGGTGCCGGTCCATACCGGCCGAGGAGAGCAGTCATGCATGACGGGACCCACGAGCGCGCCTTGCAGCTCGTCGACCGATTTGCCGCGGGCGATACTCGCTGGGAGGCCTACGTGGCTCTCAGCGCCCTAGGCATCGACGCCCTGCCGGCGATTCGGAATGGCCTGAGTGACGGGCGCTGGCAAGTCAGGCGATGGTGCGCGATCTACCTCGACCATCACGCCGATATCGACTCGCTCGAGCTGCTCGTGCCGCTGCTGCACGACCCCAAGAGCCAGGTGCGCATGTGGGCGGTGCACTCGCTCGCATGTGATCGCTGCAAGGAGGGCGATAACCCGATCGATGTGGTGCCGTTGCTGATCGAACGCGTCGAGAACGATGACAGTATCCGGGTTCGCCGCATGGCGACCGTCATGCTGGCCGATGGCGCCCCCGACTCGCGGGCGGTGCAGGTGTTCGAGTGGCTTCTGGAGCACGAGAGCGACCGCAAGCTGCTGTTACATGCCGGCAACGGTCTGCAGCAGTGTCGTGATGTGGGCCTCTGATCTGCCGCTTGTGGATCGCGGTGCGGCGCCGCATCCTGGGCACGGCACCGATCGATCAACCGAACCGTGGAGGTGATCCGTATGCGTCGCACCACTGCCGGAGCCGCCTGGCTGGTCGTCGGCTCGCTGATCTGCTCGTCGCCGGCGGCGGCGCAAGAGGGGACACTGCCGGAGGTTGCAGAGGTCGAGCACAGCGAGCCCGTAGCGGTGCGCGGCCCGGTCGATGCGGGTCACGTAGAGGCGTTCTTCGACGGCCTCATGGCGGCCTATCTCGACGCCCACAACATCGCCGGAGCTACGGTTGCCGTCGTCCGGGATGGGACGGTTCTGCTGACCAAGGGCTACGGCTTTGCAGACGTCGACGAGCGTCGACGTGTGAGCGCCACCGAGACGCTGTTTCGCATCGGCTCGATCTCCAAGACGTTCGTCTGGACGGCGATCATGCAGCTGGTGCAGCAGGGACGCGTCGACCTCGACGCCGATGTCAACGACTACCTGACCGATGTCGAGGTGCCGTCCACCTACGATGACCCGGTTCGCGTGCGTCACCTGATGACCCACACGCCGGGATTCGAGGATCAGGTGATCGGTCTGTTCGGCCGCGACGAGACCAGCCTGGCGCCGCTGGAAACCATCCTGCAGCGCGAGCTGCCGGCCCGCGTCCGTCCGGCCGGTGAGCTGTCATCCTACTCCAACCACGGCACCGGTATTGCTGCCCTCATCGTAGAGGAAGTGTCGGGGTTGTCGTGGGACGAATACGTCGAGCGTCACATCATCGAGCCACTCGGCATGACCCACACGACCTTCAGGCAGCCCTTTCCGGCAGCGCTCGATGCGGTGATGTCGCTGGGTTACAGCTGGAACGGTTCCGCATTCGACCAGGAGGACTTCGAGTTCGTGCCGCTGGCGCCGGTGGGCGCGGCCGGCGCCACCGCTGCCGACATGGCGCGGTTCATGATCGCCCACCTGCAGCTCGGGGTGATCGACGGGACACGAATCCTCGACGAGTCGACCGCGCTGCAGATGCAAGGCGAGCTGTTCCGCCACGCCGAGCAGATGCACCCGATGGCGCACGGCTTTTACGAAATGAGCATGAACGGCGAGCGTGTGCTGGGCCATGCCGGCGACACACTCTGGTTCCATTCCGATATGGGTCTGCTTCCCGACCACGGGACCGGCGTGTTCGTGTCGGTCAACAGCCCCGGCGGCAGTGTAGCCACCGAGGTGTACCGGGCGTTCATGAACGAGTACTTCCCGGGTGACGACCCGGCGGGAGTCGAGGCGTCAGCCGGTTTCGCCGAACGCGGCCAGCGCTTTGCCGGCAAGTATCGAGCCATCCGCTACTCGCATCGTACGCTGGCGAAGCTGGCGGCAGTCGTGGTGGCCGAAGTGAGCCTGACCGAGGACGGTGAGGCGCTGACCAGCGACGACGGTGCCACGCGCTGGATCGAGGTGGCGCCCCTGACTTTCCGCGAGGAACACGGCCAGCGCCATCTCGCTTTTCGCGAGAGCCCGGACGGTGAGATTACGCACCTGTTCCTGAGCTGGTTACCGGTGAGCGCGTTCGAGCGCGTCGGTCTGGCCGGCGACCCGACGTTCCACGCGGTCGTCCTGGTGGGTTCGTTGGCGCTCTTTCTAGGTGCAACCCTGCTGTGGCCAGCTGCCGCCTTCCTGCGCCGCAAGCACGGCTACTCGCTGTCGCCGGAGCGGCGCATGCCGCTGCTGACCAAGGCCACCGGCTGGCTCGGCAGCGTGTTGTTTCTGGCCTTCGGGGCGGTGTTCGCTACGCTCAGCGACGCCGATCAAATCGTCTTCGGCGCCGGACCGATCCTTCGCGCCGCCCTGACTTTGCCGTTGCTGGCGATCCCCGTGACGGCGGCATCGATCTACTTCGCCGTTCAGCTGTGGCGCAGGGGCTCCGCCGGGTTCCTGGCACGCCTGACGTACACCTTGCTGACCATCGCATTCGTGGCCACGCTCTGGCAACTGTGGTACTGGAACCTGCTCGGGTACCGTTACTGAACGTCAGGGCGACGGCTCGAGGCGCACCGTCTCTATCACCGCCCCCTCCAGCACCGCATCGACGACATCCATCCCTTCGACGACGTCGGCAATGATCGTGTAGTTGAAGTCGAGCCGCAGGTTGTCGATCAGGTTGACGAAGATCTGGGCGTCCCCGGTATCGCGGCCGCGCGTCGAGATGCCGACGGTTCCGCGCCGATGTGAGCGGGCGGTGATCTCGTCACGTGCAAACGGGCCGTCGCCGGAGTACTCGTTGGCACCAGGACTGCCTCCCTGGATCACGAAGTTAGCTACCACGCGGTGGAACGTGAGGCCGTCAAAGTAGCCTTGCCGCGCCAGCCGCACAAAACGCGCCGTGCTGCCAGGCGCTTCGAACGGATACAGGCGCAGGATGATCTCGCCGTCCCCACTCATGCGTAGCACGACATGCAGGCCGGCGATCTCCTCGAGCTCTACAGCGCTCGGGAACGGGACCGTCGGTAATGGCTCCGGCTGCGGCGGTGGCCGCGTGCCTGTCCAGCGCTCGAGGATGTCGGCCGCCGTCGTGGCGATGACGGGATCGAAGTCCTGCAAATATGGAACGACAGCGCCGGCGTCGGCGGCTCTGCCTACAGTGCCGATTGCCTCCAGCATTGCCCGACGCGGATCTCGTGAAGTCTGACGCGCCAAACCGGTGATTCGTTCCAGCGCTGCCAGGAGCTCGTTCGTGGCGACCAGCCGTGCTGCGGGCAATGCGCCGGCGGTCAGTGCACCTGGCACCGCTTCGCTTGCCAGCGCCGCCGCGGCAGCCATCAGCAGTTGTCCGTCGTTGCTGGCCAGCGCCGCGAGGTAGAGATCGTCGCCCTCACGGCCCGCGCTGGCGCTGAGGCCGGCGATCGCAGCCGCCGCTACGTTGGCATTCTCGTCGGCCGCCAGCAGCCGAAGGAGGTCGACCCACCCAGCGGCAGCGGCGGCGCGGGCGGCGTACATGCGCACCTGCCAGACCGGGTGCGCGCTGGCGTCCTCGGCAGGGGAGCGGGCGCCAGCGCCGGACACCGATGCCAGCGCCACTAGCGCGTGTGCCGGCTCCTGCCAGCCTCCGTCGCGCGCCGCGCCAATCCCGTCCGCGATCCGTTGCAGTGTGGCGATCGCTCCCTCGCAGCGGGGAAGCGCGTCGATTGTCAGCAGGCGTACGGCGGCGACTCCGTCGCGCAGCCCGGCAAGCAATCGTGAACAGGCGCCGCGCTCCGGAGCCCGTCGGCTGAGCGCCCTCAGCAGCTCGTAGCGCACTCGTGCTTCGGAGTCCTGTAGCGCCCGGGCGACGAGCAGCGAGCCGTAGTCGCGGGTCGCGCCGATGACGCCGGCGGCCAGACGACGGACGCCGACGTACGGGTCGCGCTGCAGGGCGAACAACAGCTCGTCGGCGAGTGGCATGCGCGCGTTGACCATCGCGGAAACGGCGAGGAACCGGACCTGGGCACGTGCGGCGTCAGTGGCGTCGTCGCGGCTCAACGACGAGAGCTCGGTCAGAAACGCGGTGGTCTCGGGTTGTGCCGCGTGATCTCGATGCAGCCGAAACAGCGTCTCCAGGCCGCGCCCCGCGCCGTGCAGCCGTTCGATCTCGTCGTCGCGCTCCGACGCGTCATTGGCGGCGAGCGCCGCAAGCGATTCCTGCGCGAAGCCGGAGAGCGCGGCGTCGGCGGTACGGATCTCCACTCCGTCGGTGTAGCTCAGTCGGCCGATCGAGGCGGCCGCAGCGCTCGCCACGCCGGCATCTGGGTCGGTCGCCAGTCGGAATCGCAACGGCTCGAATCCCATACGGCCCGCACCGCGACTCAACGCCTGCGCCACTGCGGTGGCGGCGGCGGCACGCACCTCGGCATCGCTGTCTTCGAGCAACGGCAGGATATCGGGCAGTAGCTCCGCGCGCTCCAGGCGGCCCAGTGCGCGTGCGGCAGCGCGTCGCATGCTGGCCTCCTGCACCCCGGCTGCGTGGCGCAACGTGAGCAGATCGTCCTCGGTCGCGCCCCGGCGGTCCTCGGCGGCCATCAGGTAATCGAGCGGCGAATCGACACGATCCTGTCGACAGGGACCGAAGGCCGCCAGCAACGTCAGGGCGAGCGTCCATCGTACGAGCATAGCGGCTAGCGGAGCGCGGCAGCGATCTCGCGCACCGCCGCTCCGGGATCCTTGGCGCTGAATACCGCGCTCACCACAGCGACCCCGGCAGCGCCAGCCTGCAGGCACTCGGCCACCTGCTCGGCTCCGATTCCACCGAGCGCGAGCACCGGCAGATCCACCGACTCGGTGAGCTCACGCAAGGCGTCGAGGCCGCGTCCCTGTCCGGGCTTGGAACCGGGGTCGAATACCGGCGCGAACACGCCGAACTCGGCGCCAGCCACGGCCGCGTGCCGCGCCGCATCGGCGGAGTGAATAGAAGCGGCCCGGCGAAACCCCACCGGCACTGGCTGCGGCCGGGTGGGAATGCGGCTCTCGGGCCAGTGGATGCCTCGTGCGCGGGCGCTGCCAGCATCGATCTCGCCGCCGTTGACGAAAACCGGAACCACGGCGGTGGCCAGTCGATCCAGGGCAGCCTCGATTACCGCCGCGCGGTTGAGATCGGTGAGCCCCTTGGCGCGCAGCTGCAACGCCGCCGGAAACCGATCGGGAAGCGCCGCAACGGCCTCTTCGATGCGATCCAGCCACCGCTCGGTGCTACCGCAGACCTCGTGGTCAGCGATCAGATACAGGCGTGGCGTCGCGCGACCGCCTATTGCCAAGGTGTGCCTTTGACCGGCGTCGAAGCCTCGGCGTGGCGCTTGCGGGGCATACGGCGGGCGCTGAATGCGTCGCGCCCGGCGCGTGCCGCCGCCGACACCGCGCCTGCCATCATCACCGGATCACCGGCGCGGGCGATGGCGGAGTTGAGCAAGACGCCGTCGCAGCCGAGCTCGAACACGATGGCCACATCCGAAGCGGTGCCGAGACCGGCGTCGACGATCACCGGCACCCCGGCACGGTCCTTAATCAAGCTCAGGTTGTGCGGATTACGTACCCCCAGGCCGGAGCCGATCGGCGCCGCCAGCGGCATGACCGCCGCGCAGCCGAGATCCTCGAGCTTGCGCGCCAGCACCGGATCGTCGTTGGTGTAGGGAAGCACCACGAAGCCGTCGCGCACTAACTCTCCGGCCGCTTGCAGCAGGCCGGTGGCGTCGGGGAGCAACGTCTGGTCGTCGGCAATGACCTCCAGCTTCACCATCTCGGTACCGATGGCCTCGCGTCCGAGCTGTGCGGTGAGCACCGCGTCCTCGGCCGTATAGCAGCCGGCGGTGTTCGGCAGGATGTGAACTCCGGCGGCGCGCAGCAGCTCGTACAGCGATTCGCCCTCGCTAGCAGGGCTGACACGACGCAGCGCCACGGTGACCATCTCGGTTCCCGACGCTGCAAGGCAGTCGAGCATCACCTGCGTGCTCGGATACATCGCCGACCCCAGCAGCACGCGCGAGTGCAGCTCCAGCTCGCCAATGCGCCAGCCGTCGTCAGTCAAACTCAGCCTCCGTGGAACGGGGCGATGATCTCGACATCGTCGCCCTCCGTCACGCACACGGCGTCCCACTCCCTCCGAGGGATCACCGCACGGTTGAGCGCCACCGCCACCGCCTTGGCGTCGGCCGCCACCTCGCTCACCAGCTCGCCGATGCTGGTGCCCGGGCTCAGCTCCCGCTCGTCACCGTTAATCCTGGCGCGCACTCGTTTCCTCCCTCTCTGCCGAGGGCGCGAAGCGTCCGGGCTCCAGCCCCTTGAGCAGCTCCGGGTCGCCGCCATTCATCAGGTCAGTCAGCAGCACGGCGGTTGCCGGGGCCAGAAGGATACCGTTGCGATAGTGGCCGGTGGCCACGTACAGCCCCTGTTGCTCGGTGGCGCCGATCGCCGGCAGATGGTCGCGCAATGCCGGGCGAAAACCTACGCAGACCTCATCGAGCTCGAGCTCGTAGACCCCCGGCAGCGCCCGCCAGGCGTTGTAGAGAAGATCCATCACGGGGCCGGCTGTGGCGCGCGTATCGAACCCTTGCTCCTCGCTGCTGGCGCCGATCACCAGCTCGCCCGAGGCGCGCGGCAGTATGTAGACGTCGGGCGTCCGGATGACCCGATCTACCAGCCGCTCACCGCGCAGCCGCAACACCTGGCCTTTCACCGGGCGCAGCGGCAGCTTTTCGCAGGCCGCGGCGGCGTCGCGCGTCCAGGCGCCCGCGGCAACAATCACCCGCTCGGCCCTGACCTCCAGACGGTTACCGGGAACCTCGACCACGGCTCGCCAGCCCCCATCCGATTCCAGCTCGAGCACCTCCGCCGGCCACACCAGGATGCCACCGCGGGCCTCGATCGCCGCCGCCACGGCGCGCGCCAGGGCGCGCGGGTCGACCTGTAGATCCTCATCAGCGGCGAACCCACCCACCACTCGCGGGCTCAACCGGGGTTCGCGTCGCCTGATCTCCTCGGCGTCGAGCTGTTCGCAATGCAGGCCGAGTCGCTGGTGCTCGACGGCGCCGTGTCGCAGATGCTCGAGGTGATCCTGGTCCAGCGCTACCAGCAGGGTCCCGGTGGTGTCGTAGCCGCACTGCAGGCCCGAATCCGACTCCACCGCAGCGACGAACTCGGCGTAACGCTTCAGGCTGTCGACCGCCAGTCGCACCATCGCCTGCTGCGTCGGCTCGGCTTCGGCGGCTCCCGCCAGCATGCCGGCGGCAACATGGGTGGCGCCGGCACCGAGGCGGGCCTGCTCGACCAGGAGCACGCTGCGCCCGCGGCGGAGGTTCTCGTAGGCACTGGCGAGCCCGATGATGCCTCCGCCGATCACCAGAACGTCGACGGTCTGCCGGGATTCCATCGTTACCTTCGCGTCCACTATTGGGGCGGCTGCAGCCTCACCTGCGCTCGCTGCTGCTCGCCGTCGCGAATGAAGCGCACCGCGACGACCTCGCCTGCCTGTCGTTGCTCGAGAGTCTGCAGTATGTCGCCCCAGCTGGCGATCGGGGTATCGTCGATATTGGTGATGATGTCACCCAGCACGATGCGTCCGTTGCGGGCCCGGTAGGTGGGTTGCAGCCCCGCCTGTTCGGCGGCGCCACCCTCGTCGACGCTGCGTACAACGACGCCGTCGACGCCGAGTCGTCGCCGAGCGTTGATCGCCAGCGGCTCGATGCCGAGGCTGGGTCGCTGCAACTGCCCGAAACGGATCAGGTCGCGGACCACCCAGCGCACCGTATCCGCGGGGATGGCAAAGCCGACACCGGCGTAGGCGCCCGAGGGGCTGACGATCGAGGTGTTCACGCCGATGAGGCGTCCGGCGCTATCTAGCAGGGGTCCACCCGAGTTCCCCGGGTTGATCGCCGCGTCGGTTTGGATGACGTTGCGGATCTCCGCGCCGGTCACCTGCGAGTTGATCTCGCGTCCGAGCGCGCTGATCACGCCGGTGGTGAGCGTCGAGTCGAGGCCGAACGGGTTACCGATGGCGTAGACGCTCTGGCCCACCAGCAGGTCATCGGAGGTGCCCAGCGAAATCGGTTGTAGCTGAGCTCCCGGGGCTTCGATATGCAACACGGCGAGGTCCTTCTCGGGGGCGGCGCCGACCAGCCGGGCGTCCCACTGCGACTGATTGGCCAGGGTCACGCGCGCCGCCGCCGCCCCCTGGACCACGTGCCAGTTGGTGATGATGTTGCCGTTCTTGTCCCACACGAACCCCGACCCGGTTCCCGATTCGATCCGCGTCACATCGAGCGTCCAGAGGTTGCGGCGGTCGGTGAGCGTTGTGATGTAGACGACCGACGGCGAGGAGCCCTGGAAGAGATCGATGGTCGACAGCTCCGACGACGCCAGGTCGCCGCGCGGCGCCACCTGCTGGGCGCTCGCGGTCGGCTCGCCAATGGGAAGCGTCGTGGGCGGACCCCCCGGTTGGGACGCGGGCCGGGCAGCCGGCTGGGCCTCCGGTTGGGCCGTCCCCGCCGTCCAGCCGAGGCCGAGGAAGAACCCGGCACCGAGCACCAGTCCGAGCAGCAGCGGGTACAAGAACAGCTGCCGCGGCCCGGCCATTTGATCGCCCATCAGTGATCTCTCCGGCTCGCGTCGTCGATCTCGGATAGCGTAGACGCGTCGTTCCTGGAACTGTACTTCGTGCACCGAAACTCTGTTGCGGGCCAATCACACTAGTTAACCAGACCGGGAAGCGGGCTTCCCGGAAGAGGGCCGGCTTGGAAACGATCTCTGTTCCCGCGGCGCGGCGGCTGGCAGTGGCGCGCGCCGGACTCCTGCGGCCCGAGCGCACCGGGTTGCCGACCAGGGCAGCGGGGCGCGGGCGGCGAGCGCGGGACGCGGCCGGAGCCGTCATACGGCGTTTCGGCTACCTGCAGCTCGACACCGTCTGCATTACTGGCGCCCGCAGCCACTCGTTGGTGCTCATGTCACGGCTCGACGGCGCTTCGCCGGAACTTGGCGAATCGCTACTGGCGCCGGGCGAGCCGCTGTTCGAGTACTGGGGTCACGAGGCCAGCTGGATCCCGATGGAGCTGTATCGGTTTTTCGAGTTTCGTCGTCGTCACTACAACGTCCACCCCTGGTGGGGCGATCTCCTCGGTGAGCATCCGCGCGTCGCCGATGCGATCCTCGATCAGTTGCGCGACCAGGGCCCCCAACGCGGCGGCGACTTCGAACAGGTGTCCAGCCGCGGCGGCTGGTGGCAGCTCAGCATCGCCAAGAAGGTGCTGTCGGCGCTGTGGTCGCGCGGCGACGTGGCGGTCAGCCGCCGGGTGGGCTTCCAGCGCGAGTACGACCTCGCCGAGCGGGTAGTTCCTGACGCGGTACGCGCTGACCCGGCCGAGCTGGAGGAGTCAATGGACACGCTGCTGCTGCGTGCCCTGGCAGGCCACGGTTGGGCCACCACCGGCACGCTGGCAGCAACTTGGCGACTACAGAAAATGCGCCCCGAGATCGCCGCCTCGCTGGAGCGCCTGTGCGAGCGCGGTGAGGTGGTGGCCTGCCGTCTCGAGGGTCCGGGCCTCCGCAAGCCGGGATGGATCCGGCCGCCCGAACTGGAGGCCACCGAGGCGCTGCAATCGAGTCGCCCGCGGCGTGATCGCGGCCTCTTGCTGTCGCCGTTCGATCCTCTCCTGTGGGACCGCACCCGCACCGAGCTGCTGTTCGGCTTCCGGCAGCTGTTGGAGATCTTCAAGCCGGCGCCGCAACGCGAGTTCGGCTACTACTGCCTGCCGGTGCTTGCCGGCGATCGCCTCATCGGCCGCATCGATCTCAAGGCCGACCGCCGCGCAGGCCGGCTCCACGTGCTGGCCGAGCACCACGAGCGTGATCCCGCTCCCGGGCGCGATCGAAAGGCTGCCGAAGAGGCCCTGCACCGACTCGCGAGAGCACTGCAGCTGAAGCCGCAGCGTTGATCAGCGGCGTCTGAACTGAGTGCGCCGGTACGCCGCTGGAATTCGATAGTAGTTGTTGACACTAGGCGCTCAGTAGCTCAGGCTACTAGTAGCCTAGTGGAGGAACGCCCATGTCGACGGCAACCGTGCGCATCCCGGCGGAAAAGCGGGATATCTTGCGAATCATCGCCGGGATCGAGAAGACCGAGATGAAGGAGATTCTCTCGGGGCTCATCGATGAGTACATCGAGCGGCATCAGGAAACGCTAGACCTTCTTTCCAGACCCGAGTGGGTCGAGATCATCGCGCGCGGCAAGGAAGAGGTGAACACCGGCGTCCGGGGCAAGCCGCTCGATGAGCTGGCGGATTGACGTCAAGCCGTCGGCCGAGAAGCAGTACCTGAGGCTCGACGCGCCCACTCGACCCCGAATCAAGCAGGTCCTGCACGACCTCCAAGAAGCGGAGCAGCCGCTGCAACACCCCGGCGTGCGACCCCTGACGGGCAAGCTGAAGGGGGACTGCAGGGTAAGGGTCGGGGGCTGGCGAGTGCTGTTGACGCCGGATCGGGAGTCAAGGGTGCTCTGCGTCTACGCGATCCTTCCTCGCGGCGCTGCCTACTAAGATCGTGCCCTCCACCAGCCAGCGGCTCTTGCCGATGAAATGCGGACTAATGGGCTTGGCTTCTCCTGCAGCGAGACGCCGGGCCCTGGCATCGGCCCATGCTAGCCTGCGCGTGTGGACGATCAACTCCGCTTCTTGTTGCTGCTCGCCCAGCGTTTGGACTCGGCCGGATTTCCCTACATAGGTGACCGGATCCTTGGCCCTGGCGGCGTACTCGACCCATACTCCGCCGATCTCTCCCAGCCGCGATCGAGGCTGTCGCGCGGAGGATGAGCAAGAACGTTGAGTAGCGGGGCCCCTCTCCACGGCCTGCTAGGGCTCGATCTTGTCGACCCGTCGCTGGTGCCGGCCGCCGCCGAACTCGGTCTCCAGGAAGGCCTTCAGCACGCTGTCGGCCATCTGCCGGCCGATCATGCCGCCGCCCAGGCACAGCACGTTGGCGTCGTTGTGCTCGCGCGCCATGGTGGCGGTGTGGGGGTTGTCGCACATCGCCGCGCGCACGAAGCCGATGCGGTTGGCGACCATGCACATAGCGATGCCGACGGTGTCGATGAGCACGGCGCGATCGGCCTTGCCGTGCGCCACCGCGCGCGCTGCGGGGCGGCCCACGTCGGCGTAGTCGGCGGGATTGGTGTTGTGCACGCCGTGTCCTCGACGATGTGCCCCTGCGCCTGTAGGCGGAGCTTGATGTACTCCTTCAGCTCGTAGCCGCCGTGGTCGGCGGCGATGGCGATGCGCATGGTCGTCTCGGGGGTCCGCGCTTCAAGCTCGACTGTTAGTGTCCTGACTGGGGACACAAGGCCACTAGAGTAGCGTCGCACCGGGCGGTGGTCGACGGGCTGAGAGCGGCGCGTTCGGCGGAGGCGGGGCTGAATGGCCTCCGGAGGCAGTGGGCAGGCAAGTGACCAAGCTCGACATCCAGCGCGGACGGGGGCAACGGTGGGTGCCGGCATCCGTGGCAGGGTTGGCCGATGTCTTGCTCGTCCTGATGAGCCCGAGTTGTACATCTACAACCGTCGAGACACCGGCCGAGGAGCCGCCCGCTGCCGAAAATGGCGACGACCCATGGTTACGCACTAGCGTGCGAGCCCGGGATTGGACGCTCGCCGATTCGATACTGCTGGGCGACAATCCCTGGCCTGGCCGCATCGATCGCGTCGACGACCTCAGCGCCACCCTGGCCGATCCGACGCTGCGGCTCGACTTCTACGACTGGATCCTCGGGCCAGCCCCCGACGTAGCGGGCATGCCACCGCGGCGCTTCGAGTGGGTCCGGCGGCTCGGAAGCCAGGATGACGATGCCTTTGCAACCCATCTGTACCGTGGCCAACGACCTACCGAGAGCCGACGCACGGTGAACATCGACTTCACTCGTGCCGCTTCCGCACGTGCGCTCGGCCGCGGGTGGTCGCCGCCCGACGGCCTGAGAGGGAGACGCCTGGGAGTGCACACCGGGGTGTTCCTGCCGCTGCGCCCGGGCTCGGTGTATGAGGTCGAGCTCGTCTTCCTGGTCGCCGCCGGCGACCCTGGTACGATGGGAGTGGAGTGGAATCGTGCCGAGCTGCCAGAAGGAGCCTTCGAGTGCGATTCGGACTCGCTGGAGGCGATCGCCGGCGTTGAGGAGGCGGGGCCGTATCGGTGTCGCCTGACGGTTGCTGCCAACCGTATCCGCGAACGCGTCGATGCGCTGACTCTCGAGCCGCGGGATGCGGACCTCTGGCTGCGGCGCCTGAGCGCGCGCGCCGTCAACCACCGGCGAGTCGCCGCCTACTCCGCGCGCAGTGCCGCCACCGGGTCGATGCGGCTGGCGCGTCGAGCGGGGAGGTAGCCGGCCGCGGCCGCCACCAGGCCGAGCACCAGGGCCACACCGAGCATCGTCATCGGATCGCCGGCGCCGACCTCGAAGAGGATGCTGGACAAAGCTCTTCCCAGCGCCATCGACAGCCCCAGACCGATCACTGCGCCGATTGCTACCGGACGGAGCGCCTGCCGCACTACCAGGCGGCGAACCTCCGAGCCGGCCGCGCCCAGCGCCATGCGCACGCCAATCTCGCGCCAGCGCTCGCTCACCGCGAACGCCACCACGCCGGAAATACCGACCGCGGCAAGCACCAGCGCCAGGACCGAGAACGCCGTCAGCATCCTCAGCGCGAAGTTCTCCATGGCGAAGCCCTGGGCGAACGCTTCGTCGACGGTACGAATGCCGTAGATGGGTTGCTCAGGGTCTAGGTCGGCGACCGCCTGCCTGATCTGCGGCAGCACCGCGCGCGGCTCGGCTTCGGTGCGCACGAGCAGGTAGAGCTGGTTGAAAACGCCGTTCACCTGGCGCAGGCCGACGAATAGCTCGGGTTGCACCGGTGCCGCTAGCCCGTTGTTCTTGGTGTCGCCGACCACGCCGATGACGTTGAGCCACGGGCGTTCCGCGTCGTCAGGTGCGCCGAGCTTGACGCGCTTGCCAACTGCGGGCTGGTCGCCGAAGGCGCGCGTTGCCAGGGTCTGGTTGATCACCGCCACCATCTCGCTGCCCGGCAGATCGCCGCTATCGAAGAAACGGCCGGCGCGCAGCGGTATGCCAAGGGTCTCGAAGTAGTCGGCGGTGGCAATCGTCAGCAGCGCGTTGGGTAGCTCCGACTCGTCGGCAACCACCTGGCCGTCGATGGCGTACCGCTGTCGAATGAACCCGATCGGGGCGAACTGCGATCCCGACGCGGCGCTGCGCACCCCTGGGATGTTCTCCACGCGGTCGGCGAGATCGACGAAGAAGTTGGCAATCGCCTCGCCCTCGAACTTCTCCCAGGGCAGCGTCAGCCGCATGGTCAGCACGTTGTCGACATCCATGCCGGGGTCGACACGCTGCAAGCGCGCGAAGCTGTGGATGAACATCCCGGCACCGGTCAACAGCACCAGCGCCAGCGCCACTTCCACAGCCACGAACACCCCGTGAAGCCGCCGGCGAGCGCGACCGCCGGTCGAGCGCCCGCTCTCGGTGAGGGTGCCGTGCAAATCAAACCGCGCTGACTGTACTGCCGGCACGATGCCGAAGAGCACGCCCGCCAGCACCGACACGAAGCCGGTGTACCACAGGGCCCGCATGTTCAGGCCGATTGGCCGGGTGGTGGGCAACAGCGGTGCCGGTGTATTGGCTACCAGCCACTGCAGACCGACCCAGGCGAGCGCCAGCCCGACGGTGCCCCCCAGCACGGCCATCAGCCGGCTTTCGGACAGCAGCTGACGCACGATGCGGGCGCGTCCAGCGCCCAGGGCGGCGCGCACCGCGATCTCCCGTCGTCGGCCGGCCGAGCGCGACAGCAGCAGGCTGGCGACGTTGGCGCACACCAGCAGCAGAACGAACGACACCGTGCCCATCAGCACGAACGCGGTGGGCTTCAGAGTGCGCACGTTGGCGTCGGTCCAGGTCATTGTTTCCAGCCGCCAGCCGGCGTACTCGTCGTGCTCGCCGCCGTACTCGAGCTCGGTGCGGCGCGCCACCGCCTCGAGCTCGGCATTCGCCTGCGTCAGCGTTGCCTGGTCGCGGAGCCGGGCAACGATGTTCATCAGCCTTCTGGTGCGGGGAAAGTCCTCAGGCTGCGCCCACATCGGTGTCCAGAGATCGATGCCGTAGACCACTGCCGCGGTGGGGAACACGCCGAGCAGCGTGTGGTCGACGCCGTTGATCTGGATCGTCTGACCGACCATCTCGGGGTCGCCGGCGAAGCGCGCCTCGAACACCCGGTTGCTGACCAGCGCCAGCGGCGCCTGCTCGCGAATCTCGTCGGACGAGAAGAAGCGTCCGTGCACCGGGCTCATGCCCAATACTCGCAGTGGATCGTCCCACCAGAACCCGGTGCGCAGGTTCTGCGGAATGTCGCCGCCGGTGATCTGGCGGTTGCCGATGTCGAACGCCGCGGTGCGCTCGAACACCGTCGTTTGCTCGAGGATATCGCTGTACTCCGCCGGCGAGATCACCTCGAAGAACCCGAGTGGCTGCCCCAGCCGCGGGTACTCGACGCCGATGGCGACGGTGCGATCAGGCTCAGGGAAGTCGAACGGGTTGAGCACGATGTTGTCGATGGCCGAATAGATGATGGCGTTGGCGCCGATCCCCAGCCCCAGCGTGATCAGTACGATCGCCGTGAACCCGGGGCGATGCAGCAACGTCCGAATGCCGAATTTCAGGTCGCGAAGGAACATCTCAGGCGTCCATGAGCTCAATGGGGAAGTATGCAGGTGGGCGAGGGGATCGGGCGCGCGGCCAAGTCGTGTTCGCGCCGCGGTGGCCAACAGGTCGGCGAGCGCGGTGAGCGCATAGCGCGCTGCCGGCAGCCGGCCCTGCCGCCGCTCGCTGCGCAGGCGCTCGAGGTACAGGTCGGCGATGTCGTCAGCGTGCTCGCGTCGCAGGCGCGGAGCCAGAGTCAGGAGCACGATGTGGCGCCAGCGCCGCGGCGATGCAAACTTGGGAGGGCCGGACGTCGTGCCGGAGCCCATCAGATCAGCACGGCCGTCACTGCGATCGAACACTGGCCGAGTCGACCAGGCCGGCGAGCCGCAGATCGTCGACCAGATCGGATAGGCGCCGCGCTTCGGCTACCAGCAACGATCGGCCGGACCGAGTGAGTCGGAAGTACCGCCGCCGGCTGTCGGTATCGTCGGGCGCGTCGGTGGGCTCGATCCAGCCGCGTCGGCGCAGTGTCTGGATCGACTCGTAGAGCGATGCCGGCCCAATCGATACGCGGCCGCGCCCCCGCTCCTCCAGCTCCTGCAGCAGGCGATAGCCGTGCAGCGGACCCGACTCGAGTGCCCACAGGATCAGCAGTACGCGGGGCGTCAGCGGCAGAGTATCGGTGCCCATCCGTCGAACTCCCTCAGCATTCGTGTCACACGATCAGTCTTATAATTTCCGGATATTCTGGAAACCAGAATAGTTCGGTGACGCTTCGCGCGTCAAGCGGGGGACGTATCGATCTGACGGCAGAGTAGTGAGCCGCAGATTTCTACCGCTGCAGCCGACTCGACCGGGCTCTGGCCAAAGGCCAGACAAGGGCGCCGTCGTCGTGAAGCAGGCGCCCGTTGCGATCGGCGGCCGCGCTCTCGAACGAGTCACGGGCCAGCGCTATGTAGTCGGGCCCCAGCTCCGATAGCGCAAGACCGAGCCAGTAGTTGGCCATGCTCGCTCCGACCCCAGCGCGCGTCGGTACCTGGAGCGGTCGCAGCAATCGCACGACCTGTTCCCATTCGCCGGCGCGTAGCAGGATCGCCGCTTCGTTCAGGCCGAGGACCTAATCGGGTACGGAACCATCGCCAGCGTTGCGCAACTGTCGCACCGCGATGAGGACGCTAACGAACGGTGAGCCCACCGAGTCCGGGTCGACGATCCGGGCCGACGAGCCCAGCGGCACCGTTACGTTGCCGTTAGCGAGCCCCACTTCAATGCGGCTGCCCGCTGACAATGTCCCCAGCGATCGCTGCAGCTCGGCGCTCGTGGCCACGGCGACTCCGTTGATTGCGGCCACGACATCGCCGGGGCTGAGGCCGGCGGCGGCGGCCGGGCCCTCCGGGCTCACGGCCAGGACGACCGGTCCAGCCGCGCCCGTGCTGTCGATGAAGTCGGCTCCCAGCCACGGCCGCTCGAAGGTGCTGCCGGCACCCATCAATTCGGTGTCGACGCGATCGCTGATGCTGGCACGATCATCGAGAGCGACGCGGACGTGATCGGCGAACGCCGGCCCGGGGCCACCGGGGAACAACCAGATCTCGACGTGGGTTGCGACGAGATCGTCCGACAGGATCGCGAACACGTACAACGATGCCGGTGTCTCACTGTCGAGTTGCTGCTGAGCGGCGTCAAATCGCCAGTGCCCGCCCTGAGGTCCCTCGCCGCGTGCCTGCGTTCGCAGCGCGTCGATCTGCAGACCGGCCGCGGTCAGCGCGGCGGCGTCTTGCTGCGGCAGCGCCAGTCGATGCCAGCGCCCGGAGGTCAGCACCGGCTCCATAGAGTCGACCACCGTCGAGCGGCCGACGTCGTCGTTGCCCACCACGCCGAGGAAGTAGACGGAGGGTCGGAGCTCGACGCTGATCTCGCGACGATCCAGATCGGCCAGATCGATCTCGGTGCTGAACGATCCCAGGCTGCCGCCATCGACCTCGATTTTACGGTGGCCGGGCACCAGCTCAATCTCGAACGGATCCGTAGCCGTCGACGTCTCGACGGCGCGATCGTCGACGATGAGGGTCGTGCCGGCAGGTAGCTGAGCGATCGAGACGGTGCCGCCCATGCGGCGCAGGGCGATGGGATCGAGCCGGTATTCGACCAGGTCCTCGACTGCGATCTCGCCGCCGTGGGGTCGGTAGCCGTCGCGCGTGATCTAGATGACGTGTGTCCCGACGCCGACGCCGTCGAACCGCAGGATGGCCGTGTCGGAGGCGGTCGCGTCTCCAGGGCCGCCGATTGCGGTCTCGCCTACGGCGCGCCCATCGACGGTAACGCTGGCCCCGGGTGCTGCGGTTCGCACGATCACGATGGCGCTCGAGCGCTCCAGCACCACGTCGATCGCCAGCATGTCGCCGGCAGCAATCTCGATGTCGCGCTGATGCGTCGCGTGGCCGAGCAGTTCGACGCTGAGCGTGTGGATGCCCTCGGCCAGGGCGATCGGCTCGAGCGTGGTCTCTACCTCGAGGCCGTCGACGTATACGCTCGCCGTCTCCGGATAGAGGGTCAGCGCGACCTCGCCGACGATCTCCGCCCGCAGCCCATCGAAGAGCTCGATGAGCTTCGGTGAGACCAGCGTCGGATCAAGACGCGTTCGCGGTGCCACTCGCAGCAGTCGGCGCAGGTCGGAGTCCGCGTCGACCTCCTGCCCGAGGTTGAATTGCGCCTGGGCGCGTAGCGACAGGCCACGTGCCAACGCCGGCAGCACGTTCGGGTCGCTGGTCAGGGCGTCGGCTCGCAGGATCACCTCGCTGAAGATGTTGATGGAGTCGGGCTGGTCGGCCGAGTTGAATAGCGCCTCGCCGCGATCCAGCAACCCCATGATCTCGGCGACGGCGTTGCCGCCGCCGACCGCATCCTGTGCGGTGCCTCCGGTCGCGGTGGCTGCGGTCTCCTGGGCAAGTGCCGGAGCTGGGCCGGTGGCGACGGCGCACGCCGTGAAGAAGACAGCTATGCGTCCGACGCGCGCCGATACGTGTTGCTGTCGGCGCCGATCAGAGCTCATCGCACCCAGGCATCTCATTCCAGGATTACCACGACGGAGCTGCCGCGATCGGCGATGTAGATGCGGCCACTGCCGTCCACCGCCAGATCTCTCGGGTCGTCCATCTGCCGGCCGCCGGGGAAGCTCGTTCCTAGCCGCGCCAGGCGCTGCCCCTCGCTGGAGTACACATCGATGCGCTTCTGGTCGCGGTCGAGCACGTAGAAGTTGCCGAGCGCGTCAATCGCCAGTGCTTCGGGGCGACGCCAGTCAGACACCTCGACGATTGTCCCGACCCTGCCTGCCGCATCGAGTGCGAGCACCGACTTGTTCCTGCGATCCAGCAGCAGGAAACGGCCTTGGTGGTCGATATCGATGTCGACGATCTTGTAGCGCCGACTCCCGAGCGGCATCGATACGTAGGCGCCACTGGTGTCGAATCGCGACAGCTTGTCGCCGTCGTCGTGGGCCACGAGGAGGTCGCCGAGCGGTCCGTGTGCCGCCGCGACGACGTCGTCCACTTCCTCCGGCCGGCCTCCCTCGAGCGTCGTGAACGTTCGTCGCTGGCGTGTGAACGGTGCCAGAATCGCTTTCCGTACGACCACGTACGCGACGCCGGCGGGACCGAACCAGGGCTTGGTTGCGCCGGCGAGCGGACTCTGTCGTTGCGCCACGCTGCCGTCGGCGCGCATCCGGGCTCCGAACGGCACTCCTTCATCGACGACCAGCAGGTCACCCTCGTCAGAGGTGCCCACGCCGACCGGTTCGTCGAGCCTGCCGCCAGCGCTCACGAGAGTGCGCGACCGCTGCCAGGCGGTCTGGGTGGCACCGAGGCGATGTCGATGAATGAGCGAAAGCAGCGTACGGGCCACGGGTTCCGTCGCACCGCGTTGCAGCAGGCTCGCCGCCGCTTGCCACTCGCCGCCGCGGAGCAGCGCGATCCCCAACCCTGCATATGCCCTCGCCAGCCACACGCCACTCACTCCGGGCTCCATGGCGGCGGCGTACTCACCCTCCGCGACGTCAACCTCGAGCAGCCGCAAGCTGATGTCACCGCTCAGGACCATGGCGGCGGCACGGGCCTCCAGCCGCGGGAAGGTAACGGAGTCGAACAGTATCGGCAGTCGGGACAGCTCCTCGCGTATCGCTCGTAGCTGTGCGATCGAGGTTGCGGCGTCGATGTCGTAGCGGGCGACGATTACCGTGGCGGAAGCGGCGCTTGCGGTTCGCGGGTGCGTGCTGACGATGCCCGCGGCGGTGGCGCGCGCGGCGGTATCGTTGCCCAGAGTCGCATGGCCTTCGGCGATCAGTAGCAGCGCGTCGTCGACGAGCTCCGAGGCCGGGAACTGTTCGACCAGAACGGTGGCCTCGCGGATCGCTCCATCTGCGTCTTCCGCGAGCAGCATGTGGGCACGGTCGAGAAGACGCTGCGCCGCGGCGTCTTCCTGCCCGACGCCGTGAGCGTTGGCTCCGGGAGAGGCGGCGACGCACGTGGTTGCCATCAGTGCAAGCACGACGAACTTCGGTCGTGGCATCGTCATTGCTGCGGAGCGGTGGCGAAGACGCGTTGTCCGTCGCGCACGATTCGCTCGGTCAGGGTTAGCGACGCCCCGGTAGCGGGCCAGTCGAACTGGAAGTCGTGATCGCCGGCGACTAGCCGGACTTGCAGCGGCGTGACGTCGACGTAACGTCCGTCGATGCTCACGCGGCAGTTGGCCGGGTTGGCTGCAATCTGCACATCGGCTGCCGCCGGGACACTGAGCCGGCGATTCGAGCCGCTGGCCACGTTCACCGTCGACGCCTGTGACAGAAACACCTCCGGTGCCGAGAGCGTGATCATCCACGAGCCCGGTGGGAGGCTCATCTGAAGGTTGGCGGCAGCGTCGAACTGCCGTGTTTGTCCGCCGCCGACAGGTCTGGCAGTTGCCGACACTGGGTAGTCAGAGTCGAGCCCCACGATGCCCGGCTCGACGTCAGGCTGCAGCGGGAAGTGCAGCGATGCCGAAGTACGCTGTGCGTCGCTCAGCTCGTCGAGCGCGAAGGCCCAACCCGCCGGGGTGTAGCCATCAAGCGTCAGCTGCAACGCGTAGCGGGTGTCCGGCAGCATCTCGAAGTCGAATGGTGTGGTGCCGACTTCGGTCCCGTCGAGTGTTACCGCTGCGCCGGGTGGTTGGCTCGTTACCGTGAACGGCTCGCCGGCCACCACCGCCGGCGGCTCGGGGTCCGCTCCCGGGTCAATCGCGCCCGCGGGGTCTACTGCGCCCTCGGGGTCTCCTGCGCTTACGTCACCTTCGTTGGGTTCGTCCTCGGCCGCTCCCGAAGCTTCATCGACTCCGATCGGTGCCGGGGTACCTGAATCAGCGTTGCCGTCGACCGCTTCGACCGGCTCCTCGGGAACCGTGGGCGGCGGATCGGACCTCGGCTGACTGGTCGCCGGAGGGGTCGACGCTGCGCCCGGGGTCGAAGCTCCGTTGTCAGCGGCAAGACCGCCGCTGTCGTCGGGTAGGTCTGCTTGGCCTCCCATGACGATCCATCCGATGATCGCCAGCACGGCGGCCACCGAGGCGCCGGCAACCATCACCGGTAGTGCAGGTTTCCGCTTCTTACCGGCCGCCATGGGGGCTCCCACGGCAACCGTTGCATCCGTATCCATTCCCCACGCAGATCGCAGCGCGTCGGCGAACTGCACGCAACCGCTGAATCGCTGCTCGGGGGACTTGTTGAGCCCTCGCAGCAGAACGGCGTCGAGGGCTGCCGGTAGCTTGGCGTTCACGCTGCTGGGTGACGGGGGATCGTCGCTGACGATCTTGAACATCACCGTCGTGGGCGAGTCGCCGTCGAACGGTTTCGTCCCGGTGAGCATCTGGTAGGCGATTACCGCCAGCGAGAACTGATCGGAGGCTCCGGTGAGGATCTCACCACGGGCCTGCTCCGGAGACATATACGCCGGGGTACCGAGAATGCTCCCGGCTGCGGTCATCGTGTTGCCCGACAACTTCGCCACGCCGAAGTCGGTCACCTTCGGGATCCCGGCCGTAGTGACGAGAATGTTCGCCGGCTTGATATCGCGATGCACGACGCCCAGGTCGTGCGAGTGATCCAGTGCGGCCGCGATACCTGCGATCGTGTTCAGGCTCTTCTCGACCGGCTGCGCACCCTCGACCATGACATCCTCGAGGCTCACGCCCTCCACCAACTCCATGGCGATGTACCACGCGTCACCCTCGCGCCCAACGTCGTAGATGGGCACGATGTTCGGGTGCGACAGCTTGCCGGCAGTCTGGAACTCACGTTCGAAGCGCGACGTGATCTCGGCGCTCTCGTTGGTGCCGTAATCGTCACGGATCATTTTCAGCGCGACGTTGCGACCGATTACCGGATCGACCGCCGCGTATACGACACCCATGGCACCGCGGCCGAGGACTCTGCTTGTCGTGTAGCGCCCGAAGGTAGTTGAGTCGCTCATG
Organism: Acidobacteriota bacterium; assembly: GCA_965197275.1. GTDB lineage: Bacteria > Acidobacteriota > UBA890 > UBA890 > WLXD01 > DASCOT01. Next base: position 132,190 of record CBDAMQ010000019.1, read on the forward strand.
GATCTTGCCCGTCTCGCTGAGTGCGGAGGTCCGAAACAACGCGCACTTGGAGCGAGCGGCACTCCCGTGCGGAGAATCTACGACACGTACCGGTCATGGACCACCTAGACGGCGTCGCTTTGCCGGGTTTCCGGCCATATTGGGCCTCGATTCCGCGGTGCTGTGGCGTCGCAGTCGAGGTCGGAGCGCTCAAACCTTCGGTCGAATGCGCCACAGCGTCCCGGCTGCGAGGTCCAGTACATAGAGGTTCCGATCAGGGCCGATTCGCATGTCGGTAACGATGCCGAAGTCGCTGCCCCAGCGGCTGATCTGACGCTCTGGCTCGCAACCCACGGCGGTGTCATGACCGACAACGGCGACGCGGTCCCGCACTCCGCCGGTCAGCTTGAGCGTGCGGCGTTTCTTGCCGCGCGGCTGGAACAGGTAAAGGTCGCCGGTGTTCGTGTCTCCTACCACCAGTCGGTCGCGCAATCGGCGCAGGGGAAGGTATCGGTGCGCAGGAACACCATCGCGGTTACTCCGATGGGGTCGAGCCAGGAAAACACCACCGGGTCGCGGTATACCGACCCCGGCAGCATCTGCAGGTCAGCAGCGCTGAAGGCACGGTTGCCGTTTGCTCCATAGCGGGCGTCACGCGAGTCGGGCCCCATCAGCGGGAGCCAGCCGCTGTTCATGGCCGGTTCGGCAACGTTGATCTCGTCGTAAACCTCGGGACCGTTTTCGGTGAACCAGAGACGATCGGTGAGGTCGTCGAAGGCCAGACCGAAGCCGTTGCGCACGCCGTAAACGAACCAGATGCGCACCGCCTCGACGGCGTGATCAGCAAAGGGGTTATCGGCGGGCACGTCGCCGGTGCTGTCGATACGGAAAATGCCGCCCACTTCCGCCGAGGCGTCGCCACCGGTGTTCTGCTCGATTCGCGGATCGTCGAATCGGCCGCGGTTCAGGTCGCCGACCTGGCCGTAGAGGTTGCCGTCGGGCCCGAAGCGCAGCGTGCCCCCGTCGTGGTTGGGGCCGTTCGCCTGGCCGGAGCGGTGCGGGAACCTCAGCAGCACGGTGGGCGAAACCAGCCGAGAGCCGTTCCACTGATAGCGCGCCACGACGTTTTCGGTCCACCCGGTGCCGTCGCCACCGGCGGCGGCCGAATAGTAGATGTAGACGAAACCATCGTCGTCGAAGTTCGGACTCAGCTCGATGCCCAACCCGCCGCGCTCGCTGGCAGTACTGACGCTCAGGTCAAGCACTGTCGCCTCGATCACGCCGTTGCGCGCCCGACGTACGCGCCCCGTGTTCTTCTCGATCACCAGCAAATCCTCGTCCGCCAGGAAGACCATCCCGGTGGGGGCCTGCAGGCCGGTGATGTAGGCGTCGACGGCCAGACGTTCACTGTTCACCGTTTGGGTGAGCGCCACCCCGGGCCATGCCGCGGCTGCCACCACCGTCAGCAGCGCCCACGCCCGGCCCGGGCCTCCTGCTTTTGACTTGGGCGCCGGACAGGCTGCCATCATCGCTCCGCAATCCTTCGGCGCGGCGAGAGCACCGGCGGTCTCCGCTGCGGCCGCCCTCGCGCTCCTACTGATCGACGAGATCCACCACCACCGGCCCGCTGATCCTGGCCATACACGCGAGCCGGTACTCCCGGATTCCAGTGAGCAGATATCGTCCAGCGTATCGCGCTCGTTCTGTTCGATTGGGCTCAGGTTCTCAGCCCCGGAGATGACCCGTACGGGGTCGCTGCCACACAGTCCCGAATGGCATTCGGCGTTGATGCACAGTCCCTCCCTTTCCGCGATCTCGCACAGCGTTTGGCCGGCCTTGGCCGCTATCGCTTCGCCGCCCGAAAAGGTGACCGTGACGGCCCCGTCCACCGGCGTGGCTGACTCTGCCACTTCGGGCTCCTCGACTCCGGGCGGCGGCGCCTCCACGGCAGGGATCTGCAGGGAGGCGTGTGTCATCGTGCTATCAACGCTCACCTCCTCTCAGGAGGGGAGGGGGGCGCGTTGACGATCAGGCGTAGTCGTTCTTGCCCGACGTAGAGGTCGTCGCCCTCCGAGAGTGATGTCGGGGTTTGCACCAGCAGATAGGTGCCGTTGACGCTGTTCAGATCGCGGAGGTTGAGCACTCCGTCCTCGACCGCGAGGGAGACGTGGCGACGCGACAGGGTACCGTCCTCCGGATCGAGGGTGATTCCCGGCGCGTCGCGACCGGCCACCACGGTGCGTTCGGTGAGCTGATGGCTCGACTTTACGGCGCCCGTCGCATCGTAGTGCGTCATCTGGAAGCCCGCCTGAGAAGTCGAGAACCTCAGCCACTGGGCGCCGATCTTGATGGTCGCGCCGGGGTCGATTGCAACCTCACCTCCCGGCCGTAGCCGGATGAAGACGCCGCCCGCCGAGCCGTCGTCGCGCACCAGGAATCCGTCAGGGCCGCGCTCGACCGAGGCGTGCCGATCGGACAGCTTGGTGTCGTCGGGAAACGAGATGGCGCACGCCATCCGGCCAATCGTGGTGGTCGCGCCGGGCGGCAGCGGGAACTCTTCTGCGGCTACGTCGCCCGGGAGAATCCTCACGAGATGGGCGTCGCCGGCGGTAGCGTTGCTGGCAGTGGATACGGCTGGCTGCGGCGGAACCGGCGACGTCGGAGGTTGGGGAGCTTCCGGCGTCACGTCCGCCGTGGGGGGTTCCGGTTGCGGAGCCACGTGCGGCGACTCGAAGTCCAGGTCGACGTTGACAACGCTCTTGTTTGCCAGCTTCTGGGCAATGACCTCGACGACGAACACGCCGTCGCGGAGCGCCGCCTTGATGTTGCCGCGTCGCTTGATGTCGGTGAAGGTTGACGGGTCGGCAGCGAAGTCTTCGGTTTGCAAGTACATCGGGCTCAAGAGATCGCCGATGAGATAGACGTTAGGCTGGCAGCTCTCCAGAAGCGGCGTCACGACCATGCGCTTCTTCATCTTCGGCCCGCCTTCGACCAGCGTGATACCCATCGATCGCAGCATCTGCGTGGGGAGGTCCTCGCCGATACACGCCAGACAGTTGCGCTTCGGGAACTCGAGGTGCGTCGTCTCACACGGCCGATCAACCAAGACCTTGCGGTCGGTGCGCAGGCAGAGATAGGACTCGCCGTCCGCATCCGTGCTGATAGCGACCGGATCGCTGTTCGGCAAGTAACGAATGTTCCCGTTGCCGAGATACGCCTGGAAGAAGACGTCGGAGAGCGCCTTGGAAACCTTGGGCATGCTCTCGCCTCGATAAGACCAGTAGACGGATCCGGAGCCCTTCTGCTTCGCTTTTACCTCCGAAATGCCGATCACCGCCTCAGCAGCCGAGGTTCCGCCGCCAATGACGCAAGCCGGGCCGTGCAGGTAGTCGTCAGGACTGTTGAGACGGAAGGCAATGCCGTCCAGATCGCCCGGGATGTCGAATCGTCGCGGCACGCCTCGCCCCACGGCAACGACAACGTGCCGAGCGCTGAGGGTCTCACTGTCGTTGGCGTGATGGTCCCAGGTGTTCGCCAACCCCCCGAGCGTCGTGCTCCAGGCCGGTGAGCTCTACGCCGATCCGCGTCTGAATCTGGAACTCTTGATAGAAGTCCTTCCATGTGCGGCACATCTCGTCCTTGTCAATCGGATCGAAATGTAGTCGCGAGACGAGATCGCCACCCTGCACGAACCCCATCTGATCGCCGCCGCCGAAGCTCGGGAGAATCAACTTGTCCTTGGCGTAGTCCCGGATACGCTTGAGCACATCGTCGTAGTCGAGAACCAGGGTGCTGAGCCCGAGCTCCGAGGCGCGAAAGGCGGCGGGTCGTCGAAGACAACCTGGCCAAGCTCGAAGAGAAGCGTGAGCTCCGGCGTCAGGTGATGGAGAACGGTAGTCACATCGACGGCCCGTTCTTCAAGGACACGCCACGGGTGGGCGATTCGCTACGGTTCGAGTATGCGGTGCAGAACACCAACCCTGGCCACAACATGCCGTCTGGCTCGCTCGGTGCCCAGCCGGAGATCTGGCTCAACGTTGCCCTGTCCGATCCGGACGGGAATCTGATCTGGGAATCAGGCTACGTCGATAGCGCCGGAGATATGGCCGACCTGCACTCTCAAGACGTGGCGGCCGGCAAGATCGAGCACGACGATCGACTCTTCAACTTGCAGACCAAGTTCCTGGTGACGAGCGTAAAAGGCGCCGACCGCGAGATTGGTGCTGCCGGTGAACTTCGACGTCGATCCGCTGCCGTTCATCCGCCCCGCCGGCAATCCCACGACGGTGATGAATCATCCGCCGTTCATTCGCATGGAGAGCCGCAGCATTCCACCGCTGGGAGAGAAGAAACCGAGTTACAGCGTGCCCGGTGAGCTGATTACCAGGCCGGGGACCTATCGCCTCTCGGTTCGCCTGCGCAGTAGAGCGGAGCCCATCTACTTCATGCGCTTCGTCAATGCCACGCGCGAGATGGAACAGGCGCTGAACGAGTGGATGGTCGACATCCATCCGTACACCGTCGAGTTCGAAGTCCAGCGATGACCCGCGCTACCGTGGTCGGCGAGCAGAGGTTCCGTTGCTTGCTGTACCTGGCGGCACTGAGTCTGCTTGCCGGTGCGTCGCTACAGCCGGCCACGACGTGGGCGGCGCCGGTGGGGCAGGACGGCCAGAAGCAAAGCGGGGACGAAGGAAAGAAAGCGCAGGCCGCTGGAAAGGAGGGCGAGACTGCCTCGTCAGTCGAGGTACCGAGCGGCGGGGGACAGATCTTCTTCGAGAAGGCCAACGTGTACGGCGTCACCACTTTCATGGAGGCCAACGAGGGCTACTACGAGTTCGGCTACGCCTATGTGGACGGCAGAGACAAGCTCCGCCTGACTGAAGGCATCGAGATCGGCAACTTCGATCGCGACTTCCACAGCATCACCGGAGCGTTCTCCCATCGCTTCGGGCGCACGCTCTCGAACAGCATCCGGGTGGTCGCGGCAGTGGGCCAGAAAGCCCGCCAGAATATCGACCCCAGCATGTGCGGTCGCGGGGGCGGGATCGTCGACCCGATCCAATGCATGGAAAGAACCGCCAACGGGGTGATCCTGCTAGTCGAGAACGCCTTCATCACCAGCCGGCCATACACGTTCATCCCTTACTTCAATGGTTTCGTGGGCTACGACAAGCCGCAATCGTTGATGCACGACCCGGCGGCCGGTGGAATCCTCAAGAACACCGGCCTGGCGTTCGAAGCTGATGCGCTCTCCGGGTTTCCGGCGTTGGACTCGAGCGGCCATGATGCCTATGGCGCTGCGTTCGGTCTCCAGTGGCTGTTCGGTCTCGACAAGCAGCTGGTCGTCGAGGTCGCCGGCCAGAATACCTACAACAACCCCTTCGTGGTTGGTGGCCCCGAGCACGGCCAGGCGCGCGGCGCGGAGGCGGCAGTGGCTTTCCGCTACCAAATGCCGCTGGCGGCGCACTTTGGCCTCATCCTTCGGCTCGACGGGATCTACGGGTACCGCGCCGAGCAGGAAAACGTTGCTGGCGGCAAGCTCGAGCTGCGGATGAAGTTCTAGCCGCGGTTCCGACGCCGGGTTTCCAAGACGGAACTCCAAGACTACTGACGATAGTCGAGCGGCGGGTCACGGTCGCCGACGAGTGCCTCGTAGACGAAATCGGCTCCTCGACGGCGCTCGAGCTCCTGCCGCGCGGCCGTTACCTGTGACGGATCGAGAAACACGTCTACCGCCGTCCACGCCAGGGTCTCTGCCGCCAGCAGCATCCCCTTGGTACCGATGCTGGTACCCCCCGACGCTACTGCCTGCCAGGAGTGCGCCGAGGTTCCCGGAACCCAGGTGGCCACGTCGAGTCCGGCGGTCGGCACGAGCCAGCTGATGTCGCCGACATCGGTCGAGCCACCGCCGGCTTTGATCTCGAACGGCTGAATCTCGGCCTGCGAGCCCAGAGCGATGTCGGTAGCGCCGAGGGTCGGACGGATCATCTCGGCGAACTCGCGCTCACGGTCGTCGTATGTCACACCGCCCAACCGTCGGAGGTTGGCGTCCATTAGTCGGCCGAGCGTCTCGTTCGGCAGCAGGTTGTAAATGCCGTGAATGATCTCGTACTCCAGCCTGGTGCCGGTGCCCAGTGCAGCTCCCTCTGCGGCCTGAGCCACCCGGTCGAACAGATTCTTGGCAGTCGCTACATCCGGATGACGGACGTAGTAGTAGACCTCGGCGAACTCGGGGACCACATTCGGCGCACGACCGCCGTGTGTGATGACGTAATGAATGCGCGTTTCCTGCGGCACGTGCTCGCGCATCAAGTTGACCATATGGTTCATGGCCTCCACACCATCCAGCGCCGAGCGTCCACGCTCCGGCGCTGCGGCGGCATGTGTCGATTGGCCATGGAAACGGAACTTCGCCGACTTGTTGGCCAGACTGTTGCCGGGGCTGGCGTCATTGCGGTCGGCGGGGTGCCAATGCAGCGCCACGTCGACATCGTCAAATAGTCCCGCCCGCGCGATGTACACCTTGCCGGCACCGCCCTCCTCCGCCGGAGTTCCATACACCCGAACGGTGCCGCTGGTTCCGGTCGCCGCGAGCCAATCGCGCACCGCGATCGCTGCCCCGGTCGAGGCGGTGCCGAACAGATGATGGCCGCACGCGTGGCCGGCGTCAGATTCCAGCGCCTGACGCTCGGGAACGGCGGCCTGCGACAGTCCGGGCAGCGCGTCGAATTCCGCCAGGATTCCAATCACCGGCTGGCCGGATCCGTAGCTGGCGACGAAAGCGGTTGGTATACCGGCAACACCGGACTGCACCGCGAACCCCGACTCTTCCAGTTCCCACTGCAGCAACTGTGAGCTTCGTTCCTCCTGATACCCGACCTCGGCCAGCTCCCACATCTGTTGAGCGATCTCCGAGTACCGCTGGCCGCGCGATTCAAGAGCGCCCGATACCTGTTGCTTGGCGTCCTGCGGCAGCGGCGACAGAGCGGCGGCGACCGACGCGTCGCCGTGCATACCGGCAGTCAGCAGGATGGACCACACGCAGACAGTTCGGCGGACAGGCAAGGCCGCGAGCTCCTTTTGTTTGTGCTTGAAGTGGACATTGTAATGACCCCGATGAAGTTACCAAGAATCCTGCCGCGGTCGACCGTGGTCGGGTTTGCGGAAAGAAATTGGTCAGCGTAGACTCCGGCCGACTCTTGGACCGGACCCCTTGAGTCGAGGTGCCGTAACGATAACCTCCCCCGATAGTAGGTGACGCCAATGCCCGCGAACGAGAAGGTCAAGGCAGCAGTCGCGCGACTGTACGCCAAGAACCCGAAAGCCACGACTGATGATTTCCGCAAGGTGGCGGAGCGGGCCGATAAGTCGGTTCGCAAGCAATCAACGCGTAGCTTCAATGCCACATACGTGGTGCCAATCAAGCGTCGGTCGGGATCCAAGAAGCGCAAGAAGGTTGGCAATGGTCGGCGCAGGGTGCGGCGAACGCGGACCCGTCGGAGGGCCACCGGGGCGGCGATCAGTCATGCTGCCCGTGCCAGCGTCCGCGACCTCGTGCTGCAACGGGATCAACGAGTGATCGAGGCGTTGTCCAGCGATGGCGACGCCCGCCGGGCGTACGAGCTCGGCAGCGGCGTTGACGCTTATATCGATTCCTTGGCCGCTGCCCTGCGCAAATAACGCCTCGAGCGGCGATAGGTATGAGGCTTCGGAACTCGCCCCCGTACCGGTTCAGTCGCGCTCTGTCTGTTGGAATTCGGTGGCTGGCGGTCGGGCTGCTGGTTGTGACTGTCTGTTCGACGACGCCATCGATGGCGCAGGATCGACCACAGTTCCGTAGTCGTGTCGATGTCGTCCAGCTGCAGGTTTCGGTGGCCGATGGCTCGGGCGACTTCGTGTCCGGGCTCGGAACATCCGATTTCAGGCTGCGTGTCGACGGCGATGACCGCCCGCTGACCACCGTCTATGAGGTCGACCTCGGCCGCGGCGACGCGGAAGACGTGGTCGGCCCCGGCACGATGCCCCCGGCCGCGTGGCGGCAATGGGTACTGTTCTTCGATGCTGCGTTCAACACGCCGCGCGGCGTTCTGGCGGCGCAGGAGTCGGCGCTAGAGTTCATCAGGTCACAGGTGCACGCCCGCGACCTGGTGGGGGTGGCGTCGTACTCGGCGGTGACCGGTGTGCGACTGCTGGTGCCGCTGACGCGCGACCGCCGGCAGGTGCTGGATGGCGTCTCCGGGCTCGGGCTCGTCCAGGCTTCGCGTAACATCGATCGAGCCGGTTTCATCGCCGGCGAGATCGAGGAAACGCTGCTGCCCGACCAGGACCAAACGCAGGGAGCCGAGGCTGCCGCGGAGCTCGTCCGCAACGTGGCGTCGCTCGAGTTCCAGCAGTACACCGGGGTAGTCGCTAACTACTCCGAGCAGGTGGGGACGCTCGGACAACTGTTGCAGGCGATCCGCGGGCGCAAGCACGTGGTGTTCTTTTCCACCGGGTTCGACGATCGGGTGATCAGCGGCCAATCGCTCGATGAGCTGGCGGCTACCACGGCCGCGATCCAGCAGAACGCCGGAGAGGCGCTGGCCAGCGCCGATGTCGAGGAGCGCTTCGGTAGCGCCGAGGTGCGCTCGGCGCTCGACGATAGCTTCGAGTCGCTGCGTGCCGCCGACGCGGTCATCCACGTGGTCGATCCGAGCGGTGTGGGTGGGGGGCGCAATGCCGGCCTTGCGGCCGGTGGAGCCGCCGCTGGCAGCTTCGATGCTCGCGGCTCGTCACGCAGCGCGCTCAACGCCTTCGCCGCCGAGACCGGCGGTACGACGACCTGGGATACCAACGACCTCAGTGGCGCGCTCGGCGAGCTCGAGCGTTCTACGCGTGCCTACTACGTGCTCGCCTTCGCACGTCAGCGCGGTGACTCCGGTGTGCTGGACATCGATGTGCAGGCCACTCGCGCCGGTGCCGAGGTGGTATGGGCGCCAGCCGAGTTGGCCTCGCCGATCGACTACGCCGACATGAACCCCATGCAGCGCCAGGCGCAGCTGGCCGAGTTCATCACCAAGGGCATCGTCGAAAGCGACATGACATTCGATATGACCACCGTTCCGTTCATCGGTGACGGTGATGTGAGCCGGGTGGCCACCGTTGTCGAGGTGCCCTGGGAGCAGCTCGAAGAGCTCGAGAGTAGCGGCGACGACAAGCGAGTCGAGCTGGAGATCTTCAGCTACATGCTCGATGACGACGGCGCCATGCTCGATCTGTCCAACGGACAGGTCGGACTCGATATGGAGTCGATGCGCAACTCGCCGGCCGCCGGATTGCCGTTGCGCTTCTACGATCTGTTGTGGTCGCGGGCCGGTAGCCGTCAGGTACGCGTCATCGTGCGCGACAACGAGGTGGGCCGCATCAGTGCCTTCAACATAGCCGCCAACGTGCCGTCCTATTCCGAGCCCGGCCTCGCGGTTGCCGGCCCAGTGGCAATCGACTGGGAGCATCCCGGGTTGATCGTGCGCGGCATCGATCCGGCGGCCCCGCCGGCGAGCAAGGTTGACGGCCCGGTTGCCTACCCGTTCGTTATCGGTGACACCGAGCTCACCCCCCACGGCCCGCGCTGCCGGCCCGCCCCGGCTCCATGCAGCAGCTGTATCTGGTGGTGCACAACCTGGTGCCCAACCCGTTCACCCGGTCAGACGCAGTCGGCGGTGGGGGTGCGACTACGGCCGCCGGAGGGCGAGCCCGTGGCGCTCGACGCTGCCGAGGTGGTAGGAAGCATGCGCGACCCGGCCACCGGGGCTACTCAGCTGCTGGTCAACGCGACGCTACCGACCGATCTCTCAGCGGCTTTTATACCCTCATGGTCAACGTCAACG
>CBDAMQ010000020.1:0-126888 GCA_965197275.1 Acidobacteriota bacterium
GTGATCTATCGAACTCGGAGCGTTTGCGGCGCTGGTTTGAGAATCTGGATCCCGACGAGTTCTCGAAATACGAGATGTAGGGCTCCGTGACCTGCGATTCGGTTGCGCTCTCCGGAGTCCTCCTGCATGATGGGTCGTCCCGCGAGCGAAGAAGGGTTCGGAGCCGGTTCGAGGGACGCGCCGCGCGCGGGGTTGTGGCGAGCGCGCCGGCGTGAAGTGGGCGGCCATAGAACCCGGGCAACCGCAAAAGCAGCGCCGTAGGTTGACTCGTCGGGCACGGGGACGGCGCGCCGGTTCGGAAGGACTCGCTCAGGGTGGTATCTGCGAACGGCTACACGACCGACGAAGCCGACCGCCGAACCTTGATCGTTGCCGTGACGAACCAGAAGGGCGGCGTCGGGAAGACCACGACCGCGGTGAACTTGGCAGCGGCGTTGGCGCTCAAGGGGCATCGCACCTTGCTCGTCGACCTGGATCCTCAAGCCCACAGCACGATCTCCTTCGTCGATCCGGCCGAGTTCGAGCTCACGATCTACGACGCCTTGGTCGAGACCACGATGGCCCTCGACGGCATCATTTGTCGGACACGGCTCGAATGCCTCGACGTCGCTCCGGCTCGAATCGCGCTGGCGAAGCTCGAGATCAAGTTGTCAGGCGAGTTCGATGGACACTATCGACTCCGCGATCAATTGGCCACAGTTGATCAATCATATCGTTTTGTGGTTATTGATACGCCTCCAACACTAGGACTGCTCACGGTTAACGCGCTGGTAGCAGCGTCACACGTGCTAATTCCGATCCAGTCCTCGTACCTGGCGATGGAAGGCACGGATGACCTGCTTGACACCGTGCAGCGCGTGCGCCAACGAGTGAACCCGAAGTTGGAGTTGCTCGGAGTGTTGATCACGATGCTCGACCGCCGAACTGTCCTCGGGCGTGACGTTGTGGAGCAAGTACGTCGGGTATTCGGTGACAAGGTGTTTGATACCGTGATTAGCCGGAACGTGAGGCTGGAGGAGAGTCCGGCGTACAAAGAGGCGATCTTTACTCATGCGCCGTCGTCGACCGGCGCGGAACAGTACGCAAAGCTCGGAGAGGAGGTTCTGGCGCGTGTCTAAGCGACGAGGGCTGCCGGTTACTACGCGTATGCGGCACGACGCTCATTTTGTAGAGGAGCTGGCGACAGAGCACACGAGTGCGCTCGGGCAGTACATCCCTCTGGAACTGCTTCGCCCAAATCCGCATCAGCCGCGCCAGTCGTTCGAGCGCCTCGAAGAGCTCGTGGCCTCGATCCAACGTGTAGGCATCCTGGAGCCGTTGTTGGTTCGTCGCGCGGCGAGTGGCTACCAGATCGTGTCGGGGGAGCGTCGCTATCGCGCCGCGCGCGCCGCCCAGCTCGAGGAGGTGCCCTGCATCGTCCTCGATGTCGACGACGCGCGCGCTCTGGAAATTGCCCTCATTGAGAACCTTCAACGGCAGGACCTCTCGGCTTTCGAGGAGGCCGAGGCACTACAGGCGTTGATCGACCAATTCGGATTCACGCACGATGATGTCGCTGAGCCGCATAAGCAAGTCGCGGACCAGCGTCACCGAATCTCTCAACCTGCTGGTCATGCCGCGCGAAGTCCGCGCGTTGCTGGAGGAAGCCGGCATCCGCGGTAAGTCCCTGATGCTCGAGATCTGCCGGTGCGAGACATCGGAAGAGATGGCCGCTCTGGCGCAGCGGGTTGTCAACGAGGGCCTGACCCGCGACGACTTGCGGAAGATACGGCGCGCCGCACAAAGAGCTGCAGCCCAAGAGGAAGCTGGAACCGCCACCAAGCGGCGTCCCCCGCGGCGACTCACGTTCCGGTCCAGGGAAGGCGTGACGGTGAGCGTCTTCCTGGGCAACGAAGAGGTCTCCCTCGCAGATGTCGAGCGGTCGCTGCTAGAGGCGATCCGCAGCCTCAGGTCCACGGGCATTCCCAACAACTAGGGTTGGCAATGGTCCCTGGTTGTACGCCGGTAACCTAATCCGGCACTTCGACCCGACCGCGACCACGACGTCGTCTCATGTAGGACGCGGATCGGCCTCAATCTCAAGTAACCTCTCAGGGATTGTCGGCGCGCCGACATTCGGCGACACCTGAACCTCACGTTGCTGGCCCGTGCCGCGTTCTGCTCCGGCCGCATAGATGTCGTCTTCCACCGGCAAGCTAGCCGCGTTCCGACTTCTCAAACACGCTCAATCGACGTTGCCCTGAGCGTGGCGATCGGGAACGCATAGGTTCGGATCCATCAGCACGGGACTCCGCGAAGTTCACCTCCGATGAAGCGACTCGGCGGTAAGAACCAGCTGCGGGCAGTGGCGGTTACGTGTGCAGTATGTGCCGCGCCACGTAGCGTCTGCCGTAAACTTGATTTGCCGTTCCCTGTCGTCGCGCCGACAAACGAAGGGAGCAACTCAGCGGCTGAGGTGCACGGGGTAGGTCGACAACGACGGCCCGAGGCCGTCGTCAATCTCCAGCTCAATCGCCAGGCCATACAGAACATCCACTGTCCAGAGATCTACCGTAACCACGCTCTGGACGTGGACAAGCCGCTCGGCCTCTTGCGCCCTCGGCAACCGGACCCACTGCGGGGCTACGAACCAGCGATGGCGAGATCTCGCTCGAGCGCCGCTCGACCACGGCTGGTGATCCGATACTCGTAAGCGCGCCCGCGCCGCCGCCGGTCGACCAGGTCGCGTGCCGCGCGCAACGCGTTGCTCAGGTTGGTCCGGTAGACGGGGCGAACCCGCGCGCGCTCGGCCAAGAAGCGCTCGATCTCGCTTGGGGTCATCCACTCGATACCGAGTTGCAGGCGCGTGGCTTCAAGCGCCACCAGTGCCTTGAGCAGCATCTTCCCGGGTGTTGAGAGAACTGAGGCGTAGGGTGCCAGTTGGATGCGCGAGCCGGTCGGCCCGGTCCGCGCACTTGTCATCTGAGTCGAATCGCTCGCGGTCGTTCCAACGGCATGGGGGAGGAGTGCGCGGACAATCTCGAGCCGATATGGCGCCGGAACGCGGCTCTCGACGATGGCGATCAGAGAGAGGACACGATCCACTTCATCGGTCAGGTCAGGACCGACAAACGGACTCGCGGCAGCTGGTTGGTCGTCGAAGCTCACTTCCTTTCCCGACGTCTGTTCTGGTGGCTCCGTCATCGTCCACCCCGGGGGTGCGGCACGGCGCGCAGTGGTCCCGACATGTGGTCTTCGAGGAATGTCACCGGCGTACAGGTTCGCAAGGTCAGTTCCTGTGGATAATCCGCTGCTGGGAGGGCAGATTCACGCCCTTGCGGGCGTGGATCGCCTAGGCGTAAGGGGTTTCGGGTCGTTCGCGGCCTCTGAGCATTCGTTCGGACCTGTGGAAAAGCTGTAGATAACTGTTAATACGATTTTAATATGATAACTATATCACCCGGAGAAGACCGAAGTGCGTATAATCCGCCGCATGAGCGCCCCGTTGACGTCGCCGCAACGTTCGAGCCTCCGCTTCTGCAAGGCGTTCTTCGAAGTCGACGACCTAGCGGCGACCCATGAGTCCCTGCTTGCTCTCGGCGCCCAGGAGCTGTCGGAGGCAACCGGGGACGGCGCCGTTGATCGCTGGTACTGGTGGCAAGACGCTGGCCTCGGCGGAGACGCCTTCCTGCTCCGGTTGCGGCACACCCGCCTGGTCTTGGAAGGCGCAACAGCCGGGTCGGTGGGTCGCGGCTGGCGTGCGCTCGATCAGCACCTGCGTCCGCATGCCAAGGCGCGAGTTGCCGCGGGCGACGATCTGGCCCGGTTCGTTCCGCGCCGGCGCCCTCACACGGCCGATCGACCGGAGTCGTGGAGCCCCGAGCACGAAGCTCTGGTACTGGTCGAGTTCTACGCCTCATTCGCGGCCCGTTGGGCGCGTCAGCCTCACGCCCGTCTCGACGGGTTGAGTCCCCTCGAAGCGCTGGAGGTGCCGGACAAACGCGGCTGTGTAGATCAGTTGCTGGCCCGGATGACCCGGATTGAGGAGGAGCGCCGGCTACGGGGCATGGCGAGCTTCGCCGTCGAAGATCTTCGACGGGCCGTCTTCGGCGATGCTGGAGCCTCCGGGTGACGCTGCTGCAGTACTTGCGCCCGACAGCAGCCCTTGGGATGGCGTTGGGCGCGGCGTTCGGACCGCAGGTGGCCGCGCAAGAACAGGAGGCACGGGGCCGCGTCCGAGAATTCGGCGTGGAGCCCGGCGTGCTATCTCCGGGGCCGCTGAACGCCATCACCGATGTTGCCGGTGTTCGGGTCGGTCATACGACTCTGGTCACCCCACCGACGACACACACAGGAATCACCGCGATCCTGCCGCACTCTGGAAACCTGTTTCGCGACAAGGTTCCAGGAGCTGTCTTCGTCGCCAATGGCTTCGGCAAGCTGACGGGCATCAGCCAGATCCGTGAGCTCGGGACTATCGAGACGCCGGTGCTGCTAACCGGTACGCTCAGCGTGCCCCGGGCCGCTGATGGGTTGATCTCCTACATGCTCGGGCTTCCCGGCAACGAAGACGTGCGCTCGATCAATCCGGTTGTCGGCGAGACCAATGACGGATACCTGAGCGACATTCGGGCCCGCCCGATTCGGCCGGAGCACGTGCAGGCGGCGATCGAGTCGGCGGCTGGCGGGGCGGTTGTCGAGGGTGCCGTCGGAGCGGGCAGCGGCACGATCGCGTTCGGCTTCAAGGGCGGCATCGGCAGCTCTTCGCGCCGACTGCCGGAACAACTCGGCGGCTGGACCGTTGGCGCTCTGGTACAGACCAACTTCGGCGGCGTGCTCAGCATCGCCGGCGCTCCGGTAGGTGTCGAGCTCGGACGTTACTACTTGCGCGACGTGCTCGACGGAGCGCCGGCGGGCATCGACCAGGCCGATGGCTCCTGCATGATGGTGATTGCCACCGACGCGCCGCTGGACGCAGCCAACCTCGAAAGGCTGGCGCTTCGCGCCTTCATGGGCATGGCGCGCACCGGCGCATCAGGGTCGAATGGAAGCGGCGACTACGTGATCGCGTTCTCGACTCACGTCGGGCTGCGCACGGGGCCGGACGGCGCTGCTCGCCCGCGGACGCCGCCGCTCGCCACGGATCGGCTGTCGCCACTGTTCCTGGCAGCCGTCGAGGCCACCGAGGAGTCGATCTACAACAGCCTGTTTCAGGCGCGCACGACGATCGGGGTTGGCGGCGTGGTGGAGGCGCTGCCGCTGCGGCGGACTATCGAAATCTTGCGAGCACATGGAGTCGTCGGCGCGCGCTGATCGCCTAGCTGGTCGGGTCCGCCTGCTAAGGTAAGTTAGGTAGTCGACTCTGCACCGGAACATAGCGGGGAGCCAAAGAAAAAATGGGGCTGAACGCTAGTGTCCTCGTTCTGAATCGCCTCTGGCAGGCGGTGAACGTGGTCAACGCGCGCCGGGCGCTGACGTTGCTCTACGTCGGGCGCGGGAAGGTCGTCACCGATGATTTTGCCACGTACACCTGGGAGAGTTGGAGCGAGGCCTCGACCCTGCCAGCTCACGAATCGGCGGACTTGATCTCGGGGCCATCGTGCACGGTCGTGGTGCCGCGCATAATCCAGTTGCTCGAATACGATCGTGTGCCGCGACCGCGCGTGAAGTTCACCCGTGCCAACGTTTACCTGCGAGACCGACACCAATGCCAGTATTGCGGACGTGTCGCGGGCTCCTCGCAGCTGACGCTGGACCACGTCCATCCACGCTCGCGCGGCGGGCGCGCCACATGGGGAAACATCGTGGTCTCGTGCTTTCGATGCAATGCTCGCAAGGCCAATCGTCTCCCGGAGGAGGCCGGCATGCGGCTCCTCCGGCCGCCTCGGCAGCCAGCCTGGCATCCCGCCACCTCGCTGGCGCCCGCGGTTGATCCTCACGAGGCCTGGATGCCCTTTCTGAGCTGGGGCCGCGGCCCCTCCTCGGCATCGCTATAGAGGCTCCCGACAACCCTCCGGCGCGCCGGCCCTATGCTACGCTTGGCGCACGCTGGCGCCCGCCCCAACGCGCGGCCGCAGACCGCTGCCAGGTAATCGCACGCCGCGTCGTTGTACCCACGAGTAGGCGTCCCTAGCCGTGACGAGAAAATGAGCCGCCGACCTATTCGCGCACTCGGTCTGATGTCCGGAGGTCTCGACTCGACGCTCGCTGCCAGCATTCTCCAGCGTCTGGGCGTCGATGTGCTGGGGCTTCATTTCTCGACTGGTTTCTGCGTTGCTGACCGGCATCGCCTCATGGGCAACGCCAACAATCGTGAGAAGCCCTACCGCAACGACGCGTTGCACGCCGGCGCGCAGCTGCGAGTTCCAGTGGAGATCGTCGATATCAAGGAGGACTACCTGCCGGAAGTGGTCCTGAATCCCAAGCATGGTTATGGCTCGGGATGAACCCGTGCATCGATTGCCGCATCTTCATGCTCAAGCGCGCCAAGACCATGTTGGAAGAACAGGGCTACGATTTCATCTTCACCGGTGAGGTGCTCGGGCAGCGGCCGATGAGCCAGCGGCGTCCACCGATGCAGGCAATCGAGCAGGAGACGGAGCTCGAAGGCCTGCTGCTGCGTCCCTTGTCCGCCAAGCTACTGCCGCCGACGATTCCGGAGAAGCGCGGCTGGATCCATCGCGACGACCTGTACGCGATCTCGGGCCGCTCCCGTCACGAGCAGATGCGCCTGGCGGACGAGTTCGGCCTGATCGACTATCCACAGCCGGCCGGTGGGTGTTGCTTCCTGCCCGATGAGAATTTCTCTCGCAAGCTCCGCGACCTACTCCTCGACCGAGGCAACGACGTCGACCCCGACGACATGATGTTGCTGAAGGTCGGTCGCCACTTCCGGCTCGGTGACGGAGTGAAGATCATCGTCGGACGCCACGAGGCTGAGAACGACTTCCTGGAGCGATTCCGCGTCGGTCGGGGAGCGGTGTGGGTGGAGGAGTTCAGCTCTCCGCTGACCTTGATCGAGGGGGCTCCTTCGGCCGAGCAGCTGGAGCTCGCCTGCAAGATCACGGCTCGGTACTGCGCCGGTCGTAGCGAGATCGAGGTGCCGGTGCACTGGCACCTCGACGAGCACGAGGGACAGCTGGTGGTCGAGCCAGTGCGCGAGGACGGTGTTCTCGACGAGATCCGAATCTGAGGGTGAGTTGACCACGCCACGCCGCCCATCGGACCCTCGGGGTGCGGCGCATTTCCATCGGCAGGTCCACGGCAGCGCCTCAGCGGATCAAAAGCGATCGTTGATCGATACGGCGGACGTCGCCGTCGAGGCGCGCGGCACTTTTTGCCCCGAGCCGGTGATTCGTATTCAGAGCGCGGCGAGGAAGATGAACGCCGGCCAAACGGCCATGTTGCTGGCCGACGATGCGGGGGTCGAGATTGACGTGCCGGCATGGTGCATGAGCACCGGCAACGAATATCTCGGCCTACTCCGCGAGCACACGTTCCTCCGAGTCTTCATCCGCCGCGGTTAGGCGGCCACCCGGCATCAGCCATAGTGGTACGACACCCCGTAGCCGCCCTGGGGGTTGTTCCAGGTGGTGTAGCGACGTGCTACCTGACAGGTGCCGCACTCGAGGCAGTCTTCGTAGTTGACGATGCAGCCGGAGTCGTCGGTGTTGAGCTTGAATACCTGAGCCGGACAGATGAACAGAACGGCATGGTCCGGGTCCTGACGAAAGGCCTCCTGGTCCACGTGAATATGGCTTTCATCGGCGAATCGCCGTTTCACGAGGTCGAGTCGCTCGGCCATCGATGGCGACTTGTGAGGCTTCAGGTACTCGCGAACATCGATCGACATCATCGCCTCACAACATGGTTTTGCGAGCGCGCCACATCTGTCGCGCTGCTTTGAAGAAGCTGACTTCGTCACGAATTAGTCGCCAGAGTTCTCGAATCACATCGTCCTTCGGAGTGTCGTCGATGGTGAAGTAGCGGCGAATCAAGCGCACGGTGAGGTCGGGATAGTCCTTCACGAACTCGCGGTTCTCGAGCAGGAAATGCACCGTGTCGCGGTAGCGTTTCAGGTCTTTCATGACCCAGGACTGCTCGAGACGATCGCGGTAGGTTGCCAGCGTTGCCTTGGAGAAGTCGTTTCTCTCACGACCCGCGAGCACCGCCTCCGCCGCCGCCACCCCGGACGCCATCGCCAGGTTCGTCCCTTCGTGGTGAATCGAGGGATTCACCAGACCGGCGCAATCGCCGACCAGCAACAGGCCGTCCTCGTATAGGTCCGAGAGATGGTCGTAGGAGTCCTCGGGGATCATTTTTGTGGCGTACTCCACCGTCTCGCCGCCGCGGAGCAACGGCGCCACCATCGGGTGTGCTTTGAACCAGTCGAGCATCTCGTACGGGGCCAGGCGCAGACGAAGGAACTCGGCGATGATGCTGCCCACGCCTACCGACAAGCTGTCGTGGTTGGTATAGATGAACGCCGATCCGACCGTCCCCTTGACGGCGCCCCCGAAGTACTCGATGGCGGCTCCCTGGCGACCTTCTAGATGGAAGCGATCTTCGATGATCTCGGGCGGAAGGGCGATCACCTCCTTGACCGCGTTCACGCGGTTGGTC
Source organism: Acidobacteriota bacterium (assembly GCA_965197275.1). Lineage (GTDB taxonomy): Bacteria > Acidobacteriota > UBA890 > UBA890 > WLXD01 > DASCOT01. The sequence goes on from CBDAMQ010000020.1 coordinate 8,602, forward strand.
GGGCTCATCATTGGCCTGAAACCGGCGCGCTCCGCCAGCAGAGCGTTCGAGCCCTCGGCGAGGATGACGCAGTCAGCCTCGACGTCACCGTCAGCTCGACCCGTGCGGACGCCCTGTACCGCACCGCGATTGATGATCAGATCCTCTACGTTGGTCTCGCAGATGATCATCGCCCCGGCTTCTTCCGCCTGCTCGGCGAACCATCGATCGAACTTGGACCGCAGGGCCGTGAAGGTGTTGTTGTACGGCGGCACGTCGAACTTGGAACTCTTCAGGTCGAGAGCGACCTGCGTGTCGTCGTCCAGCGCCGCCCAGCGGCGGTTGACGATATGTCGCTCGATCGGCGCTTCGTTCCAGAAATCCGGTATGAGCTCGTTGAGCACCCCAGTGTAGAGAATACCGCCGAACAGGTTCTTGGCACCCGGGTAATCGCCTCGTTCAAGAACCAGTACCTCGACTCCCGCACGCGCAAGCGTCAACGCGGCTGCGGCGCCGGCGGGGCCGGCGCCGACGATCACGACCTCGAAGCGCTCATCCGACATCGGTTGGATTCCCTCTGCGGGTGTTGGGCAGCCCACTTTCAGGCAGGTCACGCAGGTCCGTCAAAACCCCCAGGAGTTCCCCGGACTTGTCCTGTAAACCATTTGATATCAGTTTGTTACAGTCGGTGCGTACGGCCCGTCGGAGGGCCGTAGCGTGGCGCGAAACCCCGATTTGCCGGCGCGCGCCGATGCTATACTCGAACGCATGATAGACGCGCGCAAGGAACTTTGCCGCGCCCTCACCGGCGCGTTGCTAGTGGCGATATCGGTACCCGCCGCCTCCGGTGCCGTGGCCTCTTCGGTCACTCAAGGAGCGACCCTTCGCCTGTCCAACGCGCCGATTCGATTCGAGTATCCCGAGCCCTGGCGCGACTGGGCGATCAACCTGGCTTCGTTCGCCGACGTGGCGGCAACGCGTATCTCCGATTTGACTGGGGTGCCGGTGCCAGCCGGGACGATTCGGTGGGAGCCGGCGTCCTCGGGGCCCGGTAGCGGTGCAGACGGAGTGGTAGAGGTGCGCGGCCAGGGCAGGCAAGCGCTCGTTGTCATGCACACCAACGTGCCGCTATTGCTGCAGGACTTCGGGGCCGCCCACGCTCTCGGCTATGCGCGCTGGCTAGGCACCTATGTGGTCGGCCGAGTCGCGCTCGGAGCGCCGGGCGGGGACGCGCCTTGGTGGACAGAAGGCGCGGCTCTCTACCTGACCGACCGCATCTACCGGGATCTCAAGTCGACGACGCCGGTGCTATACGGCATCGAGGCGAATTTCACCCGGGCGGCGCAAAGCCGCCGGCCGGTTGATCTATCGACGGCAACGCTCACCGACGCGGCGCGTGGCAAGGCCTATGCGACGTTCAAGTTGCTCGAGGGTCTATACGGCCCCGAAGTGGTCATGGCCGCGATCGGGCAGCTGGTGGCCCGGCCATCCGTGGAGCTGGCGGCCATTATCGATGCGCTCGGCCGCGAGCGTCAGCCCGATCCCGATGCGGTGGTGCGCGATTGGCTCAAGCCCACGGTGGCTTTGGATGTTGGCATCGATCGCGTCAGCCTTCGCGAAGGAACTACGCGTCTACGGGGCCGAGTCCTGCGCGACGTGCCGTTCCCGGTGCCGTTGACGGTGCAGGCACGCTGCCCGGATGGTCAGGTTACCCGCGAATCGATCGCTCCTGGTATCGAAGACGAATCGTTCGAGATGGAGCTTGCTTGCAATCCTGTGAGCGTCGCCGTCGATCCGGATGGTCTGATCCCGGACGTGAACCGCTCCAACAATACGCACGGCTTTGGCGACGCCGACAACATCCGCAGGTTCTTCGCGTTCGACGAACGCTTCTCGGTAGGGGAGCTGTTGCTTTCGAGCTCGATGACGCTGGACGAGTCGCAACAGCGAATCGAGCCCTTCCAGTTACGAATCACCAACCGGACGGATCGAGCGACCGGGGTGGGGGTGCTGATCAGCGCCGAGTGGTTCGATCGGCCGGAAAGGGTGCAGCGGGCCTACTTCGTGAACATCGGCCCGCGCGAGACGCGGCTGATCGAAGAGGCGTTGGGGTATCCGAATAGGGGTACCGGGCACGCGCGCGTGGAGGCCCGATTCTGGGAAGCGGGGACGGTCGAGGACTTGACGGAGATGATCGTCGCGCGGCCGCCGGGGGCGCTCAATGCCTACATCGTCGTGCGTGACGCACCCGAGGCACCGCGGCGCGCGCGCCGGGGCATCTACCGGCTTCCGCCGCGCATTGCAGAGGCCGAGGGCACGGTGAGTGCCCAGGCCGAGGAGCAATCGACCGCGGCGGTAACGCGGTACTCCAGCGGGGCGCTACCAGCCGACGGCTCCGACACGGGAGACAGCGCGACGGCGGCCGGAGCCTCCACGGAGGAGAGCTTCCGCGTTCGGATTCGATCCCCGGCGCAAGACACGTTACCGATCGGCGACGTCGAGCTCGTCGCCGATGTCATGGGCGCGGTGTCGGCAGAACGGGTCGACTTCTACGTCAACGACCGACGCGTCGGCACCGCCGAGGTAGAGCCGTTCCGCCTCGCCTGGTCGTTCCCGGACGACGAGGAAGTCTTCGTCATTCGCGCCGTTGCGGTGGCCGGTGATCGGGTCGCAAGCACCGACGTGGTGCTCGATCGAGCCTCGATCTCCTTCGGCGCGACCGTCAACCTCGTAACCGTGCACGCCACGGTTCGTGACGCCCAGGGCCGGTTGCTGCGCGGCCTCACCCCGGAGAGCTTCCGACTGACCGAGGACGGTGCCGAGCAGGAGATCGTGCAGTTCGATTTTGGTGAGGTTCCGGTTTCGGCGGCGCTGTCGCTCGATCAGAGCAGCAGCATGCTCGGCGGCGGCGTGCGCGCCGAGCGCGCCGGCGGGCTGCGACTCGTCGATGCTCTGGTGAACGACATAAACCGGGCCATGATTCTCGGCTTCAACGATCGAGTCTGGCTGTACTCCGATTTCACCCACGACAAGGACGCGCTGAAGGCAGCCCTGGATGCGATCGATCCGGACGGCAGCACGGCGCTCTTCGATACTCTGGCCGAATCGATTCGCAAGCTCAATCGGCGGACCGGAAAGCGGGCGCTGGTGGTGTTGACGGACGGTCTCGACACCAACAGTCAGATGGCCTACCAGGACGTCCTGGAGTTCCTCCGCCAGTCGGACGTTCTGGTGTACACCATCGGTCTTCAGCTCATGCAGGACGGTACCGAGTTGGGCGATGCCAGCGGCGCTGTCAAGCGCGGCGTCGAGCAACTGCGGGCGATCGCGGATGCTACTGGCGGGGCGCCGTATTTCCCTATCGGCCTCGAAGAGCTCGAGGAGATCTACGGCCTGATCGCGGATGAGCTCAACAGTCAGTATGCCCTCTCTTACTATCCGCGCAACGCGCGCTATGACGGTACCTGGCGTCAGCTTCGTGTCGAGGTGAAGGGAAATCCCGGAGCCTTTGTGCAGGTACGCGAGGGTTACTACGGCGTCGAACCCGACGCCCGTTGAGCGGCCGAACACCGTGCATAACGCGGACATCGCACGTGTCCTCGATGAGATCGCCGACGTTCGCGAGCTTCAGGGCGCCAGTGTCTTCCGCGTACGCGCCTATCGACTCGCCGCGGAGTCGGTCCGCGGGCTCGGCCAACCAGTTGCGCAGCTGCGGAGCGCACAGCCCGTAAGCGAGCTACAACACGTCGGCAAGACGATAGCCGCGAGGATCGAGGAGCTCCTCGACACCGGCGCATGCGGTGAGCACATCGAGTTGCTCGCCAGCCCTGAGGGTTGGTTACTTGAAGTCGTACGCTTGCCGGGCATCGGTCCGAAGCGAGCTCGCGCCATCGCCGAGCAGCTCGGCGTCTGCTCGATCGAGGATCTCGAGAATGCGGCAGCAGACGGAGCGCTGCAGCAGGTACGCGGGCTGGGCACCAAGACGCAGGCACGGATCTTGCGCGCGCTTCAGCGGCGCCGGACCTCGGGTGCGGGAATGCTGCTGGGTGAGGCACTGCGGCGCGCGGAGGAGCTTGTTAAGCAGCTCTCCGATCTCGAAGGCGTGCAGCGCATTGACATCGCAGGTGCTGTGCGGCGGCGCGAGGAAACCGTGGACCGTATCGATCTGGTGGCAAGCTCTAGCTGTCCCGCCACGACCCTGGAGCGCTTCGCTGTTCGCGACGATGTAGTGGAGCTGCTGAGACAGGAGGACAGCGGCGGCCGCGTCCGGTTGCTCGACGGAGCCATCGTCGAGCTTCGCGTGACGGCGCCGGCCGGGTTCGGGAGCGTTTGGCACCTGGCAACGGGGACCGACGATCACACCGGTGCGGTCCGCGAGCTGGCAGAGGGTCGCATCGATTCCTCTGGCCGCGAGGGCAAAGATCGGCTCGCCGCACTCGGCAACCTGGCAACTGAAGAGCTGGTCTATGCAGCCGCCGGTCTGCCAGTGGTCCCGCCTGAGCTGCGAGGGGACCGCGTCAGCCTCGAAGCCGCCGCCGCCGGAACCCTGCCGACGCTGGTGTCGCTCGACGACATTCGTGGCGACTGCCAGATGCACACAACGGCGAGCGACGGTCGCGCCGAGCTTGCGGTCATGGCCGCGGCCGCAGCGCAGCGCGGCTACGAATACGCCGTGATCACCAACCACTCGAGAAGGATGCCAGGGGGCCTGGACGCCCGCCGCCTGGCACGCCAATGGACCGAGGTGGAAGCGCTCAACAGTCGCCTGAGCGGGCTTCGTCTATTACGTGGGGTAGAGGTCGACATACTTCACGATGGCAGGCTGGATCTCGAAGACGCCTGTCTCGCCGACGCCGAGTGCGTCGTTGCCGCGGTGCACTCTCACATGGACCAGCAGCGCGAGGTGATGACGCAGCGCTTGTTGCGTGCCCTCGACAACCCGAACGTGCACGTGTTGGCCCACCCCACGGGCCGACGGCTAAACCGGCGCGAGCCCTATTCGGTGGAGCTGGAACGAGTCTTCGTCGCCGCTCGCGATCGCGGCGTCTTGCTGGAATGCAACGCCCACCCGCAACGCCTCGACCTCAGCGCCACGGATCTCCGAGCCGCGGTCGAAGTGGGTGCAGGGGTGGTGATCTCGACCGACGCTCATGACGTCGCCGGCCTCGATCACATGCGCCTGGGAGTGGCGATGGCGCGACGCGCCGGGCTGAGCTCCGAGCAGATAGCCAACACGCGACACGCCGATGAGTTCATGGCGCTGATAGGCTCGGCTAGCTGAGGTCAGCCGTGTTTCGGGTCCGCATCCGATGATCGGAGGAAAGAGACGATGCCGAACTGGACCTACTTGACGCTCCATTTCCTGCATACCGCTGCTCTCGGGATCTGGATCGGCGGGATCGTCGCGGTCGGAATGGTTGCGGCGCCGGTGGTTTTTCGTACCGCCTCGAGCCGTCAGGAAGCCGGCCGCATCATGGCGGCGATCCTGCGTCGTTTCGACAGCGTGGTGATGGGGTGCATACTGTTACTGTTGATCACCAGCCCGCTCTTGGTGGCCTGGTTCGGTCGTATGTCCCCCTGGTATGCCATCGAATACGTATGCATCGGGATGATGAGCGCCAGTGCGATCTACTCCTCGCGGGTGGTCTCGCCGCGGATCCGACGCCTGCGTCAGGAAGGAAAGACCTCCGGCGATTCGCAGTTCGACCAGTTGCATCGCGCTTCCGTTCTGATCATGCAATTCAACTTGGCGTGCGGGTGCCTGGCGCTGTTCTTCTCGTGAGCCGGCTGGCGGCCGTTGCGTTCTTCGCTTGTCTCTGTGCCGTGGCCGGTGCCCAGACGGAACGGGTTGCCTACCCATCGGACGCGGAGGCGCAGCTCAGTCGCCAGTTGCTGGAGCTGTTGAACGCGGCGCGCACGGCGGCAGGGGTTGGGGAGTTGCGGGGCCACGCGGATCTGGACCTGTTGGCGTACCAGCACAGTCTGGAGATGGCCACCAACGGTGCCGTTACGCATCATTCGTTTCGGCACGGCGTCAACACGGAGACGCGCGTCAAGCTCGCGTTCCCGCGCGTGACCCAGTTCGGAGAGAACGTGGCACGCAACCGTGACGCCGAGGCGCTCAACGCCGCGTTGCAGAACAGCGAAGGGCATCGCCTGAATCGGATGGATGCGACCTTCACCCACGTCGGCCTGGGTGCGGCGCGAGCTGGGCGCTTCGAGGTCTATCTGACCGAGGTCTTCGTACGCGTTCTCGACCCGGCGCTTATCGACGGCATCGACACCCTCTACACCCAGGCGCCAGTTGAATCCTTGCCGCAGGACCAGCCACGGCGCGGGACGGTGACGGGCACGACGGTGCGCGTAGGCCCACCGCAGCCCGACAACCCGGCGTACTGGACCTATAGGGGCATAACAGCGTACCTGGACGATCGCTACGCAGATGCCATCGGTGACTTCGGCAGAGCATTGGATCTCAAGCCGGACTATCCGTACGCCCGCTACGACCTGGCCCGTGCGCTTATCGCTAACGATCAGCCGTCCGCTGCTGCCGAGGTGCTGGCAGAGCATTTGCGGCGCGTTCCTGACGATCTGGATGCCTGGATCACCAGCGGCACCGCGGCACTCCTGATGCAGGATTACGATACGGCGGAGAGTGCCTTCCGTCACGTGATCGAACATCGTTCTCGCGACGCTAGCGCTTGGTATAACCTCGGTCTGTCGCTGGAAATGCAGCATCGGCTGACCGAGGCGGAGACCGCCTATAGGCAGTCCCTCCATCTCGACAATAGCTTGCGAGCCGTGGTCGTTGCGCTGGCTCGCGTACGGCGCTGAGCGCGCCGGCAGGCGAACCGTAGGCGGCACACGCATAGCCGTTGATTCCGCCCATCTTTTCAGCCCAACAGGATCCCGCCGATGGGTATTCGTGAAGACCTCCTGAAGCAGCTCGAAGCCCAAGTCAGCGTTCTGGAGCGCGAGCTCAAGGTAGAGCTGCCACGGCAGCTGGCGGAGGCAGCGGCCCATGGCGACCTCAGCGAGAACGCCGAGCACGAGGCGGCCAAGGATCGTAAGGACACCGTGACCGCCATGCTCCTACGGCTATACGAAAAGCGGCAGTCAATCTCGGGCATGAACACCGAGATGATTCCGCGCGACTCGATTGGTTTCGGATCCACCGTCGAGCTGCTCGATCTCGACAACGATGAGGAGATCTCCTACAGGCTCGTCTTCGCCGACGAGACCGATCCGAAAGCTGGCCGCATCTCGGTCACCTCACCGATAGGCCGCGCTCTATCGGGGAAAGCCGACGGCGACGAGATCATCGTTCAGACGCCACGCGGAAGTCGGAACTACGAAATCCTCAGCTTCCGCACGATCCACGACGGGGAGCTCGGCTGACCCTTGGCTTCGAGCCCAGCGCCGCCCTTATATGGTGACAGCGATACGGAGTATCGCCGGCGGATGCAATCGGCGCGTCTGGGACTGGCGGCGATTGCCGTCTTACTGATCGCTGGCACGGCTGGCTACATGGTCATCGAAAGCTGGACGCTGGTCGATAGCCTCTACATGGTCATTCTGACTCTCAGCACCGTAGGCTTTCAGGAAGTACGTCGCTCGGTACCGGCGGCCGGGTTTTCACCATGGGCTTGATCCTCGCCGGTGCGAGCGCCTTTCTATACGTCGCGGCAATGCTCTCGCGATTGGCGATCGAAGGCGATCTTAGGCGGGTGGTCGGAAGGAGAAGGATGGACAAGGAGATCTCGGGTATCACGGGTCACTACATAATTTGCGGCTACGGTCGCGTTGGTGGTGAGGCGTGCCGGCACCTCGTCGCCGATGACGTTGCCGTGCTCGTGGTCGACAGGGATGGAGAGGCGCTTATCGATCTCGCCGCTACAGGCGTGCCGCATCTTCGCGGCGACGCCGTGGAGGAAAGCGTGCTGCGGGCGGCGGGTATCGAGCGAGCTCGAGGCCTATTGCTGACCTTGTCGCACGAGGCGGACAACGTATACGTTACCCTGCTGGCCCGCGATATTTGTACCGGCCTGCAGATCATCGCGCGCAGTGTCACCGAGCAAGGTGAACGTCGGCTGCTCGCCGCCGGCGCAGATCGTGTGGTTTCTCCGGAGCGCATCGGCGCACGCTCGATGTCTAACTCCGTCACCCGTCCACACACGGTCGATTTCACTGACATCGTCACCGCGAGCCAGGGGCTCGACCTGCAACTTGACGAGTTCAGTGTTCCGGTAGGCTCGTCCCTCATCGGCAAGTCAATAGAGGAATGCAATATCCGCCGTCAATTCGGAGTGATCGTGGTCGGAGTAATGGGCGCGGATGGGGAAATGGCTTTCAATCCGGCGCCTGAATACCGCCTGCAGGTCGACTCGACGTTGATCGTCCTGGGCAAGCGAGAGGATGTAACCCGCTTCGCGCGCTCGGCCTGAAGTACTTGCCGGGGCAAGAACGCTCCGGATGAGGTCTTTGCGAGCGCAACTCGACATGCCTCCGTTTGGGCGCTTATAATGCGCCAGCCTCGAATTACCCCGCTGGCATCTCTGCCACGCTTGCCCAACACAAGCAATCCCACGAACTCCGAATCACGTCCCGCGGGAGCGGCCCGATGGCGCTCAAAAAGAACCTGACAGATCCGCTGAACTGGCTCCTACTCTTGCTGGCAGCGGCCTTCATTTACTACATCTTCGCAGTGCCGTACTTCACGAACTTCTACTTGAAGACGCCGCAGCAAGTGACGATGGCCGATTACCTTGCGAGCCCGAGCCATCCGCGGCCGTTCATGCTGCACGCTCTCAGCGCACCGCCCTCCAGCATAGAGGTCGTGATCACCGGGCTGGAGGTCGTGCACATCGACCAGGACTCGATCCTGCTCGAGGAAGCGGGCGCCGCTACCGCGGTCCCGTCGCCGCCGCCGGCTCCGATCGCCGAAGACGGCGCCGAAGGAGACGATGCGGGTGAGGACCAAGCGGCGGCGGATGAGCAGCCCGTATTGAGCTTTCAGCAGGAAGCACCGCCACCGGCGGGCCAGATCATGGTCCCCGGTGACAATCTCGATCTGCTGGCGATCACGGTCGGCCAAGTAGTTGATCTACAAGTTCATGGTCTTTACGAAAGTCCCATGGGCTGGGTGCCGCAAAACCCGACGCTGGACCGCAATGCTGAAGAGCTGTTCACCAAGGAAGAGCTCGACGCCCTCGAGGTGATGCGCTTGATCGTGGACGGCAACGAGATCCAGGTGCCGTACGTCCCGGCAGATGAGCTTCGCCTCGCCGACGGCGTGCACCCGCTGGGCATGCCCTCGGCGCTCGACGAGCTGGCGAACGACACGACGTATATCCAGACGGTTCAACGACTCGCCGGTGGCACGGTGGATCTGTATGACGTACGGCTCACCGAGAAGCGATTCGTCGAGCGCGCGCCCTATTTCGTCGTCGAGGACGGAGAAGGTCGACGGGCGCAGGTGTTCTTCAACTCACGCCTGCTTTCGGAGTGGTATTGGGCGCTCGATCGACTCGGTGGTCAGGATATCGTGGTGCGTGGGACCCTGCGCGCCTTCACGCCGAGTGATCTGCGGCGGATCGAGTCGGAGGACAACATCCAGGTCGTGATGGACGGCTATGCCCTTCTGTCACGCGACGGCACGACCGTCGTCAGCCTGGAGAATCCGCTCGGTGGCTTCGGCGGCGCCCAGTAGATAGCCTGCGTTCTGGCGATGGTCCCGACACGGGCGCAAGCCTGGACCCTGCTCACCGAGCACACTCAGAATCCGAACCTGCTCAAACACGCCCTCGGTGTCGAGGCCGCCATGCGCGGCTACGCTCGGCACTTCGAAGCGGACCCCGAGCTGTGGGGCGTCGTCGGGCTGCTCCACGACTTCGACTACGAAGAGCACCCATCGCTCGAAGAGCATCCGTTCGTCGGCGCCGAGATCCTGCGGCAGCTGGGGTACGAGGAGCTGATCGTTCAGGCGATCCTCGGACACGCCGACCATACGGGGGTCGAGCGGACGAGTCAGCTCGCCAAGACGCTCTATGCAGTGGACGAGCTGGTCGGCTTTATCGTTGCCGTTGCCCTCGTCCGGCCGAGCAGGTCTGTGGTCGATCTGCCGGTCAAGTCGATTCTCAAGAAGCTTAAGGACAAGGCGTTCTGTCGGGCCATCGACCGCGACCACTTGCGGGCTGGCGCCGAAGAGCTAGACGTTGACATGAAGGAGCACGTCGCCTGCATCGTCGAGTCGCTGAAGACCATCGCGCCAGAGCTCGGACTCGAGTAGCCGATCAGTCGTCTCTTGCGAGCGCCAGCCCCGCGCTCGCCGCGAACGGTAGCGTGGCGGCGAACAGCAAGACCATGAGCACCTCGGAATCGGAGAAGTTGTACTCGAAAAGCCCCATCGTGAGGAAGGCGCCGAGCGCCGCAAGGGCGGCGCGTGACTCCGGTCCGCCCTCGGCGAACGGTCCCGTGTGGCGCAATACCCTCCACGCTCCGACGCCAAGGGCGGCCACCAGCCACAGCCAGGCGGCAAGTCCCAGCAAGCCGCGTTCGGCCGCAAGGTGGAGCGCGTCGTTGTGTAGGTGGGGGTTGGTCTCTTTCACTGCCCAGTCGACGCGCCAGGCAGGGTAGACACGCGGCATCAAGCCGGGACCGACTCCCAGCAGTGGATGCGCCTGAATCATGCGCAGTCCGGTTGCGGCCATCGCCAAGCGGTCGACGTTCGTGGGGTTGTCGAGCGAGAAGATGCTCGCCCCACGCTCATACAACGCTTCGGGCCCGGCCAACGTCAGCAGCACGATGCCGCCCACGACGATTCCGATGATCAATACCACGAGGTAGGCTGCCCGACGTGGCGGCTGCTCGTCACCGGCTGAACGGCCGGGGACGAAGCGCAACCCGATCCAGAGTGCGAGGCCGACGACGCAGCCGATCCAAGCGGAGCGCGTCATCGTGAGCCCTACCACAACGAGAGCACCGAGCGCGATGACACGGTGGAGAATGCCCGCCCATCCGTCCCTCACTACCATGAGCGTCGGAATCGCCACCATGAGAGCGCCGGCGTAGGTCATGTAGTGGCCCAGCGTTCCGTCTGGCCGATACAGGCCCGGGAACTCGCCGCGCTGAACCGCTAGCACGGTTCCGGACAGGCCGATTCCGACCGCCACCAGCACGCCAATACCCAGAGCCTGCAAACCCAAGCGTCGCATCGACGGGTGCCGGTAAGCGAGGTAGGTGACCAGTGGGGCGGCGAACAGGAACACCTCGCGCAATGACCAGAGGCTCTCCACGGGAGCGCGTGACGCGAGCGCCGAGGCGACGGAGACGCCCCAAAACGCCATGAGCGGCGTGCCGATCAGCGAGAAGACGTCTCCAGCAGGACCCCGCGCTGGCGAGTCGGGTACGGAACCGGCGCTGGCCAGCTCTAGGCGCAGCCAGTTGGCGCACCACAGCAGCAGCGACAGCCAGAGTGCCGCTTCTGCCACTGCGATCGAGAGCGGAATTGTCAGCGCCCAGAGGAGGGCCACGCCAAGAAAGACCTGGCCCCACGGATCGCGACCGGTGCGTGAGCTGGCGAATGCCGGGAGTTGAATCGCTGTACCTCCTGATGAGGCCAGATATTACCGCCGTCAGCGCAGTGTTGTCGGTAGAATGGTGCCCGATGAAGACGGTTCGACGCGTTCGGCTGCGAATCCGAGGTCGGGTACAGGGGGTGTTCTACCGCGCCCACGCTCGTGCCGCGGCGACAAAGCTCGGTCTCCGTGGGTGGGTCCGCAACTGCGACGACGGAGCAGTCGAGGCGGTTGTGGAGGGGCCCGCGGCGACGATAGATGATTTCATCAGCTGGTGTCATCGAGGTTCGCCGACGGCGCGGGTCGACCGCCTCGAAGTGAGCGACGAGGGTGACCAATCTACGCTCGAGAATGGTTTCGATGTCGCATTCTGAGCACCAAACGAAAGAGATCGAAGCGGGGCGTATGGCAAAACGGCGAAGTTCGTGGACCTGGGTGATCCTGGGGTTCGTACTGCTCGTAATGCTCTTCTGGTGGACGACCCAGCTGCTGAACCGTGTCGTGCTCGGGGACCGTGGCAGCCTGAGCGCGGACAATGTGCTGGAGGTTGCGCTGGTCGGAGAGGTCGTAGAGCGACCCGCATACCTGTGGGGCAATCGGTCGGTCGGCCCGTTGTCGGTACGTGAGATTGACAGCGCGCTCCGTGTCGCCGCCGACGATTCGCGAGTGTCGGCAGTGCTGTTGCGCGTCGGGCCGATGCTTGGCGGCTTCGCCAAAGCGCAAGAGATCCGCTCCGCCGTGCACGCGTTCCGCGAATCCGGCAAGCCGGTAGTTGCGGTTCTGGAGTTGGGCTCTCTGATCGATCTCTACGTTGCCTCGGCGGCCGACACGTCAATTCAGGTCCCGACCGGCAGCTTCATCCTGGGGCTTGCGGCCCGCAGCCAGTATTACCGCGAGCTGCTCGACAAGCTCGGGGTGGAGTTCGAGACGTTCGCCACCGGGCCGTACAAGTCGGCGATGAATCCGTACACCGAGACCGGCATGAGCGACGAAGAGCGCACGGTGTTGGAGAGCTTGCTCGATAGCATCTATGAGCAGGTGCTCGAGGGCATCGCCGAGGATCGGGGCATCGATCAGGAGGCGGTCGAGGCAGCGATCGATGAAGGCCTGCTTTCCGCCTCGGCGGCGCACGAGGCTGGCCTGGTAGACGAGCTCGGCTTCCAAGACAGCGCCACCGAGTTTCTCGGCATCAACGGTGCCCAACGCGTCGGGCTGCGGGATTATTGGGACATTGCCGAACCCGGAGGATGGAGCCTCGGTCGACCTGCGATCGCGCTGGTCCACGTCGACGGTCTGATCTTGCCTGGCGATGTCACTGACGATCCGCTTGGCGGCGCTGTCGCCGGCGGCGAGACGATCGCTCGCGCCATTCGTCAGGCGCGTCGAAACTCGTCCGTCCGCGCGATCGTCTTACGGGTGGACAGCCCCGGAGGGGCGGTCACGGCGTCGGACGTCATTTGGCGGGAAACCGCGCTGGCGGCCGAGTCGATGCCGGTGATCGTCAGCATGTCGGACGTTGCAGCGTCGGGCGGCTACTGGATCGCCACCGCCGGAACCCGGGTCCTCGCCGACGGTGCCACGTATACCGGTTCCATCGGGGTGACCATGGGTCGCTACAACTTGGTGGGCGCCTACGACAAGCTCGGCATCGCCAACGATACCGTGACCCGCGGAGCGAACGCGGGGCTATTTGTTGATTCGCAGCGGCTATCGGCGGAGCAACGGGAGGTGATTGCCGCCTCGATCGAGGAAACCTATCGCGCCTTCCTCCACAAGGTGTCAGACGCGCGTGATCTCGACCTTGCCGAAGTGGAAAGGCTCGCTGCGGGAAGAGTATGGACTGGACGGCAGGCGCTCGAAGTCGGCCTGGTTGACGAGATCGGTGGCCTACGTGCGGCACTCAGCGCTGCCCGACGCGCCGCCGGCATCGATCCTCGCACCGAGGTCGATGTGCAGCTGTATCCACGCCAGCGCACGATGCTCGAGCAGCTCAGCGGCCTCCTGACGGGAGTCCAGACGACCACGCATCCGATCTGGCGGGCCGACGAGGTTTCTGGCGTGATCCCGGATCCGGCAGCGCTGGCCCGCAGAGTGGAGCTGATGCGTCTGGTGGGCTCCGCCGGCACCGGCTGGGCCTTGATCGAGGGCCCGGTTCCGGCTCCGCTCCGCTGACGCGAATGGCGCGGAAGTTCGTAATCCAGCGTCGTGCTGGGCCCGAGCTCGACGTCGATTTCGAAGCGGATCTGAACGAGCAGCAATACGCTGCCGTTACCTCCGGTGATGGCGAGAAGCTGGTCATCGCCGGCGCCGGCACCGGCAAGACCCGAACCCTGACCTACCGTGTCGCTTGGCTGCTCAGCCGCGGCGTTCCTGCCGATGCGATCCTGCTGGTGACGTTCACTAACAAAGCGGCGCGCGAAATGGTTGGTCGGGTAGGCCAGCTGACCAACCTGGACACCGCCCGACTATGGGGCGGGACATTCCACTCAGTAGGCGCGAGAACACTGAGACGCCACGGGGCCGCGCTCGGCTTCACGGATTCGTTCTCCATCCTCGACGACGGCGACCAGCGCGACCTGATTCGGCTCTGCATCACGGATGTGGGAGTTGAGGTCGAGCGCCGCCGGTTCCCATCGCCGAAGGTGTTGTCGTCGCTGATCTCGTTGCAGGTCAACTCCCGCACCGAGATGGTCGACGTGATTGCCGAGCGCTTTCCACGCTTCGTCGACTGGGGAGAGCAGATCGAAGCGGTCGCTCAACGATACGCAGAGCGCAAGCTGGCGGCGAACGCGATGGACTACGACGACTTGTTGACCATGTGGTTACGGCTGCTCCGCGAAGTGCCTGAGGTGCGGCGGAGATACGGTGAGCAGTTGCGCCACGTGCTCGTCGACGAGTACCAGGACACCAACCTGATCCAGGGAGAGATCGTCGAGACGTTGGCACGCGAGAACGGCGGCAATCTGATGGTCGTGGGCGATGATTGCCAGAGCATTTATTCTTTTCGCGGCGCCCACTACGAGAACATCCTCGGCTTTGCGGATCGTCACCCGCGAGCCGAAGTCTTCAAGCTGGAGATCAACTACCGCTCGACACCAGAGATCATGGAGTTGACCAACGCCAGCATCCGCTACAACTCCGGCCAATATCAGAAGGAGCTCAGGGCGCGCCGTGACTCGGGCCAGCAACCGGCACTGGTTCCTTGTAACTATCCGGAGCAGGAGGCTGCCTTCGTCGCCGAGCGCATCCTCCAGCTTCGCGACGAGGGAACCTCGCTGCGCGAGATGGCAGTCCTTTACCGCGCGCATTCACACCGGCTTTCCGTTGAGACCACGTTACTGCGCTACGACATCCCGTACGACATTCGCGGTGGCCTTCGCTTTTTCGAGCAGGCGCACGTCAAGGACGTCACGGCCTATCTCCGCCTGGCCGACAATCCGCGCGATGAGGTCGCGTTTCGTCGCGCCCTCATGCTGCAACGAGGTATCGGCAGCGTTACCGCCGGGCGGCTTTGGGAGGCGCTCGCCTCGGCCGATACCGCCGGCGAGTTGCTGGCGCAACTACGTTCGGAGCGCATCCAGGGAATCTTGCAGCGCCGAGCGCGCACCGCATGGAGCGGGTTTGCCGAGCTGTTGGCCGCAGTCGACGCTCGTGCGGCCGAGCCCGAAGCGGCGATCCGTGCCGTCGTCGACGGCGGCTACGACGATGTTGCTGCCACTCAGTTCACCAACTATGAGTCGCGCGTCGAGGATCTCGAGCAGCTGGCCGTGTTCGCGGCCCAGTACGATTCGATCCGCTCGTTCTTGGAGGAGCTGGTGCTGCTAGGGGAGCTCTACGGCCAGGATGTTCGAAACGGCGGCGACCGGGACGACGAGCGGGTTGTGTTGTCCACGGTGCATCAGGCCAAAGGGCTCGAATGGAGCGTTGTGTTCGCCATTCATCTGGTCGAGGGGGCGCTGCCCAGCCTCCGGTCGCTCGACGAGCCAGGCGGCGAGGAAGAGGAGCGCCGCATCTTCTACGTCGCCATGACCCGAGCTCGCGACGAGCTCTATTTGAGCTACCCGATCGTGCGTCCGGGAGGCATCGGC
Organism: Acidobacteriota bacterium; assembly: GCA_965197275.1. Classification (GTDB taxonomy): domain Bacteria; phylum Acidobacteriota; class UBA890; order UBA890; family WLXD01; genus DASCOT01. Next base: position 24,245 of record CBDAMQ010000020.1, read on the forward strand.
GGTGCCCTGCTCCAACAGCCTTCGCGCTTCCTTCAGGAGTTACCGTCGACGTTGGTCGAGCCGTGGGAGCTGTTTGACGAGCCCGGCGCGGATCAGCACTCCCGGCATCGCGAGCCCGACCTCATTGCCGGCAGCGATCCCGGCCTCCAGCGGGCCGGGTCCATTGACCCCGACGACGAATTCGATCCCAACGTCGACCCGTTGTGGGACGACGAAGAAACCTCACAGTAGGCTGCGCGTGATGTCGCCTTGCACGAAACGGCGAATCGACAAACACCGGGCTTTGACCCCCGCCGACGACCATGCTAGCTTCATCTCATGGGCTCCAGGGACGGTCTCTTGGGTGCTAGCTGCGAAGCTGGATGGTGGTCTTCCGAGGTCTGGCATGCCGGACTTCGCTCGACGCCGGTTGCGGTTCTGGGGCTGGCGCTGTTGCTGTTACCGCTGGCGGGTTCGCTGCCGGCGGCGCTGGAGCTCAGTCTCGGCAAGCACGAGTTCGATTGGAGCACCATCGAGCAAGAGCGCGCCCACTTCCGCTGGTCGGCCGAGGTCGTCAACGACACCACTCGGTCCTTCGAGGTCGAGGTGACGATCGACTTGCTCGACGACGACGACGGTGTGCTGCACAGCGACAGCGGCTCGGTAATGGTGGCGGCCGGCGAGACCATGCGCCTGGAGCAAGCAGCCTCGATGCCGTTCGATCGTGCCGCCGACGTGGTGTCCTTCCGCTTCCGATTGCTGCCGAGCCTGCCGGCGTCTCGCTGATGAGCGTGGCGAAGCGATAAATCCGACGTACAACCGTCGTCAGAGCTAGAAGGTGGCTGGCGGCCGCAGGCGCTTCTTGCTATAAACGCGCCTCTATGTCGGCACGTCGTTCATCCCGCCTTCACGGTCGCTCTGCTCCCGGACCCTTCGCCTGATGCGGAACGCAAGCGAGGTACGCTCCTACTTTCTGACCAACTGGCGAGAGGTCGTTCCCGAAATTCTGGTTACCGGCGTACGGGTCGGTGCTCCGGCCAATGACGCCAGCATGATCGAGGTCGAGCTCCTCGGCCACGCTGGCGCAATCCGGCGCCTGCTCTATCTCCCGCTTGCCTCCGGAGAGCCCCGCCAGCTACGCGGCCTCCTGCCGCGATTACGGCGTATCGCCGCCGCACCGGGAAACGCGGCCGGCCTCATCGTGCCGCACATGGGCGCTGCCGGCGCTCGGCTGTGCCGCGAGGCAGGCATCGGATACCTGGATTGTTCCGGCAACGCGTACCTACGCTTCAACAACGTCCTGGTGCAGATCAGCGGTAATCGCAATCGCTTCACGGAGCGCAAGCAGATCCGGACACTGTTCCACGACAAGGCGACAATCCCACTGCGGGTGATGATGCAGCGCCCCGGCGAATGGCTGACGACGCGTCAGATCGCCGAGCATGGCCAGCTGAGCCTCGGCTGGGTATCGCAGATCCTCCAGCAGATGGCGGCCGATGGCTACGTTGAACGCCAGCGTGGTGGCGGGTCGAGGCTGGTGCGACCACAGCGACTGCTGGCGGATTGGCTGGATGAGTACGCCTTCGAGACCAACGAGGTGTTTCCCTATCAGCTACGGGACACCGATCCCGAAGCGACGCTGCAGCGGCTGCGCACCGTAGATGCGAGCCTGTCGGATCGCTACGCGCTGACGCTCGATTCTGCCGTCCACGCCCTGCAGCTCAAGCCGGCGCAGCGGCGACTGCCGTTCGACCTGCACGTGTATGTTCCTGATCTCAACGAAGACTTGGATCAGACCCTGGAAACCTGGAGGCGCGTGTTGGGGCTGCGCCCGGCAGGGCACGGTGCTAACTGTTTCCTGGTAAAGCCGTCGTACCGTCACGCGGTGTTCTTCGACACGCAGGCAAGTCACGGATTGCGGACGGTCTCGGACCTGCAGCTCTACCTTGATCTGTACCACTACTCGGGATCGGCGCGGGCGCGAGCCGGCAACTCGGTGGCAGCGCGGTTGCCCTTCGAGCTCAGCTAGAGCTTCCTCCATCTGTTGCCGGCCACTAGAACGCGCCGCCACCGCCGCCGCCGAAGCCACCGCCGGAGAACCCGCCACCGCCGGAGAAGCCCGAGCTGCCGCTGGTGCTGCGGGGCTGGGCGGCCATCGCTGTGCCCAGCGACGTCCCCATGCTTCCCATGCGCGTACCGAACGATGCGGCGTTGAAATGCGCCGTCGGGCCCACATACCACGCCGGCGGCTGTTGGAGCATGCCTTCGAACAGCTTCGCCCAATGGTCAGCGACGCCGAAAGCCATGGCGTACGGAAGATAGCGTTCGAAAGCCGTCTCCGAGATGCCGAGCGCCTTGAAGCGCTCTGCCTCGGTACGCCCGAGGAACTCCTCGAAACCCCTCAGATCGACGTACGTCCGCCGACCGGCCACGGTGCGGGCGGGCATGAACGGGGCGAACACGCCGATGGCCAGCGCAGTGAACGGGGCGGCGATCACCATAGCCGGCTTCTGAAGCAGAACTGCTAACAGGATCATCGGCAAGAGTGAGACCAGAGCCAGGACGATCCAGGTTGTACGCGAGCGATCGGGGCGGGAGCGGAACAGGCCGCGCTTGGTCATGCTGCTGTACAGCTCGCTCTTGATACCGCTGACGCGGGAGTAGAACTTGCTCTTCAGATCGTCCATCTCGACGCGATCGCCACCTTCGAACAGTCCGTCGAGCACCGACTTCTCGTAGGTCCGAAGGGTGTCATCCGCAGGCTTGCGGCGCTCGAAGGTGGTCTTGGTCGTTTCGCTGAACCAGCCGGCCTCAGTCGCTTCCTCGATCTTGACGTAGCCACGCACCGCCAGGTCGATGACCGTGGCTACGATGTCACGCAGGTCGACTTTCTCGTCGATCAGGGTGCCGAGCTCGGCCGGGCGGAAGTCCTCAGGCGGCTCGTAACGGACCATGACCGACCGACCGATCTGCGGATCGCGGCCGCGCGTACGGTGCAACAGGAACATTCCGATGAACGCCAGAAGGGGCAACCCGAGCGGCCAGTTGTCGGCAAACAGATCGCCCACCTGGTCGGCGACCGTTGGCCGGTAGACAAGACCGGGAGGCCAGCCGACGACGATCGTCAGACCCTCGCCGGGCTCGAGCCGACCGCGGGTGCTGATACGTACCGAGTTGATTGCCAGGTTCTCAATGTCGGCCCCTTGGGCTTGCGTGCCATAGGGCCCGGTGTAGGCCAGCGTCCAGGGCGGTTGTCGGAGACCCTCCGGAAGCGTGATTCGTGCGGTTGCCGACTCGATCGGCACGCTCCAGCCGGCGCCGGTTGACCTGCCCCCCAATAATCGGGCCAGTTTGAGAGTTAGGATTTGAGGCTCTCAGGATGGCTCGGAAGGGGGAACAATGGCGCGGAAGCGGTACACGGTAGAGCAGATCATCGCCAAGCTCAGGGAGGCAGAGGTGGAGCTAGCGAAAGGAGCCAAGAGGCCGGAGGCGTGCCGGAAGCTGGGCATCAGCGAGAACACGTACTACCGGTGGCGTAAGGAGTACGGCGGCCTGAGGGTGGATCAGGCGCGGCGGCTCAAGGAGCTGGAGCGAGAGAACGGGCGACTCAAGAAGCTGCTGGCGGAGACGATGCTCGACAACGCCATCCTCAAAGAGGTGTCGTCGGGAAACTTCTAAGCCCGGCGCGTCGACGTCGGGCGGTGCACCAGGCACAGCGGCTAGGTGTGTCCGAGAGGCGAGCCTGCAGAGTGCTGGGCCAGGTACGTTCCACGCAGCAGTATCGGCCCAAGGTGCCGCAGGAGGAGAAGGCACTGGTGGAGCGGATGACCCAGCTGGCGACGCAGTACGGGCGCTATGGGTACCGGCGGATCACGGCGCTGTTGGTGCGTGAGGGGTGGCGAGTGAATCACAAGAGGGTCGAACGGTTATGGCGTCGTGAGGGGCTGAAGGTACCGAAAAAGCAGGCCAAGCGCGGACGCTGGTGGCTCAATGATGGATCGTGCGTGCGGCTGCGGTCGGAGAGGAAAGATCACGTCTGGGCCTATGACTTCGTGCACGAACGAACTCACGACGGGCGAGCGCTTCGTCTGTTGACGATCGTGGACGAGTACACGAGAGAGTGCTTGGCCATCGACGTGGCACGTAGGCTCAACTCCGAGAACGTGCTGGAGCGACTCGCTGAGCTGTTCGTGAACCGGGGTGTTGCCGATCACATCCGCTCCGACAACGGACCGGAGTTCACTTCTCGGGCAGTGCGTGAGTGGCTCGAGCGGATCGGTGTGAGGACGCTGTTCATCGAGCCCGGCTCGCCTTGGGAAAACGGCTACGTGGAGAGCTTCAACGGCAAGCTACGAGACGAGCTGCTGAACGGCGAGATCTTCTACACGCTCAAAGAGGCGGAAAGCTTGGTGCAAGGCTGGCGGCGCGAATACAACCAGGTGCGACCCCATAGCTCATTGGGTTATCAGCCGCCTGCGCCGGAAGCGACGTTGTTGCAGCCGGCTGCGCTTCGCTTCGCCGGCTCCAACAATCTCTTGTCAGCACCGATTCCATGAGTTACGAAGTGGCCCAAACACTTGGGGCAGGTCACGGTCACGTTCCAGTAGAGCTGGTCGTGTGCCTCGAAGCCTTCCTCGGTGTCCGGAAACCGCAGGGCTCGACCGACCCGGTAGCGCAGTACGACGGTGCGAGAGGCGTTGTTGGCGTCCGGTACCCAGACCTTGAAACGAAAGTCGTCGCCTCTCCGATCGGCCTCGTGGCGCAGAGAGGAACCATCCTCGGCGGTCACTGCCACAGGGTCCAGGCGCAGGCCGTAGTCGAGCCCCCACGGAGTTTCGTACTTGATGGGAATGTCGCGGTACACGCCGTTGAACGAACCTTCGAAGCGGAAGGTGAGGCGCTCGGCAACCTCGATCTCGCCGCTTTCCAGGATGCGGATGTCCGCATCGAAGGCTTCGACCCAATAGCGCCGGTCCTGTGCCTGGACGGTCGCCGGTGCGAAGTGAGAGGCGACGGTAATGACCAACGCTACCGCGAACGTTCCCAGCTTATGCATCCAGATCCACCCTTACCGCCTGACGCTCCAGCGGGTTATCGACTTCGAAGAACTCGTGCCTGACAAACCCCATCGGCGCCGCCATCAAGATCGCCGGGAAGCTTGCGATCGCGGTGTTGTGATCCCGTACCACGGCGTTGTAGTACCGCCGCGCCGACTGGAGGTCGTCTTCGATCTCCGAGAGCTGCCTCTGCAGCGTCCCGTAGCGCTCACTGGCGCGGATCTCGGGGTGGGCCTCCGCGAGCGCGAACAGGCCGCGTAGGGCCCCCACGAGGCCGTTCTCGATCTGCGACGTCGTGACGCCCGGAAGGCGGCGCCCTGCGGCTTGCTGCGCCGCCGTACGCATCGACACGACCGACTCGAGAGTGCCGCGCTCGTGGGCGGCGTAGCCCTTGACCACCTCGACCAGCGCCGGGACGACGTCATGACGGCGCTTGAGCTGGGCGTCGATGTCGGCCCAGGCCCCCTCGGCTCGTTTCTGCAGCCCGACGAGCCGGTTGTAGAGGACGGCTACCCCGGTCAGCAATGCCACGAGCAGACCGAACGCCCACAGCACGAATCAGGTCCCTCCGGAGTGATCAGCCGGAGCGTGAAGGATCCAGCCCACCGCCTTGGCTGCGCTCAGGCCATCCCGTTGGTCAGCGTCTCGAGGAATTCGTGATTGCTCTTGGTTTGACGCAGACGCTTGAGCAGTAGCTCCATGGCTTCGTCCGCCGGTACCGCCGCCAGCGCCTTGCGAAGCATCCATATGCGCTGCAGGTCGTCGGCCCCCAACAGCAGTTCTTCCTTGCGCGTGCCCGACTTGTTGATCTCGATGGCGGGGAAAATGCGTTTGTCGGCGAGCTTGCGCTCGAGCACAATCTCGGAGTTGCCAGTACCCTTGAACTCTTCGAAGATCACCTCGTCCATGCGGCTGCCGGTTTCGATCAGAGCAGTGGCGACAATCGTCAGCGACCCGCCCTCCTCGACCGCACGCGCCGAGCCGAAGAACTTCTTGGGTTTCTCCAGCGCGTTGGCGTCGACGCCACCGGTCAGCACGCGGCCGGAAGACGGCGTCACGGTGTTGTGAGCCCGTGCCAACCGCGTAAGTGAGTCCAGCAGGATCACCACGTCGTGGCCGCTCTCTACCATCCGGCGTGCCTTCTCCAGGACGATCTCGCCGACCGCTGTATGACGACTGGCAGGCTCGTCGAAGGTCGAATACACGACCTCGCCACGTACCGACCGCCGCATGTCGGTGACCTCCTCAGGCCGCTCGTCGAGCAACAGGACGATGAGCTTGACGTCTGGATGGTTGCTCGCCAGCGCTTTGGCGATCGCCTGCAGGAGGATCGTTTTCCCGGCGCGCGGCGGCGACACGATAAGGGCCCGTTGTCCGAAACCAAGCGGGCACAGGAGATCGATAACGCGACCTATGAGGTCGTCGCCGGGTACCTCTACCTTGATCTGACGTTCGGGGTGGTAGGGCGTCAGGTTCTTGAAGAGCGTGCGATCGAGGGCCTTGTTGGGTGCCTCGTAGTTGATGGCGTCGATTTGGACGAGGGCAAAGTACTTCTCGCCCTGCTTCGGCGGCCGGATGCTACCAGCGAGCGTATCGCCGGTGAGCAAGTTGAAACGCCGGATCTGGGTAGGGGAGACGTAGACGTCCTCAGGTCCGGGGAGATACGAGTGCTCGGCGGAACGGATAAAGCCGTAACCGTCGGGAAGACGCTCGAGCACACCTTGCTTGTAGACCAGTCCGTGCTCTTTCGCTTGCGCCCGAAGACAGGCGTCGATGAGCGCCTCGGGATCGAGCGCTGTCGGATTCTCGACCTTGAGCTCGTTGGCAATCTCCAACAGCGCGGCCGGCCGCGCTTCCATGAGATCGTCGACGCTGTGCGCGTCCTGTAGCAGCAGCGCGGTGTCCTCGTCGCGCGGCGGAGTGAAATCCTTTGGTTGGTTCGGCTGACCGCGACGTCGTCCTCGTCCACCGCGGGACCGGCGCCGACCCCGTCGCCGGCGCTGCCGTTGTTGCTGCTCTGTCATGGAGTGTTGCCCCAGTTGGGAGAAAGTCGGGTCGCGCTCCTCTCATGGCGCGCGGAAAGTACAGCGACCCGAAGGCGCTCGGACACACACGATCCGGGCGGGGTGTTACTCGGGAGGGGCCGGCGCCGACAGTGTTCTGAAACCTGGGCGCCTGGCCAATCGAGGCCATTGTGTTCGCCACCATACAGGACTGTCAAGACCGGATCGCACCGTGCCGGTAAGGGCTCGTCCTACGGCGACTCTTCCTCGGCGGCGAAGCTGTCGAAAACGTAGGCCGCCACGGCGAAGATCTCGTCCTCCGTCAGAAGCTCTTCGAAGGGCTCCATGTCGGTATCCGGAACCCCCTTGGCGATCGCCTCGACCATCCCTTCCAGGGTTGTCGACTCCATTTGCGTCCAGTCGCCGGCCGTGAGGTCGGTCGGCGGCGTCTCGAGAAAACGCGCCGCCGGACCGTCACCCTTGCCGCCAGCGCCGTGGCAGGGCTCGCACTGATCGCTGTAGAGCCCGCTGCCGAGTTCGAGCACCGGTGCGGTTACTTGCTGATGGGCTGCCGGTCGGAGCGCCGCGGGGGCGCTCGCCGGACCGAGTAGCTGTATCGAAGCCGCCAGGAGGATGAACCCTCCGGCCATTAACCAGGGCCCTCGAACTCTGCGCAAATGTTTCACTCCTGATGATTCCCGGAATTGACGGTGCCATTATGCCAGCGTTCCAACCGCCCCTGCACCTCGCGTGCGATGGTGCTGGCGAGGCCAATGTAGGCGCGGTCGAGCTCGTCGTATCGATCTAACTCCAGCGCGCGCCAGGCCTCATGAGAGTATCCCGCGCCAGGTTGCAGAACGGCCGCGAACGGCTCGATCGTCCGGTGCTCGGCCCGCGTGGTCAGCTTCCACAGCGTGAAGCCGCGCAGCGCCGGGAAGCCGCCGCTCTGCACCACATCGGCCAGTGCCTGCAACGCGGCTACGCGCTCTCCTGGGTCGTCCGGTTGTGATTCCCAGTGAACGCAGGTCCGCCGGTTGTCCAGTTCCACGGTTTCCAGGACCTCGACGCGATCGTACGAAAAAGGTCGAACGGTGCTCCCGAGCCGACGCGTCCATCCCAGCTCGAGCAGTACGACGGGGAGGGAGCCGCCGGCGCGCTGCAAATCGGCAGCGACACGCTGCCAGGAGCGCACCATGTGGCCAACGCGCGCCGCAGGGTCGAGGCCGTAGATGCTCAGGGGGAAGTAGGCGTTGACGGCGATGAAGTCCAGGGCGTCCCAGAAGCCGACTTCCTCGAACTGGTCGAAGTTGGCTCCGTAGCTCACCAGGCCGGAGTAGCGCTCACGCACGCGCCCCACCAGGGTGCGCCAGAACGCCTCGTAGCGTCCCCGGCGAGCATTCAGGTGCGTGAGGTTGCCTGCGTCACCCCCGAGCGCCTGGAGCGTCCAGGCGCGGCGGATCCGTTCCTCGTCGCGCAGCATGGTCTCGAGGTCGGGGGAGCGTCCGCCATCAAGATGCGTCAAGGCGCTTGGCGCATCGGTCTGCTCGGCGCTGGCGGCGCAACGAACGAGATCGTTACGGACCGTCTGTACGCTATCGGAGTCAAGGAAATACGAGTACAGGCGGGGGAGGGAATCGAGGTTGGTCGTGGAGGCCAGCGAGTTGAGCTCGTTGCCGACGACAAACAGGTTGACGTTCTCGCGGGCCGCAATCTCAGCTCCCCACAAGACGAAGTCGGAGTAGCGATCGAACCACGGATCTAATCGATCGCGCCGCGGCCAGATCATGCCGTGCCACAGGTGGCGGTTGACTTCGAGCCCGTGTTCCAGGGCGACGCGCATCACCAACGACACCCGCAGCCCGGCGCGCTTGGCGGCGCGGATCTCTGAGACCACCCAGGGGGCGTCGCGGTCCCAGGAAAGCTCCGCCTGATCCCATTGCTGCTGGCGGGCGTAGAGCGTGACCTGGACGGAATCGAGCCCCGCCTCGACGAGGGCCGCGGCCCACCTGTCGTGGTCGGGCTCGTTGACCTGGATACCTCCGAAGAAGGTCGGCGGCGGGTGGTCGTGCGGTGCGCCGGGGATCGGCGCGGAAGTGTCCTCCTGTACGAGGGCCGGGGCGGGCGTGGCGAGCGCCAGGAGGATCAGGAGGCACCTACGCGAGGGTGGGTAACGCTCCTTGGTTGCTGGGGATCTCATAGTTTCCATAAGAGTCCTTATCAACAATACTCACACACGACGAAACGCAGCACCTGGCGCCCAAGAGCAGTCCGCCACCAGACGGCGCGGCCACGGCGAGCCGGTTCAATGGTTGGCGGAGTCGTCGAGGCGCCGAAGCCATCCCGGTGGCATTGACTCCCGGCTCTTACTCGCCGCGGTTCGGAATACGCAGTTGCTCGCCAATCCTGATGACCGTTCGTCGACCCATGTTGTTGGCGGTCTGGATGGCCGAGACCGACGCCCCGTAACGTCGCGAGATGATGGTCAGGTTCTCGCCTCGAGTGACTCTGTGGACCACGTAACTGGGTCGCGGCGGCACGGTCCTTACTCGCAGCAGCTTGCCCGGCGTCAGCGTCTGGTTCCACAGGCCGTTGTCCCGCACGAGGCGCCACGGGCTCGATGTCAGCTCCTCGGCGATTGCCGCAATCGTCTCGTTCGCCTTGACCTGGTGCACCTTGTGGTTGCCCTCCCAGCTGAGAGGGATCCTGAGCAACATCCCGGCCGGCAGCGTCTGTAGGTGCCACAGCGAGTTTCCTGACGCAGCTCGTCGAGGTCGACGTCAAGCGTGAACGCGATGTTGAAGTAGTTGTCACCCAGCCGCGAGCGATACTCCAGAAAGCTGCCGTCGATGCGGTACAGATCGTCTCGCGGCGCGACCGGGTAGGCGATCAACTGGCCCTCCCGGAGGGTCCGCCGGGCGAGGTAAGGATTGTGCAAGCGCAACTGCAAGAGCGTAAGACCGAGGCGCTCGGAGAGCACCCACCAGTCCTCCCCTTCCCTGACCGGGGTCAGTCGGAGCGCCGAAGCGTGTTGGCGGATCGAGCGCTCATGGAGCTTCAACATGGTGCGGTAGTGGCCGACGCCGAGCACATACTGCAGCGACTCGAGCCGCATCGGACGACTACGGCCGACCGTGCTCGGTCCGCCGTTGTACGCCGCCAGCGCGTAGTCCTCGCGGTCGAACCGGTCCACTAGCTGGCCGATGTACTTGATACCGGCCTCGATGTTGGTTTCCACCCGCAGCGAGCGAAACGTCGCCGGCATGACCTGGAAGTAACCCTTGGCGCCGGCCCACGAGGTCAGGTTCGCGTTACCGCCAGATTCGTACATGCAGGTGGCACGCGCGAGCTCGAAGTCGACTCCGTAGCGGTCGGCGTGGCCCCAGATCACGTCCTCGATCTCCATCATCTTGCGATAGATACCGAGGATGGCCGACGAGAAGTCGTCGACCGGTAGCAGGTCAGCGAAACGGGTACTGCCGTCCTGTGCCTCAGGGGCTGTCGCCAACGCGCTGCCCGGAACTGTGTAGACAGCCACTAGCGCGAAGGCGCCCAGAGTTATTGCCCGTAGTGACACGGTTCGAACCCTCTCGCTCGCAGGGACCTGCATCTGACCCGCCGTCATTGAAGCAACTCCAGCGCCGCAGAAGCAATACCCAGACCCTCCACCCTCTCGATCGATTGCATACGAGGCCACACTTGCCGGCCCCGGCCCGAGCCTGACTCCGGCCCTGGCCCGAGCCGGACTCCGGCCCGGTCTCGGCGCGCAGAGTTGCGTGTCCGTGTCGTGCCCTTATAATTGACGGCGCAATTTCTACCGCGACGCTCGACGCCTTAATCGGGTGCGTTCACCTTGCCCTCACCTCTCCGCCAGAGCCTGAAACTGCGCCTGACGATTGAACCTTTCGCAACGTGCGCCTGCGTCTGACGTACGAGTCGGCCAACAGCTTGCCGCTGCGCTGGCCGACCGCGACGCTGGCCGCCGTGCTGCTCGGTTGGACGGCACTGCTGCTGTTCCCGGGCAAGCCGATCTCGCCGCCGTACGCCGAGGTGATCAGCGCCACGTTCCAGGCGCCCGAGGTACCGCGTCCTTGGCCGCAATCGGTGGCGTTGACGGCACAGCGGGTTGTGCATGAACGGTTCGTCAGCGGCAACACGCTCGATGGCGAGTTACGCCGTGCCGGGGTCGATGGCAACACCTCGGCAGAAGTGGTTCGGGCGGCGGCCGATTCGATCAACCTGCGCCGCATCCGCCCCGGGCAGGAGTACTACCTGTATTTTGCCGCCGATGGTGCATTGGCGGCCATGCGCTACCAGGTCGATCGTCAGACTGCATGGTTCGTGGCGCGTGAGGAGCAGGTGTGGACGACCAGCAAAGTCGTCATTCCGGTCCAGGTACGTCCGGCGTTCGTGACTGCACAGATCGACAACAGCCTGCACTCTGCCCTGGCGCACAACGCGCCGCCCGGGCGTTCGATCAACGATTTGCTGGTGAAGATCGGCGATCTGTACGGTTGGGACGTCGATTTCAACTACGACCTGCAGGTCGGTGACCGACTGGACCTGATCGTCGAGGAGCGCTTCGTCGAAGGTCAATTCCTGGGCTACGGACAGGTGCTCGCGGCCGAGTTCAAAGTCGGTGGTCGTACGTTACCGGTAGTGCGCTATCTCGATGCCGACGGCGTCAGCCAGTACTTTACGCCTGAAGGTGCCTCGCTGCGTCGCGCGTTCCTCCGCTCTCCTGTGCGCTTCACTCGCATCAGCTCGCGGTTCAGCACACGGCGCGTTCATCCGGTAACCGGCGTCGCGCGCGCTCACCGCGGGGTGGACTACGTTGCCGATCCCGGTACGGAGATTCTCGCCACTGCCGACGGGGTGATCCTGGAAGCGGGCTACGGGCGCGAACCCGGCCGGTACGTGAAGATCCGCCACGGCGGCTCGTACAGCTCGGTCTACATGCACATGTCGCGCATCAACGAGGGCATCAAGCGGGGGGTCGAGGTGCGCCAGGGGCAAACGATCGGCTACGTCGGCAAGAGCGGCAATGCAACGGGGTACCACTTGCACTACGGACTCGAGCAAGGCAACCAGTACGTTGACCCGGTTCGACTCCAGCTACCGGCCGCTGACCCAATTCCCCCGGCGAGCTGGGATGGGTTCGCGGAGCAGCGTGACCGCTGGCTCAGCAAGCTTCGCGCCGGACAGGCAGCACGGACGGCGGTCGTCGCCGGCGGTCCGTAGCCCACGTAGCGGCGCCCGGTTTGGTCCCCTGATCGGACCGGCCACATCTGTCACCGGGTGAGCTCTGTTGCGACGCTACCCATGGCCGGTTAGAGTGCGCGCCCATGCGTGCTCTGGCTCTGACGCTGGAGACGATCTCCGGCCACGCGTCGACCGATGCCAAGGTGCGGTCTGCGGCTGCATACCTGGCGAGCCAGGAGGGACCGCGCGCCGCCACCGCGTCTCGATTCCTGGCCGGCTCTCCCCTGCCCCCACGGACTCCTGCCACGCGGGTCGGCCGCTCGACGCTCATCGACCTGGTGGCGGCGTTCACCGGGGCGGATCGTCGTGCTCTCCTGCAGCGAGCGACCGAGGAGGGGGATCTCGGAATCGCCGTCGCCATGCTGCTCGAGGAGCACCCGCACGCGCCGGGCCCACGCCTGACGCTGTCGGAGGTAGCTGAGGCGCTACGTCAACTCGGTGAAGTCAGTGCCACGCGGCGCACACAGCTTCTACAGGAGCTGCTAGCGCGGGTTACACCGCTGGAGGCCAAGTACCTCGTTAAGCTGCTCCTCGGCTCGCTGCGCACGGGTGTACAGGCGGCCCGCGTCGAGGAGGCGATTGCGTTGGCCTTCAACCAGCCGACGTCGTTGGTACGCCGGGCACACATGCTGCTAGGGGACATCGGCGCCGCTGCCGAGCATGCCGCCACCGAGACGCTGGAGGGTGTTTCATTGCAGGCGCAGCGACCGGTGCGGGTGATGCTTGCGCACCCGTGTGACAGCGCGTCGGCGGTGCTCGAGGTTATCCATCCGCCGGTCATCGCGGAAGACAAGTTCGACGGTATCCGCGCCCAGCTGCATGTGTCTGACGGGGATCAGCGCCTGTACTCGCGTGCCCTGGAGGACTTCACACACTTCTTCCCCGAGTTGCGCCAAGGCACTGTCGGCCTCGACGGTGAGTGGATCCTCGACGGCGAGGTTGTCGCCTGGCTCGACGATCGCTGCCTCTCCTTCGCTACGCTGCAGCGCAGGCTGGGGCGCAAGCAGGTACCGCTCACACTGCTGCTCGACGCCCCGGTCGTATTCCTCGCCTTCGATGTTCTGCGCGCCAATAGCGAGGATCTGATCGACGCGCCGCTATTGCGCCGCAAGGAGGAGCTCGGTGTGTTGCCGGTCGACGGACGCGTCCGGCGCGCTCCCTGGGAGCTACTGCGCACCGAGATCGAGATCGAGCGATGGTTCGCCGCCGCTGTGCAACGCAACAACGAAGGCGCGGTCTTCAAAGACCCCGAGAGTCTCTATGTGCCGGGAACGCGCGGTCGCGCGTGGGCGAAGCTCAAGCGGCCGCTGGGGACGATCGACGTTGTGGTTACCGGTGCCGAATGGGGCCGCGGCAAGCGTGCGGGGATGCTCTCCGACCTCATCTTCGCCGTTCGCGGTAGCGACGGGTTGGTCGATTCCGGCCGTGCGTACAGCGGCCTGACCGACGATGCCATTCGCGAATTGACCCGCCGCTTCCACAAACAGACGTTGTCCGGCGACGGCTCGATCCGGCGCGTCACTCCAGAGGTAGTGCTCGAGATCGCCTTCGATGAGATCCGTGCCAGCCGTCGGCACCCGAGTGGCTTTGCACTCCGGTTTCCGCGCATCGTCAGGCACCGAGTGGATCTGACACCCGACGACGTCAGCACGGTCGATGATCTCGAGAAGCTATGCAACCAGAGGCGCGGCGATAGCCTGAGCTGACCGCGCGACCGGCCCTATTGCTCTGCCTGCAGCGCCTCGATCAAAGCCGGTACGACCTTGAACAGATCATCGACGATACCGTAGTTGGCGTACTCGAAGATCGGCGCCTGCGCGTCTTTGTTGATGGCGACGATCACGTCGCTTTCGCGCATGCCGACGATATGCTGGATGGCGCCGGAGATCCCCAGCGCGATGTACAGCTGCGGCCTGACCGTTCTGCCGGAGGACCCTACCTGGCGATCATGTGGGACCCACCCCTGATCCACCACCGGTCTGGAGGCCGCCATGACCCCCCCGATCGCGTTGGCGAGGTCCTGAACCAATACGAACTTGTCGGCATCGCCGAGTCCGCGTCCGCCGGCGACCACGATCTTCGCATCGGTGATGTCCTCCTCGCTTGGCGGCGCGTGTTCGATCGACATCAGCCGGGTGCGAACAGCAGCGCCGTCCAAGGATGTTGCAAGGCGCTCCACGGTTGCTGCCGTCCCCGACTCGGCCGGCATGAACGCGCCGCGCTGGACGGTGGCGATGGCGGCTCCGGCGGCAGTGACCCGCTCCCTTGCGACTAGCTTGCGCCGGTACACGGATCGGGTGCCCACCAGGCCATCGGCCCACTCGAGGGCGAGACAGTCGCTGATCATTCCGGTTGACAGGCGGGCCGCCAGTATCGGCCCCAGGTCACGGCCAAGCGGTGCGTGGGGCAGCAGGATCGCGGCTGGCGAATGCGTTTCCGCCAGCGGCACGATCGCTTGCGCGTAGCCGCCTGCCGTGTAATTGGCGAGCGCGGCATCTTCCAGCAGCAGCACCCGATCGACGAACGGTGCCACTTGCTCAGGAATGCGGCTTTCGGGTCCGGCGCAGACAACAGCCACGACATCGTCTCCCACCTGACGCCCGGCGCTCACGAGCTCCGCAGCGCCACGATGCAATTCGCCTTCCTGATGTTCCACGACGATCCAGATTGTGCGGCTCACAGCACCTTCTCCTCGACGCGCAGGATGCGCACCAGTTCCGCGGCCGCCTCCGCGGTGGCACCCTCGATGACACGGGCACGCTCTCGGACGGGCGGTGGAGCCATGCTCAACATCTCCACACGCGGAGTCAGCGCCTCGTCGGCCACTCCGAGATCGACGGAGGTCATCACTCGCAGCTCTTTGCGTTTGGCTGCCATGATGCCCTTCAAGCTCGGATAGCGGGGCTCGTTGATTCCCGTCTGGATGGTCAACACGGCCGGCAGATCGATCTCCACACGCGCGTGATCGCCGCCCTCGAGCTCTCGCGTCACCGACATCTTCCCGTTGGCGATCGCTGAGGTCTCGACGACCAGCGTCGTGGCAGCGAACCCGAGCACCTCCCCGAGCAGCACCCCAACTTGCGAGACGCCGAGATCATCCGATTCCACACCGGCAAGCACGAGGTCGAACCCGCCCTCTGCGAGCGCCGCCGCCAGCAGTGTCGCGGTTCCCTGCGCGTCGAGGGAATCAGCGTCGTGGTCCACGTGAATGGCCGCCTCGGCCCCCATGGCCAGGCCCTTGCGGAGTCCCTGGACAGCGCTTTCGCCGCCGACCGTGATAACGGTTACGTCGCCGTCGGTCGCATCGACGAGGCGAATCGCCTCCTCGACCGCGTACAGGTCGTACTCGTTGACTTCGTACCGCAGGTTCGCGGCTCGGAGCCGTCCTTCTGCATCGAGCTCGATCCGCGCTTGTGGATCGACCACTGACTTCATGCACACCGCGATGCGCACCGGTTTTCTCCTCCGAATGTCGTGCTGGAGGCCGCTCCGTTGCGCTGTGAAACGAGCGCCGGGCGGCGAGTGGCGTCAGTCTAGCAGGCCGTACTTGCCTTTGAGTGTCACGCGGTGAATCGGCAATCCGGCCGCGCCTACGGAATGTCGTAGCGCGCCAGGCGGGCCTGGCGGCGTCGGGTTGCCTCGAGCATCAGCTTACGTTCGTCGTCGGTCTCGGCGATGAGCTCGGGAACGCCCGTCGGCTGGCCTACCTCGTCGATCGCGACGAAGGTGAGATACGCCGTCGTCGTCTGCTGAACCTCCGCGGTGATCGGGTTTTCTCCCCACACGACCACCTGCACCTCCATCGACGTCTCGCCGGTGCAAGTGACGATGCCATCGAGCAACAGAATGTGCCCCAGAGGTACAGGAGCAACGAACGCGACGTCGTCGAACGACGCCGTTACTACCTGGCGTCGAGCATGTCGAACGGCAGCGACAGCGCCGCAGATGTCGATCAGATGCATCACCCTGCCGCCGCTCACCGTACCGTGCGGATTGGTGTCGTTGGGCATCACGATCTCGGTCATGTGCACTGCCGTGGCTCCCATGGTTCCCGTCTTGAGCCCGGTATCGGTTCTGGCCAGGCGCGGCCCGTCTGACGCTTCGGTCATAGAACGATCTCCATCAGATCGCGGGCGACTACGGTGTCGGCGAATATCGCCGCAGCCTCCGCGAGCAATGGTCGCGAATCGTGATATCGCGCCGACACGTGCGTCAGCACCAGACGCTGGGCACCGGCCGAGGTGGCCATCTGGGCCGCCTGCGCAGCGGTACTGTGCCCGCGACCGTGCGCCTCCTCCTCGAGCTCGCTGCCGAACGTCGAGTCGCAGAGAAAGAGCGTGGCGTTGCTGGCCAGCTCGACCACCGCCCGACACGGTCGAGTGTCGACGCAGTAGGTGACTCGCCTGCCCGCCCGCGGCGGCCCCAGGACCTGTTCAGGCGTTACGACGCGGCCGTCCGCAAGCCGCACCGGCTCACCGTTCTGAAGGCGTCCGAACGAGGGGCCAGGCTCCACACCGAGAGCCTCGGCGGCCTCGACGTCGAATCGGCCTGGCTTGTCGGACTCCACCAACGCGAAGCCCAGTGTCGGGATCCCGTGATCCAGGCTCGCGGCCTCGATCCGATGGCCAGTGCCGTCGAGCAGTCGACCGCCCTCGGTCTCGGCGATCTCCAGCGGATAACCCAGGCGTACGCCCTGAAACCGCCCCAGGGCGCCCCAGTAATCGGCGATTCCCGCTGGTCCGTGCAGTTGCAGGGGCTCGGAGCGATGGTTCAGAGAAAGAGTCTGAAGCAGCCCCACCAGACCGTTCAGGTGGTCGCCGTGAAGATGCGAGATGAAGATCCCCCGCAGGCGCCCGAAGCGGAGTCCGGCACGACGCCACTGCAGCTGACTGCCCTCCCCGCAGTCGAACAGATAGACATCGCCCTCGAACTGCACAGCTACCGCTGCGGGCTGACGGTAGAGGGTGGGAAGCGACGCACCGCTCCCAAGAATCACGACGCGGAACATGGAAGCGGATGGTACCCCAGGCCCTGGACCGCCGCGAATGATCTACACCCGGTCGGGTATCTGCTGCGATCGAGCCCCGTCCGGCAAAGCGGCTCTGCGGGGCACTGAGTTAGACTTGTAAGTGATCGCGTTCCGAACCTGCGGCCGCCTCGCCAAGGCGACCGTCAACCCCCTCGCCGTCAGAGATCACGTGCATCTGAGCGTCGTCGTGCCGGTCTGGAACGAGGAAGCCACCCTGCCCCACCTGTTGAGTCAACTGCGCGCTCAATGCAGCGAGCCGGACTGTGAGCTGGTGATCGTGGACGGTGGCAGCACCGATGGTACCGAGGCGCTGCTGCGAGAGTCGGGGGTCTCGTGGATCGGAGCCGAGCGCGGTCGCGCGGCGCAGATGAACGCGGGCGCCGCCGCCACCGGTGGAGAGGTTCTCCTGTTTCTGCATGCCGATATGCGGCTGCCTCGCAGTTGGAAGTCGGCTATTCGCGGCGCGCTGAGTGACGGGCATGTCGGCGGCTTCTTCCGTGTCCGGTTGAACTCTTCGCGATGGATCCTGCGCGTCGTCGGACATCTGATCACCTGGCGGAGTCGCTTGACCGGCGTCGCGACCGGCGATCAAGGGTTGTTCCTGACCCGCCAGGCATTCGAGGTCGCCGGTGGCTATGCGCCCTTGCCACTATTCGAGGACGTCGAGCTGACCCAGCGCCTGAAACGGCTCGGCACACTGGTATGCCTGCCAGCCACTGTCGTGACCTCGGCACGACGGTGGGATCGACTGGGACCATGGCGAACCATCCTGCGCATGTGGATCCTGCGCGCCATGTACGCACTCGGAATGCGGGCTGACCGACTGGCGCGCTACTACGAGATCGCGCGATGAGCACTCTGGCAGGCGAAAGCCAGTTCAGCGGCGCCAGCCGCGCAGTCGCGCGGCTGCGGCCGGCATTCATCCTGTGGCGCCACGTGGTGCAGGAAATGATCGCCCCGACGCTGCTCGGCTTCGGGGTATTCACCTTCCTGATGCTGATGCGCTTCCTGCTGCGCATTTCACAGATCTGGATCCAGTACGGTGCCGAGCTGGCGACCGTCCTTTGGGCGATCGTCTACAGTCTGCCGTTCATCGTTGTTCTGACCCTGCCTATGGGCCTGCTCGTAGGCGGCCTCATCGCCTTCGGCCGTATGTCGTCGGATTTCGAGATCGTCGCCCTCAGGGCCTCGGGGGTCAGTCTTTTGCACCTAATGCCCCCGGTGTTGATTCTCGCCGGCATTGCCTGGGCGGTGACCAGCTACGTCTTCATGGTGTCGCTTCCGTGGGGCAACACGAGCCTGCGGGAGATGAACTGGGAGACGATTACCCAGCGCGCCTTCTCCGGTGAGTTCAAGCCCCGTGTATTTATCGAGGACTTCCCCGGGCTGGTGCTCTATATCGAAGACATCGTCGACGATGGCCGCGAGTGGCGCGGTGTGTTCGCGGCGCGTACCGATGCCGATCCGCCTAACATCGTGCGAGCCGAGCGCGGCTTCCCACGCATCGATGACGAAACGCGCGAGACGTTTCTGTTGCTCGAGAACGGCACGTTGATCGGCTCCGCCGAGGACCCCCTCGAGGCCACGGTGACGCGGTTCGACCGGCAGACCCTGCTCATCTACTCCGAGGAAGAAGACTCGTCGGTGATCGGGGAGCTCGGCAAGGACGGACGCTCCATGACGCTCGACGAGCTTCGCCAGGCAATAGCAGCACGCCAGCAAGTCGGTGATCCGGCGTATGACCTCCAGGTCGAGGTTCACAAGAAATACGCCTTTCCTTTCGCTTGCATCATTCTGGGGCTGATCTCGCTGCCGCTCGGGATCTCCACCCAGCGGCAGACGACGGCTGTCGGCTTCGGCATCGGCACCGCGGTGATCGTCGTCTACTACTTCTTTCTCCAGAACGGCGAGCAGCAGGGCGACATCGGCAACATCGAGCCGTGGGTGGGGATGTGGGGCGGAAACTTGATCATGGGAATCGCCGCGCTTGTGTTGCTGTGGAAGAAGACCCGTGAGGTCGACTTCGGTATCGCCCGCCGACTGCAGCCGATGATCGACCGACGGGGGGCTGTGCTGCGGCGGCTAGGGCAGCTGTTCAAGCGCCCTGCCAGGCGGTCCGGCCGGCGCCGGGGTGCCGGGTTCCCGCGTCTGCTCGACCGCTATGTGTTGCGGAGTTACGCTGGCATCTGGATGCTGACGTTCGCAGCCTTCGTTGCCATGTTCGGTACCACGACGTGGATCGACAAAGCCTCGTATGTCGCTCACCCGGAGCTCATTCCCACGTACATGAAGTTCCAGATCTGGGAGATCATCTTCCAGGTCCTGCCGATGACGGCAGTGGTGACGGTGCTCGCGACCTTCAGCCTGATGGCGAAGCGCAATGAGGTCGTGGCGGCACTCGCAGGCGGCGTCAGCCTGTACCGCTTGATGCTGCCGATCATGCTGCCGGCAGTAGTCCTGACCGCAGCCCAGTACGGCGTACAGGATTACGTGCTGCCGCAGGCGGCTCAGCAGGCGGCTATCGTGGAAGAAGAGATGCATCCGACCGGCACGGCGCGCTTGCAGCGCGATCAGACCTGGGTATTCTCCGCCGGCGGTCGGGTGTTCCATTTTGCCGAATACGTGGCGGACCCGCCCCAGCTGGTCGGGCTCCGCGTCTACTACCTCAACGACGGCCCGGGCGGCCTGGCACGGATGGAGTTCGCTGATCGGGCGGAGTACGCCAACGGTCGCTGGGAGGGCCACGATGGATGGCGGCGTTACTTCGTGGCCGAGGACGAGTTCGCTAGGCTCTCGCCCACCGAGCTCGAGGAGTTCCGCTTCTCGGTGTTACCCATCGAGCTCGACCCGTCCTACTTCGGAGAGAGTCCGCGTCAGCCCGACCAGATGTCGACGCTCGAGCTCCAGCGACACGTTGACTTGCTACGTCAGCGCGGCTACGAGACGCACCGCGCCTTGGTTGACCTCAACATGAAGGCGGCGACGCCGGCGATCGTCTTCGTTATGACCATCGTGGGCATTCCGTTCGCCTTCCGGATGGGACGCCAAGGCGCTCTAACCGGCGTGGCGATTGCTATCGGTCTGGTGGCTGTCTACTGGATCGCCTTCGGGGTGTTCCGCGCTCTCGGCTACGCTGGCCAGCTTCCGCCGGCGCTGGCGGCTTGGGCGCCGCATTTGATGTTCTTGTCGCTTGGTGGGTATCAGGCGATGGGGGTGCGAACCTAGGCGGTCGTTCGCGTGGCGCTACCGATTCCGCAGGCTCCACCCAACCTCAGGCCTACGTCAGGCCGAGAAACGCGGCAAGGTCGCCGCTCAGCGCGGTCGACTCCCAGGGGAATTCGTCGCGGCCGAAATGCCCGTATGCGGCGGTGTTTCGGTAGATTGGTCGTCGCAGATCCAGATGCTCGATCATGCCCTTCGGCGTTAGCGGGAAGATCTCCCGAACCGCCTTGACGATGCGTCCCTCGGGGACGCGTTCGGTACCGCGCGCATGGGCCATGATCGAGACCGGATCAGCGACGCCGATAGCGTACGCCAGCTGCAGCTCGATGCGTTCGGCAGCCCCAGCGGCGACGAGATTCTTGGCGATGTAGCGAGCCATATACGAGGCAGTTCGATCGACCTTGGTGCAGTCCTTGCCTGAGAAGGCGCCGCCGCCGTGGCTACCGACGCCGCCGTAAGTATCGACGATGATCTTGCGCCCGGTAACGCCGCAGTCACCTTGAGGTCCACCGGTGACGAACCGCCCGGTAGGGTTGATGTAGTAGACGGTCTTGTCGTCGCGCCACTCCTCCGGAACGATTGGATAGATCACTTTCTCGAGAATTTCTCGGCGTAGGACCTCCGTCTCCACCTCGGCTGCGTGCTGCGTCGAGATCACCACGGTGTCGACGCGGGCTGGCCTGCCGTCGACGTACTCGACGGTGACCTGCGACTTGCCGTCGGGCCGCAAGAAGTCGAGTGTCTCGTCCTTGCGGACATCGGCAAGCCGACGGCAGAGCTTGTGCGCCAGCGTGATAGGCATCGGCATGAGCTCGTCTGTCTCAGTGGACGCGTAGCCGAACATCATCCCCTGATCGCCGGCACCGCCCGGGTCAACCCCCATCGCGATGTCCGGTGATTGCTCGTCGATGCTGGTGATCACGCCGCAGGTGGCATAGTCGAACCCGTAAATGGCGCTGGTATAGCCGATGTCACGGATGGTCCGGCGCACGATCCGCGGGATCTCCACGTATGAGTTGGTGGTGATCTCACCGGCGACGATCGCCAATCCGGTAGTCACCATCGTCTCGCAGGCGACCCGGCCGGTGGCATCGTTCTTCATGATCTCGTCGAGCACCGCATCCGAAATCTGGTCCGCGATTTTGTCAGGGTGCCCTTCGGTCACCGACTCCGAGGTGAGGAGATAGTGTCGTCCGTCGTCCATTGGATTCCCCTGGTCGCAGCCGAGGAGCAGGCGGCGAGAGCGGTTAGGCGTGTTTGCAGGGTCTGGCCGCGGCACTGGGATCGGCCGCGATGAGCACCGCCGTGGGGCGAGCTGCTGACCGACTTTGAGACGTTTCAGAGATTGTCCGCAAGCTACCACGGGGCCCAAAGGCGGTCAATTTGAGTGCTCCTCGATCAGGACGCGTGCCATTTCTTCCTCACCCGACCGGTCAGAGACGAGCTCGTCGATACGCGCCACGCGCAGGGCGCGCAGAATTTCACCCACGAGCGGGCCCTTGGGGCAACCCATGGCCTGCAATTGCTCCCCGTCGAGCACAGCCGAGACTGCCCGGTCATGTTCAAGATAGCGGCGAATCGAATCGACCAGATCCGGATCGCCGATCGCATCGGTTGCAATCACCACACGTAGCGCTCCGGAGATCAGCTGATCCAAGACGATGGCGCGTTCACCGGGACTGGTGAGCTCCGCGAGCGACGCCCGGGCCCGTGTCCAGGCTGCGCCCGAATCCAGCAGGGCTTGTCGGCGCGATCGCGACAACCGCAGACGGTCGGCCAGCGTCCACCGTCGCTGAGGATCTAGCGACGCGGCGGTGGCCGCAAGAACCAGCGACCACCGCTCTTCCGGGTCGTTTGCCGGCATTCGTGCGAGCTCTTCGGACAACAGTTCTAACGCCTCGCGCCTCGCCTCCAGGCCGGCGAGAACGGCGCTCAGGAGGCCGGCTTCGTCGAGTGCTATCGGGCCCTCCACCGGCGCCTCCGTGAAGAGCTTGCGCAGCTCGCGGCGGAGACGATCGCCGGAGATCGAATCCAGATAACCGCCACGGACGCCGAGCTGGAGCGCACGGGCCGTTCCCTCTTCTAGCCGGTAGCCGAGTCGGAGCGAAAAACGGACCGCCCGCAGCATTCGCGTTGCGTCATCAGCAAACGAGGCTTGGTGAAGGATGCGTACGAGGCCTGCATCGAGGTCGGCCGCGCCCCCGAACTCGTCGATGAGCTCACCGGCGCTGTCGGGATTGAGCGACAGTGCCAGCGCGTTGATCGAGAAATCACGCCGCGCCAGATCCTCCAGCAGGCTGCCGCCATGCACCTGGGGCAGGTCGCCTGGGCGCTCGTAGCTCTCTCGTCGACTGCTGGCGAAATCCACCGAGCGGCCGTCGTCGAGGTCGACCCGGGCCGTGCCGAAGCTGTGGTGTCGAGTCAACTTGGCGGCCGCGTGGCGCGACAACGCCTGCGCCACAGCCATGCCATCACCGACCACGACGATGTCGATGTCGTACGATTCGCGGCCGAGCAGCAGGTCGCGCACCCGTCCGCCTACGAGGTACGCTTGTTCGTCGCGCTCGACGGCAAATTGGCCACAGAGCTTCAGCAAGTCGCGCGTCGCGTCGTCGAATCGCTCCAGCAAGCCATCCCCAGCGGTCATCGGGCCCGTGGATGGTGCCGGTCGTACACGGTCCGCAGGCGACGCCGGTTGACGTGTGTGTAGACCTCCGTGGTCGAGATTCGCGCATGCCCGAGCATCGCTTGAACGGCTCGCAGGTCGGCATCCGCCTCCAGCAAATGGGTGGCGAAGCTGTGACGCAGCACATGGGGGCTGACGCGCTCCGACGCGATTCCCGCCTGTACGGCGTAGCGCTTCAGCAACTTGGCGAACCACTGTCGCGATAGCGGCCCGCCGCGACGCGTCAGGAAGATCGCATCTGCGGCGGATCGCTCACGAGCTTCGTCGAGATATCGTGCCAACCAGTGCGCCGCCTCGTCACCGATCGGCACCAGACGCTCCTTACCGCCCTTCCCCCGACAGCGCACCACGCCCTCATCGAGATCCAAATCGACGACGCGTAGCCCCACGAGCTCCGACACGCGTAGGCCGCAGCCATACGCCACCTCGAGCATGGCGCGGTCACGCAGCCCTGCCGCGGTCTTCGTCGGAGGCTGTGCCAGTAGACGGTCGATCTCCGCCGGGTCGAGTGTCCGAGGCAACGAGCGCCGCCGCTCACGCGCCCGGAGTAATTCACTCGGGTCGCTGTCGATACGCCCGGCCTCGACCAGATGCCGAAACAGGCCGCGCACTGCGGACAGCTTGCGGGCGCGTGAGCGCGCCCCGATGCCCCCCGCCTCCAGGCCGTGTAGCCACTTGCGCAACGCGCTGACGTCGATGGCGAGCGCATCGATCCGTTGCTTCCTGCACCAGTCGCCGAACTGCATCAGATCGGACGCGTATGCGTCGACAGTGCGCCGCGACCGCCCACGCTCGACTCGAAGGCGTTCGAGGTAGTCGAGCTCCCAGCCGCCGAGCCCAGACGATCTGGGCTCAGACATCGCCGCTGCCCTTCTGTGTCCCTTTGCCCCTTTGGGGCAGTCGCGAGTCGATCACCAAGGTTATCGGTCCATCGTTGACTAGGTGAACCTGCATCCGAGCTCCGAAGACACCTGTCTGGACGCCGATGCCGCCCGCTTCGAGGCGCAGTACCAACTCGTCGATGAGTGGCTCCGCTTCTTCGGGCGGAAGTGCTTGACCGAACGACGGTCGGCGACCCTTATGCGTATCGGCGGCGAGCGTGAACTGAGATACCAGCAGCAGTGAGCCAGCAACATCTTCTAGTGCCAGGTTCATGCGGCCCTGATCGTCGGGGAACACGCGCAGTCCGGCAAGCCGGTGCGCCAGGTAGTCAACATCCCGTTCGCCGTCGCCCTGGACTGCTGCGACGAGCGCCAGGAGGCCGTGGCCAATGCGGCCCACCTCCTGGGCATCGACCTCGACGTGCGCAGAACGGACGCGCTGCACGACGGAGATCACCGGTGGCTAGCGCTCAGCCGGGAACATGACCTACTCCCCCAGCCCGGAACACGACTTACTTCTCCCGGGAAGCCTCTTCCCCCTTATTGAGGGTATCAGGTAGCCCGCCGCGGGTGACCGACGGCAGCTCCCAGATCTCCGGAGCGCGCAGGATCGCCAGAGCGGCCAGATAGGTAAGAACGCCCACGCCAATAATGGCCAGCAGGATCGCCACCTCGATGAGTACGCTGCCGTCCGCGCGCGGCCACCATAGTCGTCGAAGTGCCTCCACCACCCACCCCATGATCGCTGCCGAGACCAGTAGGCGCATCAGGCTAGGAGCAAGCGTCCGGACGCCCAACACGCCAATCCGTCTACGAAACAGAAACAGAAGGAGCGCCGAGTTGACCGTCGCGGCTATCGAGTTGGCCAGCGCGATGCCGGCGTTGCCGAGCGACGGCCGCAAGATGAGGCAGGCGCCGATGTTGACCAACATGGCGACTGCAGCGACACGAACAGGAGTGGCGGTATCGCGCAGGGCGAAGAACGCCGGTGCCACCACGCGCACCGTTGCAACGGACACCAGACCGACGGCATAGCCCCAGAGCGCCGCGCCGGTAAGAATGGTCGACTCGCCATCAAACTGTCCGCGCTCGTACAGCACCTTCACAATCTCGTGTCGCAGCAGGATCATGCCTACGGCTGCGGGGATGGTAACCAGGCTGATCTGTCGCAGCGCGAACACCAATGTGTTGCGGAGCGCGGCGAGATCGTCGGCAGCCCCCTGGCGCGACATGAGGGGTAGTACGACCGTCGCCACGGAGATGGCGAACACACCCAGGGTCAGCTCGTTGATGCGGGCGGCGTAGTCCAACGATGCCACCGCACCCTCACTGAGCTGACTCGCCAGCGTTCGTCCGACGATGATATTGACCTGGATGATCCCCACGCCGAACAGCCCGGGGACCATCAGACGACCGATCTGACGCAGCGCCGGGTCCGTGCTTGGCCGACGCGGCCACACTCGCATGCCCAGCCGCCGGGCGTAGGGAATCAAGAACGCGTACTGCGCCGCCCCGCCCAGCACGGCGGCGGCGGCGATCACCCAAACCGCCTGCTCGGGGTCGACGACACCGGACCACCAAGCGGCCAGGCCGGCGCCGACGATACTGACGTTGAGTAACACCGGGGCAAAGGCGGCAGCCGCGAAGCGGTCGCGTGCGTTGAGCACTGCCACCAGCACGGCCGCCATCGAGATGAAGAAGAGATATCCGAAGACGAAGCGTGTCAACCGGACGGTCAACTCGATCTTGCCGGCCACATCCGCGAAGCCGGAAGCGAACCCATGCACCAGCATCGGAGCGGCGAGAACACCGCTCAGGGAAAGAAGCAAGGCGGCGATCGCCACCGCTGTATGGAAGCGCTGTGCCAGCTCCCACGTCTTGGCCTCGTCGCGCTCACGGGCCAGGCGAGTGAAGACGGGCACGAATGCCGCCGAGATGTTGCCCTCGCCGACAAGTCGTCGGAGCGAGTTCGGCAGCATGAAGGCGATCGCCCAGGCGTCCGCGGCGCTACCGGTCCCCAGCAATGCCGTCAGCACCGCCGTGCGTAGCAGACCGAATACCCGTGAGACCAACGTCAAGGCGCCAACGGCGCCTGCCGAGCGCAGTAGATCGCCCCGTTCCGCGGCCCCGGAGGGTGTTTGACCCTCGGCTTCGGGCGTCCTAACCTTCATGTCCTACGCGGTCGATCAAGGAGCTTTTCGAAAATGCCGACCATCGCATCTGCCAAGAAGCGCATGCGCCAGAACGAAGTCCGGCGGGGTCGCAACCGGGCACGTCGTTCACGGCTGCGCTCGGCGCTGCGCCTGCTCGACGAGGCGATCGAAGCGGGCGATCTCGAACGCGTCCGCAAGAGCTGGACCGAAGCGCAAGCCCTGCTCGATCGCAACGCCCAGCGAGGCGTCATTCATCGCAACCTCGCAGCGCGGAAGAAGTCGCGTTTGGCGCGGCGGGTCCGCGCCGTCAGCACGTAGTTCGCGCCTTCGGTGCCAGGCGAGCCCGCCGGCGCGCCTAAGCGGCACAGATCTGACGGCAAAGGGACTCCAGCTTGCCGCGGGCGGGTCTCAGTCGATCGGCGCCTGATCGCACGTCGCGCAGCCGCTTGATGAACAGGTCGGTGTCGGCGCACGTGGAGATCGCCGCCGCCAATCCACTGCGGCGCGCTCGGCGAGCCCGGTCCAGCACGGCGCCGCGCTGTTGCCAGCGCCCACCGATGGCCTCCATGCTTTCGCGCCGCGACCGGCCCGAAGCTGCGACGTCGTGAGCGATCACTAGCTGCCGAGTAATCCAGGCGATCATCGCCAGCACCCGGACCGGCTCCTCACCGTCATCCAAAAGCATGTTGAGCAATCGCAGCGCGGTGGCCGCATCAGCGCGAACCAGGGCGTCGGTGAGTTCGAACACGGAATGCTCGCGGCTGCGGCCGAGTAGTCCCTCGAGATCCTCGGCGCGGATCCGCCCGCCGTGGCCAACGTAGAGCATCACCTTCTCCAACTCTTGCTCGAGCGCCGTGATGCTCGTGCCGGCCATATTGATCATGTACTCGAGTGCGTCAGCATCGATCTCGTGCCCGCTCGCCCGCGCACTGCCCTCGAGCCAACGCCGTACGTCACCCTCCCGACGCGGCGGCTCACAGTCCACAACCGTGGCCGCCGCTGCCACCGTCTTGTACACCAGCTTGCGTTTGTCCAGCTTCGAGGCTTCCAGCACGAGGCAAGTGGCGGTCACCGGTGTGCTCAAGTAGTCGGCGAGGTCATTGATCTCGTCGAGGTCTAGTCGTTCGAAGCGCGATACCCAGACGAGCCGAGCCGGCCCCTGCGCCGCAATTGCGAACAGCGACAGGGAGCGCGCCGCGTCGAGGACATCAGAGAGCGAAGCGGTCGACCCGTCGATCCTCTCGATCACCCCGGGACCGTCATCGCGCCGCTCGAAGGTCTCGGTAAACGCCTCCGAGACGCGACGGCGGAGCGCGTCCTCCTCGCCCAGAACCAGGTAGACGGGGACGATGCGATCCTCGTTCAGGGACCGACGAACTTCCGGGATGGTCGTCGCTGTGCGCTTGGCCACCCAGGAACCGCCTTCAGAAGCCCTCGAGAATGCTCGACACCACGGCGCGAGCGAACTCCACCGAGATCTCGTCGATCGACGAGACCTCGATGTCGACCTGCCCCTCCGAGGATGGCGGGAACTCGAACTGCTCCTGGTACTGGAAGGCACTATTGGTGAACAGAACCTCGTTCGAGACCAGATCGGTGAACGTCACCCGGGCGCGAATCGTCACCTGCCAGGTATCGGCCCGGTCACGCGGGTTGAGCCCGATCGGACGCACTTCAAAGGCCTGGATCTCGCCCTGCAAGACGCCATCGGCGCCCGTCTGATTGCCGACCACTCGGTAGTTACCGCGTGAAACGAACTCCCTGGTCACGGCGTCGGTGACGCGAACCTCGAGCTCGAAGCGCGGGGTCAGGTTGGCGAACGTCGGTATTGCGACCACCCGAATGTAGTCGGGCAGAAACGCGCCCTGACCGACGAGGGTGTAACCGCAAGATGCACACGACGCCAGTGCGACCACCAGCGCGGTGCTGGCAAGCCAACTCGGGCCAGTATCCGGCCGCCCTGCGCCATCCCGATGCCGTCGTGACGTCATCTCCCAGACCCCGCTAGAGGACGATGTTGACCTTGGGCTCCTGGCCCTTCCGCGCTGCGATGAAAATGACTCGCTGCGGCTCGCGGTTGCCGTCGAGGTATCGCTGAGCCCCCTCCGTGGCAAGCCCGAGACGCTTGGCGTCTTCCTCCCCCAGCCCGGCCGGTACCTCCACATGGTCTCGGACTTTACCATTCACCAGAACGACCAGGGATACGGTTTCCTCGGCCGCCTTGGACGCATCGAATATCGGCCACTCCTGCTGGTGAACGCTGTACTCTTGCCCCAGCCGCTCCCACAGCTCTTCCGCCACATGCGGTGTGAACGGCGCCATCAGGCGCACCGTCGTGTTCAGCGCCGAGGTCCAGGCAGCGGCACCGATGCTCTCCTCGCGGAGGGCGGCGCGCAGGTCGTTTCGAAACGCCATCAGGGCTGCGATCGCCGTGTTGAAAGTGAAGTTCTCGAGGCCCACCTGCACGCGCTCGACAGTCTGATGTAGGCGCCGCTCGAGCTCGAGCTCACGCGCGGTGGTGCCTTCGGTCTGTGGTGGCCCCTGTACGGCGACGTCCCACACGTCGTTGATCCACCGCACTACGCCCTGGATACGACTGCTGTCCCATGGACCGCCCTTGTTCCAATCGAAGCCGAACATGAGATAGGCGCGCAGCGAGTCTGAACCGTAACGAACCACCCACTCGTCCGGGTTGACTACATTGCCCTTACTCTTCGACATGCGCTCGACTTCAAGATGATGGTGCAGCTGGTTGACGCTGTTGGTGCCGTCTATAAGCGGAATATCGATCTCGGCATCGTCGGAGACCTCGACGGTAGAGTGAGTCGCACCCGCGCCGGCCACCGTCAAGATGTTCTCGGTGCGCCTCAGGATCTCCCCGACGATCTCGCCATCGCTACCGTCCTCACCCTCCCGCAGCACGCGTACTCGTGAGGCCCGCAGAACGTTTCCGTCCCATTCGCCGATCGCGGCGATCGTGTCACCCGGACGCTCCTCTCCGAGCACCTGTCCCTGGTTGCGCAATCGAAGCATCGGCTCGTTGAACAGCGCGTCGGGGTTGCGCTCGTGGCTCCGCATGATCTCTGCAGTACGATCGAACAGCCCAAGGTCGCGCATAGCCTTGGTGAAGAAGCGTGTGTAAAGCAGGTGTAGCGTGGCGTGCTCTGCCCCACCAGTGTAGACGTCCACAGGAAGCCAGTAGGCGGCTTCCTGTGGATCGAACGGACCATCCTCGTAGTCGGGACTGAGATACCGATACTGGTACCAGGAGGAACACACGAAGGTGTCCATCGTGTCGGTTTCGCGCTCGGCTGCGGCTCCGGTCGCATCGCGCGCCGTCAGGAAGCCTTGGTGTTGCTTGAGCGGGCTCTGCCCCGTCGGCATGAACTCCACATCTTCCGGCAGGAGCACCGGAAGATCGTCCTCCGACACGGATTCGTAGCTCCCGGCCGATGTCCTGATGGCGGGAATCGGTGCCCCCCAATAACGCTGCCGCGAGATCAGCCAGTCCCGTATCCTGTAGTTCACCGACTGGTTGCCGGCGCCGTGCTCGTTCAGCCACTTGATAGTGGCGGCGATGCTTGGATTCTCGAGCCCCTTGGCATCGTTGCACGCCACACCGTCGATCGGGCCACTGCTCGTCATCACACCCGGACCCACGTAGGCCTCCGGCATCGACGTCCCGTCGAGCTCACCCCCAGTCGGACAGATGACCGGCCGTACCTCAATGTCGAATTTGCGAGCGAACTCTAAGTCGCGTTGATCGTGCGCCGGCACCGCCATGATCGCGCCGGTCCCATAGCCGAGCATGACGTAGTCGGCGATCCAGATCGGGATACGCTCGTCATTGACCGGATTCAGCGCATGGCCGCCGGTGAACACTCCGGTCTTCTCGCGACCCTCGGAGCTGCGCTCGATCTCGGTAGCGCGCCCCGCAGCGATCACGTATTCGGCAACATCGCGCCGCTGTTGGTCAGTGGTGATCTCGGCGACCAGTGGATGCTCGGGCGCCAGCACCATGAACGTGGCGCCCCACAACGTGTCCGGCCGCGTGGTGAAGACCTCGATCGGTTCGTCCTGCTCCGTTCTGAACGTGACGCGGGCACCGACGCTGCGACCGATCCAGTTCGTCTGCGCCTTGATCACCGCGTCCGGCCAATCCAGCTGCCCGAAGTCGAGCAACTCATCTGCGTAGTCGAGGATTCGCAGGAACCACTGCGACATCAGCTTCTGAATCACCGGTTGGCCGGTGCGCTCATCCTTGCCGTCGATTACCTGTTCGTTGGCAAGCACCGTTTGCAGGCTTTCAGACCAGTTAACACGCGCTTCGGCGCGGTAGGCCAATCCGTTGTCATAGAGCTTCTTGAAGAACCACTCGGTCCAGCGATAGAACTCCGGCGTGCAGCTGACCGCCTCGCGCTCCCAGTCGAACATCGCTCCCATGCTGCGAATCTGGCGCCGCATGTTCTCGATGTTGGCGTAGGTCCACTTCCACGGGTGGACCCCGCGCTGAATCGCCGCGTTCTCCGCCGGGAGGCCGAAGGCATCGAAGCCCATCGGGAACATGACGTTGTAGCCTCGCATGCGCATGTACCGAGCGCGGGCGTCGGACGGCACCATCGCGTACCAGTGACCGATGTGCAGATCGCCACTCGGGTACGGCAGCATGGTGAGGGCGTAGTGCTTCGGCTTCTGCCAATCGACCGTCGCACGATAGAGGCCCTCAGCTTCCCAGCGCGATCGCCACTTGTGCTCGATCTCTTGATGCGGGTAGGGGCTCATTTGCTGCGCGCGTTGCTGCGGTCGGAACATGCCGCGGCTGCCAGACTGTGTTCGGACATCCTGTCCCGCAATCGCAGATGTATGCCATCGAGCACCCCGTTGACGAACGTCCCCGCCTGTTCGCCGCTATAGCGCTTCGCCAACTCGATGGCCTCGTCGATGACTACCGCCGCCGGAGTGTCGGGCTGGGCGAGAAGCTCGTAAACCCCCAATCGGAGGATGGCGCGATCGACGCATCCCATGCGATCCAGGCGCCAGTTCTCAGCCTGTCGCGAGATCAGCGGATCGATGCGTTCGACGGCATCCACGGTGCCCCTCACCAGGGTCTCGGTGAAATCTCGCACTTGCCGGGGTGCGGGTTGCGTTCGCCAGAACCGGTCGAGAAGTCCGTCGAGCTCGGCACCGGTGCTTTCCCATTGGTAGAGACATTGCAGGGCGCGCTCGCGCGCTCGGTGTCTGTATCCCATCGCCTACGGGCCCGACCCTGCGGCGAACAACACCGCCATCTCGATCGCCGCGAGCGCCGCGTCGATGCCCTTGTTGCCGTGTTCACCGCCAGCCCGCGCCTCCGCCTGCGCCGCAGTGTCGCAGGTCAGTACGCCGAAGGTGACCGGCAGGCCGCTGTGCCGAGCCACGTCCTGCAAGCCGCTGGCGGTCGCATGGGCCAGGACTTCGTAGTGGGTCGTCTCACCGCGGATGAGCACGCCCAGGCAAACGATGGCGTCGAACCGACCCGTCGAAGCCAGGTGCGCCGCCGCCATCGGTAGCTCGAAAGCACCCGGTACCCATGCAGTCGCGATGTCGCCCTCGGCCGCTCCATAATCCGCCAAGGTATGGAGCGCACCCTGGCAGAGGCGTTCGGTGAGCGTCTCGTTGAACCTGCTGACCACGACCGCAAAGCGCAGCCCCGCCGCCGCATCACTTCGCAGCGAACCCGTAGGCCTGGACTGGCTCATGCCTCACCTCTGGTAACGATTGACAAGCGCGTTGTGCTCGGCCAGCGTGCGCGAGAACGCATGGGTGCCGTCATTGCGCGCAACGAAGTACAAGAAGTCCACATCGGCCGGGTACAAAGCGGCTTCGAGACTCGCCTGCCGCGGACTACCGATCGGGCCTACCGGCAAACCCGGATAGACGTATGTATTGTACGGAGAATCTCGACGCAGGTCCGACTGGTAGATGGTGCGGCCTTCGCGCCCCGCCAAGTTGCGCGCGTAGATTACCGTGGGATCCGTTTGTAGCAGCATGCCGTGACTCAGCCGGTTGTGAAAAACGCCGGAGACCAACCGGCGCTCGTCTGCGGCCCGCGTCTCGGCTTCGATGAGTGACCCGAGGGTCACTACCTCGCGCAGGTTCATCTCCAGCTCGGTAGCACGACGGTTGAACGCTGGCGTCCAGGCGTCGCGAAACGCGTCGACCATGCGGGCGATCAAGCGCTCGGCGTCGTCGTCCCGCAGTGCCAGATAGGTCTCGGGGAACAAGTAGCCTTCGAGCGAGTCCGCCGCCGGATCGAGGTCTCCAATCAGGTCGATGCGGCCGGTGGCTGCCAGGGCATCCTCATAGGAACCGAAACCTGCGGTTGCAATCGCCTCAGCCACCTGCCAGCGGGTGGCTCCCTCGGTGATCGTCAACGGATAGAGGCGTACCCTACCGGTGGTGACAACCTCGGCAACCTGCGCCAACGAGGTCGGCCCGCTGAAACGGTATTCGCCGACCTGCACCTCGCCGCTGCGTTCCGTCCACCACAACCAACCCGTCAGCAGGGCGGCCGATTCGACGACCCCCGCAGTCTCCAGCAGATCTGCGACCTGGCGCGCTGCCATTCCGGGTCGCACGACGACATCCACGTGCTCGCCGTCGTACCCCTGAAACGTCGCCTGCACACGGCGCTGCAGCACCAGCACCGTCCCGGCGGCCGCTACCGTCAGCACAGCTACCGCCGCCGCCAGCGCCAGGAGGCGCTTCACGAGCGTAGAGACGCTGGATCGGAATCGAGGGAATCCAGGAAGCTCTGCAGAATGAGGGCTGCTGCTAGCTGATCCACGACTTGCTTGCGGCGTTTCGGGCGCACCCCTGATTCCGTCAGGCGTCGGTTGGCTTCGACGGTCGAGAGACGCTCGTCCCAAAGGCTCACGGGCACATCCAGCAAGTCGCGAAGCTCGGCCGCGACGGTCTCGACCGCAACGGCCTCGGGGCCGCGGGCACCGTTGAGCCGCTTCGGCAAGCCGATCACCAACCGCCGAGCATCGGTATCCTCGATGAGAGGCCGCAGTCGCGCTGCCAGAGCTTCGGACGCCTCACCCCCCGGCAGCGTTACCAGTGGTCGCGCCAGCAGCGCAGTGGGATCCGAGACCGCCACGCCGATGCGCCGCGTACCCATGTCCAGACACATGTGCACCATGAGGCCAGAGTACCAGCGTTGCCTTGACATTTCGTCGCCCTTGTCGAACCGTCAGTCGCGTCGTTCCGTCCTTCGCTAGGACTCCGAGCACCATGTACCTGACCAAGCGCCAGAAGGAGATCCTCGACTACATCAGCGACTACCTGAAAGCCGAGGGCTACGCTCCGACGCTGGAGGAGATCGGCGCGCACTTCGGTCTTTCGTCCCCGGCTACGGTGTACAAGCACGTCCAGCAGCTGGTGCAGAAAGGGTACGTCCGTAAGGCGAAGCATCAGGGCCGGGGAATCGAGCTCGTTGAGGCCAGTTCGTCGCGCGGCGTCGAAGTTCCGCTGCTGGGACAGATCGCCGGAGGTCGCCCGCTCGAGGCAATCCGTCCGGCCGAGAGCATCAGCCTGCCGTCCTCGTTTGCGGCCGGCGGACCCTTGTATGCCCTCCGAGTCGACGGCAACTCGTTGGCGGACGAGCTCCTGCTCCACGGCGATCTTCTCGTGATCGAAGATCGCAGCATCGCTGCAGATGGCGATACGGTGGTCCTGGTGCTCGGTGATCAGCTTACTGCCGTCGGCAGGTTCTTCCGCGAATCCGGTCATGTACGGCTCGAACCGAGTCACGGCGGCGGCGAGCCGCTCTACGTGCCGGAGGCGCAAGCACGTGTCCGTGGCGTGGTCGTCGGTCTACTGCGCCACTACCGATCCGTATCCGCTGCCAGCCGGCCAAGGTACGTCGCGGCAGCGAGATAGCCGGCCAGGTGCCCGACGTCGTAGTGGCGACCGTCGATACGTGCGGCTGCAAGCCCGGCATGGCCGATCAGGTGTTGAAACGCCGGCACGTCGTCCCACTCCCCCCGCGCCGGCGGCCCCGTAGCCCGCAAGGCCTCGTAGAAGCGCTCATCGACGACATAGCGGGCGCAGCCGCGGAGTGTCGCCCCACCCGCCGGCGCAAACGCTCCGGGCAGCTTGTTCTGCAGCGCCAACACCTGAAAGCAATCGCCTTCGAGCGGCTTCAGACGAACGCCTCCGACATTGCCGAACAGGGAGTGTTCTGCGGGGACGACCTCGGTCAGGCCGAGGCTGCACAGCCCTGTCCTGACGTAGGCTCGAGCCACCTGCTCGATCGCCGGCATGGGGGCGTCGAACCAGTTGTCCGGCAACAACACCGCGAAAACTGCATCGCCGGTCACAGCCTGGCAGCGCACGAGGGCGTCCCCGATGCCGCGGGGCTCGTCCTGTTCGATCCAGCGGATGTCACAATCACTCAGCTGGCGACCGAGTTGACCCAGGTCGGTGTTCTCGCCGGCTCGACCGGCGAGGACAGCGGCGTCCAGATACTGACGCACAAGCTGCTGGTCGGGGCCCACAACCAGGACGATGCCGCGAATCTGGGCGCGCATGGCCTCGTCGAGCGCCCAGTGCAGCATCGGCCATCTGCCTACCGGCAGCAGCGCCTTCGGGATGACTGTGGCCGCTGGCTGAAGGCGCGTGCCGTGGCCGGCCACGGGTAGCACCGCCCAATCAAGCACGGCACCATCGCCGACGGTGTGCGACCAACCCCCGGATCCGTCGGGCGATCATCTGTTGAAGGCCACTAGTCGAGACGCGAGACGCGAAGGCCGCCGCGGGCGATCCGCACCGGCAGAACCTTGCCCGCAACTGCCTCGACGGCGGCAGTCACGGGCTCGCGAGCGGCGGGATCCCGGAACAGGAACAACATGCAGCCACCGGACGCGGCACCACAGCCTTTGGCCGCGTTGGCACCGGCCTCCAGGCCAACCCGTTCGAGACGTTGCAAGCCCGCCGGCGCCAGCTTCGCGTCGATGCTCTTCCGCGCCGCCCAGTCGGCGTTCATGGCTCTCCCGAGGGCCGCCCAGTCTCCATCGCGAAGGGCTTCACCGGCGGCGCCGGCGGCTCTGGCGATCGCCTCGAAACCATCGCGCGCAGCCGCATCCCCCTCGATGCGGCTGCGGAAAAGGCGCCAGTTCGACGGCGCCGAGGTATGCGGATCACCGCTGTACACCAGCATCAGTCGTTGCTCGAGCGCATCGAAGTCGACGGGAAGTCGCTCCATCCGCGTTTCTCCCGGCCGGTAGTGTAGTTGGAGCGCCCCCCCGTAGATCGCCGGATAGTAATCTTGCACGCCCGTCGGGAATCCCAGCACCTGCGCCTCCAGGTCGCGCGCCAGGTCTGCGAGTGTCCGACGCCGAAGCGGGTGGCCCGCGGCGCGATAGGCAAGACCGAGGAGAGCCACCAGGAGGGCCGAAGATCCTCCGATGCCGCCGCCGGAAGGGCCATCGACGGTCGTGGTGAGCCGCCCGGGCCGTCGCAGGCCAGTATGAGCCAGGACGCGCAGGACAAGGGCGAACGGGTCACCGTCGCGCCCCCTGTTGGTGGCCTCCTCGAGGGCGGACGCGGCCAGATCTCGACGTGTGCCTTGATCGCCGGCGCGCAGATTCCAGCGTGACCCGCCGGGCTCATAAACGGCCCGCGCG
The DNA here is from genome assembly GCA_965197275.1 of Acidobacteriota bacterium. Classification (GTDB taxonomy): domain Bacteria; phylum Acidobacteriota; class UBA890; order UBA890; family WLXD01; genus DASCOT01. Next base: position 60,182 of record CBDAMQ010000020.1, read on the forward strand.
CGCAACGTCAGGGCGATGTTGACGGTCGAGGCGCGCGCGTGCAGCAGGTACAAGGGCCACAGGTCGAGTGTCCCCCCGGCGAGATCCGCACGCAGCGGTGCGCTCGATGTCCAGCGGCTCATGCGGGGCCCCCCCGGTGCCGCTCGATCCACGCGGATGCGCGGACTACAGACTGCGCGAAGCTCGTCATCGACTTCCCGGACTGCGGTAATCCCAGAGGGTACCGTACCGGCTGACGACGGGACCCCGCCGAACATGGCGGGTCACTCCTGCGCCGGCGACCCCTACAACAGCTTGTAGGTGTCGCCATCGACGGTCGTAGCCACGGTCCCTGTGAAGTGCTCACGCGCTTCACGCACCAGATCGGCGTCCGTATGCCGGGGTGATTCACCGAGGTGGATCAGCCGAAGCTCTGCGACCCCAGCCGCGGCGGCGATCTCACCCGCCTGCCGGGCACTCGAATGCTGCCCGGCAAAGGCATCGACATCCCGATGCAGCCCGGCACAGTCATGGATGAGCAGATCGGCGTCGGCGCTCAGCGCGGCCACCGCGGTGCAGGGACCGGTATCGGAAGCATAGACGAACGCCCGCCCTCGGTGCTCGAAACGCACGGCGATCGTTTCGCGGCCATGTTCCGCCGGCGTCGCTACAATGCGACAGGAGGAAGAAGCATCGATCGCCGAATCTGCCTCCATGGCGACGTGACGCAGATCGATCCGATCGGCACAAGCGACGTCCAGGCCGTGGATCCGAAGCATGGCCGTGAGCGTACGTAGCGTCTCCTCGGGCGCGCATACGCTCAGCGGCGGTCGCTCTGAAGCCAGCGTCAGCGCGTGGGCCAGATGTGCAAAGCCGTAGACATGATCGACGTGATTGTGCGTCACGACGAGGCGATGCAGTTGCATGAGATCGGTGCCGAGCCGGGCCAGCTTGTGCACCACGGACCCCGGGCAGTCCACCAGGGTCCATACATCACCTGCCTGGACGGCAAGTGCACTGGTGTCCCGCCGGCTCCCGGACCGCGCATCCCCGGAGCCGAGAATATGAATCTCTAGCACGGCGCTACCCGACCCGATTCAGAGCGCGACGTCGGGTTCTAGGACCAGGTCTCGAGCCTCCCGCAGGAGACGGCGCTGCACGGCGACCAGATCGCCTCCGAGCTCGGCGGCAATACCGCGCTGGTAGGTCGCCCCGTTGCCTTCCTCGATGATCTCCGAAAGCATGGCCAGGTGAGACTCCGTTCCGAGGGACGCGCTCGTTTCGCCAGCATAGGTCACCATGAGGCGAGCCATCTCACGCATCGGTACGACGTCGTGCGTCTCCGCGTCGATGACCGTGGCGTCGAGGCCGAAGCGCATGCCTTTGAACCGGCCGTCGTCCAGAAACGCGTGATCCTGCGCCGGCGCCTCCTCCCCGGCGCGATGCCGCGCGCCGTACTCCACCACGAGCGCCTGACACAGCGCTGCGATCGCCGCCGTGCGTCGCAAGGACATTTGCACGTCACAGGCGCGGACCTCCACCGTGCCGAAGGTCGGATGGGCACGCACGTTCCACCACACGTGGCGCGGCTTTTCGATGCTGTCGGCCGACTGCAGCCCGGCCATCACCTGCTCATAGTGCGTCCAGCTCCTCAAATACGGTGGCACACCCGACCGCGGGAAGCTGCCGAAGGCGACCGAGCGTGCCGAATCCCAGCCGGTGTCAACGCCGTCGAGAAACGGGGAATTTGCAGCCACGGCGATCAAGGGCCCTATCCATCGGCGCAGTCGATTGGCCACGTAGATGGCTCGCTCTGCATCGTCAACACCGACGTGCACATGGAGGCCGAACGACAGATTTCGTCCGGCGATGTAGCGCAGTTGATTGCGCACCCAGCGGTAGGACTGCGTGTCGACGAACTCGGTGTTGCGAGGGTCGGCGTACGGATGCGTGCCGGTGATCCCCAGAGTGCAATCCTCGGCCTCGGCGTAGCTCAACACCTTCCGGCGTTTTGCTGCAAGGTCGGCGACCGCCTCGTCGACCGTCTCGGCAATGTCGGTAACCGCCTCGATGAGCCCCTGGATGAGGTCGTAGGCCAGGAAGCGCGCCGTATCCTCATCTGCGTGAGCCATGAGCTCGTTGACCCGAGGTACCAGATTGCCGGTATTTGGGTCGCAGATCTGGTACTCCTCCTCGACGCCGACTGTCGGTCGAGAGCTTGCGTTGTATGGGTATTTCATCTCGTTGGGCCGTCGAGAAGGCGCTGAGGAGGCGCGAGTTTATCATGGTCCTCCAGGTCAGCTGATGGCTCTAGAACGAGGCTGCAGCGGCCGCATTCACGACGAACTTCCGGCTCGACCGCAGGGCTACCCAGTGGTCTCGATTCCGGTCGTTCCCGGCCCCCGAGCCATCGCATCACGTATACGAAGCGCGGTCGCCAGCGCCCGTTTACCCGATAGGCCGTCGACGCGCGGGGGCTGGCGCGACAACGACGAGCGGAGAAAACCGTCGAGCTGGCGAACCAGTGGCTCAGCGCGGTCCACGGCCACCGGGACTGCTTCGATACTCGGCCGACCGCCGTCCCTCCCCAGTCGATACTGCGCCACTTCCTGGGCCGAGAAATCCACCGAGAAATACCTGGAAGGTTCGAAGGTCCGCAGCTTTCGAACGCGGTTCAAGCTCACCCGACTAGCCGTCATGTTTACGATGCACCCGTCGCTGAGCTGCAGGCGCGCGTTGGCGATGTCGATCTCATCGGATAGTACGGGAACCCCGACGGCCCTGACCTCCTCAACGTTTCCCTGGACCATCGCGTGCACGATGTCGATATCGTGGATCATCAGGTCGACCACGACGTCGACTTCGAGGCTTCGAGGTGCGAACGATCCGAGCCGGTGAATCTCTACGAAGCCCGGCTGCTTGACCCGGCTCAGCAACGCCTCCACAGCGGGGTTGTAGCGTTCGACGTGCCCTACCTGCAGCAGCCGGTCGGCGGCGGTCGCCGCCACAATGAGCTGGTCCGCCTCCTCGATGCTGCCGGCGATCGGCTTCTCCATCAATATGTCGCAGCCCGCTTCAAGGCACCGCAGGCCCACCTCCTGGTGCGCGAGTGTCGGTACCGCGATGCTGATTGCACTCACCGCGTCGAGGAGTGCGCTGAGGTTGTTGAACGCCGTGCACCCGGTACCTCGGGCGACTTCGGCGCAGCGGGCAGCGTCGAGATCGTGGACTCCGATCAAGTCCGCCGCCTCGCACGCGGCGTAGATGCGCGCGTGGTGACGGCCTATCGAGCCTACCCCGACGACGCCAACACGAACACGCTCAGGCATCGTCAGCCCTTGCGATGAGTGCAATGTTGAGTTTCATCGCAAGCTCCTCGACACGAGGACGGTCGAACAGGACGGTCATGTCTGCTTCGACCGCCAGCACTGAGGCCGCCGCCACGTGCATGGCCTCCAGGGTGCGAACACCGATGACGGGAACGTCGAATCGCAGGTCTTGATCGGGTTTGGCAACCTTCACGACCACTGTGCCTGCGCCGCCGAGTTCGCCGGCCCGACGAATGCAAGCGTCGGTGCCCTCCATGCCCTCCACCGCAACGACGGCGCGCTCCTTTACCACCACAGTTTGGCCGATATCGTGAGCACCCAACGCCTTGGCGATACGCCAACCGTGCTCGATATCTCCTTCCTCGCTCGCCGTTGGCTGGCGGCCGGCAGTCCAACCCGACGTTGGCATCAACGAGCGTAGATAGCGCGTTGACTCGAGCAATCGGATCCCGGCGGACTCCAGCACGTTGGCGACGGCCCCGAGCAACTGATCCGTATGGGCGCTTGGGAGATCGGCCAGAATGGACTCGATTCCTCCCTCCGCGTCGCGCTGGTACATGCGCTGCTGTTCGACCTTGCCTGCCATGATGGCCTCGTCAACGCCATCTTGGCGCCAAGCGTCGAGGGTGGCGACGAAGGCGGGTAGGTCCCCCCAGCGGAGCCATACGATGGCGTCGACATGCGACTCGAGCGCTGGATCGGTGATGCCGTGAATCGCCGCCGCAACAACGCGCCTCCCGGCCTGCCGCGCCTCCTGCGCAACCAGGAGGGGCATTTGTGTGCTGCCGGCGATCAGCGCCAGCGGCTTACTTGGCGATTCCGAGCTCACTGCTCTGTACGAACGACACCAGCTGGTCGACCTCCGGACCTTCGAGACCCGTTATGGCGATCCGTTCCAGCGCCTGCGTCGTGTTCAGCCTCTCGCGGAACAGTATGCGGAAGGCTCGCTTGAGATCGCGACGCACCGCGTCGCCGAAGCCACGCCGTTGCAAGCCGATGGAGTTCAATCCCAGGATGCGCACGTGGTTGCCGTGCGCTCGGGCGAAGGGAACGACATCCTTCGTAACTCCGGCGTACGCCGCCAGATAGCTGTGAGCTCCGATCCGAACGAACTGTTGGATGCCGCAGAAGGCGTTGAGAATAGCGTGGTCGCCAACCTCAACGTGCCCTGCCAGCGTGGCGGCATTTCCGAAGATGGTGTGATCGCCAACCTGGCAATCATGGGCGATGTGGGAGTAGGCCATGAACATGTTGTCGGACCCGATCCGGGTCACTGCGCCACCGCCCTCTGTGCCCCGATTGGCGGTCACGAACTCGCGGAACGTGTTGCGCACGCCGGCTTCGAGGAAGGAAACCTCACCACCGAATTTGAGATCCTGTGGTTCTGAACCGACCGACGCGTGCGGGAAAACGCGCGTCTCGGCGCCCAAAGATGTGTGATCGTGGACCACCGCGAAGGCTCCAATCTCCGAGCCATCGCCGATGCGCGTCGTCGGATTGACGATCGCGTAGGGTCCGACCTTGACACCGGTGCCGAGCTCGGCCCCGTCGTGGACCACGGCCGTCGGATGGCACTCGACCGGCGGGCTCATCGCGCCGCGCCGGTTCCGGGATCCACCATCAACGACAGCAGGATTGCCTCCGCAGCGAGCTTCCCGTCCACCGTGGCGCGGCCCGCCATCTTGCAGGAACGCCGCCGCAACGACAGGACGGTGAGCTCCATGCGTAGCTGATCACCGGGGACCACGGGTCGACGAAAGCGGACCTTGTCGACGCCCGCGAGGTAAAAGAACTTCCCGGCGACGTCCTCGCCCCACTCCCGGAGCACCATTACGGCGCCGGTCTGCGCCATTGCCTCGACGATCAGCACGCCCGGCATGACCGGGTTGTCCGGGAAATGTCCTGGGAAGAACGGCTCGTTCATGGTCACGTTCTTGATACCGACCACCCGCTCACCCGGATCTACTTCAACAATCCTATCGACCAGCAGGAAGGGATAGCGGTGCGGCAGAACCGCCATGATGCCCGAGATGTCGACGCTCACTTCCTACTCCTCGGCGCGCTGCTCGAGTGCTTTCTCGAGTCGCCGAACTCGCCGTAGCAAGCCCGGCAGCTTGGCGAGGGCGCCGACTACGCGTCGCCACAAGCCGATCTCCATGTGCGGATAGCCGCCGACAATCGAACCCGCGGGCAGGTTGCCGTGGACGCCGCTCTTGGCCGCCAGCATCGAACCTGCCCCGATCACCTGGTGCCCGGAAGTCCCGACGTTGCCACCGACGATGACCCCGTCCTCCAGCACCGTGCTGCCGGACAGGCCCGCCTGGCCGCTGATCGCGCAATGCCGACCGATGTCGCAATTGTGGCCGATCTGCACCAGGTTGTCGATTTTCGTTGCCGCGCCGATGCGTGTATCACGCAGCGTGCCGCGATCGACGCAGGAGCTCGCGCCGATATCCACGTCGTCCTCGATCACCACGCCACCGACCTGTGGGATCTTGCGCTGATCGAGCCCTTCGCGCGCGAAGCCGAAGCCGTCGGCACCGATCACGACGCTGGCGTGAAGGACTACTCGGTCGCCAACTCGGGTGCCCTCGTACAGCGTCACGTTCGGATGGAGCACACAGTCCACCCCGATCTGCACACCGGTACCGATGGTGCAGCCGTGGCCGATCTCGGTACGAGCGCCGATCGCGGCATCGACACCGATCTCCACATGGGCGCCCACGGCAACGTCGGTCGCCAGGTCTGCGGCGGGATCGATGACGGCAGTCGGATGGATTCCGGCGTCCGCCGGCCGTAGCGGGTACAGAGCATCGAGTACGAGGGCTACTGCGCGGTAGGGATCCTCGACTCGTATCAACGTCGGGTGCTTACCTGGTGTGGACTGCCCTACTTCCAGGTCTGGCGTTACGAGTACGACCGCTGCCGACGTTGTCTCGAGCGCCGCAGCGTGTCTGGCATCGGCGACGAACGCCAGTTCATGTTCCGTCGCCAGCCCGAGCTCCGCCACTCCGGTGACCACGCGTTCGGGATCACCCTCCAGCGTCCCTCCGACGAGATCTGCGACCGCTGTCAGCCGTAGGCCAACGCCCGACCTAGAACGTCGAGCCAATAGCAAACTCGAACGTCGATTTCTTCTCTCCGAAGATCTCCAGAGGCTCGAAGTTATAGGCCCAGAAGAAACGCATCGGCACGTTGAACACGGGCGCGAACACCTCGAACTCGAGGCCAGCCGTACGGCGCATGTCCTGGATGCTGAACTTGTCTTCGGACAGCCAGGCCTGGCCGGCGTCGTGGAAGCCCTTCACGCGCAGCGCCGGAGTCAGTGCGAAGATGTACTCCAGATTGTATTGCAGCCCCTTGACACCGCCGAGAATGTTGCCGCGCTCATCCAGCGGGCCAATGGATCTGAGTCGAGTGCCGCGCACCGAGTTGCCGCCGCCGAGGAAGAACCGTTCGAAAATGGGCAGCTCCTCCAGCTCGCCAAGGGGCCTGGCGTAATCTGCCCTCACGTTGATGACGAGGATCTGTTTCGGCGTGCGGATGAACCCGGGCCGGGTAATGGTAGGGATGTACCAGGTCGTGCGGAGGCTGGCACGCCAGAAGTCGAGGGTGCCGCCGAAAGGTCCGCCAGCGTATTCGAACGAAGCACTCGTACGGCTACCGCGCGACGCCAGGAACGGGTTGTCCAGGTTCGTATAGAACACGAACGGTCGTACCGAGCTGGTGATGCGCTTTCCCGACGTCAGGAACAGCGCCTGGAACAGCGGCGACGAGATGCTCCCGAGGGCGCTGCTGACGTTGCCGATGTCGATGACCTCGTAGTTGTACTCCAGGAATGCGGCGAGCGTCTCATCGAGGTTCAGCGGCGTTCCGAGACGAACTGCGCCGCCGGTGCCCGAGCGCTGGAAGTCCGGAAAGTCGATGGCATCACGGAACACATCGGCACCGAATCGGACGCGCTTTCCGAGGAAGTACGGATCCGAGAAGGAAAGGCGTACGTTCTGCCGCAGCTTGCCGACCTGCCCGAACAGCGACAGCGTCTGCCCGTAGCCGAATAGGTTGCGGGTCGAGTAGCCGAACTGGACGAAACCGCCCTCGAGGGCCGACAAACCGCCGCCGAACGAGATCTGATTGCGACCGATCTCCGACACCTTCATGTCGACGTCGACGGATCCGAACTGCGGATCAGCCGGTACTGCCGGATCGATGCTCTCCCCGGGCGCGGCCGTGGCCAGTTCGTGCTCTACGTTTTGAAAATAGCCCAGGCGCCAGAGGCGCTCGACGCTCGTGTCGAAACGGCGCTGGTCCCAGCGCGCCAGCTCGTACAGGTTGAGATTGCGCCGCAGCACGAAGTCGCGCGTGTTTGTGTTGCCGGAGAACTCGATGCGGTTTACTCGGTAAATCGAGTTCTCCTGTACTTGGTAGGTAAGGTCGGCCAAGCCTGTCGACGGGTCCTGGTAGGGAATCGGCGCCACGGCGACCTGCAGGTAGCCGGCGTTGGTGTACTTGTCGGACACTGCCTGATTCGCGGCCTGTACCTCCTCGATGTTGAGGATCTCGCCACCACGCAGACCAACCTCCTCAGCGAGGACCTCATCGCTGAAGGCGCTGTTGCCTTCGAAGCTTATTTTGCCGATGCGATACTGCGTCCCTTCGTAGATCGGAATCGTGATCGCGAGTCGTTGCCGGTCGTCGTACCACAGCGAGCGGTTCTCATTGAACACCTCGATCCGTGGATCGTCGACATCGAACTCCAGGTAGCCTTGCCGGTGATACAGCTTTGAGAGCTCCACCATGTCGAACTCGAAGCCGGCGCGCGAATAGCGATCGCTCTTGCTCAGAAACGACATGAAGTGATGCTCGGCAGTGCGCTTCATCGCCCAGCGGAGCTCCTGGTCGCTGAACACCGTGTTGCCCTCGAACTGGACCAAAGCGATACGCACCGAGTCGCCTTCGATGACGTTGTAGATCGCATCGACGCCGGGCCCGAGCAACGACGGCGCGACCTCCAGGTCGATCTCCACGAACTGCAACCCGTCGTCGCCCTGCAGCATGAACGTGAGCACCTCGATGTTTTCGCGCAGCTGCTGTTCGTCCACCGGCTCGTTGACGGCGACCGAGCGCTCGACGAGGGCGAGCCGCTCGTTGAAGTCCTCCAGGTTCACCTTCTCGGTGCCTTCAATACGCACTTGCCGGAGCAGCGGCAGCTCATCCACCTCGACGATCAGCACGACGCCGCCGGCGGAGCCTTCCTCCCAGCTCATCACCAGGTTGCGGAACCAGTTCGTATTGAACAACGACATATAGTCGAGCTGCGCCGTGGCCCAGTCGAAGGGCGCACCCGTACGGCTCGCCATATAGAAGCTGATTGTGTCGACATCGAAGCGCTCGGTACCGAGGATGCGGATTTCCTCGATGTTGCGACCCTGCGGATCCTGCGCCGCGCCGACAACCTGTGTTGCCTCGAGTTCACCCGGAGCGGCCCACAGCGCGCTCGGCAGCGTCGCGAGGGTCACCAGTGCCACCAGGGTGGCGCCCCGTAGGACGAGGAGATGGCCTCTCTGATCGATCGGGAGAACGTTCATGGCGTCTTCGGGCGCAGGGGGGTTTTGACATCTTGCGCCCACGCGGCGGGTCGCGGGCACACCATGTCCAAGATAATACCGTATTGACGGCCTCGTAGCCCGACCCGGCCGCCGCTGCGCGTCGTCCAGCCCACCTCGGAGGCGTCTACACCACCGCGTCTGCAGGCTCGGGCTCCACCACCGTGATGTCGAGGCGGAGCCGGTCGCCCTCCGTAGATACGAGGACGTGAGTGCCGGAGCGGACCTTCCCACGAATCAGCTCCTCGGCGAGCGCGTCTTCGACGTGCTTTTGAATTGCTCGACGCAGCGGGCGGGCGCCGTAGCTGCGATCGGCGCAGGTCGTGTCGATTAGCCACTGGTAGGCGTCATCGTCGAGCTCGACCTGGATTCCCTTGTCGGCGATGTGCTCGTTCACCTCGTTGATCATCAGGCGAATGATCTGCTGCAGGTGCTCATCGGTGAGCGCGTGGAAGACGATCGTCTCATCCAGCCGGTTAAGGAACTCGGGATTGAAGGTGCGCTTCATCTCCTCGATGACCCGATCTCGCATGTCACTGAAAGTGGCCACATCGTCAGGTGCCCGGAAACCGACACCGCCACGCTTCTGCATGAAACGGGCACCGATATTCGAGGTCATGATGATGATGCAGTTCTTGAAATCGACCGTGTTGCCCAGTCCGTCGGTAAGCTGCCCGTCCTCGAACACCTGTAGCAAGATGTTGAAGATCGATGGGTGCGCTTTCTCGATCTCGTCGAGCAGGACCACGCTATACGGATTGCGACGCACCTGGTCGGTGAGCTGACCGCCCTCTTCGTGACCGACGTAGCCCGGCGGAGAGCCGATGAGCTTTGATACCGAGTGGCGCTCCATGTACTCGGACATGTCGAAGCGGACGAGGGAGCGATCGTCGCCGAAAAGGAAGCCCGCTAGCGTTCGCGCTACCTCTGTCTTGCCCACCCCGGTAGGTCCGAGGAACAGGAAGGAGCCAACCGGCCGATATGGCGACTTGAGGCCGGCTCGGGATCTGCGAATGGCTCGCGAGACCACCTCGATGGCCTCCACCTGAGCAACGATCCTCGTGTGCAGCTGCTCCTCCATGTTAATCAGCTTGTCCATCTCCTCCTGCTTGATAGAAGTGATGGGAATCCCGGTCCAGTTGGATACGACCTGTTCGATGTCCTCGATGCTGACCAGGAGCGGTACCTCTTCCAGTGGCTCCTCGTCACGGTCGGCCCGGAGTCGGTCCAGGCGCTCGCGCTCGCGCTTCATGAGGTCGCGGAAGTGCGCCGCCTGTTCGAACTCCTCATCGGCAATGGCGGCATCCAGTCGAGTCGCCAGCTCTCGGGAGCGCGCTTCGAGCTCGCGGACGCGATTCGGCGCTGAGGTCATCGCGAGCTTCACGCGCGCTCCGGTCTCGTCGAGGACGTCAATCGCCTTGTCGGGCAAGAAGCGGTCGGTGATGTACCGATTGCTCTGGTAGACAGCGGCGGTGAGCGCCTCCTCGCTGTACGTCACCCCGTGGTACTTCTCGTAGCGCCCGCGGATGCCGCGGATGATGTCGACGGTCTCTTCCTCGGTCGGCTGGGCGACGTTGATTCCCTGGAAGCGTCGGGCTAGCGCGCGGTCCTTCTCGATGTATTTGCGGTGCTCGCGCGGCGTCGTGGCGCCGATGCACTGCACCTCACCGCGGGCCAGGGCCGGCTTGAGGATGCCGGCGGCATCGAGCGACCCCTCGGCGGACCCGGCGCCGACAAGCGTGTGCAGCTCATCGATGAAGATCACGATGTCCTCGTTGTCGAGCAACTCCTTCATGATCGTCTTGAGGCGTTCCTCGAATTGACCGCGATACTTCGTGCCGGCCACCACCGACGAGATATCAAGTTCCAAAATGCGCTTGTCGTACAGAAACCGTGGCACTTCGCCACTGACGATGCGCTGTGCTAGACCTTCGACGATGGCTGTCTTGCCCACCCCAGGCTCGCCGATGAGCACCGGGTTGTTCTTCGTACGACGGCAAAGGATCTGGACAGCGCGCTCGAGCTCATCGTCCCTCCCGATCAGCGGATCCAGGGTGCCCTTGGCTGCCATCTCCGTGAGATCGCGAGAGAACTCGGAAAGGAACGGCGTCTCCTTCTTCTTCTCGCTCAGGTTCTTCTCCTTCAGCAAGTAGAGAAGATCTTCGCGAGCGGTCGATAGCCGCATACCCTTCTCGACCAGGATCCGCGACGCCAGAGACTTCTTCTCACGCAGCAGGCCGAGCAGGATGTGCTCGGTGCCGATGTACTTGTGGAGCATCTTCTCGGCTTCCTCAGCTGCGTAGGCCAGCACGCGCTTGGATTCGACCGAGAGGGGAATCTCCACCGATGTCGAGATCTTCTCGCGCACCTCGGTGCGTGTTTGGATCTCTCCGCGGATAGCCTCCGCCTCGATATCCGACCGACCGAGTAGCTTGCCGGTGAGTCCGTTGTTCTCGCGGATCAGACCGAGCAGAAGGTGCTCGGTCTCGATCGTGCGCGAGCCCAGCTGGCTGGCTTCGTAGCGTGCGAAGAAAATGACCCGTCGAGCCCGTTCGGTATAGCGCTCAAACATCGACCCAGCCCCAGTCGCAGGAAGCCCCGTAGAGCCCAAGCGCGGTTGTTACGCGCTTGATAGGAGTCCTGTCAGCAAGGGCGACGCCCGCAGACGTCGCTTGATTCCGAGTATAGCGGAGCGATTTTCCAGCCGCCAAGATATCGCCGGCTGCCAGCAAGACCCGGAACGGACTCCACGTCGGCAATCGTCTTGTCCTGATCGACCGTTCCCTCCGCGGACGGTTCATCGGTGTTCCTCTGTTGTTGCGTGCTCTCTGAGTCGGCCACCGGGCTCCATCACGAGGACGCGATCGAAGTCGGTTACCAGTTCGGGATTGTGAGTAACAAGGACCATGGCGTTGCCATGGCGCTCGTGAAGATGGAAGAAGATGTCCAGTACCCGCATGCCGTTGTCGTGGTCGAGGTTGCCGGTCGGCTCGTCAGCGAGCAGGAGCTCAGGCTGCCGAGCCAGGGCCCGCGCTATGGCCACGCGTTGTCGTTCCCCGCCGGAGAGCTCTGAGGGGAAATGGTGGGCGCGATCAGCCAATCCGACATCCGCCAACAGGCTCGCTGCGACTGCGGGTGCGGTGCTTGCGTCGCCACCAATCAGCAGTGGCATCATGACGTTCTCCAGGGCGCTGAACTCCGGTAGCAGGTGATAGAACTGGAAGACCAGCCCCACATACCGACCCCGAAAGGCCGCCATGTCCGGCTCCGAGAGCGAACGCAACTCACGGCCGCGAAAGCGGATGCTGCCGCGATCAGGACGATCCAGGCCGGCCAGAAGGTGCAGCAGCGTGCTCTTGCCGACGCCGCTCTGACCGATCACGGCGATGCGTTCGCCGACAGACACACGAAGGTCGCAATCCGTGAGGACTTCGAGCTCACGGGTGCCAGAGCGGTAGCTCTTGCGCAGCCCTTCGACGCAGAGGATCTCTTCGGCGTGTGGCATGGCTACTCGTATCGGAGCGAAACGACAGGATCGAGCCGTGAGGCGCGCAGCGCCGGATAGAGCGTGGCAGCGAAAGAGATGAGCACCGCGACCACACAGACGCGCACGAGGTCGACCGAACGTACGTGGAAAGGCAGGTAGGCCAAGTAGTACACCTGTGCCTCCAACCGGATGAGCTGGTAGTAGTCGAGCGCCACGGCCGTGCCGACGCCGAGGAGGCAACCCATCAAGGTGCCTATCAACCCGATTGCGAGGCCCTGGACCATGAAGATCTGGAGGATCTGGCGCCGGGTAGTTCCGAGGGACATCAGGATGCCGATATCGCGCTGCTTGTCCTTGATCATCAAGACCAGTGTGGCTGCTATGTTGAGGGCTGCGACTGCCGTAATCAGGCTGATGGTTACGAACAGGGCCAGCTTCTCCAGCTTCAGAGCCGCGAAATAGGCGCGGTTCATGCTCTGCCAGTCCATCAAGAAGTAGCCTTCGCCGAGCCTGTCGCCGAGCTCCTCGACCACCGGTGCGGTGTTGAACGCGTCCTCGACGCGGACCTGGACCAGGGTCACGCCGTCCCCCGATTCGATCATTCGCTGCGCCGTCTGGAGCGGGATGAGGGCCCAGGTATTGTCGTACTCGTACATACCCGCTTCGAAGATGCCCACCACGTCGAAGCGGGCGATCTTGATCCCACCGCTGCCGCCGAATGGGGTGATCATGCCGCTCGAATGCACGCTGACCTTCACCTGATCTCCGACGTCGACGAACAAGCTCGCCGCCAGATCGGTGCCGAGTACCACACCGTCGCGACCCGTAGAGGTCGGGCGGCGCGGTGCCAGGCCCTCGGCGCTCCCCTTCACCATGCGGTCGAGCAGGCGCGTCGTGCGGGCCTCGCCGTGCGGGTCGATTCCCTTCAGGTTGACGAACTGCGGCGTTTGCGAACGGCCTTCCATCAGCCCGGGGGTCAGCAACGCCGGAGCTGCATCGACCACGCCGTTGATCCTCCGCGCCGTCTCGGCGACCTGTACGTGGTCGTCCAGGTAGGGACCGAACGGCTGCACGAAGACGTGTGCGTTGGCGCCGATGATCTTGTCCTGGATGTCTTCCTGAAAGCCCGTCAGAAGAGCCAGCGCGATGATCAGCGCGGCCACTCCCACGATCACGCCAAGGACCGATACGAGGCTCACGATCGAAGTGAACGCCTGCTGGCGGCGCGCCTTGAAGTAGCGCAGCGCGATGTAGAGCTGGAATCGGCTCGCCGGCCATCGGGGTCCGCTCTCCCGCATTTTGCCCTCGTCGAGTGCCTAACCGGGATCAACGCCCCGGCCGGTCTGCTAACGCAGACTCCACGTAGACTATAGCAGTCAGGAGCGGACTGAAAAAGCCATGCCTAACTAATAGTGACTTTTAATAGATCTAGTTAGTCTTTCTGGCGTAATAATGGGAATAGGATCACGTCACGGATCGTGGATGAGTTGGTAGCAAGCATGACAAGGCGATCCACACCAATACCGATGCCTGCTGCTGGGGGCATACCGTGTTCAAGTGCGGTGATGTAGTCCGTATCGACGACGGGCGGCACCTCGCCGTCGGCGTCGCGCCCGTCTACCTGTTCTTGCATGCGACGCTGCTGCTCGCGCGGATCGTTGAGCTCCGAGTAGCCGTTGGCGACTTCCATGCCGCCGATGAACAACTCGAACCGTTCCACCTCGTCCGGGTTCTCCGGCCGTGCCTTGGACAGCGGCGAGATCTCCAACGGGTAGTCGGTGACGAATAGCGGCGATCCGACCCTCGGTTTTACCGCCTTGTCGAACGCCGCCTCGCGGAGTCCTCCCAGCCCCAAGCCGGCTGGCGATACGCCTTCGGCCTGCAGCCAGTCCGCCAGCCTCGAGGCGTCGTCCACCAGGGCCGGGGAGAGCTCGCCGATATCAAGCAGCGACTGCCTCAGCGGCATTCGCAGCCAGGGACGACCCAGCGAGATCTCGTGGCCCTGGTACGAGATACGGGTGTCTGCGGTGCCATCGCCGAGGGCGGCGCTGAGGAGGTCCTCGGCGTACTCCATCATGCGCTCGTAGTCCCAGTACGCGGCGTAGAACTCCAGCATGGTGAATTCGGGATTGTGTTGCCTCGAGATCCCTTCGTTGCGGAAATTCCGATTCAGATCGTAGACCCGCTGCAGTCCTCCAACGAGCAGCCGCTTGAGGTAAAGCTCCGGCGCAATGCGCAGGTAGAGGTCCATATCCAGCGTGTTGTGATGGGTCTCGAACGGACGGGCAGCGGCGCCACCGTAGAGCGGTTGCAGGGTCGGCGTCTCGACCTCCAGGAAGCCATTCGAATCGAGGTGCGCGCGCAAGGCGCGCACGATCTCAGCGCGGCGAACGAAGATCGCGCGCACGTCCGGGTTCGCCATCAGGTCCAGGTAGCGCTGACGATAGCGGACCTCGCTATCGCGCAGGCCATGCCACTTCTCCGGCATCGGCCGGAGCGCCTTCGACAGCAGGCGGTAGTCGTCGACGCGCACGGTCAACTCACCCGTGCGCGTACGGAAGAGCACGCCCTCGATCCCTACGAAATCGCCCAGGTCAAGATCGAGCCAGGCACCGAAACGGTCCTCGCCCAGTACTTTCTGCCGGGCATGGCATTGGAGCTTGCCTGTGCCATCATCGATGTCGCCGAAGGCCGACTTGCCGTGCTCCCTCACCCCCACCAACCGACCCGCAAGGCGTACGGTGGGTGCCGTCTCCTGCAACTGCTCGTCGGTGGCGGCGTCGTGCAAGGCGCGCGTTTGCTGCAGCGTTCCGTCGACGGGGAATCGGGCCGGGAACACGTTGATGCCCGCCGCTTCGAGCGCCGCGAGCTTTTGGCGTCGAGACTCCAGCAGGTCGGCTTCTGCCATCATCGGCGCTCGGCTGAGAGGTCGCGGCGTCGCCGTTCAGGCGGCGTAGCGCTTGAAGATCAGTGCTGCGTTGGTACCACCGAATCCGAACGAGTTCGACAACCCGTACTCGAGATCCAGGGGCCGCGTCTGGTTGGGAACGAAGTCGAGGTCACAGTCCGGATCAGGATTCTCATAGTTGATGGTCGGCGGCACTTTTCCATCACGCAATGCCATGACGGTGATACCGGCTTCGACGCCACCAGCAGCGCCGAGCAGGTGTCCCATCATCGACTTCGTCGACGAAACCGCAAGCTCACTGGCGTGGTCACCGAAAACGCTCTTGATCGCTTTCACCTCTGCCGTGTCGCCAACCGGGGTCGACGTTCCGTGGGCGTTCACGTAGTCGATGGCACTCGGCTCCACGTCGGCATCGTCGAGCGCGATGCGCATGACCCGCACTGCGCCATCGCCGTCTTCGGGCGGCGCGGAAATGTGGTACGCGTCGGCGGTCATGCCATAGCCTACGATCTCGGCAAGGATAGGGGCGCTTCGCTGTCGGGCTGTCTCCTCGGCCTCGAGGACCAGAATCCCCGCTCCTTCGCCGAGAACGAAGCCATCGCGCTCGGAGTCGAAAGGGCGGCTGGCACGGACGGGCTCGTCGTTTCGCATCGACAGCGCTCGCATGGCGCTGAACCCGTCGATCGCCAGGGAGCACACGACTCCCTCAGTGCCGCCGCAGACCATGGCCTCGGCCTCTCCCCGAGCGATCACTCGAAAGGCGTCGCCGATTGCATGATTGCCGGTGGAGCAGGCGGTGCACACGGACGAATTCGGCCCCTTGAGTCCGTATTGCATCGACACCCATCCGGAGGCGAGGTTCACAATCAGCGCCGGGATGAAGAACGGGCTTACTCGACCGGGCCCGCGTCGCAATTGGACCTCATGGAACTTCTGCATGATGTTGAGGCCACCGATCCCCGATCCGATGATCGTCCCGATGCGCTCGGGCGCATAGGCACCGTCGACTGATGACATCGCCCACGCATCGGCGGTTGCCGCCAGCGCGTAGACGATGTGGAGATCCATTTTCTTGAGGTCCTTCTTCGGCACGAAGTCCGTGGCGTCGAGATCGCGTACCTCGCCGGCGATTCGAACGGCAAAATCGCCGGCGTCGAACTTGGTGATCGGGCCCACGCCGCTACGCCCCTGGAGCAGGGCATCCCAGGTAATGTCGGTCGTCAGCCCGACCGGTGTGATCAACCCGACGCCGGTGATCACGACGCGGCGATCCATCAGCTCTCCCACCCTGCCGGTCGCCGGTTAGTTGCTCTTGCTCTGGATGTAGCTGACGGCGTCCTGAACCTTGGCGATCTTCTCGGCGTCCTCGTCGGGAATCTCGAGGTCGAACTCCTCTTCGAGCGCCATCACGAGCTCCACCGTATCCAGCGAGTCCGCACCCAGATCCTCGATGAACGAGGCGCCGGTGGTGACCTCCTCGGCATCCACACCGAGCTGCTCGACGATGATCTCCTTGACCTTTGCTTCGATGTCCATGCCCTTCCTCCAGCACAAGCAGGTTGCAGTTACTCTCGCGGCGCTTGCCGTGTAGCGGCGCCAGACTCGGAATTCAGGGATTACATACGCATGCCGCCGTCGACGCTGATCACCTGACCGGTGATGTAGCTTGCGTCTTCGGATAGCAGGAAGCTCACGGCCCCGGCGACGTCGTCACCGGTTCCCAGCCGACTGAGCGGAATCTGTTCCTGTAAGTGCCGCTTGGCCTCCTCGGGCAGGTCGCGCGTCATGTCCGTTTCGACATAGCCTGGAGCCACGGCGTTCACCGTGATGCCGCGCGACGCCACCTCGCGCGCGAGTGCCTTGGTGAAACCATGCACTCCGGCTTTGGCGGCAGCGTAGTTCGTTTGGCCGGGATTGCCGAGCAGCCCGACGACCGAGCTGATCGAAACGATCCTGCCCTGTCGCTGGCGAAGCATCGATCTTAGCACGGCACGTGAGCACAGAAAGACGCCCGTCAGGTCGGTCCGGAGCACGTCGTCCCAGGCGTCATCCTTGAGTCTCAGCAGCAGATTGTCGCGCGTGATTCCGGCGTTGTTTACCAGGTTGTCGATCTGTCCGAAGCGTTCCTGTACGGCACTGACGGCGGCCGCGACCGAATCGCTGCAGCCGACGTCCATCTCCAACGGGAGAACCTCCACGCCGTGCGATCGGGCTTCTTCTGCCGCCGCTTCGCAGGCGGCTGCTGTGCGCGCACCAATCGCCAGGTGACTGCCCTGCCGGGCAAGCCGCACGGCTATCGCCCGCCCGATGCCGCGTGATCCGCCGGTGACGATGCTGACCTTGTCCTGAAAGCTGACGGACAATCGTGCCTCCGTCCGATTCGGGGTTGTGAGAGCTGTGCGTCTCCTCCGAGAGGCTAGCCAGCGATTATCGCGAGCAACGCATCCACATCGGTTGGCCCTTGGATCGAGCGAATCTGTGCTCCTTTCAGCGTTCGCTTCACTAGACCGGCCAACACTCTACCCGGGCCGATCTCGATATAGGTGGTCGCACCGGCCTTGTCCAACCAGACCAGGTTGTCTACCCAGCGCACGGCCGCCGTGACCTGCCGCACCAGCGCCCGGCGTACCTGGTCGGCAGTTAGGAGCGGTACCGCACCGACGTTGCAGACCACTGGTACGTCGGGCGGCCCGACGGGGACGGCTTGCATGTCGGCGGCAAGTCGCTGCTGTGCTGGCGCCATGAGCGAGCAATGAAAGGGAGCCGATACATCCAGCATCATCGCCCGACGAGCGCCGGCAACCTTCGCCAGATCGACGGCCCGATGCACGGCCGCCGTCGCGCCCGCGATCACGATCTGACCGGCCGAGTTGAAGTTGGCCGGCTCGACAGGCTCGGATTCACCGGCCGCCGCCGCGCAGGCGGCGATCACGGCGTCGTCATCCAGTCCCAATATGGCCGCCATGGCCCCTTCTCCTGCCGGAACTGCCTCCTGCATGTATCGGCCTCGATCGCGGACAAGCCGCACAGCGTCGGCCAACGTAAGGCTGCCGGCCGCCACCAGGGCGCTGTACTCCCCTAACGAATGTCCGGCCATCCACGCGGCCTTGACGCCACGCGCCGCAAGCACTCGGTGCAGCGCTGTGCTGACCGTCAGGATGGCAGGCTGGGTGTTCTCGGTGCGGCGAAGCTCCGCGGCCTCTCCCGAAAAACACAGTCGTGAGAGGCTGAATCCCAGCGCCTCGTCAGCCTCCGCGAAGGCCGACGCGGCCTCCGGGAAGGTATCGTGCGCCTCCTTACCCATTCCGACGTACTGCGCCCCCTGCCCCGGAAACAGGAAGGCCACCGCCGAGTCCTTCATTGCGCTGAGGTCGGTTGAGCCGCATCACTGTCGGCCGTCTGCATTTCGGTCAGCGCTTCTTCGATTCGCTGGTTGACGCCGTGCTGCCCGTACTCGAGAGCCACCCGGATGCCATTACGGATCGCACGGGGATTGGATCGCCCATGGCAAATCACTGCGAGACCGCGAAGCCCGAGCAACGGTGCTCCGCCAAACTCCGCGTAGTCGACTCTGCCGCGCAGGCGCTGGAACGCGCCGCGCCCCAGCAGCCCTGCCAGGCGGCCGCCCCATGTGCGGGTGAACTCCTCCCGCATCAGGAATCGCAGAGTCTCGACGGCTGCCTCGCTGGTCTTGAGCAGGATGTTTCCGGTGAAGCCGTCGCACACGACGACGTCGGCACCGCCTCGGTAGAGATCACTTGCCTCGACGTTGCCAATGAAGTTCAGACCGGAGCTCTGCAGCGTGGCGTGCGCCGTTCTCACCAGCTCGTTGCCCTTGCCGGCTTCCTCGCCAATCGAGAGCAGCGCCGCGCGCGGCCGCTCGATACCTAGGATCTCGCTTGCGAAATGAGTTCCCATCACACCGAACTGGACCAGCTGGCGGCTCTTCGGCTCGACATTGGCGCCGACATCCAGCACTACGGCACGTCCTGTCTGCGTCGGCAACACAACCGCCAACGCCGGCCGCTCGACGCCGTCCAACGTCCCCACAATCACCTTGGCGATCGCCATCACCGCACCGGTGTTGCCGGCTGAGACGAGGCCCTGAACCTCGCCGCGACGGAGGAGCCGGGCAGCCTCATGAATCGAAGAGTGACGCTTGCGGCGCACCGCCACCGCGGGGGACTCGTCCATCGCAATGGTCTGTTCGGCGTGAACGATCTCAATCCCGGGAGGTGACCCATGACGCGCTAGGGCCGGTGCCACCAATGCGTCATCGCCGACGAGCGCAATCTCTACTGCGAGATCCCGGGCTGCCATCACGGCACCGTTGATCGGGTGCTCCGGAGCGTGATCTCCGCCCATCGCATCTACGGCGATCCTCATGCGGTCTCCGCAGGCAGAGCGCTCGACATCAGGTTCGGTACGCGGAAACGGCTAGGCCTCAGGCGTCGTCGCGCGACGAGACCACCTGCCGGCCGCGGTAGGTGCCGCAATGAGCACACGCCCGATGAGGTTGTTTCGGGCGGCCACATTCCGGGCAAAGGGACTGCGCCGGGCGTCGCAGAGCATCGTGCGTACGGCGCTTGTCGCGACGCGTACGCGAATGTCGTCGCTTCGGAAGTGCCAAGTTCGGTTCCTCAAGTTGGGGCCAGCAACGTGCGTTAACGCGTCAGCCGCACGGAAGAGACTACTGACGATCCCGTAACGCGGCCAACGGTGAAAGTCTGGGATCAACGGCAGGCTGGCACTCACACCCTTGCCCGCGACGGTCAGCGCCGCACTGCGGACAGAGCCCCTGACAGTCTTCGCTGCAGAGCGGCTTTATCGGCAGGTCGAGCAGCACCTGCTCGGCCAGCACAGTCCGTAGATCCAGAGTGTTACCCGCGTAATAATCGATGTCGAGCTGCCGGGCGTCAAGCTCCGTGTCGCCTGGCCCGGGTGCGTTCGCCGCCGCACGAAAGGCGAGATCCAACTTGCGATCGACGCTCAGGGCGGCGGGTTCCAGACAGCGTGAACAAGGCAGGTGAACGGTGGAGTGTAGCCATCCGGTTATCCTCACCGTATCGCCGTCGAGCTCCACGGTTGCAGCGAACGCTATCGGAGCAGTGAGGCTGGGGTCTCCTTCCCTCTGCACCTCTCGAGGCGCTGCCGTGGTGCCGGCGAACCGGCGCGGCCCGTCCTCCAAGGTGGCGATATCAACCCGCATGTTCACCACCGATTGTTAGGCTACGGGACTCTCAGGCTACGGCGGTCACTTTGTCGAGCATCCCGACAATGCTGTCGCGCGATCCAGCACCCACCATCTGATCCTGAACCTCTCCGTCGTGGAACAGGAGTAGGGTGGGAATACCTCGCACGTTGAACCGCGTGGCGACGTCGCCGTGGTCGTCGACGTTGAGCTTGCCGACCTTGACCTTTCCGGAATACGAACTGGCGAGCTCCTCCACCACGGGCGCGATCATCCGGCAGGGCGCGCACCAAACAGCCCAGAAATCGACCAGGACCGGAATGTCGCTTTCCAGCACCTCGCTCTCGAAGTTGTCGGTCGTCAACTCGATGGTGTTATCGCTCACAATCGCCTCTTCCTCTTCCCTTATGGCCCAACATCAAAAAGGCGATTTCCGGCCGACGAAGCTCGCTCGGCCCGGGTTCGCCCACCCGCGAATCCTCTTTCGGAGCGCCGTAGTCCAACATCGACGCTCGGAGGTTCGAGTATCCCACACACCTCAGAATCGGACTACACACTCGCCCTTCCAGCGACGCCCGCCGCCGCCTCCGCGAGCACCGCCCGCGCCACCACCAGCCGTTGGATCTCGGAGGTTCCTTCGTAGATGGTCGTCACGCGAGCGTCGCGATAGAAGCGCTCAACCGGGTAGTCCGCCACGTAGCCGTATCCCCCGTGCATTTGCATCGCCTGATAGGCCGTGCGGTTAGCCGCTTCGCTGGCGTACAGCTTAGCGATGGCAGCTGATTTCGTGTTGCGCTCTCCTCGATCGCGCAGCGCGGCAGCTCGCAAGTAGAGCAGTCGGCCGGCGCGGATCTCGGCCGCCATACGGGCGAGCTGATGTCGCAGTCCTTCGAAGTGCGCCAGCGGTCGACCGAAGGCCTCACGTTCGAGAAGATAGTCACGAGCAGCGTCGAAGGCGCCCTGTGCGATGCCGACGGCCTGTGCCGCGATACCGGCCCGACCACCATCAAGGCTGTCGAGCGCGATACGAAGCCCGTCTCCTTCCTCGCCTACTCGGTGCGACGCCGGTAGTACGACGTCGCGGAAGCTCACCTGGTTCGTACGCGACGAGCGCAGTCCCAGCTTCTCCTCTTCGGGAAGCACGTCGACTCCCGGGTAGTCGCGCGGCACGATGAACGCTGAGACACGACGTCGATCCGACTGCGGATCGGTAACGGCGAACACCAGCATGGCGCCGCAAACCGCGCCGCTGGTGATCCATGCCTTGGCCCCGTTGATGACGTAGTCGTCGCCGCGTCCTTCGGCACGCGTGCATATGGCGCCGGCATCAGAACCTGCCTCGGGCTCTGAGAGGCAGAAAGCGCCGAGCCATTCGCCGCTGGCGCAGGGACGTAGCCAGCGCTCCCGTTGCTTGTCGTTGCCGAACTTGTTGATGGGAGCGCAATACACCGAGTTGGTTACGCTTATGGCCACGCAAGTTGAAGCGTCGCCGCGCGCAAGCTCCTCGAGGGCCAGACAGTAGGCGGTGCCATCGAGACCGACGCCACCCCATTCCCCCGGTACGACCATGCCGAACAAGCCGAGCTTGCCGAGTTCTTCAAACGTCGCGGTCGGGAAGCTCTTCTGCCGATCCCACTCGGCGGCCACGGGCACCACCTCGGCGTCGACAAACTCGCGTACTGTCTGCCGGATCATCTGCTGATCCGGCGTCAGTCGCCAATCCATGACCTAGAGTCCTGACGGTGGGAATGGGCGCAACGTCGCCGACGCTGTTAGCGGGATAGGTCCGGCAGCAACCCGTCGGCGATGACGCCGAGTTGCTCCTCGTTCGTGCCCCCCAGCACTTCCATGACCTTCGCGTCCCGGTAAAGACGCTCGAGAATCGAGGTCCGAAACGCACCGGCCTCACCGGCGATCTGCACCGCGCGGCGGGTAGCGGCGACGGCCGCTTCGGCCGAGAGCAGGCGGCACATCGCGGCGGGCTCGCGAGCCTCACCGGTGCCGAGTTGCAGCGCCGCGTGCCATAGGGACAGGCGCGCCGCTTCCGACTCCGTAGCGATATCGGCAAGCATCCATTGCACGGATTGCGGCTGCTCGCGCACGTCCTCGCCAGCGGCGGTGGTTGCCAGATGAGCGAGAGCCGCGTCAAGCGCACCCGCGGCTATTCCCACCGCCTGCGCCGCGTGAGCAATGCGTACGGCGTCGACTACCCGGGCGGCCAGTTCGGAATCGCCGACACGGGCGCTATCCGCAAGTCCGATTCGATCGAAGGTCACCGGGGCGGCGCCGCTGCCGCGCAGGCCCAAGAGGCCCTGCGCTGGACCCACGAACGCCTCTTCTGCCGGCACCCTGAACAACCCGGCGTCGTCGCCCGACTCACAAGCCACGACAAAATCGGTCGCGTAGCCTGCACCGGGTACCAGAGCGACCGACCCCTGCAGCAGCGTTCCATCGTCGGTGGCGAGGGCGGCGAGCGTAGCGCCGCCACAGACGGTGGCGTAAATCGTGGCCTCGTCATCCGCGGCAGCGGCGATTCCCTGCCCATGGATCGCCCAGGAACCCAGGCCGTGCGCCGCGGCAACGGCTGCCGCAGCGGCGCTCTGGCGGGCCACCTGTTCGAGGCGCAGAGCCAGGTGCATTGGCAAGGGCTCGATGCTGTCGACGCGGTCGGCAACCAGCACGCACAGTTGCTGGATGAGCTCGTCCGGGCAGCGGTCCGAGGCGTCGATATCGGCCGCTCTCGCGGCCACGTGGACGCGCGCCAGGTCGCTCGCCTGATCGCGCACCTGTTGTTCGACAGCGCTGAGGATTGGGTTCAACGTGATCCCCGTATGCGACGCGTATGCGCCGTGCCCGGACCCGATGGCCGGTTACTGAGCCGGAGGTCTAGCGATTTACG
This sequence comes from Acidobacteriota bacterium, assembly GCA_965197275.1. Lineage (GTDB taxonomy): Bacteria > Acidobacteriota > UBA890 > UBA890 > WLXD01 > DASCOT01. The sequence continues at coordinate 83,581 of CBDAMQ010000020.1, forward strand.
AGCTCGCGTAGCTCCTTGCCCGGCTTGAAGAACGGCACCACCTTGGACGGTACGTCGACGCGCTCACCGGTCTTCGGATTCCGCCCGATACGGGCTCGCCGGCGGCGCAGCTTGAACGTCCCGAAACCGCGCAACTCGACCTTGTCGCCACCGTTCAGCGACTCAACGATGCTGTTGAAGAACGTGCTTACTACGACCTCCGAGCTCTTCTTGCTGAGGTCGGAAACCGCCGCCACCTCTTCGACCAGGTCCGCCTTCGTCATCGTCACCCGGCTGGTTGCCCCGGCTGTCGGCCGGTGCAGCTAGTCCTCGCTGTCGTCGTCGAGTTCTTCCTTCGGAGCTTCGGGGTCGTCAGCCTCAGCGGTGCTGCCGGAGCCGGACCCGAAGATGTTCCCCACCATGTCGCCGAGCGTCATCGTGCCGTCCTTCTGGTACCGACTGGCCGGTTCTGCTGGCACCGCCGGCTCATGGTGACGCTCCTCGATCTCTTCGCCGCCCTCTCGGAGCGACAGTGCGATCTTGCGCGCATCGGTCTCGATCTTGAGAATGCGAACATCGACCGTGTCGCCAACCTTGAGCTCGTCGGCCGGATCCTTGACGTGGCGATCGGCGATTTCGGAGACGTGCAGCAGCCCCTCCAGACCCTCCTGTAGCTCGACGAAGGCGCCGAAGTTGGTGAGCTTCGTCACCGGTCCACTGATTTGGTCGCCCACGTGATGCTCTTCGACAAACTGATCCCAGACGTTCGGTCGCAGCTGCTTGAGGCCGAGCGACAGTCGCTGCCGCTCGACGTCGACGTTCAAAACGGCAACCTCGACTTCCTGGCCCTTTTGCAACACCTCGGATGGATGCTCGACCCGCTTGGTCCACGACATGTCGGAGATGTGGATCAAGCCGTCGATGCCGTCTTCGATCTCGACGAACGCACCAAAGTCGGTCAGGTTACGGACCCGACCGGTGATGACCTGCCCCTCGTGATACTTGTCGGCGATGACGCGCCACGGGTTGGGCTCAGTCTGCTTCATTCCCAGCGAGATGCGGCGATTGTCCTCGTCCACGTCCAGGATGACGATGTCTACCGGGTCCGCGATCTGCACCAGCTTCGACGGGTGCTTGATACGCTTCTTCCAGGTCATCTCGGAGATATGCACCAGTCCCTCGACACCCTCTTCGAGCTCGACGAAGGCACCGTAGTCGGTGAGGCTGACGACCTTCCCTTGCAGACGCGACCCGACCGGGTACTTCTCGGTCACGCCGATCCAGGGATCCTGCGTGAGCTGCTTGTAACCCAGGGACACGCGCTCGCGCTCGGCATCGAAACTGAGAATCACGATGTCGATCTCGTCGCCGATCGAGAACATTTCGCTCGGGTGCGAGATGCGGCCCCACGACATGTCGGTGATGTGCAAAAGGCCGTCGATTCCACCCAGGTCCGTAAAACAACCGTAGTCAGTGATGTTCTTGACCACGCCAGGCAGTATGTTTCCCGCCACGAGCTTCCCGAGCGTGCCCTTCTTTTCTTCGGCGCGTGCCTCTTCGAGCACCGCCTTGCGCGACACGACCACGTTGGCGCGGCGCTTGTTCACCTTGATGACACGGCACTCGATTTCCTCGCCGCGCATTGCCTCGAGGTTGCGGACCGGCCGCAAATCAACCTGGGAGCCCGGTAAGAAGGCGCGCACGCCGATGTCGACGGAAAGGCCGCCCTTCACACGATCGGTAACGATACCCGTGATCGTCGCCTCATCACGGTACGCTTCCTCGATCTTGCCCCATACCTTCATCTTCTCCGCTTTGTCCTTGGAGACGATGACGTTGCCGTTCTGATCCTCACGGCGAACGAGCAACACTTCGACCTGATCGCCAGCAGCAACCATCAGCTCGCCTAGCGGGTCGCGGAACTCGTTGATGTCTACGAGGCCTTCCGACTTGTAGCCAATATCTACGAGGACGTCGTTTTCGCGCACTTCCAGCACGTACCCGTTAACGACTTCGCCCTCGGCAAGATCCTGCAAGCTCTGTTCGTAGAGCTGCATCATGAGCTCGGGATCGATCTGGCCGCCTTCCATGGCGTCGAGCTGCGCGAGCAGATCGTCCGAGGGGCGCGGGTTTGGTTCTTCTTCGGTCTGGACCGACATGGGGTTGGGTATCCTCCTGAACGCGGAATTTGCCCTCTGGGCACACTTGTGCCGCAAGGAGGCAGACGGTAATCGTAGGTCCGCCTCAGGTAGCTGTCAACGCGCCGCGCGGACCACCTCGAGCACCCGCCTGAGGCTAGTGGCCTCGTCCTCGCCTCCGGTGTTGATAACGGTAGCCCCATGCGGAACTCGCAGCGGTGAATTAGGACGCTCCTGATCGCGTCGATCGCGCTCCCGCACGTCCTCGGCGACTTCGGCGGGGCTGGCATCGGCAAGCTGCCGCGCGCGGCGTTGTAGGCGCTCCCCTTCCGGTGCGGTAATGAACAACTTCGCGTCTGCGTCGGGAAGCACCGCACTGCCGATATCACGGCCTTCTACGACTGCGCCATCAGCCGCTTCGGCGCGTTGACGCTGTAGCAACCACGCCCGCACCGCTGGGATCTGAGCCACCTCTGACGCTCGGCGCCCCACGCGCGGCGCTCGAAGCTCGTCGGTCACGTCCGTGCCGTCGATTCGGACGCGGAAATCATCGGGCTCTGCAACCACTTGTAGTGTCAGCTGCTCGAGCAGCGACACCACTTCGTCGGCATCCTCCGCCTCTGCCTGCATCATCTTCCAGGCGACGGCGCGGTACATCGCTCCGGTGTCGACGTAGCGAAGCCCCAAGGTGCGGGCCAGCGCTCGAGCCAAGGTCGATTTGCCGGCGCCACTGGGCCCGTCGATGGCTATCCGCATGGGTTGTTTGCTCACCGTCGGACGTGTCCTGACTGCGCCAGGGCGAGTCGCTTTAGTGAAGTCTCTTCGCGTTTGCTCAGCCGGCGGTAGGAACCGGAGCGCAGATCGCCGAGCTTGACAGGACCGATCCGCGTACGCACGAGCTTCACCACCTGGTGACCCAGATCACCGAACATGCGTCGAATCTGGTTCTTCTTCCCCTCGTGGAGGACGACTCTGAACGCCGATTGGTGCCGCGAGTGGCACGGCAGATTCTCGATCTTGCACGGTAGCAGACGACGCCCATTGAGCTCGGTACCGGCGCGCAGTCGATCTACATCGACGGCTGCAGGCACCCCGCGTACGTGGACCCGGTACACCTTGTCTACCGGTCCCCCCGGACGGGTAACCGCCTGCATGACCTCGCCGTCGTTGGTCAGCAACAGCAGACCCTCGCTGTCGCGATCGAGCCTGCCCGCGGGGTAGACGCGCTCGCGGATGTCGCCGCCGAGCAAGTCGGTTAGCACGCGCTCAGCATGAGGATCGGTGACCGAGCTCACTACCCCGGTCGGTTTGTTGATTGCCAGATAGACCCGCTGCTCACGCGACAGCGGTCGTCCGTCGACGCGGACATCATCTCGATCGAGATCGGCCTTGGCGCCCAGGTCCGCAACCACCCTACCGTTGACGGTCACGTGTCCCTCCGCGACCAGAGCCTCCGCCTTGCGGCGCGAGGTGATCCCGGCGTCGGCGATTAGCTTCTGCAGTCGTGCCGCGGGCATCGATAATGCGGCTCAGGTTTCCAGCAGCTCTTGGAACTCCTCCTCCGAGGGAAGCTCCTTGAGGTCGCGCAGTCCGAAGAGCTCGAGGAACCGGTTCGTGGTTCCATAGGTAAACGGGCGTCCCACCGCCCGTCGCCGACCGGTGATCCTCACCAGGCGCAGATCTCGCAAACGCCGCAGTGCAGCGCCAGGGTCCTTGCCCCGGATCGCGCGGATCTCGGCGATCGTCGTCGGCTGGCGGTAGGCCACCACCGCCAGTGTCTCGAGCGCCGGGATGGAAAGCTGCGTCGGTCGCTCCACCTGTCGAAGCGCCCGGATGACAGCGTCGAATCGGGTCCGTGTGCCCAGGCGGTAACCCCCGGCGATCTCGATGACCTGCAATGCCGAGCCGCGTGCCCGGTAGCTCTCTTCGAGCTCCAGACAGGCTGACCGTACCGTCTCCATAGCGAGATCATTGCTGCGAAGCTCGCTACATGATGCGCGGATGACCTCGAGCAGCCGATCAGCGGACACCGGTTCATCAGCACCGTAGAGAACGGCCTCGACGCTGGCGATCAGCGCGCTGGATACGGGTGAATCGGTCATGCCGAGGACTCACTGGAACCGACGCTATCGGCCGTTTCAGTGGAAAACACCATGATCGTGCCCAATGGCCCGTCCTGATACGCGCGCATCTCGGCGGCACGAATCAGGTCCAACAGGGCCAGGAACGTGGCGATCAGCTTGCCGCGGGGGACCCCGACCTCGAAGAGATCTCCGAAAGGCACGGGCCCACCGGTGGCAAGCTTGGAACGGATCTCGGCGGAGCAATCGGCCACCGAGAACTCCTCACGCGGCACCTCGAAGCCGGCGGGCTCCTCGAGACCGGCGAGAACATTGCGGAAGGCAGTGACCAGGGTGAAAAGATCGGCCTCGACGATCTCGCTGTCAGTCGCTTCGATCCCCGCCGGACTGGCTTCGCCACGGAACCACACCGCCGACGCCTGGTTCTCGCGATGACGCAGGCGCTGGGCTGCCAGTCGAACGACCTGGTGCTCGACGAGCTGTCGTAGCAACGCTGTCTCTTCCTGCGCAGCGAGCTCCGGATCCTCCGGCAAAGCTGGACGCGGCAGCAAAGCACGCGCCTTCAACCGCATCAGCGTTGCCGCGACCTCGAGGAACTCGGCTGCCGGTTCGAGCTCGATCTCGCTCATGAAGTCCAGGGTCTCGACGTATGCCCCGGTGATCTCGGCCAACGGCACCTGTTCGATCGGTACCTCGTGTCGCCGAACCAGGTGGAGCAACAAGTCGAGGGGTCCGTCGAAGGACGCTATATGGACGTGGAACGGGTTCGGGTTTGCGTCAGCCACGGTCCGATCGTCCCGCCTAGCCGAGACCCGCAAGGGTCTGTCCGAAACGGATCACCGGCAGGATGAACACCCGCAGTGCGCCGAGCCATATCAGAGCGATCAGAATGAAGAAGCCGTACGGCTGGATGGACCGGTAGAATCGCTCAACCGGACCGGACAACGTTGCCGACAGGATCCACGAGCCGTCGAGTGGCGGGATGGGCAGCATGTTGAACGCCGCCAGCAACAGGTTGATCAGCAACGACATCACCAGGAGCTGCAGGACGGGCAGAAACACGCTCGCCGACATGGCGGCGATGAGCGTCTCCTGATTGGCACGCATCAAACGGATCAAGACGACGCATATCGCTGCCAGGAGCACGTTGCTGAGCGGCCCAGCGGCCGCTATCCAGGCGTGATCCCTCTTCGGCCGAGCCAGGTTGGCGGTGTTGACGGGCACCGGCTTGGCGGCGCCGAACGGTGGCAGCCCGGCGAAGATCATCATGGCTGGGAACAGAATCGTCATGAACGGATCGATATGAGCGATCGGGTTCATGGTCACTCGGCCGAGCAACCGCGCCGTTGGATCGCCGAGTCGGTCGGCCGACCAGGCATGGGCCGCTTCGTGAAACGAGATCGCGAACAGCAGGGCGACGATCTGCGTGGCGATGAGGCCGGCTCCCTCCATGGGGTGATGCTATCCCGCGCTCGTACTCGGTGCTAGAACGGCCCGGATTGACGCCGCCAGCTTGCCGCCCACGACCTCGGCGAGATCTGTTTCGGTTGCGCTGCGCACGCCGGCGAGCGAGCCGAACCGGCGTAGCAGCGCACGCTGACGCTTCGGTCCGACGCCCGGTATTTCGCCGAGCTCCGAGCGCAGGACAGACTTGCTGCGCAACGAACGGTGGTAGGTGATCGCGAACCGGTGCGCCTCGTCGCGCACTCGCTGCACCAGCCTCAGGGCATCGGTGTGGGGCTGCAGTGGTACGGGCTCCGAACGCTCCGGTACGAAGAGCTTCTCCTCGCCCTTCTCGATCGAGGCGACCGCCTGCTGCTGCATCCCGAGCTCCACCAGCGCTGCGCTCGCCGACGACAGCTGACCGCGGCCCCCGTCGATCACCAGCAGATCCGGCGCCGCGATCTCACCATCGAGAACCCGTTGGAAGTGACGCCGGACCACCTGGGCAATGGATTCGAAATCGTCCTGCCCCGCCAGGTCGCGTATGCGGAAGCGCTTGTAGCTCGACTTGTCCGGCTTGCCGTCGCGCAGCGAAACCAGGCTGGCGACGATCTGCTGTCCCTGCAAGTTGGAGACGTCGATGCACTGGATTACCTGAGGCGGGTGGTCCAGATCGAGCAGCTCCTGCAGCAACTGCGCACCACGCTCGGCTTCGCCGCGCTCGTATCGATGCGCGTACGCGAGCTTGGCGTTCTGCATCACCAGCTCCAGCAACCGGCGCTTGGGGCCACGTTGCGGCACCAGAAGCTTGACCGCCCCACCGCGCGCCTCCCGCAGCCAATCGGCAAGCACATCGGCCGACTCGAGCGGAATCGGTACGCAGACTTCGGGAGGGATCACGGTGCCACCGTGATAGTACTGCTGCACGCTTGTGGTGAGCAGCTCCTGCTCGTCGATTCCCTTCACGTCGTCCCAGAAATACTGCCGGCGCTCCACCACCAAGCCGTCGCGCACGAGGAACACCTGCAGCGCGGCCCGCTGCTTCTCGCGATAGAGAGCGAAAAGATCCCGATTGCCGAGATCCTTCGAGGCCATCTTCTGCTCACGCGACGCGGCTCGTACCGTTTCGACGAGGTCTCGATAGTGCGCCGCACGCTCGTACTGCTGAGTGGATGACGCACTCAGCATCTTCACCTCCAGATCACCCTCGAGGTCCTCTCCCCTTCCCTGCAGGAACAGCTTCACCTCGTTGACGATGTCGGAATAACGCTCTTCGTCGCACAGGGCGCGCACACAGGGACCGGCGCATTCGCCGATGTCGTAGTAGAGGCAGGCGCGGTCCCACGAGCCGTCGATATCGATATTGCAGGGACGCAGCCCGAAGTTGCGGTACACCACTACCTGCATGAGGCGGGCGCGAGTATTGGGGATATAGGGGCCGAAGTACTCGTCGCCGTCTTGCTCCATGCCGCGCACCAGCTGCAGGCGGGGGAACGTCTCGCTCTCGGTCAAGCGCAGGTACGGGTAGTTCTTGTCATCGCGCAGCAGCACGTTAAAGCGCGGCGTGCTCTGCTTGATGAGGCTGTTCTCCAGCGTCAGTGCCTCGACCTCGGAATCGGTGACGATGACCTCGACGTCGACGGTTTCATGGAGCATGCGCTGCTGACGGCGCTCTTCCCACCCGCCGCTCAGGTGCGACCGCACACGATCGCGGATGCGGTTTGCCTTGCCGACGTAGATCGTTCGACCGCGGGCATCCTTGAAGATGTAGACACCCGGTTCGGTCGGCAGGTCGCCGACCAGCTCGCGTATGGCGTCGATCGGCATCAGCCTCGAGCCCGGCCGATGCTCACGATACGCCGAGCTGCCGCCGCCGCAGCTCCTGCATGCGATCGCGGATGCTCGCCGCCTGCTCGAAGTCGAGCTCCTCCGCAGCCGCGAGCATCTGCTTTTCGAGCTCGGCGAGATGTTCCGTCATGCTCACCCCATCCATCGGCAGCTCGGGCTCCTCGGCCACCGTCAGGTCGACGTAGTCCCGAGCGTAGAACTGCCCGAACGTGTCGGAGATTCGCTTGACGACGGTTTCCGGGACAATGCCGTGCTCGTCGTTGTAGGTCTGCTGGATCTCTCGCCGCCGCGTCGTTTCGCCAATCGCTTCTTGCATCGAGTCTGTGATGCGATCGGCATAGAGGATGACCTTGCCCTCGACGTTTCGAGCCGCACGCCCGGTGGTCTGGATGAGCGCCGTCGCCGAACGCAGAAACCCTTCCTTGTCGGCATCGAGCACGGCCACGAGCGTCACCTCTGGCAGGTCGAGACCTTCCCGCAGCAAGTTGACGCCCACCAGAACATCGAAGTCGCCACGTCGGAAGTCGCGTAACAACTTGATGCGATCGAGGGTGTCGATGTCGCTGTGTAAGTAGCGGACACGCACTCCGAGATCACCGTAGTAGTCGGTCAGCTCCTCGGACATGCGCTTGGTGAGCGTGGTCACCAGCACGCGCTCCGATCGGTCGACACGGGCACGCACTTCTGCCAACAGGTCGTCGACCTGTCCTGTTGCCGGTCGCACATCGACGTCCGGATCTGTCAATCCGGTGGGCCGGATGATCTGTTCGACGATGACGCCACCGCTCTCCTCGAGCTCCCACGCCCCAGGCGTTGCCGAGACGTGGACCGTCTGTCCCACGAGCGCCTGAAACTCGCCGAAGTTGAGCGGTCGGTTGTCCATCGCCGATGGCAGCCGGAAGCCATGATTGACCAACGTGCCCTTGCGTGACCGATCTCCCTCGTACATGCCGCGCAATTGCGGCACCGTCATGTGCGATTCATCGATGAAGACGATGTGGTCCTCGGGTAGATACTCGATCAGCGTCGGCGGTGGCTCGCCTGGTTGGCGACCGGTGAGGTGGCGCGAGTAGTTCTCTACGCCATGGCAGTACCCCACCGTTTGCATCATCTCCAGATCGAACATCGTGCGTTGATGCAGCCGCTGAGCTTCGAGCATCTTGCCCTCGATTTGCAGCTTCGGCAGCCACTCGTCGAGCTCCTCCTTGATGGATTCGATCGCCGTCGCCCGCTGCTCGAGAGTGGTCACGTAGTGCGACGCGGGAAAAAGCCCCAGCTTGGCGTGCTGCCGTAGCGTCTGGCCCATCAACGGGTCGATCTCGGCCAGCGCAACGATCTCGGTGTCGTCGAAGGTTACGCGCAGCGCCTCCTCGCCGTAGGTGGGGAGAATCTCGACTTCCTCGCCGCGGACGCGAAAACTCCCACGCTCCAGACCATGGGCACGGCGCGAGTAGTGCAACTCCACCAGCTGACGCAGGAACTCCTGCCGATCCAGCCGGGCGCCTACCTCCAGCGGCAGCATCAGCCCGTAGTACGACTCGGGTGCCCCGAGACCGTATATGCAGGAGACCGACGCCACGATCACCACGTCACGGCGGCTCCACAAAGAGCGGGTCGCCGAATGTCGCATGCGATCGATCTCATCGTTGATGAGGGTCTCTTTGGCAATGTAAGTATCGGTCGACGGGACGTAGGCTTCGGGCTGGTAGTAGTCGTAGTAAGAGACGAAGTACTCCACCGCGTTGTCCGGGAAAAAGTCGCGGAACTCCTGGTAAAGCTGCGCCGCGAGCGTCTTGTTGTGGGCAATCACCAGCGCTGGACGTTGAGCCCGCTCGATGATCTGCGCCATCGTGAAGGTCTTGCCTGACCCTGTGACCCCCAACAGCACCTGGTTGGCAGCGCCCGACGCGAGGCCGGCTTCCAGCTCGCGGATGGCCTGTGGTTGATCACCCTGAGGATCGAACTCGGCCTGCAGCCGGAAGCGCTCGCCGGCGATCGTCGGACTCATCGGCGGGGCTTCCGGGCGGCGGGGCCCATCGGACGGAGCAGCACGCCAGACGCGGCTACCCTGCCGCCAACGCCGTGCACGCCGTCTCGAGGCGGTCGAGCGCTCTCTCGAGCGTCTCCATCGACGTGGCGTACGACATTCGCAGGAAGCCATCGCGGCCGAACGCCACTCCGGGAACCGTCACCACGTGGGCGTTATCGATGAAGTGGCCGGCGAGCTCTGCAGAAGTCGGCAGCTGCTCCGAGAACAGAGCCGACACGTTCGGAAAGGCGTAGAAAGCTCCCTTAGGCTCGACGCACGTCACACCCGGCAGCGCCCGGATGCGCGGTAGCACCCGATCGCGGCGTTCGGCGAAGGTCGCCAGCATCTGCCGTACCGGCGTCTGATCACCGGTCATCGCCTCGAGGGCGGCATACTGGCTGACCGAGGCGGGATTCGACGTCGTGTGGCCTTGCAACCGGACGCAAGCGGAGATGATCTCTTGGGGCCCGGCAAGGTAGCCGATGCGCCAGCCGGTCATGGCATAGCTCTTGGAACACGACCCACACACGACGGTGACGTCCTTGGCCTCGGGCCCGAAGGCCAACGGTGTAGCGTGCTCCGCACCCTCGTACACTAGGGCGGCGTAGCACTCGTCCACCAGCAGGAGCACGCCGCGCTCGATGGCAAGCTCGGCCAGCTTGTGCATCTCCGCCGCGTCGATGACGGCGCCGCTCGGATTGCTCGGCGTGTTGAGCACGATCACCCGGGTGCGCTGGGAACAGGCCGCAGCGATAGTCTCCGAGCGCAGCTTGAATCCGTCTGCTTCGACGGTATCGACGGTGATCGGTTCACCGCCCGCGAGCTTCACCTGCTCCGGAATACTGACCCAATAGGGAGTCGGAATGATGACCTCGTCCCCAGGGTCGAGCACGCACATGAAGAAATTGTGTAGACCCTGCTTGCCACCGGCCGTGATCATCGTCTCGTCGGTTCGATAAGGGGTGCCGTCGCGCGAGCTGTAGAGGCTTGCGACCGCCTCGCGTAGCTCCGGAATACCGGCCGCCGGGGTGTACCGGGTCCGTCCCTCGCGGATTGCGCGGATACCCGCGGCGCGGATTGGCTCGGGCGTATCGAAATCGGGCTGCCCGGGCCCGAGATCCAGTACGTCGATCCCCTTGGCGCGCAGCTGGCGTGCCTTTTCGCTGGCAGCGAGCGTGGCCGACGCGCCAATGCGCGACACGGTGCCGCTCAGTCGCAGTGCGTCACTCTGTTCAGCGGGCGAAATGCTCACGTAGCTGCTCCTCGACCTCGGCCGGGACCATCCCTGTGACGGTCCCGCCGAGCTCGTAGATTTCCTTGATCAAACTCGATGAAAGGTACGTGTAGTCTTCGTGCGGCACCATGAACATAGTCTTGATTCGACCGTCGAGGTGCCGGTTCATCATTGCCATCTGGAACTCGAATTCGAAATCCGTCACCGCTCGTAGTCCGCGAATGACGACGCTTGCACCACGTTTCTGGGCCACCTCCACCAGCAGGCCCTCGAAGCTAACCACCTCGATTCCCTCATCATCGGCGAGGAGCCGTTCCAGCAAGGCGGTTCGCGCCTCGACCGAGAACATTGCTTCTTTGCGCGAGTTGCGAAGGACCGCGACGATCAGGCGTGGGAACACCTCCCGGGATCGCCGGATGATGTCCAGATGTCCATTGGTAACGGGATCGAACGATCCCGGATAAATAGCAGCGGTGTTCACGGCCTCGGACCCCGTTGCGTGCCTCCGCCCCCGGTTCAGAGACTACGGGCGCACTTTAGCAGGACGCACCGTCGGGCTCTACGCGGGAGCAAAGCAGAAAGGCGGTGTCGCCCACCCGCAGGTGGCGTTCCGACGCCCACTGTGCCGGCAACTTGACGGTCTCATCGTGGCGCTGTTCGAGGATGACGCGTCCATCGCGAGCGCACAGGCCATGCGCCTGGAGCAGTGCCAGGCACTCGACGCCGTGTCCGGAACCGTACGGTGGGTCGGCGAACACGAGATCGAATGGGGCGCGCTCTGCCGCGCCGAGCCGTCGCAGCGCGGCCCGGTAGTCGGCGACGATCACGTCGCACGCGGCTTCGAAGTCGCAGTTGGTGATGTTGGCGCGCAGCGTCTCGGTGACCTTCCGTTGCCGATCGACAAACGTCGCACAGCGCGCGCCGCGGCTTACCGCTTCAAGCCCGAGCGCGCCACTGCCGGCGAACAGATCGAGCACGCGGGCGTCGTGCAGCTGAGGCTGCAAGACGTTGAACAGCGTTTCCCTGGCGCGGTCGGAGGTCGGCCGCACGCCGGGCAGGTCCGGCACGATCAGGCGTTTCCGCCGGGCTTGGCCGGCGATGATCCGCATCAGCCGGCCCGCACCAGCCGCATGCGCGTACGCCAGGCGTTGCGCAGGCGCTCACGGTAGCCGGTCGCCTCCGGGTCGCTGCCATCCACCAGGGCGCGAGCGATGTCACGAGCTTCTTCGAACCAGTCCGCGTGCGCGTACGGATCGCCGATGCGGAGCTCCACCGGTCCGGCCTGTCGAGTTCCGAGAACCTCGCCGGGGCCACGGAGCCGGAGGTCCTCCTCGGCGATGCGAAACCCGTCGCTGATCTCGCAGAGCGTTCGCAATCGCTGTGTCGCTGCGTCATTGACGTCGCCGCGCGGTACCAACCAGCATTTGCCGGGAAGCGCTCCTCTTCCGACGCGACCGCGCAGTTGATGCAGCTGTGCCAGACCGAAGTGCTCGGCGCCCTCGATTACCATCAGCGTTGCCTCTGGGACATCGACCCCGACCTCGATGACGGTCGTGGCTACCAGCACCGGAGTCGCTCCGCTAATGAAGCTGTGCATCGCTTGCGCCTTGCTATCCGCATCCATGTCACCGTGCACGAGGCCGACGGCAAGGCGCGGGTTCCGCACCCTCAACTGGCGCGCCAGTTCCACGGCGGAAATGCGGTCGTCTGTGGTGTCCTCGATGCGTGGCGCCACGACGAACGCGCGCTCCCCTGCTGCTGCGAGCCGGCGCAGCTCCAGATCGATCTCGTCGAGCTCGCTGCTGCGCAGCCACCGCGTCGTGGTCGTGCTGCGTCCGGGCGGTAGCTCATCGATCTGACTGACGTCAAGATCGCCGTACAGAGACAGGGCCAGGCTGCGCGGAATCGGTGTCGCGGTCATCACCAGCAGGTCCGGCTGGGCCTGTTGACGACGTCCACGGGATCCGAGCAGCGCGCGTTGAGCCACACCGAACCGGTGTTGCTCATCGACCACGACCAAGCCGAGGCTCGCGAAGCGCACACGTGGCTGGAGCAGAGCCTGCGTACCCACGACGATGCGGCAATCGCCGCGCTGCAGCGCAGCGAGAGTGTCGCGTCGACGCGGCGCATCGGTGGATGCCGTCAAGGCCGCCACCTCGATTCCGAGACTCTCCCCCCATGCCTGCAGGGTGCGGGCGTGTTGGTTGGCCACGATTGCGCTCGGCACCAGCAGGGCCGCTTGCTCACCGTGTAACGCCACCGCGAACATGGCGCAGGCGGCGACCGCTGTCTTGCCGCATCCCACGTCGCCTTGCAGCAGCCGATGCATCGCACCGGGTGCCGAGAGGTCGCCGATGATCTGGTCAACGCATCGCCGCTGCGCGGGCGTCATGCGAAACGGCAGGGCCGCCTCGATACGGCCACGCACCTGCTCACCGATCTGGCGCGCGAATCCCGGCTCGGTGGCGGCTCGACGCCGCTGCAGCATGAGGGCTGCCTGGTAGTCGACGAACTCCTGGACGATGAGGCGCCGATGCGCCGGCGAGCGACGGGCATTCCATAGGTCCAGGTCACTGTCGGGCGGCGGGTAGTGCACGTCCCGCAGCGCGCTGCCCAGGTCGAGGAGTTGGTGCGATCGGACGGCGGAGTCGGGCAATGGATCAAACACCTGGTCCAGCCCCTCCAGGCCGGCGGCAAGTAGGCGTCGCATCGATCCCGAGCCGAGACCTCCGGCACTCGGGTAAATCGGGACGTGGCGGCCCATGTGCGGCGACTCCTCGCCATCGTCAACCTCCACCGCAAGCGCCGGATTCACCATTTGCAGGCCGCCCTCGTGCGACAGCGGACGTCCGTACAGCCGGATCGGGCTACCAACGGCCAACCGATCGACCACGTAGCCTTGGTTGAACCACACGGCAGCGATGGAGCCGCTGGGGTCGTCCGCCTTCAATTCTGCGCGGGAGCGCCGGCCCGGTGGTCCCGCGCGCCGGCAGGAGCGCACGACGACGTCGACGCAGGCCGGTTCACCGACGACCAGATCGGCGACCCGTACCACCCGCGAGCGGTCTTCATAGCGGCGGGGAAGAAACGTCAGCAGGTCGCCGATGGTCAGAACGCCGGCGCGTCGCAGTTGCTCGGCCCGACGGGGCCCGACTCCGGGAACTGCCTGTACCCCTTCCTCTAGCTGCATGCGGGACGCTCCCCGGGGAGCCTCGGCGAGTGAACGGCGAGCGGCGTACGCCGTCTCAGTTCAGCCGCACCGATACCAGCTTGGAAACACCGCTGTCCTCCATGGTCACGCCGTACAGGAGGTCGGCCACCTCCATGCTCAGCTTGTTGTGCGTGATCAGGATGAACTGCGCCCGGTCCTGGAAGTGGTTCAGGGCTCGAACAAAACGCCCGACGTTGCTCTCGTCGAGGGCCGCGTCGGCCTCGTCGAGAATGCAAAAGGGCGACGGGTGATACTCGAAGATGGCGAACATCAACGCCAGCGCGATCATCGAGCGCTCACCGCCGGACATCAGGCGGATGCTCTGCAGGGTCTTGCCGGGCGGTTGCGCAACGATCTCGATGCCGCTGTTGAGCGGATCGTCGACGCTCTCGAGCCGCATCCCGGCTCGGCCGCCGCCGAACAGCTGCCGGAAGATGCGATTGAAGTACCCGTCGATGCACTCGAATGCCTCGGTAAACCGCCCGACGCAGTCAACGTCGATCTTCTTGATCGCCTCGCGCAGATTGGTGGTGGCGGCCTGCAGGTCGGAGCGTTGGCCATCTAGCTCTTCGAAACGGTCCTTTTGGGATTCGTAGTCCTCGTAGGCGACGAGGTTCACCGGACCGAGCCGGTCGATAGCAGTGCGGGCCTCGCGCACCTCCTGTTCCAGATCCGTTTCGCTCTGCGCCTCGTCGTCCGCTTCCGATCGATCACCGTCGCCAGAGTCGGCGGAGACGGACGGCAACAATTGCGCCGGATCGATGTCCAAGCGCTCGCGGATCTGTTCGTGCAGATGGTTGCGTTGCAGGCGTACCTCGGCAGCGTGCACATCAGTCGCCGAGCGGCGCGCCTGGGCATTCTCGACGGCGCTCCGCCTCGCCGCCACTGCGGACTCCAGCGCCGCGAGCTCGAACTCGTCGGCAAGCTCACCGTCATCGTCTTCCTGTAGCTGTTCCTCGAGGTCGTCACACAGCTTCCTGGACGTCTCCGCTCGCTCGTCGGCGGTCACAGCATGTGCCTCGGCAGCAGCTTCGCTGGTGGTCAGCGCCTTGGCCTCGGCGTGCAGCCGGGCCAGCTCCACGTCCTGTCTCTGCTGCGCCGCCTCCGCAACCTGGAGCTCGCGCGCCGCGGCTGCAGCCTGAGCACGCGCCGCCCCGAGCGCTGCCTGCGCTCGGTCGACCGCGAGTCGCAACGCCTCGGCCTCCGCTGAAGGAACTGTGACCGCCGTGGTCGATACGGGGAGGTCGACTCGCACACCGGCGTGTGCGCTCTCGGCGATGCGATCCACCGATTCGTTGCGATAACGGATCTCGGCCCCCCGTGCCCAAACGTGACCGGACGCATCGACGAATCCGTGTCCGGGGTGCGCTGCCGCAAGTCGCAGCGCGTCCTCGAGCGTCTCCACCAGCCAGACATTGGACAGCAGATCCTCCAGAACCGCTTGCGCGCCGGCGCCGAGCCCCCGCGCGTGCACCCTGAGCGGCTCCAGATCCTGCTCCGGCGGATCGCCGGCGACCGGCCCCGTACTCGGCTGGCGCAGGCCAGCGGATACTCCGCGGCGTGCCTCGGCCGCCTGCAACCAAGTGTCGATCTGCTCTGCCGACAACATGGGCAAACGCAGGCTGTCGCCCAGCGCCAGTGCAGCAGCGCCACGGAACTCCGGCTCGACTTCGATACAGGCTGCCAGCGTGCTGAGCTCCATGCTGCTGTCAGCAGCCGTGGTGCCATCCAGATGCGTGATCGGGTCAACGCGCTCGCTTGCCTCCTGCAGCAAACGTTCTGCGGAACGCGCCGCCTGATCGGCCTCGCCCGATGAGCGGCGTCGCGCCTCGACGACCGACTCGGCCTCGTCTCGTCCCGTTTGCTGGGCTTCACACTTTCGGCGCAGCTCTTCCTGCCTCTCGACCACGAATGCGGCGCGATCGCGCTGCCGTGAGGCCTCCGATCGGGCACGCTCGTGCCCCACCTGCGCATGGTAGAGCTGCTGTCGCAGCTGCTCGCGCTCTTGACGCTGCTGGCGCCAAGCCTTGCGGGCCAGTTCCCATGCCCGAGTAGCGAGCTCGAGCTCGTCGCGGGCGACCTGCTCGCCAAGGGTCGTCGCCTCCATCGCCGCGGCGGCGAGACGGGCTCCGTTCTCGGCGGACTGTAGCCGGATGCAGAACCAACGACGCTCCACATCGCGCAGCTTCTCGCGCAGAGCGCGGTAGCGACGAGCCCGGCCTGCTTGCCGTTTGAGACTCCGCATCTGCCTGGCGACCTCCTGGCAGATGTCGTCGACGCGCGCCAGATCTTGGGCTGTGGCCTCGAGCTTGAGGTCGGTGCCGTGCCGGTGCCGGCGGTACAACGAGATCCCCGCCGCCTCCTCGATCGGCGCGCGGCGCTCGAACGGGCTCGCCGAGAGGATCTGGTCGATGCGTCCCTGGCCGATAGTGAAGCAGGCGCGCGAGCCGAGACCCGTCCCCAGCAGCCGCTCTCGAATGTCGCGCAGCAGGCACTTCTTGCCGTTGAGCAGGTACTCGCTGTCGCCGGAGCGGAAAAGGCGACGGGTGATCGCCAGCTCGCCGCCGGTATCCGTGTCGGCGCCCGTAGCCAGGACCTCGGCATCGCGGGCATGGGTAGCGTGATCCCCTGTCCTGCTGCTCTTGCCGCCACCGTTGGCCGTAAACAGGTCGGCTTCCGGGTCTTCCCGAGTCGTCAGATGGAGAGTGACCTCGGCGGTGCCCGTCGCCTTGCGGCCGGCGCTGCCCTGAAAGATCACGTCCTTCATGCGTTGCGCCCGGAGCAGGCTAGTGCTCTGCTCGCCGAGTGCCCAGACGATCGCGTCGGAGATATTGCTCTTGCCGCACCCGTTGGGGCCAACTACAGCGGTAATCCCCTCGGGGAAGACGAGCTCAGACGCGTCGGCGAACGACTTGAAGCCGCGAATATCGAGCTTCGATAGACGCCACACGGGCACCTACCTCCAGTCCCAGATTTACCCCGAAAGCGGGTGCCCCGGACGATGCGCGAGCCGAGACCCCCTCGCTCCGCTTTCGCCCCACCGGCGGCGAGTGTAGCACGGTGCGCCACCCTCGCCTACGAGCGCCGCCAAGCGCCGCAGAGGCGTGACAATCATAGCGCCAGGGTCGATTTGCGACCCCTTTTCCCCGTCAGTAGACTCCGCTCCGATGGCCGGCGTAGCTCAGTGGCAGAGCAGCTGATTCGTAATCAGCAGGTCCGCGGTTCGAATCCGCGCGCCGGCTCCTTGTCTTCGGCATCAAGCTTCGGACGTGTTACCTATATGTCACCCGCAGCGACACTGTTTCGCAGGGGTGCCGAGCAGCTCCGGCGGGCCTATGGTCGACTCCCGACTTCCGGGAGTTCTTTGAATCTCGAGTCCAAGTCGGTCCAGCTCCCTAGCTGCGCGAGCCAGTGCGAGCCTCGCCCTACTGAGTCAACGCTGCAGGCCCGGCTGTTGGCGAGAGTTCGAAGCCGACCGCCGATAGCGTAGATTCAGCATGACAAGCGCTAGTACCTGGAGTCTCTCAAACCAGACATGCGTCTGGTCTCTGGCAGAGCGGGACACGGAGTACTCGAGGTTGGAAACCCTCAGTCCTGCCGGCTCGGAGTCGCTTCCCAGTCCTGGACGCTGGAACGGTCGGGTAGACCCCACTGGGCGCCAGACCATCCGTTGAAGCCCTCCATCCGGAAGACCCAGAAGCCGGTGGTCATATCGGAGCCGACGATAAGCCCGTCGCTGTTGCGCACGTCGACGCCGAACAGACCGTCGCACATGGTGCAGCGTTCCTCGGCGGGGCCTCCGAGAAACGTGTCGTAGTAGCCGATCGTGGCGGGGTTGAGGGGGTCCTGCATGGTGAACACCTGCAGACCGTCCAGGTACCCCGAAACGAAGACGTACGGCCAGCGCACCTCGTGGTTGTGGACCAGATTGCGCCAGTCCGCGGTCCAAGCGCTGATGGGAGTACGGATGTTCTTCTGTTCACCGTCGAGTGCCGGCTGCAAGTCGAAGATGCGCAGCGGAGCGTACTGGTACTCCGCCTCGGCGATCACGTAGCGCCCGTCGGGAGAGGGAGTGAATGTGTGGCCCCAGTCCACGCCGGCGATGCCGGTGAGCGAGACGATCATCGAGGGGTTCTCGAGATCCGTAATGTCGAACACGTAGTAGCCGCCCGTGCCGCCGCCGTAGAACCGGTCGGTCCCCGTGTCCTCATGCCAGCCCACGTACATGTCGTGGTAGCTGCCTTGCTCGTTGGGGCCGAAATCGCCCAGCGGCACTTTGGCCACCAACGCCGCGTCCATCGCACCCTCGACCACATGCGCCATGTCGTAGACGTGGCCGAACGGGCCGCCCACGGTCGTGAACAGGAGCGGCCGACCGTTGGAGTGCTTGTACATGAAGATGTTGTGGAAGCCGCCGGGGTTCTCGGGAGCATGAACCCGCGCCACCTCGGTGTAGCTGTCCGGCAGATCGGTCACGTCGAGCACAACGGCGCCCAGATCGGAGTTCGGGCCGCCCTGGCCGAACTGAACCGACTGGACCAGGTAATAGCGGCCGTCCCACTTGAAGTACTTCACGTCCATGCCGCCCAGGCCCTGGTGCAGATCCTGATTCTCGATGCGCCACTCGTGAATGATCTTCGGGTCGGCGGGATCGGACAGGTCGATGATGTCGGTCCCTCGTTCCCCCCAGCTCCCGTAGACCATCCGTCCGACGTAGGCGAACGGCCGGCCCGGGTCCTGCTCGATCTCGATGTCCGCGACGTTGCGTGCCGGCCCTAGCGGAAGGTGCGCAAGCACCTCGATGTTGTCGCTGCCGCGCTTGTCCGGCGTCCATTGCGCGGTCCCTTGGGAGGATGCGGTTGCGTTCACCGAGGCGAGGAACCCGAGGGCAGTGAGAAGAACCAGGAAACGTCGCCGCATGCGAACACCTCTCAGGAGCGAGTTGAAAGCCGCTACGACTATACCGAGGCAACCAGCATCCGGCCGCGCGTGTCTCGGCTAGCGTCGAAGCTCTACCAGACTCAGGTCGTTGACCCCGTCGATGATCTTGGCGAATGCACGGGCGACGGCCTCGAGCCCGACGGACGGCACCAGGGCGGGAATGTCGAGGTCCGTATGCTTGTGCTCCGGGGAGCGAATGAGCTGGATCGACGGGGCCTCCTCGTCGATGGAACCGATCTCTCCCGAGGCGCTCGGATGCATCGGGCCGGCGATGCTCACGCCGAACGTGCGGTAGGCACCGAGCGCCAGGTTCAGGAGCTCGTCGCTGCCGTGCACCCACCAGCGGCGCGGGGAAATGCCCGCCGTGCGTCTCAGCTCGGTCTCCCACCCGAGGAACTGCGTCGGGGAGATGTGCTCGGCGTTGAGCAACAGAGCGCACTTCTCGAGCAATCCCTGTTCGAGCATGTAGGGTGAGTTGGGCGAGCCGATGTGGTGGCCAGCGGTGCCGACGAAGATCATGTCCCGACGCCGTTGCTCACGCGGCAGACGCGAGAAGTGCTCGGCAAGGGCGACCATGACCGCGAGTCCCGAGGCGTTGTCGAGAGCGGCGTCGAACCAGCCGTCCTGGTGAGCCGTGACGATGATCGTCTCGTCCGTCATGCCGGGCAGCGTGGCGTACTGACTGTGGCTGGTGAGACCCTCACGCATGTCGAGCTGCAAGCTGGCGGAGATCCTCACGGGGCCCGCGGCAATCAGATCGCGCAGGTGCTTGCCGTCCTCGTACCCGATCCAGAAGCCGGGTGTGGCGAGCGCCGGCATATCCTGGATCACTCCCAGGTTCTCCGCATAACCCCAGATGCCGACCGTGAGCGCCGCCCCGGCCGATTCCGCGCGCTGCGTCACCTGCTCCCAGCGGGAAGAGTTCCCCATCTGGCCTGGCGCCAGCATGGCGTGAAACACGACGGCTTTGCCGGCAACGTCGCGACCAGCGAAGTCGGCGGCGGTGCCGAGTCCCACCCAGACGGCATCGACGCCCGTCGAGTCGGGCATCGGTGGCGGCGTGATAACGGTCGGATCGGTATACCGACCCGACCCCCACACGGTTCTCGGGGGCGCCGGGTAGGCACTCGGGAACGTCAGCGTCTGTCCGTTGGCGGTTGCCGTAAGCTCCCAGTCGCGTGGCCACCACTGCGGACCGAGCTCGAACTCCACGCGGTGGAGCTTCTCGAGCCCGAGGTCCCGGAAGCGGGCCTCGAGCCAGTCCGTCGTCATCCGCTCGTACTCGGATCCGGCGATGCGTCCCCAGTAACGGTTGCCGTCGTCCCGGCTGCGGTGCGAGAAGGCGACAACCTCCTCGAGCATCTCCTTGATGAGGCGCCCCTCGATATCTGCATACCGCCGATCGGCGGGGGAAAGCGGCATGCGCATGTAGTCGAAGGCGTCGTCGCGAACCTCACCGTCGGCGTCCAGCAGGACGCTGGCGTCCTGGGCGCGCAGCTCGGCCACCGGAACTCCGAGGCTAGCGACGGACGCCACGATGGCGATCGTGAGGGCCTGAGCTCGAGGGATTGCCTCCGTTCGCATCGCGGGCCTCCGATGGATCTGTCAACTGTGTCCGGCGCGTATCATACAGCCGAGCGATCGGCTCATCCGTGGACCCAACGCCGATCGGGCTGGTGCGGTGGATCAACGAGCAGCTGCACCGCTAGAGGCCCCCGACCGGGTCGAGCGACGCGGGCCGGAGCGCTGTGGCGTCCTGTTTCTGATCGCCGCCAAAGCCGAGGCGGATGCGCCGTACCTTGCAGCGGCGGCGCCAGCCGGCGGCCCTCGGCGAGCTTCTACCGACGATGTGCCGGGCAATCGCCGACTAGTGCGCAACAGCCGCGCCGACTCTCTTGCTCGTGGGTCGCCGGACGCTCCAGGTTCAATCCAGACCGAACGCCAGCAGCACGTTGCCCGGTGCGCCGCCGAGGATGGCGTAGCCGGACCCCATGTAGAGCATGCCGTCGACGATCGTCGCGCTAGCACCGCCGAAGCCGCCGCCGAAGCCCTCGACGCCGTTGATGGTGTCGAAATCGCGCAGCGTGACGAACTCCCAGAGAATGCTGCCGTCCTCGGTCGAGTACGACCGCATGACGCCGTCGCGCGAGCCGGTCAGCACAGCTCCCTCGATGACGCTGGCGGCGGCCCAGTTACCGGAGTGGCACGTCTGCGTCGGTTCCAGGATCCTCGCAGTCGGTGCGTTGGGGAATCGGCGTGTGCCAGGCGCGCGAGCCGTCCTCGGCGCGCAACGCGGCGATGCTACCGCTGCCATCCGCGTAACGGCATCGGCTTGAAGTAGTACTCGCCGTTGAAGCCACCGCCGAACCCGGCGTTGGATGCGGCCATTGCGTCGCCGGCCTGCGCTACCCACAGGATGGCGCCCTCGTTGTCGGGATCGAGCGCCGTCACCCGACCGCTCTCCTGCCCCTGGATCAGAACGCGGCGGCCATCGTCGAGGGTGTGCAGCACGGGTGATCCTGAAGGATCGTCGTCCGGACCGTTGACGAAGCCCGGGCAATTGAGGCGGATCTGCTCCGCGCTCATCCCGCATCCGCCGCCATGGCGGTCGTAGACGGTCGCCAGCAGCTGGGTCCACCAGAGCCGGTCGCCGGTGTCCATGTCGAAGGCGAACACGGCATTGCAGGCTTCCTGGTCGTACTCGAACTCGCCGGGCTCGAAGAACTCGGTGATGTAGCAGTTGCCTGCGGTGGCGTAGACCCAAGCGCTTTTCCATGTCGAGGGTGGGCGCGTTCCACACCGCCGCTCCGGCAGGCCCCCAGAGCTCGGTGCCGGCGGCGTTCGTACCCATGACCTTGCCCCGCTTTCCGGACACTTAGTTAAGATCCATTGTCGTAGTCGTATTAGCGGCTGTGGGAGCTGTTGGCAACGCGGAGCGTTGTCCAAGCGACGGTGGAAATCGGGAGTCGATTTCCACGGGCGCGTCAGCTTCCACAGCTGATTGGCCCGCTCTGGCCTGGCCGCCGCATTGCCGCCTCGAACTGAGCCGGACTCTGGTCTCCGATCGAGGTGTGCATGCGAGCCCGGTTGTAGAACACTTCGATGTAGTGGAACAACTCGGCTCGGGCCGCCGCCCGGGAACTGAAGCAGCCACCGAGTTCGAACTTCAGGGTAGAGAAGAAACTCTCCATCGGCGCGTTATCCCAGCAGTCTCCTTTCCTGCTCATGCTGATGGCGTAGCCACGGTCACGCAGCATGTCTAGAGTAATGCCGTCGACTGATCGTACTGCGCTAGCACGCGGTCGCTGTGATGGAGCACGCCGCCGAAGCCCTCGACGCCGTTGCTCCATGGCCTGATCGAGGATCGCGCAGCGTGACGAATCGTCCGTCAGAGAATCGCTCACCGTCCTCGGTCGATGATACGACCGCGATGCACAGATCCGTCAGCGCGAGCCAGGTATAGCACATCCTCCCTGCGATCCACAGGTATGGCAGGTCGGCCCAGTTACCGGACGCTGTCCACGTCTGCGTCGATTCCGTGATCCTCGCAGTGCCGGTGCGTTGGGGAATCGGCGCTGACCGCCCAGGCGCGCGAGCCGTCCTCGTCACGCGCAACCGACGGCGATGGCTAGCTCGCTGTCCATCCTGCGAACGGCATCGGCTTGAAGTAGTACTCGCCGTTGCGACAGCAGCGGATCTCTCGTTGCCGAACCCGTTGCGTGTGGATACGCGGCCATTGCGTAACGGTCGCGGCTCTCTCCGAATGCAGCTCTGATCTGCACACGTAGATGGCGATCTTCTCTCGTTGTCGGGATCGAGCCGCCGTCACCCGACCGCTCGTCCTAACCGCCGTGAGATCACCTCGAACGCGGCTTGCACAATCGTCGCACCGGGAACTGTGCAGCACAGTTGCTTGATGATCCTGAAGGTACTTCGTCGTCCGGACCGTTCCGACGAAGATCGCCAACGCTTTTTGAGGCGGATCGCGCTCCTGCGCGTCACTCGCCGCATCCGTCCCGCCATGGCTGTTGCCCGTAGACGGTCGCTAGCAGCTCGGGCATCTTCACCAGAGCCCGGAAACGCCGGTGACCCCATGCTCCTGAAGCCGAACACGGCACTTGGTCAGGCATTCCTGCGTCGTACACCGAGACTCGCCGGGCTCGACCTCAGACACTCGGTGATGTAGCAGTTGCCTGCGGTGGCGTCACCATCCTCGGCTGCCTCAATCTTCCACTCGTCGAGGGTACCGGCGTCGTGACCACACCGCTTCACCTCCGGCAGGCCCTTTATCGAGCTTCCAAAGGTGTCCGGAAATCGGCGTTCGTACACCAGCCGCTTGACCGGGTTGGGGAACGTGTAGGTCGCCCAGACCTTCTCGCCGGTGTTGACGTCGACGGCGACGACGCTGCCCTGGAACTTGCAGCATCCATACTCGAGCGCCATGCCCGGCATTTCCTCCCACGAGGCGACGCCGACATATAGATGTCCACCGGGCGACGGATCGAGCGTTGGCGGCCCGGTCATCTTCGATGCCGGATGCTCCTCGGGGCGCATGCTCCACAGCTTCTCGCCGGTCTCGGCATTGACGGCGCTGACGTAGCCCATGTAGTCGCCGAACATGGCCGCGTAGCGTACTCCCGGCACGTCGACCGCACCGATGCTGACCGCGGTGGCGCACCTGTCCAGGCGCCTCAAACGACCAGTGCACGCAACCCGTCTTGGCATCGAGCGCATAGACGAAGTTGTTGTCGCTACCGATGAACAGTGCCCCACCGACGACGGTGGGTTGCGCCCAGGCAGCCGAGGCGGCGCCCGGGAACGCGAACGCCCACTTGAGCTCCAGCTCTGCGAGCTGGGCGCCGGTGAGACCGGCGGCCTCGGGCGGCTGGTAGCGGTAGGACCGCGTCGGGTCGGGACTCCAACCGTTCCAGCCTGGCTGCGCGAACGGATCATCGAGCCGGAGCGGGCTGGGGCACGGGTTGCTCATCGCATCAGCGGTGCGATCGGCGACGCCGCCGAACGGCTTACCGCTCGCCAGCTCAGCCATGGCCCGTAGCTGGTCCTCGTCGAATCCCGGCACGAACTCGGCCATCGGACCGGTTTTGAGCGCCGCCAGCACGCGCTCCGGATCCATGCTGCGCAGTGCGGCTCGGCTCGGGGCGCGCTGGTCGGGATCGTTGCTCTCGTGACAGTTGATACAGAACCACTCGAAGTACGGGACCATGCCGGCCATCGATGCGTCGCCCGGGCGCCGGAACTCTTCCTGTGGCAGCTCGCTCGCGGCCGGCGGCGCGGCAGCGGCGGAAGGGACTGTGTACAGGGCCAGGGCGATGGCACCGGCAACCGCCACCACGGCGCTCAAAGACATCAAGGCGCGTTTGAACATGACCGTCACTCCTTCCGGATAACCAGATCTCGCTACCGGGGGCAGCGGGCGCGTGTTAGCGACGCTCCGGCAGGGCGACAAGGAGCCCGAGACAGGTGGTCGCAACACTGGGACTGGCGGCGGCCGCAGTTGACCGTAGGGTTAGAGCCACCATCGGACCGGGGCAACACCGGTCAAGGTGCGGATCTTACTCTGGATCAGGATCCCCGAACGTGCCACCCCTCCGAGAGGCCTTTAGGCCCGGCGGCCACGCACCCACGCGAGAGCGACCCGAATCGTGCAAGTCTCATCGCCCCACCGAGTCGAACTGCCATCCGACGATGGCCGGTCGGGAACCCTTCGGGATCGCCTCGCGGGAATTGGGTTGGGCGGTTGCGAGCACGGCTCTGTGCTTGTTGATCGCTGAGGCGTCCGCGCGTGCCCTCGTGGTCGCAGACCAGTTCTATGTCTGGCCCCCGAACATCGAGATCACCTACGAGCCGGACCCGGGGGTGATCACCGGCGTGCACGACCGGTCGATTCTGAGGACCAACAGCCTCGGGATGCGATCCGACGAGATCCCGGATGACGACGGTGCGTACCGCATCCTCGCCGTGGGCGGGTCCACGACCGAGTGCAGCTTTCTCGACCAGGCGGAAGCTTGGCCGCAGTTGATGCAGGAGTCGTTGAGCGTCGGAATCCGCGGTCAGACTTGGGTCGGCAACCTGGGGGCATCGGGAAGAAACAGCCGCGACCACGTCCTTCAGCTGAAGCACCTGCTGCCGCGTTTGCCGCGTATCGACGCCATCGTCGTTCTCGCCGGCGTCAACGACCTGAGCCTGCGACTCAAGCGTGACATCGACTACGACCCGAAGTACATGCAGCGACCGGGCGCAGCGACGCTGCAACTGGGACATGCCTTCTGGCGCGTGCCTTTCGACTACGAAGCTGCAGTTTACAAGCGTACGGTCCTGTACCACCTGGCGCGAGAGTTGAAGAACTCCGTGCGGTCACGGCTGACGGCTGCCACCTACATCGACGGGGCCGGCCGCATGTACGAGCGTTGGCGCGCCCACCGCCGTGACGCTGTCGAGATTCGCGATCGGCTGCCTGAGATGGCAACCGCGTTGGCAGAGTACGAGGACAATATCGATGCGATCGTCGACCTCGCCCAGGGCCACGGAGCGCTCCTGCTACTGGTCACCCAGCCGTCAGCCTGGCGGCCAGACATGACGGCGGCAGAACAAGGGCTGCTGTGGCTTGGTGGCGTGGGCCAATATCAGGAGCTTCCCGGTAGGCCGTACTACTCGGTCGAAGCACTGGCCGAAGGCATGCAGGCCTACAATGACGTTCTCCTTGACACCTGCCGCCGGCGCGGCGTCGAATGCATCGATCTCGCTGCCGAGTTGCCGCGCGACTCGACAACGTTTTTCGATGACGTTCACTTTACCGAGGCCGGATCGGCGCACGTAGGCCGCCTGGTCGCGGCCCACCTGAGCCAGCTCGTTTTCTGAGCCGGCGTGGATGCACACTCTCGAGCCGGAGTTGGGATGTCCGCTCGGCACCGTTCGTATTGGCTCCAGGAGGTGGCCGGGGACGCTCCCGACGCTCCGACGCTTCGTGGTCCGGTTACGGCAGATGTGGCGATCATCGGGGGTGGCTACGTCGGCCTCTGGACGGCCATCCGGATCAAGGAAGCCGAGCCGCAATGCCGGGTCACCATCCTCGAGCAGGATATCTGTGGCGGTGGAGCATCGGGCCGCAACGGCGGGTTCGTTCTTTCCTGGTGGCCGAAGGTCGCCTCGCTCAGCAAGATCGTCGGAGACGACGAGGCGATTCAGGTAGCGCGCAAGTCTGAGGAGGCGATCACCGAGATCGGCGCCTTCTGCGACGCTCACGCCATCGACGCCGATTTCCGCCAGGGCGGGTGGCTGTGGGCGGCCACGAGCGAGGCCCAGCGCGGAGCCTGGAACGGCCTGCTCGATCTCTGCGCCCGGCACGGAATCGATGCCTTCCGACGTCTGGACCGCACGGAGGTCGGCAGCCGTAGCGGCTCCACCGTGCATCGCGAGGGCGTGTTCGAAACCAGCGCCGCCATCGTCCAGCCAGCGGCGCTGGCGCGCGGGCTGCGGCGCGTTGCGCTGGAGCGGGGCGTTCAGATCTACGAGCACACCGCGATGCGTACCTTCTCGCGACAGTGCCCGGTCACCGTTCGCTGCGATGCCGGAACGCTGACCGCCGACACGATGGTAATTGCCACCAACGCGTGGGCAGCGCGGATTCCCGAGCTCGCGCGTGCCATCGTGGTGGTCTCCAGCGACATCGTCGCCACCGCGCCGATCCCGGAGGAGCTCGATCGCATCGGTTGGGAACGCGATCTGGCGATCACCGATTCACAGACGATGGTCGATTACTATCGCACCAGCCGAGACGGGCGCATCGTGTTCGGCAAGGGCGGCAGCACCGTCGGTTACGGTGGCAACGTCGGCCCGGCGTTCGATCGGAATACCCGCCGGGCGCGTGAGGTGGAGGCCGATTTCCGTCGCTACTACCCGTCGCTCGACCACGTGCCGATCACTCATGATTGGTGCGGACCGATCGATCGGACGCCGAACAGTGTGCCGCTGCTCGGCCACCTCGCCGGCCTCGAGCACATCGTCTACGGGATCGGCTGGAGCGGCAACGGCGTAGGTCCGAGCGTCATCGGCGGCAAGATCCTCGCCAGCCTGGCGCTACGAAGACGCGACGACTGGGGCACGCACCCTCTGGTGGATCGGCCGGTTGCGGGGTTTCCTCCGGAGCCGATCCGCTTCGTGGGAGCGCACGTCGTCCGAGCCGCCGTGGCCCACAAGGAACGTGCCGAGATTCGGGACCGCAAACCACCATGGCTGGCGGTGAAGCTGTCGACGCTGGCGCCATCCGGGCTCGAAGACAAGGAGTGAGCGACGTGGAGGCGACGTCGCTGTGGCCGAGAATCTCGAGAACCGATTTCGTCCCCCGACTCGGCGCTACTTCGTCCTGAGCAGGCGGACCAGCCGGACGCCGTACATCGGTATTTCCAGTGACATTCGGAGCTCCTTGCCGAACCCGAGGCGCGTTTCGGGGGCACTGAGCTCGGCTCCCGAGGAGCCCAGCGTGTGCAGGTTGGCGTGATCGCGGTCGATCGACCAGGTCTCGATCGTATAGCGCTTGAACGGCAGCTTGTCGAATGTCAGATCGACGTTCCGGGTCATGCCCCACTTCGGCTTGCGGTACGGCAGGTCCGGGTCGGAGACGTCGAGTTTCCGCTCTAGGGGTTCGTTGTAGGTAAGCAGGACCGAGACCTCGTCCTGCCGCCGTCGGCCGGCCACGGCGATAACGCGGGGATCGTTGCTGTCGACGGCAAGCCGGCGAGCATCGTGCAACATCGAGAACAGGCGCAGCGCGTTGTAGCTCGTGTTGGCGACCGCCACGCCCTTCTTCATCACCAACAGGTTGGAGCCTGCCACACCGAGGCGACCCGGTAGGCCGAGCGCCTCGGCCACTTCACCGGCGGAGAGCTGGAAGTACGTCTGTCCCATTTCGTTGTCGAGCACGCGGACCAGGCCCACGACGGCGTGCGAGGCGTTGATATGGCTTTCCTTGAGACCCTTGGCCAGGGATCCCGCATCGATGTTCAGGTTCCACTCGGTCATCCATACGGGCACATCCTCGAAACCGTTGGCAGCAAGAGCTGCGCGCGCCATCGCCACACCGCGGTCCCAGATGCCGAAATTGGCGTCGTAGATATGCACCGAGGCGAAGTGGAGGGGACTGCCGGTGGCGGCCAGCTCGCCGAGGAAGTCGGTCCACCATGACTCATCGTTGCTGCTGAACCACACGGTTGGCCCGCCCACTCGGATGTTCGGGTCGGCGGCCAGCGCGGCTTCGGTGGTGTCGCGATGAAAGCGCGCGAACTGTCGAGCGTTGAGCGGCCGCTTGTCGGCCGGCAGCTCCGGGTCGAACCAGTTGGTACCGATGTTGGGCTCGCCGAGCGTTTGTAGGTAGTCGAACCGCGTGTCCGGGTCGGCGGCGAAATGGCCAACCACCTCCTCGACCACGGTCTTCCACTCCGCGGAGCTAGCGGTCGCGAGGGGTGCCTTGCCGTCCGTTGGCTGCAAGTTGATCGAGGGATCCATCGACATGCGCGACGGCACGTTGCGGATGTGCAGCATCGCCGTGCCGCCGGCCGCGTGGATCTCCCGGATGGTCTCCTCCCAGCGGCCGTCGAACCGGGACCACGCGTAGTTCGACCTGGCGGTGTCGAGATCGTGCAGGAAGAGCTTGATCTGCACTGTACCGGGGCCGATCTCCGCCATGAATCGCTCGTAGCGAGGATTTCCCAAGAAGTCCTTCAGAACGACGTTGCCGGCCAGCCTGGGGATAGCCTCGCTGCGCTTGTGGGCATGCACCGCGAGCATGGCGTTGCCGGACGGGAGCGGCGGCGCTTCCGGGAGCTCGGCGAGCACTCGCTCGCCAGCCTCGATAACCACCGCGGCGCGATCGCGCTGACCGTTCCTGAGGTAGCTACGTCCACCCTTGAGAAAGGGCACGATGGGCGAGATGTCTCGACCTTCTTCCTGCGCAACCGCGCTGGCAGCCAGCAAGGACGTCAGCTGCTGCTCGAGATCCCGAGTCGTTCCTGCGGGCGCCGGCGCCGGGATCCCGGCTGCGATCAATGACATCAACAGCAGCGGCACCGCTGACTTCACGACAACCTCCTCTGGCAACGAGCCTGGTGTGCCGCGCTCCGTCCTCCTTGTAGTCGTCAGGACGGCCGACCCGTATGACATCGACGTCGCAAGACCGCCCGTCCCCCAGGGTGAAATGGCCCTGGGGGAAATGGTCTGCGGTCCGCTCAACCCTTGAGAAAGCGCCCCCCGCATGGTCGAATACGAGGATCCGCGCGTTCATCCATGAGGGTCACAAGGGCCGCCCTCGATCGGTGATCGCTGGTGCCTGCAGTGTGCAAGCGGCGCTGAGCGTTGGCCCTGGCGGAGATGCGTATCGTGACACCTGGTGCGGACCGCACGCGTGCGACGGCGCCCGTGGCCGTGACTAGCCTGATTGCCGCGGTTCTCGCTCTCGGCTTCACCGCTAGCACCGGCCGAGCTCAAAGCGAGACCAGCCGCGTCGCGCTGCCGGGCGTCGCCGGCGAGCTCGTCAGCGAGAACGCCGCCGCCTACCAGGCGCAGAACCGCGTCGTTGGCCAGTATTGTCTGCGCTGCCACAACGACGAGACGCGTACCGCCGGCCTGTCGCTCGAGTCGTTCGATGTGGCGCGGGCGCACGAAAGTGCTGAGGTCGCCGAGAAGATGATCCGTAAGTTGCAGGCGGGCATGATGCCGCCGCCGCCGCTACGGCGACCTGATCAGGCCACCGTGAGCGCCCTAGTGACGTCACTCGCGGGGCGCGTGGACGCGGCTGCTGCGGCTGCCGGCTATCGCG
The DNA here is from genome assembly GCA_965197275.1 of Acidobacteriota bacterium. Classification (GTDB taxonomy): domain Bacteria; phylum Acidobacteriota; class UBA890; order UBA890; family WLXD01; genus DASCOT01. Next base: position 113,316 of record CBDAMQ010000020.1, read on the forward strand.
GTGGCCGGACGTTTCAGCGGCTGAACCGCGCCGAGTACGAACGCTCGGTTCGTGATCTGCTCGAGCTCGAGATCGACGCCGCCGCGTACTTGCCGCCGGACACGATCAGCGAGGGATTCGACAACGTCGCCGACGTGCAGGGCCTGTCGGTAACCGTCATGCAGGGCTTTCTGGCTGCGGCTGGAGAGGTGAGTCGTCTGGCGCTCGGCGATTTCAACGCCACGCCCAGCGAGACGACGTACTCGGTTCCACGGTTTGCCTCGCAGCGCGAGCATGTCGACGGCGCCCCCTATGGCACGCGCGGCGGCCTGTCGGTCATCCACCACTTCCCCGCCGACGCGAGCTACACCTTCACGATGGACTTCTACGACTCGCCGATCGCCGAGCTGTTCGGCATGCGGACGCTGCACGACGAGCAGATCGAGATTTCCGTCAACGGGGAGCGCGCTGCGCTGGTTGATGTCGACCGGTGGATGAACGCGGACAACGGCGTTCTCGAGGTCAGCTCACCGATCTTCGTCAGGGCCGGACCTCAACGCGTCTCGGCCGCCTTCCTACAGCGCTTCGAAGGGCCCGTCGAAGACTCCCTGTCGCTGCACGAATGGAGTCTGGCGGACAAGAAGATCGGCAGCTCGTATGGGGTGACGTCCCTGCCCCACTTGCAAGATCTGATCATCGGCGGCCCGTACGACGCCACCGGGGTTTCGGCGACGCCGAGCCGTGACCACGTCTTCAGCTGTCGGCCGACGGCTGAAGACGAGGAGCTGCCGTGCGCCCGCGAGATCGTCGCCCGTCTGGCTGCTGAGGCCTATCGTCGACCGGTGACCGACAACGATGTCGACGCCTTGATGGCGTTCTATCAACGGGGTGCGACGGCGGGCGGATTCGAAGTCGGTATCCGGGACGCTTTGCAGGCCGTCTTGGCGAGCCCGCATTTTATCTTCCGTTTCGAACAGACCGCCCGACCGGAGGTCGCCTCGGCTGACCGCGTCAGCGATCTGACGCTGGCATCGCGACTGTCGTTCTTCCTCTGGGCCAGCGCCCCGGACGACGAGCTCGTCGAGCTGGCGCAACGCCATCAGCTGGAGGACCCGCGCGTCCTCCAGGTGCAGGTGGCACGAATGCTCGCCGATCCGCGTGCCGCCTCACTTGGCACGCGCTTCGCTGCCCAGTGGTTGCGGCTACAGGATCTGTACCTCGTCCAGCCTGATGCGGTGATGTACCCGGACTTTCCACGTCAGCTCGCCGATGCGATGCGTCAGGAAACCGAGATGCTCTTCAACCATCTCGTGCAGGAAGATCGGAGCGCGCTCGAGCTACTGACCGCCGACTACACGTTCCTGAACGAACGTCTGGCCAGGCACTACGGAATCCCGAATATCGCCGGCGGCCATTTCCGCAAGGTAGCCCAGCCGGACCGCAACCGCCGCGGCGTGCTCGGGCACGGCAGCTTCCTGACTCTGACATCACACTCCAACCGGACGTCTCCCGTCCTGCGCGGCAAGTGGCTGATGGAAGTCCTGCTGGGTACCCCGCCGCCGCCACCACCGCCGGATGTGCCCGATCTGGAAGACAGCGATTTCGTCGGCGACACCGAGTTGACGACAGTGCGCGAGCGCCTCGAGCAGCACCGCGCCGACCCGAGCTGCATGTCGTGTCATCGTGTCATCGATCCGTTGGGCCTGGCGCTCGAGAACTTCGACGTCATGGGCGCCTGGCGCATCAACGACAACGGCTCCGCGGTCCAGGTTTCGGGCGAGCTGTACGACGGTACGGTGCTCAACGGCCCGATCGACCTGCGGCAGGCGCTGCTGACGTACACCGATGCGATCATGACGAACTTCGCCAAGAACCTGACGGCCTACGCACTCGGCCGACGTATCGAGTACACCGACATGCCCGTGATCCGCACCATCGTTGCCGATGCGAAGCGCAACGATTACCGGCTGTCGTCGTTCGTTCTCGGAGTCGCCAGCAGTCCTGCGTTCCACAACAACGACAGAGCGATGCGAGTCCAGGTGGCCGATGACGAGGCCGCGGAGCACCGACCTTGATGGCACGACTGGCGAGTACGATCCACCCGCGGAGACGGGGGCCCGCCGCGGGACATTCCGTTTTGGAGGACCGATGATCATCCTGAACAAGCCGCTGCCGCGGCGCACGATTCTGCGTGGCATGGGAGCAACCGTAGCGCTGCCCTTGCTCGACGCCATGGTACCGACGGCCGCCTGGGCACGGTCCGGATCCGAGACCACCGATCCCACCCGGCTGGTCTGCATTGAAATGGTGCATGGCGCCGCCGGCTGCAATGACTACGGTGCCACTAAGAACTACTGGTCCCCGGCCGAGGTCGGCCGTCATTTTGATCTAAGCCCGAGCGCTCTCCGCGCCCTCGAACCCTTCCGCGACCAGCTGACCATCATCAGCAACACCGATTGCCAGGGGGCCGAAGCCGTCATCCCGAAGGAGATCGGCGGCGACCACTTCCGTTCGAGCGCCGTATTCCTGACGCAGTCGCACCCGAAGCAGACTCAGGGATCGGACGTGCAGGTCGGGACCTCGATGGACCAGCTGTACGCCCAGCGCTTCGGACAGAACACGCCCATCCCGTCAATGCAGCTGTGCATCGAGAACGTCGACGCCGCTGGAGGATGCGCCTACGGATACGCGTGCGTTTACACCGACACCATCAGCTGGGCCTCCCCGAGCCAGCCGCTGCCGATGATTCGGGACCCGCGCGTGGTCTTCGATCAACTCTTCGGCGTCGGCGGGACTCCGGAAGAACGCGCCGCACGGCGTCGGGCGGATCGCAGCATCCTCGACTGGATCACCGGAGAGGTGGCGCGCCTGAAGACTGGCTTCGGTCCCGAGGACCGACGGCGCATCGATCGGTACCTCGAAAACGTTCGTGAGATCGAACGCCGCATACGACGCGTAGAGGAGCGCAACACCAGCGGCGAGGCGCGCGAGCTGCCAGAGGCGCCTGCCGGGGTGCCCGACTCGTTCGATGAGCACGTCAAGCTCATGTTCGATCTTCAGGTTCTCGGCTTCGCTGCCGACGTGACGCGCGTGTTCTCGCTGAAGCTCGGGCGCGATGCGTCGTCGCGGGTATACCCCCTGAGTGGCACCAGCAAGGGGTTCCACCCGTCCTCCCACCACGGAGGCAAGGAGTCGAACATCGATGAGTTCGCCCTCATCAACGACTACCACATCAGCCTGATGCCGTACTTCCTCGACAAGCTGCGGGACACGATGGACGGGGACAGCAACCTGCTCGACCAGAGCATGGTCATCTACGGATCACCCATGGGCGATCCCAACGTTCACAACCACAAGCGCTGTCCGTTGTTCGTGGTCGGCGGCGCCAACGGTGAGCTAGAGGGTGGCGCCCACCTCCGTGCCGACGATGGCACCCCGATGGCTAACGTGATGCTGAGCTTGATGCACAAGCTCGGTCACACCGACATGGCCACCTTCGGTGACAGCACAGGCGAGTTCTCGCTGTCGGCGCCGGTATGAATCGAGCGGCGAATACCCATCGGAGCGGCAGTATTCTCAGACGACGCCTGACCCTGACGAGCGCCATGCTCGCCCTCGCGGTGTGCCTCCCGGCGCTGCTGACCGCCGCACCTAGCGCGGCCGCGGTGGCGGACGCGGCGATGAGCGGCGATGCCGACACCGTCCGTGCCTTGCTCCGCCAAGGTGGGGACGTGAATGCTGCCCAAGGGGACGGCATGACCGCTCTGCACTGGGCGGCTCGGAACGATGACCGGGTGCTGGTGGAGATGCTGATCTACGCCGGCGCAAACCCCGGCGCAGTCACCCGCATCGGTGACTACACGGCGCTGCACCTGGCCAGCAAGTCAGCTGGCGCCGAGGTGATCGAAACGCTGCTGCGTGCCGGTAGCGACGTCAACGCAGCCACCACCGCTGGCGGTGCCACCGCCCTGCACTTCGCGTCGGCAGCCGGCAATGTGAGCGTCATCAACGCGCTATTGGACCATGGGGCCGATGTCGACGCGCGCGAGTCGACCTGGGGACAAACCTCGCTGATGTTCGCCGCCGCGGCGAACCGCGTCGAGGCCGTCGATGCGTTGCTGCAACGGGGTGCGGACTCATCCGTGACGGCCAGGGTCGTCGACGTGGCGGCGTTCGAGGAGCGGTTGGAGGCCGAGAAGGAGCAGCGAGACCGCCGCATCGCCGCCCTCCAGTCGATGGACTCCGAGGCGGCAGTGGTTGAAGTCGAGCCGACTCCTTCCAGGGAACCGCTCGAGGCAACCAACGCGGAACCACCGGCAGACCCTGCCGCCGAGGCCGCGCCAACCGCGCCGGCGGGCGTGACTCCGACGGACGCGCGAGAGGGAGAGGCGGAAAGCAAGCTCGCCGAAGCCGAGGAAGAGACCGAGGAAGCGGAGGGCGAACCACCGAACTATGAAGACCTCGTCGGCACCCATGGGGGCATGACCGCACTGCTGCACGCCGCGCGCGAGGGCCATGCCGACACCGTTCAGGCGCTGATCGAATCCGGCGCCGACGTCAATCTCGTCAACAGCGGTGATGGCACCAGCCCGCTACTGATCGCCGTCATGAACGGCCACTTCGATCTGGCGATGTACCTCCTCGACCGCGGTTCCGACCCGACGCTGGCGAACGCCGCCGGGCTGACGCCGCTGTACGCCACCCTCAAAGTGCAGTGGGCGCCCAAATCACGTTATCCGCAGCAGTACGCCTACACCCAGCAGCGCACTGGCTATATGGAGCTGCTGCAGGCGGTTCTCGACGCCGGTGCCGACCCCAACGTCCGGCTCACCAAGCATCTGTGGCACATGTCGTACAACTTCCATCTGTTGGGCGTTGACACCAAGGGGGCGACGCCGTTCTGGCGCGCCGCGTACGCCACCGATGTCGAGGCCCTGCGTCTGCTCGTGGCGCACGGCGCGGACACGAACGTGCCCACCCAGGTGGTCCCGAAACGCCGGCGCTATGCTGACAGCGGAGGCGAAGAGGGCGAACTGGACCCCTCCGGCCTACCGCCGGTGCCGATCGACGGCCCCGCCGTGTTCCCGATCCACGCGGCGTCGGGCGTCGGCTACGGACAGGGGTACGCCGGCAACTCGCACCGACATGTCCCCGATGCGTGGTTGAGCACGGTCCGGTACCTGGTGGAAGAGCTCGGCGCGGATGTCAACACTCGCGACCACGACGGCTACGTACCGCTGCATCACGCTGCTGCCCGAGGCGACAACGAGCTCATCGGCTACCTGCTCGATCATGGCGCTGATCCGACGCTCATCAGTCGCCGCGGTCAGACAACTGTCGACATGGCGAACGGGCCGGTGCAGCGCATCCAGCCGTTCCCCGCGACCATCGCGTTGCTCGAGGGCGTCGGCGCACAGAACAGCCACAACTGCGTGTCCTGCTGACGCCGGTGGCGGGGTACGATGCCCCACCACGACCCGCTGATCCCGAATCTGCTGCCAGCATGAAGCTTCGCCTGACGACATTGTTCCTGGCCACCTGTGCTACCTCCGGTGCGGCCCTGTGCGCCCTCTTGGCCCCTACCGCCGCCGCGGCACAGAGCCCTTCCGTATGGGACGGGATCTACACCGAGGAGCAGGCCGTTCGTGGGCAGCGAGTCTACGAGACGGCGTGCGCCACTTGTCACGGTACGGACCTGAGCGGCGGCGACGAGGCGCCTATCTTGTCGGGCGGAGAGTTCATCTGGAACTGGGACGGGGTCACGGTCGGCACCCTGTTCGAGCGCATCCGCACCTCGATGCCGGTCGAGGATCCCGCCAGCGTTAGCCGGAGGGAGAAGGCCGATATCCTTGCGTACCTACTCTCGAGCAACAACTTCCCGGTCGGCGATGCGGAGCTCGCGTCACGGACCTCGGTTCTGGAACGCATCATGTTCGAGGCGATCCAGCGCTAGTCGGCTGGGACCGCCCACGCGGCATCAGGAGGCTAGCCATGGTGCGATGGCAGCGAGTCGGCAAAGCGGCATCGGCGGCGACCTGCGTCTTTGTCCTCGCGCTGGCGGCTATGTCCGCTCGGGCGTCCCAGGACAACCCTTACCGAGTTGCCGATGACGCCTGGGGCGAATTGCTCGCTGGGCGCACCTACGGAGCCATCAGCGCCGTACATCCGGGCCCCGACGGCACCCTGTGGGTGGTCGATCGATGCGGTCAGAACAGTTGCCTCGGTCGCGAGGAAGACCCCATCCTGCACTTCGACTCGTCGGGCAAGCTGCTCAACAGCTTCGGCGCCGGAATGTTCGTCTGGCCGCACGGCATCGAGGTCGACGTGGACGGCAACGTGTGGGTGGCCGACGCACAGGTTCGGAGCGGCCTTGGCAATCAGGTGCTCAAGTTCAGCCCCGACGGCGAGCTGCTGCTAACGTTGGGGCTCGAGGGCCGCGTCGACGGTGACCGACCCGACGCGTTCACGGGTCCGACGGACCTCGCCGTCACAGCGTCCGGCGACGTCTTCGTTCTCGATGGGCACGGCCCACTCGGCAACAACCGTGTGGTGCGATTCAACCGCGATGGTGAGCTTGTCGGATCCTGGGGTAGGACCGGAAGCGGTGCCGGCGAATTCCAGGACCCGCACGCCGTCGACATCGATTCACAGGGCCGGATCTTCGTCGCCGATCGCGGCAACAACCGTCTGCAGATCTTTGACCAGGACGGCAGCCACATCGCCACGTGGACCCACTTCGGGCGGCCGAGCGACGTTTTCATCGATGCCAACGACGTCCTCTACGTCGCCGATTCGGAGTCCAACGCCGACAACCCGGGCTACGCGCGCGGTATCCGCATCGGGAGCGCGCGTGACGGGTCGGTGACCGCCTTCATTCCCGGCACTGAGCCGCATCCCGAGAACTTCATTACCAGCGGCGCCGAGGGCGCCGCGGCGGACGCTGAAGGCAATGTGTACGGCGGCGAGGTGTCTGGTCGCACGCTCGTGAAGTACGTCCGCCGGTAGCTCGTGCCAACCCGAACGAATCGATACCTAGTCCTCGGCGTTCTGATCCTGGCCGGAGAGGCAGCCTTTTCCCTGCCGTTTCACGTCTCCAGGTATTTCCGCGCCACCACCCTCGAGGTGTTCGCCTTCTCGAACACCCAGCTTGGTGATGCTTTCGCCGTCTATGGCGTCACCGCGATGGTCTCCTACTTCCTGGGCGGACCGCTGGCGGACCGCTTCTCCGTACGCAAGCTGATCGCCGTCTCGCTCTTCAGTACCGGCGCCGGCGGTTTCTATATGGCCACCATTCCCGGCCACACCGGTGCCACGATCCTGTTCGGCTACTGGGGAGTGACAACCATCCTCTTCTTGTGGGCGGCGATGATCCGCGCGACGCGGGAATGGGGTGGTACCGCAGCGCAGGGACGTGCGTTCGGCCTGCTCGATGGCGGGCGCGGGCTCGCCGCCGCTGCCATGGCGAGCCTTGCAGTGGTGTGCTTCGGCCTCTTTCTCCCACGCGAGGTAGCCGAGATTACCTCTGCAGACCGGATCGCCGCGCTGCGGGCAGTGATCTACTTCTACACCGCCATGACGATGCTGGGCGGCGCCCTGGCATTGATCTTCATACCCGACTCCGGTGCCGACTCGAGAGGCGGGCGCGGCAGTCCCCTGCCGGCGCTGCGGGAGATCATGCGTCTGCCGGTCGTCTGGGCTCAGGCGATGATCGTCGTGTGTGCGTATTGCGCCTACAAGGGTCTCGACAACTACTCGCTGTACGCCGTCGAAGTGCTCGACATGAGCGAGCTCGGGGCGGCGCAGTTCACCGCCAGCGCGGCGTATATCCGGGTGCTCGCCGCCATCAGCGCCGGGTTCTTGGCCGACCGCTTCACAGCCAGGCGAACCCTCGGCGGGTTATTCATGGCGCTGACGATCAGCTACATGGCCCTTGCGGCTTCGACGCCGTCAGCCGGCCTGATCGCCGTCATCTACGGCAACTTGTTCGTGACCTACGCCGGTGCGTTCGGCCTTCGCGGAATCTACTTTGCTCTGCTGGAGGAAACCGACATCCCGAGCCATCGTACGGGGACGGCGGTCGGCGTGATCTCGATGGTTGGTTTCACGCCGGAGATTTTCTTCGCATCGATCGCAGGGCGGATCCTCGACTATTCGCCGGGCGTAGGCGGGCACCAGAACTTCTTCGCCTTTCTGGCAGTCATCGCCGCTCTCGGCACGCTCACTTTCTTTGTCCTGGCGTATCTCGTGAAGCGCCAGAGATCAGACCGACAACCAGCTCCGTAGGGCTTGACCCTGGCCGACCTCCGGTCAGTCAGTCTTGAGACCGCCGACGAACCCACGATTCGACGCGTTGACCGAGTCGGCGTCGCCGAGTGAGTAGTGCTTCGACATATCGGGTGAGAACCGGCTCGAAGGCGGACGCCGGCCGAGAGCCTCGGCCATGGCGCGAACGTGATGCGGTGCGCCGCCGCAGCACACACCCAGGTACCGGATGTCGAGCTCGCGCGCCTGCCGCGCGAACCTCGCCATCTCGTAGCGGTTGCATTGGAGTGAATCCAGTGCGACTGGAAACGGTCGATCGTCCGGAATGCAGTCGCAAGCCGCGTCGGCGAGCGACTGGATCGATTCGCTGGCCACCGTGGTGCGGTACGGCACCGGGAGCAACGCGACATGGCACGAGACCTCCGCCCGGATCCTCTTGCCCACCGGCAACATCGTCGTTGGGCCGCGGCAACAGTTCAATCCGACCACGTCTGCGCCGGCTTGCTCCAGCCGCCGCGCAGTGTCATCGATCGACACGCCATCGCGCATCTCCGGATCCTCGTGCAAGGCACAGGTGACCACCCCCGGTACGCCTGCCGCCTTGATGGCTCGGGCGGCCAGCTCGGCCTCGCCGCAGTGCGCGAAGGTCTCGCCAATGATGAAGTCCACGCCCGCCTCCATCGCCCATTCGATCTGTTCGTCGAACATCGCCCGCACGTCGCGGTCGGAGCTCTTGTCGGCCCAGATGTTGGTGTTGCAGATGTTGCCAGCCACCAGCGGCGGATCGGCGGGAAATTCCGCCGCCACCTCGAAGGCCAGGGCCAAGGCCTGACGCTGCATCGGTTCGAGGACATCCTCTTTGCCGATGCTGCGCAGCTTCTCGCGATGCGCGTAGTAGGTCAGCGCCTCGACCACATCGGAGCCGGCGCGCACGAACTCGCGGTGCAGCTGCTTGACGGACTCCGGGAACTCCAGCACGACCTCGGGGACGAACGCGCCGGCCTGTAGGTAGCCGCGCCGCTCGAGCTCGAAGACGTATCCCTCAGCGCAGATGATGCCGCCCGCGTCGAGCCGCGCCAGCAGCCCTTCATCGGAGTCGTTCATGCGACCTCCTGCACCAGAAACACCGCACCGGGGCGCTCCAGCCGCGGGCGGCGGCTATTCTATCCAAGACCGAGCGGGCGGTGAACGCCCGGAGCTCCAGAGGAGCTGTGTCCCTGCAGATAGGGCGTCGCAGCCCAGAGAACAGATCGCATGGAAGTACGCGTTTTTGCCCCTGCCACAGTCGCCAACCTGGGCCCCGGGTTCGATGTGTTGGGCCTGGCGCTCGAGGCACCGGGTGACACGGTCACGGCGCGGCTCAAGCCCGACGGCGCGAACGGAATCGACCTCGTTGCAGTGCGTGGCGACGGCGGGGCCCTCCCGATCGACGCGCACCGGAACACGGCCGGCATCGCGGCGATGGCGACCCTGCGGCAGGCTGGACTAGAACGCGGCATCGAGCTGGAGCTCGACAAGAACATGCCGATCGGATCAGGTCTCGGCAGCTCTGCCGCCAGCGCCGCCGCCGCCGCCAGCGCCGTCAACTTGCTCGTTGGCTCTCCGCTGAGCGCTCGCGATCTAGTCGGTGCCTGCGTCGAAGCCGAGGCGGCGGTTTCGGGACGGCACGCCGACAATGTGGCTCCAGCGCTGATGGGGGGGTTGGTCCTCGTGCGCTCGGTCAACCCCCTCGATATCGTGCGCCTTCCGATACCCGCCGGCTTGTTCGTTGCCTGTACAACGCCCGCCATCGAGGTGCCCACGCGGCGCGCGCGAGAGGTTCTCCCGGGGCAGGTGTCCCTGGAGGCAATGGTGAACAACGGCGCCAATCTCGCCGCGCTGGTCAGCGCCTGCCACTCGGGCGATCTCGACTTGCTGGGGGCCTGCATGACCGACGAAATCGTCGGTCCGGCGCGCGCCGACCTCATCCCTGGAAGCCTCGCCGCCATCGCTGCGGCGACCGACGCCGGCGCCATCGGTAGCTCGATCAGCGGCGCCGGGCCTACCATACTCGCGCTGGCTGATTCCGCCGCTGCAGCTGAGCGCGCCGGTACGGCGATGGCAGCAGCGTTCGGGGCCGTTGAGCTCTCTTCGATCACTACTGTCTCCCCCGCCGACTGCCCTGGCGCTCGACGCGTCTGACGAGGAACCGACAACCATGATCGCTTCGCCGGTCCCCTGGGTGCTGCGGTGCGTCGACACCGGCGCGACCTACGACGGACTCGAGCCGCGCTACCGATCTGACGACGGCGGAACACTCGACGTCGTTCACGACTTCGCTTCCGCGCCAGAGCCGATCGCTCTCGATACGTTCGATCGTCGATTGTCATCCAAGCTGCCGGCAGATCGGTCGGGGGTATGGCGCTTCCGTGAGCTGATCCTGCCGGTGGGTGTAGATGTTCCGGTTACCAAGCCGGAGGGCGCCACCAACCTCTATTACTCGGATGCTATCGCTCGATTCGCGGGACTAGAGACGTTCGGCCTCAAGCACGAGGGCGAGAACCCCACCGGGTCGTTCAAGGACCGTGGCATGACGGTCGGAGTGACCGTCGCCAGGATGCTTGGCATGCGGCGCGTGGCCTGCGCCTCAACCGGTAACACCTCGGCGTCGATGGCCGCTTATGCGGCGCAGGCCGGCATGCAGGCCTTCGTATTTCTGCCGGAGGGGAAGATCGCCTATGGCAAGCTCGCTCAGGCGCTTGCCTACGGTGCCGTCACGATCCAGATCGCGGGAGATTTCGATCGCGCCATGGATCTCGTGCAGCAGGTCTGCGTGAGCGAGAACGTCTACCTGTTGAACTCGGTGAATCCGTTCCGCATCGAGGGCCAGAAGGCGATCGGTTTCGAGCTGCTGCAAGACCTCGATTGGCGGGTACCAGACTGGATCGTGCTGCCGGGTGGAGGCCTCGGCAACAACGCCGCCATCGCCAAAGCTATGATGGAGTTCTTCGATCTGGGCCTCATCGACCGGTTGCCTCGCATCGCGGTGATTCAGGCAGCGGGCGCCAACCCGCTGTATCGCGCCTTTCGGGACGGCACCGCGGTTGAGCCTGTAGCCAACGCCGAAACTCTAGCTACCGCCATCCGCATCGGCGATCCGGTGTCGTGGCGAAAGAGCCAACGCGGCCTCGCCGCCTGCGACGGAGTGGTCGAAGAGGTTACGGATCAGGAAATCCTCGACGCCAAGGCGATTGTGGATGCCGCGGGCGTTGGCGCCGAACCTGCCTCTTGCGCCACCGTGGCGGGCGCTCGCAAGCTGGTCACCGCCGGCGTCATCGAGCCGGCGGCGAGCGTTTGCGGCATCCTCACGGGGCACCTGCTGAAAGATCCCGACGTAGTCGTCCGCTATCACCGCAACGAGCTGGAAGGTATCGACGCCCAGCGCGCCAACACGCCCATTCGCGCCGCCGCCGACCTCGACGCCGTTATCGACCTCGTCCGGTCAGCCGCGCGGTAGATCGCTAGCAGGCCGTGGTGGAAGTGTGGCGGGCCTGGCGACAGGGTCTTGGGAGGCGGAGGCAAGGAGAGAGGAGGAGGCGATGTCAATCCCATCGTTGACGACGAACGACGCAGCGTACGCGCCCAACCCCTTGCCGCCCGAAGGGTTACGGCGATTTGGGGCCATCTACGGCGTTGGCCTTCCTGGACGATGGCTAGGGCATCACCTGCGTCAGGCCGCCTTGTATCTGGCCCCAACTCGTCGTAACCAGACCCACCACACTTCCACCACGGCCTGCTAACCGCCCCGTTGCTCGCGCAACCTCAGAACGATCGCCGCCGCGATCGCGTCGACCCCGTCAAGGAGCGGAAAACACAACTGGCAAGTCGAATCGAGCCGCCAGATCGAACCGTAGATCATCGCACTGCTGCGTCGATAGGCCGGCGTGATTGAGCGTCAGCGCCCACACTTGCGAGCCCAGCAACCGCACGAGCTCGAGCTCCTCTTCCAGCGGCGGGATCGGGCAGTCGACGTCCTCGTATCCGTCGAACGATTCGCGGGCGGGCGCGTGTTGCAGCACGACGCCTTGTGCGGCCCCGGAGATGATGAGCTCCGAGCCGCATGGGCCAGTCGGGTTGCGGAGCGCCGACTGACCTTCGAGCAAGATCACGTCTGGTCGCTCGTCGCGATCACAGTCGACGATGACACGCTCCAGCTCGCCGGAGACGAAATCGTTGAGCGTGGCGTCGAGGATGAAGCCGTGCTCTTGGCCCGACAGCCAGCCGGTTTGGCCGGTGTAGATCATCTCTGCCTTGGTGCCGAGCGCGTTGAGAGCGGTGGCGAGCATTGCCGTAGTGGTGCGCTTGCCGAGGGCGCAGTCGGTTCCTAGCACGGCGACGCGTGGCGCCCGCACCTGGCGGATCAGTCCCTCCCAGAAGTGGAGTTCAGGCGTCGGACGCGGCCTGCGAATGTCGATAATCGTGGCGCCGCTCGCCGTCGCAGCGGCGGCGATTTCGGGATCGTCGGCGAGGAAACCGATGCAATCCGCTCACCAACGAGATACCGGCCACCGCTGCGGTCAGCAGCGACGTGCGCAACGGCGGAGGAATCACCCCGCCTTCCGTGGCAATCCCGACGACACAGAAGGCCGGCTTGGCCGGCAGAGCGTCGAGCGAATCTTGAACCGAGTTGAATACCGGAATCCCGCGGTGGCGGCCGTCCAGCAGCTCGCCGGCGTCGGCGCCAGCGCAACTGGGATCGACTAGGCCGACGATCTCGTATCGGCACGGCCCGCGCACGAGACCGTGCGCGGTCTTCGCCCAGGGAGTCTCGAACAGGTCGCTCGCCAGGACAATCGCCGTCTCCTTCATCCCCCCTCCTTCCCTTTGCCCACCTGCCGTGGACCGTATGCGATGATCCGGTTTCGAGGACGGAGGCATGGATATGAGTTCCACTGATCAACCGCAGGGTGAGCGCCGGTCCGTGGGCCCGGCGACCCTGGTCAACATCGCACTCTACCCGATCGATAGACCAGCATCGGAACAAGGTCGGCGTCTGGTGCAGAGTTGCCGTGACCAGCTGGCCGAAAGCGGGGTGTGCCTTCTAGCGGACTTTCTCACCCCCGAGGCCACAGCGCTCATGGCGGCGCAGATCGACGAGGTGGTCAGCGACGCGTATCGGTGCGACAAGACCCACAATGCCTACCTGGAGCCGGACGACGAGTCCCTGCCGTCGGATCACCCTCGACGTCGGCCTCAGCGGACTCACCTGAAGTCGATTGCCTACGACCAGATCGCCGCCGGCCATGCGCTCAGGGAGCTGTACGAGTGGGACCCGCTGACCGAATTCCTGGCC
>CBDAMQ010000021.1:0-124562 GCA_965197275.1 Acidobacteriota bacterium
TCTCGGCGCGAGTGTCCTCCGTCGCGGGTCGCAATAGCCTACTCGGCTTACTCGGCCGTCACACGTGTGTATCCGGCCCGCCAGTGGTGACCATAGCCAGCCGTATAGTTGGGACCAGCCGTTCGGAACGAGAGACTCGCTTCGGCGGGGCTTCTGGCCTGGAGCCGACACGCTCTAGCTTCGTCAGAAAGAGTGTCTGGCCATCCGAGGCACGAGCGCTCCATTGGCGCGCGCGAACCCCGTTCGATCGAGCGTTGAGTTCTCTGAATGAGAGCAAGGTCGCCTCGCGACCGTCACCGAGCGCTAGCGTCCCTCTACTGCCCATAGGCAGCCTTCGCCTAACACTGCGGATCGTGGGCTCTACGGGTGGTAGCGGTGAGAAAACCGACTTCGTCGAATCGCTTCCCGCCAGCTGCTTGGCTAGGTCTCGAAGATAATCTCGGTCCTGGAGCGAATCCCACGCGGTCGGGAGCCAATCACGGCCGGCAACACACCCGAGCAGGCCACCTGACATTGCCGCGATCGTGTCCGTGTCAGCTTTCGTCAAGAACGCCGGTGTTACCACCCCACCGACTGGTCGGGCGGCGTGACGAGCACAGATATAGGCAGCCGCTGCTGCCGCGATGGTGCCCCGCACCCCCGTGCCTTCCATAGCAGCCGAGGTCGCGCAATACCTGCCGGTCGTCTGCAACGGCCCCCTCGACAGGCCGCGCAGCGCGATGTTGAGCAACTCCACGGCCTCTGCCACGGTTGACTCCCAGACATCGAGATAGTTGAAGCCAGCGTCCTTAGCAGCCGCTTCCTCCCACCCCGCGAAGCCGTTCCCCAAGGGCGGGACCATGGCCCACGTTCGCTGATTCTGCACTAGGAAAGTCAGTAACTGTCCGAACGCGAGCGTCCTACTGCGGCGCAACAGCCACCACGCGGCCAACGCGTAGATCGACGCACCGACCAACGCGCGCGGATGCCCATGGGTGGCAACGCCGTCCGCGAAAACGTCTGTCACCAGCAGGGCCGCATCGTCTCGACGAGCGTGACGAACCGCGTGCGGTAACGCCCGCATCGCTACCCCGTTGCCACCAGCGTCGAAGTACCGCGCCCGTTTGTCGGTCTTGTCCAGCTGCCATGGAGCGATGCCTTGTTCCCAGCTGCGCGCGGCGACCTTGGTCGCTCGCCCACCGCCACGCTCGTATGCGAGCCAAAGTGGCAATTCGGTAGACACAAGCCGGCCCCACCACGTCTCACCAGTGAGCAACGCGCGAGAGACGGCGGCCATCAGTTGGGTGTCGTCGCTATACTCTCCAGCCCCGATCTCGTCCTCGTGAGCCCAAAAGCGTCCGCCGGCTATCCTTCGCCAGGAGCGAAACGCTGACGATGGCTTGGCCGATGTCGGACCAAGTGCGCGCGATCGATCCTCTTGCGGCCAACCCAGTGCATCGCCCGATGCGAACGCAAGGAACGCGGCGATCGCTTTCGACTCCAGAGATATGGAGGCACGATCGACTCCAACGTCCGGTTGCTGATCGATGTTATTCATCGTTCGGCTCGTAGATCACCTCGGAGGGGCGTTGCCCCAGGCGGATCTGGCGACTCAACGTTTCCGGAGAATAGAAATCCGGTGCCAGAACGATTGGGGGGCAGTCGACCTGTAATGTGCTCAGACGGGTCAGCTCGCGGCGGGCCTGAGCCTCGTCTCGAACCGCCACGCCGGGCGCCAATGGGCACGAGGATGCACGGAACAGCGGGACGATCTTGAACGTGACTTGACCGGCACCCAGATCAGCCGGGCGACTGACCTAGCGCGGGCCGTGCATGGCCTCCGACTGCCAAGACTGCGAGCCGTAAAGACGACTGCGATCAAGGAAGCCAGGTGAATTGACGCTGAGCAACCTCCAGAAGGCGTCGTTGGCTTCTCGCGTCCGGAGGTGCTCACGGAGATCAGAGTCGAGCAAGAGCCGTGAATATACCCGCCCCGCAACATGAAGCACGACTTCCGGGCCTGCCGGGGACGATCCGATCGGACTACTGATGTTGTGGGCCACGGTCATCTGCATCGTATAGGCAGATGATATTATGGGATTTATCCGAGACGTCTGACCTGGTATATCGCCTTTTCTTTTCATTAGTGCTAGAGCATGGAGACTGGCAATGTACAGTGATCACTTGACCGAAAATACACTTCCTTTCGACCAGATATTCCTTGACCCCAATAATCCTCGGTTCTGGACGGAGAAGCGCGCCCATGACGTGCCAGATTCAAAAGTTCCTGACGATAAGACGCAGTCTAGGACGCTTGAGAAGATTGCCGCGTTTGGTATCAAGGAGCTTCGTGACAGTATACTCCGCAACGGATTTCTGCCGCTAGACAGGATTGTCGTCCGTCCACTTGCTGGTCACATAGATAAGTTTGTCATAGTTGAAGGGAACAGACGCTTTGCTGCCTTGACTGATCTGCGGCAGGAGATCGAGGACGGGACTGTTGATGAAGACGGCATCAGTAGTGCCCACCTTGACAAGCTGCTTACCGACACGGCTAAGTTCGACGTTCTAATTTACGAAGGCGCCGAAGCGCACGACATTGCCTGGCTCTTGCAAGGTATCCGGCACATTAGTGGCATCCGGAACTGGAAACCTGCGCAGCGCGGTCGCCTGGTGGCGAAACAAATCGACGCCGAAGACCTTGGGTTCAAAGCGGCCGGCCAAAGATTTGGTCTGTCAGCGCAGGCTGTAGGACGTCTGTATAGAGCGTATAAGGCTCTAGACCAAATGCGTCAGGACGACCTATTTTCGTCGAAGGCAAGGAACGACTATTTCACACTTTTTGAAGAAGCTATTCGAAACAAAGTCATTAGCGAATGGTTGGAGTGGGACAACAATACTGCTCGATTTGAAAACGACGGGAATCGGGATCAATTCTATTCATGGATATCAGAAGACGAAGACCAAGGCAATAAACGGCGAATTCATGATCCACGGCACGTCAAAGTTCTCGGATACTTGATCTCTGGTGATTACAAGACACTCCTATCGCAGATAGACCAATACGAGCTTACGATCGAAGAAGCTTACGTCAAGATCCTCAGCGCGGTCGAGGCAAGTGACTGGAGAGAGAAGATAGAGCACGCCCGAAGGCTTATAGCAGATCTACCGCAGAGTGCCATGACCGACGAGACCGACGATTTTCTCGAAGCATTAAACAAAATCGAAGAAGAAATACGTCTTCGGAAAGCAGCCATTGAAGGGCTGCGGCAGTCTTTGTCATGACCTATGGCCGTTTTTCGAACACGACCGCGGCTGTTAGGGACTTCGTCTACAATAAGCTAATCGATACCGCGGTCACGTTAGATCCGCCCGCGACTCTCAATGTTCGTAGCCAGTTCGCCAACTTTCTTGTAAAAGAAAGCTTCAATAGCTTGGTTGCCGACGAAGAGGCGGAGAGACAAAGTAGCCTACTGCACCGTCAGCTACATGACGCCTGCAACGAATGGATCGATATAGGCTTACCTGCACCAATTGGCTATGCAGACAATCCCGATGTCGTGCTCACCCGGAAACACGCACGATACCGAGAGATCACAGGGTACGAACCACTCTCTTTGAGTTTCATAGAGACTTATCACTGGCTAAGCAGTCTGGGACCACGAGAATTCCTTTTGCCTTGCGCGGTCTTTCTAAAGATCATCGGCTGCGATCCGATTTTGCTGACTGATGGCCCGCGGGATGAGGGAATTGACTGCATAGGAAAGATTGCTGACGGACCAATGCGGTCGATAGTCATCTTTGTTCAAGCGAAGACGACCACGCGCCCTCATAGTCTAACCAAGAACGTCCTATACGTAGAATATGGCAAATACGCGATGTTACCGAAGAGGCCCAAGTACAGAGAATACTTGCGAGCGCTCAATGTCGAGAAATCCCGTGACGGTTCCGCCGATGTATATTTTTTCGTGACGAACGGAGAATTTCGAAATGACACACAAGATGTCGCTAGACAATTGGGAATACTTCTGCGCTCGGTGCGACAGTTGGCTCACTTCCTATCGATCCATTCAACCCCTGAACAACTAAGAGAAATGCAGTCAGAAATTGCGCTCCCTTCCAGACCGGATCTCGACACTAATATGGCGTCCAGAATCCGATTAACTGGAACCGCGAGTGCACCGAACTCATAACCCTTTCCAATTGTTGTCCCTGTCCCCATCCGCGTCGCGGATGTACGGATACGCCGGGTGATCATGCCTCACCGTGTACGATCCGGTGGCTCTCGCGTCGGCGCAACTGACTAGCCCGTTCCCTCCGGAATCCTGTGTGGAGACTCCCGCTGCTCCTACCGGCGGACTCCCGCGCGGCAACGCGACCATTTCCGTCAACGCACACCCCGCCAGCACACACTCCAGCGCTCCAGCCTCGGCGCGATCGATCGTCAGCTCGCGACGGGCCACGCGCTTGTTGCGGCGCCGCACATGCCACGCCTTCGCACCGGTGCAAGCGATACAGGCGCTTGTGGTTCACCTGCCAGCCTTCGGGCCGCAGCATCACGTGCAGCCGTCGGTACCGCAAGCGTGGTCGCTAGCTGCCGCATGCGCTCGAGCTACGCTTCGGCTTGTTGCTGACGAGATCGGTATCGGCATGTGGCGGGCGCACCGTGGGTGGGACTGTCCACCCCCGGCGCTGCAGCAATGGGCAGCGTTCTGCGCCTTCTCTGGGCGAGGCGCTGCCGCCTCAGCCTCTCGGTCACCTCCTTGCAGATGGCCGGTGCTCCCTCCGAGAGAGACGGCTTATTACAGCTGGAGCCGACTGACCACGCGGCGAACGCTTCTTCGCTGCGCCACAGGCAGCGAGAGATCGGCGCTAGTCCCTTAGCCGCTGGAGAGCTTCAACGACCGGTCCCCAGTCGACGTTCGGAGTGAGGTGACTCCATGAGAACCGAAGTGCTCCAGCAATCGCTTCGCGGCCTAGTCCCATCGCCTCGAGTACATGGCTCGGAGAGTACGAAGCAGAGGTGCAGGCTGAGCCGTTGGATATTGCCACGAAGCCCTTCAGTGCCACCATCGCAGCCTCAGAGTCCACGCCAGGTACGGACAGGTTCACGGTATGAGGCACGCACCTGTCAGGATCGCCGTGGAGGATCGGCTCTAGAGGCTCGAGCGCTCTAAGCAGCCCGATTCGGAATTCGAGGCAGTGGCGATTTCGTTCTTCGGCGTCGCGCATCGCAACCTCGGCCGCCTTGCCCATACCTGCGATCAAGTGAACTGGCTGCGTCCCCGGCCGCAACCCGCGCTCCTGTCCGCCGCCGTACATCAGCGGTTGGAGTGGAGGCTTGTCGAAGCCACGCCGCCTGGCGATTAACACGCCCACACCTTTCGGGCCAAAGATCTTGTGGCCGCTTGCGCTGATCAGGTCGATGCGAGGGTGAGTGAGTGTGTCGAGAAGCTTCCCGAAGCTCTGTGCCGCATCTACGTGGAAAAAGGCGTCAGAACCCTCTAGGCCCGCGCATATCGCATCGGTTGGTTGCACTACGCCGGTCTCGTTGTTCACATGCATCACGGAGACGAGAAGCGTGTCGCTCCTGACCTTCTCAGCAATCTGTTCCGCTGAGACCCATCCGCCCGGGGAGGGAGGAACGAGATCGATCTCGAAGCCAGATTCGGCGAGCTGCTCGAGAGGTTCCAGGACCGCCTTGTGCTCAATCTGTGTGCTGACGATATGCCTGCGTCGTGCCTTGGCCGCATAATCTCGCAGTCCCAGGAGAGCTAGATTGTTGCTCTCGGTAGCGCCGCTCGTGAAGAAGACCTCCTCGGGCCGCGCGGTGGCGACTCGTGCTACGGCTCGCCGCGCAGTCTGAACGGCAGACTTCGCTGCGTGGCCAAGCGTATGGGTCCGGCTTCCTGCGTTGCCGAACTCCGTGTCCAGGTAGTGGACAACGAGTTGGCGCACCTCAGGGTCGAGAGGCGTCGTGGCGTTGTTATCCAGGTAGACCGCAGCCATCTAAGCGAATCGAGTAGCGACGTGTACGCAATAACAGTGTTCGGTTTGTTTCTAGTTTGACATACACGACCGTTGGACATAGTGTCAGGTACGCATCGTTACGCAAACCGGGGCTAGAGGCAAGGTGGAAGCGAACTTCCAGTACGTTTTCCCCGCGATTCGGGGCATTCAGGCGGGTCGCGAGTACTACGTATCGATGTGCCCACTTCGGCTGATCCCGAAGATATTCATCTTCGACGAGGAGGAGCTGGTGCCAGAGCTACGTGCGCAGCGCCTCCTGAACAAGGGACGATTGCCGGAACTGTCCCGCTACATCCTCAACAACGCGGAAACGTACACGTTCTCCGCGATCACCGCCTCGATTGACGGTACCGTAATCTTCGCGCCCTATGGCGACTCAGGCGAGGGCAGCCGATTGGGGTTGCTGCGCATACCGATGGACGCCCAGTTCGTTATCAACGATGGCCAACACCGACGGGCAGCGATCGAGATGGCGCTCCGCGAGACCCCGGAGCTGGGTGAGGAGACAATCGCAGTGGTCTTCTTCATGGACTTGGGTCTCGAGCGCTGCCAGCAGATGTTCGCCGACCTGAACCGCTACGCGATCCGGCCTACACGCTCCTTGAGCGTGCTGTACGACCACCGCGATGCTGTGGCCATGTTGACCAAGCGTGTCGTCCTGCAATCGGAGTTCTTTCGCGGACTCGTCGAGATGGAACGAAGCACGCTATCCGCGAGATCGAGAAAGCTCTTCACGCTGAGTTCAATCTACTCCGCGAACTCAGCACTCCTTAGGGGGGCGGAGATTGAAGAGCTCGATGAAACCTCGGAGATGGTTGGGGCCTTCTGGGATGCAGTTGCGAAGCAGTTTCCCGAGTGGCAGCAAGTGAAGGCCAAGATCCTGACCGCTGCCGAAATCAGAAGAGATTTCATTCACTCCTACGGCGTTGTGCTGAAAGCTATTGGCTGTGCCGGTAATGCGATTCTCCGAACTCGGGGCCGAATCGGCGACGGCACCACCCTTTTGGGCGAACGGCTCGACAGCGCGGATTCCAACGGGTTCAGGGAGTTGCTCGCTGGCCTTGGCTCAATCAACTGGTCTCGGACCAACACCGAGCTGTGGGAAGGCCGCGCGATGATCGGTGGCCGAGTATCGAAGGCCAACAACAACGTGGTGCTGACCACGAACGTGATCAAACGCAGCCTGGGCATCGAGCTAAGCCCGGAGGAAGGCAGAGTGGAACGACACTTTGAGGCGGCAGCCGGATGAGAAGTCGCTCTGCCGAGGAGACACCGCCGGCCAGCGAAGGGCTGAGAGCTTCTGTGGCAGCTCTGGAGCACGAAATCCGCGAGCTTTATCTCGAGGATGACGTGCCGTGGGTCATTGGGTACAGCGGCGGGAAGGACTCGACCGCGACGCTGCAGCTCGTGTGGAACGCGTTGGAGACCGTGCCGGATGGGCTCAGGTCAAAGCCGGTACACGTGATCACAACGGACACGTTGGTGGAGCAACCGGTCGTCTCGGCTTGGGTGGGGAGGTCCCTGGAGGTTATGCGACTCGCCGCAGGCGAGAAGGGACTTCCGATTCACGCAAACCTCCTGACACCCCGCGTCGAGGACACGTTCTGGGTGAATCTGATTGGCCGCGGATATCCGGCTCCTCGGCGGAAGTTTCGGTGGTGCACGGAACGCATGAAGATCAAACCCTCGAACTCTTTCATCCGTGACGTGGTGGACGCCCACGGACAAGCGATCCTCGTGCTGGGGACGCGCAAGTCGGAGAGCGCAAGGCGGGCACGCACCATGACCCGGCACGAGAAGGGCCGGTGGCGGGATCGTCTCAGCCCTAACGCCAACCTTCCGAACTCGATGGTGTACACGCCGATCGAGGATTGGAGCGACGACGACGTTTGGCTCTATCTAATGCAGGTTCCCAACCCGTGGGGCTATGAGAACAAGGATCTGCTGACCATGTATCAGGGCGCTTCTGCGGACGGGGAGTGCCCCCTCGTCGTCGACACAAGTACGCCGAGCTGTGGCGACAGCAGGTTCGGTTGCTGGGTATGTACGGTCGTGGACAAGGACCGCTCGATGGAGGCGATGATCCAGAACGACGAGGAGAAAGAGTGGATGCTGCCACTGCTTGAGCTTCGGAACGAGCTGGATGCTGAAAAGAACGATCGTCACCTCCGAGACTTTCGCCGGATCAGCGGTCGGGTTCAGCTGTTTGGCGAGGATGATCGCAACATCCCGGGACCGTATACGCAGAAATCGCGGAGCATGTGGCTTCGGAAGGTCCTTGAGGCCCAGATGTGGATTCGTGACAACGGCCCCGATCAGGCGAAGGACATCGTGCTTATCACCGGGGATGAGCTCAAGGAGATTCGTCGTATTTGGTTGGAGGAAAAGAACGAGTTCGAGGATGAACTACCGCGTATCTATGAAGAAGTGGTCGGGGAGCCTCTAGCAGAGCGGCCCCAACGCTTTGCCGGGTTCGGGTCCCGCGAGGTCGATCTGCTGAGAGACGCCTGCGCCGGCGATGAGCTCCACTACGAGCTGGTTCGCAGCCTTCTCGCAGTTGAGCATCGCTATCGGAGCCATTCCCGCCGTGCCGGACTCTACGAGGCACTGGAGGAGTGCTTCACTCGCGCCTACTACGAGGACGAGGACGACGCGCTCTCACTCGCGAAGCGCAAGCGGCACGCGTTGCGTCTTAAGGACGCGATTGCCTCTGGGGAAGATGTAACCCTAGCGGAGGTGGAATCGGCTCTGGCTGCTACCGAGAAGGGTGAGTCGTGATCCTCGACGAAGTGTTGCTGCATAACTTCGGTGTCTACCGTGGCAAGCAGTCGCTCAAACTCACCCCACCGTCGGCAGATCGACCGATCACTCTGGTAGGTGGTCTGAATGGCGGCGGAAAGACCACCCTCCTTGAGGCCATACAGCTCTGTCTCTATGGTCGGCATGGGCGTATCGGAAGTCGTCGCGGTACAGGCTACGATCGCTTCCTGCGAGAGAGCATTCATCGTGGAGCCGACCCCGAGCAAGGGGCGGCTGTTGAGCTGGCGTTCCGTCACCGGACTACCACGGAAGAAGACGCGTACCGTGTACGCCGGACGTGGTTTGTACGCGGGAAGCGAGTCACCGAGAACCTGTCCGTCTTTGTGAATGGCAAGGAGGACGCTTTCCTTGCTGGACGTTGGTACGAACACGCTGAACAGTTCTTTCCCGCAGCGATCTCAGAGCTCTTCTTCTTCGATGGCGAGCGTATTGAGAGTCTAGCTGATCCGCAGAAATCAGCGGCGGTTCTACGTCACGCTTTGCACTCACTTTTTGGTCTTGGCCTCGTCGATCGGCTCGAAGAGGACCTAGCCGTTCTTGTTCGCAGAAAGAACACGGAAACGGCGAAGCTGGCGAGTGCATCGTTGGCCACAGAACTGGAAGCGAAGACCCTCGTACTGAAGCGGCAGGTGGCGGACCTGACGCAGGATCGTGCAGGGCTAAAGGCAAAGTTGGAACGTGCGGAGGCTGAACTGGTCGCGGCAAGAGATCGGTACGCCAAACTAGGCGGTGTTCTTCTTGAGAGCCGTGATGGCCTCCAGAGCCGGCGTGATGGCGTTGTCGCGAAGATCGGTGATATCGAGGCCGAACTTCGGGTCATCGGAGCCGATGCTCTGCCACTGGCTTTGATTAGAGGCCTCCTTGCCCGTGTGCACGAGCAAGCGGCGCAAGAACAGGGAACCGAGCAGGCACGGCGCATCCAGACGGTGATTGCTGAGCGCGACTTGAACCTGCTAGAGATGCTGCGGTCGGCGCACGAGAGTGAAGAGCTGGTGGTGGCCGTCGAGTCCTACCTGGAGGCAGACCGCCGGAGCCGGGAGGCGACCGCTGAGCGAGGAACCTACCTGCATCTGACGGAGCGCGCGCTCGTTCGCCTTGGTGACCTATCGGATTCTGAGCTGGACGAGGCAGCGGCCACCGCAGCGGAACTCAGCTCGCGACGTGAGCAGCTAAGCAGCGAGTTGGGGGCTGTTGAGCGCCAGCTCACGGCGGTCCCAGATGCCGACGCCGTGGAATCCGCATTCACGGCACTGCACGCCGCCGAGGCTCGACTCAACGAGCGAAGGGCGTGCCTCTCTGCTGCTAGCGCAACACTGGAGGCTGTTCAGGCGTCGCTCGATCGTGAGCGATCCGCGCTAGCGGGGCTCGCTGAAGATTACATACGACAACAGTTCGGCGCCGACTCAGATCAACGGGTAATCATCCACGGAGAGCGCGTTCGTCAGACGCTCGAGCGGTTCCGGAGGGCAGTTTCAGAACAGCAATTGGACACGATCGCTTCGCGTGTCCTCGACGCCTTTGATCGCCTGACTCACAAAGAGTCACTCGTTAAGGCGATTGCCATTGATGCAGCAGACTACGAGGTTTCCTTAACGGCCGGAGATGAGGAGCCCATCTACCCTGATCGCCTATCGGCCGGAGAGCGACAGCTGCTGGCGATTGCCCTACTCTGGGGGCTCGCCGTTGTCTCCGAGCGCGCCCTTCCGGTGGTCGTAGATACACCTCTTGGACGCCTGGATCGCGAGCATCGAGAGAAGCTCGTGGACCTCTATTTTCCTGAAGCGAGTCATCAGGTGGTGCTGCTCTCGACCGATCAGGAGCTGCACTCGGACCTGTACGAGAGGCTTGAGGACCACGTCGGCAACGCCTACTACTTGGATTTCGACCAATCGACCGGAGCGACGACGGTCCGCGAGGGCTATTTCGTCGAAGCGTAAGAGAGAATGGAGTTCGAATACGTCCGCGTCTCGGAGAAGGGGCGCCACCAGCTAATCAAGCTCAAGCGAGTGACCGGCATCAAGAACTGGAACACGCTGTGCCGGTGGGCGCTGTGCGTGTCGCTGGCAGACAAGTCTCGTCCGCGGAAACTAGATGATTCGCCGGATAGCTCCGTCGAGATGTCATGGCAGGTGTTCGGGGGCGAATACCGGCATCTGTACGAAGCCGCGCTCAGACAACGAGTTCGTGAGGATGGCCTTGAGCTGAACGACACGGAGCTGAAAGCTCAGCTGAGACTCCATCTTCACCGAGGCCTCGCGTATCTGGCGAGTGATCGAGACCTGCGCAGCATCGCGGACCTTTGTCGACGCGCAACCAGCGAGCCATCCGGTTCGGACGCCTCACACGCTTCGGTCTAATCCCTCGACAGATGGCGGCCGTACCGAGACACAAAGCGGCGCTTAGACGGTCCGAACTCTCGCGGCCCGTTCGGCTGGCGATCGAACACAGGCTACTTGGTGCCGAGGCGACCTTCTTCGACTACGGCTGCGGTCACGGTGACGACGTTCGACTCTTGAATGCCCAGAACATCGCTGCTGACGGCTGGGACCCGGTCCTGCGCCCTGCGGTGTCACCGGTTGAGTCGCACGTGGTCAACATGGGGTACGTACTGAATGTCATTGAGGAGCCAGCAGAACGTCGAACTGCACTGGGGGATGCATGGGACCTCACCACAGAATTGCTGGTCGTGTCTGCGCGCCTCATCGACGAGCGAAGGGACCTCGGCGAGGCTAAGAGGTACGCGGACGGCTGGATCACGTCATCGGGGACGTTTCAGCGCTTCTACGGCCAGGCCGAGCTTCGGGAGTACATCAACGAGACACTTGGCGCGCACTGCGTTCCCGCTGCACCGGGCGTGTTCTTCGTGTTCCGGGATGATGCGAACCGCCAAGAGTTCGTTGCACGCCGGTTTCGTACGCGAGGCGTGCCGCGCTTACGTAAGAGCGACATCCTTTTTGAGGAGCACCGGGAGCCACTGGCCAGGTTGATCGAGTTCTTCGAGGATCGAGGCAGATTGCCCCGTCACGAGGAACGGATGGGGTTCGCTGACGTCGAAGAGGCCTGCGGTAGCGTCCCGAAGGCGTTCGCTGTCGTCAGGCGCGTGACGGGCGCCGAACGATGGGCGGAACTCGCTGAAGAACGGAAACGTGACCTCGAGCTCTACCTAGCGTTGGATCGGCTGTGTGGGCTGCGCCGGTTCTTAGACTTCCCAACCTCGATTCGGCACGACGTCCGGGCACATTTCGGCACGTTCCGGAACGCAGCGAGGGCAGCGCAGGAGCTGTTATTCGCCGCTGGCGATGTCGACAACATCGATAAGGCGTGTCGTCACTCGCCTGTAGGAAAACTGACAGGGAATGCCCTCTATGTGCATGTCGAGGCGCTTGTTGAGCTCCCACGAGTTCTCTGCGCGTACGAGGGCTGCGCCAGATGGCTTGCTGGGGAGGTTGACGGCGCTAACGTGGTCAAACTTCACAGAAGTGTCCCTCGAGTTTCCTATTTAGTCTATCCGAGGCTCTATCAGGAGCCGCATCCAGGATTAGCACAATCAGTGGTCGTGTACCTGGACAGGCTTGACTTGAGGAGCAGACGCTATCAGGAGGACCCGGCACAGCCGATTCTCCATCGTAAGGAGCTCCTCCTGCGGTCAAACGACGAAGCCCGTACGCGGTTCGAGCGACTTACGCGGCAGGAAGAGCAGTGGGGGCTATATGACGACACCACCAGAATCGGCACGAGGGGCGCCTGGGAGGGCTTGCTCGCTTCGAAGGGCCTCTGGTATAGGGGGCATCGCCTGGTACGCAGACCGACCAACTGCCCGCAAGGGCGGAAAAAGACAGGAGCGCTAGACTAGTCCGTATGCTGAATCCAATTCGGGCTCTCGGACGCGCTCGTCCTCAATAGGTCGGAGTAGGCTCGAAGGAACTCCTCAACCTTGTAAGGTTTCGTGTCCTGTTGCCCCACGAGGTAGTCGAACCCGCCGCTCGCGTACTGATTGAGCTTGCTCATGCCGTTGTCCGAGAGCCTAGTCGGGCTCTGCGCGTCCAGGTAATCGTCAAAGAGTCGACGCATGTCCTCCTTGTCCGCTAGCTCAAGCCCGAGACTGTCGATTTCGGCCAACAGCATCATTGCGACGATAATTGACTGGACGGGCTTGTAGTCTTGAACGAAGTTATCAACGAAGTCAGTGACGTCCGAGTACTGCTCTCTCGGGACCGATTTGCGCCCCTGCAAAAGCCCCAAGAGAAGACAAAAGTAGAAAAGGTCGAACTTAGTTTTGAGCGGCTCCTTGTCGGCGATTCTCGAGAACCACAACTCAACGTCGCCGCGGATTCTGAAGGGCATCGGTTTTCACTCCTCGGCATCGAGGTCGAAGGCGAAGAAGTACTCCTTGCCTTCCACCAGGCACGCTGCATCTGTCTGCGTGACGCCTGATCCTGGCAGCCTCTTCTCCAAGTACCTGGTGCCCTTCGTGCGGCGAAACAGCGTCAAGTATCGCACGTTACACAACCGATCGAGTTCAGGTACGAATCCGGTCCTTTCCGTCGAAATCGTAAACGCGATGAACTGTTGCTTGAGGTTCTGAATAAGCTCCGCCACTTGACCGCGGACGGTCGCGTCTAACGAGATTACCGGGGAATCCACGACCAACGGGAACACATGACTCCCCCGTGAGAACAGACTGGCTAGGAACGTGTATCCGACGGCGAGCGTCTGGCCCATGCTAGCTCCCTCTTGGTCGGCGAGCTCGATAGATCGGTTTATGTCCTTGATCTGAATAGGATCATGCACCAGCACCGTGGAGAGTCGCCGATTGGACTCGGTCACGAGCGCTGCTCGGATCCGCGCTCGTGCTAGCTCCCTAGTGTCTTTGACAACCCGTTGAAGTATGGCCGTGCGCTGCCCGAGTTCCACGGTGCCCGTAATGGTGGAGACCTTCTCCTTCGCCGCGTTGCGTAGGTGCTCGACCGCCTTCAGGCACAGCGATTCGTCGTTCTCACCTGGCTGTCGCTCGCGTGAAATCTCGGTGAGAGAGTCCTCGATAGTCTTGAGTCGGCCCTTTAGCTCTTCCAGCCTGTCCTGCTTCCTGCGCACATCAGCAGAACTCTCCTCCAACAGCCTGTCCTTCATGACCCGGACTTCTTGCTTGGCTCCACGTAACCCCTCCGAGGCAGCCAACAGCGAGCTCTCGGCGTCAGCAACGTCCTCGGCAGTCAGTTCGCTGTCGCGAATGAACTTATCGATGTCGCTCTTGACGGTGTTGAGCACCCCGGTTATCTCCGATCCCATGAACTGTTTGGCTCTGTCTCGCAGTTCTCTGCGGGCTGCATCGGTCAGGGGTCGCCCGCAGACACAATCGTCTTCGGACGCAAGTTCCTCGAAAAACTGCTTCGAACTGCTTTCCGGTAACCGAAGCTTGTCCAAGTGATCCTTAAACTCCAGGAGTTGGGCTCCAACGCCGCGATCAGCCAGATGCGGCAGACGCAATAGCTCCATCAGTTGCCGGGCCTCTTTGCCTACCGCCACGCCCTTGGCCGCGGATATCTCCTCCAGGACGGCGAGCTTGTCCCGGTCGCTCTGCTGTCTGCCCAGGTGCTTATTAACTTCATTGCGGAGAGTCGACGCCGACTGGTCCAGGGTCTGCTGCTCCTTAGTCAGCTCGCGCCGTACTTTGCGTATTTCTTCGCAGCGCTTGTCGAGCTTGCTGAGTTTCGTCTTACAAGCTTTCAGACCCTGCTGGGTCTTTGCGCCTCCGCTCTGTGTGGCGCGCTTCCATTCGTCGTCTGCGGCTCGGTAAACCTCGTCCAGAAGATGCAGTTGACATAGGGCATCGATGGCCGATGCGGCCTCCTGAAGGCTGGGGTCCAGCAGCTGTTCCGCCAATTCGCCGTCGAACACGAAGAGGCTCACAAAGGCCTCCGTCAAGTACCGCCCAGCTTCAGACGGAGGATGCCATCCGGGCTGTAGCCCACCGACAGCCGGGTTGGTCGTGCGGTAGGCGACGCCCCCTTCTTCGAAGTCGAATCGGAGCTCGAACGTCAGGGGCCGATCATCAATCCGCAGGTCGAGCACGAACAGACCTTCTATCTCCGTGCTGCTCGCTCGACGGAAGCCCTGGATGGTCTCCCGCGTCCAAAATGTACCTTCGCCGGTCAAAGCTGCGCGCAACAGCCTCAGCGTCGTCGTCTTGCCAGTACCGTTGGGCATCTGGATCAGCGTGACGTCCTCAGAAGCGCCCTGCGCGTCGGCCAGTCGGATATCGATGTCTGGGCAGCGGAGGCCACGGCTTGCCCAGCCGACGATCGTCAGTTCCATGTCAGCTATCCATGGTCTTGATCTGGATCGCCTCCAGGACGATCTCTAGGTGCCGCCCCTCGTCAGCTGCGCTGAGCGCGGACTCGCTCTTCGCTCGCAGCCAGGCCGAAGCTCGTCTCGCCAGTGCGGCCGGCTGATTATGCTTCCTGACGACTTCGTCCAGCGCCTCTTCGAGTTCACTGTCGATCGGCATTCCACTACTCCTCTCGCCCGATACGAGCAAGGTCGGACAGCCACGTGGCACGTTCAATATCGTTGTTCCTCTCCTCTCCTTCGTCCAGCGGCCTCACAAAATCCACGACGGTGGCGCGTTTCGCGGGATTCGCGGGATCTGCACGCAAGCAGCGCCCGATCCGCTGAATGGTCTCGAGGCGGCCACGCGACGACGACAGCAGGACGACGCGCTCGAGGCTACGGATGTCAATCCCCTCGGAGATTCGATGGCAGGTGATCAGGCTATCTATCTTCCCGTTGGCGAAGTCTACGAGATTCTGCCGATCATCCTCGCCATAGTACGTCCTGTACTTGTAAGTGTACCGATGCAAAATCTCCAGGGTCCGATTTCCGTATTCCTTAGTCTCCGCGAACACGATGCACGAGTCCGTCGTCTGCGGAGCGTCGCAGACGTACTCTGTCAGGGCGCGGATCTTGTCTTCTGCGGTCTTGTGGACCTTCGACAACTCGATCCAGACTTCCTCTTGGGTCATTGGGTTTCCGGCCTTCTCTCTCGCCGCGCGCATCTTATAGACCTTTGCTAGTCGCTCGCGATCAGAGTCGAGGAGCTGGTAACCGAGAGGGACATAATCAAACTCACACAGGATTCCTCTTCGAATTGCCGACTCTAGCTCGAATCGGTAGATAACCGCGCCTACTTCATCCTCGATGAACGAATTTCCGTCCTCGTCGTACTCTCGTTCGCGCGTTGCCGTCAGTCCAAGCCGGTACCGGATACTTTCGTGAGCTCCCGTCAGCTCCGCGCGCAACGACGGCGAGCCAAAGCCGTGCACCTCGTCGTGAACGACAATCGTGTGCTGACCGGTCTCAGCATCCAGCTTTGGGAGCACATATCGAAGACTGTTCCGAGAGACGAGCAAGATAGTGTGGCCCGGATTCTGGACGTAGTCGCGAAGATCATGGTGCTTCCCGTAGTGGCGTGCGAGCTGGAAACGGTGTGATGAACCCAGCACCCACTGATCCAGCTCCTTGCGCCACTGGTCCAGTAGATCTGTTCCGTGGGCGCTGATCACGATTGACCGAACGAGGTCGGACGCCGCGAGCTTGTCCAAGATCTTCAATGCGGTGCGGGTCTTGCCGGTCCCTGTAGCCATCTCCAGGACACCGCGCTCGGCCAACAGGAACTCTCGAACGGCTTCGTCCTGATGCCGCCATTGATAATTCGGTGACAGCATCCCACGTCGCGCCCCCCCATCGCCGCCGGGGTACTCAGCGGGAGCGATAGCGGTGAGCCGGCTGGCCACGTCTGGAGCGAGAGCGTACACATCTAATCCGGGTATACGATTCTCCCAAGCTTCTTCGAACTGTTGTCGCTTGGCTACGACCCGGTCCGTTTCCGTCGCGACCCACGAGCGATAGACGTCGATCGACTCATAGTTTCGGTGGTACCCTCCGAGGGTCTCGTTCGCCGACCCCGTGAACGCGACCTCATCCCCCCAGGGAAACGTGAAGACACCGATCTTCTCGTGAAAAAGTGCCCCCGACCTCCAGTTATCCGGGAACGCGAAGCGGAGGTCAAGTCGCCCCTCAGCGTACATCCAGGCAAAAAGCTGGAGCCGCGTGTGGCTGCTCTCCGGACTCGCGACCCTGGGCAGCGCGTCAAGCCACGCGTCTTCGGTCCAGGTTCGTCGACACTGCTTCAGGTAGTCTTCGTCACTCATCTCTACGAACAGGTCGCGATCCTGCGCCGTGAGGTACGGCGAGATCAACAGCCGGATGCTCGTGGTCCTGACACTCAGAAGACGGGGTAGGGCAAAGCACCACGTCACCAAAACGTTCGTAGAGAAGAACCCAGATGCCCGCAGGTATGTAGCGCACTCCGCAAGACAAGGCGTGAAGAAGTTGCGAGCAAGGTTGTTCTTGCCGGTCCGGTAGTGTGCTCTCAGGTCACGGATCCCACTATTCGCCACGCTGTCCGGGGCGGCTGCATCCATCCCTGATTCATCCATCCAGGAGGTCTCCGAGCAACTTGCGGAGTGACTCCTCACGTCGTCTGGCCACCGTGCTCTCCAGAATCGACTCGACACTGAGTTCAGCTGACCCGGTCGATGCTGATGGGCTGACGACCGTTCTGTCGGCGCCAATAATACGGGCGAGCGCTCTGCGTGCCCAGCCGTCTGGCGGCGTAGCGTCCTTGACGGCATCCGCCATCGCTCTGCCGCCGCCGTGGTCCCAAAAGAGTTCGCCAGATGAGGCCATCTCGCTTTCTAGACGACCTCTCCACTGATTGGCATTGGGGCCAATTGGCTGCCAGTCTTGCCAGTCGCTCCCTGAGATTATGACTCGAAGTCGAGCGAGGCTCCCCAGCAACGAGGCGGATCCCAGCGTGTCGATCCTCAGACCGAGAACGCGATTGACGGACATCCAGGACAGTCCGCCGTCCGCAACCACCCGGCGGATTAGACTCAAGAAGTCTCGGGGGGAGACGGAGAACTCGTGTTCAAACCGAGGCTCCGGGACTGGGAGCGCATGACGCCCCAGCTTGATCTTCCGGTCCTGCCACTGGGCTTTCATCGGATCGCTGATTCCAGGCCACTCCAGAGGTTGTGCAACGGCGAGCAGAGAAACTGCTATCTGCCTGGAACCCTCTTGCCGCCCGAGTTGTTCCTTCGCCCATTGGCACCATCGAGCCTCCATGCGTGGAGACCAGTACGGGAAGGAGAAGTACGGGAGCCCGGATCTTCTACCCCATATGTAGTAGCAGCAGTCGATTCGGGTCAGCAGCTTCTCAGCGATTGACTCGTTAAAGCCTTCGCTCAGCAGGTCTCGATATAGTCCATAAAGTCCCGGTGCGAGCCGAACGAAGTCGCCGTTGGTGGACAGGACTGGGCCGACACTGGCTGTGTCGATCTCCAGTGCTTCTCGAAGGTCGCTAAGTGTGGCGGCAGGTACCTTCGAGAAATACCCTCTGATTCGCGATCGGATGCTGCCATCCCGGGATGGCGCACCCGGGTCCAAATCGGGCGGGGCTGACCACACGGGCGACAAGCGAGTGGGTGCCGCGCCTGGCCTGACCATCTGGCACTCACCGACGGCGAGCCATCCGATGTCTCCCGCCTTGATGAACAGATGGGGGTAGGAGGACATGACGATCTCGGCATCACGGAACGAGCAATGCTCACCGAGTCTGGCTACTACCTGCAGCAGTTCATACGTTGATGCGCCCTGCGGAATCTGCAGGAGCGCCTTATGTAGGTGGATCGCGCGGCGGAGCCGAGGTCCGGTTTTCGCCGGGCATGCATATCCCTGGAAATGGTACTGGACTCCGCGGATGACCTCCCAAGCGGTGGCACGCTCGAGACGGCCGCCCGTTTCGAGGTCCGGGATTTGTGCTGGTAGCGGACGATCGTTGCTCCATGACGTCAGCTCAGCTTCAACATCGTCGAGACACGTGACGTCGACGTTGGGAGGCAAGAGATGACCGCGCCATTGAGGAAGACACATGCCCAGCGACTTCTTGCAACCCCCGGATGCCACAAACCGCCAAGAACACCCAAGATCCGGGGAGCCTGTCATCGCGGTCCCGGACTGCGTCAGGGGGGATCGTCAAGGCGGGCCCGAATAGATCCTGTGTCGCTAGCGAAACCGAAGACTCCAGAATCGGCATTAGGACTGCGCGAGGCAGCATGCCCTCAAGCCAAGAGATTGACCGACCCTCGACTTGTCGTGCTCGTTCACGAGTCACACCTAGCAACGTGCCGACCTCCTCAAGGATCTTGGGGCTCGTCCCAATCCCGAATCTATGTCGCAGGACGACGGCCCGCCGCTGTGGGGTTCGGTCTAGGATCCAGCGGGCGAATCTGGCGGTCCCTAGTTGACTCCAGCGGTCGATGAAGTCCGTTGTCAGCGCCTCGCGATTCCGATGAAGGTACCGAACAGCCTCCAATAAGACAGCTGTCTGTTGAGTGTCAAACTTGTTTCTCGCTGTGACCTTGGAAAGCGAGTGGTTAAGGAGGTCCGCGAAGATCGCACATCGTTTCGAATCACCGTTCCAGTCGCGTCCCAGATCCTTCGCTACCTCATCCACAGTGAGCAGCGCGAGGGGGCATCCAGCAAGAGGCGTTCGGACCTCATCCCACTCGGAGGAGAGCCCTGGTGTTGACCGTAGCTGGCGGAAGGCACCGCGGGCTGGCGCTGCGGCGTCGCCAGTAAGCACGAGCGTGAGGGCTTTGATGGCCTCTAAGAGAGCGCCCAGCTTCTTTGGGCCGAAGCCCGGTCGACTGGCCAGCTCAGGCCAGTCCAACTCCACGTAGACACTGAAGGTCTCGCCGGATCTACTGGCGGGCCATCGCTCGCCGACCGCTTCAGCCCACTCCGAGATGTTGTGATGGCCAGCGTCATGCTCATGGACGATGTTCCTGCAGGACTCCCATGTCCGGAACGCTTCAGAAAGTTCAGGAACGCCTGCCAGGGGTGCAGCCGGCAACTCGACTCCGCGAGCCGCAGCGAGAGTCATGAAGCAGCTGAGCAGAACATCGATCTTCTTCCTACCGAGTCCGGGGCAGTCAATAAGTTGTTCCCACTTGAGTCCGGCGTAGTCTCCAACTGTCTCGCCGCGCCGCGCCACGGGCCAGTGCAGACCAAGTTCCGCTGCGGTCGAGGCGACACGGATACCTCTTGTCTCAGAATCCGTGAGGACCGCACGGCTGAGTTCCCAGAGAATCCCTGGCTCTGGGTGCGTCACCCGACTCACTTTGCGGACACCCATGCGCCGCAGCTTGGATTCCATCGCTTTCTGAGTGACTCCGAAGTGAAAAGCGAGGTCTGCAGCGGTTACGCACCGGCGGTTCCGCTGTATGTAGTTCTCGTCGTCGTCGGACCAGGATCTCAAGTCTCTAGCCATGCACAGGCGCTACTATCCCCTCAGGTAGACGCGGCAGACTATAGTAGCGCCGAGAGGAATTCGACAAGGAATTACGGCGCAGGGACGTGTGTAATCAACGGAGCTTGTAGTCGAGACGGCTCTTCGAAGTGAATCGGCTGGCAGCTGCGTTGACCAAGTCCAGGCACGCTATTTCGGTGACGAACACCGTACGTTCCGACACCACGTGACGGTGACCGCTGGCGATTCGATCGGATCTGATAGCGGTCACGGCACCTGACGGTGTAGGCCAGAGTACCTGTCGAGGAGCCGTCTACTAGGCCCCGTAGCGGAGCTGTGCGACCGTACCCCGTGCTGCGACGTCACCGCGTGCGTGGGCGCGTGAATATCAGGCTTGGGACGGATTCAAGAGGCGCAGCGACGTCACCGCGTGCGTGGGCGCGTGCCCGGCATCGTCGGCGAGAGCCTCTGGCCTGCTAGCGGGCACGGGAATCCAGTTGCTGAGAGCTTCGTTTGACACGTCGGGTCGACGAGCAGGCTAAGAGAACCGCGACGATCCTGTTGAACAACGCCGAGCTTGAAATGGATGGCCTAGAGATACCCTTCAAATACAGGAGCCTAAACGTCGGGCCAAGAACAACTATGTCGCCGCGTTGATGATGGTGAATCACGAGATCAACAAGCGCCTTGGCAAGGACCGAAAGGACTGCAGCACGGAGGAATTCAAGGAGGTACTCGACGGGATCGACGAGATCCTCCAGACGTTGGTCAAGCGCCTGTTGAAGGCCAAGAGCATCTATGACGAAAAGAACTCCTAAAGGAAAGGACGCCGTCGCTCATCTCGGGATCGAACGGGAAACCGACGAGGATCGAGTTCAAGGGGACATCGAAATGCGCGCGGTGCCGTGGGGCAATACGCGTTCGAGACGCCTGCTACTGCATACCGAATCTTCGGAGTGGGTTCGGCAAGCCCAAGCGATACTGCGTCGATTGCTTTCAGGCGATTCTGGATCAGACGCAAGCCGATCTCGACGCCTTGCAGTGTCTGTAAAACCACCTTGAAGCCAAGGTGATCTCGGAGCACGAACGCCCAGCGCGGTGCTCTCTCGATACCCGTCCTCGACGGCAATGAGCTCCTTGGTGCCGTCCGGCAAAACGCCCAGCAGCACCAGCGTGCAGAGCCGATCATCCTCAAGTCGGATGTTGAAGTGCACGCCGTCGGCCCATACGTAGACGTACTGCTTGGTAGATAGATCCAGCCTGCGGAACGGCTCGTACTCCGTGCTCCAGGCGTTGGTCAGCCGGCAGATCGCCGACGCCACCCGTGCTCAAGATTATCGGTGGGACTGAAGGTGCGGAACGTCCGGCCCCCTACCAATCAACGTCGCGGTGTCTCCAGACCGGGACCGGAACTCTGCCTTACTTGTCCGAAACTTTACTTGGGTTCCCGGCTTCGGATCGTTCCTACATCATTGGCATCGGTGTCCTCCCTTGCGAATATCTGCGTCAGATAGTTCACGAAGTACGTCCACTGAATATATGCAGCATAGAGTAGCGAACCACTTATCCTGCCCGATTGGAGAAGACTCGAACACCGTTCCCACCTTGGCCGAAAACTGGCGCTTCGGGTGCTTTCGGCGGCATTGCCACCGGCGCTGGTTTCACCAAGTAGGACGGGCGATCAAGCCCACAACGTGGGCAGATCACACCGTCAGGCCACCTAGCCTCGGATAATGTCTCCTCGCAGATGTCTAAGTCAGAGTAGTAACGGATGGCTTCTAACAGGGTCTTCGGCGTTGTGGTCATGTTCACTGCCCACACATAGAACAGGCAGGAGGGCGAGGGTACGCTCCCCTACCTGTCTTGGGATTATTTGGTTGGTAGTCGTTTCTGTCTTTTTGAGCTTCAGTAGATTACGATAACCTCTCCTTTACCCGCCGCCGCTTACAAGTAATAGGGTGATCCCAAGTTGGACCTTCTCGTAATCGGCAGCCTCGTCGTCGCTTTATTGGGACTGGGTTGGAAGATCTATACCGATCGTAGGAAGCCACGTCTCCGCGTCCGTGTGCATGTAGTCCAGGTGACCGGACGGGTGCTCCTTACCCGGAGCCTGAAGGCTAGCGACAACCAACTTTCCGGTGACGTTTACGTTGCGATTGAGGTCACTAATCGTGGTCCTGGACGGATCAAGATAGCGATGGTAGAAGGCAGGGCAGGTCGCTGGTGGCAGCGACTGCCCCGAGGTAAGCAGAACAAGTTCATAATAGAGAAGTTCACTTTTGGCAAGTTGCCATATTGGTTGGGCGAAGGGGACAAGATAGACCTTCTCGTCCCATTCAATGAAGATTGTGTCCTCAGCGTAATGCATCTATCCCACTTGGGGGTGAGGGATGGCTATGACCGATATCATTGGGCACCGACTAAACAGTTGCGGATCGCCGCGCAGCAATATAACTGTGACTTTTGCTAGCTAGACTTGTTCTCTTTATGTGTTGAAAACCCTTTAGAGTGAGTAGGTTGAGGATTAGCCAAGTATATTAATGCCCTAGTTTGGGACGCCATCAAGCCCGCCGCGATGCGAGTATTCGCATTCATCGACACCAACGTGCTGCTGCACTACCGGTTCTTCCGCGATGTGAACTGGGCCACAGAGTTGCGCGCTGAAGAAGCGACGCTCGTCTTCGCGCCTGTGGTGGTGGAAGAGCTGGACAAGCGGAAGTGGGCCGGGGCACGGCGCGACCGCGTGCGGGCGAAGAAGGTGCTCAAGGCTCTGAAGGATCTGGGACTGTCCGTAACGCCGGTGGCGATGCGGCCGGGTGTGGAGATTGTGGCCCTCGACGAGGAACCGGCGGATGCTCTGTTCGCGCGCCACCGTCTGCAGCCGCGGGTCAGCGACGATCGGCTGCTGGCGTCGGTGCTGGCTTTCGAAGAAGCGCAAAGCGGCGGCGCGACGATCGTGGTTCTGACCGCAGACACGGGTCTAAGCATAAAGGCGCCGACGCGGCAAGTCGCCGTTGCCGCACCTGACGAGCGCCTTCAAAGAGATGACGAACCCGATGAGAAGGAGCGCGAGCTCGACACAGCGCGGCGGGAGCTTGCGGCGCTTCGGGCTGTGGCACCCAGCCCTAAGCTGACCCTCGCCGGTGAGGATGTTCTGGAGCGCCAAGTGCGCAGGTTCGGTGAGTTCAGTGCAGGAAGACTCGGGCGTCCCCAGCTGATCGTTGCTCACGACATATTCACTCTTTTCGCCGCCGTCAAACTGCGACGTGTCTATGGCAGCAGAGTGATCTATGACTCCCATGAGCTCTGGTCGGAGGAGCTGGGCATCGATCTGGGTTGCTTCGGAAAGACTCTCGTGCGCCGCGCCGAGGCAGCCGCAATGAGGAAAGCGGACGTAGTCGTGGCCGTAACTCCGCAGATCGCCGATTACTATGCTACCCACTACGGGGTGCCAGATGCGATCGCTGTTCCCAACGCCGAGCCCCTGCGAAAACCACGCCCAAGCGTCAGATCTACGGGTGATGCGGGACCGGTCACGTTCCTGTTCCAGGGTCGAGCGGGCGAGGGCCGCGGTCTCAGGCGCCTCGTTCGAGCCTGGATGGAGATCGGAGTCGATGATGCCCGTCTCGTGCTGAGATGTCTTCCCGATGAGACCCTGTCGGCGATACGGGATGCGTTCGAGGACGAAATCCGGAAGGGTCGCGTCGAGTTCAGCAAACCTGTGGGGCCTGACGAGCTAGTCGAGGCCGCCAGTCAGGCACAGGTTGGGATCATCCGTCGCTGCCGCTACGCCAGATCGATCCGTGGCGCTCTGCCCCTCACCCGAGCCTGCGCCTAACTGGAGAGTCGTCGCTGGCGGCTCATCCCTGCTCTTGAAGAGGCCGGCACGAGGGTACCGATTAGTTTCTAGGCCCGCGGGCTGTGCAGCCCGCTCCCGGCGCATCGCCGGATGAGCCTCGATAGGTGTTGGGTGCAGACGCCTCTGCGCCAGATCTTGAAACGAAGCCGGAGCCGACGGATCTCGACGCGATCCCACTGCGGTAATCATTCCGCGTCTGCAACCACTGTGCTCTTGACCACCGGGGGCCTTATAGGTGTTATGCGACACGTTCAGATCCGTAGTTCCAGGGCAGCCATCCTCGGATCGAACTGGTTCGACGCCGCCTCGAAATCGAGCGGCTCGCCCCAGAGTTCCTTTTGTTCCGTTAAGCCGAGCTGCCAGTACTTCCGGATGGACTCGTCGCTTGAGAAGTGCGGCCACAAAGTCTCGCTAGCCAACACGCGACTGAGGCAGAAGCGTGCAACTGCTTCCGCCTGGTGGGCACAGCGCCCGAGTCGGAGGATGCGCGCGCGCTCATCTGGCTCGTCCAAAACGCGCAACGGATCGTGGAGATGCTCGACCGCACTGCGCAAATCGAATAGCCGCTTAATGCTGGAGCGATGGTGAGGACCAACGAACACCTGGCAGCGATGTGCGAATTGGCGACGTGTCTTGCCGATCTCCGGAAGAAGGAAGCCCTCGACACAACGGACGAACTGGTGAGTTCTGCTTCCCAGATCGCGGGACGTCATTCCTACGTGTAGCGCATGTACAAGTCGCCACAACCGCCGATAGTTCGCCTGTCGTTGAATCGCTTCGAGACCCGCTGCGAGTTCACATGCTGCATGCAAGATGCGCCCGTCGATCTCAGGTAGGGTAGCGCCCACCGTGCTGGTGATTGCATCGAGACGTCCTTGGCGCCGGACGTCAGGCTGATCGTCGGCCGCGGCCCCGGTAAGGTGCATCCCCTCGAGCGGGATTGAACTTGGCAACGCAATCAGCAGGGCGAAGAAGAACCTGTTCACGCGCTCGGTCAACGCGGTGTTTTCGTCGTCTAGGTCGCTGAGTTTCGTCGCCGGGGCAGTCGCGAGCAAGAAAAGGCTAGCCTGCGAGAGTTCCTTTACCTGAAGCTCGCCGAGCCATCGCTCCCAGTGGGCCGGGAAAGCAATCGGCAGGCTTCGGAGCGCGGACAGTCCACCTCCCAACTTGACGCCATCAGCGAGCTCGTCAGAAACGTAACTCGTTCGAAGCGCATACAGGGCGTACTTGCTACCGGTAGGGATCGGGTGTTGCTTCATTTCGTGCAACGCATCGTGATGCCGTCGTGCTGCCTAACCGCGGAGAGCCGTGACTACGGAGCCCGGCGTAGGGGGCTTCGAGCAGGCGTTGCGAAGCAAAGGCTCACGCCAAGTGAGCCATGCCCGGTTGACTCGTGATGGGCCGTGTCGGCAAGAGCCACTCCAGGGTGCTACTCGGCCGTAGGTGATTCAAGGTCGAAGCGTGGCGGCAAGTGCACCATGCGTTTCGATTCCTTGGCGATCAGGAACAAGTCGGTGACCTCCTTGATGGCGCGGCGCGGCAGGTCGGTACCGGCGGGACGCAAAAGTCCTTGCAGATGCTCCAAGGAGGAGACTCGGACTCCAGCGGAACAACTGATCAGCGCTTGATAGAAGGCCCACCAGCGCCGATAGGGGCCTAGGTGACGGAGGTACACCTCCTGAAACGAGCTTGCTCGACACCCCCCGACGCTCTCCGCCGAGCACGCGGTCAAGCGAAGGGATGCTTATTCGAGCACACGCCTCCGCCGTATGCGGAGAGAAGACGCGGGTCGCCGCGCGCGCACCACCCCAGATGTTGCTGTGGTCGACGAAGATGTGGATGAATCGGATCGTCCTCACCATCGGCAGGGCTCGGCGCTCTCGTGTCGCCGGGGTTAATGCCCCGGCCTTCGTTGAGCGGGCATTACCGAGGTTCTGTCACGTCCCAATCTACGCACGCATCGGTCATGTCGTGCGACACGTAGTCTCCGGCGTCGTCACGAAACTCGGCGCCGTACTCCGATGCGTCGACACCGGGTCGAGGCGCTCGGCGGGAGCCACCCACCTGCTGTCACGAGCACGAGGAACCCTGATGTTGGACTGGACTTGTGCCGGCAAAGGAGCGTCACTGTGGGTGCCTTCGGCCGACGGTTCCGGACCGAACATATGTGCACGAAAACCCAACCCGGCATGGCCCCGCGCGGGGCCGATGAGACGCCCGGCCTTCAGAAGCGAATCGCAGCGCTGCGGGCGATGGATCTGCCCACGCTGCGTGATGAATGGTGGCGTCTTTACCAGACACCCCCGCCCCGGCGGCTGAGCCGCGATCTGCTGATCCGGGGCATCGCCTACAAGCTGCAGGAAAACGCCCACGGTGGCTTGAGCAAGGCCACCCAGCGCCGCCTTCGGACACTGGCCAAGACCTTCGCCCAGACCGGCCGTGTGGCCCCCGGGAGGGGTCCACGGTTGCGCCCGGGCGCGCGGTTGGTGCGGCAGTGGCGAGGCCAAACCTACGTGGTCAACGTCACTGAGACCGGCTTCGAGTATGCCGGTAAGCAGTATCGCTCCTTGAGCAGTATCGCCCGGCGCATCACCGGCGCCCATTGGTCCGGCCCCCGCTTCTTCGGCGTTCAGGGGGCGCCGCGCGCCAAGGGCTCGCCTTGAACGAGGCGACTGCTCCTGCTTGCCGCAATAGCAACAAGCGCTGCGGTATCTACACCCGCAAGTCCCACGAGCATGGGCTGGATCAAGCCTTCAACTCCCTGCAGGCACAGCGTGAGGCCTGCGAGGCCTATATCGCCAGCCAGAAGCACGAAGGCTGGATGGCTCTACCCAATCACTATGACGATGGCGGTGTGTCCGGCGCCACGATGGATCGGCCGGCGTTGCAACGACTGCTGTCGGACATCCAAGGGGGGGCGGATCGACGTCATCGTGGTGTACAAGGTGGACCGGCTGACCCGGGCGTTATCGGACTTCGCCCGCATCGTGGAGGTGCTGGAGCGGTACGAGGTGTCGTTCGTGTCGGTGACCGAGCAGTTCAACACCACCAGCTCGATGGGCCGGCTGACGCTCAACGTGCTGCTGTCGTTTGCGCAGTTCGAGCGCGAGGTCACCGGCGAGCGCATCCGCGACAAGATCGCCGCCTCCAAGAAAAAGGGCCTGTGGATGGGCGGCAACCCGCCCCTGGGCTACGACGTGCGGGACCGGAAGCTGATCGTCAACGAGCCGGAGGCAGAGACCGTCCACCATATCTTCCGCCTGTACCGTCAGCTCCGCTCGGTGCGGGAGCTACGTGAGCGGCTTGTAGTGGAGGGTGTCAGCAGCAAGCGCCGGGTGCTGCGCGACGGCCGCGTCAGGGGCGGGTTGCCCATCAACCGGGGGGCGCTGTATTACCTGCTGCGCAACCGCATCTACCGGGGACAGATCGTCCACAACGACAAGGCCTATCCCGGCGAGCATGAAGCCATCATCGATCGGGATCTCTGGGATGCGGTGCAGGTGACCCTGACCGACAACACCCGGGGCACCCGCCGCCGGG
The DNA here is from genome assembly GCA_965197275.1 of Acidobacteriota bacterium. GTDB lineage: Bacteria > Acidobacteriota > UBA890 > UBA890 > WLXD01 > DASCOT01. Next base: position 27,600 of record CBDAMQ010000021.1, read on the forward strand.
GCTCCCGGCGGCCCAGTCTTCTGACGGGCCTGCTGGTGGACGAGTGCGGCGAAGGCCTCACGCCCACCCATGCGGTTAAGAAGAACCGGCGCTACCGCTATTACGTCTCCCGCCACCTGATCACCGAGGGCAAGCGAGCCGACCGCACAGGGTGGCGCATCCCGGCGGCGGATCTGGAGGGTCTCGTCGTGGCCCGTCTGCGGGAATGGCTCACCGACCCAGCCGCGGTGAGCGCCGTTATGGAAGGCGAGTGCCCGGATGCGGCAGCCCTAGCAGCTTTGATCGCCAGCGCCAAGAGGCTCGCCGAACGGTGGCCGAGCCTGAGACCGGATCAAGCCGGGGCGTATCTGGAGAGCCTCCTGCGCCGGGTCATCATCCGGTCCGGTGGTATCCAGATCGAGATCGCCGCTGACCGGGTCACCGAGGCGGTGTGCTCGGAGTCCGATGGCCGGCCAGTGCCGCCATCAACCCTCACCCACGACACCATCACCCTGGAGGTTCCCGCCGTGCTCCAGCGTGCCGGCATGGCGGTGAGGCTGATCGTCCCCGGCGCCGGGGACAAGCCCCGGCCGGACCCGAGCCTGATGCGGCTGCTGGTGCGCGCCTTCAGGATCCGTGATCGACTGGACCGCAGCCCCGATCTCACCATCCAGAGGATCGCCGAGGCCGAGGGTGTGGTGGCCTCCTACGCCACCCGGCTGCTGCGGTTGAGCTTCCTGGCGCCGGGTATCGTCGCGGCCATCCTCGAAGGCCGCCAACCGCCCGAGTTGACCGCCAACAAGCTCATGCGCGACACGCGACTGCCGCTGGAATGGACCGCGCAGCGGCAGCGTCTGGGGTTTCCGACCGCCTAGTCTTTGAATGGCCACCGTCAGCGGCCCAAACCCGTACCACCGAAAGGGGCTCGAGAGACATTGGCACCGCAAGCTGGCGCCGGAGCGCACCGTGGTGTCTCTGTTCGCTTCAGGGGTAGTGTCGAGTACCGCTAATGTCCTGAGAATCAAAGGGATATAGGCGGCGGTCTTGATAACTCCCGCAGTAATCTCAATGCCTCAAGTGGTAGGCGGAGAGGGTGGGATTCGAACCCACGGTACGGGGTTACCGCACACGCGCTTTCCAAGCGCGCTCCTTCAGCCTCTCGGACACCTCTCCGCACGACGGGCGCACGCTCATCCTAGCAGGGGCGCGGGGGGTAGTCTGGCCACTGGCCACGCCAGGGTAACTGGCGGCGTGGGCTCGGATCAGACGGTGCCGATGTCGCGCGCCGAGGGGATCCCGTCGAGGCTCGTGGCCTGAGTGATCGCATCGACAACGGCGTCGGCCACCGCGGCGGCGGCGGCGGCATCGAGCCGATCGAGATCCGACACCGTGCTGACTTCTGCGCCGTTGTTGGTCGCCAGGGCGAAGAGCGTGTCGCCATCGAAGATGGTGTGCGCCGGGACGACGGCGCGCGCCAGTCCGTCGTGGGCAACCGATGCCAGCCGATTGCACTGCGGCTTGGTCAGCGTGCGGTTGGTCGCCACGACCCCGATCGCGGTGTTCATTCCCGCCGACCCGCTGCTGGGGCCGCCGTGTTCCAGCAGCACCGCCTCGGTATCTCGCAGCGTGTTGCCGTCCGCAGCCAGCGCCCCCGCAATCAGTCGGCCGTCGGCGGGATCGCGAACGTCGCCACGGCTGTTGACCGCCATCATTGCGGCGATCACCGTTCCATCGTCGAAGCGGAAGCCGGCGCTACCGATCCCACCCTTCATGCGGCCGCGACCCAGCATCTTGCCGATCGTGGCGCCGGCGCCGGCGCCGACGCTGCCACGCGCCACCGGGTCTGCCGTCGCTGCGACGCAGGCAGCGTAACCGTCCTCCGCGGTCGGTGCGCTGCCGCCGGTCCCGACGCCCAGATCGTAGAGCACCGCGCCGGGAACGATCGGGATCGACTGGCCGCCGAACTCGAGACCGACGGAAGTCTCCTGCAAACGACGCACGACTCCGTCGGCGGTCGCCAGCCCGGGGGCGCTGCCGCCGCTGAGGACGATCGCGTGTACCTGATCAATCGCGTTCTCGGATCGCAGCAGATCGGTTTCGCGCGTTCCCGGCGCCGCGCCGCGCACCGCGACCCCGCCGGTGGCTCCCCCGGGGATTACCACGACGGTGCAGCCGGTGGGCCGCTGGCTGATGACCCGCTGACCGACGAGCACTCCAGCGACGTCAGTCAACGTAACCCGGTCGCCGTGGCGCCGGACGCTCCGCTCGCCTACCTGCGCTCCTGTAGGCCGCGCGAACCCACTCGTGGCGGGCAGCAACGCCGCGAGCATGAGCGACAGTTGGCGTCGGCTCCACTTCATGCCGATCACCTTAGCAGGTCGTGTACCCTCTGGGCCGTGCGCATTCTCTACGTGGCTGCGGGCACGCCGATTCCGGGTACACACGGCGGTAGCGTGCACGCTCTACAGCTGTGTCGCGCGCTTGCCGCCAACGGTAACGATGTGCATATGGTCGCGCCGGCATCCGATGGCGATGACCACTCGACGGACCTCGGCGGTGTGGTCCTCCACCCGCTGCCGTGGCGGCCACTGCCGGCCCAACTCGAGTGGGCCCGCTGGCGTCAGGTGGGTCGCATCGCTCAGCAAGTGAGACCCGATGTAGTGGTCGAACGCTTCTACACGTTCGGCGGCACTGGGCTGGTTGCGGCGCGCGCCATCGGCGTGCCAGCGGTACTCGAGGTGAACTCTCCGGCTCGGCCTTATCCGGGATCGTTGCGCGACCGCCTCGACGCATTGACGCTGATCCGCCCGGTTCACCGCTGGCGGCGCTGGCAGCTGAACGCCGCCTCGCGCTACTACACCACCGGTGCAGTGTTGCTTCCAGAGCACCTGCAGCAGCGCGCCACACTCATCGTCAACGGCGTCGACTGCGATCAAATCCGCCCCGGTGAGCCGCCGCCTGACGGCGGGCCACTACGCTGCATCTACGTCAGCAGTTTCCGCGCCTGGCACGGCGCTGTTGACCTGGTGGGCGCGACGATCGACGCAATCGCGGCGGGTGCTGATATCCACCTCACGTGTGTAGGCCAGGGTCCGACGCATGATGCGGCGCGCCAGCTGGCGACCGCTTCGGCCGCTTCCGAGCGCATCGTGTTCAGCGGCCCGGTGCCACACGCGGAGATCCCGCGGTACCTCGCCTCGTCACACGTCGGGATAGCACCATTCAGCCCGCGCCATTTTCGGGCCCTCGAGCTCGGCTGGTTCTGGTCGCCCATCAAGATCTTCGAGTACCTCGCCGCCGGGCTTCCAGTGATCACCGCCGATATTCCTGAGTTGCGCGCGTTGATCACCGACTCCGTCGGGCACTTCTACCCGCCCGACGACGCCACGGCGCTGGCGCAGCTTTTGATCGACGTCTCCGGACAGCGCCCCGAGCTGCGCCAGGCCGCCCGCGCCGCGCGCCAGCTCGCCGAGGAGCGCTATGCCTGGGACCGGCAAGCCGCGGCGGTCGAGGGCGTGCTCACGGACGCCCTGGCCGAGCGCGCTGCGTCACGCTGAGGCGGCTCGGCGAGCTCCCGGAGGGCCGCAGGCGCGATGGTAGACTCCGGCGGCATGACCGGGGAGATGTTGATCGTCGTCGGTGTGCTGCTGACGGCCCTTGTCCTGTGGGTCACCGAGTGGTTACCGATTGACCTGGTCGCCGTATGTATCCCGGTCGTATTGATGGTGACCCGCGTCCTGGAACCTGCCGACGCGGTAGCCGGCTTTGCCAGCACCGCCTTGCTGACTGTGGCGTCTGTGCTCGTCGTTTCCGATGGCCTGACGCGTACCGGCGTGATCACCTACGTCGGCAATCGCATTATCCATTTCGCCCGCGGTGATGAGCGACGGCTGCTGTTCGCGGTGATGATCACCATGGCGGTGTTCTCGGGTTTCATCAACAACACTGCCGTGGTGGCGATGTTCCTGCCAATCATGCTCGGGGTCGCCCAGGAATTCGAGATCTCGCCCTCGAAGCTGCTCATTCCGCTGTCGTTCGCGTCCATCCTGGGCGGCACGACAAGCCTAATCGGTACCTCCACGAACATCCTCGTCCATGGGCTCATGGAGGAGAACGGGATGCGTGGCATCGGTCTGTTCGAGATCAGCCCGATGGGCCTGGTGTATGCCGCCGTTGGCATCGCCTACCTGTACTGGGTGGGCCGCCATTTCTTGCCGGATCGTGGGCCGGTTACTTCGTACCTCCAGAGCCAGCGCGGCGCCACTGAGTACATGACCGAGGTACAGGTGCCCGAGGGCTCCGACCTCGTCGGGCGCCGGGTCGATGAAGCGCTCCAGGCAGCTCACCCGGACGTTCGCTTGCTGCAAATCATCAGGGGCGACGCGCTATTCTGGCCGCCGCTCGACAAGGTGGTTATCGGAGCCGGCGACGTGTTTCTGCTCAAGGGAGACGTCAACCAACTCCTGGCGCTCTACAAAGAGAAGGGGTTGGAGCTGCTTCCCGGCCTCAAGGCCGAGGCAATTCGCTATGCGGTGAAAGACATGGCGCTCGCAGAGGCCGTGATCACGCCGAATTCGCGGCTTATCGGCCGCTCGCTCGGCGAGATCAACTTTCGTCAGCATTACGGCGGCTCGGTAATGGCACTACAGCGCCACGGGGATCATCTCCGCGACGAGCTCCCGACGGTCAGGCTGCGCGTCGGTGACGTCCTCCTGGTTATGGCGGATCGAGTCGACATCCATCGGCTCATGACCTACGACGAGTTTCTGGTATTGGAAGGTGTGCAGGAGGTCGTCGTCAACCGCGAGAAAGCGCCCATCGCCGTGGGGCTGGTTCTCGGGCTGGTGGTGCTCGGGGGGGCCACCGACATTCCGATCATGACCCTCGCGATGGTGTCGGCGGTGCTCATGGTGCTTACGCGCTGCCTGACCATGCGGCAGGCCTACGCGTCGCTGGATCTCTCGGTTCTGATGTTGATCGGCGGCGCCATTGCGCTGGGTCGGGCGATGGACGAAACAGGCGCCGCAACCGTACTAGCGCAGGCCGTGGTCGGGAGCGTCGGACAGTACGGTCCGGTGGTGGTGCTGTCGGGCGTCTACTTGATGACGGTGTTGTTCACCGAGCTGATGTCGAACGCCGCCGCCGCGGTACTGATGGTGCCGATTGCTCTGGGCGTGGCGACCAGCCTGGGCGTGGATCCGCGACCGTTCGCCATCGCCGTGGCGTTCGCCGGCTCGGCGGCGTTCTCGACGCCCATCGGCTATCAAACCAACACGCTGGTCTACGGACCGGGCGGCTATCGCTTTCTCGACTACACTCGCGTCGGGCTGCCGCTGAACATCATTCTCTGGGTGCTGGCAACTCTGCTGATCCCCGTTTTCTGGCCCCTGACCCCCGCCTGAGCGCACCGCCCGGCGACGCGCCGGCTGGTGGCAACCGCGGGTATACACTGTGGCTATCGCCTGCCTTGACGGCGTCCGAAAGCCGGCGACCGTCCCACTGTCAGTTAGCTCCGATCGAGCAGGAGGACTCCGTGAAGCCCGGTTTCTTGCGCGCTGTTTTCGCCATTGCCCTTTGCGGCGCCCTCATCGCCGCCGGCCCGGTGCCGCAGGAAGACCTGGCGGTCTCCTTCACGGTGACCAACCCCGAGGAAGGCTCCAACACGATGAAGGCCACGGTCGGTGGCGACCATGCGCGCCTGGACATGCAGGGCGTATCGATCATCTGGGGGCCGCTGGCATGGATCATGGTTCAGCACGACAACCAGATGTTCATACGGTTCACCAAGGAGATGATGGACCGCATGCGGCAAATGATGGAGCGCATGCCACCGCAGATGCGCGGCGGCGACATGCCCGATCCGGACGATTTCGACCCTGCCGGCTTCTCGTTCCGTCGGACCGGCGCCACCGACACCGTAACCACGAGCGACGGGGTGCAGCACCCGATCTTCGGCGTCGATATGACCGGACCCGACGGCCAGCTGGCTTCGCTGTGGATGTCGACGTCTGCCGAGGTCGGCCTGTTCGAGGTCTGGAGCCGGCTGGCGGAGCACCTCTCGAAGGTCGCCGGGCCGATGATGGGGGGTGGCCCGGGCGGCAGCAATCCCATGGCGGGCATGGCCGAGTACCTGCAGCTGGCGCGGGCTCGAGGGCTCCCCGACGGGCGTGTGCTGCGGATGGACTCGGCAGACGGCGTCAGCATGGTAGTCAACGGCTGGGAGTACGGGCCGTTCGACGGCAACTGGAAGGAAGCGCCGCAAACCTATCGCGAGCAGAAAATGCCGATGATCCAGCGCCCGTAGTGGGCCGCTGACGGCGACCACGAGCCGCTGCGAACGGCACCGATGGCAGACCCATCGAGCGCGGACGAACAGCTCGAGTTGCTCGAGTTGCTCGCCCTGTGCACCGAGGCAAAACGGCTGACGCGGGCGCGCAAGGAGGCGAGCAAGGTCCACTTTCTCACCGCCGGCCCCGATCTTTGGATTGCCGCTGCCAGCGCCTACAACGTGGTGCTTGATCTCACCGCCAAGCGCGTGCAGCACGGCTGTCGGGATTTCCTCGGGCAGGCGCGAGAACGACGCTTATGCAAGCACGTCGCAGCGCTCCTGTTGGCGATGGATCGCGATGTGGCGCTCGAGGTCATACGTGGCCTGGCCGTCCCCTACGGTGAATGGCATCTGGAGGTGATCGCCGCCCGCGGATTCAAGAACTGAGGACACCGAATCCGTCCGCCGACTGGCGCGCACCTGACCGATACCAAGGCGAGCAAGAAACACGACTCATCCGGCTGTCGAGTACGATTCCAGCGCCCGGTTTCTGGCGCTCAGTGGCTGGCGTGCTGCCTCCAGAAATCAGCCGGAAACATACGCTTTGATGTCGGCTTGGTGCTCGATCGGGCGCCGGAAAAAAGGCCAGTCCGGGCGACGAACAGGAGGGGAATCCGGCCGCCGGACGCCGACTTGACAAGCCTCTCGTCGCCAGTGACAGTGGCGGTTGCCGTTCCCGTCCGCCAACTCAAGCTCCCTGCTCGAAATCTCCAGGTTCCGAAGGAGGAATGAATGAGGTCTAGGCTGTTGATCGCAGTGCTGATGATCGCAGCGCTGGCCACGGCCGGGACGGCCCAGGCCCAGACGAGCGCCAACCTGTTCACCGGGAAGATCGCCCCCGGGATTACCAAGAAGTTCTCGTTCACTTCGACCGAGTCGATCATCATCGGGGTCAAGTTCACTGCGTTCGCCAAGACCGATGTCGATATCGTTGTCGTGGACGTTACCAACGACGGTGACGCCGAAGATGACGACCGGGTCATCGGCGATTTCTCGTCCGGCGTGTTGCGCATGGAAGAGGGCGTGATCAGCGTTGGTGGCGGTCGGACGATCGACGTCTGCGTTACCAGCGCGAGTGGTCCCAACTCTCGCTACACGCTCGTGTTCTACACCCTGGCGGCAACTGACATTGTAAAGGGACCGTCCTCGGTACAGGTACGCGAGGCCGGCGAGTTCTCTGTCGCCCAGCCCTCGTCGGACGCCGATACGGCACGCCTGCAAGAGATCGTCAGCGAGAGTCTACGCGTCAAGAGGTGACCTGACCGGCACGCCGCGAGATCCGTGCAGGGCGGCGCTGGCATTGTCCCTGTTTTTCTTGCGTGGCCGGCTGACGCCGACCCGGGCTGACTCAGCCTGCCGCCAGGCAGCGGTCGATATCCGGTTCCAAGTCGCGCCACGAGCGCAGCGGACACTTTCGTATCTCGATCTGGTGACGGTCGAGAATGACCTCCGCTACCCCGGTGATCTCGAACAAGTTGCTGGCCAGTGGGTGCTCGAGCGCCTGTCGCTTGCCCTCGAAGACACTGCGGGGCAGCGGTGATCCGTGCCACGCAAACCTCCGGCTCCGCGACTCGTTATCAACGAGGTCAGACAGTCTTTCGATATCGAGCCCGTCGCAGACCAGACGCTCGAACGGCGCCATGATCCCCCCCCAGCGGGCGTCCTTGCGCTTCTGCAGCCGGACCTTATACGCGTTCAGAGACAGCACGCGCACCCCAGGGAGCGCAACTACGGCGCGCATCCACGGAACCGCTGGCGAAGAGCCGGCGAGATACGTCTCGACGATCTCTTCGGTCACCAGCGAGTCGGTGTGGACGATGAGCGCGTGAGGGTTCGGTGGGAACTCGCGTACGGCGTTCATCACATGCCCAGGTAGATCGTGGGCTCGCTCGCGCGCCGGTACGGAAAGGCGTTGCTTACTCCACGGTAGCAAAACGCCCGGTGCGGCTACAAGGACAACCCCGGCTTGTTAGGCAGCGTCGAACAAGCCAGCGATCTTGTCGAGAATCCGCCACGCGAAGTGCTCTGCGCCCTGCGGCTCCAGACGATGTAGTCGCGCCATCACGGCGCCGCGCCAGGCGAGTGCCTGCGCCGGGTTGGCGCTCAACACGCGCACCAGGGGGAGCAGCGGGATCTCTAGCACCACCGAGTCTTCCTTGGCGGTGGCGGAGTATCGCCGCGACTCCTCCCCGAGCAGCACCACGTCGCCGAAGGACGCGTAGGGCGCCATCACATCGTAGGTGGCGTGGCCGCCGGCTTCCTCGAATCGCTCCAGCCGTAGCGAGCCATCCAGGAGCAGGTAAACAGAAGCTGCGTGCTCGCCTTGAGCGAACAGGCCCTCGCCCTCATGTACCAGACGGCACTCGGCGAGCTTCGAGAGGCCAACGAGGGCCTTGGTGCTGAGATCGTTGAGGTGAGAGCAGTTTCCGAGGAGCAGCGGGTTGACCCCGGCAACGGCCGTCGATGGGAACTCTTTGCGCAGCTTGTTCATCGAAGTGCTCATTCGTGCCTCTCCTGCGTCCCGCTCGGAGGGGTGGCCGGCGGGATCTCTACCTGTTTATTCGCCATATCGGGGCATTTGGTTTCGTTTGGCCGCGGGGCGCCGGCAAGTTCGCCGGCCAGTCGCTCGACCATGCGGTGCCGGGAAGCGATAATCCCGGTCTGCGTGCCGACGCTGTTTGCGCGCCCCCCGCAAGAGAACGCCGAGGAATCGTCATGAAGCATCATGAGCGCCGCGTAGACGACGTGGTCATAATCGCGCTGGATGGCAAGCTGACACTGGGCACAGGCGACGTGCAGTTGCGCCAGATCGTCAACGACCTGCTCGAGCGCAATGAGTCCAAGATCCTTCTCGACCTCGGTGGCGTTCGGTACATGGACAGCGCCGGTACCGGAGAGCTGGTCTCCTCGTACACCTCCTGCGCCAACCGCGGCGCGCAGCTCAAGCTCTTGAATCTCAGTGCCAAAGTGCGAGATCTGCTGCTGTTCACGCAGCTGATCAGCATCTTCGAGGACTACACGGATGTCGCCGAGGCTGTTCACAGCTTCTCGGAATAGCCCTCTCTGGCAGTAGACGTCCCGGCGGCCCGCCGTTCCGGCAAGACCGCCGAACCACCGGCTGGGTCATACAACGGTCCGGCGTGCGCGACCCACATACGAAGGTAAAGGGCCCCGCTCCGGGCGGGAGCCCTCTGGGCCGCGCGGCGCCGGGAAACGCGACCTGCCACGATCCCCATCGTCCAAGGTCGGCGCCGCGCGGCTGTTTTCTTGGCGTCGGAGAGGGGCGGAGTAGGCGGACACCCCGCTCAGGGAGCGTGCAGCGCTTGATGCTGGATGAGCTCCTTTGCTCACGCGTCTTGGGCGGAGGCAGATCTCGGCCGCGCACGCGATGCTCTCTGAGCGGGGTGTCCGCCTACTCCGCCCTGAACGACGAGCAATGCACAACCGCTTGCACCTCTGGGCGGGCAGGCTCCGCCGCGAAGCGGTATCGGCCGGAGGCGCCTTGCGCGCCTCGATCTTGGTTTGTGGGTCGCAGTGGAAGCACATCTGGACTAACGGTACTCGGCGGTCGTTGAACCGGGGCGGTCATGCACCGCAACCAGGCTCGCGGGCATGGCCCCGATTGAGCACAAATGATGGCGCGTTGACTGCTCCGCTCATCTACCGCCTCTGCTCCACCCTGGCAGCGGCGCATACCCGCCCTGTTTCCGCCTCGCTTCGATTTGCCGTGCCTTCTCGCAAGTGTTTTCATACGCCGCGGGAGGGCACATGAACGGTTGGATCGGCAGCTTGTCAAACCAGCGCCCCGCCGTGTTGGCACTCGCTGACGGCACTCTCTTTCGAGGAGTCGGCTTCGGGGCGTCGTGCGTTCGCGGCGGCGAGGTGTGCTTCAACACCAGCATGACCGGGTATCAGGAGATACTCACAGATCCCTCGTATGCCGGTCAGATCGTTACCATGACGTATCCGCAGATCGGCAACGTAGGTGTCAACGCTGCCGACTCGGAATCCGAACGACCGGCGCTCGCCGGGTTCGTCGCTCGGGAGGTGTTCGAGGAGGCCAGCAACTGGCGGTCGGAAGAACCGCTCAGCGCCTATCTGGGCCGTCACGGTGTGCCGGGAATCTCCGACATCGATACGCGCGCGCTGGTGCGGCGCATCCGGGATAGCGGCTGCCAGAACGCGGTGCTCTCGACCGATCCGAACGAGCAGGAAGCCGACGTGCTCGTGGAGATGGCGCGCGGCTTGGCGCCAATGGACGGGCTCGACCTGGTCGCCGACGTTACCTGTTCGACGTCCTACGTGTGGGATGCGGGCAGTTGGTCGGGGATCGACGGGCAGTTACCAGCGGCCGATGTGCCGGAGAATCGATTGCGGCTCGTGGTATTCGATTTCGGTGTCAAGCACAACATCCTGCGGCTGCTGGTCGATCGCGGCTTCGAGGTCACGGTGGTGCCGGCTCACACCACTGCGGCCGAGGTGTCGAAGCTCGAGCCGGATGCGGTGTTCCTATCCAACGGGCCCGGCGATCCGGCAGCCGTGCTGGGGGTGCCCGACACCGTGCGGCAGCTTGCCGATCGATACCCCATATTCGGTATCTGTCTCGGGCATCAGATCCTCGGACTCGCACTCGGCGGGTCGACCAGCAAGCTGAAGTTCGGTCACCACGGCGGCAATCAGCCCGGTCACGATGTACACAGCGGGCGGGTGGCGATCTGCGCCGAGAACCACGGCTTCGCGGTCGAGCCCGAGTCGCTGCTGGGAGCCGGCGAGCCAGTCGAAATCACACACGTCAACCTCAACGACCGCACCGTGGAGGGACTTGCCCACCTGACACGGCCGATCTTCTCGGTGCAGTACCACCCGGAGGCGTCGCCGGGGCCACATGACGCGCAGTATCTCTTCCAGCGGTTCCGGGACATGGTGCTGCGGCACAAAGCCGGCGAGGCGGTCACCGGCGCCGATGTCGCGCGCGGAGTCGGCGCCGAGAGCGGTGCGGCGGGCGTGACCTGATGCCGCGTCGCACCGATCTCGAGTCGATCCTGGTCATCGGGTCCGGGCCGATCGTTATCGGGCAGGCGTGCGAGTTCGACTACTCGGGAACGCAAGCCTGTAAGGCACTGCGTGAGGACGGCTTCCGCGTCGTGCTGGTCAACTCCAATCCGGCGACCATCATGACCGATCCGGACATGGCCGACCGCACCTATGTGGAGCCCATGACGGTCTCCAGCGTGGAACAGATCATCGCCCGGGAGCGCCCGGACGCGCTGCTCCCTACCATCGGAGGCCAGACGGCGCTCAATCTGGCGATCGAGCTCGCCGAGCACGGCGTACTCGAGCGCTACCGGATCGAGCTCATCGGCGCCAATCTGGAAGCGATTCTGAAGGCCGAGGATCGGCAGCAGTTCCGCGGCGCCATGGAGCGCCTCGGCCTGCGCATCCCGCGATCCGGATACGTCCGCTCGGTGCGCGAGGCGCGCGCCTTGATCGGGGAGACCGGCCTGCCTGCCATCGTGCGGCCGAGCTTCACGCTAGGCGGGGCAGGCGCCGGTGTGGCCGAGACCGAAGCTGAGTTCGGCCGGGTAGTGGAGTGGGCTCTGCAGCAGTCTCCGCGCCACGAGTGCCTGATCGAGCAGAGCGTGCTCGGCTGGAAGGAGTACGAGCTCGAGGTGATGCGCGACGCTGCCGACAACGTCGTGATCGTGTGCTCGATCGAGAACTTCGACCCCATGGGCGTGCACACCGGCGATTCGATCACCGTGGCGCCGGCGCAGACGCTGACCGACAAGGAATACCAGCTGATGCGCGACGCGGCGATCGCCATTATTCGCGAGATCGGCGTTGATACCGGCGGCTCCAACATTCAGTTTGCGGTCGATCCCGCCGACGGCTCGCTGGTGGTCGTCGAGATGAACCCGCGGGTGTCGCGCTCGTCGGCGCTCGCTTCCAAGGCTACCGGCTTCCCGATCGCCAAGATCGCCGCCAAGCTCGCGGTCGGCTACACGCTCGACGAGATCCCCAATGACATCACCCGCGAGACGCCAGCGAGCTTCGAGCCCTCAATCGACTATGTCGTTACCAAGATCCCGCGCTTCGCCTTCGAGAAGTTCCCCACCACCGACCAAAGCCTCACGACGCAGATGAAGTCGGTGGGGGAGGTCATGGGCATCGGCCGTACCTTCAAGGAGAGCCTTCAGAAGGCGATTCGTTCGCTCGAAGTCGATCGCTACGGGCTCGAGCCCTCGGTGGATGGTGCCGGGCCCGAGGCTGAAGAGGAGATCTGGTCGCGCATCAGCAATCCGTGCCCGGGTCGCCTGTGGGCGATTGCCGATGGTCTCCGACGTGGTTTCGAGATCAGCGAGATCCACGCTCAGAGCGCCATCGACCCGTGGTTCCTGCGCAATATCAAGGAGCTCGTCGATGCCGAAGAGGTACTGCGCAACGCTGCCGAGGAGGACCGAAGCGAGTTGCTGGGCGCTGCCAAGCGGCTAGGGTTCTCGGATCGACGGCTGGCGACCCTGTGGAAGACCACCGAGGGACAGGTGCGACGCGAGCGCCATCGACTCGATGTGCGACCGGTGTTCAAGCGCGTCGATACCTGCGCGGCCGAGTTCGTCGCCCACACGCCCTACCTGTACTCGACCTACGAACAGGAGTGTGAGGCCGATCCGAGCGGCCGCGAGAAAGTTCTCATTCTCGGTGGCGGCCCGAACCGTATCGGCCAGGGAATCGAGTTCGACTACTGCTGTGTACATGCCTCGTTCGCGCTCAAGGAATCGGGCTACGAAGCGATCATGGTCAACTGCAACCCGGAGACGGTGTCGACCGACTACGACACTTCGGATCGGCTGTACTTCGAACCCGTAACGCTCGAGGATGTGCTGGAGATCGTCGAACGGGAGCAGCCGATCGGTGTTGTCGTTCAACTCGGTGGACAGACCCCGCTTCGTTTGGCGGTACAGCTCGAGCGCGCCGGGGTGCCGGTTCTCGGTACCAGCCCCGACGCCATCGATCGCGCCGAGGACCGTGAGCGCTTTGACGACCTGCTCGAGTCCCTTGGCCTACGCCGCCCGGCGAGCGGCATTGCGCGCAGCGTCGACGAGGCGATTGCGGTTGCGGCGCGCATCGGCTACCCGGCGCTGGTGCGTCCGTCCTACGTACTCGGCGGCCGCGCCATGCAGATCGTGCACAACCTTCGCGCGCTGGAGCGCTACATGGCCGAGGCGGTGCAGGCGTCGCCCGAGCACCCGGTCTTGATCGACCATTTCCTCGCCGACTGCACCGAGGTCGACGTCGATGCTGTATGTGACGGCGAGCGTGTCGTCATCGCCGGCGTGATGGAGCACATCGAGGAGGCCGGCGTGCACTCAGGCGACAGCGCCTGCGCCATTCCGCCCTTCTCGCTCGAGCCGCACATCATCAGAGAGATCCACGATTCGACGACTCGGCTGGCTCTCGAGCTCGGCGTTCGCGGTCTCATGAACGTCCAATATGGCGTCCAAGCCGGAAACGTCTACGTGCTCGAGGTGAACCCCCGCGCCTCGCGAACGGTGCCCTATGTGGCGAAGGCCACCGGCATGCCGCTGGCGAAGATCGGCGCGCTGGTGATCGTCGGCAAGACGCTAGAGGAGCTCGAATTCACCACCGACCCGGTGCCGCACGGTGTAGCGGTGAAGGAGCCAGTCTTCCCGTTCCTGAAGTTCCCCGGTGTCGACGTATTGCTGGGGCCGGAGATGAAGAGCACCGGCGAGGTGATGGGCATCGACTCCGATTTCGGGCGTGCGTTCGCGAAAGCACAGATCCAAGCCGGGGCTGCTCTGCCGCTGTCCGGGCGTGTTCTGGTGACCGTGCGGCCGGACCATCGCCAGCGGCTCGGTGACGCCATTCGCGAGCTCGCCGACAACGGTTTCGAGATCCTTGCCACCGATGGCACCGCCGCCGACCTGCTGGAGATGGGCATTGAGGCGCGAGTGGTTCCGAAGCCTGGCGACGGCTTCCCCAACACCGTCGACATCATCGAGCGGGGTGAGGTGAACCTGGTGATCAACACGGTCGGCGATGATCCGCGCGTCGTGCGTGATTCAGTGGTCCTGCGGCAGGCGGTGCTGCGGCGAGGCATCCCCTACTTCACCACCGCCGCCGGCGCGCGTGCTGGGGTGGGCGCCATCCGCGCCCTGCAGTTGGAAACGATCGGCGTGCGCTCGCTGCAGGAGATCCACGCTCGGGCCCGGGTCCCTGGGGTGCGCTAGCTCGGTGGGCCCGAAGCAGCGCTCGTTTGGCGGTGGCGATCCCGCCGGGCAGCCGCAATGAGGCCGCAACGGGCGGCGCTACTGGGGCTCGCGTTCGGCCTCACACTCGGCCGTGGCGGACCGGCACCGCAGCAGCCCTCGCCGGGGGACGTTGTCCGCGTGATGATTCCGGGCACTCAGCTCGAGTTCGAGCTGGGCTTTGTTCCAGGCGGCGCATTCGAGCTCGGCTCACCGGCCGTCGAGATCGGCCGCGACGCTGATGAAGGTCCCGCGCGGCAGGTTCGCATCGAGCCGTTCTGGATGGGCGTCCACGAGGTAACTCACGACGAGTTCGCGATCTTTCGTTATCGGCGACTGGACGATCACGTCAGCGCCGCCGCCGAGTTGCTCTTCGACGCCGACGCCGTGAGCCGGCCGAGCCCGCCTTACGAGGACCCGGCGCACGGAATGGACAAGACCGGGCATCCCGCGGTCGGGATGACGCGATGGGCGGCGCTGCAGTACTCCCGCTGGCTTTCCAACAAGACAGGTCAGCTGTACCGATTGCCTACCGAAGCCGAGTGGGAGTACGCCTGTCAGGCAGGCGAAGACCGGGCGTACGGGTTCAACGCCGGCGGACCGGTGGCGACCGCAGTCGGCACCGCCACGACTGAGCTCGGCGCTCACGCGTGGCTGGCCGAAAATAGCCAGGGCACGTACCACGCTGTCGGCCTGAAGCAGCCAAGCGCATGGGGCCTGCACGACGTGCACGGCAATGTCGCCGAGTGGGTGGCCGATCGCTATGACGGTGCGTTCTACGCCGGCCTCCCCGACGGCGAGGTCATCGTGGCGCCGATCTCCGGGCCCCCGGGCCGTGGCCAGGGTGTGGTTCGAGGTGGCTCATACGCCGACGGGCCGAGCGAGGCCCGTTGTGCGGCGCGTTTTCCGGAGACCTCCCGCTGGAAGCGGCGCGACCCGCAGATACCCAAGAGCCGTTGGTGGAACACTGATTCCGAGCACGTCGGTTTCCGCATCGTTCGACCGGCGCGCGATGTCGCATTCGATGAGATCCAGGCGTACTGGAACGCGATCTTCGGAGCGTAGTACGGTGCTTGCTTAGCCCTGCACGGAGGAATAATGAACAGGCGAGACTTCGTAATGACCAGCACGGCTGCCGCCGTCGGGGGTCTCTCTTTGAGCCGGCCGGCGGCCCTGCGCGCCGAACCGGCGTCCGCTGACGCGATCCGCGTTGGACTCATCGGCTGTGGCGGGCGCGGAACCGGCGCCGCGGTGCAAGCGTTGAGCACCTCCGAGGACGTCAAGCTCGTGGCCATGGCCGATGCGTTCGACGACAAGGTACGGAAGAGCTACGAAACGATAACGTCGATTGACCGCGAGGACTGGCTCGGCGGCAGCTCTGACCTGAGGGCTCGAATCGACGTACCTCGCAACCGTCGATTCTCCGGCTTCGATGCCTACAAGCGGGTGCTTCCGTTGGTCGACGTGGTCATCCTGGCGACACCACCCGGGTTTCGGCCACTCCACTTCGAGGCGGCGGTCGAGGCCGGTAAGCAGGTGTTCATGGAGAAGCCGGTGGCCACCGACGCCCCCGGCGCCCGACGCGTCTACGAGGCCGGAAAGCGCGCCGTAGAGAAGCGGCTCAACGTTGTGGTGGGACTTCAGCGACACTACCAGCGGATGTATCACGCCTGGGTCGATCACATTCACGGCGGCATGATCGGAGACGTGATCCTCGGACGCGTTTACTGGAACGGCGCCGGTGTGTGGGAGCGACCGCGCCAGCCGCAGCAGACTGAAATGCAGTACCAGATGCGCAACTGGTACTACTTCAACTGGCTGTGCGGCGACCACATCGTCGAGCAGCACATCCACAATATCGATGTCGGCAACTGGGTCATGGATGGCCACCCGGTGCGGGCGCAAGGTCAGGGCGGCCGCCTGGTGCGCAACGGCAAGGAGCACGGCGAGATCTTCGATCACCACTTCGTCGAGTACGAGTACGACAACGGCAGTCGGGTGCTGAGCCAGTGTCGCCACATGCCGGACTGTATGGACCGCGTATCCGAGGCCTTCCACGGCACCAACGGCACCGCGCCACGCCCCGGCGTCATTCTCTCGAGGACCGGCAAGACGCTCTTCGAGCACGACGACGGCGGCGACCCGAACCCCTACCAGGTCGAGCACGACGAGTTGTTTGCTGCGGTGGCGTCGGGTGAGTTCGCTCATCAGGACACCGAGCGCGGCGCCGTCGCGACGATGACCGCGATCCTGGGCCGAATGGCAACGTATTCGGGGCAGGCCGTCGAATGGGAGGAGGCGGTCGCCTCGGACCTCGATCTCATGCCGCCACGCCTCGCCTGGGACGCTCCTCCGCTGGTGCTCCCCGACGCGCACGGACGATACCCGGTACCTACCCCCGGCGTAACGCGCGCCTTCTGAGGAAGCTCGGGTGAGGCGACGCGACTTCATGGGTTCGCTGGCTGGCGCCGGCGTGGCGATGGCCTGGGACTCCCGGGCTCCGGGAGCGGCTGCGGGCCTCCTGGCCCGACGGGCGCAAATGCAGTTCGGGCTCGACTACGCCCCGCACTTCGGGATGTTCCGCGAGAGCGGCGGCGACGACCCTATCGGCCAGTTGCAGTTCATGGCGGCGCAGGGTTTTCGCGCGCTCGAGGACAACGGCATGCGCAGTCGACCAGTCAGCGAGCAGGCGAGCATAGCCGCGGAGATGTCGCGTCTTGACATGCGCATGGGCGTGTTCGTGGCCCACACGATCTACTGGCGCGAGCCCAACCTCGCCAGCGGCGACGCCGACAAGCGCGGCGAGTTTCTCGCCGAGATCCTCTCCTCAGTGGAGGTGGCCAAGCGCGTGAACGCGACCTGGATGACGGTGGTTCCTGGCCATGTGGACCTCAGACTGGATTCGGACTATCAGACGGGCAACGTCGTCGAGTCGCTGAAGCAGGCCGCCGCGATCCTCGAGCCACACGGGCTGGTGATGGTGCTCGAGCCGCTGAACCCCCGCGACCATCCCGGGTTGTTCCTGAAGGGAATCCCGCAGGCTTTCCAGATCTGCAAGGCGGTCGATAGTCCGGCGTGCAAGATCCTCGACGATCTCTATCACCAGCAGATCAGCGAGGGGAACCTCATTCCCAACATCGATGCGGCCTGGGATGAGATCGCCTACTTCCAGATCGGCGACAACCCCGGCCGCGACGAGCCCACGACCGGCGAGATCAACTACGGCAACGTGTTCCGCCACATCCACAGCAAGGGCTTCGACGGCGTCCTGGGAATGGAGCATGGAAACTCCCAGCCCGGACGCGCTGGCGAGGTGGCTGTGATCGATGCCTACCGTCGCGTTGACGTCCGGCGCTAGTCAGGTGCGCGCGCGGAGCCCCATTGGACGTCTGATGCCGTTGTGGTGCCTGGCCACCGCGATGGTCATGGCGACGTCGACGCGGGGAGTATCGCAACAGCGCAGCTTCACGCTCGCCGACGGAGGTATCGGCGTGTTCGTCGACGGCGCCCTCGACCACACAATGATCGCTCGGCGCACGGTCGACGGTGCGCTGCGCTTGGAGTGCATTCAGGGCGACCGTCATGTCGCCGCAGATCTCCTCCGGTCGGGCGCTGTGCTGCGTCCCGGCGGCGAGCTGCCGCCGACCGCCGAGCCCAGCAATGAGCAGCGCGCCGCTCGGGCTGCCGTCGCCGCCGGCATCCGATTCGACCCGGACGCCGCCACCGGGGTCGACGACGACGGTCGGGTGCTCCTGTACATGCCGAAGCCACTCGAGATTGGCTCGAGTGGCTCACACTTCGATCGCACCGCCAGCCCCGACCTGCTCATGGAGCCCTCGATCTCGAGCTCGTTGCGGTTCGACGACGTCGATGTCACGGATGAGGCGCTGCGAGACATGGGCTGGCGGCCGGGTAGGTTTCGGTCAGAACTGCGCTTCACAGACGCGGATGGGACCGGATTCAACGATCCCGCACTCGGGTCAGCGCGCCGTACCGCGATGCAGTTCATGCTGGGTGTTTGGGAACGGCTCCTGGGGAGCGCGACGCCGCTTGTCGTGGAGGCGGGGTTCGCGGAGCTCTCGTGCTCGGCTACCGACGGTGCGGTGTTGGGCGAGGCCGGGCCGCAGTTCGTGTTCGTCGACTTCGCGGGCGGCGACCCCGGTGTGGTGTATCCCGGACCGACCGCAGAATCGATCGCCGGGGACGATCTGAGCAGCTCCACCGCCGCCGACATCGTGATCACGTTCAATTCCGCGGTCGACGGTGCCTGCCTGGGACCGGGGACGAGCTGGTACTACGGACTGGACGACAACGCGGCGCCGGCACAGACCTCGTTTCTTCCGGTGGCCCTGCACGAGATGGCGCATGGGCTCGGTTTCGTCGGCCTCACGGATCTGGATACCGGGGCGTTTTTCCTCAGTCGCCCGGACATCCTGGCGACGATGACCTTCGACAACCAGCGCAACAAGACGTGGGACGCGCTGTCGCCGGCGGCGCGCCGAAAGTCCGCGGTACGCGATGGCGAGGTGGCGTTCACTGGTAATAAGACGCTGAGGGGAGCCCGTCCGTTGCTCCGCGGCGCTACGGTGATCCAGATCGCCGCCCCCGCCAACCTGGCGGGGGAGCATGTCGTCGGCCGAGCGTTCTTCGGGCCGATGCTCGACGAGGTCGGGGTGGCGAACGACCTGGCGCTGGTCGATGACGGCACGTCGACGCCGGCGCGGGCCTGCGCCCCGCTTGTCAACGGTGCCGAGATCGCCGGCAAGATCGCGGTCATCGACCGTGGCGAGTGCCGCTTCGACGCCAAGGTGCAGGCGGCGCAGGATGCGGGAGCGGTGGGCGTCGTGGTAGTCAACAACGTCGGCGGTCCGGCGATCGACATGGCCGGCGAAGACGGATTGATCGCGATCCCCGCCGTCATGGTGGACAAGAAGCTCGGTCGGAAGATCAAGCGACGCCTCAAGAAGTAGGCGCAGGTTGCGATGTGACCGACGTGAGCACCATTGTTGACGAGATCGAGGCGCTCTATGACGCCGGCGGGCACCAGAGCTACGGCGAGGACGTGACCATGCTGGAGCACTCGCTGTTGACCGCGCTCGCTGCCGAGCGTGCCGGCGCCCCAGACGAGCTGATCGTCGCTTGCCTGTTGCCCGACATCGGGCACCTGCTCGGTGACGCCGACGACGCATACGGCGTGCACGATCACGGGGATGCGTCGGGTGACTACCTGGCGACTCGGTTCCCGACCGCCGTCAGCGAGCCGGCGCGGCTTCACGTTGCGGCGAAGCGTTACCTGTGCGCCGTCGACCCGACGTATGTCAACGGCCTGTCGCAAGCCTCGCAGTACACGCTGGAAAAGCAGGGCGGGCCGATGTCGCCCGAGGAGCAACTCGAGTTCGAAGCCAACCCGCACCACCGCGACGGCGTCCGGCTACGCAGGTGGGAGGATGAGCACGGAAAGAACGACGGGCTCCGCCCGCCGACGTGGTCGCACTTCCGTCCGCTACTGGAGCGCCAGGCCGCTGCACCGCACGCGGGTGACTAGGCTCCGAAGAGGCGGCGGACGGCGCCATCTGCGAACCTGACGATCGCATCCGCGTCGTCAGGAAACTCTAGTACACGCATTCACAATTGATGTTGGGGCCGGTGATGATCACCCTGCTGCCTGCGCAGCCGAATACCGAGTTCCTCTTCCTCATCTTGAACTTACCGGTCGGGCCCGTGGTGACGGTGACCGGCGGTTGGGTGCAGGCGGTGAGGTTTAGCGTTGTATTCGCCGGGAATCTCCTTCCCGCAATATGCCAGATGCTCCTTGCGCCTCTTTCCGCAAACTTCGACCTGCCCTTGCACATGACAGGGGGCTGAATAGCGACAGTGGGCTGAATAGAACATCTCCCCCGTGTGAGGGTGGTCACAGCCATCGGCTGGACGGCCGTCGCGGAACCCGCGGCGGAGGTGACGAGCTCGGTGGTTGCGGCCCTCGGCTGGACGGCCGTCGCGGATACCGCGGCGAAGGTGACGCAGAGAGCGGCGAGGACGGAGCCAGCGTCGACGGTCGCGTCGTTCTGCTCAAGGGGTATGGGTGGAGGGACGTTGAAAACCGCCTACCGGTCACGCCGAGCACGCTGATGGCGATCGGGTCCAACTCGAAGTCCTTCACGGTGTTGCTGATGGCGCAGCTGGTCGACGAGAGCAAGCTCGACTGGGAGGCTCCCGTGCGCCGCTATCTACCCGACTTCCGCCTCTACGACGACTATGCCACCGAGCACATGCGGGTGAAGGACCTGGTCACGCATGTTTCCGGCCTGCCGCGACACGACGGGCTGTGGTACGGCCGCAGCTTGGACCGCGAACAGCTCTTTCAGCGCCTCCGTTACCTCGAGCCGACGGTGTCGTTCCGGGCGCGATACCAGTACCAAAACCTGATGTTCATGACCGCCGGCTACCTGCTGGAGCGCATCACCGGGGAGTCGTGGGACGACTTGGTCCGGGAGCGCATCTTCGACCCCCTAGGTATGCCGCGATCGAACACATCGGTCCAAGACATGCCGGGGTCCGGCGACTTTGCCTGGCCCTACGAGATCCGCAACGATGAGCCCGCCCGCGTGCCTTTCCGCAATATCGACGCGGTCGGCCCGGCCGGGTCGATCAACTCCAGCGTCGAGGAGATGCTGCGCTACATCGAGGCGCGAATCGGCGCCGGGGAGCGCCAGGGCGTTCGCATCGTGTCGGCGGACCAGGAGCGACAGATGCAGGGGCCCCATTCAGTCGCCGCCGGAGCGGTTGCCGGCCCGTCGTACCCCGAGATCGGTCCGTCGACGTACGGCCTCGGGCTGGCGGTAAGCACCTATCGGGGCCATCGTTGGGTGCGGCACGGTGGCGGCATCGACGGGTTCATCTCGCAGATGGCCTGGTTGCCCGACGCCGGCATCGGGGTGACGGCGCTCACCAACGGTGGTGGACCGAACCCGGTGCCGAACTTGGTCATCCAGCGGGTGTTCGACGAGTTGCTGGGGCTCGAGCCGGTGGACTGGAACGCTAGGGCGCACGAGCAGATTGCTGAGGGCGAAGCTCGTGCCGACGAGCGCCGCGACAAAGTGGAGGCCGAGCGTGTGCCGGACACCGCACCGTCACACCGACTCGAGGACTACACTGGGGTGTACGTGCATCCGGGCTACCGGACGGTGGAGGTCAGCGTCGGCGAAGCAGGTCTGGAGATCGCATTCGATCAGTTCAAGGCGGGGCTGAAGCACTACCACTACGACGTCTTCGAGCTCGCCGGGGACGCCCTCCCCGAGGCGGATCGAAGCCAGGGCGTTCTTCAGGGGCTCGCTGCCTTCCGGATGAGCAAGCAGGGCAAAATCATCAGCGTTGCACTGCCGCTGGAGCCGGCCGGCAGCGACATCGTCTTCGAGCGGTCGGAGTAACTTCAGCCGGGCCGGTCGAGTGTCGGGTCGCACGACCGCGAATACCCCGCTCGGCTCGTGGCGCTTGACGACGGCAAGCGACATGAACGCACCCGATTACTCGTCGGTGTGTTCTAGTGACTGTTGCGCACCGCCAGGCGTCTACTGGAGCCTGGCCGACGGCATGCCATCGCCGGAGTTGGTCACGTCCGGTCCTGGCGTCTCGGATCGGCGACAGGGCGTTGAGCGCCGGCGACAGAAATCCCCATAAACGGCAGCGCCAGAGGCGAATACGCGCAGTGTCGCGCCGTCAGTCGATCTTGAACTCGGCGACCAGCGCGGTGACCGACGCCTTGGCGTCGCCCAGCAGCATGCGCGTGTTTTCCTTGAAGAACAGCGGGTTGCCGATGCCAGCGTAGCCGGCTCCGAGCGAGCGCTTGAGCACGAACGTGATGCGGGCGCGGTCGGCGTCGATGATGGGCATGCCATAGATCGGGCTGTCCTCATCTTCCCGGGCCGCCGGATTCACTACGTCGTTGGCTCCGATGACCATGCAGACGTCGACCGTCTCGATCGTCGGGTTGACATCCTCGGGCTCGACGAGCTGGTCATAAGGTACGCTCGCCTCGGCCAACAGCACGTTCATGTGGCCTGGCATGCGACCGGCGACCGGATGGATGGCGTACCGAACCTCGCAGCCGTTTTCCTCGAGCATGTCGGCGAGCTCGCGCACAGCATGCTGCGCCTGAGCCACGGCCATGCCGTACCCCGGCACGAACACCACGCTGCTCGAGGACTCGAGGATCAGAAAAGCATCGCCGGTGTTGATCACCTTGGCCTCGCCGTCGGCGGCCTTGGCCGAGCCCGTAGAGTTGGCCCCGAAGCCCGAGAACAGAACGTTGGCCAGCGAGCGATTCATCGCCCTGCACATGATCGTCGTGAGGACCAGCCCGCTGGCGCCCACCAGCGCGCCGGAGACGATGAGCACCTTGTTGACGATGATAAAGCCGGTCGCGCACGCCGCCAGGCCCGAGTAGCTGTTCAGTAGCGCAACCACGACCGGCATATCGGCGCCGCCGATCGATATAACGCTGAGGATGCCGAGCGCCAGCCCGATGCCCACCAGGGCCAGGTAGGCGGTGTACTTCGATTCCGTTAGTGGACCTGGCTCGCCGACACTGGCGAACAGCGCGGCGGCCGTGAGCGCGCCAACCAATAGCACGACGTTGACGACCTGCTGTCCGGCGAACAAGACCGGTGGCCCCGGGATCCTGCCGGCGAGCTTGCCCCAGGCGATGACGCTACCGGTGAACGTCACGCTGCCGATCAGCGACGCGATGGCGATAGACCCCAGCGTGAAGCTGTTGAACTCCGGGCCAGCCGACGCGGCGACCTCGATCTGCGTCTGGTGGTACTCGGACCAGCCGACGAGCAACGACGCCAGCCCACCGCCGCCGTTGAACAGCGCGACCATCTCCGGCATGCCGGTCATCGCGACGGTGCGCGCAGCGAAGGCGCCAATGGCGCCGCCAACCACTACTCCCAGCACGATCCACTGATAGTCGAGCCCGCCGTACGCAACGGTGGCAAGTGCCGCAACCAGCATGCCCACCGACGAGATCCGATTCCCGCGCCGCGCCGTGTCGGCTCGCTGTAGGCCCTTGAGGCCATATACGAACAGGACCGCCGCCGCGATGTACGCCAGGTCGATCAGGAACGCGCCGTCCATCTCAGCCCTCTCCCTGGCCCTTCTTGCGGAACATCGCAAACATGCGGTCGGTAACCAGGTAGCCGCCGACCACGTTGATCGTGGCGCAGGCGACGGCCAGCGTCCCGAGAATGATGGTGACGAGCTCGTTTCCTACGCGCAGCGACAGCAGTGCCCCGACAATGGTGATTCCGGAGATCGCGTTGGAACCGCTCATCAGCGGAGTGTGCAGCTGTGACGGTACGCGTGAGATGAGCTCGAAGCCGAGGAAGATGGCGAGCATCAAGATGAACAGCAGGAATACGATCGTCTGAGCGTCCATAGAGATCGAAAGTGCCCCGGTAGATGGTGATCCGACGTCAGGCGTCAGCGTATGCCTTGTTCAGCATCTCGCTGACGATCTCGCCGCCGTAGGTGATGAGCGCGCCGGCCATGATCTCGTCGTCGCGATCCAGCTTCATGCTTTTAGACTCGTCGTCCCAGAAGTGGGTGAGGAAGTTGACCAAGTTGTTCGAGTACATCTGGCTGGCGTGAACGGCGACGCGCCCCGGGAGGTTTTCGCAGCCGACGATCCGTACGCCGCCAACTTCGACTTCTTCGTTGAGCCGCGTCCCGGCAACGTTGCCGCCGTGCTCGCTGGCGGCCATGTCGACGATCACGCTCCCCGGTTTC
Organism: Acidobacteriota bacterium; assembly: GCA_965197275.1. Classification (GTDB taxonomy): domain Bacteria; phylum Acidobacteriota; class UBA890; order UBA890; family WLXD01; genus DASCOT01. Next base: position 51,960 of record CBDAMQ010000021.1, read on the forward strand.
ATGCCGGCGACCATCTCCTGGGTGACAATCAACGGCGGCGTGCGGCCGAAGACCTTCGCCGTCGTGATGACCACATCCGCCGCGGCGCAGACCTTCGCCATTCCCTGTTGCTGCAGTTCGAGCTGCTCGGCGGTCAGCTCGCTCGCGTAGCCGGCGTCCGTCTGGCCGGTGTCACCGAGATCGATCTTGACGAATCGCGCGCCGAGCGACTTGACCTGTTCCTCGACCGCGGGGCGTGTATCGAAGGCGTTGACGCGCGCGCCCATGCGCTTGGCCGTGGCGACGGCCTGGAGACCCGCGACGCCGGCACCGATCACGAAGACGCGCGAAGGCCTCAGCGTGCCTGCAGGAGTCATCATCATGGGGTAGGCCTTGCCAAGCCGGTTGGCTGCCAGCACCACTGCCTCATAGCCCGCCAAGCTCGCCTGCGAGCTCAGCGCATCCATCTTCTGCGCCAACGTTGTGCGTGGGATCAGCTCGATGCACACCGCTTTCACGCCGCCTGCCGCGAGCGTCTCTACTAGCGGTCGATTGAAGAACGGGTCGAGGTAGCTCACATGAATGCTGTCGGTGGCAAGCAGCTCGACTTCCGCGGTCGGCGGCGGGTTGAGGCGCAGCACCACCTCGGCGGCGCCGAGGAGGGCCGCACGGTCGGCGATGACACGGGCGCCAGCTTCTTCATAGCTCGCATCGGTGGCGTTCACGGTGGCGCCAACACCAGTCTCGACGCTCACCTCTGCGCCCATCTGCACGAGCTTCTCGACACCATCTGGGACCACCGGCACGCGCGGCTCGTCCACCTTCGCTTCGCGCGGAACAGCGATCTTCATGCGTAGCTTTCCTGTGTTCGGTAAGTGCGTGAATGAGCCCGCGACAGCGAAGGGCTGAGAAAGTGAGCGGCGACTGGTTGATTGTCCTAGACCGGCGCCGGGGCCGCAAATTGATTGTCCTAGACCGGCGTCGGGGCCGCGAACCAGTCGGGCCCTGCGGAGGTCGACGAGCGCACGCGTCGTCCGTCGGAATAGACGGTACCGGTGCCAAGTCTGGAGGCGCTCAACCGCTATTCGGCGCCGTCGAGCGCTCAGCCCTCGTAGTAGCGGCGCGGCATCCAGGCGAACCCTCGATTGCTGCCGCCCGCGGCGCTTTGCGCTGCCATGACCTCGTTGCAGGCCACCACGATATCGTCGGCGGACAGCACGCAGACCTTCTCGAGCGCGAGTGATTGAGGAACCCCGGGCAGATTCTTCTGCCCGACAGCACGTGTGGGCAGGTTCGGGAAAGCCTCCACGGCGTGTCCCTGGATGGAGCGCGCGAAGCCGGCGAACGGGCGATCTTCGGCGGCCACGACCAAGCGCCCGGTACGGCCAATGCTCTGGAAGACCGTGTCCAGGTCGGGCGGAACGAGCGTGCGAAGATCGATAACCTCGGCCTCGATGCCCCCTTCGGCCAGCGCATTGGAGGCCTCGAGGGCGGTATACACGGCTCGCCCCCACGCCACGATCGTTACGTCGCCGCCGGGGCGCCGGATCGCGGCCTTGGAGAACGGCACCCGCAAGCTCGGGTCGATGTGGGGTACCTCGCCGCGCATGACGCCGCGCCTCAAACGCTCGATCTCGTCGTCGTCAGTTGGCTCGCCCGGGAGCGCCGGGCCGAGCGTCAGGCGGTAGGCGAACTTGGGCTCCAGAACCACCACGGGTCCGCTGTACTCGGCGGCCGTCATCAGCAGGCCATAGGCGTCGAAGCTAGTCGACGGCATCAGCAGTACCAGGCCGGGTATGGACGAGAAGTAACTGTCGCAGCTCATCGAGTGGTAAATGGCGCCGCCGCCGAAGGGATCGGTCGGCATGCGAAGGATCACGCTCGCCGACGCCTTGCCGTTCGAGGCCCAATGAAAGTTTCCCAGGTGGATGAGCCAGTGGAAAGCGTTGAAGGAATAGTCGCCGAACTGGATCTCGGGCAACGCCACAAGATCGGGATGGAGGCTTGCTCCCATCGCAGTGCCGACGATCAACGGCTCGTTGAGCGGCGCATCGAACACCCGATCCGGATGACGCTCCTTGAGACCGGCCGTGGCCTGCATAACGCCGCCGAGACGTGCGACGTCCTGGCCCCACAGCACACCGCCGTGCCGATCGATGATGCGATCAAGCGCACTCCGGATGGCGCCCGCATAGGTGATGTTGGTAGTCCCCGACGGTGTCGGCTCGGTGACCTCCGGGAACGGTCGATAGATGTGCTCGAACAGCGAGTCGGGCGACGGGTCCGGCTCGGCGCGCACCTGCTTGATCTGAGCGCGCACCTGCTCGATCTCGGCATCCATGATGCGGCCGGGATCATGGTGGGCGAAGAAGTCGCGGCCCTCACCAGTCTTGCGCTGCAGGATGTCCTCTTTCGCCAGCACACCGCGTTCGACGAGCTGTTCGCCGAACTCGATCAGCGGGTCGTCCTGAGAAAGGTCGAAGGTGACGTCGGCGGCAGAGCTGTGGCCATTGAACCGTGGCAGGTGCTTGACGTGCAGCACCACGCCGCTCTGCCTGTCACGCACGTAACCGGCGACATCGATGGTCGTGCTGTAGACGTCCCAGAAATCGCGCCCGTCGCACTCGAAATGTGCCAGATCGAAGGCCTTTGCATAGGCCGCGTAGTCTTTGATGCCCTGGCCTTCCTCGGGAAGGGTGCTGATGGCGATGTCGTTGTCGGTCACCATGATGATCAGCGGCAGTCGCCACACGCTGGCGGCGTTCATCGCGTCGTGCAGATCGCCCTCGGCCGTCGTCCCGTCGCCGATGATCGCCATGGCGACGCTGTGCTCGCGCCCTTTGACCTTGTAGCCCATCGCATAGCCGGCTGCCTTGTCGAGCTGCATTCCGACCGGGCTCTGGAGCGGCAGGATACCGAGCTCCGGGTAGTAGAGATGATTGACCATCTGTCGGGCGCGGCTGAGCTCGTCAGTATCCCTGGAGAACTGCTGTCGCATCAGGTCGGTGACGAAGTTTTCGTAGCCTTGGAGCTCCAACCACATCGACACCAGCGCGTAGGAGCGGTAGTGCGGCACGAAGCCGAAGTCGTCACGCCCGAGGGCATGGGCGAAGGCGAGCGCGGTGGCGACGCCGTGAACCTCCTCGCCGGTGCCCCAGATGGCGAACTTCACTTCGCCCCGGTTGACGAACCGGACGACGAACTCTTCCGCGGCGCGCGAGCGAACAGCGACGCGATAAGCGTGCCGGAGCTCCTCGGCGGTGGGCTCTACCTGCGCCAATGCGTCGGTTTCGGCCTGTTCCATACAGATCTCCCTGACACAGACGACGACAACGCCGTCATGAGCGCCTTGCTAACGCCACGCCACGCACCCGTTTGGTGCGGTGCTTCGCGACGGCGCGATTTCACGGCGGGGGCTGTCTCAACCGCCACGGCGCGGCCGTCTCAGCTTTCGTTTGCCAACCGAGAGTGTCGCGAAGGCCGCATTATACCAACTGCGGCCCGCGACCTGAGTAACCAGCGCTGACGAGACCAGAACCGGCCCACGCCAGGGAGGTGGCGTGGGCCGGGGGTAGGCTTGGCAGGAGGAGGAGCTCAGTCGGCGTTGACGACAGCTGCCTCCTTGGCGTACTGAAGCGCATCCCGGACGTAGAGCGGGACGTATCCGGGCCCACCGAAGCCACCGTAGATGCGGTAGCTGCTGCGTGCCGCGTTTCTCACGAAGGCGATGGCTACCTGCCCATAGACGCTGTCGAAGCCGCGCTCCGCTCCGCGCTCGCCGACGGTGAAGTACGTCCACACCACGGCGTCGGCGGAGTAGCCGAACACCGGTCGGATGTAATCCGGCCGGCCGAGCACGATGTGCACGAAGCCGCGATCAGATTTCCAGCCCCGAGGAAAGTCGTGATAGCGATCATTGGTCATCGCCACACGCTCGTAGAAAAGACGCTTGAAGTTGTTTCCGGCGACCTTCTGGTCCTCGTCGCGCAGATCCCAGAAATCGGCAATGAAGTCGGCGCGCTCCTCGGTGCTGGAGAGACCCTTGAACACCTTCTGTTCGGCATCGAGGATGACGTAGTCGACCGGGCCATCCATCCAGACGTCCGGGTCGGCCTCGAAATACGCCATCGCCTCGGTGCCGGTCTCCGGAAATTCCTTGAACGGGGCCGCGGCCGACACTGCGGCCGGTAGCACGGCCACCACGGTGGCAACGGCTAGAAAGCTCGTGAGTCGGCGATTTCGAGCTTGCATGTTCCTCCTCCTTTGTCGTTGCCGTGTTGGACAACACGGCTTCGGTGTGGCGACCCCGGCCGTTAGCGGTCGGTGCCGGGCGCCTAGGGCGCCGACCGCCGGGAGCGGCCTGGGTCGCAACAACGTGGTTCGCAAAGGTCGTGCCAAACTGCGTGCCGGGAATCGCGTGGCTGTGAGACGATCGCCGCCAACCACTGGAAAGAGCCAGAAACAGGGCCTTGTCGGCCTCGGGCGTGTCTCCGTGTCACGGTCGATCGTGGCTATCGCCACGATGCGAACCGGGCGCGACGGGGGCCGCTAGCGGCGACGGGCCGACATTGACGGCCTGGCGTCATTCAACGGTGACGACGTATCGACGTTCTTCAGGTCAGGCCGGGACCGGCGGCGCTGACTTCCAACCGGGGCTCGCCGTGTGCTTAGTGGCGGCACCGAAACCGGCTATCCACGTTCGCCTGCTCGCCAGGCGCCGGTCCGTCCTATAGAACAGGAACCCCACACCTCGCTCCGGGGGATTCGCGATTGGGCTCTGCCTCCGTCGTCTACTCCACCAGCGCCGCGCTGCGTTTGGAGCACGCGCAAACGTGGCTTCGCGCCGCGGCGTCGCGGGGGCCTGTCCTTGTGGTGTCGGCTACACGCGGTGCAGCGGATGACTTCGTGCGCTCGATGCTGGAGCCGGGCGACGGACTCTTCGGTGTTCATCGGACGACCCCTCGACGCCTGGCTGCCGATCTCGCGGTGAAGGCGATGGCTCGGCGCGGTCTGGCACCGGTAACCGGGCTCGGCATGGAAGCATTGGCAGCGCGCGCATCCGAGCGCTGTAGCCACGGGGGACTCCAGTACTTCGGCCCGGTTGTCGAGTACCCGGGGTTCCCGCGAGCATTGTGGCGCACGCTCAACGAGCTACGCCTGGCAGCAGCACCGATGGATCAACTCGTCGACCTCGGCAAGGCCGGCTCGGACTTGCGACAGCTAGCGTCCGCATACGCGGGCGAGATCGAGCGCTGGGATCTGGCCGATCCATCTATCCTCTGGCGCCTGGCGATCGAGGCGGTGGAGGAGGGGCAGCACGACCTGGTAGGCGTTCCGATGTTGCTGCTGGACCTGTCACCCGGCAGCGCCCTGGAGGAGGACGGCTGGCGCCGACTGGCGGAGCGCGCGCCGCAGGCTTTGGCGACGGTGATCGGTGGCGATCGGCAGGCTCTCGAGTCGCTATCGGCTGCCTTCGGAGCTCGGGCAACCGATGTCGACTCGCTCACCGCTGCCGAGGCGAGCCAACTTGCTCGGCTGCGGACCGCGGTGTTCGGCGAAGCGGATGGCGCGCGTGCGGCGGTCGATGAGACGCTCGAGATGGTCGCTGCCCCAGGCGAGGGTCGTGAGGCGGTCGAGATCGTTCGCCGAATCCACCGGTTGGCGCGTGAGGGCATGCCGTTCGACCGTATCGCGGTGTTGCTCCGCGATCCGAGCGCCTATCTTGGCCTCGTCGAGGAGGCGATGCGTCGCGGCGGTATCCCGGCGTGGTACACCCGAGGCACCGTGCGACCCGATCCCGCCGGGCGCGCCTTCCTGGCCTTGCTCGCCTGTGCCGCCGATGATCTGTCGGCGTCGCGGTTCGCCGAGTATCTATCGCTCGGGCAATCGCCGCCGGCGGCGGTCACGGAGGCGCACGAGATCGAGGTGCCGTGGATTGAGCCGGCCGGCGCCCAGCTCGTTTTCAAGACCCTCGTTGCCGACCCGACGCAGCCTGAGCTGCTGGAGGACGAGGTCGACGGACCCGTCGTCGCGGGCACCGTGCGGACGCCACGGCGCTGGGAGCAGCTGCTCGTCGATGCCGCGGTTGTCGGCGGACGTGACCGCTGGCAACGGCGACTCGCCGGTGTGCGCGCCGAGCTCGAGGAACGACGACGAGGGCTGGATGACCACGACGAAACCCACGCCGAGCACCTACAGCGGCAGATCGATGCGCTCGCCAACCTGGAGGAGTTCGCCCTGCCGATCATCGGCATGCTGGCGGCACTGCCAGCGCCCGCGCTCTGGGGCGAATGGCTCGCCGCGCTCCGTCAGCTCGCTGCCGCGACGCTGCGAAGGCCCAATCGTGTGCTCGCCGTTCTCGGTGGCCTGGAGCCGATGGAGAGCGTCGGACCGGTCGATCTGGCGGAGGTGCGCCGGGTTCTGGAAGAGCGCCTCGCGTTCTTGCGCCACGAGCCAACCGGTCGACGCTACGGCAAGGTATTCGTCGCCACAATCGACGAGGCGAGAGGCCGCGACTTCGACGTAGTGTTCCTCCCCGGGCTGGCCGAGGGGATCTTCCCGAAGCGCACCAGTGAGGATCCACTGCTGCTGGACGACATGCGGCGGCAGGTCGAAGCGCCGCTGATGACCCAGGACGAGCGCTTCGAGAACGAGCGCCTGTTGCTACGCATCGCCGTCGGCGCTGCTTCACGGAAGCTGGTGGTCTCCTACCCGACACAGGACGTGCTGCAGGGCAGGGCCCGAGTGCCGAGCTTCTACGCCCTCGACATAGTCCGCGCCGCCGAGGATCGCCTTCCTGACACCCGCGCGCTCGAGGAGCGTGCTGCGTCCGGATCGGCGTCACTACTCGGTTGGCCAGCCCCGCGGGATACCGGTGTTTCGATCGATGCCGCCGAGTTCGATGTCTCCTATCTGGAGCCCATACTCACCCGGCCGGAAGGCGACGCCACGGGCCGCGCCCGCTTTCTTCTCGACACCAACGAGCACCTGGCGCGCTCACTCCGGGCCCGGGCACGACGCTGGAGGCCCGGGTTCTTCGCAGCGGATGGCCTGGTAGACCCCAGTGCTGCGGCGCGCGCCGTGCTCGATCGACATCGTCTGCACGCCCGCAGCTACTCACCCACGGCGTTGCAACGCTATGCCGTGTGCCCGTATCAGTTCTTCCTCTACGCGATCCAGCGCTTGCGACCTCGCGAGGAGCCGGCGGCGCTCGAGCAGATGGACCCCCTGACCCGCGGCAGCCTGTTTCACGAGGTCCAGTACGTGCTGTTTCAACGTTTGCGCGACGCCGGCAACTTGCCGATCACGGCGGCGAATCGTACCGCCGCCATCGCTGCGGCAGACGACGCACTCGACGAGCTGGCGGCGACCTACTCGGAACGGCTCGCACCGGCCATCCCACGCGTATGGGATGACGAGGTGGAGGGCGTACGCACGGATCTGCGCGGCTGGATCCGCGAGGTCGCCGAGTCCGACGACGGTTGGGAGCCATCGTTCTTCGAGTTCTCGTTCGGCCTCGGACACCAGGCCGGACGCGATCCGCTCAGTCATCGTGACGAGGCGGTGACCGCAGAGGGGTATCGTTTGCGTGGCGCCATCGATCTTGTCGAGCACGAGCGGTCCCGGGTTGCCTGGCGGGTTACCGATCACAAGACCGGCCGCGCGCTGCGGGCGCGCTATGTGACCATCGGCGGAGGTGAGGTGCTGCAGCCGCTGCTCTACGCGCTCGCCGCCGAGCATCATCTCGAGGGCGACGTCGTAGCCGGCCGCCTGTTCTATTGCACCCGACGCGGTGACTTCCAGGAACGCGAGGTGGCGCTCAACGCCGAGAACAGGCTGAAGGCGTCGCAAGCTCTGGGAATCATCGATACAGCCATCGGTGAGGGTTTCTTACCTGCCGCGCCGCGCGAGCGCGCCTGCGACTGGTGTGACTTCCGTTCAGTCTGCGGCCCATACGAAGAGCTGCGCGTGCGGCGCAAGGACCAGGGCCCGCTCGCCAGCCTACGAATGCTGCGAGGTGCCGGATGACCGGGGGTGGCGGGGACGGGGCCGCCCGGGAGCGTATACGCGACGACCTGACACGTAGCTACCTCGTCGAGGCGGCAGCCGGTACCGGCAAGACCACCATCCTCGTCGAGCGCCTGGTGAACGCCTTGGCGACGGGCGCGCGGATCGAGGCAGTAGTGGCGGTGACCTTCACGCGCAAGGCGGCCGGCGAGCTCAAACTTCGGCTCCGCCAGGAGCTCGACCGGGCGCGCTCCGTCGAGACCGATCACGCTCGTCGCGACTGTCTGGCCGACGCCATTGCCCGGCTGGAGGAAGCCAGCATCGGCACGATCCACTCGTTTTGTGCAGAAGTCCTGCGCCAGCGACCGGTGGAGGCCAAGATCGATCCTGCCTTCGGCGAGCTCGACGACGAACAGGCCGCAACGATCTATCACCGTGCTTTCCGCACCTGGATCGAACGTCGATTGGGCGAGATGCCAGAGGGCCTTCGGCGAGCGTTCAGCCGCCTGGCGGTGCGACCCTCGTTCGATGGGTCGACGCCGATGGACCGCCTGCGCGATGCCGGACAGCGGCTGCTCGATTGGCGGGATTACCCGGCGAAGTGGGAGCGGCGGCCCTTCGACCGGAAGGCGATGATCGATCGCGAGATCGAGCGCGTCGCCGCAGTGGCGACCCTCTATCACGAGTGTCGCAAGACCAACGATCCGCTGCGCCGAGCGATCGCGCCGGCGGAGCAACTCGATACCTGGATACGTCGCTCGGAAGATGTCGCGCCGCGCCGTGACTACGACGCTCTCGAGGCTCGTGTCCTCGACACTCTGCGCGAGCTGCGGCGCAGCCGACGGCAGAAGGGGCGCGGTAGCTGGGCGACCGAGGGAATCTCGCGCGCCGAGGTGGCGCGCCGGCGCGACGCTTTGATCGAGAGCCTGGAACAATTCGAGCGTCACGCTGACGCTGACCTCGCGGCGCTGCTGCGGGGCGAGCTCGACGAGGTCGTCGAAGCGTACGCTCGTCTCAAGCGCGATGCCGGGCAGCTCGACTTTCTCGACCTCTTGATTCGTACCCGCGACCTGGTGCGCGACAACGCGGAGGTGCGTCAATATCTACAGGGCCGGTTCCACCACATTTTCGTCGACGAGTTCCAGGATACGGATCCGCTGCAGGTGGAGATTCTGCTGCTGCTCGCCGCCGGCGATGCGGCCGTATCCGACTGGCGTAAAGCGACTCCGGCGCCAGGAAAGCTCTTCCTCGTGGGGGACCCGAAACAGTCGATCTACCGGTTCCGCCGGGCCGATGTCGTGCTCTACGACCAGATCAAGGAAAGACTGCGCAGTCAGGGCGTCGCGTTCGAGAAGCTGACTCGCAGCTGGCGATCTGTGCAGCCGCTGCAAGAGAGCGTGAACCAGGCATTCAGCAGGTTGATAACCGGTGACCGACTGTCGGGCCAGCCAAACTACGTGCCGCTGGCGAACCACCGCCAGGCGATCGTGGGTCAGCCCGCGGTGGTGGCGTTGCCGGTGCCCGAGCCCTACGGCCGCTATCGGATTACCAAGTGGGAGGTGGACCGCGGACTCCCCGACGTGATAGCGGCATGGATCTCCTGGCTGCTTACCGACAGCGGCTGGGTGGTCGACGATCCCGACGATCCGGGCGAGCTGGTGGCGATCCGGCCGCACCACATCGGCATTCTGTTCCGGCGTTTTCTGTCCTGGCGTAGCGATGTGACGCGACCCTACCTGGCGGCGTTGGAGGCCCGCGGCATACCGCACTTGCTCTCCGGCGGTCGATCGTTCCACCAGCGCGAGGAGGTCGAGACCCTTCGCGCGGCGCTGATCGCAGTGGAATGGCCGGACGACGAGCTGTCGGTGTTCGCTACCCTGAAGGGTGGTCTGTTCGCGATTCCCGACGACGTGCTGCTGCGGTTTCGCCAGGAGGTCGGCCGGCTGTATCCGTTTCGGCGCGATGATCAGGAGCTCGACGACGAGCTCGCGCCGATCGGCGTAGCGCTATCGTTGCTTGGCCAGCTGCACCGCGGTCGCAATCACGTGCCGATCGCGCAGACGATCCTCGAGCTGCTGGAGGCGACGCGCGCACACGCGGGATTCGCCATGCGTCCGGCCGGTAACCAGGTGTTGGCGAACGTGCAGCGGGTATGCGATCTGGCGAGAGCCTTCGAGCTGCGCGGCGGTATCTCGTTCCGCGGCTTTGTCCGCCGGCTCAGTGCCGAGGCCGAGCGGCCGGGCTCGACCGAATCACCGGTTCTGGAGGAGGGCGCCGAAGGCGTTCGCGTGATGACGGTTCATGGCGCCAAGGGCCTGGAGTTCCCGGTCGTCGTGTTCGCCGATATCACCGCCAACTTGACGCACGTGACGCCCTCGACGCACATCAACCCCGAGCTCGGGCTCAGTGCGACGCGACTCCTCGGTTGTTCGCCGTGGGAGCTGGTGGAAAACGCCGATCGTGAGCGGCAGCAAGACGCTGCGGAGGCGATTCGAGTTGCGTACGTAGCGGCGACGCGTGCTCGCGATCTTCTCGTAGTACCGACGGTCGGAGACCACGCCTGGGAGGATGGCTGGGCCTCGCCGTTGAACCCGGCCATCTACCCGCCGCGCGAGCGCAACCGTCGGAGCGCCCCTGCCCCCGGGTGTCCGGAGTTCGGTGATCGCAGCGTCCTGGCGCGGCCACATCCGGCGCCGGGGGAGACCGAGATCTCCGTGCGACCCGGACTCCATGCGTCCGAATGCGGCACACCCGTTGTTTGGTGGGACCCTGCGCTGCTGGCGGTGGATGTACCCCGAACGTTCGGGTTGCACCAGGAGCTTCTGCTCGCCCATGACGACGCGGCGGATGGCGCTGCCGCTGCCGCCGGTGCGGCGAAGCATGATGAATGGCGGCAACGTCTGGGCGCAGCAATCGAGAGCGGATCGCAACCCCAGCGCACGGTGGTGCTCGTTTCCGAAGTCGATACCCTGCCGGATGTCGAGGCCGAGGTCGTGGTCGAGCATGTCGAGCGCGTGATCGAGCGACCGAGCGGGCGCCGTTTCGGCACGCTGGTGCACACTGTGTTGCGGGATGTGCCGTACGACGCTGACGCCACCCTCGTCGCCGGGTTCGTCGGCGTTCACGGTCGCACCCTGGGTGCGGCGCCTTCAGAGATAGACGCCGCAACCGAGGCAGTGTGCAGAGCTCTCCAGCACTCGCTGCTGAGCGCGGCAGCGGCAGCGGCGCAGTGCTACCGCGAGGTTCCGTTTACCGTTTGTCCGCAGGCCGGGCAGATCGTCGAGGGAGTCATCGATCTCATCTTCGCCAACGACGATGGCTGGACCATCGTTGATTTCAAGACCGACGCGCGCACGGACGACCTTCTTGACCGTTATCGACCGCAGGCCCTGTGGTATGTCCAGGCCGCCCGGTCTTTGCTCGACGGCGATGCGCGCGCGGTGCTTCTGAGCGTCTAACGTAGCGGAGACGATCCTGCCAACGTGCGAAGATGCGGCGCCGGAGGGATCGATGGATCACGACGAAGCTCGCAGCAATCTTTTCGCCAATCTGGCGCTCGCGACGGTCAGCTTGCTGGCGGTGCTGGTTACCGCCGAGCTCGCCCTGCGCCTCGTACTGCTGCGCAACCTCAATCCCTTTCAGCCCGATGCGGAGATCGGCTACCGGCTGAAACCATCGTTCGACGGCGTGTACCCGCGCGCCCGGGTTCGCACCGACGCCAACGGTCACCGCGTGCCGACGACGCAGGAGGTCGAATCGACCGGACGCTATCTGTTCGTGGGCGACTCGGTCACGTTCGGGTTCAGCGTTCGCGCCGACGAAGCCTTCCCGTATCTGTTCGGCGCCATGCTCGGCGATCCGCTGGCAGTCAGCAATGCCGGTGTGCCGGGGTACAACCTCGAACAGGTGTTGACAATCCTCCGGGAGGATCTCGAACGCACGACCCCGGAGCTCGTCGTGTATGGCCTGGTGGTCAACGACGTCGGCAGTGCCGCCGGCATGATGCGCTACGAGGATATCGATCCGCACGCGGCGCGTTCGCAAAGCGGCGGCCTACTTTCAAGCTCCATGCTCGCGGCATTCGTCGAACGGCGTTGGCGGCGTCTGGCGACTCGGTTCGCCGCGCCAGAGCCGGAACAGACCAGCACCAACGTGGTGCGCGATTACGGGGTCGGGTTCGACGACGCGGCGCGTGCCGCATTCAACCGACAGTGGGCCGAGCTGGAGGCGCTGCAACGCGCTTCCGATGTGGATGTGTATGTGCTGATTTGCCCGTTCAGCTACCAGGTTCACCAGGACCAGACGCTTTCCGCGCTGCAGGACCTGCTCGCATCTCGGTGCGAGACCAGCAACCTTCGTTGTCTCGATCCACTCGAGCTCTTCCGACAGCATAGCGACGAGGAGCTCTACACGTCGGGCAGCAGCTACCACTTCAGTCCGCGTGGCCATGCCCTGCTGGCAGAATGGTTGCGGCCGCGTCTCCTCACTCCGTGAGCGAGCTCACCGCGGCGCTGATGCGACCTGACCGTATCCGCCCACAAGATAGGAACGAGAGTACGTCGCCATGTCGCTAGCACCGTCCCCATTCGAGCCCGAGTGGCTCCGTCCATCGATTGCGCCAACCCTCCGCCACGGCGAGGCTGCACGCGCTGTTGTCAGCCTTGCGGCGGCTTTTGTGTTGCTGGTGACCGCCGCTCCCGGCACCAGCTCGGGACAGCAAGGGGGCGGTGTCCTGGACACCGATGCGCTCTCCGGCCTCGAGCTCCGAACAATCGGTCCGGCGGCGATGTCCGGACGGCTGGTCGATATCGCCGTGGTCGAGAGCGACCCGTTCACGTTCTACGTCGCCTCGGCCACCGGCGGCGTTTGGAAGACGACGAACAACGTCGTCACCTTCGATCCGGTGTTCGAGCGCGAGGCGACGCATTCGGTAGGCGATATCGCCGTCAGCCAGCAGAATCCAGACACCGTATGGGTCGGTACCGGCGAGCGCGCCAATCGCCAAAGCTCGTCCTGGGGCGACGGCGTCTACAAGTCGACCGACGCCGGCGAGACATGGACCAACATGGGGTTGCGAGACACGCAGCACATCGGCCGGATTGTGCTGCATCCGCACGATGTCGACGTGGTGTATGTCGCCGCGCTCGGTCACCTCTGGGGCGCCAACGACGAACGCGGCGTGTACCGCAGCACCGATGGCGGTACGAGCTGGCAGCGAATCCTGCATGTCGACGCCGACACCGGCGCCGTTGATCTGGCGCTTGACCCGAGCGACCCGGACATCCTCTTTGCCGCCATGTATCAGCGACGCCGCACCCCGTACGCCTTTCACGGCAGCGGTCCTGGAAGCGGTCTGTATCGCAGCACCGACGGCGGCGATAGCTGGCTGGAGTTGACCGCGGCAAGCGTCGACGCCGGCGCGCCCGACAACCCCGATCACCCAGACGGCACACGCACCAATGGGCTCCCGGCCGGCGAGTACGGTCGCATCGGCATGTCCATCTATCGTACCGACCCGCGCATCGTCTATGTGACCGTCGAACAAGGGGATCGCTATACGGCGTCGACGTCGTACGAGGGTGAGCGCTATGCCGGCATCTACCGTTCGGACGATCATGGCGACAGTTGGCAGCACATGAGTGACTGGAACCCGCGTCCGATGTACGCCAGTCAGATCCTCGTCGATCCGAGCGACGAGCAGCGCATATACCAGCAGAACGCCTTCAGCTGGTCGGATGACGGTGGCCGTACCTGGACGGTGCCACGCCAATCGATCCATAGCGACGATCGCCACTTGTGGGTCAACCCGGGCCGACTCGCGCCATCTGATCAAGGCCAGCGACGGGGCTCTGGGAATCTCATACGACCGCGGCAAGACCTGGCTGTGGGCTTCACACCTGCCGGTTAGTCAGTACTACCGCGTCGCCGTCGACAACGACGATCCGTACAACATCTATGGCGGGCTGCAGGACAATGGCTCGTGGGTAGGGCCGAACGAGACCTTCCGCAGCGAGGGAGTCCTCAACGAGGACTGGATCCGCATCGGCGGCGGCGACGGCTTTCTGTCGGTCCCGGACCCCGCGGACCCGAGCGTCGCATATGCGGAGTCGCAGTACCTCGGGCTCACCCAGGTGGATCGCACCACGCTGGAGCGGCGTTCGATCCGCCCCGGCAACCCGCGCGGGTACACGTTCAGCCGTCGGATCTGGCGCCTCTACGGGTCCGGTGCCGAGCCTCGTCTCCTGGAAGAGGAGATGGAGCCGGCAAACTGGAACGGACCCTATCTGCTGTCGCCACACGACCCAGCGACGCTCTACGCTGGAACGCAGAACCTCTACGTGAGCCGCGATCGGGGCACGACCTGGCGGGACATCGGGCGCATGAGCAACGAGTGGGAGCGTTCCGAGGTGCAGGTAATGGGCCAGGATCCAACGGCCCGGGTCGCATCGCTGGACGACGGCGTTCCCTACTACGCCACGGTGACCGTTATCGCCGAGTCGCCGCTACGTGAGGGGCTTCTCTATGTGGGCACCGACGACGGCAATGTGCAGGTATCGCGGGATGGAGGAGACTCCTGGACCAACGTCGCCGATCGCTTTCCGGGCCTGCCGGCGCGTACCTGGGTAGCCGATCTGGATCCGTCGCCGCACCAGGAAGCGACCGTGTTTGCGGCGTTCGATGGCCACCGTGCGGACGACCACGCCAACTACATCTATCGGTCAGACGATTACGGGGAGTCCTGGACGTCGGTCATCGCTGACATGCCGGCGAACCGTGTGGTGCAGCAGGATGCGGTCAATCCCAACTTGCTGTATGCCGCCACCGAGCTCGGCTTCTTCGTGTCGATCGACGCCGGCGCGCACTGGGTCGAGCTCGAGAGCAACATGCCGACCTTGGCCTTCAACGACTTCGTGGTGCACCCGCGCGATGGCGACCTGGTGCTGGGCACGCACGGTCGGGGCGTCTGGATCCTGGACAGCGTCGTCTCCCTGCGAGAGTTGACCCCCAGCGTGGTTGCATCGCCGTCCCACCTGTTCTCGATCGACCCGGCGCGAATGATGCGGCGACGAGGAACGCGCGCGCAGACAGGCGACATGGTGTTCCGTGGTGCGAACCCGCCGAACGGTGCGATCATCGACTACTGGCTCGCCACCGCGCTACAAGACCCGTCAGAGGCTGAACCGCCCGACAGCGGTGACGGCGAGCCTGCGGCGGCGAACGACGCCTCCGAAACGCCCGCCACGCTGGCTGTCCTCGACGCCGCCGGCGCGACCGTTCGGACGCTGGAGCCAAGCCTGCAGCGCGGCATGAACCGCATGGTGTGGGATCTCCGCAGCGACGCGCTTCCGCCGATGGCTCGCGTCGCGATCCCGCCGGATCCGGCCCGCGCCGACAGCCCGCGCCAGTCCACGCCACCGTCGGGAGCACTGGTAGTCCCCGGTACCTACACCGTCCGGCTGACGGTCAACGGCGTAGTACATGCGCGCACCGTCGAGGTGCGCGACGATCCGCGGCTACGCGTGAGCACTGCGGCGCGACGCAGCTGGTCGAGGCTGCAGAACGACCTGGGCCAGCTGTACCGTAGTGCGAACACGCTTGCCGCCGAAGTGATCGCACGACATGCCCCGGCTCCGACCGACGAAGATGCTGCGGCGGCCGCATCGAACGAACAGGCGTTGTCGGAGCCCGACGCGGTCAGGATCCTGCGCGAGCAGCTGGAGCAGCTGCAAACGCGAATTCTGGCGCTTCGCCGGCAGGTCGCGGGCTGGACGGGTTCACCAACCGCCGACCAGCGCGCCCAGAGAGCGTATTACAGCGAGGCGTTGCTACAGCTGGCGGCGCGCTGGGGCGAGCTGGCTGGCGGCAGTTGACTCGCTGGGCTCGGTGTCGGTTGACGAAGTGACGCTGCGCGTTGGGCTCAGATAATCATCGATCAGAAGATCGCATCGTCCAGCAGCGTCCGGAGGTAGCGTCCA
Organism: Acidobacteriota bacterium; assembly: GCA_965197275.1. Classification (GTDB taxonomy): domain Bacteria; phylum Acidobacteriota; class UBA890; order UBA890; family WLXD01; genus DASCOT01. The sequence goes on from CBDAMQ010000021.1 coordinate 67,922, forward strand.
TACTCCGAGTTGCCCATCGGGATCGCCAGCTCCTCCAGCTGCTGGCGATCGATGAACCCCATCCGGTAGGCGATCTCCTCCGGGCAGCAGATCTTCAGGCCTTGCCGTTTTTCAATGGCACGGATGTAGACCGCGGCGTCCATCAGCGCGTCGAACTTGCCGGTATCGAGCCAGGCGAAGCCGCGTCCGAGGATCTCGACGTGCAGCTGATCCTGCTCGAGATACGCACGGTTGATGTCGGTGATCTCGAGCTCGCCGCGTGCCGAGGGGGTCAGGCTGGCAGCGATCTCGCTGACCTTGGAATCGTAGAAATACAGCCCGGTCACCGCGTAGCGCGACCGCGGTTGGCTCGGCTTCTCCTCGATGCTGACCGCGACGCCGTCGCGAAACTCGACGACTCCGTAGCGCTCCGGATCGTTGACCGGGTAGGCGAACACGGTCGCTCCCGCGTCCCGTTCAGCCGCCCGCTGGAGCTGCGCGGAGAAGTCGACTCCGTAGAAGATGTTGTCACCCAGGACGAGCGCACACGCATCTCCGTCGACGAACTCGCTGCCGATGATGAAGGCCTGGGCCAGCCCTTCGGGGCGCGGTTGCACGGCGTATTGCAGGTGCATTCCCCAGTCGCAGCCGTCGCCCAGGAGCGTTTGGAACAGCGGCGTGTGCTCTGGGGTCGAGATGACCAGAACCTCGCGAATCCCTGCCAGCATGAGGGTCGACAGCGGGTAATAGATCATCGGCTTGTCGTAGACCGGCAGCAGCTGCTTCGAAAGCACGGTCGTGAGCGGCGCCAGTCGAGTACCGGAGCCGCCGGCGAGAATGATCCCTTTCATCGCTGCTTGCGTCCCGTTTGGTCGGAATCGACGGCGGGGAACCCGCGTCCGTGTCGGTCGCCGTCGATCGGTGCGCCATTATACCGGCGCTGCCGGCGGTGCCGTTTTGTATGATGGGCACCGCCAGCTCCGGGGCCACCCGGTGGTGCCGGCCCTGACCGACCGACGGAGCCTTCATGCAAGAAGGGGTACTGACCGCTGCAGTAGCGACGCCCCCGGCCCCGACCGACGAGCAGAGGTTGAGCCTCACAATCGTCGTTCCGGCCTACAACGAGGGAGCGAGCATCGAGGGTCTGCTCGATACGCTGCTCCCCGCCGTGGAGGCGCGTGGTTGGTCGCTGGTGGTGGTGGACGACGGCTCCGACGATGGTACGGCGGCCGCATTGGCCGAGGCACGATCGCCGGCACTCCGTGTGGTCCGGCACGCCCGCAATCGTGGCTATGGCGCGGCGCTGAAGACCGGCATTCGCGCCACCTCGACGGATCTCGTCGCCTGCATGGATGCCGACGGTCAGCACGCGGTGAGCGAGTTGCTGAAGGTGGTGTCGAGTGTTTCTGACCACGCCATGGTGGTCGGCCAGCGGAAAGGACTGACCCAGAGCCCTCTTTGGCGGGTGCCTGGAAAGTGGCTGTTGACCTTCATGGCGCGGCTTCTGCTCGGTCGCCAGATCCCCGATCTCAACTCCGGCCTGCGGGTGTTTCGCACCGATGTCATCCGTCGCTACATCCACTTGTGCCCCGACGGATTCTCGTTCAGCACCACCAGTACATTCGTGCTCATGCACCGCGGCTATGCGGTGACCTACGTTCCAATCGACGTGTCACCGCGTCACGGCAAGAGCGCAGTGACGGTGGGGACCGGCTTCCAAGCGTTGTTGCTGGTCGTTCGGCTGGCGATGCTGTTATCGCCGCTACGCATTTTCCTGCCGATCGCCATGGCCTCGATCATCGGCGGCCTGGCGTGGACAGTTCCGTACCTGATGGCGCGCCGAGGCGTGACGGTAGCAGCGGTACTGCTCATTCTGAACGGTGTGTTGGTGCTGCTATTCGGATTGCTTGCCGATCAGCTCGCTGCGCTCCGAAAGGAGCGCTTCGAGAACTAGTGGCATCTGTACAGACCACTAACGGCTCACCCGCAAGTCGCATCTGCGACATGCAACGATCATCTGCTACAGGCCACCGGTCTGATCACGACATTCTGCGGCGAACCGCTGCCGCACGGCACTAGCTCCAGATGCCGGCGGCGACGAGTGCTTGCGCCAGGCCACGTCCTGCTTGGGCCGCCCCGGCGACGTTGAAGTGGACGTCGTCGAAGAACAGATCGAGCGACTTGGGTGCCGTCGCGGCGAGGTCATAGAGGACCAGCTGCCGGTCGCTGGCCAGCTGCCGGATGACGCCGTTGTACTGCTCGAGTGCGGAGTCCATCACCGCCTCACCGTAGACCACGTTGTTGCGGTACCGCATCCAGTGCCAGTCCTTGGCGCGAGGGTCGATGCTGCTGTTCCATGTCGAGGCCTGGGTGATCAGCGCGAGGACGAATCCGTGCGCTTCGGACAACGCGGCGATCGTGGTCATGTTGGCCTCGAAGTGGCCGAGATCGGTCTGCGGCGCCGCATCGGTCGTCGGCCTGGAGCGCTGCACTGCGGCCTTCTCTCGGTAGTTGGTTCGCCAGCCGATCTCCTCGATGACGGCGCGTTCCGGACGGCGCAAACGACGCGCCAGTGCGTGTAGACGGCGCGGAATCTGAAACTCGGTCGCCGCCAGCTGGAAAGTCCGTTGGAGCGAAAAACTCGACCCACCGCTGTGCAGATAGTCGTAGCCGTGCATCGCGCCCAGGAGATCATTGATGCCGGCGAACACCACCACGGCGTCGGGCTGCAGGTGCACGATGCGCTGCGTCAGCATGGCAACGTGGTCGGGGCTCCGATCGCCGGACTTGCCGGCGTTATATACCCGCACGACGGTGCCGGCCGGGGCCTGTGCTGCCAATGCCGTCTGCAGCACCTGGTCGATCGAGTCCTCATCGGCGAGGCCGAGACACTCGATGGTGCTGCCGCCGACGAGAACCACGCGGTATTCGTTCGTCGGTTTTGGCAGGGTCAGCGCCTCGCCGCGGAACCCGACGTTGTTGGTGGTGAAGCTGTTGGTGCCGGAGACGCCAGGCAGACCGTCCTCGACCTCGATCTGCAGGGTGGCGTTCGCCTGATGCGCCGAGGGAATGTAGTCGTTGTCGAGCTTCTCGCCGGCGAAGGGGTCGGGGAAGGGCAACAACCAGCTCAGCACGAGCTCCGCCGTTACCACCGTCAACAGGGCGGTCAAACCCGTCAGCATGAGGTTCGGGAGCTTGTTCACCGCGGGTTCAGCTCCGGGGTACGTTGAGGCTCAATCCGCCACTTCGTCATAGAACTTCTTCTCGTATGGAAGCGTCCAGTGTCGGATGCGTCGCCGCAAGAACGCCGGCACCCAGTAGTAGAGCTTGATCAACAGCCGGCGGGCAAAGATGTTCTTGCTAGTCTGGAACTGTAGCTCGCCGAAATCGAATCGATTGCGACCGATTAGCGCTCCCCCCGGGTGCTTGCGCGGCCGCGGCTTCACGCGGTGTCGATAGAAGCCGAACGTGACCAGCGCGATGGTGTCGAAGCGGGAGTCGATGCCGAACATACGCCGGACCTCGCCGCGATTCGGGATATGACCGATCCAGCAGCTGCCAACTCCCGCGGCGTGCGCCAGGAGCGAGAAGGTGGTGATGAAGGCTGCCCCCGATTGCACGTGGTCGCTGTACTTCAGGTTGTCGGTGCGATTGTTGTAGAGCACCAGGAACGCCTGCTTGGTCTTGCGCAGAAAGGCGGCTGAGCCGCGCAAGTACAGGTCGTCGAGAATCGCCGGGTCGTCGATGTAGATGATCTTCCAGCGCTGCTCGTTGCAGGCCGAAGGGGCGTGGGAAGCGAGGTCAATCAGGCTCTCGAAGAGCTCGAAAGGCACCGGCTCGTCGGCATAGTTGCGCGACGTGCGACGGGTGACGATCGCATCGAGCACCGACATGTCGGGCACCGGGGTGTCGGCGATCTCGGCCGGAAAGAGGTACTTGCCGTCGAAGCGCACGGACGTCTGCGTCTCGACATCGCGGGCGCGCAGAATCTCGATGGTCTTTCGCCGGTCGCTCATACCTACTCGGCGGGCCGGGCGTGGAAGAACTGACGGATCCCGAGATCCGATAGCCCGAGGCGGTTCAGCGGTCGCTCGACGGCGCGGTCGACCCACTGCACGATCCGGTTCTTGAACGGCAGAAAGAGCGTGCCGCGGTGGTGAAGCAAGTCGAAGCCGGACTGCCGCAGGAGCTGTTTGACGCGGCGCGAAGACAGGAAACGGTGGGGGCCCTCGCCGTGGTTGAAGGCAAAGGTCTCATAGATTCGGAGCACGCCCTCCGCGAAGGCCGGTGGACAGCTCAGGATGAGCGTTCCGTGGGGTCTCAGCACGCGGTGGATCTCGCCGAGAAAGCGCGCCGGATCCGGACAATGCTCGAGCGTCTCGAGCGACAACACCAGATCGACCGAGCCGCTGCGCACCGGCAGGTCGGTGAGATCGGTCTGCGCGTAGTGGCCATCTCGCCCGCGGGCGCGTCCGGTGTTAATGAGCCTCAACGAAACCTCGAGGTTGATCACCGTGCTCGCCAGCTGCTGGGCACGCAGAAACTCTACCGCTTCGCCGGTTCGTGACCAGATGTTGAGGATCGTGCTCGGAGCCGCTGCCGGAAAGTAGGTGAGGCTCTCACGGTAGCGCTGGTCGTGAGCGGTGCGCACCAGATCGTTGGCACGGTCGTAGATATCGGCCACGCCGTCCCAGAACTCGCGCACGTCAGCGGACGAAAAGTCGTTTCTGGTGTCGGACACTAGTGGCGAGGATACACTGACCTGCGGGCCGCTAGCCTCCCGGGCTCAGGGCCAGACGACCCGCCGCACCTGGCTGCGCTCTTTCGTCAGAACCGGTGTGTGGCCCGGCCAGGCGAGCGATGACACGAAGATGTAGACAACCTCGCCGGACTTCGGCGTCCAGCTGTTGAGCGGCGAGAACTTGATGTGCGACTTCATCGCTGTAGCGATGGTCGACGACGGTGGCTTGGTGCCCATGCCCTTGCACGTGCCACCGGGCACGAACCACTCGAAGATCGCGGCGTACCAGGTGCCGTTGACGTTGCCGATGATCCAAGGGTTGCCCTCCACCGCCACGCCGCCACCGGGCTCGATAGCCACAGGCCACTTGCCGGCCTTGGAGTGCGGCATACAGATCTGTCCGGGTGAGATGGAGACGCTACTGAGGCTGGAGGTGATCGCCCAGCCGCTGATGTTGTGGTTCAGGAACACGACCTGCGACAGGTCGAGCTCGTCCTGCGAGTTGCCGCCACCACCACCCTCGCCGCCACCACCCCCACCGGTACCCTCGGCGGTGATCACGACCTTGATTGCGGCGGACGCGCTGCGGCCCGCATCGTCTTCGAAGTCGATGCGGGCAGTGAAGGTCCCTTCGTTGGCATAGGTGTGGTCCGCCTCGGCGGTACCAGAGGTCACTCGGCCGGTGTCCGAGCTGCCGTCACCGTAGCTGAGCGTGGCCATACCGCTCGGCGTGGCGCCGTTGCTGAGCCTTGCCGCGACCGTGAAGTGCGTCGATTCCCCGACCGGGCCGACGTCGGCAGCCAGATCGATCTCCGCGGTCAATCGAGGCTCGACGCGTATGCGCACGTCTGCGCGGCCCCCTTTGCCGTTTGCCGTGGTCACCGAGGCCACCACGCGGTAGCTGCCGGGATCACGGAAGGTGTGTTCGATCGAGGTCGACCCGTTAACCTCGCCGAGGTTGTTGCTGCGGCCGTCTCCCCAATCGATCGTCACGCTACCGCTCGCCTGCGCGAGCCGCGCTCGGGTCAACGCCACGCTGAAATTCAGCGGCTCGCGGGCGTACGTTTCGACGGTGGCGGCTGACAGTTCGATGGCAGTCTCGGTGGTGTCGTTGACACGCAGCGACACCGTCTTGCTGCTGACCTCACCGCCGCCGGTAGACAGCGACGTAACGACGTTGAAGAACGAGGCCTCTCGATACGTGTGCTGGACAGTCGCACGTCGCCTGAAGTCGGGAATACGGGTCGATTTGCCGTCGCCGAACTCGACTTTCAACGCCCCCGCAGCGGCGCTGCCGTCCTCGTTGGTGGCAGTGATCTCGATCCGCACCGGCTGGTTGAGCGCGGCGGGCCTGGGGGTGAACTTGACGTCGAACTTCACGTTGCCGGTCGGTACTACCTCGTCGCCGACTTCCAGGCGCCCGGCGCTCGACTCGGTCAAGACGATCCCGGCTGCTTTGATGGCGGCGATGACCTCGGTGGTCACGCTGGTGCGGAGCCTGACGCGCGCCGTGCCGTTATCGTCGGTTTCGGCCGTGTCGCCGTCGGGGAACTCGCCAGCCGTGGCTGAGAAGCTGACCAGGATGCCCACCTCCGGTGCCTCGGCCACCAGCACGGTCGCCTCGACCTCGATGTCGCCACCACCCTCGGGCAGAGAAGTAGGGCTCATCGAAAGGGTGACGGTTCGTTGGAGCGCGCCGGTCGCTGGCTCGGTGAGGTTCTCGAAGATCTGACATCCGGACAATGCCGTCGTCAGCGCGCCGAGCAAGAGTAGCCGATACGGGACCCTCACGAGACGAGCCGACCATCGGGTTTGATTCAAAGAGCCCACAGCTACGATCCCGCAGCCGCCCCGCAGTATGGAAAGCAGTCTGAAATATGATCAGCCTCCTGATTAGCATAACAAAGCAGTGTTAATCATCGTCAAGTATCTATTCATATCTGCAGATATCAACGAAGGTCACGGGTGCCCGACAGCGTCCAAATGGAACCTGAAGAGCGGGTCGCGCGCGATTCACGCCGGTGCGACCTCCGGGCGTGTCCGGTCCGTCGCCGCCGTCGGTACCGGCGCGAGGCAGTGCCGCACGGGCAGCGGATGGTGGCGTGCGGCTGGTAGGATTCTTGCGCCCACCCACCCTCGTCTGGTCTAGCCCGACGCGCTACCGACCAAAGTCTGCTGGCTCGCCGATGTCTGCACGAAGGCTTCTGGTCACCGGTGGTGCCGGGTTCATCGGCGCCAATTTCGTGCACCGTTGGTGCGCCCGGCATCCGGGCGATCGCGTCGTGGTGGTGGATGCGCTGACCTACGCGGGCAATCGCGCCACGCTGGGACCCCTCGACGACAACCCCTGCTTCCGCTTCGTCCAGGCTGATATCACCGACCAGACGAAGATGCGGGACATCCTCAGTAACGAGTCGATCGATACCCTGGTGCACTTCGCCGCGGAATCGCACGTGGATCGATCGATCGAAGGCCCGGGAGAGTTCGTGCGCACGAACATCGTCGGCAGCTGGTCCCTCCTGGAAGCGGCCAGGGGCGAGTGGATCGAGGCGCGACCACGTGAGCATCGGTTCCACCACGTGTCCACGGACGAGGTTTACGGCAGCCTCGGGAGCGACGATCCGGCGTTCAGCGAGACCAACCGCTACGAGCCCAACTCGCCGTACGCGGCAAGCAAGGCGGGCTCCGACCATCTGGTTCGAGCCTACCTCCACACGTACGGTTTGCAGGTCACTACCAGCAACTGTTCCAACAACTACGGGCCCTACCAGTTCCCCGAGAAGCTCATCCCGCTGATGATCATCAACCTGCTCGCGGGCAAAGAGTTGCCGGTATACGGCGATGGACTCAACGTACGCGACTGGTTGCACGTGGACGACCATTGCGCCGGCATCGAGCGCATCCTCGAGCGCGGCAGCGTGGGTGAGACCTACAACGTCGGCGGCGACAACGAGTGGCGGAACATAGAACTGGTACAGCTCCTGTGCCGTTTGGTCGACGAAGAGTTCGCGGCGGACGCCGGACTGGCACAACAGTTTCCCGACTGCGTGGCCGGCGCGGGCGGTAGCTGCGCCGACCTGATCCGCTTCGTGCGCGACCGCCCGGGGCATGATCGTCGCTACGCAATCGACGGCTCCAAGCTGCAGCGAGAGCTTGCGTTCACCGCTTCAGTGCCCTTCGAGGACGGTCTCCGCGCCACCCTGCGCTGGTACCTCGACAACGAGGAGTGGTGGAGCGGGGTCCTCGACGGTAGCTACCGCGAGTGGGTTGCCAAGCAATACCAGGAATGAAACGCCGCCCGAGCGAGTTGCAGGCACGGCAGTACGACGTCTTGATCGTCGGTGGCGGTATCACCGGTGCCTGCCTTGCCTTCGACGCCGCCTTGCGCGGTCTGGCGGTCGCCCTCATCGACAAGGGCGATTTCGGCGCTGCAACTTCGGCAGCGTCGTCGAAGCTGCTACACGGTGGCCTGCGCTACCTGCAGCAGCTGCGCTTCGACAAAGTGAGGGAATCGGCGCTCGAGCGCGTCTATTTCCAGAATCTGGCGCCGCACCTGACGCACTACGTGCCGTTCGTTGTGCCCACGTACCGAGGCGTCGCCAGGAGCAAGACGCTCCTGAACGCCGGGATGCTGCTCTACGCCGCCCTGTGTGCCGGCCAGCAGCGCCTGATAGATGATCCCAGCAAGCGAGTGCCAGTGGGTCGAGGCCTCAGCCGCGAACAGGTGCTGGCGCGAATTCCCGGCCTCGACACCTCTCGCCTGACGGGCGGGCGGTTGTTCTTCGAGAGCCATATGCGCAGCTCCGAGCGCATGACGCTGGCGTTCATCGACAGCGCCGCGCGCGCCGGCGCGGTGGTGGTCAACTACATCAAGGCGGAGCGCTTTCTGGTGGACGGCGATCGGGTCCTGGGTGTCGAGGCAGCGGACTGCCTCGAGGGGGCCGATGCCGTCGCTCCACCGGCTGAACGAAACTCTGGCCATCCGTCCGCTGGTACGTTCGAGATCCGCGCTAGCGTCGTCGTAAATGCGGCCGGGCCGTGGATCCGCAGACTGAACGCGCAGCTCGAGACCCGGAGGGTCGCGCCCATACTTACCGGTGTCTCGAAAGGCGCCCATATCGTCACCCGATCGCTGACCGACGACTGCGCGGTAGCGTTGCCGACGCGCCGACCGAGCCAGTCGGTTATCGACCGCGGCGGGCGCCACGTGTTCATCATCCCCTGGTGCGGTCACTCGCTGATTGGGACTACCTACGGGCCCTTCCACGGCGACCTCGATGATCTGCGGCCAACGACCGACGACGCCGAGGAGCTGATCGAAGAGATCAACTCGGCGCTGGGACCAGGCACGCTGTCACTGGCCGATGTGCGTTACGCGTTCGCGGGCCTGTACCCGCTGGTCGACGACGAGATCCGCCCGGCTGTGTATCAGGGCACGGGCGAGTACCGCGTGGTCGATCATCAGGACAGCGACGGTGTTGTCGGGTTGTTCTCCGTCTTCGGTGCCAAGTACACCACTGCTCGATTGCTCGCCGAGCGTGCTGTCGATCGTATAGCCGCCCGCCTTGGCAAGAACGTCGAATCAGGGCTCACGCGCAAGGCAAGCTTGGCCTCCGGCGATATCCCGGACATCGAGCAGTTTCGTGCCCATCAGCGCGAACGCCACGCGGCGCTGTCGGCGGCCACCATCGATCACCTGGTCGACCATTACGGTGCCGCCTGCGACGTGGTGGCGGCGCTGGCTCAATCAGTTGACGGGCTCGCTGATGTTCTGGTGGCCGACCGGAGCATCATCGCTGCGGAGGCCGTGTGGGCGGCGCGCTCGGAAATGGCGTGCCATCTCGACGACTTCGTCTTCCGGCGCTCCGGTCTCGGCACCCTCGGCCATCCCGGATCCGGGGCGCTCGATCGCACCGCCAGTCTGATGGGTGCCGAGTTGGGGTGGGATCCGGGGCGCCGCGCAGCCGAGATCGAGCGCGTCGAGCGGCAGTTTCCCGATCTGGCGGCCAACGTGAGCCCGCCGCGATGAGTGCCGTAGAGCGACGATCACCAAGTGAGCCGATGCGCGTCCTGCATATTGGTCCGACGCCGTTCTTTTCCGACCGTGGGTGCCACATCCGTATCCAAGGCCTGATCGGTGCGCTGCAACGGACTGGTGTCGAGTGCTGGCTCTGCACCTACCAGCACGGCCGCGAGGTGGCGGGAATCGAGACCGAGCGCATTCGCCGCGTGCCCGGCTACGATCGCGTCGATGCCGGTCCATCGATTTTCAAATACGGTGCCGATGTGCTGCTGTTCCTCAGGGTGTGCGGCTCGATCGCGCGCCGGCGTCCGGACGTGCTGCACGGCCATTTGCACGAAGGCGCGCTGATCGGGTGGGCGGCGCGCACGGTGTTCTTCTGGCGTCGCTTGCCCCTGGTGTTCGACATGCAGGGCAGCCTCACCGGCGAGCTCCAGGCCTACGGGTACTTCCGACGCTTGCCGCCTCTGCGCTGGCTATTCGAGCGCGCCGAGTGGCTCATCGATCGGCTGCCGACGAACATCGCGTGTTCTTCGACCAGCAGCCTCGAGATCGCGCGCGACCACTTTGGCGTGCCTGCCGCTCGGCTGCACCTGGTTGCCGACGGCGCCGACCCACAGCTGCCAGCGGCTGCGACGGCGGGGCGGTTGCGCCGTGAGCTCGGCCTGCCTGCCGGCGTACCGGTGGTTGTGTACACAGGATCGCTGCTCGCAGTGAAGGGTGTCGAAACCCTACATGCGACGATCTTGCGAGCGGCGGAACGTGATCTTGCGGCGCACTTCCTTCTTGTCGGCTACCCGACCGACGAGACTGCGGACTTCCTGCGCTCACAGGGGCTCGAATCCCGCTGCACGCTTGCCGGACGGGTGCCGTTCGAAGACGTCGGTGGGTACCTGGCGATCGCCGATGCGGCGCTGGAGCCGAAGCAGGGCGATAGCGGCGAGGCCAGCGGCAAGCTGCTCAACTACATGGCAGCGGGGCTTCCGGTCGCCTGCTTCGACACGCCGAACAACCGGGACATGCTGGCAGATAGCGGCTGCTATGCTTCCTCGGGCTCGGTCGATAAGCTGGTCGATTGCATCGAAACGCTGACCACATCGCCCGATGTCGCCAGCGAGCTAGGCGAGCGCGGCCGGGCGCGGGTGCGAGCCGATTTCTCCTGGGACGCCTCCGCTGCAGTCCTTCGGCGTATCTACAGCGCCTGATGCAGCCAAGATCAATCGGATGACGATGAGAATCCTGGTCACCGGGGGCACCGGCTTCACCGGCAAGGCACTCGTCAAGCGGTTGATCGACGACGGTCACCAGGTGGTGGCGTTGGACTACAAGGAAGGCGTCAAGACACAGGAGCTTCGCGACTGGGGAGCCGAGGTGGTGATCGGCAGCGTGACCGATGCGGAGGTTGTGGAGCGCTGCACCGAGGGCGTCGACGTTGTCCACCATCTAGCGGCGGCGTTTCGCGAGCTCGACGTGCCGAACAGCTACTACGACGAGGTCAACGTCGGCGGCACGCGCGCGGTGCTGGAAGCGTCCCTGCGACGCGGCGTCAAGAAGCTCATCTACTGCAGCACCTGTGGCGTGCACGGCAATGTCGAACGGCCGCCGGCCGACGAGGAGGCGCCGATCAACGCCGCCGATTACTACCAGCAGACCAAGTACGACGCCGAGCCGGTGGTGCTCCAGTACCCGGAGCGAGGGCTGCCCGCCGTCATCCTACGGCCGGCGGCGATCTACGGTCCCGGTGATCCGGAGCGTTTCTTCATGATCTTCCGGCGGGTCGCCAACGGCGCGTTTCCGATGTTCGGAGGCGGCCGCACGCTGTACCACCCGCTGTACGTCGACAGCCTTGTCGACGCCCTGGTGCTGGCGCAGGAACCGGGCAGAGGAGACGGTCAGGCCTACCTGATCGCCGACGCCGAGTACGTGTCGATCGAGGAGCTGGTAAGGGCGGTCGGTCGCGCCATGGACGTCGACGTGAAGATCCGCCACTTCCCTGTATGGCCGCTGGTGGTCGCCGGGCACGTCTGCGAGAAGGTCTGCAAACCGTTCCGCATTACGCCGCCGATCTTTCCCCGGCGCGTCGACTGGTATCGCCAGAACCGCGCCTTCGACATTTCCAAGGCGCGACGCGATCTCGGCTACGCTCCGAGCGTCGGGCTCGATGAGGGGCTGCGACGGACTGCGGAGTGGTACCGACGCGAGGGATATCTCTAGTCGAACCTCTGTCACGGGACACGAGTCAGGGCCCATTGCCGGCTTCATGCCGGCGACCCGAATGCGAGCGAACGCGCTATGTGTGGCATTACCGGCATCTTGACCCGCGATCACCACGATGTGGTCGGGCAGATGACCGCGGCGCTGTCGCATCGCGGGCCCGATGGTGAAGGCTTCTTCCGCGACGCGTCGGTGGCGCTCGGCCATCGACGGTTGAGCATCATCGATGTTGCCGGTGGTGCTCAGCCGCTCGCCAACGAGGACGACACCATCCAGATGGTGTCCAACGGCGAGATCTACAACTCGCCCACTCTGCGGCAGGAGCTGCAGGCGGCCGGCCACGTATTCCGCACCCACACCGATGTCGAGACCATCCTGCACCTTTACGAGGACCACGGTCCCGACTGTGTGAAGCACCTGCGTGGTCAGTTCGCCTTCGCGATCTGGGACAGCACTCGGCGCCGGCTGATGCTGGCGCGCGATCACATGGGTCAAAAGCCGCTGTTCTTCGCGCGGGTCGGTGACCAGCTCTTGTTCGCCAGCGAGATCAAGGCGTTGCTCGCCTCCGGGCTGGTCGATCGACGCCCCGATCTGAACGCGCTGTGGCACTACACGTCGCTGCGTTTTATCCCCGATCGGTACTCGCTGTTCGAGGGCATCGAGAAGCTGCCGGCGGCATCGCGGTTGATCTGGCAGGACGGCAAGGTCGAGATCGACCGGTACTGGAGCTTCGACTTCGACGACAAGCTCGAGGCTAGCGAGACGGAGGTTGCGGATCACCTCGAGGAGCTGTTGCTCGAAACGGTGCAGATGCACATGCTCAGCGACGTGCCGGTGGGCGCGTTCCTGAGCGGTGGCATCGACTCCAGCCTGATCACCGCGATGATGTCGAAGGTGTCCGGCAGCTCGATCCCGACGTTCTCGATCGGCGTCGAGGAGCAGGACTACAACGAGCTGCCGTACGCGCGCATGGTGAACGAGCGCTACGGCGCGGTGGCCAACGAGCGCATCGTCAAGGCCGACCTGATCCACCTGATGCCGAAGATGGTCTACCACCTGGACGAGCCGTCGGACCCGTTCGGCGTCGGCGTGTATCTCGTCTCCCAGGTGGCTGCCGAGCAGGTGAAGGTGGTGCTGTCCGGCGATGGTGGCGACGAGAACTTTGCCGGCTACGATCGTTTCGCCGGCCAGCGGCTAGTGGATCTCTACTGCTTGCTACCGGCCTTCCTGCGCCGCCAGGTCATGCGACGGATCTTCGATCTCGTTCCCGAATCATTCGGCTACAAGAGCCTGGCGCAGAAGCTCACCTGGGTGAACGAGATGTCGTTCTACGATAGCGGCGCCCGCTACGCGCACGCGATGAGCTTTCTGCGCTTCACGCCCGACGCCAAGCAACAGCTGTTCACCGCCGACGCCAAGGACCGTATCGACGACAACGACTCGGTGGCCAAGATCCTGTGCTGGTTCAATGCCAAGGGTGTCGAAGATCTCGTCGATCGCATGCTTTACACCGATCTCAACACCCGCATGCCCGACCATCTGCTGCCGATCGTCGACCGCATGTCGATGGCCCACTCGCTGGAGTCGCGCCCGCCGCTGATCGATCATCAGGTCGTCGAGTTCGCCGCGCGCATCCCGGGCTCCATGAAGCTCCAGGGTCGTGACCTCAAGCACATCCTCAAGGTGGTGGCGGCACGCTACCTGCCGCGCGAGCTCATCGACCGCGAGAAACAGGGCTTCGGCTTCCCGCTCGGTCGTTGGATGCGCACCGACCTGCAACCGTTCATCCGCAACCTGTTCGTTGATTCGCGCTTCATTGACCAGGGCATCTTCGATGGCCGGTTTGTGCACCGGATCATCGACGAACACATGGCGGGGAGCGTCAACCATGACTACCGGCTGTGGATCCTGATCAACCTCGAGTTCTGGCACCGGCTGTACTTCGAGAACGAGAGCGTCGACTCGCTGCTCGAGCTCACCGATCGCCTGTCGAGCGCGTCGCCGAGCTCGGCAAAGGCGACGGCATAGGCTCCCCTGCCAGCGCACGCACGCCGCCGGTCGTTGCGCAACACCGAGCGCTCCCCGGGATCGCCGCCAACCGGTTAGTCAGAAGGTGGCGATCGGATTCAACGGCGACCCGGTTCCGCCGGGAACCCGGATCGGCGCTGCCGTCATCAGGAACTCCCAGCGTTCCTGTCGCGCCGCCTCCTGCGCCACTGCCTCCAGGTCGAGGTTGTCGAAGATCGGCATGCCGAGCGCCACCAGGGCCAGAACGTGGACCGGATGGGTCTCGCCCTCGACGCCGGACGGGAAGACGTCGCCCGCGGCGTCGCTCCCGAGCATCGCCACGCCGCGTTGCTTGAGCCATGCGACCGTGGAGGCGTGCAGCCCCGCCTCATTCTCATCGACGCCCCAGGGCCCGCTCTCGTCGCGCAGCGCCCAGCGCCCGGTGCGGATCAACAGAACGTCGCCGGCGCTGACCTTGATGCCGGCCTGCGCCTCCCACGCCTCGAGATCCTCGACGTAGATCGGAGTACCGCCAGCGAGGTAGGGAACCCCCTTGAGCCGCGGGATATCCATCAGGACGCCTCGTGCGAAGACGCCGTCGCGAGCCGCGGTGATGCCCAGCTGCTCGCAGCCGGACTCGGTCACGCTGTTGCGGGTGTAGCCGTTGTAGGTCGTGCCGTCGTGAAACCGGTGGCAGAGCGCATCCATGTGGCTGTGGGCGTAGCCGTGGAACGTCACGCCGAGGTCGTCGACGGCCCAGGGTCCCTCGGTGCCGCCGTGCAACAGCATCTGGTGCCGATATGGGTTGCCGTTGTCCGCCGCGGTGTCGGTGAGAGCGTCATGCGCCATCGACACCGAGATGCCCTCCGTTACCAGTGCCGCGGCTGCCTTGCGCTTCTCGGGAGTGATGAGGTTGAGGGTGCCGAGCTGGTCGGAGTCGCCCCAGCGTCCCCAATTTGAAAGCTCGTCCATCCAGCGGTCGTAGGTGGCCTGATCCACTGATCTCGGTTCCTGACCGGAAGCAGGAACCACCAGCAGCAAGACCAAACCGGCTGTCCACAGCTTCATCGTGCGCACCCGACCTCCTGACATTTGACGCCTCCCTGCTCGGCGGGGCTGATTGCCAGATGGCGAGACTAGCAGAGTGAGCTCGGCGGACGGCGGGCACGCGGCTCCACAGCCTCCTCCACGCGTGACCTACGGCGACGGCTTCCGCTAGGGTTAGACGCTATGGCTGAGCAGATGAAGACGCAGGCGAGCATCACCGAGGGCGGGTCCGCGCTACAGCGGTACTGTCGGGTGATCGTCGGGCGGCCCGGCTGGGGCGCCCTCGTCTACTTCGAGATCTGTACATGGTTGGCGATCGTTCCGGGGGCGCTGGGGCTGTTTCTGCGCAAGAGCCTGTGGCCGGGATTGCTCGGCAACTGCGGCAAGGGGGTGGTGTTCGGAGCCAGCGTGACCCTGCGCCATCCGCACCGCGTTCACCTCGGTGATCGGGTGGTGGTCAGCGACGGCTGCATTCTCGACGCGCGCAACGGGAGCGCCGAGAAGGCCATCGACATCAGCGACGACGTCATCCTGGCCAACAACGTCACGATCTCGTGCAAGGGCGGAACCGTACGCGTAGGTGCGGGCTCGGGGATCGGCACCCAGACCGTCATCCACGCCGTCAATGGCTGCCGGGTCGAGCTCGGTGCTGATCAAGTTGTCGGGCCGGACTGTTACATCGCCGGCGGTGGCAACTACGACATCGATCGGGTCGATCTGCCGATGGTCCGGCAGGGGCTGCGGGAGTCGGAGGAGGGAGTGACCCTCGAGGGCGACAACTGGCTCGGGGCCAAGGTAACGATACTCCCGGGCGTGACCATGGGCCGTGGGAGCGTGGCTGCCGCGGGCGCCGTGGTGACCTCCTCGGTCCCGCCGATGGCGGTGTGCGGTGGGGTGCCGGCGAAAGTCATTCGCATGCGTGGGCGGGCGACCAACGGCGATGCGGGCGCAGCGTCGGCGGCGCCCGACGGCGAGTGAGTCAGCGACGACCGGGCCTCCTGCGGTTCGCGGCGTCGATCGTGATCGCCGTCGTGCTTGTCTGGTGGCTGCTCGGCGATCTTGGCGTCGGGCCGGTTGTCGACGCAATTCAGGAAGCGTGGCTTCCGGGGTTGGCGCTGGGCGTGGCGGTCTTCTGGTTGATGATCGCCTTCCGGGTGCTGCGCTATCGGGCCCTGCTGCGAGAATCTGTACCACTGGGTGCGCTGACGCTGATCACGGTCGTGCGCGGTATGGTCGCCGACCTGCTACCGGCGCGCATTGGCACCCTCGCCTATGTATGGCTGGTTACGACGCGCGCCGGCGTACCCCTGCCGGACGCCCTGAGCTCGTTCTTCCTGGCGCTGGTGCTCGACATGGTAGTGATCGCGCCGATGCTGCTGCTGGCTCTGGCGGCGCTGGGGTTCGGTATCGAGGCGTCGGGCGTGCTGGCGGCGCTGGCGGCGGTGCTACTGGCCGTCTCGGTGGCAGCGCTCATCCTCCTCGCCCCTTGCTTGCGGATCGCCGGACGCCTTCTCGGCGTGCACACGCTCGTCGATACCGCCGACCAGGTGGTCGAGGTACGAGCACGCGGCGACCTGTTGCCGGCTGTCCTGCTGTCGTGCGGCGTGCGCCTCACCAAATTCGGCGCCCATTACCTGATCCTGCAATCGGTTCTCGTGCCGCTGGGAATCCCGTGGGGCTCGCTCGGCTTTGTCGAGTCGTTTCTGGGGGTCGCCGGCGCCGAGCTCTCGGCGATGCTCCCCGTGAGTGGCCTCGGCGGCTTCGGCACCTGGGAAGCGGCGTTCGCCCTCGGCTTCACACAGCTGGGCCTGACCCAGGACCAGGCGGTACTGGCCGGGTTCGCCACCCACATACTCACCCAGCTGCACGACTACGGGTTGGGGCTGGTGGCGCTGCTCATGCTGATGCGACCCGGTCGAGGAACGTAGCTGCGTCGGGCAGATGCTCCACCGCCCACCAAGGCTCGAACTGTGCCAGCTCGTCGGCACCGAACGGACCCGTGCCGACCGCGATCGTACGCGCCTCGATCGCCTTGCCACAATCGATGTCGTGGCGCGTATCGCCGATCACGTAGAGCGCCTCGAGCGTGTCTCCGTGTCGCACCTCAGCCTGGCGCCGCGCCTCGCGAGCGATGTCGCGCCGGGCGATCCCGTGGTCGGCGAAGGCGCCCCAGGCAAAGTAATCCAGGATCGCATGGTGCCCCAGCTTCAGCTTCGCACCGGCCTCGAGGTTGCCTGTCAGGAGGGCGTTCTCGAAGTCGTCGCGCGCCGCGGCCGCCTGCAATATCTCGACCACGTTCGGGTGGATGAAGCCGTTGGTGCGACGCTCCAGCCATTCCGGCAACAGCTCGACGTAGCGACCGAGCAACGCCGCCGCCAGGTCGGCCGAATACTCTCGACACAGCACATCCAGGATCGCGTCCTTGGCGATCCCACCGTCCGTCATTCCTGCCGGGCTCATGCTGTTGACGTCTACCGGCCGGCCATATTCCTCGCCCAGCGCCTGCACCCAGGCGTGCATGCCGGCGCGGTCGGTGTTCAGCAGCGTCCCGTCGATGTCCCACAGCAGGATCTTCATGTGCTCACCCGAACGGCAGTGCCGTCAACAACCCGGCAGACTGGCGCCACATTCCGGGCACAGTGCGTCTGCCGACCGTAGCGCTTAGCGGCGCCGGCCGTTTTCAGACGCCACGTCCGTATCCGTCGACGCCTCTGCCGCCGGTCGCTCCTCCGGGCTCCACTCGTTGCCGAGGACGTGATCCTGCATCCAGCGAATCTCCTCGACGTCGCGGCGTCGCTGGTGGCGCGGCTCGCGGAACCCGTGCGGCTCTCGCGGGAAACGCATGTAGCGGACTGGCGCCTTGCCGATGTCCTTGAGCGCGGTGAAGAACATCATGCTCTGTTGCTCGGTGTCGGTGAGGTCGTTCATGCCGTGAATGAGCAGGGTCGGCGTCGTGACGTTGGTGGCGTGAGTGAGCGCCGACTGATTGCGCCACCCCTCCGGGTTGTCCCACGGCGTGCCGCCGATGTGCCACAGGCGGACGTCGTTGTTGAACCCGGGTCCGTACTCCGACGTCCAGTCGTAGACCCCGGCGCCGATGCTGGCGGCCTTGAAGCGCTCGGTGTGGGTGATCGTCCAGCCGCCGAGGATGCCGCCGTAGCTCCAGCCACGCACTCCCATGCGCTCCGGGTCGGCGATGCCCTGCTCGATGAGCGCGTCCACGCCGCTCATCAGATCCTGAAAATCGCCCATCCCGATGCCGTCACCGCGGGTGAAGGTATTGCCCTCGCGCAGGTAGTCGTCGTAACAGCACGACCCGCGCACGTTGGGGGAAAGGGCGATCCACCCCAGTCCGCCGTAGACGTGGTACATGGCGCGGAAGCTGTTCGAGAACACACCCGCCGGACCACCGTGGATGTTGAGCATCAACGGTAGCGCCGTTCCCTCGGTGTAGCCGGGCGGCAGGTGCAGCAGCCCTTCGATCTCCATGCCGTCGTGGCTGACCCATTGAAAGAGCCGCATATCGGCCAGCAGCAGATCCTCGAGCTGTGGGTTGGCATCGGTTACCTGTAGCGGCTCGAAGTTCTCGACGGCACCCACGAAAAGGTCTGTCGGCGAGTTGAAGTCGGTGTAGCCGTACGCGAAGCGCGACCGATCGGCCGAGAACGACAGGCTGCTGACGACGCCGTCGAGGTTGGTGATGGGCTCCACCTCGCCCGACTCTACATCGAGTCGATAGACGTTCCGGCGGGTGCCCTCGGTGCCGGCGAAGAGCACGTAACGGCCATCGGGCGTCCACGACGGCTCGCGGATATCGCCCGCGAAGGCACCGGAGATCTTGCGGTGCTCGGCCAGCTGCGCATCCATCAGGTACAGCTTGGTGTTGCGGTTCATCCAGGAGCTGTCGTCGGCTGCCGCATACAGGAACTGTGAGCTGTCGGGGGCCCAGAGGACGCCCCCCTCGGGGGCCTGATTCTCGGTCAGCCGAGTCTTGTCGCCGCTCGTCAGGTCGAGCACGAAGAGCTCGGTCTTGTCGGCGTCGTTGCGTCTATTCGAATAGCGCGCCGCCATCGCCGCCCACTTGCCGTCGGGCGACGGATCGAAGCTGCTGATCAGAAAACGCTCCTCGGTCAGTTGCTCCTCCTCCCTGGACTCCAGGTCGAACGCCCAGAGGTTGGACCACTGCCCCTGGTTCTGGCCGTTGGGACCCTCGTCCACGAAGATCGCGTCGTCGCCCTTGCCCATCTCCTTGCGCTCGTCCTCGGGGCGCGCGTCGGCGGCGACGAAGAAGATGCGGGTCGAATCAGACGACCAAACGTAGCTACCGACCGATGTGGCGTGCTTGGTCAGGGCCACCGCTTCCCCGCCGCGAGTGCGCATGAGGAAGAGCTGCTGCTTGGGACCGGAACCGCTGCCGGGGCCAGGCGATGATGCAGCTGGGCCGCTGGTGCCTGCCTCGCCCACACTGCGCTTGAACGTCAGGTACTGGCCATCGGGCGAGAACTTGAAGTCGGTGCCTCCGGCTTCGCCGACGTACTGGAAGGCGTCGCCTCCCATCGACGGCACCACGTAGGCCTTGGTCTCGTACTTGTTGTCGTCCCAGGTAAGCGTGCGCTGCGTGTACAGCACCCACTCACCGTCGGGTGACATGATCCCGTTGCCGACGTTGATCACGTCGAGGGCGTCATCGACGGTCATCGGGCGGGGTTCTTCAGAGGCGGATTCAGTATCCTGCGCGCCAGCCACGGTGGATGCGACCAGGGCTACGAGAACGGCGGAGAGAGTCTTGCGCATGGTCATGGCTTCGGGTTGAAGTTGAGGGACTCGAGCGCGAGCGTTGGCGGCCCAAAGTTATCATCGCGGCGGCACCGGGTTCCGGGTCGGAGGCCAGCGAAGCGCAAAGGGCTGGGGCCCGAAGGCGTCCCCGGCGTCTGACGCGCCCACCGCGGCGCGTTGTCGACACGAATCGAAGGATGTGAATCGAGGGATATGGATGCGATCTGAGCGTAGGGTTTGTGGAGGCGTGTTGGCGGCCATCTTGGTGCTCGGAGCCGGCGGACCTGCGTGGTCGGCGCAGTCGACGAGCGCCACTCTCGTGATGCGGGGCGGGCGCGTTGCTACCGTCGACGCTGATTTCAGCATCGTCGAGGCGATCGCCTTGGGCGGACACGAGGTCCTCGCCGTGGGTAGCGACGCCGACATTGCCCCCTTCGTCGGTCCGGACACCGAGGTGATCGAGCTCGACGGGCGACTGGCGATTCCGGGATTCATCGAGAGTCACGGGCACTACCTGAGCCTGGGCCGTTCCAAGATGATCCTCGATCTGACGACGGTTACCTCGTGGCAGCAGATCATTGACATGGTCGAGGCGGCCGCCCGTCTGACCGACCCTGGCGAGTGGATCTTCGGCCGTGGCTGGCACCAAGAGAAGTGGGATTCGACGCCGACACCGAACGTCGATGGCGTGCCGCTGCACGACGGTCTGTCGGAAGTCACACCGGATAATCCCGTCGTTCTGGGGCACGCCAGCGGCCACGCGGCGTTCGCCAATGAGCTGGCGATGGCGCTGGCGGGCATCGACGGGGACACCGTCGATCCTGATGGCGGCACCATCGTGCGGGATGCCCGCGGACGCGCCACGGGGTTGATGCGGGAACGAGCTCAAGGACTGGTCAACAGAGCGTCGAGGGCCAACGACGGCGAGCGCACGGACGCAGATCGCGACGAGGAGTTCCGACGCCAGGTCGCGCTCGCCGGTGCCGACGCCCTCAGCAAGGGGGTAACGAGCTTTCAAGATGCCGGCGCCGCGTTTGGCACCATCGACCGGCTCAGGGCGATGGCCGCGGAGGGGCAGCTACCGATCCGCTTGTACGTGATGGTCCGCGGTCACTCGAATGAGGAGATGGACCGGATGTTGCCGCGCTACCGGATCATCCCGGAGGGCAACGACTTCCTTGCGGTGCGCTCGATCAAGCGCCAGATCGACGGCGCCCTCGGCTCCCACGGTGCGTGGTTGCTCGAGGACTACGTCGACATCGACAACGCGGGTCTCGTGCTCGAGCCAGTGGAAGAAATCGAGGGCACGGCGGCGGTGGCCGCAAAGCACGGTTTCCAGGTCAACACCCATGCCATCGGCGATCGGGCCAATCGCGAGGTCCTCGATCTCTACGAGCGCACTTTCAACGCCGCCGGCTTGAACGGCCCCGACCTGCGCTGGCGCATCGAGCACGCGCAGCACATCCACCCCGACGACATCCCGCGCTTCGGCAGCCTTGGCGTGATCGCTGCGATGCAAGGCGTCCATGCCACCTCCGATGGACCATGGATTCCACTGCGGCTGGGCGACGAACGTGCCCGGACCCGCACCTACGTATGGCGCGACCTGATCGACTCCGGTGCCCTGATTGCGAACGGCACCGATGTGCCGGTCGAGAACATCGATCCGATACCCAGTTACTATGCTTCGGTCGCCCGCATCCTGGCCGACGGTTCGGCCTTCTACCCGGAGCAGCGCATGACGCGCGAGGAGGCGCTGCGCTCCTACACCATCGACAGTGCCTATGCCGCCTTCGAGGAGCACCTCAAGGGGTCGCTGGAACCCGGCAAGCTGGGCGACATCGTCGTGCTCTCGCAAGATATCCTCCAGGTTCCGGATGATCGGATCCCGGCCACTCGCGTTGATCTGACCATCGTCGGCGGCGAAGTGCGATATCGGCGGTAAGGCGCGCGGCGTAGCTCGTTCATTGGTCGGGCGCCCGCCGCGATGACCATTGGACGTCGCCGATCCGCCGGCCGGCGCCTCTGTGCCCGTCGGCCGAGTCTCGGTACGCTTGCAGTTGACTCGTCGATAGGCCGCGAGTGACGATGCGGGCACACCCGGACCCGGCTCATCGAGGCACGACCGTAAGAGTGGGAATGCGAACGTCCACACGTACAGCCAGCCGTCAGCTTGCGGTGATTCTGGCACTCGTGGTGAGCGCCGCGTGCGCCCTCTCTTCCGGTGACCCGGGCGATGGCGCTACCTCGAGCGACGCCGTTACCGTGCTCGGCGCGCCTGTATCGCTGGCCCCACCGACGGTTCTGCCGGGAAGCGGAGAGGCGAACCTGTTCGCCAACGGCGATCAGCTGCACATGAGCTGGCTGGAGCCAGGAACGGACGACGAGTGGGCGCTGCGCTTCGCCAGCTTGACCGGTGAAAGCTGGTCGGAGCCACGCACGGTGGCGAGTAGCGACGGGTTCTTCGTCAACTGGGCCGACTTCCCGTCCATGATCGCGACGTCAAACGGTGCGCTTGTGGCTCACTGGCTCGAGCGTAGCGGGCCGGGCACCTACGCCTACGACGTGCGGCTGAGCCGCTCGACCGACGGGGGGGCGACCTGGTCCGAGTCGTTCGTGCCGCACGAGGACGACACCGAGACCGAGCACGGCTTCGTATCGCTGGTGCCTGAGGTTGACGGCGGGTTCACGGCGGTGTGGCTCGACGGACGCAATTTCGTCTCCTCGGCTGGTGGGCACGGAGCGCCGGGACCCGGCGCCGAGATGACGCTTCGATCGCGTCGCTATGGCGGCGACGGGGTGGCGCACGCGGAGCAACTGCTCGATTCCCGCATCTGCGACTGCTGCCAGACCTCGGCGACCTACATCGGAGACACGCTCATGGTTGCGTACCGTGACCGGTCGGCCGAAGAGGTTCGTGACATATCGGTCGTAACCCGGCGCCCCGACGGCTGGAGCAATCCGGTGGCAGCCGGCGACGACCAGTGGATGATTCCGGGTTGTCCCGTCAATGGGCCGGCGGTGGCCGCCAACGGTGACCTGGCAGCCGTCGCCTGGTTCGGTCTGGTTGACGGCACGCCGGAGGTAAAGGTCGCCTTCACCATGGATCACGGAGGCAGTTTTGGGACGCCGCTGCTGGTCGAGCGCGGTACCCCGGAAGCCGCCACGCTCGGACGCGTCGATCTGGAGTGGATCGACTCCGGCACCGTCCTGGTTTCGTGGCTCACCAGCGTCGGCCGCGAAGGGGAGATCCGCTATCGGACCGTCGACGTCGATGGTGGCTTGGGGGCCGTGAGCATGCTCGCGAACACGAGCCCGAGCCGCTCCAGCGGCTTCCCGCGCATGGCGCGCGCCGGCGACCGAGTGGTTTTCGCATGGAGGCTGCCGGACGAGCCGGCGACGCTTCACATGGCGGCCGTTCCGCTGCGCACCGCCAACGCCGGCGACTGACGAGGTCGGCGACAGATATGCTCCGACTCTTGGTTGTAGCGGCCATCTCGCTGGCGCCGCTCGCAACTGCGGCAACGCCATGCACCATGGGTGCGCCGGCAGATCCGGCTCCGGCGCTTCACGCGCATGGCGGCGTCCACCTCGCGGGGGACATGGGCCACAGTGCCCACCTCGGCGGCGAGACTGCCTCGGAGGGCAGTGCCGGTGCGGCACCAATCGATGGTGACACCGGACACACGACGTCCGGGGCTTGCGCCGATGAGTGCGCCGCTCATTTCCAGGTTCCGATCGTGGGCTCGACGCGGCCTGCCTCGATGAACACCGCCAGAGCCGCGATGGCCCCCGCGGCCGCTCCCAGTGCGCCAGCCGCGGCAATCGAACACGTGCCGCTCAGCTAGCCACCGGCTCCACCTAGCCTGGATCGAATGGCCGTCCGGCAACGCCGGAGGCGGTGTCACCATCTGGCGACCTGCCCAGTTCCGCACCTGGCGAACCTGCCCAGTTCCGTACCGCCGGCCAACGTTGGCTAGCCCTCCGCGGCAGATGCTCCGTACCCCCTCGCGGCCGGGTTGCCTTCGCCGTCGGCGCGGAACGAAGACGAGTACTGATATGAATGAACACAACCGCCGATTGTTCATTAAAGGCGGAGCGCTCTCGGCCGCTGGAGTGCTCTCCGCCAAGCAAGCGCTCGGTAGACCGAATAACCACGCCTCCATGCGTGCCGACGAATGGGCCAACCTCCTCGGCCCGGCCCGCCGCTACGATCGCGAGCCTTCGGTGGCGATCCACACCCCGGACGTCGACAGCCTGCCGTTCACGCTCGACGGCGACGTGAAGGTGTTCCGCCTCGTGGCCGAGGTGTGTCAACGGTCGTTTCTTCCCGGCTGGCGCTTCGATACCTGGGGCTACAACGGCTCGACGCCGGGGCCGACCATCGAGGTCGACGAGGGCGATCGGGTGCGCTTGGTGGTCGAGAATCGGCTGCCCGAAATCACCTCGATGCACTGGCACGGTCTTGAGGTGCCGATCGACATGGACGGCGTTCCGGGGGTTACCCAGGACCCGATCGCACCGGGCGACACCTTCGTTTACGAGTTCCAGCTGCACCAGCACGGCACGTTTTTCTATCACTCGCACATGGCGATGCAGGAGATGATGGGGATGGTCGGGTTGTTCATCGTTCATCCACGCGAGCCCTACACGCCTGCGGTCGACCGGGATTTCGGCTTCGTGCTGCAGGAGTGGTCCATCCTGCCAGACAACACCGTGCCGAACTCGCTGGCCATGGAGTTCAACTGGCTGACGCTCAACGGTCGGTCCGGCCCGCACACCACACCGTTGATCGTGCGGCGCGGCGACCGGGTGCGGCTGCGGTTCGTGAACCTGGGGATGGACCATCACCCGATGCACCTTCACGGCCACACGTGGGTGACAACCGGGACCGAAGGCGGCCGGGTTCCGGAGGCCGCGTGGACGCCTGGGAACACCGAGCTGGTCGGGGTGGCGCAGGCACGCGACGTGGAGTTTGTCGCCAACAACCCGGGCGACTGGATGCTCCACTGCCACCTCCCGCACCACATGATGAACCACATGGCTTCGATGGTCGGGCCGATGTCACAGATGGAGGGCATGGGCGCCGGCGGCGAGATGGACGCGGGGTTGGGGATCGCCGGCGGCGCGGCACTCTCGGACGACAACGGCCCGTCGATGGGCCGCGCAATCGGCCTTGCCGCCACGCGTCAGCGAGCAGTTACCAACCTGCCGATGGCGAGCGGTTCGTCGCAGGACCAGAGCGTCGATGAGCCTGCCGCCGGCATGCAGTATCACGCTGCCGCGGCCGACGCGCGCACGGTCCCTGGTTTTCCGCAGGACCATTTCATGGCGATCGACGCGGTGGTTGCCAAGCCGGAGACGCACGGCATGCGGCCAACGTGGTCCGGCGGGGTGATGGGCATGATGACGATCCTCCGCGTGCTCGACGGGGATCTCTACGACGAAGTGCAGGAGTTGCGCGCAACCGCCGATCGGTCCGCCGACAGCGCCCTGCGAGGAGGGACACGATGAGCCGATCGCCACGATGTACCTCCGCGGCGGCCGCGCTCGGCCTGATCGCGTTCAGCTCGACGGCGAACGCGGTTAGCGCCCAGCGAGCTGCTCGCCCCGCGGCGGGAACCCACGGTACCCTGGCATGGGAAGGCACGGCGCCCGAACAGAACGAGGACGGCGTCCTCGACCTGCCGGGGCTCGAAGCGCTGGCGCTGGCCAACAACCCCACCCTGCTCCAAGCTGCGGCCGGCGTCGACGCCGCATCTGGTCATCGCGATCAGGCGGGGCGCCATCCCAACCCGCACCTGTTGGTTGCTGGTGAAGAGCTGTCGTTTGGTCGACTCGGCGATGGGAGCCAGTACGCGCTGGTGCTCGAGCAGCCGCTGCTGATCGGCGGCAAGCGGCATTCGCGCACCGAGCTCGCGGCGCGCGCCGAAGACCAGGCCCGCATCGAGGCTGGCGCCCAGCGGCATCGGGTGCTCACGCACGTGCGGCAGCTTTTCTATCGTGTGCTCGCGGCCGCTGAGCTCGTGCGGCTCCGTGGCCAGCTGCTCGATCTCGCCGATGAGGCCGTAGAGATTACCGATCAGCTGGTCAACACTGGCGCCGCCGCGAGGCCCGATCACCTGGAGGCGCGAGTCGGAGCGCGGCGCGCCGCCCTGGATCTGTCGCGGGCCCGAAACGACCTCGGTGCCGCGCGACGACAGCTTGCCGCCGTCGCGGGTGATCCCGAGCTGGAGAATGCCCGGCTGGCGGGCTCGCTGTCCGGGGCCCCGGACCTGAGCTACGACGCGGTCCTGGCTGACCTCTACAGCCGCAGTCCCGAGATTGATTTCTCGCGTGCGGAAGTGCAGCGGGCGGAGGCACTTGTCAGCAACGCCCAGGCCGAGGGCAGGTCCGACCTGTCGCTCATGGCGGGTGTCGGCTGGAACGCCGATCGGTTCGAAATGGATCTCGCTCGGCGCGGCTGGCAGGGCACGCTGGGCGTGAAGCTCGAGCTGCCGGTGTTTGACCGCAATCAGGGCGAGATCGTCGCGGCGATAGCCTTCAAGGAGGTCGCGATCGCCGCCCTGCGGCGAATCGAATTGTCGATCGGTTCGCGGCTGGCGAGGGTGTACGCCGAATATGCCAGTGCTCGCGACGTGGTCCAGGTCTACGAGCGCGAGATCGTCCCGGCGGCCGAGGAGGCCCATGCGCTGTATCGAGCAAGCTACGAGCGAATGGCGGCTTCGTATCCGCAGGTGTTGCTCGCCAAACGCAGTGTGCTCGAAGCCCGGGTCGAGCGTATCCAGGGACTGGACGAGATGTGGCGTGCGGCGGTTACGATGCAGGGACTGCTGCTGACCGACGGGCTGTCACAACCCGGAACGATCGTCGAGCCGTCGATGTCGACACCCGCGGGTGTCGGTCACGAGCAGTGAGTGGAAGCGTAGCAATGCGCGCGGTTGCCTCTCGCAGCGCCCGGGTTCCTGGAGATCAGGCGACCGCGCCGCGATCCTTCGGCCGGTACCCGACTTCAGGGAAGATCGACTTCGCGTCGGCGTTGCCAGCGCGCTTGGTCAGCACCTCGGTGACGATGTCGCGGTAGTCGATGGTGATCTTCAGGTCCTGGCCGTCGTACAGCTGCGGTCGGTTCAGCCCCGGCCATTCGGTCAGCACCCGGCCGCCGGCGATGCTGCCGCCGAGGGCGAGCATCAGGCTGCCGTGACCGTGGTCTGTCCCGCGGCTGCCGTTCTCGAACGCGTTGCGTCCGAACTCGGTCATGCACAGCACCGCGACATCGGAGCGTTTGCTGGCCCAAAGATCCTTGTGGAAAGCGGCCACCGTGCGGGAAAGATCGCGCATGAGGCGCTCCATCCAGCCGCCGACGTTGCCCTGTTCCTCATGCGTGTCCCAACCGTCGAGATCGATGGCGATGGCCTCGACGCCGATGTCCGCCTTGATCAGCGCCGCAGTCGATTTCATCGCGTAGCCGAAATCGGAATCCGGGTACCTGGCGCCACCCTTCGGCTTGTAGCCGGCGAAGTCGATCGACTTGAGCAGGTCGATTGTCCTGGCGGTGTTCTGGGTAGCGGTCTTGAGCGGATCGGTGAAAGGCTCGTACATCGCCTCGATCGCCTGCTTGCGCTCGCGCGCGGAGCGCCCTTCGAGCCCGTAGTCTGCCAGATCGCTTATGGGCAACGTCTTCTGTCCGCCGACGAGCGTGCGCTGCAGCCCGTACCCGATCCCGACGCCGCGGAGCACGCCGCTCCCCAGCGTCGGTGCCGTCGTTTGCAGGTGACGACCTAGCCAACCGGTAAACGTGGTCGCCGGTGGGTTGCCCTGGCCGACCTCCATGAAGTGCATCGCCTCGAAATGAGAGCGGGTGGGGTTCTCTAACCCGCAGGCGTGAACAACCAACAGGTCGCCGTTGTCGTAGGCGTCCATCAGCGGCGTCATCGGCTGCGAGAACCCGAAGTTGTCGTCCAGCGCGACGGCGCGTTCCGCGTTGCTGCTGTCAGGCGGCGCCACCGCCAGCGTTGGACGCTTGTCGTAGTAGTAGCTCTCGTTGAACGGCACGCACATGCTGAGCGAGTCGACGCCGCCGCGTAGAAACAGCGAGACGACGACGTCGCGATCGGCCACGTGCGAGTCGGCGAACGCCACACGCGGCACCCACGCCGGCATCGCTGCGGCGATTGCCAGACTTCCCGAGACCCGCATGAAGTCGCGACGTGACGCACGGCGGTACTCGGTGCAGCCGCACTCATTCGGACGTCGGCTCATCTCAGTACTCCTGGAATTCCGGCGACGTGAGCACCAGACCGATCGCTTCGCGCACCCGCCTGCGAGTCAGGCGTCCTTTGCTCAGATAGCCCTCGATGACGTCGCGCGTCGGATCCGTCATCGTCCCGGCGAGGAGCACGACGTTGAGCCGCTCCACGATCTTCGACACCGGTCCGGCAGGGTCGTCGACGGCCGCGTCGATTGTCGTTTCGAAATCCTCGTCGAACAGGTTGGCGGCGAAATTCCAGCGCGGCAATACGAACCCCGACCAGTACTCGGCGCTGTCGGGGTAGCCGTTGGGCGGTGTCCATCCGAAGAGCTCGTGACCCGCATCCGCCAGGTGGTCGAGCACTCCGAACGGGTTGCCAACGTCGGCTCCCAGCGCTCGCAGAGACGAGATTGCCAGATGGAACGGACGCTTCAGCTTCGGGGTCGCGGTTTGCAGGCGCGTCTCAGATAACGCTGAGCGAACCATCGATCGGATGTTGCCGCCGGTCTGCTGAAACACCCGTTTCACCTTGCGCACGGCCGGTGCGGTGGGTTCGTAGCCCCACAGGTAGCGCAGTAGCTTGGTGGCGATGTACTCGGCCGTTTCCTTGCGCTTTACGAGGATCTCGAGGACGCGCTCACCGTCCTCGATTCCTCCTCCTGCCGGGATCGTGCGGCCCAGCACCGTCTTGGTGCCGGTATCGTGGGTGAACTTAGAGAATCGAAAGTCGCCGATCTTTCCCAGACCGCGGTACGGATCGTTCCAGGTCCAACCGGTGACGCAACGCGCCACTTCCTTTACGTCCTTCTCGGTATAGCCGTTGTCGGCGCCCATAGTGTGAAGCTCCATGAGCTCGCGGGCGTAGTTCTCATTCGGGAACGCCTTGTCGTTGCTGTCGTTGGTCAGGTAGATCAGCATTGACGCGCTGTGGGCGCTCGCCGAGAGCAGCTCGGGGAACGTTCCAAGGGCGTGCTTGCGAACCACATCTCGATTGTCGACCGGCTTCAGCATGTACTGGTAGTCGCCGAAAACGTCGATGCTGAAGTGGTCCGACCAGAAGACCGTCAATCGCTCGAACAGCTGTCGCGGGCTATAGAGAGCGCGGTAGACGGTCGCTATCCAGAGCTCGAGGATCGGGATGAACGGGTTGTCGTCGTAGTTGGAGTAAAGCAGCTGCGGCGACATGGACAGGGTCGGCAGCGATTCGTTGAGCGCATCCTCGAGCTCGGTGTCGTCGAGCGACTCGAAGTTCAGCTGCTCGTTGAGCCAGGCGCTGTAGCCCATCGACTCGATACGGGCATAGCCTGCGGCGTTCGGGCCCATGGTGGCTCGCCGCAGCAGTGTGCGCTCGACTTCTCGAACCGACTTCGGATCGCGGTCGGCGGCGCGTCTCGCTGCCGCGGTGACGTGCCCGATCTCGGTGTGCACTGACCTCGGGACGCGGATCGCGTGGCTGCGTGAGCGTGCGAGTTGCGAAAAACGCGGTCGCTCCAGGCCTTCTTGAGCCGCGCCGAAGAACCTCCCTGACGCGAGCCGCTGTGACACGGGCATCGTCGCTCCTGTTCACGTTTGCACCGGGAGGGGACCCGCATCGAGAACCGTACCAACGCACTTGGGCTGCCACAAGGCATTCAACGGACGCGCGCGCAGGCGATTGACAGTAGCTGGTAGGACTGGTCAGGCGTGGCGTCAGGTGCGCATCTGCGGCATCGGTCGCGCGCTCACCCAGGCGCCGTACGCCGCGACTACGACGACCAGGCTCACCACGACGATGCTCCTGGTCGAATACCAGACCGCAGGATCCACATTGATCGGGTAGAAGATCTGCAGGTGCAGCATCGTCATGAACGCAATGTGGGCGAGCAGGCCGTAGCGGAACAGCACTGCGATGCTGATCAACAGCGCGAATGTCGCGAACGGCGCGCCCGCCATGCTCTGGTCGCGAACGCTCAGCCCGAACACCTGGATGCCGAGGAACACACTCGCCGCTGCCCACTCGAAGCGCAGCAACCGCGTCAAGCCGAGCAACATTACGGCACCGCCGAGTCCCAGGCCGGTGCCCACCCGACAGGCGTCTATCCAGGCCGCAACGACGCCGGTTGCTCCCCAACCGACCCGCTCCGCGTTGAGCACCGGAGGGAGGAGGTCCGTCGCCAGGGTGCGGTGGATGATCTGCCCCAGCAGATCGGCTCCGAAGAACATAACGCCGCCGGCGAGCGCGCCGATCAGCAGATCGCGTCCGACAAGCGGGTCGAGCAATCGGCCGTCGAGCAAGCGAGTCCAGGAGACCAGCCGTTGCGGCCAACGGCGTCTCATCTCCGGTTCCAGTGCCAGGTAGAACGTCGCGATCGCGAGACCGCCGAAGGCGGCCAAGAGGAGGCCGCCCTGTGTACGTTCGATTTCGCGGGGGTCGAGCCCGTGAGAGCTCCACGCGGCCCAGCTGGCCAGCTGCAGCGCGGCGTAGAAGACCCCGAGCCGGCGGGCCCCCCGAAGGTCGGCGCGACCGCTTCGCAGGTTCGAACGTGCGCGCACCACGCCGATCACGAGGATGCCGGTGAATAGCATGTACAGCAGCACGAAGAACAGCGCCGGGAACGAGTCGGCTCGGATCTCGTCGCGCCCCAGCTCCGGGCTATCGGAACGTAGCCACGTGATACGTCCGTTGGTTGCTCCGGCCTCGATTCGCAGCGGCAGTCCACCGGCGTACTCGCCGACCCACGCGGCGCGCTCGCCGGCGTAGTGTGGCGGCAACCAGACCGGCTCCGCCGGCCGCAGGCCTTCTGGATCGTGCCCGGTGAATGCCAACGCCGTCTCCCACGGCACGTCCACAGCGGCGTTCTGAGGTGCCGGCTCGGCGCGCGGCTCCACCGCGAGGCTCACGAGGTGGCCGTCCGGATCCAAGATCACCAGCGCACTCTCGGGCATGGACTGGGGCGGGTCGTCCGGCCCGGCCCGCCAGCCGAAGGGCAACAGGGATCGCGGCGCGGTTCGGTACCAGAACGGGTACAACGGCGGCGCGCCTCGTTGCAGGAGCGTCTGCATCTCCGAGGGCCGCTCGCGAAGTAGCGCCACGATATCGCCGTCGCGCAAGTAGCCCCAATCCTCGTCGGCCAGTGGCGCGCTGTGCCCGAGCGCGCGCAACGCTTCGCGCGCGCGATCCACCATTACCACGTCCGGCCGGCCGCCGGGCTGGTGCAAATCGACGCGGAGCACGGCCAGGCCGACCACGAGCAGGAGGACGGTGGCAAGTACCGCGGAGATCGCTGCGGCCGGTGACAGGCGGCCCTCCGCGGGGCTGTCGGCGACCATCTCGGGAGAGGGCGTTTCGCCTGCCGCCAGCGCCGCGGCGACCGGGTCGCCACCCGGGAGCGCGGCAGCAACCGCGAGCGCCGATGCCGGGCGCCGATCGGCGTCGGGTTCCAGACAGCGCAGGATGGCCGCTTCCGCCGCCGGGTCCAGGCCGGGGTGATGGCTGGACGGAGTTGTCGGAGCGGAGGAGCGCTCGATCAACGCCTCCCGGAGGCCCCTTGCCTCGAACGGGCGCCGACCGGTGAACAGCTCGTACAACACCAGACCGAGCGCGTAGAAGTCGCTGCGTACGGTGACCTCTCGGCCGGAAAGTTGTTCCGGGGCCATGTAGTCGGGTGTGCCCTCACGGGCCTGGTCGCCCGTAACCCCTTCGGATTCCAGCGCCAGACCGAAGTCGGTGATCCGCGCCCGCCCCTGGCCATCGATCATCACGTTCGCGGGCTTCAGGTCGCGATGCAGGACCCCTTCGGCATGGGCTGCCGCGAGACCGGCGCACAGCTGGCGGGCGACCTGTGCCGCTTTGTCGTTGGGCAGACGCCCGATGCGTCGGAGCAGGGCGCGCAGGTCCTCGCCATCGACGTACTCCATGGTCAGAAAGTGGTGCCCGGCCGCCTCGCCGATGTCGTACACGCGACAGACGTTCGGGTGCGCCACGCGCCGGGCCACACGGACCTCCTCCAGCAACATCTTCAGGCGTCGGGGATCGCTCTCCAGCTGGCGCGGCAGGAATTTCAACGCCACTGCTTGGCCGAGCTTCAGGTCGTCGGCGCGGTATACCTCGCCCATGCCGCCACGTCCGAGCAGGCTGACGATCCGGTAGCGGTCGGCGATGACAGCGCCTGGAACGTAGCGCTCCTCGAGCGTTGTAGGCGGCCGGGCGGCCGGGCGGCCGGGCTCCGGTCTGCACCTTCATCGCCGAGCCGGGTCGGCGCCGTGGCATCGATCGGGTCGACGGCAGCGGTTTGGCGATCCATGGAGCCTGCTGTTGACTGCGGGCGCGCCTTCGCGTCCACGGGTGTGCCGCAGGCGGCGCAGAATCGGTCGACGGATTGCAGCGGCTCGCCGCAACGTGGGCAGTGCATGGTCCGCCCACTCTACTGCCTGACCGTCGGTGTCGGCGCCCGCGGCGGGTCTCGGCTGTCGACGGGATGGCTTCCGCTCAGGCCACTACGCCGTACTCGGTCGGCTTGTAGCTCGAGTCCGGGAAGATGGCCGCCGCGCTGCTGGCGCCGCCGCGCTTGGTGAGAATCACGCTGATCACATCGCGGTAGTCGATGGTGATCGCCAGATCCTGGCCGTCGTAGAGGTCACTGCTGCCGAGCCCGGGCCAGTTGGCGAGCACCTGTCCGCCGGCGATGTTGCCGCCCAGCGCCATCATCACGCTGGCGTGCCCGTGGTCGGAGCCGGCGCTGCCGTTCTCGCGCGCGTTGCGGCCGAACTCCGACATGACAATCACCGCGACGTTGGTGAAGCCATCGTCGAACAGATCGGCGTGGAATGCTGCCAGGCCCCCGGACAAGACGCCCATGAGCGTGGCCATCCAGCCGTCGACCGGCCCCTGGTTGTCGTGCGTGTCCCAGCCGCCGAGATCGACGGCGACGGCCTCGACGCCGACCTCCGCCTTGATCAGCGCGGCGGTCGATTGCAGCGTCTGGCCGAATTCCTCGGTCGGGTAGCTGGCGCCGCCGCTGGGCTGGTAACCGGCGAAGTCGATTGCGTCCAGCATGTCGATCGTCTGGGTGGTGTTCACCGCTGCGGTCTTGAGCGGATCGTCGTAGGCGGCGTACATCGCCTCGATCACCGCCTGGCGATCGGCGGCCGTGTTGGTCGGCCCCGCAAGTCCGAACTCACCGAGATCGTAGATCGGCAGCGCCTGGGGAGCACCGCTCAACGTTTTCTGTAGGCCGTAGCCGATGCCGATGGCGCGCAGAGCGGCGTCGGCCTCGCTCGCCGCGGTGCTCTCCAGGTGGCGACCGAGCCAGCCGGTGAACAGGCTCGCCGGCGGCGCTCCTTGGCCGACCTCCATGTTGTGCATCGCCTCGAAGTGGGACCGCGTAGGCTCCTCGAGCCCGGTGGCGTGGACCACCAGCAGGTCGCCGGCCGCATACGCCCCGGCCAGCGACTCCATGCCCGGAGCGAAGCCGAACTGGCCGTCGAGATCGATGGCCTTGTTGGCTCCACTGGCGTCGGGCGGCTGGATCGCCAGACCGGGGCGCAGGCTGTAGTACCCGTCGTCGAAGTACGGCGGCACCATGGTCAGGCCGTCGGCGCCGCCACGCAGGAACACCGAGACGATGATGTCGCGGTCGGTAGCGGCGGATTGCGCCCAGGCGACACGCGGCACCCACCCTGGTGAAAGCGCCGCCACCGCGGCCGCGCCTCCCCACCTGACGAAGCTCCGTCGCGAGACGCTGTTGTACTCGTTGCAGCCACAGTCACGCTTGCTCATCTCAGTACTCCTGGAACTCAGGGGAGGAGATGGTGAGGCCGATCGCGTCCTGGACTCGTTGCCGATTCAGGTTGCCCGAGCTCAGATAGCCCTTGATCTGCGTGCGCGTGGCCTTGGTCATCGTGCCGCCGAGCAGCGCGTCGTCGAGACGATTGACGATCGAGTTGGGGGTGCCGCTCGGATCGTCGAGGCCGGGATCGACGCTGAAGCCGCTACGGTCGCCGCTGAAAAGACTCGCCCCGAAGTTCCAGCGCGGCAGCACGAACCCCGACCAGTACTCGGCGCTGTCGGGGTAGCCGTTCGGCGGATCCCAGTCGAACGGGATATGGCCAGCGGAGCGCAACGATTGCAGCACGAAGCGCGCATCGCCGATCTCGGCCCCCATGGCACGGATTGCCGACACGGCCAGATGAAACGGGCGCTTCAGCTTGGTCGTCGCCGACTGCATGCGTGTTCGGGACAGGGCAGTGCGCACCATGTCACGGATGTCGCCGCCGGTCTGTTTGTAGCTCGTCTTGACCTTGTTGATGGCAGTCTTCCGGGGCTCGTAGCCCCACAGGTAGCGCAGCATCTTCTCGGCGAAATAGGCGCGAGTCTCCTTGCGGTCGACCAGAAGATCGATCACCTGCTCCCCGTCGTTGATGCCGCCTCCGGCGGAGATGGTCTTGCCGAGGACTTTCTTCTTGCCATTGTCGTGGTTGCGGGCGTCGAAGCGGAATGTGCCCGGGACGCCGGGGCTCCGGATTCCGAAAGCCCACGTCCAGCCGGTGAAGCAACGAGCCACTTCCTTGACGGTTTCCTCGGTGTAGCCGTTGTCGGCCCCCATGGTGTGCAGCTCCATGAGCTCGCGGGCGTAGTTCTCGTTCGGGGCTCCGACCCGGTTGGTATCGTTGGTCAGATAGACGAGCATCGATGGGCTGTGGGCGCTCGCCGACAACAGCTCGCCGAAGTTGCCCAGTGCACGTTGACGGATGACATCGCGATCGTCGATCGGCTTCAGCAACGGCTGCGGCTGCGCGAAGATGTCGATGTTGAAGTGATCCGTCCAGAACACGACCATGCGCTCGTACAGCTGGCGGGGGCTATACGCGGCTCGATATACCGTCGCCGTCCACAGCTCGATCACCGGAATGATCGGGTTGTTGAAATAATCCTCCAGGAGCTGTGCCGGCGACATCGTCAGGGTCGGAAGTTCTTCCGCCAAGGCGTCCTCGAGCTCGCTGTTGTCGAGCGCCTGATAGTCGAGCTGTTCGTCGAGATAGGCGTCGTAGCCGATCGCGTCGATGCGCGCGTACTCGGCGCTCGTCGGTCCCATCGTGGCCCGGTGCACCAACGTGCGGCTGACCTTGCTGGCTGCCTTGAGCTCGCCGTCCTCAACCTGGCGAGTGGCCGCCGCGACCCGCCCCAGCTCGGCGCGGACGCTGCGCGGCAGGCGCACGGTGCGGTCGCGGAACAGACCGCGTGGCAGATTCCGCACCTTCTCGCGCAGGCCGGGTGTGCGCGGGCCGTTGAAGCCGCCTGACATTTGTTTCATCTGGGCCATTCCGGACCTCCTCCTTCGAAGCTCGCCAGCCCCGGGGACCTCGGGAGGGCGGTGGTCAACCGCGAGCAATAGCCATTAGGAGGCTGCCGTGGTGGATCGTCGACACGGCTGCCCCATACGCCGATACGTCGCGCCGGAGGCGAGTTCATATGACGGCGGTTCCCCGGGGCAGGCGGAGGGTGGCCCCGCCGAAACCCTAGCGAGGAGCGTTGATGGCCGCCAGAGGGTTCTCCAGCATCCAGATCTCGGCTCGGTGCTGGCCGGCAGAGAACACCAGGCGGTCGTAGCGCGGATGCAGCCGGATGTCTCGCAAATCGCGTGGCAAATCCTCCAAGAGGATGCGGGTCGCTCCGTCCATACCCGCCCAACCGAGCGAGTGCCGGTCGTCGTCGGCACGGACGTACAGGGCGCCGGTGCCGTCGTTGGTCCATCCGATGAGGTCGACTCCCTGCTGACTGGTCCCCAGCGCGGTAATGTCGCGTCGCTCCCCGGTCGTCAGGCTGATGAACTCGAGGATCCAGCTCCCCGGCTCGTCAGCGTCGGCGTCGATGCGGCGGGTGGCGGTGGCCAGCGTCGTGCCGTCCGGAGCGAACGACAGCGCCCGTATGTCCGCGGCGGCCGCGCCGAGCATCATCACTGTTTCCTCTCGGCTGCCGATGTTGCGTAGTACCAGGTCACCCTTGCCCTCGCGCTCCTGTGGGCGGTAGTAGGCCAGCAGGCCGCCGTCCGGCGATACTGCCGGGGCGGCGGAACAACCACAGCTGGCGCGGTCCCACGTGACCATAGCCTCGACGGCTGCGGTGTCAGCGTTGATCGTGTAGATGCCCCAGCGATTGTCGGGATCGAGCGCCTCCACCACCAGATTGGTCCCGTCAGGATGCCAGCGCGGCGTCAGCACGGTGCGCAGGGCGGGTGCCGGAGAGTGCTCCTGGCCGGTCTCGAGGTCGCGGACAACGAGAATCGTGGGCCCCAAGCCTGCCGGGAGCATTCCACGATCCGACAGATAGACCATGCGCCGGCCGTCGACGGACAGCGCCGGTGCCCGGTTAACGCCCACGAACCGGCCGCCGATGGCGACGCGCTCGCCGATCGCGCCAGTTTGCGGATTGATGGTTGCGGTGTAGATGTCGTCGAGGCTTATCTGCTGTGCGTATACCAGCGCCCCGTGATCGGCGAAGCCCAGCGGAATGCTGCGCCCGAAATCGGGTTTAATGAGCTGCGGCTCGTTGCGCCGGCGTCCGTCGTTGTCCACCTCGACAATCCAAGCCGCCAGGGTGCCGGTTCGGTCGCTTACGAACAGCACGTGCCGGCCGTCGGTAGTCCAGATCGGTAGCAAGTCGTTGGCGGGATGGTCCACGAGCTTCGTGGTCACCGAGCC
Organism: Acidobacteriota bacterium; assembly: GCA_965197275.1. Classification (GTDB taxonomy): domain Bacteria; phylum Acidobacteriota; class UBA890; order UBA890; family WLXD01; genus DASCOT01. Next base: position 104,636 of record CBDAMQ010000021.1, read on the forward strand.
GTTGCTAGCGATCAACAGGATGTCGTGGGTGCCGCCCTCGTCGAGGTGGTGATAGGCGATCCAGCGCCCGTCAGGCGACAGCCGTGCGATCTCCGGAGCCGTGGGCCCGAGCTCGGTCACCACACGGATGGTGCCGTCCTGGGTCGATATCAATGCCAGCTCATGGGTCGACTCGTCGACGTAGACGACGGCCAACAGATCATCGCCGTCCGTCGACCAGCTCTCGAGCTCCACGTGTCGAGGCCGAGTCCACTCGGCCAGGACCGTCCGCTCCTCGGATCCGTCGGCGGCGACGATGCGAATCTCGAAGCCGAGTTCGGTGCGTCGGGCGTAGGCGATGTTGCGACCGTCCGGCGATACGACGCTCGAGCGCCACGTGTTGCTCTGCAGCGTGCTACCCAGGTCGGTAACGGCGCGTTGAGAACCCCTGTCGAGGTCGTGTACCGCTAGGCTTCCCGAGGCCGAGTCTACGAACGCGATGAAGCTCCCGTCCGGGGCCAAGGCGCCGAAAGCGTACGCCTCGGAGCCTTCCAGCAGCCGACGTGCCACCATCGAGTTGCCAACGCCGATGCGCATCTCGTCGCCGAGCGCCGCACGTGCAAGGCGCACGAGCTCGTCGAGTCGAGGGTCGTTGGCGTAATCGGTGACCACCCTTCGGTGGTGCGCCAGAGCCTCTTCTACGCGGCCCACGCGCGATAGCAGCACCGCGAGACGAAACTCGGCCACCGCTGCCAGCGGTGCATCAGCATCGCGCGCCGCCAGCGCCAGCTCATAGGTCGCGATGGCGGCTCCGGGGTCCCCGACGGCCTCCTCGAGATGGATTGCGCGCTGCAGCAACTGTCGGGCGGTGTCGGCTGCCTGCTGTGTCGGGGTGCCGGCGACTTCCGCGTGAGCGCCGGACATGGCGCCGCAAAGCGTCGCTCCTAGTGCGATGATCGTCCGCCGCAGCCAAGGAGGCCGGCGCCGGCGGCGGCTCGGTTTCATGGAATGAACTTGTAGCCGGCGCCGCGCACCGTCAGCAGATGGCGTGGGTTCTGCGAGTCGGGTTCGAGCTTCTGGCGCAGTCGATACATGAAGGTGTCGATCGTTCGCGTCGTCGGATAGGCGTTGAGCCCCCATACGTCGTCCAGCAGCCGATCGCGGGTGATTACCTCGTGCGGGTGCTCGATCATCAGGCGCAGCATGGCCACCTCACGGTCTGTGAGGTCGTGCTGCTCGGAGCCCCTGAACACCACGTACTGGCCGAAATCGACCACCGCTTCGCCGATCTCGACGCGCTCGGCGCCACCGTTGTCGCTGTCCGCCCGACGCAAGTGTGCCCGCACCCGCGCCAGCAGCTCCTTGACGCTGAACGGCTTGGTGACATAGTCATCGGCGCCGGTATCCAGCCCCTCGACCTTGTCCCCCTCCTGCGACTTCGCGGTGAGCATGATCACCGGCGTCCGGATACCTCGTTGGCGCAGCTCCCGACAGACCTGGATGCCATCGACCTTCGGCAGCATGACGTCAAGGAGGATCAGGTCGGCACGGCCGGTGAGCGCGAGCTCGATTCCCAGCTCACCATCCGGTGCCGCCATTACCGCAAACCCGTGATGCTCAAGGGCGTCACGCAGCCCGCTGACCAAATGCGGCTCGTCCTCGATTACCAGAACCGTCGCTCGGCGTTCACTCACCAGGCTCTTCCCCGCTCGTATGCTCGTCGATCTCCATGCCTGTCGTTCGCCGGCGCGATCGTGTCTCAGCGTCGCGAGGCAGGACGACCGTGAAAGTCGTACCGCGATTCGGCTTGCTGGCGACGTTGATATGGCCGCGGTGCGCATCGACGATATGGCGAACGATCGTCAGCCCGATACCGCTACCAGCAACCGAATTTACCTCGGGATTGTCGATCCGGCAGAACGGGTCGAAGATCTGCTCTACCGCCTCGTCGCTCATGCCGACGCCGGTGTCGGAGACATCGATTTGCACCTGCTCTTCGTCGGCGGTGAGCTTGACCGCGACGTGCTTGTCGCCGTCGCCGATGTACTTGGCGGCGTTCGACAACAGGTTCACGAGGACCTGTGCGATGCCCTCGCGATCGACGCGAACGACCAGTGGTGCCCGCGGCAGGTCGACCTCGAGCTCGATGCCGGCGGTCTCGAAGGAGTAGCGGTAGCGCTCGATGATGTCGCCGAGCAGGCGACCCAGATCATCGGGTCGAAAACGGAAGTCGCGACGGCCCGACTCGATGCGCGAGAAATCGAGCACGTTCTCGATGACGCCGGAGAGTCGCTCACTCTCACCGAGCATGACCTGGTAGTACTCCGGCTTCTTGGACTCAGGCACCCAGCCGGCACGGAGGTTCTCGGCAAACATACGGATGAGCGAAAGAGGCGTTTTGAGCTCGTGCGACACGTTCGACACGAAATCAGAGCGGGCTCCAGCCAGCGCCACCTCGCGTGAGATGGTCCGAGTGGCGAGCACCAGCCCTCCGACAACAGCCAGAAAAGCCGCCATCAGCAGAACAGCGTAGTCCATCACGTCGCGTTGCCCCACGGCCGCCAGCGTGCCAGCGCGTGGGAATGCTGCAAGATGCCATCCGGGCAAGGCTACGAGATCGATCCGCGCCGTGACCCGGTCCTCTGACGGATTGCTGGTGGTGGCGAACACAATCTCGTTGGTCGAATCCAGCAACGCGACGCCGTGCCCGCGCCAGGGACCGTCCTGTTCCAACAGGTAGGCCAGCAGCCTCTTGACGCTGTCGGGTCGCCATCGCCGGATCAGGCGCCAACCGCTCTCTCCGCGCTCGGCGAACACCGTGGCGCCGCTCACGTCTGCCTGAAGGTTCAGGTAGCTGGTGCGCCACTCCGTGGCGTCGCGTCCGTCGCGCGGGTCGCTGGCGATGTCGTTGTTGGAGATTGATCGCAGGGCGCGCTTGCCGAGCCCGGTCGAAGCGGCAACTGCCTCTAGTTGCGACGCTTGTCGAACCAACACGGTAAGCGATGAATCGACGTTCTCGAGCTCGCGATCGCTCGCCACGATCTTGTCGAGCTTTTGGATCTGCTGATCGCTAAGATCGTGCGCTCGCAGAGCCTCTTCGACCTCGGCGCGATAGAAGTCGTAGACGTCGGCATCGAGGTTGAAGCGATGCTCGATCAGGAACTCGAGCGCCTTGAACGTGCTATCGCAAGCTGCGGCCAGATCGCCGCTGTCGTTCAACGCGTCGCTGCCCTGCAGCCGCGCCACCACCGCCCAACGGGAGAGCTCCGCGTCGAACGGATCCGCGATCTGCACAATGCGCGAATAGGTTTCTACCGCCTCCGTCGAGCGTCCGACCTTCCGTTGCGTGCGCGCCAGCGCGTTGAGCGCTCGTACGCGATCGGTGCGCGTCACTGCTGCCCCTACGGCGCGGCGATACATCCGTTCTGCCAGCCTCAGGTCTCGGGTCCACAGCTCGGCCTCCTGGCCACGATCGAAGAGCCATACCGAGGAGTCGTCAGTGGGCAGCAGAATTCGGGCCAGGTCGGCGGAGAAAGTCGGGACGACGTTGGGGTCGCTTGCCCGCACCGGGTAGACGATGCGCCCGTCTGGGGCCAGCATCAGCATGGGGCGCAATGCCGGGAACGTGAGCTCGGCCTGGTGTAGTCGCTGGATGAGGTTCTTCTCCGTCCAGGGGCCCTCCTCCAGCTCGGCGAGCAGCTCGCGCTCCCACTCCGCCATGGTCTCGTCGAGCTTCGTGGTAACGAGGTCGGCGATGCGGACGTAGCGTTCCTCTACCAGCAACTGCCGGGTGGCGGCGCGCTGACCGATCGACACGATGCTGACCACCGCCAGGATGAGGATGGGCAGCATGAACGCTGCGAGCAGTCCGAGGCCCGCCCGCGAGGTCCACCGAATGCCGGACCAGCCGAGCGAACTCGATTTCGGGATGTGCATGGAGCCTCCCATGATGGGGATTGTCCCACGGGGGTCCAGGGGCTCGGTCAACGCTCTGTCAAATAGGCGAAGCGCCGCTATGGGGGCGTAAGGAAGGCGGAGGGGGTGGGATTCGAACCCACGTGCCGAGTTTTTACCCCGACAACTCGATTTCGAGTCGAGCGCGTTACGGCCGGACTTCGCTACCCCTCCGGACTGGCGGTCGAGCCCGCCTAGGATAGCATCGGGGCGCATTTTCGTATCTCGCATGAACGGCCCGCAGGCCGTCAGGTACGGCCTTCAGCCAGACAGGAAAACACCCATGACACGCGCGCTACGCTGGACCGTCTCGTTGACGCTGGTCTCAATCATCGGTGCCTCGCCGGTGCTTGGTCAGGAGCTGTTGCCGGCCTCGATCGAGATAACTCCGGTCGAGCTCGACCTCGAGGTGGGGGACAGCGTGCAGCTGGAGGTGATCGTCCGCGACGCCTCCGGTGACCCGATCGAGGATGCGCCCGTCATCTACCTCCCGGTGTGGGGCCAGTTCTGGAACCTCGGCCTGCGCACCTGGGGATTCAACCTGTTCAAGGTGTCTCCCGACGGGCTGGTGTCGGCCTCCAGGCCTGGCGAATACGCCGTGCTTGTGCGGGTCCCGACCGGCGACGACCAGTTCATCGAACGCGAGATTGCCCTGCGCATCGCCAAGCCGCAGGTGACCGAGATATCGTTCGTCGACCCACCGACGCGGTTCATTGCCGGCACGGAGGTGCGGTTGCAAACCCGCTTCCGCGATCCCACGGGTGCTGTTCGCGACGATGTTGCGGGCAGTTTTCGCAGCAGCGATGGCTCGGTGGCGGTAGTTGACGCGCTCGGAAACATGCGCCTGTTGTCGGCGGGTCAGGCGACGATTACGGCGATGGCCGACGACGCCGCGGCAGCGCTCGACGTCCGTGTCGAGGCGAACTCATTCCAGCGCCTCACCCTGGCGGTCGATGCGCAGCGCGTCCGTACGGGTGACGTCGTGCGCCTGCAGGCCCGCGTGCTCGACGATCACGATCAGGTGGTCGAGGGGGCGCCGGTCACGTTCAGCTTCAACGCCCGGGTCGATCCGTACCAGTCCGGCGGACCGAGCTCCGGGCTGGTGTCGGACGAGGGCCTGTTCGTCGCCGACGTGCCCGGCGAGTACACCCTCGTCGCCACCAGCGGCCACCTCAGCGCTCGCCAAGTGATATCGGTTTCGGAGCGTAAATCGCAACGGCAGATCGAGCTCGTTGGCCACGGCCGTGTCAAGGACTCCGCGACCTCCGATCTATGGATCTGGGAAGGGGCCGACGGCGACTATGCGATCACCGGTACTCACCGTGGCGGCGGGTTGGCGTTGGTCTGGGATGTGTCGGACCCGGCGGCGATGGAGATCGTCGACACCGTCAAGGTCGACGCTCGTAACGTCAACGACCTCAAGGTGTCCGCCGACGGCAAGATCGCCGTCATCAGCCGTGAGGGGGCATCTGACCGGCGCAACGGAATCGTCGTTCTCGACGTCTCGTCACCGCGCGACGGCGTCGAGGTTCTCTCCAGCTACGACGACGAGTTGACCGGCGGTGTTCACAACCTGTTCGTTTACGAGGATCATGTCTACGCCCTGTCGGCCGGCCAACGCTACGACATCATCAGCATCGAGGATCCGACCGCACCCCATCGTGTCGGCCGCTTCGAGCTACCCAACCCGGATCGCTCGATCCACGACCTCTGGGTTGAGGACGGCATTGTCTACTCGTCGAACTGGAACGACGGGGTGGTGATGGTCGATGTCGGTGGTGGGGGACGCGGCGGCTCGCCGCGATCACCGGTCATGATCGGCAAATCGCCGTTTCGCTCCGGCTGGAACCACGCCGTTTTTCCGTACCGCAGCCCAACAACCGGCAAGCACTACATCTTCGCCGGTGACGAAGCAGCGCGCTCCGGGCGCTTCTCGCCCGAGCCGGAGCGCGGTGCCGGCACGCCGGGATATGAAGGTGAGCCCGATCGTTGGCGCGGTTGGGTGCATATCCTCGAATGGGAGCCCGGCTCGGCTGACGAGCCCGAGTTGGTGGCACGCTACGAGGTGCCCGAGGCTGGCAGCCACAACATCTGGGTCGAGAACGAAGTGATGTACGTGGCGTTCTACAACGGCGGGCTGCGTGTGGTTGATGTGTCCGGTGAGCTGCGCGGCGATCTGTATAGGCAGGGCCGGGAGATAGCGCGTTTCCTTCCCTACGACCCGGACGGCTTCGTGCCGAACGCGCCACAGGTCTGGGGAGCGCAGCCATTCAAGGGCAACATCTTCTTTTCCGACTACAACTCGGGCCTGTGGGCAGTGCGGTTGAGGCCACGGGAGTAGAGCGGGTCGGGCTCAGTAGCCGAACACCACCATCTGCTCGCCGCGTTGTTCGATCAGTGACCCGAAGTGCGCCACCAGTCGGTCGCGGCGCTCGATCAGCGCGTTCAACTCGCTGGCGCTCAGGAAGTCGCCCAGAGCGGCACGGATCGTCTCCGGCGCCAGCGCGCCCAGATTGGTCCAGAAGGCCCGCTCGATCGCCTGCAACGGCGCCTCGTCGAGGCGTGTGGACACCCGGAAGGCCCGAGAGTGGTCCGTTAGCCACACGCGCCAGGTGGCGTCGTACAGCAAGTTACTCCGGTTGCGGTCACCATTCGCGATCAGCGCGTCGAACGTGTTCATCGTCGCGAGCTGCTTGTTCCACCGCTGCGAGGAAGGATCGGCGAGCTCGCGCGTCGCCCGATCGGATTCGTTGAACGACCCGCCGACGACGATCTGCAAACTCCCCTCGACCGGGCCGATCTGGCGCCGTACCGCTGGCGGAACCTGATGCAGTCCGAGCAAGGTGCTGAGCTCGTATGCGGCGCACTCGAACAGGCCGCTGTCGCGAAAATGAACCTCGGTGCTCCCGTCCGCGAAGCGCGCCACGCCGAGCCGGTCCTCAATACTGCGGAACACTGCCTCGAGCTCCAGGTCGTCCTGCCGAAGTCGGATCAGGTAGGTTCCGCGGCCGAACTCGGAAGTGTCGTCGAAGGCAATCGGTCGGCCACCCTCATCGTAGCGGCTCTGCGAGACGACCTCGGCGGAGCGCAGGAACTCCATCATCTCGGCATCGGACTCGAACGGCATCGGCGCACCGTAGGCGTCAGTGAACTGACGCGGTGGTAGCTGAGTCGTTGGCGCCGCCCCGAGGGCCCCAACAGGTCGCTCGCCTCTGGCCGGTAGCGGGCCGGCCGCGTCGAGTAGGTCGATGAGGGGCGGTGCGAAGCCCACAGCAAGCGAAAGCGCCGCCGCACGAGCAAGGGACAGCAGCGCGCTCGGCGATAGTGACCTGGGCCGACTAGTCTTGCAGGTGCTCGCGCCACCATTTCAGCTCCTCGGAATAGCGGTGCACCATGTCCCACGGCCGCCAGCCGCCATGGTACGAGTCGGGGTAGCGGACCATACGGGCGGGTACCTGCTGTTTGCGCAGCGCTGTGTACATCTGCTCGCCCTGTTCGATCGGTACGCGGTAGTCGCTCTCGCCGTGAATGATCATCGTCGGTGTCGACACGCCGTCGGCGTGCTTGATCGGCGACTGCTCCCACAGTATTTCGCTGCTGCGCTCTTTCCACGGGGGTCCGTAGAATTCCGTCTCCTTGGTGCGTGGAATGTCGGCGGTGCCATAGTCGCTGATCCAATTGGAAATCCCGGCGCCGGAAATCGCTGCGGCGAAGCGATCCGAGTGGGTGATGATCCAGTTGGTCAAGAAGCCGCCGTACGAGTAGCCGGACACCCCCAGGTGCTGCTCGTCAATGGCGAAGTTCGCGATCGTGTGGTCAACCCCCGCCATTACGTCCTCGGTGTCGAGCTTGCCCCAGCCGCCCCACGTCGCCCACAGAAAGTCCTCGCCGTAACCGCTGGAGCCGCGCGGGTTGGTGTAAAGGACCACGTAGCCTTCTTTCGCCCAAAGCTGAAACTCGAGCGAGTAGCGCTCGCCGAAGGCACCGTGCGGCCCGCCGTGGATATTCAGGATGAGCGGGTAGGGTCCTCCGTCCGGCCTGTAGCCAGGTGGCAGGATGACCCAGCCTTCGATAGCAGTGCCGTCGGCGCTGGGATACGCGATCGGCCGGGCGACGCGCGGCGCGGTGTTCGATATCAGCAATTCGTTGAACCGCGTGAGTTGGGTTTCGTCGCCATCCGGCGTGGTGATATGTAGCTCCGGCGGCGATGTGCTGGTCGTTGCCGTGTAAGCGAAGGTGCGCGGGTCAGCGGCGAAGCTGAGACCCGAGATCCAGCGGCGTCCCTCGGTGAGCTGCATGACAGCCCCACCGGCAACGGGCACCGAAAAAAGGTGGCTCTGCCCGCCGATGCCACCGCTGAAGCGCACCGCGCCGTCGGCCCCGACTTCATGGGCCCCAGGCCGGAGGTCCCACGAAGCGGTCAGGTTCCGCGTCTCGCCGCTGGTGACATCGAGCGCCAACAGGTCGGTCGGCGCGCCATGGCCGCGCGCCGCCTCGATCACCGCGTCGAGCCCTTCAGCGCCGCGATAGACCACCGTGGATCCGTCCGGGCTCCATCGCGGCCGGTTGTTGACGAACCCGTCGTCGGTGAGTCGCTCGACGGTGCCCACCAGGTCGACGGTCCACAGATCTTGGCGCGGGTAGGTGAACTCGTCTCGCTGATGCTCGTCGGCAGAGAACACGACACGGCCGTTGTCCGGGTGCCAAACGACGTCGGCTACATCGACACCCATCCGCGTCAGCTGACGCGACGGCCCACCGGCGCGCGGCACAACGTAAAGCTCGCGCGGCGGTGAGGCGAGCGGATCGGCAGGATCGGTGAGGTAGCCGCGGCGGTCGAACCGATACTGCATCCAGTCGTAGATCAGGCCGCGGAAACGGTCGCGCAGTTGCTGCTCGAGCTCGGTAGCCCGCTCGTAGCTGTTGCGCCCCGCGCGCGTTCGTGCCGCCGCCTCGCCGGTTGGCGCTGTCGCCCGCGTGAAGGCGATCCAGCGTCCGTCAGGGCTGAACACCGGGCTGCCCTCGACGCCTGCGATCTGAAAAGCCTCGCCGCCTTGCTGCATGTCGAGGAACCAGATGCCGCCGGGTACCTCCTGTGCCGATCCACGCGGGGAGGTGAACGCAAGCAGCCGTCCATCCGGGCTCCAGACCGGACTGGTGGCGTTGAACGCCGCGCTGGCGAGGCGGCGGGGTGGGGTGATGTCGCGCGAATCTGCGAGCCAGAGCTCGCTGCGGCGCGCGTTGTCGGCTTCGACGACCTCCGTGCGAACGAACGCCACGGTGCCCCCGTCGGGTGACATGGCTGGGCTGCCGACACCGACGAGCTCGTAGTAGTCGGTAAGCCTGACCGCACGGGTGGCAAACTGGGCGTTGCCATCGCCGCTGGTGAAGAGCACGGCGGTGATCGCACATGCGATCACGAGAGCGATTCGAGGTGGCCGGATCATGCGCCGCTCCGTTGGGTTTGCAGGCTCGCAACCGCCGCGATTATAGGCGAGCCGATGTCGCGAATCCCGGGGGTGAGACGATGCCCGGGTACTCGGGGACCCGACTGGGGAGGGATGACGATGGACAAGATCACGGCGCTTGTTACGGGGGCCTCGAGCGGTATCGGGCTGGAAATGGCGAGGCTGTTTGCCGCCGATGGCCACGATGTGGTGCTCACCGCGCGGCGCCGGGATCGGCTGCGTGAGCTGGCGACCGAGCTGTCCGACGCGCACGGAGTGAAGACCGCTGTCGTAGTCGCGGACCTGGCCTCCGAGGGCGGTGCGCGGTCCTTATACGATGTGGTTCGGTTGCAGGGTCTGCAGGTCGATGCGTTGGTGAACAACGCCGGCTTCGGCTGGTCGGGGAGCTTCGCCGACGCCGATCTGGATCGCCAGCTCGAGATGATCCAGGTGAACGTCAGCGCCCTGGTCGAGCTCACCGGCTTGTTCCTTCCAGCGATGCGGCAGCGCCGCCAGGGCTGGATCATGAACGTGGCCTCGACTGCCGCCTTCCAACCCGGGCCGCTGATGAGCGTCTACTTTGCCTCCAAGGCCTTCGTTCTCCACTTCAGCGAGGCCCTCGGCGAGGAGTTGCGCAACTCCGGCATTAGCGTCAACGCCTTCTGTCCCGGCCCCACGCTGACGGAGTTCCGTGCCGTGTCCAATCGCCGTGACGATCTTCCGGTGGAGGCCGGGGTGCCGGATGCGGCCACCGTGGCTGCGGCCGGGTACGCGGCGCTGTGGCAAGGGCTCCGTGTCTTCATACCCGGACTCAAGAATCGCTTGATGGCGATGTCGATTTGATGTGCGCCGCGCAAGTTCGTGATGCAGACGGTGCGCCGGATGCAGGAACGCTGAGCCGGCGGCGCGGTGTCACGGGCTGATGCTGGAAAGCATGCCGCGCAGCATCGGGATGTAGAAGCCCCAGTAGAAGGGCTCCTGATCGGCGCCGCGGGGGAACCAAACCCCGACGATTCGCTGGTTCAACCACGGTAGCCCCTCGGCCCAGTAGGGCCCGAGCGTACCGACCGAGTCCGAGAAATCGCCAGCAAAGTACACGCGCAAGGGATCCTGCGACGCGACCGCGACGGCCGGGAAGGTCGCCGGAACCCCGAACCGCTCGAGGGTGCGGCGGCCAGGGTCGTTGACCGCCAGGCTGAACACCGCCGGCACGCTCGTCCCGGGTCGCGCCGAGACGATGTCGAACCAGTAGTTGAAACGCATACCGTAGTTCACGTCGCGAGTGATCTGGCCGCCTTCGCGCTGCTCGATCGTCAAGCCCGGCGCGTTGATCTCGAGCCCGAGGCGGAGCACGAACAGGCGCGTATCTTCGTGCACCAGGAGGTAGCCTGGTCCCTCGAAGTCCCAATCAACCTCATAGTGTTCCCTCCAGTTCCGATATGCCCAGACCGGCACTTCGGTCTCCTCGGACAGGTCGCGAAAATACCGACCTGTCCAGCCGGTCCAATCGAGACCGAGGAGATCCTCCAGCCGGCCCCGCGACTTGCCCGAAGTCGGTGAGGCGAAGGTGTTGAATTCGGCAACGAAGTGGCCACCGGCTGCGCCGAAGCTCTCGATCGCGTCGACCTCGGCGTCCTTCAGTCCACCGTAGATCAGTGCCGAGTAGTCGAGCCCGGCCATGCTGGGGCGCTCGCTTTCATAGTCACCGTGATAGACGCCGTAGCTGTCGGCGAGGTAGAGCAAGTTGGCGCCGTCGAGATCGCGCGGCACCAGATCCCGCCCGGTGCCGTGGCTCACGGTATCGTCGGGATCCGGGTTGAAGCCGATGTAGTCGCGATCCAACCGCCATCCACGCGTGCCGCCAGGATGCGTCACCTTGTCGTGACGCAGCACCCAAAACAGCGCCGCATGCTCTCGATAGTCGGGGTGCGGCACGGTCTTGTCGACCACCAGAACGCGCCACGGCGAAACATCCTTCAGAAACCAGCGCACCGGCGACGCTGCGCAGCTGAACACCGTCGCCAGCATCAGCCCGATACCCAGCCACAGGACGACTCGACCCAGTAGCTTCATGAGGCCCCCCCCTCGATCAACCGTAGTCGGACCGTAACCTCCGTTCCGTCGGCAGGCAACACGCCCGGGCGGACGGTGAAATGCGGTCCTCCCGCCACGAAGTCGCGCACCGTGTACCGCGCGTTGCCGACCTTGCTACCGGGGCACGAGTACAGGCAAACGACACATCCGGAGTGCCAGGCATCGATGTTGGCGCGATGGCCGCCGAAGCGCATGTCGAAACCACGCTCTCCCGCGTCTTCGAGGACGTCATCAAGCGCCAACGGGCCCTCAGTTCCCGCCACCAGGAAATCGATCTCCACTTGCGGACCCTCGATCGTTCGATCGGGCGCCAGAGAGCCGCTTTCGTAGCGCTGCTCCCACGCATCGATCATCAGCGCGTTGCCCGGCATGGCTCCGAGCGACTCGAGCGCATCGATAACCTGAACGTCGGTGACGGCGGCGAGAAAGAGCGCGTGGTCGGTGGCGCCGCCGCCGCGCCACACAACGAGGTGGTAGCCGGCCATGTCACTCTCGCCGAAAGCACTCGATTGGACCGTGGCGGGAAACGCGATGGTGTTGCTGTCAATGACCTGGACCGTGCCCGAAGGCTCCGGAGCACATGATCCTGAGCCCAACGCCAGCGCGATTGTCGCCACCGGCAGCCAGGGACGGGGGACACTAAAACTCAAGGGCTCCTCTCCAGTCGGAAGCGTTCCATTCGCATCAATACTAGGCTGCGTGAAGCCATGTTCGAATCACTGTTTTTGGTCTTGGCGCTGATCGGCCTGTTGGTGTCCACGTACTTCACCGCGGTGGGGTATCGCTGGATGCGTTCGGACCCTGGCTGGATTCCACCGGTCTGTCGCCTCGACGAGGGCACTTGTGCGGCGGTGATATTCACCCCGCAGGCGCGGTTGTTGGGGGTACCTAACTCGTTGCTGGGGCAGGTCTACTATCTGGCGCTGCTAGTCGGCGTGTTGCGCGGTGCCGCCCTGCGGCCGCCGTGGGTTTACGGGTACCTCCTGCTGGCCGCCGCGACGGTGGTGCTGGCGGCGTACCTGTCGTACTCGCTCATCTACGTGCTGCGCGTGCGATGTCCGTTGTGCTTTGCCAGCCACGCAATCAACACTGCCCTTTTCCTGCTGCTGATCGCGACCCTGTAGCTACAGCACCAGCAGATCTGCGACCCCGAGCGACACCAGCCCGACGAGCACGCCCGCTAGCACGTCGACCACGTAGTGGTAGCGTCCGTAAACGGTGCTTACGAACATCAGCCCGCCGATCACGACGCCGACGATCGCGCCGCCCTCCCCCCAGATGCGCCAGCACCAGACCATGAAGACGATGCAGGTCGAGCTGTGGGCGCTCGGCATGGCTCCCCCCTTGTGCGCCGTCGAGCTCCACATTACGCGGTTCGTCCAGTTGGTGATCACGTATCCGGGCAACCGACGCTCGGTCTCGGGTAGTAGGCCCTCCGAGACCAGAGCCCAGCGGGGCCCCCAGAGCGGAACCCACGGATATGCCGTATAGCTGATCGCGTACCCCAGGCACACGGCCAGTCCCATCGCCTCGAAGCGACGAAAGTCCCCGGCGGCGTAGAGCGCGATGCCGAGCACCGGCGTGTAGAGCAGATATAGCCAGTACGAGATGTTCATCAGCTCGGTCAGCCACGCTGGTCGATCGCGCGCCAGCCAGGCGCTGGGGTTGCCAAACCAGCACTGCTCGATGTCGATCAGCGGCCGGTCGTACGAGAACTGGGGCGGATGGATGAGGTGCAGAGTGTGACCGGCCCAGGCGTAGGCCCACCAGAAATAGATGATGGGCGACCACAAGCGTGCGAACAATAGTGTGCCGGCTCCGGCACCTGCGGGGTTGTCCTGTCCGGCGGTCGCCAGCCCGAAGAACGCGATTGCGAAAAACAGGTTCACGGCGTGGATGCGTCCTCGGTTAGCCGCTGGCAGGCGGGCGAACGCGTGGTGCAAAGAGTTCAGCGCCGCGAACGGAATCGTCAGCAGGCAAAGAAGGGTGCCGATCTGCAAAACAGGAAGCTCCGCGAGGCAAGCTCGACCGGGCGCGAGCGCGACGCCGATTCTAGTGGCCTGTAACAGATGAATGTAGCTTATCGTGGTGGCGAAATGGGCCCGGATGCCAGGTGCACCGACGAGACGATGTTGGCACATCTTGGAGGAGGCGCAACGGGACAGACGGGCCGATTGCGCCACTGTTCTCTTGATTGGCCTACGGACAGATGGGCAGTTGCGGGCGATATCGGCGTTGCGCCACCTCGACGATGCTCACTGCATCGCCTTCCTCCCCGCGCCTGGATCTCACCCGCAAATCCCATCTGCGATAGGCAACGTTCATCTGTTACAGGCCACTAATCGCTGCGGTTGGCGGAAGTTGCCTCGCCAGCCCGATGAACCTGCGTAACGAGGGCCACTGGAGCGCTCTGGCACGCGAAGTGTCACCGCCGGACACAGCGTATGCACCTGGACACCGCTCGTCGGTCTTACTAACCTTTGAGACACGGGGCGGTCGATACCATTCGCGACGCGGGCAGCGGGGGCAGCCGGCGTGGCGCGACGAACGGGGTGGGAATGTTCGACTCGCGGCGGAACCGTCCGGCAGCGCTTTGTTTCCTTGGCATGCTGTCAGTGTCTGCGCCGGCTCTGGCGCAAGATGCGGGCGGCGCACCATCGGGGAAGGCCTGGACGAACGAAGCGCAGCTCGCCTTGGTCGATGCTTCCGGTAACAGCTCGGGAACAACGCTGGCGGTGACCGATCGGTTTATCTTCAACGGAGACTATTCGGAGCTCATTATCTTCGGGGAGATCTATCGCGCCAGCTCGACGCAGCGCGCGCTGACGAACCGCCCAAACGGAGCTGCGCGGGAGACGCTCACCGATGAGACAACAGCGCAGCGCTACGAGTTCGGCGTCAAGTATCGCCAAAATTTCATGGGTGGTGTCTTTTGGTACCTCGGCGGCGACTGGGTTCGCGATCGCGCCGCCGGGATCGACAATCGGCTTACCGGCCACGCCGGTGTCGGCCTGCGCTTCATCGACAACGCCCGCACAGCGGTCGTGGGCGAGGCCGGTGTGGCCATGGCGCGCGAAACTGAGGTCTCGGCTCCGCAGGACACCTACGTGGCCGGTCGGCTGGGGCTCGACATCAGAATGGGACTTTCTTCCACAGCTCATTTGACCATCGGGGGCGAGTTTCTTACCAACCTGCAGCATACAGCCGACTACCGGTTCAATGGTCGCGCTGCGATCACCGCGCATATGAGCCAGATGTTCGCGCTGCGCTTCAGCGGCATCCTGCGCACCGACAATGTGCCGCCGGTGCTGATTATCGATAGCAACGCCACCAATCCCCCCGCACCCTTCATCGTCGAACGCAGCGACAGGTTGATCATCGGCTCGGTGGTGATGACGTTCTAGCCGGCTGGTCGTTCCGCCCGTTCGCGGCGATTGGGGTCGACTACGCCGGCGACATACAATGTTGCCGAGCCGGGGACGTTGCCCCGCGTTCGCCCCCCGCCGTCAGGGAAACCGGATGTCCGACTCTTCTTGCTGCGCCCGCCGATTGCTTCTGTTGTCCGTTGCACTGGCGGCGCTCGGCTGCGGGCCGGCGGAGCTTGGCACCCCTACCGCTGATGAGATCGAGGCGCTGCTGGACGCAACGTTCCCGCGTGCGGCGGGGCAGGTCGAAGTACGCGGTATCGAGAGAACCGAGGGCAGCCTACGCGCCCGAGCCGACTATGCTGGCTCCGACGTCACGTTGTTTCTGGTGGCCGGCGAGTCGGCTTGGCTGGTGGACGGTGCCGAGATGGGTGGCAACAGCTACACCACCGATCAGTTGCACTCGATCGGCGATTCGCTGGCGCTTATGCAGGAAGTCTCCGACGCGCTGGCTGTATTCCGCGCCGAGACGGGAGCTTATCCGCGGCTAGAGGACCTGATCGGTCTGCGCGAGCTTGTTCCCGACTATTACTCTCCCCCCGAAAGCGGCTTCATCGACGGGTGGGGCAACGGTCTGCGCTACCGGATGCAGGCGGACGAGTACACGCTGACCTCAGATGGCCCCGACGGTCGCGGCGGCACGACCGACGATCTGTTCCTCATCACCGGTCCCGGCGAGGACACGGCGAGCACGGAGCAGTAGTCGCTAGCCGAGCTCAGTGCTCGCGTCACCGTCGCGCAGTTGTCTGAAGAAGGCGCGCAGGATCTCGCCGCACTCGTCGGCGTGTGTCGCGTGCCGAACCTCGCGCAGGTGGGGCGCCAGCGTCGGGTCTGGGAGCTCCATCGCCGAGCCGCAGGCACCGACGCGCGGATCCGGCGCACCATAAACAAGGCGCTCGACTCGGGCCAGGATGATGGCGCCGAGACACATGGGACAAGGCTCCAGCGTTACTACCAGCGTCGAGCCGTCGAGACGCCAGTCACCGGCGACACGACCGGCTTCGCGCAACGCCAGGATCTCGGCGTGCGCCGAGGGGTCGTCGAGTTGCTCGGTACGGTTGTGGCCCATGGCGATCGGTTCGTCGCCTCGCAGCAGAACGGCGCCGACCGGCACCTCGCCTTCGGCGGCAGCTTCGTTGGCCTGGGCGATCGCCAGACGCATCCAGGCGTCGATGTCGAGGGGGCTCGTCATGCGGAGCAGACCATCAGACTTCCCCGCGGTCTGCTGGAGAATGAGGCGCGCCCCGGAGGACTCGAACCTCCAACCTCCTGGTCCGTAGCCAGACGCTCTGTCCAATTGAGCTAGGGGCGCACCTGAAGAAACGCTCGAACCGAGTCGGCAAGCATAGCACCGTGGTTTTCGAGCGGCAAAACGCCTCGGAACTTGCTCGGTGTTGGCTGACTGGGTGCCGCCGGGCCTTGCTAGGCTTGGCCACAGCCGCTGGCCAGGACTGTGCCAAGCACCGCCGATGCCCTGCTAAGCTAGGTACCCGGAGGGGGGGGGGGGGGTCGAAATGCGATCGAGACTCTTGATCGGCCTGCTTGCGGTCGTGGCGATGGCGCCGGCGCAATCCGAACTCGACACGCGACTGCGCATGGCGGTATCCAAGCTCGAGCAGGGCGACGCGATCCGCGCGCTCATCGATCTGGAGGCCATCCTCGCCCGTGACGATCGCTACTGGCCTGCCTACTACCACCTCGGTCGCACGCAGGTACAGCTGGGCGACGATTTCGGCGCCAAGGATTCGTTTCTTCGTGCCGCGGAGCTCAATCCCGGCCTGGCGGAGCTGCACTACCTCATCGCCACCGTGGGCTGGCAACTGGCCGTCTTCGACATCGCCTGGGCGCACGGCATCGCCGCTATCCAGGCAGGGTACGACCAACGCCTTATCGAGCAGATGTTCAAACAGCTGCGGCACTATTCCGACGAGCCGGCGGACCTTTCGCGACGCCTGGCGGCACCACGTGTGGTGGTGATCGAACCGGCCCGTAGCGCCGACGAGGATGGGCGCGGAGGTGCGTTGACAGCCGTCGCGCGCGAGCTGCGATCGGCGATCTTCCGCTCGCCGGAGCTGGCCTCGGTGCTGGAAGCCAGCCTCGCCGGGTATCGAATCGAGCTCGAGCAGCGAGATCCTGAGCCGGCGCGCCAGACCCCAGTGACCGCTCCGACGGCGCCGGTCGCCGCTACGACATCGTCATTCGCTGCGGTGCTCGTCGCCGTGGCCGACGGCGCCCGCCTGGCGGAATTCGTCGTTCACCTCGACACGGCACCCCACGCCCCGGAGTCGATGTTCGAGATCAGCCACCTGGTTGCCAAGTTCGAGGCGGCTATCGATCGATAGCCGTCATTCGACCGGTTCGTCGGTGCGCCTGGCATCCGGACCCATTTCGCCACCATGACATGCAACGATCATCTGTTACGGGCCACTACTAGGCCACCAGACCCGCAGGAGCCCGGCGGTGAGCACCGAACCCTATGCCACGCTGATTCGCGGCGGCACCTTGATCCTCCCGGATGGCGACACCGGGGTGCGCGCCGAGCCCGGCGATCTGTTGATGGAGGGCGAACGGATCACGCGCCTCGGGCTGGTCGATGATCCGCCCGAGGGGGCTCGCGTCATCTACGCCAGTGGCTGTGCTGTGTTGCCGGGATTCGTGCAGACGCATGTGCACCTATGCCAGACGCTATTTCGCGGTGTCGCCGACGAGCTGCCGCTGCTGAAGTGGTTGCGGGAGCGCATTTGGCCTCTCGAGGCGGCGCACACACCCCAGTCGATGCGGGCCAGCGCCCGCCTGGCGGTGGCGGAGCTGCTGCTGAGCGGTACCACTGCCATCCAGACGATGGAGTCGGTGCACCACACCGGCGCGGTCATCGAGGTGCTGGTCGAATCGGGGATGTTCGCCGTTACCGGCAAGTGCCTGATGGACGACCCTGCGACCTGCCCGCCCGGGCTGCTCCAGCGAACCGAGACAGCGTTGCGCGAGGCAGTCGATCTTGCCGAATGGTGGGACGGAACGGCGCACGGACGTGTCCGAATATGCTTCGCCCCGCGCTTCGCCGTGAGTTGCACGGATGCGTGCTTGAGCCAGGTGGGCGAGCTGGCGGCGGCCGGGGGGTGGCGGGTGCACACGCATGCGTCGGAGAACCGCGACGAGGTAACGCTGGTCGAGCAACGCACCGGTCGGCGCAACATTCGCTATCTCGAAGACGTCGGCATCGCCGGCTCGCATGTCGGCATGGCTCATTGCATATGGGTAGACGACGACGAGGTCGAGACGCTGGCACGCACTGGCACGCACGTCCTGCACTGTCCGAGTAGCAACTGCATGCTGGGCTCGGGAATCGCCCCCGTGCCACTGCTGATCGGGCGCGGCGTGTCCGTGAGCCTCGGCGCCGACGGGGCGGCCTGTAACAACACGCTCGACATGTTTCGTGAGATGCGCCTGGCGACAATGCTGCAGAAGTCGGTTCACGGCCCGCTCGCGATGTCTGCTTCGACACTGCTGGACATGGCCACGCGGCGCGGCGCCGCAGCGCTCGGCTGGGGATCGGAGATGGGATCGCTGGTAGCTGGATCGAGGGCCAACGTTGTCCTGGTCAGCCTGGACGGGACGCATGCGACGCCGGCTCCCGACCCCCTGTCAACGCTGGTCTACTGCTGTCGAAGCGCTGATATCCGCGCCGTGTGGCTGGCCGGCAAGCAGGTAGTGTCAGAGGGTCGCCTGGCCCTGTGGGACGAGGAGGAGATTCGGCGTGACGCGCACCGCGAGGCAGGGGGGCTCGTCGAGCGGGCGGGGATCTGACGGTTGGCCGAGGACGTCGGTCGCCGCATCGAGACCGACTATGACCCGCTGCCCTGAACGGTGCGACCTAGCTCGAGGGACCAGTTGGCGACGACGTTCACCAGCGTTGGTGCGCTTGCAGCTTCGCTCCGGATCATCAGGAAACGACCGCCGTCTCCGTTCACAGCGAAGTTGGCCGAGCCGGCGCCGACCGAGTAGGGCCCGGAGAACAACTCGGTGGGCGTTCCCACCTGCAGCTCGCTGCCACCGGACAAGTCGACAGCCATCATCCGGTTGCCGCTGCGGTAGAAGAACTCGCTGCCGTCACCCGACCAGACGGGCTCGTTGCCGCCGTCGGTCGAAACCTGCCAGCGACCACCTTCAGGATAGCCACGAACGAAGATCTCGTCGCGGCCGGACTCATCGGAGACGTAGGCCAGCCAGTGGCCGGCAGGCGAGAAGGCACCGCCGCTTTCGGTGAACGGCAACTGCACCACCGGCGTGGGGTCACCGCCCATCTGTAGCGCCCAAAGGTCAGACGCGGTTTCCGGGTTGTCCTCGGTGTACGCGAGCGTCTCGCCGTCACCCGAGAACGAGTCGGGGAATAGCGGGTTGCCGCTGCGATGCAGCAGCTCAGCCTCGACACTGCCGTCGGCCAGCTTCCAGTAGAGATCGAAGCCACCGGCCCGGTTCGAGGTGAAAGCGATTCGCCTACCGTCCGGGGTCCAGACCGGAAACCCGTTCATGCCGTCGTACGTGAGGCGCGTCGTCGTTCCGCGGTCGATGTCGAACACCCAGACATCGGGATTGCCGCCTTCGGGCTGGATCGTGACCGCAACGCGAGCGCCATCCGGCGACAGGCGTGGCGTCTCGAATGCTCGCCGTTCGACGGACATTCCCGTCTCGCTTCCGTCCCGATCGACCCAGACGAGCGCGCGCGAGGCCACGCCGAGCCCGGACACGTACGCCAGCGTTCCCGACTCCGAGACAGCGTAGTAGGCGACGCCCGAGATGGGGCGCATCGCCACTCCCTCGATAACGAGCGCCGCCGGACCGGTGAGCTGCATCGACTTCGGATCGAACGGCGCCGCGAGCAGGGAGCCGGCGCGCGCGAAGAGAATGTGACCGGTCGGCAGATAGCTTGGCGCCGTCCCTTCCAGCAGCGGCGCTACTGACCCGTCGCTCAGTCGCATCACCGCGATGGTGGCTGACTCGGACGACGCGTCGTCGGCCCCGCCGATGGCG